>NZ_JAPWDT010000005.1:0-480723 GCF_027212525.1 Agrobacterium sp. SOY23 | reverse complement strand
GGGAATGCCGTGTTCGGAAAACAGCGTCTCGACGATCTCGACCGCCGTCTTGTCCATCCAGATGCGGCAATCGGACCGGCGCGACAGCAGCCACATCTGCGGCCGGATGGCCAGCGCATAGGAGCGCATGCCACGGGTAATCGGCGGTCCCTCGTGCAGTTCCGTCACCAGGCCGTTGAACGGACGGCGAACACCGCCGCCATCGCCCTGGCTGATTTCGATGGAGATATCGACCAGCCGTCCGATCAGTTCCTCGGGCTTGACCACTTCTTTCTTGGCACGCACCGTCAGGCGAATGTCGAAGAGCTGCGATACGCCCTCCTCGACGGACAGGCGCTCTGGCAGAAGCTGGTCTTCGCCGAGTGGCGAAGACACCTTCAGAACGCGGCTCGCCTGAACGAAATCGGAAAACGAAGGCTGGTCGTTCATGGGATACTCCTAATCAGGACCCGCGGCTGGCCTGCAGGGGCCAGAACCAAATCGTTTCCGAATTGTAGTAGCAGGCCGACGCGCATTGGGTGGCTTCCGAGCCGCCGCGCACGAGATCGATATGACCGCCACCCGTGTAGCCCGGGATATTGTTGAACGCCACGACACCGTTGCGCGCGCCGATGCCGTTGCGGGCCGTCGCGGGCGTGAAAGGCTCGGGCTCGCCGAGATAGCTCGTCCGCTTCATCAGGGTGGCAAGGCGGCGCATGTTCACCTCCGTACCTTTTCCGGCATAGGAGCCCTTCTGGATGCGGTGTGAGGCGGGCACGATATTGATGCCCGACTTCACGAAGGCAATGCTGACGCGGATCGCGCAGGTATTGTGATAGTTCGGATTGCCGATGAAGCTCTCCCAGCCGATTTCGGTGAACAGATCACGCTGGCTGAGATAGTTCGGATGCGACGGATCGCTGCTTGGATAATTCTTGTAGAGAGTGTCAAAGTTAACGCGCATGGTTCGTCCCACTAGTTACTTTTCTGCTCACAGGGAAAGGAGACCTTGAGCGCCTCCCGCACGAGAGTGGCTGCCTGTTCATCCAGTTTTTCCGCAGGGATATCGCCGAGATAGGTGTAGATCCGGTCGGTGAGCTCATGGGGCGCCACGGCACCCGCACCGCACCAGTCCGATCCGCCTGTCAGATCGGCCACACCGGCGATGTAGGCGCTCGATTTCGCGACGGAAACCAGCCGCCTCATTTCCGGATCAGTCACTTCCGGCGCAAGCTTGCCCTCAATGGCCTGCTTGAGTTCGGCACCGGAAAAAATCCATGTCCGTTCCGCCGCACCGGCCGGTGAATAACCGGACAGAGCCAGAATAAACGGCGCGGAGACAAAGAAAGCATATAGGGAGCGCATTATAACCCGCCTCGCCCAGCGTGGATGCGAAACATCACGATGTGAGCTGTAAAAACTGCAATGAAAACGTCCCGGTGCCGGCAATGCCGGCACCGGGTCGCGTCGCTATCAGGCGGCCTTGGTCGTCGCCAGATCGTAAGAAGCGATCATCGGAGACTGCGGCGAGTTGTTGTCATCAAACGGCGTGTACTTCACTTCCATTTTCGTGAAGTTGAGCTTGATGGTTTCCACCGGACGGTCACCGCTGGAATCCACCGAGTAGCTGGCGATAAGCGTGTTCGTCAGCAGGTACTCGATATAGGTGTTGCCCGGATTGCCGGTCGTCACCAGGTGGATCGTTGCAAGCTTGCCAGTGCGGCCGGCGCAGGCTTCCTGGAAAAGCTTCGTGGAAGAAGAATCGCTGACCTTCGTCAGAATGACTTCCGAGATGGTCGGTTCGGATGCTTCGCGGTTTGCAGCAGAACCAGCAGAGGTGTTCATGTTGCGGGCCACGTTCCAGTGAATGGCTTCAATGTCCATCCACTTGCGGTGCTCCTCATGCGTGGCGTCGCCCTGGATACCGTCAATCTGCAGATAAATTGGCATGCTGTAAGCTCCTGTAGCTGAAATGACCTCTTGCTCCGAGGCCGAGTTACCCTTCGTTCAATGCCGCATGCGTCGGGTAGCCCCATCCGACGCGGCAACTTTATCCACCCCAACCTCTTCGGTTACGGCGAATTCATCTGCTTCCCCAGCCGCTTCGGCACGAATGCCGAACCCGTTTTCACCAAAATCGACAATGATCTTCCCCACACGTTCTCCCGCGATGACCTTCTCAAGGAAAAAGCTGGAAAGAGGCGGCAGGAGATCCTTGCCGATCATGATCTCGATGGCGCGTGCGCCGATTTCACTTGCACCGGCGCGCGCCACCAGGGCACCGCGCGCCGCATCGGACAGGGTCAGGTCGGTGCCGTATGTTGCGAGCACACGTTCCCTGATCTTGCCAATCTGCATGTCCACGATCCTTGCAAGTTCCTCCGTGCCGAGCGGCATGAAGGGCAGGATGATCGTGCGCCCGAGAAATGCGGGCTTGAACTGTTTGGAGAGCTCCGGCATCAGAAGCGCTTCCAGCGCTTCGCCTTCCGGCATCGTGTCGGGATCGGCGGACAGCGCCGACAGCAGTTCCGAACCGGTATTGGCGGTCATGAAGATCGTGGTGTTCTTGAAATCGACGTCGCGGCCTTCGCCATCACGAAGTACACCCTTGTCGAACACCTGATAGAAAATATCCTGGACGCCGGGATGGGCCTTGTCGATCTCATCGAGAAGGAGAACGCCGAACGGCCGGCGGCGCACCGCTTCCGTCAGCACCCCGCCCTCGCCGAAACCGACATAACCGGGCGGTGAGCCGAGAAGCAGCGAAACCTTGTGCTCCTCCTTGAACTCCGACATGTTGATCGTCGTCAGGTGGCTGTTGCCGCCGTAAAGCAGATCGGCCAGCGACAGCGCCGTTTCGGTCTTGCCCGTTCCGGACATGCCGACAAGGAAGAACACGGCCGGCGGGCGGCGTGGATCGGACAATCCGGCCCGGGCGGTGCGCATGGCATCGGCAATCCGGGTAATCGCGGCATCCTGCCCCACCACCCGCTGCCGCATGCGCTGATCCAGCGTGCGGGCGCTCTCGATCTGGTCCGCCAGAAGTTTGCCGAGCGGAATCCCGGTCCATCGCGAGACGACAGCGGCGATCGCTTCCCGATCAACCACGGTCGGTACAAGCCTTTCGGCATTTGCCGGCCGCATCTCCGCGGCAGGCCGCAGGTGCGAAACATTCGACGCACCGGTTTCGGCTGGCTGCTCTTCACTGAGCGCCGCCAGTTCAGCCATTTCCGCCTCGTAGCGGCTGCGCAGATCATCGATCCCGCCCTCGAGCTGTTCAAGCTCGTCGCGTATCGACCGGATGCGGTTTTGCATGTCCTCATCCTGCGGTTCACGCAGTAGCCAGTTCAGCTCGTCCGACAGAAGGCGCCGCTCGCTTTCCATGGCACGCAACCGCTCCGGCAGGGTCTGGCGCGCCAGCGAAACGGCCGCGGCGGCGGTATCAAGCAGGCTGACAGCCTTGTCCGGCAATTGCCGCGCCGGCATGTAGCGCGCGGATAATTGCACGGCAGCCACGATCGCCTCGTCACGAACGGTGACGTTGTGATGGCTGACGAAACTATCCGCCACCCCACGCAGCATCCGTATCGCGGTCGCCTCGTCCGGCTCGCGCACATGCACGGGCTGGAAACGACGCGTCAGCGCCGCATCCTTCTCGAAATATTTCTTGTATTCGCTCCACGTCGTTGCCGCGACGGTGCGCACTTCGCCTCTTGCGAGTGCGGGTTTAAGAATATTCGCCGCATCGCCCTGGCCCGCGGCCCCACCCGCGCCAACAAGGCCATGAGCCTCATCGATGAACAGGATGACCGGTTCGGCCGAACGCTTGACCGCATCGATCACGCCGTGCAGGCGCCGCTCGAACTCGCCCTTCACGCCGGCACCGGCCTGAAGCAGCGAAATATCGAGGTTCAGCAGGCGGACATTGCGCAATTTTTCCGGAACGTTGCCGGAGGCGATCTCCAGCGCCAGCGCCTCGGCCACCGCAGTTTTGCCAACGCCGGCCTCGCCCACCAGAATGGGATTGTTCTGGCGGCGGCGCGTAAGAATATCAACGAGCTGGCGCAGTTCATCATCGCGGCCGATCACCGGATCGACCTTGCCGTTGCGGGCATCGGCGGTCATATCCTGGGTGTAGAGGCGCAAGAAATCATTCTGGCCGGCGGCCTGTCCTGCACTTGCCGGCGCGGTAGGAACATCCGCGTTTGCGCTGTTCTCGGCCGAGCTGCGAAGACGCTCAAGCGCCGCACGATCCATCGCCTTGAGCGACGGAAATGCCGAGCGGACGAAGGAGCGAAGTGAGGTTTCCTCATCCATCGCCAGCAAGAGATCGCAAAGCGTCACGCGGTCACGGCCAGCCTCCAGCGAAGCAAGAATCCATGCCTCCCGGGCTGCCGTCAGGATGTTCTGGGAGAGCGACAAGGCCTCGCCGTCGCCGATAATGGCCTCCTCCAGACTGCGGCCGATTTCAGCCTTCAATACCGGAAGTGGAATTTTTAATTCGTCGAATGTTTCCACATAGATACCGGCATCTACAACCGCCAGCAGCCAATGCGGGATATCAACGTACCTGTGCCCCATACGCACCGCAACGGAAGCCGCAGCCTCAAGGGTGACGCGAAGGTCTGGCTCAAGCGCTCCAACGAGGCGATTGAGATCAATATGCGACATGCAATGAGCCTCCTGCCCCGGTTCATTCCACAACGTGACGTGGAATAACTATGATGATGAAACCGGGTTGTCCACCCCGAAGTTTATTTTTTATCGGGTTAGATTAAGCAGTAGACGCCACAATTTAGACACATTTTGAATAAGTCTGTCTGATCAATAGCCTCACGCAAGGGAAGTAACTACAAAAAATCCATTACTATTTTCTGGGGATAGACTACTCTTGGATACGCAGCATGTTAAAAGAGATATAGAGTTTTTGGGGAATTGCGGAGATAATATCCGCAACGATTCAAGAACGCGTGAAATATACTATAGAATTAAGGACGAAAGAAACCAGGCACGAGCAGAAGAGCGGGCTGCATCCCCTCAGGATAACCTGAAGATCTCCAGTAGCTGGGACAGTGTTAGCAATCTTGGATTGCAGATTATATATTCCGAAAGCAAAGATGTTGAAATATTGGCATGGCTCGCTGAAGCAAGCCTGCGACTGCGTGGCTTCCATGGACTGCGCGAAATCTACGAGCTTTGTGGCGATCTTTTTTACAACCATTGGGACTCATTGCGCTCGATCAGCGATGATAATGACGAGGAAAAATTTGCACCTTTTGCGGGATTGAATGGCATTGGCAGCGAGGGAACACTTGTTCAGCCGCTCCGGCTGGCGTCATTGATCCCCGGTGGGAAATTCGGAGAACACAGTCTCTGGGATTTCCAGCTGGCCCAACGGCCGAACGAGAGCAAACGCCGCGAAGAACTGTACCGGATAGCGTCCGAGGCCGGTGTCGCCGCCATGTCTTCCCATCTGGCGGCGGTGAATGCCTGTCTCTCCTCGTTTGACGCCATCACGGCCGTTCTTTCCGAACGTTGCGGCCAGGCCGCCCCCCCGAGTTCCAATATCCGCAACACGCTTATCGAAGCGGCCGCGGCAATTCGCACGCTGGGCGGGCGCGACCAGGAGCCGGCACCGGTCGCGCAGGCGCCAGCCACCGTTGCGGGCGCCGATGTAAGCGGGCAGCCGGCCGTGCGGACACCCGCAGCCTCCCCGGAAGGCATATCTTCGCGCGACGAAGCGTTTGAAACTCTTCTTTCGGTTGCGCGTTACTTTCGCCGGACCGAGCCGCATTCACCGATCTCGCTCTCCATCGAAACGCTGGTTCGCAGGGGGCGCATGGATTTTTCGGAACTGCTGGCGGAGCTTCTGCCCGAAGCGCAGGCCCGCAACGCCGTTCTAACCGCCGCCGGCATCAAACCCGGCGGAGACAACAACGGAAAATAACCAATTCGGGGCGGGACGACGCCCCGTAACAGTCATCTATGCCAAGGGGCATCAAGGAGGTTGAAATGGCAAGTGTACATGAAAAGCTGGAGCGGGTTCGCAAACCCCGCGTTCACATCAAATATGAAGTCGAGACCGAAGGCGCGATGGTGGTCAAGGAACTGCCTTTTGTGGTCGGCGTGCTCGGTGATTTCTCCGGCAATCCCACCCAGCCGCTGAAGCCGTTCGGCGAGCGCAAATTCGTTCAGATCGACCGCGACAATTTCGACGAAGTCATGCGCCGCATGACGCCGGGCCTCACCATTTCCGTTGCCAACACGCTGCAGAAAGACGGCACGGACATGCAGGTCAACCTGAAGTTCGAAAGCATGGATGATTTCGAACCCGGCGCCGTCGTGCAGCAGGTTCCGGCGCTCAAGGCGCTTCTGGATGCCCGCAACGAGCTGCGTGACCTGCTTTCCAAGGCCGACCGCTCGGAAGATCTGGAGCGGATGCTGGAAGATATTCTGCAGAACAAGACCGACCTCGCAACGCTGGTTTCCGAACTGAAGGAAAAGAACGGCGCGAGCGAATAATCGCCTGTGCGGAGGAAAACCTCCCCGAACGGCCCCGTCATGGGGCTTCAACTGTTCAAGCGGCATTTAAAAGCCGCATGTGGAAGGACTGAAACATGAGCGCTGAAAGCCTGCTGAAAAGCGAAGCCCAGGCAACGACCGCCGAAGATCAGGGACTGCTGTCCAAGGTGGTTGCCGCAACCCGCCAGACCGAACCGGACCGCGCGCAGAATCTTCTGCGCACGCTGACCGACCAGGCCCTGAAGGGAACGGTCAAATATGACCGCAACCTCACCGTCACCCTCAACCACGCGATTGCGGAGCTCGACCGGACGATTTCCGAGCAGCTCGCCGCCATCATGCAGGCGCCGGAGTTCGCCAAGCTGGAAGGCACCTGGCGCGGGCTGAACTATCTCGTCAAGAACTCCGAGACGAGCGTGAACCTCAAGATCCGCGTCATGAATGCCGGCAAGCGGGAACTGGCGCGCGATCTGGAAAAAGCCGTCGAATTCGATCAGTCCCGCCTCTTCAAGGCGATCTACGAAGACGAATTCGGCACCCCCGGCGGCGAGCCGCTCGGCGCCATCATCGGCGACTACGAGTTCGATAATTCCTTCGATGACGTGCAGCTGCTTCAGGGTGTCTCGTCGATTGCGGCGGCCGCTTTCGCACCGTTCATCTCCGCTGCCAGCCCACATATGTTCGGTTTCGAGGATTATCGCGATCTCGCCCGTCCGCGTGATCTGGAGAAGATTTTCGACACGGTGGAATATGCCAAGTGGCGCAGCTTCCGTGAAAGCGACGATTCCCGTTTTGTCACGCTCGCCTTGCCGCGTGTTCTGGCCCGCATGCCCTATGGCCCGAAGACCAACCCCATCGATGATTTCGCCTATGACGAAACCAGGGGCGCGGTGAATGGCGACCTGCAGCATGACGAATATTGCTGGATGAACGCCGCTTACGTCATGGGCACCAAGCTGACCGACGCTTTTGCAAAAAGCGGCTGGTGCACGGCGATCCGTGGCGCGGAAAATGGCGGCCGGGTGGAAAACCTGCCCATGCACGTCTTCTCCAGCGATGACGGCGATCTCGACCTGAAATGCCCGACCGAAGTCGGCATTACCGACCGCCGCGACGCAGAACTCGGCAAGCTCGGTTTCCTGCCGCTCTGCCACTACAAGAACACCGATTACGCTGTGTTCTTCGGTGCCCAGACCGCGCACAAGCCGAAGCTTTACGACAAGCCGGAAGCAACGGCCAATGCCGCCGTTTCGGCCCGCCTGCCCTATATCATGGCGACTTCGCGTTTCGCGCATTATCTCAAGGTCATGGGCCGCGACAAGATCGGCTCCTTCATGGAAGCGTCCGACTGCGAAGTCTGGCTCAACCGCTGGATCGCCAACTACGTCAACGCCAATGACGAAGCGGGCGAAGAAAGCCGGGCGAAATACCCGCTGCGCGATGCCAAGGTGACGGTGCAGGAAGTGCCGGGCAAACCCGGCGCCTACAACGCGGTCGCATGGATGCGGCCCTGGTTGCAGATGGAAGAACTGACGACCTCGCTGCGCATGGTCGCCCGTATTCCATCCAAGAACTGAGCACGGACCGGGGTGGTCCGCCACCCCGGCCCCGTTCATCACCCGGAGCCCGCTCATGGCGCATCAGTCCTTTCCGGACGCCCGTCTTTTCGCCGACCAGCTCATCGCTCTCATCGACGATGCGCTGACCGGCCAGGTGAACGCCATTCTCCATCACCCTGATTTTCAGGCGATGGAAGCGAGATGGCGCGGGCTTGCCATGGTCGTGCGCGAGGCGGGCCGCAGCACCGATGTCAAGGTGAAACTGCTGAACGCCAGCTGGCGTGACCTTGCCCGGAACACGGAACGCGCCACCGACTTCGACCAGAGCCATCTTTTCGAAGTCATCTATAACCGCGAATTCGGCATGCCGGGCGGCGAACCCGTCGGGCTGCTGATCGGCGATTATGCCTTTTCCCCTGATGATGTTCAGGGGGCGGATTCCATCACCACGCTCTCACAGATCGGCATGGTGGCTGCGGCGGCCTTCTGCCCCTTTGTTGCAGCCGCTGCTCCTTCCGCCGTTGGCCTCGAGGACTTTGCCGAACTCAGCCGGGTCCACGACTTTTCCTCGCTGAAGCAGGACAAATCGCGGCTACGCTGGAACGCTCTTCGCGCCCGCGACGATTCCCGCTTCGTCGGCCTTGTCGCGCCGCGCGTTTTGCTGCGCTCTCCCTACAGGCCCTATGCGCGTGAACGGGACGACGGATTTCCATTCCGCGAACATGTGGCGGAAAGTGGCGAGACACTGCTCTGGGGCAATGCCGCCTTCGCCTTTGCAACCGTGGTGGTACGCAACTTCGTCGATTCCGGCTGGTTTGCCGATCTGCGCGGCGTGACGCAGGACGCCGTGGATGGCGGCATGCTCTCCTCCTGGCAATTGCCGCCGTTCGATCTCGGCGTCGAGAGCAACGGCCTTTCCGCGCAGCCGCCCGTCGAGGTACAACTGACGACCGGACAGGAACAGCAGTTTTCCGATCTCGGCATCGTGCCCGTCTCCACCACCTATCTTTCCGGCATGGCGATCTTCAACGCCAACCAGTCCCTGCATGCGCCCGGCCATTATTCCACCGAAGCGGCAAGGCAGAACGCCCGCCTTGCCGCCATGCTGCAATATGTGCTGTGCGCCTCGCGGTTCTCACATTACCTCAAGGTCATCATGCGTGATGACATCGGCCAATTGAGCGATGCCTCGACGATCGAGCGCAAGCTGGAAAGCTGGCTTTCCTCCTACACGCTCGGCAATGACGATGCGGAAGCGGCGTTGCGCACGCGCTATCCGCTGCGCTCTGCCGGGATCAATGTCTTCGAGGTTCCCGGCAAGCCCGGAACATTCTCCTGCACCGTGCGCCTTCAGCCGCATTTCCAGCTCGATGACGTCTCCACGAGCTTCCACCTCATCGCCGAAACCATGATGCAGCCCACCGGCGCATCCCGGTCTCCGGCCGAGCCGCAAAGGATATCCGCATGACGCTGCGCGACGACATTTCCCGCCTTCTCGATGATGACCGGCTGCAGGAAGCGATTGAGCTTGCGCGCGAACACGTCAAAACCAGACCGACCGACAAGGACGGCCGCCATTTTTACATCGACCTGCTGGTGCTTGCCGGCGACTATGAAAAGGCCGATGCACAATGCAATCTGGCCGCAACATTTTCGCCGCAGGACAGCGTCGGTTTTTCCCTCTTCCGCCACCAGCTGCGCGCCATGGCAGCGCGCAATGCGTGGTTCGAAAACGGCGCCGTGCCGGATTTCCCCGGCGGCCCCTCCGAACTCGATCAGCTCGCCATCCGGGCGAATATTGCCGCACGCGGCGGTGATGTGGATGCCGCCAAGACCGCTCTGGCTGAGCTCGACGAAAAACGCGGCAATGTACCGATCGGCCACGATGGCAAGAGCGCCGGCGACATCCGCGATCTGGACGATCGGGTCCCGCATGCGCTGGAAGTGCTGACCAATGGCGGCCGCTATCTCTGGATCGATTATGGACGCATCGAAAGCCTCACCATCGACCCCATGAGCCGCCCGCGCGATCTCGCATTCCGCGGCGCCGAACTGACCTTGCGCGACGGCGCGGTCGCATCCGTGCTGCTTCCGGCGATCTATCATGGCGCGGGAGACGATGTCGGCCTTCTCCTTGGTCGGGAAACGCGCTGGAGTGAAGACGACCAGCCGCTGGTGACGGGCCTCGGACAGCGCTGCCTGCTGATTGGCGACGATGTGGTGCCGTTCCATGAGATCGGCTCCCTTTCCGCCGCGTCCGACGAAGAAAGGCAGATCGCCCGTGGTTGATCCGCTCGAGCAATATCGCGCACGGCAGAGAACGCTGTCGCGCTCCGTTCTGGACCGGCTGCTCGATGACGCGCCGGATGCGGAAACGGACAGGCTCGTCAGCCTCAAGGATCAGGCACGCGAGATGCGCGAGGTGATCCGCCGCGATCTCGAGGCATTGCTCAATACCCGCCGTAACCCCGCCGGCCCGCCGGCGGCGCTGAACGAGCTTTCCGATGCGCTGGTGAGCTATGGCGTGGATGGCATTCTTTCGGCCAATCTGGTGACGGATGCCTCCAAGGCGCGGCTGGCGCGCAGCATCGAGCGGCGGATTTCCCTGTTCGAGACCCGCCTTGCCGATGTGCATGTGACAATCCTGAAGAACCGCACGGATGGCGACCGGGCACTTCGCATGCGCATACAGGCGACATTCCGTCTTCAGGAAGGCATGCCGCCGATCAGCTTCGAATCCCGCATCGATCCATCGACGCAGCGTTTTCTGGTGGAGACGACGAATGGCTGAGGGTTTTCTCGAAAAATACAATGACGAGCTTTTTGCGCTGAGAAAGCGGGCATCCCGTTTTGCGGCTGCTTTCCCGAAAATCGCCGGCAGGCTGCGCATGACGGGCGATGTCGCCGACGATCCACACGTCGAGCGGTTGATCCAGAGCTTTGCCTATTCCGCCGCCCGTGTGCGCCAGAAACTGGATGACGAGTTTCCCGAACTGTCGGACAGCCTGCTGGAAACGCTCTACCCGCATTATCTTGCGCCGATCCCTTCGATGAGCGTCGTGCAATTCGCTCCGAGCCCGGCACTGGCAACCGTGCAGACGCTTACCCGTCACAGCGAAATCCTTGCCGAACCGGTGGGTGGCGAGAGCTGCCGTTTTCGCACCACGCAGGAGGTGGGGATCGTTCCGCTGCAGGTTACCGCCGCGACGCTTTCCGGCCAGCCGATCGATGCACCTTTTTCAGCCTCCTTTGCCGGGGCGGCGAGCTGCCTGCGGCTTTCCCTGCGCAGCACGGCGCCGCGCGGCGGCACCTTTGCGGAAATGGGGCTGACGAAGCTCCAGATTTTCCTCTCCGCCGCATGGCAGCAGGCGACCGCCCTTTACGAGCTTTTGACGAACCATTGTGTGGGCATGGCGCTTGCGCGTCACTCCGAAGACAGGGAAGCCGTTTTCCTGCCCGCCGGCAATCTTAGGCCTTCCGGTTACACCCGCGATCAGGCGATGCTGCCCTATCCCGCCAACAGCTTCGATGGATACCGGCTTCTCACCGAATTCTTCGCCCTGCCGCAGAAGTTTCTTTTCATCGATATTGACGGGCTGAACAGATGGAGCGGCGGCGATTGTGAGCTTTATATCTATCTGGATGCGGCGGATACGCGGCTCGAGCGCATGGTCTCCGTCAAGGATTTCGTGCTGAACGCCTCGCCGGTCATCAACCTGTTCAAACAAAGCTGCGAACCGCTGAGCCTCGATGGAACGCGCACGGAATACCGCCTCCTGCCGGATGCGCGGCGGCAGCGGACCCGTGAAATCTACGCCGTCGAAACCGTGGAGCTGACCAGCCGCTCCGGACAGACGGAAAAAACCTCGCCCTTCTTCGGACGCACCCAGCGCAACAATGGCGCGACGGTGTTCTGGCAGATCCAGCGCCGGTTTGACGACGATGGTTCGTCCGACACCGACATTGCCTTCGTGGATGAAAAGCGCGGCCCCCTCGGACCGCTCGACGTGGTGGCAAGCATCGACACGCTCTGCATCAATCGCGAATTGCCGAGCCAGCTTCCCTTCGGCGGCGGGCATCCTTTCCTGCAGCTTACAACCGGCAACGAGGCGGTAAAGTCCATCCACGCACTGATGCCGCCGACGGCGGCCATTCGCGTCAACGAGCGCTCGGCGCGCGAATGGCGGCTGATATCGCATCTGCTGCTCAATCATCTTTCGCTCACCGACAATGGCGGCGCGCCGCTGAAGGATATATTGTCGCTCTATTCCTTCCGGGACAGCCCGGAAACCCGGCAACTGGTTGAATCGATCAGCAATATCGAGGCGCAGAATTCCCATGCCCGGATCGGTTCGGTGATGGTGCCGGGAACGGACATCACCGTGGAATTCGACCCATCGCTGATCGCCCGCCCTGCGGCTTTCATCTTCGCCAATGTTCTCAACCACTTCTTCGGCCTTTACACCTCGATCAACAGCTTCACGCGGCTGACGGCGACGATGCGTGGCCACTCCAAACCGATTGCCCGCTGGCCGGCCCGTGCCGCAGACCGGCCATTGCTTTAGGAGGCCGGGATGGAGCAACAGACACCAACCGCAAAAGACCGGCAGGCAGCGCTTCTCAGCACCGATCCCGGCCGCTTCGACCCTGCCACCGCTTTTCGCGTGGCCCAGCATGTTTCCGATGACGGGTTGACGATTACGGCGCATGGCGGCGTGCAGCCGACCGCATTGGCCATCAGCGGGTTCGGCCGCAAACAGGGCGCGTCTGAGCTCAAATCCGCCTTCGCGCCGATTGTCGGGCCGCTCGGTTCGCTGCCGCCGGCCTATGGCGAATTGCTCCAGCGGGAGGAACGCAACCGCTCCGGGGCGCTTGCCGGTTTCTTCAATCTGTTCGCCGCAAGGTTCAGCGAACTTTTTGTATCGGCCACGGAAAAATACCGTCTTGCAAGGGGGCTGCGCTGGTCCGGCCAGAGCGGGAACAACGGCTTCCGCAAGACCCTGCTTGCGCTCACCGGGTTTCGAACGGCGGGGTTGGTGCAGAAGGCGGGCGTGAGCGAAGATACGCTTCTGCGTTTCAGCGGGCTCATGGCCAATCGCAACCGCAATGTCTCCGCCCTCACCTCAATGCTCTGCGAATTCACCGGGCTTCCCGTCGGTATCGAACAGTTCCGCAGGCGATGGGTGGCTTTGCCGCTTCACGAACAGAGCCAACTCGGGCAGGCCTCCGGTTTGCGGCTGGGGCAGAACACAACGGCCGGAAGCGCGGTGGAAGATATGAGCGGTGGTTTCCGTGTCGTCATCGGACCGGTTGCCTATGCCGATTATCTGGCGTTGACGCCCGGATCGAAGCGGCTTGCCCAAATCTTCTCGCTGACGCGCCTGTTCGTCGGCAGCGCCCTTGAGTTCGACGTGCAGGTGATCCTGAAAAAGGAGGATATTCCGTTCTGCCGGCTGGGTGAGCCCGATGCTCCCGCCCGTCTCGGCTGGAACAGCTGGGCCCGTGTGGCCCCGGCACAAAAGGACAGCACCGACGCCATCGTGACCGAGCGGGAAGGCTCGGCAATCTCCGCGTGAGGGCATGATATGAAACTGGCGCTCAAGGACATACAAAATCTCGGGGCCTCAAGGCCCGGCCAATGGAGCTTCGAGCGCGGCCGCCGCGTGATCGGCCGTTCGCAGGATTGCGACTGGCAGATCGATGACAATGAACGGCGCGTTTCCAAACTGCATTGCACGCTCAGCCGTGAGGGCGAAGACTTCACGATCCTGGACCAGAGCGCAAACGGCACGCTGGTCGATGGCCGTCTGTTGCTCGAAGGTGAAAGTGCGCGTCTGCGGGACGGCTCGCAGATCAACATCGGCGGGCAGATTTTTCAGGTAAGCATCAGCGGCGCTGTCGAGCTGGATTTTTCCGACCCCGACGCCTCGCTGCGGATGAGTGACGAACCCCTGACCATTTCGGCCATCCTTGCCGATATCGCCCCGAACGGTCGTTCGGCCGGCGGCGTGCTGGGCAACACGCTTCCCCAGGAGGACTGGACACAAACCGCTGATGGCCAGACGGGCCGGAAGGCCAAAA
This sequence comes from Agrobacterium sp. SOY23, assembly GCF_027212525.1. Classification (NCBI taxonomy): domain Bacteria; kingdom Pseudomonadati; phylum Pseudomonadota; class Alphaproteobacteria; order Hyphomicrobiales; family Rhizobiaceae; genus Agrobacterium; species Agrobacterium sp. SOY23. The sequence goes on along the minus strand of NZ_JAPWDT010000005.1, from coordinate 466,582 downwards.
CCATTTCGCGCAATGTCGAGATCGGCTGGAGCGCCCCGCCCAATGCCACCGGCATTGGCGCGATACTCCCGGCGGACTGGGATGACGAGCCGGCCGCAAGCAGCAGGCACGAACATACTGATGCGCTGAACACGCCGGTCGTGATCGCGCGCACGCCATCACCAATCCAGGGCGCAGATTTCGACAGCGTTTTTCCGGACGAGGTCAAAAATCCGACAGCGGAAGAGCCGGAACCTGCTGGAATATCTGCCGCACAGGCGGAGATCGGCGATCTTGTGACGGCGCTCGAAAGGGAGAATGCCGAGTGCCTCGCCATTTTCGACATCGAGGGCGATCACGCCACCGGGCCGCACGCATCGCTGGGCGAGCGTCTGGAAGCGCTCATTCATCAGCAGCGCCGCCTCACCGCCTCTCTCGAAACCCTTATCCAGACATGCACGCAGAAGCTCGAACCAAGGCTTCTCGAAGCGTCCGTCGATACCGCAAACGATATCCGCTCGAAAATCGAGCGCAGGGATTGGCAGGCGCTGATCACGAAGACGGATTACTGGTCCGCCTACAAAAAACAGTTTGAAGAAAACGGTCGTCAATTGCCGGTTCGGCAGTTTCTGCAACGGGCAGCGCGCGGCAACGCCGCGCCTCTCGCTGAACCCGACGCGATTGCGGTCGATGCCAAGGGGGTAAATAACCACGATGAGACATGAAAACCGTGTTGCCTGGAGCGAAGGCATGTTTCTTCGCGTTCAACATTTCCAGCAATCCGATCGCTGGACGGAGCGTCTGGTGCGCAATACCACGCGCAACCTTTCCCCCTATCCCTGGGGCATTGCCGAGATCGGCCTGGATCGCAGCGCGCTTTCGATAGGGCAATTCGCCCTGTCCAACCTGCGCGGCGTTCTTCCCGACGGCACACCCTTCGAGGCGCCGGAGGATTCCGATCTGCCGCCGCCGCTCGATCTCGATGACACCATCAAGGATGCCATCGTCTACCTCGCCCTGCCCGCCCGTCAGCCCGGCAAGGCGGACATGTCCGCGTCAGGCCGGAATGATACGGCCAGCGTCCGCTTCCTCGCCTCCAGCTACGAGGTCTCGGACACCAATATCGAGACGGATTTCGTGGCGCCGATCGATGTCGGCCGCCTCAGCCTGAAATTCCTCAAGACCGGCGACGATCTCGCCGGCTACGATCTCATCGGCCTTGCGCGCGTGATCGAGGTGCGTTCCGACCGCGCAGTCATTCTGGATCCGGATTTCATTCCGCCCAGCCTCACCTGTGCGGCTGCACCCCGCCTCAACGAATTGCTGACGGAACTTCTGGGGATCGTGCGCCACCGTGCCCAGGCAATCGCCGAACGGATCGGCGATCCGACAATCCGGGGAACGGCGGAAGTGGGCGACTATTTCCTGCTGCAAATCCTCAACCGGGCCGACCCGCTGCTCGCGCATGTCGGCGCCAACGCCACGCGTTTTCACCCCATCCGCTTTTATGAAGACTGTATCCAGCTTGCCGGCGAACTCGCGACCTTCACCACCGACAAAAAACGGGCGACGAATTTCCCGCCCTACCGGCATGATGATCTGAAAGCCACATTCGGTGCGGTGTTCGATGATCTGCGCACATCGCTCTCGGCGGTTCTGGAACAGGCAGCCGTTGCCATCGAACTGGTGGAGCGCCGCCACGGCGTACGCGTCGGCACGATCCACGACCGTACCCTGCTGCGCGACGCCGGTTTCGTGCTGGCCGTGCGCGCGGATATGGCCGCCGAGGACATTCGCCGCCGGCTGCCCGCACAGATCAAGGTCGGGCCGGTGGAGCGGATTTCCGAACTGGTCAATGTGGCGCTGCCGGGCATTCCGGTGCGGTCGCTGCCCGTTCTGCCACGGCAGCTGCCCTATCGTTCCGGCACCGTCTATTTCGAAATCGATACGACATCACCGCTTTGGAAACAGCTCGATACGTCCGGCGCCATCGCCCTGCATCTGGCGGGCGAGTTTCCGGGACTTGAGATGGGAATGTGGGCGTTACGCGAATGAGCAACGAAAAGCCTTCTTCCTGGCAGGATTTGCCGACGGTGGTCGAAATCACCGAGGAGAGCCGCCGCCGCAACCGGAACGCCCGCAACATGGCGGCGATCCTCGAAGACATCATCGAAACCGACGAACCGGCCGGGCGACCCAGGGGCGGCGCGACCGCCATGCCGGTCGACGAACTGCTTTCCGGTTTCCGCTTCGGTGGCGAGGAGGTGCCGACGCTCGTGCAATCGGCGGCCCCCCTGCTCAATCTCGCGCATCTGTTGCGCTTCAGCGACGACCAGCCGGACCCGGATCATCTTCGCCGCGCCTGCCTGGAGGCGATCACCCGCTATGAGCGCGATCTCGCTTCCGCCCGCATCAGCGCCGAGCGGGCGCGGGCGGCGCATTATGTCGTCTGCGCAACGGTGGATGATGTCGTTCTCAGCAAGCCCTGGGGCGTGCGGGCGGGCTGGGCGCGCTCCGGTCTTGTCTCCACCTTTCACAACGATGTCACCGGCGGCGACCGGGTCTTCGACATTCTCGACCATTTTCACCAGTCGCCCGGCGCCAACAAGGATCTGCTGCTGCTGATCTATCTATGCCTGTCGCTGGCTTTTGAAGGGCGTACACGCGTCTCCCCCAAGGGCGCGCTGGAACTTTCGCGCATCCGCGACAGTCTCTACAAGACGCTGATCGGCCAATATGGCGCCTTCGAACGGGAACTTTCGCCGCACTGGAAAGGTGTCGAGGCGCGGCATACGCCGTTGCGGACAATGGCGGCACTGTGGACGCTGCTGTCGTTGATGGCGCTTGCTTTCGCCCTTGGTTATCTCTTCTTCACGCTGTCGCTCAACAACGCATCCGACGTCACTTTCGAAAGGCTGGCCCATCTGCCGCCGAACGAGACGCCGAGCGTGCTGATCGCGAGCCCGCCAGCGCCACCGGTGAAAACCGAAGCCCCGAAAATTGTCGAACCACCAAAAATCGTGGAGCCGAAGCAACCTTCCCGGCTTGAAAAGCTGATGGCCTTCCTTCAGCCCGAAGTCGAAAAGAAGCTGGTCACGCTGGCGGATGTGAACGGGCGACTGCGCGTGCGCATCAACAATTCCGGCCTTTTCGCCACCGGCAGCGCCGAGGTCAGCCAGCAGTTTCGCGATCTGATACAGCGCATCGGCGGCGCGCTTGCCGCTGAAAAATTCCGCGCGGTCGTCATCGGTTATACCGATAACGTGCCAATCAAGACCGTGGAATTCCCGTCCAACTGGCACCTTTCCGAAGCGCGCGCCAAGGCGGTCGGGGACATTCTTTCCCAATTCACCGGCCCGGATGCGATCCTGACGGAAGGCCGCGCCGATAGTGACCCGATTGCCGACAACAAGACGCAGGAAGGCCGCGAGACGAACCGCAGAACCGAGATCATGGTCCTGACCAACCCCGATGAAAAATTGAGCGACGCCGGCATTCTCTCGCCGACCATCCAGAACAGTCCGGGACAGCAGCCGGGAGAGACGCAGCCATGAATCCGCTGAGTTATTTTTATTCGATCCGTTCCTATGTCGACAGCTACGCGGCCCTCGTCGGACGCCGCTTCCTGTCACTTCTCTGGGTAATCGCGCTCTGCGTCGTCATCTGGTTCTACGGCTATTTAATTGCACTCGGCGGTTTCAAGCCGCTCGGCACGACACAATCCCGCCTCATCGCCATCGGCATCGTTGTCGCCATCTGGCTGGTTTATATCGCCGTCACGATTTACCGCGGCCGCAAGCAGGACAAGGAACTCGTCGACAGCATCGAGCGGGAGGCTCTGGCCAACCGGCAGGCTGAAATCGGCGAAATCCAGACACGGCTGAAGGAAGCGCTGGCGCTGCTGCGGCGCGTCACGAAAAAGCGCTTCGGTTATATTTACGACCTGCCCTGGTACGTGATCTTCGGCGCACCGGGCTCCGGCAAGACGACGGCGCTGACCAATTCCGGCCTGCAATTTCCGCTTGGCGACGCACTCGGCGAAAATGCGGTCAAAGGCATCGGCGGCACGCGCAACTGCAACTGGTGGTTCGCCGACGAAGCGATCTTGATCGACACGGCTGGCCGCTATACCACGCAGGACGATCTCGACGGCTCTTCGAAAGCCGGCTGGGAGGGTTTCCTTGGGCTTTTGAGGCGATATCGCCGTTCGCAACCGATCAATGGCGCACTGGTCACCTTGTCCATCCCCGATCTTCTCACCCGCGATCCGGAGGAGCAGCGGCAGGAACTCCGCTCCATCCGTCAGCGGCTTTCGGAACTGGATGAATATCTGCATGCCCGCGTACCCGTCTATATCGTGCTGACGAAGGCCGACCTGCTGCATGGTTTCGTGGAATTCTTCGACGGTTTCAACAAGACCGACCGCCAGCAGGTCTGGGGCACAACCTTCAAGCTGGAGGAAAGCTATTCCGCGAAAGACCTGCCGCAACGCCTGACGGAAGAGCTCGAACTGCTGCAACAGCGTGTCGATGCGATGCTGATCGAACGCCTGCAGCAGGAGCAGAACGCCGAGATTCGCGGGCGCATCTTCCGTTTCCCGGCGGAACTCGCACGATTGAAGGACCGGCTGCACGAGGCTCTGACCGAGCTTTGCGCAAGCTCGCCCCTGATCGAAGCGCCGCTTCTGCGCGGTGTCTATCTCGCTTCGGGAACACAGGCGGAAACGGAACGATCCGTCAGCGCTTCCAAAGCCCGCCGAAGCTACTTCCTGTCCAGGCTCTTCAAGGACGTCATCTTCCCCGAGGCCGCGCTGGTAATGCGCGACAAGCGCCTTTCGGGACGGCAGCTGCTGGTCCGGCGCATTGCCTATGCGGCTTGCGCCGTCGCGATCGCCGTCGTTTTCACCGGCTGGATTTTCACCTATTTCGCCAATACCCAGGCACTGGCGGAAGCAGATCGCAAGCTCGGCGCTTATGAGCAGCTCGTTCAGGGCATTCCCGTGCGGGATGTCTCCGATGCCGATTTCCTGCGCATCCTTCCGGCACTCGACAATCTGCGTGACGTCAATTCCGGCTTTGCCCGGGAGCGCGTGTGGAATGTCAGCTTCGGTCTCGATCAGGAAGACAAGATTGCCGGGCGGCAGCGTGATGCCTATCAGCGCGCGCTTAACGCCCTTCTGCTGCCACGCATGATCGTGCAGCTGCAGAAGCCGCTGAAGGACGAAAAGGATATCACCCGCACTTTCAATTCGCTGAAACTCTATGGAATGCTCGGCGGAATGGGCGCGCTGGACCGGGATTTCCTGACCATGCAGACCCACCAGATGTTCGCATCCCTTTATCCGGGTGACGGAAGGGCGGCAGCGAGAGAGGCGCTCAACCAGCACGCCAGCGCGCTGGCGGATGGCGTGCTCGCCCCGATAGAGCTCGATGCGCGGCTCATCGCCACCGCCCGCGAAACCATTCGCGATCAGGCGGTCGGCACGCGCGCCTATGATATTCTCGCCGGCCTCCCGCAGGCGCAGGAGCTGATGGAATGGACACCCGCCACGGCCTTCGGCCCACTTGGTGAGCGCGCCTTCGAACGCCGCAGCAAGGCGCCGATGGCGGACGGCGTAGAAGGCCTTTTCACGGCGGAAGGATATCGCACCGTCGTCATTCCGCAGATTGCCCACGCGGCGCGTGTCGCACTTTCCGAAGGGTGGGTGCGCGGCTCCGACGATGCGATCCGTGGTGCAACGGTGGAGCAGGTGGCGCAGGCTGCATTGCAAATCTATTTCGACCGGTTCGAGAAAAAATGGGCCGATACCCTCGCGAATCTTCGGGTCAAGCCTTCCCAGACCCTCGGCGATGCGGTGGAAACGACCCGCGCGCTTGCCAATGAGCGCAACATCCTGGCGGAGGCGGCAAAATCGATCGCCAATGCTACCGATCTGCGCCCCAATGTGGGAGAAAATCCGACCAGCCTCGCCTCCACCGCCGAAGGCGACGCAACGGCAGCCGTTCTCGCCGCCACCGTCAACGCCGCCGATCCTTATGCAAGATTGCGGGACATGCTGGCGGAAAAGGCCGCCGCACCGGCGGCAGGCGGGGAAACCGCCGGCGGCAAGGCTGCGGGAACCCCGGCCGAACAGCTGCTTGCGCATTTCAAGGTGCTGAACGAGCAGCTTGCCCGCTCGGCAACCACATCCGACGAGGTTGCCAAGGTGTTCGATGTGGACAGCCAGCTGACCAAGGCGAACCAGGATCTTTTGCAGCAGGCACGGGATTTGCCGGCGCCTCTCGACGTCTGGGTGGCGGGCGTCGCTGCCGATGTCGGCTCGCTTGCGGTGAAATCCGCACGCGGCCGCATTGCCGAACTCTGGGCAGCGGATGCGGCCTCCCTGTGCTCTTCGATCGTGACGGGGCGTTACCCTTTCGACAGGTCGTCTTCCCGCGATGTCGCGATCGCGGATTTCACACGGCTGTTCGGCCCGACCGGCGTTTTCCAGAGCTTCTTCAAGCAGCGCATGGAGCCTTTCGTCGACAGGACGACCACCCCCTGGAGCTGGAAAGGTACTTTCGGCGCCCCCGGCATTCCGAGCAGCGCCATTGCCCAGTTCGAAAATGCCGACAAGATTTCGCGCGCCTTCTTCCCGAACGGCAGCGAGACGCCGGCGGTCTCGATCAATGTCAAACCGGTTTCGCTCACCAATGCCTCAAGCGCCGTGATGCTGGAAATCGAGGGTGAGCGGGTCGTTTATTATCACGGTCCTATTCAGGCGAAGTCGATCACCTGGCCATCCCGCGAGAACACGGCCAGCCTGTCCCGCATCGCATTCCAGCCGGGCGGCTGGCAGCAGGCCAAGACGGAAAACGGCGACTGGTCGCCATTCCGCCTGTTCGACGGCGCCAATATCGAAAGCAAGTCCGGCGATCTTTTGCGGGTGCGGTTTGATAATGGCGGTCAGGCGGCCGAATTCGATATCCAGTTCGGTTCGGTTCTCAATCCATTCAGGCTGGAGGCAATGTCGAGCTTTGCCTGCCCGCAGCAATTTTAACGGCGGGCAGCGCATGGATTTGCAACGGAGGGGATTTATGATGACAGCGATGACAAGAGCCACCCGGATCGTTCGTGTCTGATGGCCAATCAGGCAACAAGACCTGCGGAAACCGCTGCGGAAAGCGACCGCATCGGTTTCTTCGGCAAGATACCCAGCCACGGCGATTTTATCTCCGATGGCCTTGAACGGGAATTGATCAGCATTTTCGACGACTGGATGCGATCCGGCCTGCATGCCTGCGCGGAAATGTTTTCCGGTCGCTGGCCGGCGATATTCTCGTCATCCCCGCCCATCCGTTTCATCGTCGAAAGGGGCATATGGGGAAATTGTGCCTATGTGGGCGTGCTGGTGCCTAGCGCTGACCGGGTGGGGCGGAAATATCCACTTGCGATCATTGCCCAGCTCAACGGTTTCCGGAAACATCCGAGAACGCTCTACCTCGACGATACCTGGTTCATGGCGGCCGAGGCTCTCGCCGAAACATCCATGACCGGTGATTTCGACATGTCCCGGTTCAATGCCGCCGTCAAAAAGCTGCGTCTGCCGAAGCCGCGGGCAGATGACGACGAACCGGATATGATGCGTGACCGCATGCCGACAAGCCTCTGGTGGCATATCGATCCGCAGAGCCGCCGCGCACGCGGACACAAATTCGACGGCAAGCCGAAGGCCTCCGATTTCATGCGCCTGTTCAGCGAGATAGCGGTGAAGGACGATGAAGACGCAGCAAGCCCTGCAAGGGCGGTGTCGCCGGGTGATGTGAAACCTGAGCCCACTGCCGCGGTTCGGCCCGCGCCGCCGGCCATGCAGCCGTCGTCATCGGTCGTCTACAGCTACGCGACACATGCCGGAACACGGCTTTCCCTCAATGCGGATTCGCTGTTCGTTTCACAAAAACCTTCTCTTTTCGCCATAGCCGACGGACAGGGCGATACGCACGGCGCCGTGGAAGCCGCACGTCTGGTGACCAATATTCTGGCGGAAACGCCGGATGCCGAAAATGCGGAGATGATGGCGCAGCAGATCAGGGGCAAACTCGGCACCGTCAACAGCCTTCTCCTGTCGAGACAGAGCGCCGGCGCAGACAGCAGGCCAACCGCCAGCACCGTCATCGCCCATATCATCGACGGAAGGCTGGGCATAATATGGTCTGGTGATGCGCGCGCCTATCTGCTGAAAAACGGAACGATGCATCTGCTTTCCCGCGATCACGTCATTATCGGCATGAAAAAGCAGCTGTCCCAATGTGTCGGATTTTCCCAGCAGTTCCGGCCGGATATTGTTTATGAGGATTGGGGCGAGCAGGACCGGCTGCTTCTGTGCAGCTACCCGCTGGTGCACTTGCTGAAAGAACGGACGATCGCCGAAATCATCAGCAGCACGCCGGTCAAGGATTGCGCCGGTGCCCTGATACAGGAGGCGCTGATCGAAAACGCACGCGAAAATATCAGCGCAATCGTGATTGGAAACGAGCATGAGCGAGGGTGAACGGGAGGGCCGAAGCCCCGTTTATCCGCAGGTGAGCGAGCGCTTTTCGGAGTTGTGGCAAAGCATTCGCCATGACGGCACGCGAGAGCGGCCCGCTGAAGAACAGAAAGACCTGATCGACCAGATAAGACATGCGCTGGATCGAAAGGTCTCGCATTTTTCCGCCGCGAAACCCGAATGGATCGCCGACAGCTTTTCCGTCGAGGGCACGGCCTATGAAAGCGAAACCACGCTGTTACTCCTGCTGCGACACCGCGATCTCGGCTCCCTTCATGCCCTGAAAACAGCGCCGCCGGCAATGAGAGACGACGCGGCGCTGCTGCAAAGATTGCGGGAGGAAGCTAGGATCGGCTTGGCCCTTCGCCATCCGTGTCTGCTGGAAACATCCATGCTGCTGCGATTGCCCGATGGCCGACCGGGGCTTCTACAGCCTTGGTTTCCGCAATCGCTGGCATCACCCGCCCGGCCAATCACGGCGCAGAATGTAATCCTCATCCTTCGCCGCGTGCTGGAAGGCCTGAGCGCCCTGCATGCGCGCGGATATGTCCATTGCGATGTGACGCCCGCCAATATCCTGCTGCAGGACGGTGATTACGAAACCGGCAGGCTCGGTGATTTCGGCATTGCACTGGAGATCGGTCAAAAACATGCGGAGCGGGGTATGACCTTTGCCGCATCGGCCGGGTTTGCCGCGCCGGAACAGAGGGGCGGGGCAGCAGCAAAGCCAAGTCAGGACATATTTTCAGTCGGGCGGCTTGCTGCGCGGCTCATCGAAACAGGCGACGGGGCGGCAACGGACAGGCTTTCGCACTTTGCCGATGCCTGTAGCCGTGACGACCCCACTCTCCGTCCGCAATCCGCCATGGATGCGCTACGGCTTCTCTAACCCTGGCTTCAGTTGCTGCTGCCGGGCAGAGGCGCGGCCGCCGTCGGCGCGCTTTTCTGGAACACGGTCAGGAGCTTGGCCGAATCCACCAGCGGCGCATTGCTGGCATAAAGCACGTCGCCCTTCTGCATCTGGAAGAGCTGCATGAGTGCGATACTGGAAGCGTCCCGCATGTTGACGTGATAGATCACCGGCCGCATGCTCGTGGCCGTAGCGACCGGGCCTTTCGCGCCCGGCGCGGATGTCGACGGAATCTGAATGATCTCGTTGCGGAACACATAAACGTTGCGCGCATCGGCGCGGTCATCCAGCAATCCGCCGGCACGGCCGACGGCCTGCGCCAGGGTCAGCTTTCCGGTTTCGAACTGGAATTCCCCGGCGCTCTTGAAAGCGCCAAGTGCCGTGTAGCTCGCCGCATCGCCATCGATCATGATCTGATCATCCGGCGAAAGACGGATGTTCTGACGGTCTTCCCGCATGACGCGGTCAAGCGGCGCGCTGGCTCTCTGCGAGCCGCGAACGATCGTGACGTTGGCCGCGCCCGGAGCGACAGTCGGACCGCCAGCCTGGTTGAGCGCGTCGAGCACCCGCTCCTGACGGGCGGTGAGCACGATCTTTCCGGGTGTCTTCACCGCACCGCTGAGCATGACGGCGCTCGTCGGCTTGTCGACGACGGTGACGACGGCCTGCGGATTAACGGCCGATCCCTTGAGCCCGGCGACGACCTGTGATTGCAGCCCTTCTGGCGTGGAATCAATAACCCTCTGCTTGCCGACGAAGGGAATATTGACCGAGCCGCTTTGATCCACGGTAAAGCGGCCGAGATTGAGCGTCTTGCTCTGCGTCGGGGAGAAAAGACCGTCTTCACCCGTATCCAGCACGGTGATGTCGATCACGTCGCCGCGCCGCAGTCTCTGGGCGTTATAGCCGGTATTGCGAAGCGCGGTGAGGCCGGGACCGGAAGCGTTTTGCAGGCTGCCGGCGGAAACCGTGGCCGCCGGTGCATTTGCAAGTTCGATAACGGGGATTTTTTCGTTGGTTCGAGGGAAGGTCGCAGACCGGATATTGCCCGCGGTCGGCCCGTCAGATGGCTTTGCACATGCGCTCAAAAGAGCCACCAGCAAAACCGCCCCCAACTTCTTCATCCCTCATCCCCTTGATGATTCAACCTGACGCAGAGATAACATCCAAACACGTCATCGCAACAACTTTAGCGGTTGCAATTTAGCGAAAACTTGTCTTCCGGCGAAAAGGTGTGACCATTCCGCAACCTTTTCCAAAGTGTTCCCTCACCGACCCCAACAATGTACCGATGAGAAATAAGTGGCCTGCTCCTGCCGGCGCCTAGGAGATTGGATGGAACGGTTTTGCAGTGCGGGAGTTAGCTTTCTGCACACCAAGACAGGAGAAAAAACAATGGACCACAGCAATCACGTTCGTCTGGTTGAAACCGAACTCACGCCATCCGTTCTTGAAGGCGCCACCGTTTATGGCGCGGACGATCACAAGGTCGGCAAGGTCGATCATGTCCATGGTGTTGGCGCCGGCACCACCGCGATCATCGATGTCGGCGGCTTTCTCGGCATCGGCGCAAAACCCGTCGCGGTGCCGATCAGCGATCTCGATTTCATGCGGGACGAGGACGGAGAGATCCACGCAGTGACCTCATGGACCAAGGACCAGCTTGAGGACATGCCCGAGCATCGTCATTAATTGCATTGTCATTGATCCAGAAGAGCGCCCGGCTGTTTGCCGAGCGTTCTTTTATTTTCCGGGCAAACGCTTTTGCGTCAAACGGCGAGGAAACCGCCATCGACGGGCAATACGGCACCGGAAATCATCTTGCTGTCGTCCGAGAGCAGCAGCGCAATGCTCTGCGCCACCTCTTCCGCTTCGGCAAAACGGTTGAGCGGATGACGAACCATCATCGGCTGGCTCTTGGCCGGATCGTTCCAGGCTTCGGCAGCGAGCTCGGTCAGCGTGATGGTGGGCGCAACCGCGTTGACGCGGATACCGTGGGGGCCAAGCTCCTTGGCGAGAACGCGGGTTGCGCCTTCAAGCCCGGCCTTCGACGCCGCATAACACAGGTGATCCTGAAAACCGCGATGACCGGCAATGGACGTGATGTTGACGATGGCACCGCCGCCGCCATTTGCGACGCGGGCGCGAGCAAATTCCTGGCAGGTGACGAGCGCGGCGCGCAGGTTGATGCCCAGCACGGCTTCGTAACCCGCATCACTCATGTCCAGTACGCTTTCCAGCACGTTGATGCCGGCGCTGTTGATCAGGAAATCGCAGGGACCGGCTTCCGCCATGGCGGCGCGGGTGGCGGCGACATCGGCAAGATCGACACGGATCGAACGGCCACCGATTTCGCTTTTCAGGCTGTCGAGATCGGACTGGGTGCGGCTGATCGCCACCACTTCCGCACCGCGCGCGGCCATCAGCTGCGCACAGGCGCGGCCGATGCCTTTGCCTGCGCCGGTGATGATGACGGATTTTCCGGAAAACTGCATGGAATCCTCGTTATTTTGCGGCCGATACGGCCGGATGATCTAAGTATGTGACAGCGCTCAGGAATGGCTGGCGGCACGAATGGCGCGCGCCGCATTCTGCAGCGCCAGAAACGCGTCGTAACGCGTCTGGTGGATCTTCTGAAAAGCAGGATCGGGCGCAGCACAGCTGGCGATACGCGACATGGCGGGCATGGCGGCCATCAGGTCCGGATAGGTTCCGGCGGCAACGGCACCCAGCATGGCCGAACCGAGAAGCACCGGCTCCTCGCATTCCGTCAGTTCCACAGGAAGCCCCGCCGCGTCCGCCAGCAACTGCCGGGCAAGCGGGTGTGCACCCGCCCCGCCGCTGACGCTGATGGTTTCCACCGGCGCACCATTGCGGGCCTGTGTTTCGATGATCTGGCGAAGCCCGTAACCGAGGCCGAGAAGCCCCGCCACATACAGCGCGACGAGGGAATCCACGCCGGTCTCCATGCCATAACCGGCAATGACCGCGCGGGCATGGGGATCAGCGAAGGGCGCGCGATTGCCAAGGAATTCCGGCACCACATGAAAATCTTCGGCAAGCTTTGCCGCGACGGAAGCAGATGCGGCGAGACTGAGCGCACGGTCGGCAAGCCAGACCGGCAAGGCTTTGCCTTCCTTCCCGGCAAGCGCCTTCGCCTCGGCAAAGGCCGGGTGCAATTGCACGAGGTAGTCGATCGCCGCCCCGGCGGCGGACTGTCCGCCTTCATTGAGCCATGCACCTGGAACCATGGCGGAATAATAAGGACCCCAGACACCCGGCACGAAGGCGGGTTCGGTGGTGGTGGTCATGGTGCAGGACGAGGTGCCGAAGACATAACCGAGGCATCGCGAGGCATCGCCACCGGCAGCCACCGTGCCGACACCGCCGGCATGGGCATCGATCAGGCCCGCGGCAACGGCGGTGCCCGCGACCAACCCCATGGCCTTTGCGGCATCTTGCGTCAGGCCTGCACCGAGCGCGGTACCGGGATGCACGACGCTTTCACCGATGCGGCGAAAGCCCTGCTCGGCCAGATCGCCAAGCCCGATCTTGGTGAAATAGTCCGCATCCCAGCGGTTTTCATGGGCGAGATAGGTCCATTTGCAGGTGACCGTGCAGGCGGAACGATCAAGCGCGCCGGAAGCCTTCCATGTCAGAAAATCCGTCAGGTCGAAGAAGTGCTCGGCGCGGGCATAGACATCCGGTCGGTTTTCACGAAGCCACAAAAGCTTCGGAGTCTGCATTTCGGGAGAGATGCGGCCGCCGACATATTTCAGGACGGCATGCTCTCCAGAATTGATGCGCTCCGCCTGTTCAACGGCGCGGTGATCCATCCAGACGATGATATCGCGTTCGGGATGATCGGCAGCGCCGACCGGCAGGGTCTCGTCATCAGGTCCACGCACGACAAGTGAACAGGTGGCGTCGAAACCGATGCCGGCAACCGCGGCCGGATCGATGCCGGCGCGGGAAACGCTTTCGCGCACGCTGTCGCAGACGGCCTGCCACACTTCTGCGCTCGATTGTTCGGCAATGCCGCCATCCTCGCGATGCATGCTGATCGGGCGCTTGGCGGTGGCGAGAAGCTTGCCCGCGACATCGAAGACACCGGCCCGCGCCGAGCCGGTCCCGACATCGACGCCAACAAGATAGGAAGCCATTTGCGATACTCCTCGGAGCGGATCATCCGGTGCTTGAACAGGTTGAAGCGGCGGGACCGTTTCCGGTCTTTCCGCCGCTCCAGAGATTTTTAAACGCGGTCGAAGTTGGTCGGCAAGACCAGCATGTCGCGGATGGTGACGGTACGCTTGCGTGTCAGCATGTAAACGACGGCATCGGCCACTTCGCTCGCATCGATGAGGCTGCCGGATTCCTTGGCCTTGCGAAGGTTTTCCTCCGGCCAGTCGGCCAGAAGCGCCGAGACGACCGGACCGGGAGAGACCTGCGCGACGCGCACGCCGTGCGGGATCATCTGGCGACGCATGCCCTGCACGAAGCTGGTGATCGCCCATTTCGAACCCGAATAGACCGGCTCCCAATAGGTCGGGAAATGGCCGGCGATCGAGCAGGTGACGATGATATCACCGGTCTTGCGCGCCGACATATGCGGCACGACGGCCTGCACGTTCTTCATCACGGTATTGACGTTGAGGTTCAGCATCTTGTCGATGGCTTCGGGCGTCGTCTCGGTGAGAGAGCCGCCGATATAGGTGCCGGCGTTGCAATAGAGAATGTCGATATGGTCGACCTTCTTGAGGATTTCCGGGATCATCGCATTGCAGCTGTCGGCATCCAGCAGGTTCGTCACCTGCGGGATGGCGCGGTCGCCGAGCTTGGCGGCCAGATCATTCAAGGCTTTCTCGTTCCAGTCGACCATGACCACGGTTGCGCCCTGTTCCAAGAGCGCTTCCGTTGTGGCAAGCCCGATGCCGGATGCGGCGCCGGTGATGACCGCGATCTTGCCTTGCAGCGATTCAGACATTTAATTCTCCTGCGTTTATGAAGATGTTTCCGGGCCGGCTCAGCGCCATTCGCGCCCGATATAGATGGCCAGCAGAATGATGCCGCCTTTGATGACATCCTGCAGATAGGGGTTGATGCCCATCAGGTTGAGGCCGTTATTGAGGATGCCGAGCAGCACCGCGCCGATGAGCGTGCCGAGGATGAGACCCCTGCCGCCGGCAATCGCCGTACCGCCGAGAACGACGGCCGCAATGGCATCGAGTTCGAAGCCGACGCCGGCATTGGGCTGACCGCTCATCAGGCGGCCGGTCAGAATGAGGGCGGCGAAAGCTGCCGTGACGCCCGAGATGCCGTAGACCGCGAGCTTGACGCGCTGGGTCTTCACGCCCGAAAGACGCGCCGCCAGCTCGTTCCCGCCAAGTGCGTAGACGTGGCGACCAAAAGCCGTGCGCTGCAACAGCACCCAGGCGATGGCATAAATCACCACCATGATGACGACAGGTACGGGAACGACGCCGATACGGCCGACGCCGAACCACGAAATCCAGCTCGGAATGCCGCTGACCGGGTAACCGCCGGAATAGATGAGACCGAGACCGCGCGCCATGCCCATGGTGGCGAGCGTCACGATGATGGCGGGCATCTTGCCCCAGGCGACGAGCGCCCCGTTGAAGATGCCGATACCGAGACCGATGAACAGGCCGGCCGGCAAAGCAACCGCGGGCGACAGGCCGGTATTCACCATCAGGCCGGCCGACAGCGTGCCGATAAGCGCCATGACCGCACCGACCGACAGGTCGATGCCGCCGGTGAGGATGACGAAGGTCATGCCGACGGCGAGAATGCCGACGACGGACACCTGCCGCAGCACGTTCATGATGTTGTTGAGGCTGAAGAAATTGTCGCTCGCGAGCCCCATCAGGATGGATACGACAATCAGACCCGCCAGCGGCAGGGTAAGCGGCGAGCGCAGCATGGCACTGAGACTGAAACCGCCCGTTTTCACGGCGGTGCCGGTGTTTGCATCAAGCGACATGTTCAACTCTCCCGGTGGTGGCGTTTGTCATTATTGTTTCTGAATTGATGTCTTCGCCTTCGACCGTGGCGACGATGCCGCCGGAACGGAAGACGCAGACCCTGTCGGACATGCCGATCACTTCCGGCAGCTCCGAGGAGATCATGATGATCGAATGGCCCCTGGCGGCGAATTCGCGCATCAGAGCGTAGATTTCCGCCTTTGCGCCGACATCGATGCCGCGTGTCGGCTCGTCGAAGATCAGCACGCGCATGTCATGGTTCAGCCAGCGGGCGATGACGATCTTCTGCTGGTTGCCGCCGGACAGCGTGTCGACCCGGGCATATGGTCCCTGCGCCTTGACCTGCACCTGCGCCATGGCCTTCGTCGTATGTTCCAGTTCCTTTTTGAGATCGAGGAACCAGTGGGCCTTGCGGTATTTGCGATAATTGTTCAGCGAAATATTCTGCAGGATCGAGAAGCTGGTGATCAGCCCCTCTTCCTTGCGGCTTTCCGGAAGCAGGCCGATGCCACGCATCAGCGCATCATCGGGGCCCGATAAACGGATATCCACACCATCGAGCTTGATCTTGCGGCGCGAGGCGGAATGCGCGCCGAGCATGGCCAGCACCGTTTCCGTGCGACCCGAGCCGACGAGCCCGGCAAAGCCGAGGATTTCACCCTTGCGCAGCGCAAATCGCGAGACAGGGCCGCCCTTCTTCAATTGCAGCTCTTCCACTTCGATCACCTTTGCGGCGGAAGGATCGAGCTGCGGCTTCGGCGGGAAGCTGGCTTCGATGCGCCGGCCGACCATCATCTCCACCAGGCGGTCATTGTCGACCTCCGATGTCAGGCAGGAACCGATCAACTCGCCATCGCGAAGGACCGTGATGCGGTCGCAGATCTCGAATATTTCCTCGAGATGATGCGAAATGAAGATGATCGCCACACCCTGACGTCGCAGCTCGCGCATGACCTTGAACAGATGCTCTGTCTCGGACGGCGTGAGCGTCGCTGTCGGCTCGTCGAGCACGAGAATGCGGGCGTCGAGCGACAGCGCCTTGGCGATTTCGACGAATTGCTGCTGGGCAACCGAAAGACGATGCACCGGCACGTCGAGCGGCACATCCACGGCCAGACGGCCCATGATCTCGGCCGCGCGCTTGCGCATCGCACCCTTGTTCAAAAGGCGCAGCGGCCCGCGGATTTCGCGAGCAAGAAACATGTTTTCGCCGGCATTGAGATAGGGGATCAGGCTGAATTCCTGAAACACGATGCCGACGCCAGCGGCAATCGCCTCATCGTAATTGGCGAAGCGGCGATCCTTGCCGTCAATGCGGATCGTCCCTTCGGAGGGCTGCAAAATGCCGCACAGGATCTTCATCAAAGTCGACTTGCCGGCACCGTTCTCACCCAGAAGCGCATGCACCTCACCGGCGCGCGCCTCAAGGTCGACGCCGCGCAGGACTTCGATCTTGCCAAAGCTTTTTCTTATTCCATTCAGTTCCAGCATTTCACCCTCCTCAATGGTCGGGACTTAACCCCGCCCCCACACAAGGTGGGGACGGGACTGGGAGGAGATCTTACCAGCTGAACTCGCCAGCGTTTTTGCTGTCGACAACCATGACGTCGATCGGGACTTCCTTCGGCACGACGCGTGCGCCCCACTTCTGGGCAAGCGCCATGGCAAGACCGACACGCACCTGGTCACGCGGGAACTGCGCGGTGGTCTCGATGAAAGGACCGCCATCGGCAATCGCCTTCACTGCTTCCGGAGCACCGTCCACCGAGGTCAGCTTGATGTCCTTGCCGGAACCCTGGATCGCAGCGAGTGCACCCATCGCGCCGCCGTCGTTGACCGAGAAGATGCCGGCGAGGTTCGGACGCGACTGGATCATATTTTCAACGACACCGAGAGCAACGGAACGGTCCTGACGGCCGTTCTGCGTGTCAACAAGCTTGATCTCGGGGAATTCGGCAAGAGCCGCCTTGCAACCTTCGACGCGCTGCAGGATCGGAACGACCGGAATACCGTCGAGGATAGCAACCTCGCCCTTGCCGCCAAGCGCATCGCCGAGATATTTGCACGACTGATAACCTGCGTCGCGGTTCTTCGAACCGACGAAGGTGTCGACCGGGCCGTTGGCATTGGCGTCAACCGCAACGACAGTCACGCCGGCAGCCTTGGCAGCGTGAACGGCGGCTTCGATGCCGGCGCTGTCTGTCGGGTTGAGGAGCAGGATGTCGATCTTCTGCTGAAGCATGTCTTCAACGTCGGAAATCTGCTTTGCCACATCGTGGCCGGCGTCGGTGACGATGACGTCAGCGCCGATACTTGCGGCGGCTTCCTTCAGCGCTTCCTGCATCGATACGAAATAGGGGTTGTTCAGTTCCTGGAAGGTCATGCCGATCTTCAGCTTTTCCTGCGCCAGCGCCGGAGCGGCCATCATTGCAATTGCGGCTGTCGCCATCAGAAACTTGGATTTCATTTTCATCTCACTTTTCCTCCCGTTTGGAAAGTTGGGGCAACAGGTGCCCGTTTCCGGACAGCCCTCTGCCCGAATTCTAAAAAATCGGCGATGTGTCGCTGGTTTACTCCGCCATGACCGCTGCCTTCTGGGCCGCGAATACGGTTCGGAACCTCGACGGCGACATTCCCTTCAGTTTCAGGAAATGCCGGTTGAAATTCGAAAGATTGGAAAAGCCCACATCGTAGCAGACCTCCGCCACCTTCACGTCCTGATCCGCCAGCAGCATCTGGCAGGCGAGATCGATGCGCAGTTGATTGCGATACCGCACCAGCGTCGTGCCCGTATGGCGCTTGAAGGCGCGGGAAAAGGCGCTCGGGCTCTGACCCACCATGTCGGCGAGATCGATCTCCTCGACCTGTTCGGTCAGGTGCTGGCGCAGATGTGACAAAGCGCGGTTGATGCCGCTATCGCCAATGCCGGTCAGATCAAGCTCATAACTCAGGCTTGCAAGCACTTCTGAAGACGGCGCGTTGACCAGCAGATCGAGAATTTCCCAGAAAAGCGCGAGCCGCGTCAGCCCCTGCGCCTCGATCAACCGCAGGATCAGCGGGCGAACCCGGTCACTCGTCTCATCGTCGAAGAGAATGCCACGGCGGCTGCGATCCAGCAGTGCACGCACCACGTCCATTTCAGACATGGAGGCGCAGGCATCTTCGATAAAGCTCTCCGGAAACTGGATCACGAGGGAACGAGTCGGCACGATTTCGTCCGGCTCGATCTCGCTGATCCAGTTCTGGGGGAGATTGGGGCCGGTCATGATGAGCTGACCGGGGCTGAAGCGACCGACGAAATCACCTATGTAGAAGGTGCCCGACGTGGCGACGACCAGATGAATTTCGTATTCGGGATGATAATGCCAGCGCACGGTGCGGAACGGATAGCCATGCCGCCAGGCAGCGAAGGATTCGCCCTTGCGGATGTGCACCAGTTCCAGATCGGGCTGCATCATGGTTCCTCCCATCAGTCGCGTCCGCCGCATTTGCGGAACAGAGCCATTTCCTCTTTATGGCTCGTCCCAGGCGTTGATGAGGAGCATATGGCGTGCGGCCTCTGTGCTTCCACATCACGCCGAAGAAATTACCGATACTTTTTTGACTCTTTTTTGTCGGGAAATGAATAGTCGCCCGATGGGGCTGACCAAAAACGCGGCGATGTCACCGAATTTTCCGCTCAATTTGGCGTGATGCGCTCAAACAATGCGCAACCGGAAGCAATATCCGGTGAAATCTTGACGTGTGGCCTGCCTCCTGTCGGCAGGCCACACTCATACTTTTCCGCAAGATATCTGCCGCTCAATCATCAGCGGCAGGCTTCGTCCTTTATTGCGGCATCACGATCTGCAGTTTCACGTCCGTTTCCCGTGCTTCGACTGCACGGTCGAAACCGGCAATGCTGTCTTCGAAGGGAATGGTCGCGGAAATCAGCGGCTTCAGATCGACCTTGCCGGATGCGATGAGCGCAACCGCGCGGTCATAGACATTGGCGTAACGGAATACCGTTTCCACCCGCAGCTCCTTGGCCTGAAGGCCAACAATATCGACCGGAACCGGATCAACCGGCATGCCAACAAGCACGATAGCACCGCCCGGCCGTGCCAGCTTCGCCATGCCAAGCACGGCGGGTGCCGCGCCTGAGCATTCAAAAACGACGTCGCAGCCCCAGCCATCAGTAGCGGCTGCCACGGCGTCGGCAAGATTACGCTCGCGAATGTTGACAGTCTCGATACCGTCATAAGACGCGATAATGTCGAGCTTCGGCTGGGCGAGATCAGCAACGATGACCTTGGCGCAACCGCCGGCAAGGGCTGCCAAGGCAACCATCATGCCGATCGGGCCGGCGCCGGTGACAACGGCAATATCACCGGGCTGGATGCGCGCCCGAAGTGCCGCCTGCATGCCGATGGCGAAGGGCTCGACCATCGCCCCTTCGGCAAAGGAGACATTGTCCGGCAGCTTGTAGGTGAAGGCAGCGGGGTGAACGACTTCCGGCGTCAGGCAGCCATGGATCGGCGGCGTCGCCCAGAAGCGGACAGCCGGATCGACATTATAGATACCGAGTTTCGAGGCCCGCGATGTGGCATCGGGAATACCCGGCTCCATGCAGACACGGTCGCCCGCCTTCAGGTGGGTGACTTCGGAACCGGTTTCGATCACCGTTCCCGAAGCCTCGTGTCCGAGCACCATCGGCGCATTGACGACGAAATGGCCGATCTTGCCATGGGTATAATAATGAACGTCCGAGCCGCAGATGCCGACCGTGTGGGTGCGGATGCGCACATCCTTCGGTCCGAGTTCACCGGACCCGGCTCCACCGGGAATATCAAAATCCCTGAGCGAGAGCTTGCCTTTTTCTTCCAGCACCAGTGCCTTCATCTCATCCTCCGTGGTTTGCGATACGCCTGGCAGCGAATTCAATGAGCGTGATGGCGTGCAACATCGGCAAAAGTAAACAGAAATCCACCGGATCGTCCGGTTTTTCTTCGCCAGGGAAAAACTGTATCGAGACGCCCGCTATTTCTCATCACTGGCAGGATGTCACGGCCTTTCGGAAGCGGGACAGAGGGCATGATTCGTCTGCCGATACGGAGCGCCTTCCATCCCCGCGGGGCTTGCGGGCCGAGCCTCCCTAAAGCTTCTCGCCCGGCAATCGGCTCGCCTGTTTCACCCAGTCGGCGAACTGCGCTTCATCGAAATTGCCCTCATGGATATCGAGGTAACGAACCCTGGGATGCTTCGACGCGCCGGGCGGCAGGGGCTGCAAGGATGCGCCGTTGAGGAAGGTGACTTTGATATATCTGGTAAAACAGTGAAGGCTGAGAAACCAGACGTCGTCTTCCATGCCGTAAAAGGGTGAATTCCACTTCACTGCCTTGCGCACGCCCGGCACCAAGCTTTCGATCAACGCGTCGATACGGGCTCCGGCCGGGCTTTTCCAACCCGGCATGGCGGCGATATAAGCCTGCACCGGCGCATCACCATATCCCTTTGCAATCTGCGGATTACCGCCCGAAAGAAGTTTCGGTTCGGCGGCGGACGGCTTGGTCTCAGCTATTTCGGCAGCTTTACCCGGCCTCTTTTCAGCCATCGCGGTTCCTCCTGTTCTTTGGCGGCCTCCTGCCGCTTTCCAAAGCCCCGGTACGAACCTGCCATAAAAAGCGAACGCAGTAAAAAAACTATATTTTATCGGCCCTGCCCTGTCCTGCCCTCGGAGCCGCATTTATCCAGGAAACGCGATCTGCCGGCATGGTACGGTGCGCCAGTCACCCGGCTGGCCCACCGTTAAAGCTGAAAAAAGCGGGGCCTGTTTTAGCCTATACGTTGTCTCAGGCACGCAGGGCAGCGGCTGGAGACTGGCGATAGGCGAGCAGCGCCGGTATCGCCGCAAGAACAGCGGCAAAGCCCAGCAGGAAGAGCGCAAGACGCAGATCCTCCCCGGTGAACCCCACCGGCAGGATCACGCCGCTTTTTGCCGTGAAGAGCTGCGCGCCGAGATGGGCCGCGCCCAATCCCAGCAGAAAACCGATGCCGACACCGAGTGCCACCAGAAAGAAAAGCTCCAGCCAGACGATGACGAAAACCGAGCCGCGCGGCGCGCCGAATGCGCGCAATGCGCCGATCTGCCGACGCCGTTGCCCGACATGGATCACCGTGACCAGCATCAGCGCCGCCGCCACCAACCCCTGCGAACCGGCGGCGACCGCGCCCAGCACCATCTTGGCGTCGCCCAGCGTTGCATAAAGGCCGGTCAGCACCTCACCCGGAAACACACCGAGCGTATTGCCGCTGCGATATTCCTGTCGCAGGCGATAGGCATCGGCAATCGTTTTCGGCTTGACGAGAATGGCCGGCAGGCCGGGCAGGCCATCGCCAAAATTTTCGACGATCGGGGCATCGGGATCGATGCCGCCATGATGATCGGACTCCATATGCGCCGACGTTGCGGGGCCGAGGGCCAGGGCATGCTTTTGCACCTGCGAGGCCGCAAGCTGAACGGAAGCTTCGGCCTGGCCGCCCCCGCTTTCGGCATGGGTGTCACCGTCCTCACGGCGCTCCCCATTTTCATCGGCGTGATCGTGCCCCTCCCCGTGCTGATGCTCGTCGGCATGCGCATCCGCATCGCCCACGCCATGCCCTTCCTCGTGGTCGTGCCCATGGTGCTCACCGAGACCATGGACATGCCAGACGGCCTGGATCGGCACCAGGATGGCGCGATCCCAGGGCGTACCGGTCGGCTGCAACTTGCCGACAACCTTATAGGCGATCTCGGTATGGGTATGGCCGCCGGTCTCGGCGGTGCCATGCATCGGCTTGATCTCCGCGCCGACGGACAGATTAACGGCAGCGCCAAGGACGGCTTCGCCTTCCAGCGTGAAGATTTTGCCCTCGGCAAAACCGGGCGTCGTATTGCTGACGAGGCTCGTCGTCGTACCGACGATGGGGTAACCGGCGAAGGAATCGCCAAACCCGACCGGGGCAGCCCAGGCAACGCGCGGATCGGCGGCAAGTCTGGTGAGGACGGCGCCATCCACGAGTGGCAGGGGCGCTGCCTGGAGGAAGATGGACGAGAGAACCAGCTGGGTTTCGCTGCCGGCCGCGCCGATGACGAGATCGAACTTATCGGCTGCGCGGGCACTGCCGAGACGCAGCGACCGTTCCTGCAGCGTGACCGCCACGCCGAGCGCCGTGGCCAGCGCAACAAGCAGAACCACAACGGCCCCGCCCAGCCAAAGGCGGCGCAGGTCGGCGAGGATGAAGCCGATCATGCCGCGATCTCCTTGCGTTCGCTATCGGCGACGATACGGCCTCCGCTGAGGGTCAGACGCCGGTCGAGACGGCCGATCAGATGCTGGTCGTGGCTGGCGACGATCAGCGTGCTGCCAGTGCTGGCGGCGACGGATAAAAGCAGGTCGCCGACAGCCTCGCCGCTTTCGAGATCGAGGCTTGCGGTCGGTTCGTCGGCGATGATGACGCCGGGGCTGCGCAGCAGCGCACGGGCAATGGCGACACGCTGCATTTCACCCCGCGACATGGTCTCAACATGCTGCTCCGGCCGTTTGAGGCCAACGGTCGCAAACAGGGATTGGGCGCGTTTCATGAGGTCCGCATCTGCCACACGCGACAGGCGGGCGGGCAGCAGGATATTATCCAGCGCGGACAGGCCGGGAAAAAGATGAAATTCCTGCATGACGAGGCCGATATTGGCGGCCCGCCAACGGTCACGGCGACCCTCCGACAAGTCAGCGATATTCTGCTCGCCCCAGACGACGCGGCCGGCCTGCACGCGCTCGAGACCGGCGATGATGTTGATAAGAGTACTCTTTCCCGAGCCGGAGCCGCCCGTCAGCGCAACACGGCTGCCGGCGGCGATGTGTAGATGGTCGAGAACGAGAACCGGCGCCGCAAGCCCCGGAAAGGACACGGCAAGATGATCTATCTTCAGGGACAGCATGGTCTCAAACCGTCGCGTATTCTGCCTGGCGAATGCGCAGCAGGCTGACGAATCCGGTCTCGGGATCGGTCCACGAGCCCGTTTCCAGCGTGCCGCGCACTTCGATCGTCTGGCTGGGCTGGGTAAAGGTCTGTTTTTCGCCGAGGTAAACAACGACGATATTGTCCGGCCAGTCCGCATCCGTGGAGCAGAACGGGCAGATCGACATGGGTATTTCAGTCAGCACGAAAAACTGCGCTTCGGCCTTCAGCGGCGGCGCCATGAAACCGCGCATGGCGATTTCCTTGCCGTTCAGCTGTTTGACCTTTTCGGAAAATTCCAGTCCGAGGACGCTGACCTTGCCGTAGAGTTCGTCAAAGGTGAGGTCGCTTGTCGCCTGCGCGCGCGTGCCGGCGGCCAGCAGCGGCAGGCCGGCAATGAGACCCAATGTCTGGCGGCGGTTGAACCGCGCCTGATCAGGCTTGCCCATGACCATTCTCCTTTTTGAAAGGTCTTTCATCACCAGCCGCGTGGACCGGCAATGCAAGACCGGAAGTGACGGCAAGGGCACGCCATGGCCCATGGCGGCGCGCCCTTACCCGGTTCAGATCTTAGTTGGTCTGCTTTGCGCCGAGTGCGAAGGCTTCAGCGAGACCCCTGTAAACGTCACTCTGTTCCATATAGCCGCGGAAACCTTCAGCGCCGGGGCCTTCGGCCTGCAGCACGACGTCATCCACCGCATGGACGCCGCTATCCGAGCTTTTCGGAATGATGCCGGATACGAAGACAGCACCGGGAACGTCCTTGTACTGCTCGTTGGCGACATATTCCTTCTTCTCGTTCTGCACGGCCGGCGTGAACGGACCGTCAAGCTTCGGACGGAAGGTTTCGTAATGGTCCGGGCCGTTATTGGCGTTCAGGAACAGGCGACGCGAAACATCCACCCTGTCCGGATAACCGTCACCGTTCTTGTCTTCGTAGTTCGGGAAGCCGGCTTCGGCATAGGTGCCGACCTTTTCCCGCATTTCGGTGCCCGGCTTGTCGTCATCAACGGTGCCGATGATGGAAACGCCATGCGTGTGGTCACCGGTGACGATGATCAGCGTATCGGGGTTCTTCGCTGCAAATTCGCGGGCAATGCCGATGGTCTTGTCGAATTCGATCGTGTCGACGACAGCGCGATCCCAGTCCAGCGGATGGGACATCTTGTCGACATTGGCGGCTTCAACCATCAGGAAGAAACCTTCCGGGTTCTTCGACAGATTGTCGAGCGCAACCTTGGTCATTTCGACGAGGCCCGGCTGGTCCGGGAACTTGGCCGTGGTGCCCTTTTTCAGGAACTCGCGGTCGAGCGCGGTATCCATGTTGCCGGTGTGGAACAGGCCGAGAATCTTGCCGGTATTGGTGCCGGCAGCCGTTGCGAGTTCGGCCTTGCTGGTCGCGAGCGTATAGCCAGCTTCCTTGAACAGGGCGATATAGTCCTTGTCGTCCTTGCGCTTGGAGCCGGCCGTGGCCTGCGGCAGGAAGTAGGCGGAACCGCCGCCGAGAAGCACATCCGGCTTCACATCGAACAGCATGCCATTGATTTCGGCCTTGTCGCCACGTTTGCGGGTGTGGGAAACGACGGCAGCCGGGGTCGCATCCTGCACTTCGGCGGTGGAGATGATGCCGATCGACTTCTTCGTCTGGCGGCGCAGGGCTTCGGCCAAGGTTTCCACCTTCGGATCGTCAAGCGAGGCCGGGGTGCGGTCGGCATAAACGCCGATGGCGTTCACGGCGGTCTTGTGACCGGTCATGTAAGCCGACATGGTGTTGGCGCTGTCGGTGGCGACGGCATCGGTGGCGGAGGTGCCGATGAAGGCGACCGGCGGCACGTCATCCATGTTGAGACGGCCATTGGCCTTACCCTCGGTCATGCCCTTGGACATGATGCGGGCGGCCGTGCGATGGGCGACGGAAAGGCCGTCGGCGATCAGGAAGATGACGTTCTTGGCCTTTGCCTGGGCAGGCGTGCCATAAACGGTCCAGGTGACATTCTTGGTTTCGGCACCGGCCGAAACCTCGACCTTGTAGTCACCGGCATTGGCGATCGAAACGCCGCGCAGGATGACGGCCGAACCGAGCACCTTGTCCTTGTTCTTTTCCTCGGCGACGAATTCCGCGTCCTTGCCGAGAGCAGCCTTGTAATCCTGGCCATTGACGGTGATCTTGACGTCTTCCGGCTTCACGACGGAAGCGAACTCGACTTTGAAATCGAACGGCGAACCGGTCAGGATCGTAGCACGATCAAGCGGATAAACCTCGGCAGCCTGAACGGCGCCGGCAAGAACGGTCGTGGCGACCAAAGCAGCAACGATTTTGCGCATATTCCCCTCTCGAGACGTGTGAAAACCACACCCCCTCCTAGACCCGCCACATGACAGTTGCATGACTTGCAACCCACCATATCGGGCGTTGCGGGAAATTCGCAGAGCCTTGTAAGGCTGCGGCTCAGTCTTTCTTGATCCGCAACCCTTCCAGAAAAGTCCGGAAACTGTCCACAGCCCGTTTCGAGGTCGTCTCCGGGTCGTCGGAATTCGCGATCCATTGGGCGGCACTGCTGCTCGCCGCATTGATGAAACGGGCGCATGCCTCCGGATCGATATCGCCTATGGTGCCCTCTTCCTTCAGCGCGCTGAGGCTGCGCGCAACGGCTGAGATACAGCCATTGGCATTTGGCCAGCGGGATGGATCGCCGAGAACCGCCGGCCCGTCGCGAAACATGATCCGCTGGATTTCGGGTTCCAGAGCCATGCGCACATAACCGAGATTTTCCTCGACAAAACCCTGCCACCGGGTCTCGGCCCTTGAGGAGATGTCACAGAGCCTTTTCGTCATCTCCGCGTCGATTTCGGCCACAACGGCCATCAGCAGACCCTTTTTATCGCCAAAGTGATGATAGAGCGCGCCGCGGGTGAGACCTGCCCCGGCGGTGAAGTCGTCCATCGATGCTTCCGCGTAACCGATGCTGCCAAAGGCCTCACGGCCGGCAGCCAGAAGCTTCGCCCGCGTCTCGGCAATCATTTCACTGCGAGGTTTACGCAATTTTTTCTCCAATCTTCGCATACGACGCGTATATTAGTTGACATACGCTCCGTATGCAATTATCTCATTCACATACGCCACGTATGTATGTGGTGGACACCCTCTGAACAAGGTGCATCCCGATGTCTAATCCATACAGAGAAATTTTCCGCGCTCCAGGTGCAAAAGGCTTTTCCGCCGCCGGCTTCTTCGCCCGCCTTCCCATCGCCATGGCCCCGATCGGCATCGTCGCCATGCTGTCACAGACCCATGGGGAATATTGGCTGGCCGGCGCCGTCTCCGCCACCTTCGCCTTGACCAACGCCGCGGCATCGCCGCAAATCTCCCGGCTGGTGGATCGCAAGGGGCAGAGCCGCATCCTCATCCCTGCCACCATCGTCTCGGTCATCGCCTTTGCGGCGCTGATTATCGCGACACATCAGAGGTGGCCGGCCTGGACGCTCTTCCTTTCGGCCTTCCTCGCCGCCGCCATGCCCAGCATTCCCGCCATGATGCGCGCACGCTGGACGGAAATCTTCCGCGACCGGCCGGAACTCAACACGGCTTTCGCCTTTGAATCCGCCGCCGACGAACTTGTCTATATCGCCGGCGCCTCGCTTTCCGTCGGCCTTGCGGTTTCCCTCTTTCCGGAGGCCGGCATGATGATCAGCACCGCCTTCCTGGCGCTCGGCACCTTTGCCTTCCTGCTGCAACGTTCGACCGAACCGAAGGTGCGGCCGGTTGAAAGCGGACACCGGCAGCGTTCGGCCATCTCCCTGCGCCCGGTCCAGATCATCACGCTCGCCCTGATCTTTGTCGGCTCGACTTTCGCCACGGCCGAAGTGAGCGCCGTCGCAATCACCAAACAACTCGGTCAGCCGGAAACCGCGAGCCTCGTCATCGGCGTTTATGCCGTCGGTTCCTTCGTGGTCGGCCTCATTCTCGGCGCGATCAACCCGAAAATGCCGTTGCAACGCCAACTGCTGATCGCCGTCAGCGTGCTTGCACTCACCACGCTGCCGCTCCTCGTCGCCAATACCAGCGTTGCCCTGCTCGCCTTTGCCGTCTTCCTCAGCGGCATTGCCATCTCGCCGATCTTCATCACCTCATTCGGCCTGATCGAGCGCCGCGTGCCGGAATCGATGCTGACGGAGGGTGTCACCTGGGTCATGACCGGCATCGGTATCGGCATGGCGTTCGGTGCCTTCGTCTCCGGCTGGGTGATCGACAATTTCGGCCCCAACAATGGCTTCTGGGTGTCGGTCGTCGCGAGCCTCTCGACAGTCGCCATCATCGGTCTCGGTCAGCGCAGCCTTTCCGGCGACCGCGAGCGCGCCGACACGGCGGCCGCAGCGCAACCCGCCGAATAACAGCCGTTAATCGCTGGCGGTCACGTCAGCCCATGCGCTCGGAGACATGCTCTCCGGGCGATGCGGGGAAGACGACCGTCTTGTTTCCGTTCAGGAAGACCCGGTGGTGAATATGGGCGTGGATGGCGCGGGCCAGAACCTGGCTTTCCACGTCCCGCCCCAGGCTCACATAATCCATCGCGCTCTGGGCGTGGGTCACGCGGATCGTATCCTGCTCGATGATCGGCCCTTCATCGAGATCGGCGGTGACGTAATGAGCGGTCGCCCCGATCAGCCGTACGCCACGTTCATAGGCCTGCTTATAGGGATTTGCACCCTTGAAAGACGGCAGGAAGGAATGGTGGATGTTGATGATGCGGCCCGACATTTCCTGACACAGACGGTCCGACAGGACCTGCATGTAGCGCGCTAGCACGACGAGTTCCGCCCCGTTATCCTGCACCACCTGCAGGATCGCGGCTTCCGCCTCGGGCTTCGTTTCCGGCGTGACGCGGATGTGGTGAAAGGGAATATCCTCATTCACCACCTGCTTCTGGTAATCGAGGTGATTGGAGATCACCGCGACGATCTCGACCGGCAACGCGCCGATGCGGGAGCGATAGAGCAGATCGTTCAGGCAATGGCCGAAGCGCGAGACCATGATCACGACCTTCGTCTTTCGCGAAAGGTCGTGAATGTCATATTCCATATCGAAATCGGCCGCGACGGGACCAAACCCGTCACGCAGCGCATCACGGCCCGCCCCCTGCTCGGAAACGAAGCTCAACCGCATGAAGAAGCGGCCCGTCTCCTGGTCTGTGAATTGCGAACTGTCGTTGATGTTGCAGCCGGACCGGGCAAGATAACCGGATACGGCGGCGACGATGCCGCTACGCGCCGGGCACGCGACTTTCATGATATAGGTGGTCAAATCCTGCTCCCCCTTGATGGATCAGCACTCGGGCAGATTGACGGCGATGCCGCCCTGCGAGGTTTCCTTGTATTTCACATGCATGTCGCGGCCGGTCTCGCGCATCACGGTGATGCAATTGTCGAGCGGCATGAAATGGGTGCCGTCGCTGCGCAGCGAAAGGCTGGCCGCAGAGACGGCCTTGATCGCACCGAGCGCGTTGCGTTCGATGCAGGGAACCTGAACCAGCCCCGCCGCCGGATCGCAGGTCATGCCGAGATGATGCTCCAGCGCGATTTCGGCGGCATTTTCCACCTGCGCGTTGCTGCCGCCCAGAACCGCGCAAAGCCCAGCCGCCGCCATGGCCGCCGCCGAACCGACTTCACCCTGGCAGCCAACTTCCGCCCCCGAGATCGAGGCATTGTGCTTGATCAGACCGCCGATTGCCGCCGCCACAAGCAGAAGATCGCGAATGCCTTCCCGGTGTGCACCAACGCAATGGTCGAGATAATAGCGTGCCACCGCCGGCACCACGCCCGCCGCGCCATTGGTGGGTGAGGTGACCACGCGGCCACCGGCGGCGTTTTCTTCATTCACCGCCATGGCGTAGACGCTCATCCAGTCATTGGCCTGATGCGGCTGGGTAAGATTGAGCCCGCGTTCCGATTGCAGTTGCGCGTGGATCGCCTTGGCCCGGCGTTTCACCTTCAGTCCGCCGGGCAAAATGCCCTCCTGCGTCAAGCCGCGCTCGATGCAGCTTTCCATGACCTCCCAGACACGGTCCAGCCGCGCATTCAGTTCCGATCCGTAAACAACCTCCTCATTCGCCCGCTTCATCTGGGCGATGGTCTTGCCGGATGCGCGGCCCATGCGCAGCATTTCCGCCGCCGTGCTGAAGGGATAAGGCACCGGATGCTGCTTGCCGGCACCCGCTCCCCCGGCCGACCTTTGCAGCTCGGTTTCGGTGACGACGAAGCCGCCGCCGATCGAATAATAAACCTCCCGGTGATAGGTGTTCCCCTGGCGGTCGCAGGCGCTGAGGATCAGCCCGTTGGCATGGCCGGGAAGCGGCGGGCCATAATCGAAGACCAGATCCTTGTCGGGATCGAACCGTAGCGCCGGCAGCCCCTCGGGCCGGACGAAACCGGTGCTGCGCACCTCCGCCTCGATCTCTTCAACGCGGTCGGGATCGAGCGTATCCGGCTTCAAACCACACAGGCCGAGGATGACGGCGCGATCCGTCGCATGGCCCTTGCCGGTGAAGGCGAGCGAACCGTGCAGGCTCGCCCGCAGACCGAACAGGTCTCCCGCCCCCGGGATCTTGTCGCCGCCGCGCAGATCGTCAAGAAACCGCGCGGCCGCGACCATGGGCCCCATCGTATGAGAGGACGATGGGCCGATGCCGATCTTGAATATATCGAAGACCGACAGGAACATTTACGAACCGTAGATCGGGAAGGCGTCGCAAAGTGCGGCAACCTGCGCCCGCACCTCGGCCTCCACGGCGCTGTCGCCTTCGGCATTCACCGAAAGCGCATCGATGACGCGCAGGATCAGCGCGCCGATCTGCTCGAATTCGGCGACGCCGAAACCGCGCGTGGTGCCGGCCGAGCTGCCGAGCCGAATACCCGAGGTGACGAAGGGCTTTTCCGGGTCATTGGGAATGGCGTTCTTGTTGCAGGTGAGACCCGCCCGTTCCAGGGCGATTTCGGCAATCTTGCCGGTCACGCCTTTCGGGCGCAGATCGACCAGCACCATATGGCTGTCGGTTCCGCCCGAGACGATGCCGAGACCACCTTCCGTCAGCACTTTCGCCAGTGCCTGTGCATTGGCGATGACCTGACCGGCGTAATCGGAAAATTCCGGGCGCAGCGCCTCGCCGAAAGCCACGGCCTTCGCGGCGATGACATGCATCAGCGGGCCGCCCTGGTTGCCGGGGAAGACGGCCGAGTTCAGCTTCTTGGCGAGATCGGCATCGTTGGTGAGGATCACGCCGCCGCGTGGGCCGCGCAGCGTCTTGTGGGTGGTCGAGGTGACGACATGGGCATGCGGCACCGGGTTCGGATATTTGCCGCCGGCAATCAGGCCGGCATAATGGGCCATGTCAACCATCAGATAGGCACCGACTTCATCGGCGATCTCACGGAAACCGGCAAAATCGATCTGGCGCGGATAGGCCGATGCGCCCGCGACGATCAGCTTCGGCTTCGTTTCCAGCGCCCGTGCGCGCACCTTTTTCATGTCGATCAGGTGCGTATCGGCATCGACCTCATAAGAAACGACGTCGAACCATTTGCCCGACATCGTGACCGGCGAACCGTGTGTCAGATGGCCGCCATGGGCAAGCGACATGCCCATGATCCGGTCGCCCGGCTGCAGCAGCGCCAGAAACACTGCCTGATTGGCCTGCGCGCCGGAATGCGGCTGCACATTGGCAAATTCCGCGCCGAAAAGCTGCTTCAGCCGGTCGATGGCGACCTGTTCGACCTTGTCGACGAATTCGCAGCCGCCGTAATAGCGCTTGCCGGGATAGCCTTCGGCATATTTGTTGGTCAGCACCGAGCCCTGTGCCGCCAGAACATCGGCGGAAACGATGTTTTCCGAGGCGATCAGCTCGATCTGCGTCTTCTGGCGATCGAGTTCCTCGGCGATGGCGTCGGCGATCACCGTGTCCGAGACGGTATTGTGTGACAGACGGTTGAGCATTGTTTTCTCCTCTGAGAATCAGGCGATGTCCGCCGCAAGTTCCTTGCAGCCGGTTTCAAGCAGATGGCCAAGATGCGATACGAAACTGTTCCAGATATCCATGCGGAAACGGTTTTCCGCATCGCGCCAGAGCACGACGCTGACGCCGTCAAAAATCGTCCGGCGCCCCTCGCCCACCGCAATGGTGTCGATGTCGCGGGCGCAGCCAAGCGTCAGCAGTTCGGCGGCCTGCGGGCCTTCGATCAGAAGTGTCACCTCGCGTCCGGAAATATCGACGAGGCTATGCGGATGGCTCGCATAAACGCCCGCGCAGGCGGCGATCAGCCGGTCGATCTCGCCAACTGGAGTAAGGATGGTCCACTCATCGGGACCGAGCCGCAGCACCTCGGTTTCACCGGAAGCGGCGCGGGCACCGATGCGGTCGGGCAAGGTGAGACCAAGGGCGGCGTTGAGCGCCGCCAGATCGCCGCGTGCGCGCAGCGACAGCCGCGCCTGTGTCGGCAGAATGGTGACCCGGGCTGCTTTGCTCTCGGCCAGCGTGCCGGCAACGGGGGAGGAAACGCGCATGTTCATTGTCATCTCCGGGTCAGATTTTCAGGCGGGTATTTTCAGGATCGACAAAGACCATCCCGGTGATTTTCGCGGCAATGGTGCGGTCCAGCATCGGAATATAGACGGTTTCGCCCATCCGCTCATGCCCGCCTTCCACCAGCGCCAGCGCAATCGGCTGGCCGGCCGCATCCGAATGATAGGAGGAGGTCACATGTCCCACCATTTTCATCGGGATCGGCTGTTTCGCATCGAAGACGATCTGTGCGCCCTCTTCCAGCTTCGAACGGTCTTCGGTGAGAAGACCGACGAGGTGGCGACGGCCCTTGGCGACGAGATCGGGGCGGGCAAGGCCGCGCTTGCCGACAAAATCGGGTTTGTTCTTGCCCACGGCCCAGCCCATCGCAGCATCATAGGGCGTGACCGTGCCGTCCGTGTCCTGACCGACGATGATGTAGCCTTTTTCGGCACGCAGCACATGCATGGTTTCGGTGCCATAGGGCGTGATGCCATATTGCTGGCCGGCTTCCCACAGGATTTCCCAGAGCTTGCGGCCGAGCGGCGCGGGCACATTGACCTCAAAGCCGATCTCACCGGTGAAGCTGACGCGGAACAGCCGCGCCGGCATGCCGGCGACCGTGCATTCCACGCAGGACATATGCGGGAAGGCCTCTTCCGTCAGCTCGACGCCTTCGACAAGTGGCGCGAGCAGCTTTGCCGCATTCGGACCGTTGAGCGCAATGGTCGACCATTGTTCGGTGGTCGAGGTCAGCCACACATTGAGATCGGGCCATTCGGTCTGGAGGTAATCCTCCATCATGTTCAGCACACGAGCCGCGCCGCCTGTCGTGGTGGTGACGTGGAAACGATCCTCGGTCATGCGGCCGATGACGCCGTCATCACGGATGAAGCCGTCATCGCCAAGCAGCAGGCCATAACGGCAGCGGCCGGCTGCCAGCTTTGTCCAGGGATTGGTATACATGCGGTTCATGAACTCAACCGCATCCGGACCGACCACTTCGATCTTGCCGAGCGTCGAGGCGTCAAAAATGCCGACACTCTGGCGCACCGCGCGGCATTCGCGGCCAACCGCCGCATCCATGTCTTCGCCCGGCTTCGGGAAATACCAGGCACGACGCCATTGCCCGACCGGCTCATAAACCGCGCCATGAGCCTCGGCCCACGCGTCGATCTGGGTCTTGCGCGTCACTTCGAAATGCGCGCCACGGTGATAACCGGCAAAAGCGCCGAAGGTCGTCGGCGTATAAGGCGGGCGGAAGGTGGTCAGCCCCACCTGCGGCTGGCGCTTGCCGAGCGCTTCCGCCGCGATGTTCAGGCCGTTGATGTTGGACATCTTGCCCTGATCGGTGGCCATGCCGTTGGTCGTATAACGCTTGACGTGCTCAATGGAGCGCATGCCCTCGCGCACGGCGAGCCTCAAATCCTTGGCGGTGACATCATTCTGGTAGTCGACGAAAGCCTTGGCCTTGCCGGCGTCGCGGTCGCTCGGCAGCTCCGTATGCGAGACACCAGTGCCGATGCGATCATGATCCACCGTATGGCTGGAAGCATTGGCAGCCTTGCCGAGTGCGGCGACGACTTCACGACCCCGCTCCGCGCCGTCCTTCAGCGCGGCCTCAATGCCCCAGAGCCCGCGCCCGGCGCCTGCAATCACACAGTCCTCGTTGGTCATGGCAGGCAGGAAGGTGGTCCGCTCATCGTCCCAGGCAAGCTTGCCCTGCGTGTGGGAGAAGAGATGCAGCGACGGCGTCCAGCCGCCCGACATCAGCACCGCGTCGCAGGCGATCTCCCGTCCCGCAGCGACTGTCGAACCATTCACCTGATTGACGCGGACAGACTTGACGCGCAGCCGCCCCGACGTCGCCGTGACCGTATGCGACAGCTTGACCGGAATGCCGAGCGCACGCGCCTCGTTCACCAGCTCCTCGCGCACCCTGGCACGGGTATCGACGATGGCCTGAACGCGCGCGCCGGCACCGTGAAGATCGAAAGCGGCATACCAGGCACTGTCATGGCTCGTCACCACCACCGGCCGGTTGCCGACCTTGACGCCGTAACGGTTGAGATAGGTCTGGGCCGCTCCTGCGAGCATCACGCCCGGCCGGTCATTGCCGTGGAAGACCAGCGGCTTTTCCAGCGCGCCCTGCGCCAGCACCACCTGACGTGCCCGAACCCGCCACAGGCGTTCGCGCGGCGTATCCTTCGGTACGGTTTCAAGATGGTCGGTCAGCTTTTCGCAAAGGCCGATCATGTTCTGGTGGTAATAGGCAATCGCCGTCGTGCGGGTCATTACCTTGACGCCCTGATCCTTCAGGGCCTTCAATTCATCCACCAGCCAGGTCCAGGCGGGCTTGCCATCAATCTTCGCCTGCGGTTCCGACAGCAGCGTGCCGCCGGCTTCTGCATTTTCATCGACCAGCACGACCTTCAGACCATCGACCGCCGCCGCACGCGCGGCTGCGAGACCCGCAGGACCGGCGCCGACGATCAGCACATCGCAATGCAGGTTACGCGAAGCATAGGTGTCCGGGTCTTCCTCCTTGGGAGAAACGCCGAGACCCGCGGCCGCGCGGATGAAGGGCTCATAGACCTTGTTCCAGAAGCTCTTCGGCCACATGAAGGTCTTGTAGTAGAAGCCGGCCGAAAACAGCATATAGGCCATGTCGTTGACAGCGCCGATATCGAATTTCAGGCTCGGATATTTGTTCTGCGAGGTGGTTTCCAGCCCGTTCCAGATTTCCTGCACCGTGGCGCGGGTATTCGGCTCGAACCGGCCGGCGCCACGGCGGGTGCCGATCAGCGCATTCGGCTCCTCGGAACCCGCCGCCACCGGGCCGCGCGGGCGGTGGTACTTGAACGAGCGGCCCATCAGATGCACGCCATTGGCAAGAAGCGCGGAAGCAACGGTGTCACCCTTGACGCCGCGATAGGTCTTGCCGTCGAAGGTGAAGCTCACGGAACGGGCAGCATCCACCCGGCCACGGCCGGAAACGCGATAGGAGTTCATTTCGACACCTCGGAGCTTGCTGGTGCGTGTGTCAGGGAAGACAGTTCAGGGCGCGGCTCACCCGCGCGATAGGTCGTGAGAAAACGGTCGCTCACCGTGTCGCGCACGGCGTTGAAGAAGCGGCCGCAACCATGCATGTGCCGCCAGCGCTCGAAATGCGGACCTTTAACGTTTTCGCGGATGAACAGGAATTCCTCCCATTGTTCGTCGGTCTGCGACGAAGGGTCGGCGGCGCGCACGATATGGGCCTGCCCGGCATAGGTGAATTCGGCTTCGGGCAGCGTTTCGTTGCAATAGGGGCAGCGGATCAAAAGCATGGGGTCAGCTCCTCAATGCGCCACGGCTGCGGCGGCGGCCTCGTCGATCAGGCGGCCGGAGCGGAAGCGTTCCAGCGTGAACGGCGCGTTGATCGGGTGCGGTTCGTTTTTGGCGATGGTCCAGGCGAAGGTGTGGGCAGCGCCCGGCGTGGCCTTGAAGCCACCCGTGCCCCAGCCGCAATTGACGTAGAGCCCGTCGACCGGTGTCTTCCCGAGAATGGCCGAGCGATCCGGCGTGACATCAACGATACCGCCCCATTTACGCAGCATGCGCATGCGGTTGAAGATCGGGAAGATTTCGACGATGGCCGCAATCGTATGTTCGATGAGCGGCAGGCCGCCGCGCTGCGAATAGGAAGTGTACTGGTCCGTGCCCGAACCGATGACCAGTTCGCCCTTGTCGGACTGGCTGATATAGGCGTGGACCGCATTGGACATGACCACGCAGGGGAAGATCGGCTTGATCGGCTCCGACACCAGCGCCTGCAACGGATAACTTTCGAGCGGCAGGCGGACGCCGGCCGTATCCATGACGACCGATGTGTGGCCAGCGGCCGAGACCGCGACCTTCTTCGCCTTGATGAAGCCGCGCGCCGTTTCCACGCCGGCAACGGAGCCATCGGCGTTACGGCGAATGGCGGTGACCGGGCAGTTCTGGATGATATCGACGCCACGGGCAGCGGCACCACGTGCATAACCCCAGGCAACCGCATCGTGGCGTGCCGTACCCGCACGCTCCTGCAATGCGCCGCCCATGACAGGGTAACGGGCATTCGGCGAAAGGTTCAGGGGCGGGCAATATTCCTTGCATTCTTCCGGGGTGAGCCAGCGATTGTCGACGCCGTTCAAGCGGTTGGAATGGATATGGCGCTTGAAGCTCTGAACGTCGTGCACATTATGGGCCAGCATCAGCACGCCGCGCCGGGAATACATGACGTTGTAGTTCAGTTCCTGGCTCAGGTTCTCCCACAGATCGACCGCGTGATCGTAAAGATGGGCGCTCTCGTCATAGAGATAGTTGGAACGGATGATCGTCGTGTTGCGGCCGGTGTTGCCGCCGCCGAGCCAGCCCTTGTCGATGACGGCGACATTGGTGATGCCGTGCTGGCTGGCCAGATAATAGGCGGCACCCAGACCATGGCCGCCGGCGCCGACGATGACCACGTCATATTCGGCTTTCGGCTGGCTGTCGGGCCATTGCTCGTCCCAGTTCTTGTGGCCGGTCAGGGCATTCCGCAAAAGATTGAAGGCATTAAAACGCGTCATAGCGGGACCCGATGGTTGGAAAATCTCGTGTCATAAAAGCTAGGAGCATTTGTTACACCCCGGCTGGACAATCGCGTCTGTTTGCATGAATATTTGCGCCATGACCTCACATCGAACCAGAAAACGCCTCAGCGTCGCCTTCCTGCTGGCCGATCGCTTCACGCTGTCGGCCTTCGCGAATTTCGTCGATGTGCTGCGTCTTGCCGCCGACGAGGCCGACCGCTCCCGGCCGATCCTGTGCGAATGGTCGGTGCTCTCGGCAACGCTCGGCAGCGTGCAGTCCAGCTGCGGCGTGAAGGTGCAGCCGGATACGCGGCTGATGGATGCCGGGCACTACGACTATATCGTCGTTGTCGGCGGCTTGATCAGCGACCACAGCGCCCTGCCGCCGGAGGCACTGCGCTTCCTGAAGGATCGCGCGGCGGCGGGAGTTCCGATTGTCGGGCTCTGCACCGGCGTCTTCATCCTGCACGAAGCGGGCCTGCTCGACGGCTATCGCTGTTGCGTGAGCTGGTTCCACCGTCAGGATTTTCTCGACCGGTTCGACACGGTGCAAATGGTCTCCGACCAGATCTTCGTCATCGACCGCGACCGGTTGACCTGTTCCGGCGGCCACGGCGCCGCGCATCTGGCCGCCTTTCTCGTCGAGCGCCATGTCGGCCAGTCCGCTGCCATCAAAAGTCTCAACATCATGATGATCGACAGCGCGCTGAGCGGCGAAAAGCCCCAGCCGGGCCAGCAGAGCGCTCGCAAGGCCAATGATCCCCTGGTCAAGAAGGCGATCCTGCGGATGCAGCAGAATATCGAGGTGCCGAGAACGGTGCTGGAACTGGCCCACGACCTCGGCCTTGGCCGCCGCAGCCTCGAACGGCGCTTCCTCAACGACCTGAAGGCGACACCGTCCAAGGTCTATCTCGAGCTCCGGCTGGACCGCGCCCTGTCACTTCTGCGCACGACGCATGACCCGATCACCCAGATCGCGCTTGCCACCGGCTTTTGCGACGCCCCGCACCTCTCCCGCACCCTGCGGACCGAGCGCGGCTTTACCCCCAGCGAATATCGCAAGACGCAGGCCGGACACACGACAACCGACGAGGAATTCGCCGTCGGCGTACTGCTTCCGCAATCCTGAACATCCCCCGATCATCGGTACTGCTCAGCTTCCGCACCCTGCCCGTTGCTGAAACGAGGCGGATTTCGCCAGCCGCACGCGAATAGCCAGAATCCATAAAGATAAGCGTTTTCAAACCATTGCTCATTCGCGAACGTATGAAATCATCACATTGAATTATTTCCTTATAAGCAATGTATAACGAAATTATACAATTTCATTGACTCGCCCTGCGACCCGTGTCAGTTTTTCACCGTCGACAGAAATGGAATGAGCTCACACCGGTTGGGCAGGAGGTTTGGATGAAAAACGGCAAGAACGGCTTGTACGAAGATATCAAGCATCAGATTCTGACGATGGAACTCGACCCCGACCAGGATCTGGACGAAGTGAGCCTCGGCCTGCGCTATGGTCTTTCGCGCACGCCTGTCCGGGAAATTTTCCGCCGGCTCGAGGGCGAAGGTTATATCGATATCCGCGCCAATCGCGGCGCCCGCGTCATTCCGATGAATCACCAGACGCTGCGGCACTTCTTTCTGGTCGCGCCGATGATCTATGCCGCGATCGGCCGCCTCGCCGTGCAGAATTTCCGGCCGAAACAGCTTGGCGAATTGCGGGACACACAGGAGCGGTTCCGCACGGCAAGCCTGACGGGCGATGCGCCGGCCATGGTGGTGGAAAACAACCATTTCCACGCACTGATCGGCGACATGTCCGGAAATGTCTACCTGCAGGCGAGCCTCGGCCGGCTGCTGATCGATCACGCCCGCATCGGCCACACCTTCTACCGGCCACGCAATGACGACATGCGCGAGCGCCTGAAGCTCGCCGTCGAGCACCATGACGGCTTCATCGCCGCGATTGAAAAGCATGACGAGGACGCCGTCGTCGATCTGGTCTTCGAACATTGGGAATTGTCGCGCGAGAACATGGAAATGTTCATCGCACCGCAGGGAATGAAGGCGGATGCCCTCGTCGAGGTGCCCGTCGCAGCGATGGAGAAATCGTCTTGAAGTTCGAAGGCATATACACTCCGGCAATCACGCCGCTCGGGCCCGATGGGCAGATCGACCGTGACGGTTTCGCAGCCGTTCTGGAACAGCTGATCGAAGCCCGCGTCCACGGCATTATCGTCGGCGGTTCCACGGGCGAATATTACGCGCAGACAGCGCAGGAGCGCTTCGATCTCGCCGCTTACGCAAAGCAGGTCATTGGCACGCGCCTGCCGCTGATCGTCGGCACGGGCGCCACGCGCACCGAGGATTCCATCGACTATGCCAAGGCCGCGAAGGAGATCGGGGCGGACGCCATTCTCGTCTCCTCGCCGCCCTATGCGCTGCCGACGGAGCGCGAAAATGCGGTCCATGCCCTTGCCGTCGACCGCGCCGCCAACCTGCCGATCATGCTCTACAATTATCCCGCGCGCATGGGCGTGGTGATGGGGGAGGACTATTTCTCCCGCGTCGGCAAATCCAAGAACGTCGTCGCCATCAAGGAAAGCTCCGGCGACATGGGCAATCTGCATCTGCTCGCCCGCAAGTTTCCGCACATTGCGCTTTCCTGCGGCTGGGACGATCAGGCGCTGGAATTCTTCGCCTGGGGCGCAAGAAGCTGGGTCTGCGCGGGTTCGAATTTCCTGCCGCGCGAACATGTGGCGCTCTACGAAGCCTGTGTTCTCGAAAAGAATTTCGACAAGGGCCGCGCGATCATGACCGCGATGCTGCCGCTGATGGATTTCCTCGAATGCGGAAAATTCGTGCAGTCCATCAAGCACGGCTGCGAGATTATCGGCCTGAAGGCCGGTCCCGTCCGCGCTCCGCTGCGTCCGCTCAATTCCGAGGAAAAACGCACCCTCCAGACTGTCGTCGCCACCTTGAAGCGCACGGTCGCCCAGATCACGTCGGGAGCCAATCATGCATGAACCTTTGACCGCCGCCGAATACCGCGCGATCGCCGCCAATCTGCAACTGCCCGCCAATGCCTTCATCGACGGCGCTTTCGTGCCGGCGAAATCGGGCAAGACATTCACCTCGACCAACCCCGCCACCGGCGAGACGCTCGCCGAAATCGCCGCCTGTGACGCAAGCGA
This sequence comes from Agrobacterium sp. SOY23, assembly GCF_027212525.1. Classification (NCBI taxonomy): domain Bacteria; kingdom Pseudomonadati; phylum Pseudomonadota; class Alphaproteobacteria; order Hyphomicrobiales; family Rhizobiaceae; genus Agrobacterium; species Agrobacterium sp. SOY23. Next base: position 426,840 of record NZ_JAPWDT010000005.1, on the reverse strand, counting down.
CGTGGATTTCGCCGTCGCCAAGGCGCGGGAGGCTTTTGACGACGGCCGCTGGCGCAATCTTGCGCCGGCCGACCGCAAGGCGATCCTGCTCGACTTCGCAAAACTTCTGGAAACCAACCGGCACGAACTAGCCGTCATGGAAAGCCTCGACAGCGGCAAGCCGGTCCGCGAATGCCAGACAGTCGATATTCCCGATACGATTCATACCATTCGCTGGCACGCCGAACTGATCGACAAGCTTTACGACAATGCGGCCCCGGTCAGCGGCAATGCGCTTGCCATGATCGTGCGTGAACCCGTCGGCGTCGTCGGCTGCGTGCTGCCCTGGAACTTCCCGCTGCTGATGCTCGCCTGGAAGATCGGCCCGGCACTTGCCTCCGGCTGCTCGGTCATCGTCAAGCCGGCGGCGGAAACGACGCTCACGACCTTGCGCGTTGCCGAACTCGCCCATGAGGCCGGCATTCCGGCCGGCGTCTTCAACGTCGTCACCGGCGGCGGCAAGGAGGTCGGCGAGCCGATCGGCCTGCATATGGATGTCGACATGGTGGCCTTCACCGGCTCGACGCCGACCGGACGGCGGTTCCTGCGTTACGCCGCCGACTCCAACCTCAAGCGCATCGTGCTTGAATGCGGCGGCAAGAACCCGGCGGTGGTGCTGGATGACGCCGAAGACCTCGATCTCGTTGCCGAGCAGGTTGTCAACGGCGCCTTCTGGAACATGGGCGAGAATTGCTCGGCCTCCTCGCGGCTGATCGTCGATGCGAAGATCAAGAACGAACTGCTTCAGCGGATCGGCGCCTATATGCGCGAATGGAAGATGGGCGACCCGCTCGACCCGGAAAACCGCGTCGGCGCGCTGGTCAGCAAGGCCCATTTTGACAAGGTCCATTCCTTCCTCGAGGATGTGAAGACCGAAAAGCTTGCCATCGTTCACGGCGGCAAGACCGAGAAGGGCATCTTCATCGAGCCCACGGTGGTCGACAAGGTGACGCCGGCGAGCCGTCTCTTCCAGGAGGAAATCTTCGGGCCCATCCTGTCGGTGACGAGTTTCAACACGCTGGCCGAGGCAGTCAGTCTCGCGAATGACACCAATTACGGCCTCGCCGCCTCCGTCTATACCGCAAGCCTGCGCAAAGCGATCCGGCTGTCGCGCGAAATCCGCGCCGGCATCGTGACGGTCAACTGCTTCGGCGAGGGTGACGCCACCACGCCCTTCGGCGGTTACAAGGAATCCGGTTTCGGCGGGCGCGACAAGTCGATTTTCGCGCATGACAATTATTGCGAACTCAAGACGATCTGGATCGACATATCGGATCGTTCGGTGGACGAGACGGTCAGATGACGACCCGGTCCGTCAAACGTTTGCCGGTCGAAAACGGCATCTCGGGCTGGGAGGCGATCAGCAAACGTTCCTTCCCGGTCCGCAGCCTGGAAGGCAACGTAACGGCGGACTGGCTGGTCATCGGCGCGGGTTTTGCGGGTCTTTCCGCTGCCCGCCGCCTCACGCAGCTTCGTCCCGGCGACAGGATCGTCGTGCTCGATGCGAGCGAGGTGGGCAAAGGAACCTCGGGCCGCAATTCCGGCTTCATGATCGACGTCCCGCATAACCTCGCCTCCGGTGAATATTCGAGCGGCGCGGCCGATGCCACCAAACTCGAGATGGAACAGAACCGGTCGGCGATAAAATTCGCCACCGAAGCAGCGGCGGAATACGGAATGTCGCGCCAGACATTCGATCCGGCCGGAAAGATCAATGCCGCCGCCACCGCCCGGGGGCTGAAACTCAACCAGAGTTTCGGCCTGTCGCTGAAAAACACCGGCGAAAAACACCGTTTCCTCGACGCCGCCGAAATGCGCGCACTGACCGGATCGGACTACTATCTCGGCGGGCTTTATACGCCGGGAGCCGTGCTGATCCAGCCGGCGGACTATATTCGCGAACTGGCCTCAGGCCTGTCGCCGAAGGTGGACCTGTTCGAAAATTCGCCGGTCACGGCGCTCGGACACGAAAACCACATCTGGACGGCGACGACACCAAAGGGCAGCGTCAGCGCTCCAAAGGTCATTCTCGGCGTAAACGGCCATATCGACGATTTCGGCCATTTCGGCGGACGGCTGATGCATATTTTCGCCTATGCCTCGATAACCGCGCCCTTTGCGGCGGATGATTTCGGCCACCGTGTCTCGGGCGAGGACAGATGGGCGCTGCTGCCTGCCGACGCGATGGGCGCGACCGTGCGCAAGATTACCTCGGGCGGCCAGTCACGCATCGCGATCCGCACGAAATACACCTACGAGACGACGGTCGGCATCAGCGAGCGGTGGCTTGCGAAGATGGCGCAGGCGCATCGGCGCTCGCTCGACGCCCGCTTTCCCGGCCTTACCAATATCGGTTTCGAACATAGTTGGGCCGGCAGGCTTTGTCTCAGCCGCAACCACGTGCCTGCCTTCGGCGAAATTGAGGAAGGGCTGTTTTCCGCCTGCTGCGAGAACGGGCTCGGCACCGTGAAAAGCACGCTTGCCGGCATGATGGCGGCGGAACTGGCGACCGGCAACGCCTCCCGGCACCTTGAGGAATACATGGATCATCCCGCGCCCACCCGGCTGCCACCGGAACCGTTTGCGTGGCTCGGCATCAATTCGGTGATCCGATTGCAGGAATTGCGTGCAGGCCGCGAGGGATGAACCCTCCCGCGCAATAGGAGGACCGGGCCGGTGTCGGGTCTTCGATAAGAATGGGAACAAAAACTAGGAGAAATAGTATGAAGACTTTATGGAAAGCGCTTTGCGCGGTCGCGATGGTCGGCATGACGGCGTTCTCCGCTCATGCGGAAGAAAAGACCATTACCATGGGTACGATGTCCTGGGAGGATCTCACACCCATCACCGGCATTACCAAGAAAGTGCTTGAGGATTCCGGTTATACCGTCAAGGTCGTACCGTTCTCGGAATGGGGCATCGCCTATGCCGCGCTGACCAAGGGCGATATTCAACTGCTCGCCTCGCAGATCGATTATGTCGCACAGGATTACTGGGACAAGAACAAGCGGCGTCTCGAGAAAATTTCGCCCGTGTCGCACGGCCTCTTCCAGGGCGTCGCCGTGCCGAAATATGTCACCGTTGATTCCCTCGACCAATTGAATGACAACGCCGAGAAGTTCGGCGGCAAGATCGTGGGTATCGAACCCGGTTCCGGCCTGATGCGCGACACCAGCAACGCCGTGAAGGATTACGGCCTGAAGCTGCAGCTCGTCGAAGGCAGCACGGCGGCAATGACCGCGGCGCTCAAGTCGGCAATCGACCGCAAGGAATGGATCGCCGTCACGATCTGGGAACCCTCCTGGATGATGCAGCGCTACGACGTCAAGTTCCTCAAGGATCCGAAGGCCGTATTCCCGCCGCCGCAGGGCTATTACTGGATCGGCCAGAAGGGCTTTTCCGAGAAATATCCGCATGCGCGTGAAGTGGTCGCCAGCGTTTATGTGCCGCTTGCCGATATCACCGCCATCAATGCTGCGGTCAATGATGGCAAGACGATGGATCAGGCGGTCAAGGACTGGACCGACAGCCACGCCGACCTTCTGAAGCGCTGGGAAAACATCAAGAGCGAATGACCCTGAACGTGCGGGCCGCAAAGCCGGCCCGCACGCGGATTTCCAAAAGTTGAAGGCCGGCCCCGAGCAGGCCCGTGGGGAACGCGATGAATGCTGTGATGAACGAACCCAACGAAGTGTTGGTTGATTGCCAGAACGTCTGGAAAATTTTTGGCGCACGGGCCCAGGCCGCCGTCAAGGCCGTCTCCGAGCGCGGATTGTCAAAGAAGCAGATACTGGAGGATTTCGACTGTGTCGTCGGCGTCTCCGACGCCAGCCTTCAGGTTCGCCGCGGCGAAATCTTCTGCATCATGGGGCTTTCCGGCAGCGGCAAATCGACCCTGATCCGGCTCCTCAACCGCCTCATCGAACCGAGTGTCGGCAAGATCACGGTGAAGGGCAAGGATATCGCCAGGCTGAACGCCGCCGAATTGCGCGAATTGCGCGCCCGCAACATCGCCATGGTTTTTCAAAGCGTGGCGCTGCTGCCCTACCGGACGGTGCTCGAAAATGCCGGTTTCAGCCTTGAGGTACGCGGTGTCGCGAAAGACGAACGCAATCGCGTGGCGCGCGAAGCCCTTGAAAAAGTAGGGCTGGCCGACTGGACCTCCCGTTATCCCTCGGAATTGTCCGGTGGCATGCAGCAGCGCGTCGGCCTTGCCCGTGCGCTCGCGGCCGATCCCGAGATCATTCTTATGGACGAGCCGTTCAGCGCACTCGATCCCCTCATCCGCCGTCAATTGCAGGACGAGTTCCGGCAGCTGACGAAATCGCTCGGCAAATCCGCCGTCTTCATCACCCATGACCTCGAAGAAGCCATCCGTATCGGCGACCGCATCGCCATCATGAAGGACGGCGTCATCGTGCAGGTCGGCACCGCCGAGGATATCGTCACCAAACCTGCTGACGATTATGTCGCTGATTTCGTGGCGGGCATCTCCCGGATTCACCTGGTGAAGGCCCATTCGGTCATGCAGCCGGTCGCCGAATTCGTGGCCTCGCAGCCCCAGTGTGATATCGGCACGCTGCTCCGCGCCTCGCCGGAGACCGATATCGGCGGGCTGATCGATCTGACGATGCGGTCCGACCACGACGCCGTCGCCGTCTTCGAGAAAGACACCGTCATCGGCATCGTCACCGCCCGCGACCTTTTACGCGGCGTGGCCGGCGCGCCCGACGAACAATTCGCGGCGGCATAGGTGGAGGCTCAAAATGGACACCTCGATCATCACGGACCGTTTCGATAGCTTCACGGAGGATGCACTCGGCTGGATCGGCGATAACGGTCAGGGGCTGTTCGATTTCGTCAGCAGGCTGCTTGAAGGCAGCTATGACGGAATCCTCGGGCTGCTCCAGCTTGCCCCGCCCGTCGTCATCGCCCTCATCGCGGCCCTGCTCGGCTGGCGGTTGATCAACCTCGCGGCCGGTATTCTTGCCGGCGTCGCGCTGATGTTCTGCGCCGCCATGGGGCTGTGGACCGAAACCATGAGCACGCTTGCCTTGGTGGCCACGGCGACGATCCTCGCTTTGCTGGTCGGCATTCCGCTCGGCATCCTTGCCGGCTTCGCCAAATCGCTCGACCGGGTACTAGAACCCGTGCTCGACCTGATCCAGACCATGCCGCCCTATATCTATCTCCTGCCCGCAATCGCGCTTCTGGGCTATGGGCCGGCGACGGCACTCATCGCTACCTTCATCGTCGCCATGCCGCCCGCCATCCGGCTGACCTCGCTCGGCATCCGCATGACGCCGCGGGAATTCATCGAACTCGGCCACGCGAGCGGTCTCACCTCCTGGCAGATGTTCACGAAAATCCGCCTGCCCTTCGCCATTCCGAGCATCATGGCCGGCATCAACCAGAGCCTGATGATGGCTTTCGGCATGGTCGTCATCGCCGGCATCGTCGGTTCCGGCGGGCTTGGCGAAACGATCTACGGGGCGGTGCGCACGCTGGATATCGCGACCTCCATCAATGCTGCAATCGCCATCGTCATTCTGACCATGGTGCTGGACAGGCTCACGCAAAGCGCGGCCAGCCGCGTCAAGGCAGGTGCAAGATGAACTTCGATCTCCTCCGATTTTCTCCGGGCACCTATCTCGCCCCCGCCGTGGACTGGCTGAACACCAATTTCCACCCGTTTTTCGCAGCCGTGACCAACCTCATCGAGAGCGTTCTCGGCGCGATCGAAGCCGTGCTGCTTTATCCGCCCGCCTTTGCCCTGATTGCGGTCGCGACCTTGCTCGCCTTCTTCGCCATCAACCTCAAGGCCGCGATCGTAACGGTGCTTGCGCTCTCCTTCTGCTTCTTCGCCGGCTTGTGGACGGAATCGATGCAGACGCTCTCTCTGGTGACCGTGGCCGTCGCCATTTCGGTGTCGGTCGCCTTCCCGCTCGGCATTCTGGCGTCGCGCTACAAGAGGTTCGAAACCTTCATTCGCCCGGTGCTCGACATCATGCAGACCGTACCGCCATGGGTCTATCTGATCCCGGCCGTGATGATCTTCAGCCTCGGCCGTGTCCCGGCGATCATCGCTACGATCGTCTATGGCGTTCCGCCGATGCTGCGCCTCACGACGCTTGCCTTCAACCAGGTGCCGAAGGATCTTCTGGAACTTGGACAGGCAACAGGCGCCTCGCCCCGATCCATCCTGTTCAAGATCGAAATCCCATCCGCCACGCCCACGCTTCTGGTCGGCCTCAACCAGTGCATTCTGCTGTCCCTGGCCATGGTCGTGCTGGCCGGGCTTGTCGGGGCCGGCGGGCTCGGCGCCGAAGTCACGCGCGGCTTGACGCGCATGGAAATGGGTCCGGGCCTGAGAGCCGGACTTGCCATCGTCGCCATCGCCATTTTCCTCGACCGACTGTCCAGAAGCGCGCTACAGGGCCGCAGGGTATCGGCCGGAGGAAACGGCGCGCACTGAGGAAAAGAGAGCCATGCGCCACAGCTTCTTCTGCATCGATTCCCACACCTGCGGGAATCCCGTTCGTCTCGTCGCCGGCGGAGGGCCGCTGCTGCCGCATCTTCCGATCGCCGAGCGCCGCGACATATTCGTTCGCGACCACGACTGGGTACGGCAGGCGCTGATGTTCGAGCCGCGCGGCCACGATGTGATGTCGGGTGCGATCATCTATCCGGCCTATCGGCAGGACTGCGATTTCGCGGTGATCTTCATCGAGGTCAGCGGATGCCTGCCCATGTGCGGCGCCGGCACAATCGGGCTTGTGACGGCGGCAATCGAGGAGGGCCTAGTGATTCCTAAGGTGCCGGGAAGGCTGTCAATTGAGACGCCCGCTGGAAAGGTCGATATTCAATACGAAAAGCCCGCAGACTTCGTCGAATCCGTCCGCATGTTCAACGTGGCCAGCTATCTTCATGCCGCCGATGTGGAGGTGGAAATTCCCGGTCTCGGCAGGCTCACGGTCGATGTCGCCTATGGCGGCAATTATTATGCGGTGGTCGAGCCGCAAGCCGCCTGGCCCGGTCTCGATGGCATGTCGGCCAGCGATATCGTCGATCTCAGCCGCAAGCTGCGCGACGCGCTTTCGCAAATCTGCAATCCGGTGCATCCCGAGGACGAGAGAATAAGTGGCGTGCACCATGCCATCTGGTGCGACAAACCGGTTTCAGCCGAGGCGGACGGGCGCGGCGCAGTGTTTTACGGCGAAAAGGCCATCGACCGCTCGCCCGGCGGCACCGGCACCTCGGCCCGCATGGCGCAACTCCATGGCAAGGGCCGCCTGCAAGCCGGGGAAAGATTTCGTCAGGAAAGCCTGATCGGCACGATCTTCGAAGGCAGGATCGAGGAAGAGACGGCAGTCGGCAGCTTCAGAGCCATAATGCCGAGCGTCTCCGGCTGGGCGCGGATCATTGGACACAACACCATATTCGTGGATGATCGCGACCCGCTGGCGCATGGATTTCAGATCGGTTGAGGAGTGTTTCGATCATGGTGGATATCGGTCGCATCGGCATCGTCGGAGGCGCTGGATGGCTGGGAACGGCGATGGCAAAAGCACTCGTCCGCTCCGGCACCCTATCCGCCGAGCGGCTGATCTGCTCCTACCGGCGCAGCAAACCGGCGGAGCCTCTGGCTTGCCGCTGGACACAGGACAATTGCGAGCTGGCGGAGAATTCCGACATCGTCATCCTTTCGGTTCGGCCGCAGGATTGGAGCGCGGTCGAGATCGACCTCACCGACAAGCTGGTGGTCTCGGTAATGGCCGGCGTGACGGTCGACAATATCAGGGAAAGAACCGGCTCCGCGCGTGTCGCGCGCGCTTTGCCGAACGCGGCGGCGGAAGTCGGTTTTGCCTATACGCCCTTCTTCGTTGCGTCGTCCGAAACCAGTGACGCAGAGACTGTCGGCACGCTGTTTCGCAGTTGCGGCGAGGTGGATCTCGTCAACCGCGAGACGGATATCGACTATTTCACCGCCATGTCCGGATCTGGAGCCGCATTCCCGGCATTGCTGGCGGAGGCGATGATGAACGATGCGATCGCGCGTGGCATACCGCCGGCGGTGGCTCGCCGCGCCGCACAGCAGGTCATCATCGGCGCGGGACGGCTCCAGGAACGGGACGGCGTTTCTCCCGACGAAACCGTGACGTCATTTGTCGACTACAAGGGAACAACGGCCGCCGGCATTCTCGCAATGCGCCGCGCGGGCTTCGCCAACGTGGTCGAGGCGGGATTGGATGCGGCTTTCAGAAAAGCGAAGGCGCTTTCAGTGCAATGATCGGGCGGCGTGCTTCCCCTGCGAATGCACGCCACTCTTTTGCGCCTATATTTCAAGCTTCACGGAGCCGATCGGCCTCGAACAGCAGGCGAGAATATAATCGTCGGCAATATCCTCGTCGGTAATGCCGCCATTATGCACCATATGCACCTGCCCTTCGAGCTTGCGGATCTTGCAGGTGCCGCACAGGCCCATGGTGCAGCCCGAAGGGATCATCAGACCTGCCGCCCGCGCGGCGGCGAGGATCGTGTCGGTCTCGGCGCAACGGGTGGAAATGTCCGACAGGCTGAATTCGATCTCCGCCGTTTTATCCTCATCTGGAACGACATCGGCCGGAACCGCTTCGGCCTGCTGCGGGGCCGCCTGAAAGCTTTCCTGATGGTAGCGGCCCATATCGTAACCGAGGCTGGCCAGAGCCTCGCGCACCGCCCGCATGAAGGGTTCAGGCCCGCAGCAGAACACCTCGCGTTCCAGATAGTCCTGCGCCATCAGGCCCAACATGATCTGGTTGAAGAAACCGCGATAACCCGTCCAGGGCCTGAAAGGATCGGTCTGTTCGACGACCCATTTCAGATCGATGCCGTTGACGCGCGAGGCCATATGCTCGAGCCGTTCCCGGAAGATGATCTCGGAAGGACGCCGGGCACAATTGACGAAAACAATATCCGATTCGCGGCCGGAATCGTAAAGATGGGTGGTCATCGACATCATCGGCGTAATGCCCGATCCGGCCGAGATGAACAGATATTTCTCCGCCGGATGCTGCATGATCGAGAACCGGCCCGCCGGCCCCGTGGCGCGCAGCCGAACGCCCGGGCGCAGATTGTTGAACATCCACCGTGTGCCGATGGAATCCGCCTGCGCCTTGACGGTGACGGTAAGGCAGGTCGGCCGCGACGGCGAGGACGAGATCGTATAGGTGCGGTAGACGTTTCCACCCGGCACCGGCAGTTCCAGCGTGAGGAACTGGCCGGGATCGAAGCTGAAAAGAGCGCCGGAAGGAGACTGGAAACCGAACGTCATGACGTTCGTCGCTTCCGGCAGACAGGAGACGCATTCCAGCTCTTCCGTGTCCGACCAGAAGGCGAGTCTGGGCCTTGTGATGGTGTTCATCGCCTCACTCCGCCGCTATCTGGGCCGCCATCTCAGATGTCGTCAGCGAGCGTTCCAGCCAGCCGGCATACCAGTCGATGAACTGGATGACGCCGCTTTCCTGCGCCGGCGAATAGGGGCCGGGGCGGTAGGCGGGGGAGAAAATTCCCTCCTGATTGGTTTCGACGATCTCGCGGTCTTCGTCATTCGTGGCGATCCAGACTTCCGTCAGCCGTTTCAGATCGTAATCGACGCCTTCGACCGCGTCCTTGTGAACGAGCCAGGTGGTGGTGACCTCGGTTTCCGTGGGGCTGATGGGCGCCACGCGGAAGGTCAGCGAATGGTCGGGCAGGAAATGGTTCCAGGTCGAGGGATAGTGGAAGACCAGCAGCGAGCCGGCGTCCGGCACGGCGACCCGGCCGAGTTTCTTATCCACGCCGGCCTTGCCATCCATGGTGTAGCTCAGCGCACCTTCCTGGAGCGGCATCCGCGCCAGACGATATTGGCCGTCGCCGGCCAGGAGGAATTGTGCCGGAGCGCCGGCGGCTTCGCAGCGGTCGAAATGGGCCTGAAGCCGCGCCGAGATGGAACCGTCCGCCGAAACGCCCGCCACTTCCGGATCGAGCGGGAAGGAGCGGCAGAGCGCCGGATGGTTGCTGCTGCAATGGTAACATTCGCGGTTGTTTTCCCAGACGAGCTTCCAGTTGCCTTTCTCGACGATGGTCGAGGTGTAAGCGACCTTGGCGTTGGAAAGATCATGGACCGCCAGATAGGGGCGCGCCAACTCGGCGAAGGGCTCGAAGGCCGGCGGCGTGTCGGACAGACAGATGTAGATCAGCCCGTCGAGGTTACGCAGGCTAACCGGCTTCAAGCCGTGGGACGATGCGTCGAAGTCCGGGCCCATGTCGTTTGCCCAGAGAAGTTTGCCGTCCAGCTCATAGGTCCATTGATGGTAGGGACAGACCAGTTTCGCCACCTGCCCCTCACGCGCCTTGCAGACGATGGAGCCGCGATGACGACAGGAATTGTGAAAGGCACGGATTTCGCCATCGCGGGCTTTCACGATGATGATGTTGTAGGCGCCGACGCGCATCGTGACGTAACTGCCGGTTTTCACCAGCTGGCAGGCGGGAATGGCAAACAGCCACTCCTTGTAGAAGAGATGTTCGAGATCGAGATCGTAGATCGACTGCGACGTATAGAAGGGCTGTTCCAGAGCATGGCCTGGCTTGCGGCGTGCCAGCAGTTCCTGTGCGGAAATATGTGCGTTCATGGCGGTAGGTTCCCGGTTTATCCTTGTTCTGACCGCAAAAATCCCCCTCACCGCTGTTTTTGACAATAGCAATTATTTTCATGCTGATTTAGTTTAAGTAAACTCATAATGTGGAGACCCCTTCATGCCGAGGCCTTACGACTTATCCTCGATAACCGCCCTCGTGTGCTTCGAGGCGGCGGCGCGGCATCTGAGCTTCAAGCAGGCCGCAGGCGAGATGAACGTGACGCCGGCGGCGATCAGCCATCAGATAAAGGCGCTCGAAAGCGATCTGGGCTGCCCGCTGTTCATCCGCCGCAGCAAGGGCGTGGAGCTGACCGAAAAAGGCGCTTTCCTGTTTGTTGCGCTTCAGCGCGGTTTTGAGGCGATCTCGGATGTTATCGGCGAGATAAGGGATCGTCCCGAGGCGGTCGATGTGACCATTCGGGCGACCACGGCGGTCAGTTCGCTCTGGCTCACGCCGAAAATATCCGCTTTCTGGAAATTTCATCCCGCAGTCACCATCGCCCAAATCGTCAGCGATGTTCCGGCGCAGGCGAACCGCTGCGATCTCAGCATTCACTATGGCAATCCGGAAGACGATCATTGCGAATATCGCAAGCTTTTTCAGGACAGGATCGTCGCACTCGGAACCCCGCGCTTCATGGCGGAACACGGCATTTCCTCGATAAAAGACTTGCTCAGGGCTCCCCTGATCCATTCGAGCAGCGAGGAAACCAACTGGACAAGCTGGTCCGACTGGTTCCAGTCATTGGGTCTCCCCGCTCCGAAAGGCCGGGGCTTCCATGTCAACAATTACACGATTGCGCTTCAGAGCGCGCAGGACGACATTGGCGCGGTGCTGGGGTGGGATGGATTGGTCGGCAACCTGATGCAGGACGGCTCGCTGATCCCGCTTGTGCCCGAAAGCATCGCCTCACCCGTGGCGTTTCATCTGAAAATTCACCCACGCGCCTCGGCACAGGCCCGGCTGTTCGCGGACTGGCTGGTCAAGAGCGCATAAACTCAGGGGCTTACGAGCCGGCGCCCAGGAAGGTCAGTCGGCTAAGGACCGTGTAACTGGATTCCGAGGCCATCAGGGCGGTGAAGATGAGCACGAGGACCGGGGGAAGCAGGATCACATAGATCAGGACCAGCCGTTCCCAGGCCAGATGCATGAAGATCGCAATGATGAGCCCCGCCTTCAGCAGCATGAACAGGATGATCAGCGACCACCTTGGATAGCTCTGGATGCCGAGATAATCGACCATGTAGGAGAAGGCGCTGAGGACGAAAAGCAGGCCCCAGACCACCATGTAAAGCCTTATCGGATGCTGCTGTCCCGAATGTGTCTGTTCCTGTGCCATGATGCCATCCTCACTCACCACAGATAGAAGAATGCAAAGATGAAGACCCACACCAGATCGACGAAGTGCCAATAAAGGCCCATGATCTCGACGATCTCGTAATGCCCCTTGCGGCTGGTGAAAAACCCCCGCCTTTCCTCATCGAAATCGCCCCGCCACACCTTGCGCGCGATGATGAGGAGAAACAGCACGCCAATCGAGACATGGGTGCCGTGAAAGCCCGTGATCATGAAGAAGGACGAGCCGAATTGCGCAGCCCCCCAGGGGTTTTCCCAGGGACGCACGCCTTCCTTGATCAGTTTCGTCCATTCGAAGGCCTGCATTCCGACGAATGTCGCGCCGAGCGCCGCCGTCAACACCATCAGTGCGGCGGTCTTGCGGCGATCGCGGCGGTATCCGAAGTTGACGGCCATGGCCATCGTGCCGCTGCTGCTGATGAGGACGAAGGTCATGATGGCGATCAGGATCAGCGGAATTTCCACGCCGCCGATCGTCAGGGCGAAAACCTCGCTCGGATTGGGCCAGGCGATGGTGGTCGACATGCGCGCCGACATATAGGCCAGGAGAAAACAACCGAAGATGAAGATGTCACTGAGGATGAATATCCACATCATCGCCTTGCCCCAGGAGACGTTCTTGAACGCCCGCTGGTCCGATGACAGATCGGCGGCGATGCCGCGCAGTCCCGTCGGCCGCAGATGCGGATCACTTGCTGGTCTTTCCACGGACACGGTCATGATCGACACTCCTTAGAGGACTTCCAGTAAAAGTGCGGCGGCCTATTCAGGTTCATCTCCCGCAGCTCTAGCTGACCAATTGACGGCAGAGATCGACGAAACTGTTCGCCCAGCCGGCGAAGAGCGCAAAAAGGATCAGCCAGACGACCAGCATGAAATGCCAGTATATGGCGCACATCTCCACGCTCAGGCGTATCCGCGCCGACAGGGGCTCGATCCGGGCACGGATTGCGGTGCGTCCGAGCACGAAAAGCCCGCCCACTATGTGCAGCCCGTGCAGCCCGGTAATCATGTAGAAGAAGCTGTTCGATGGATTGTTCGCCAGCACGTAACCCGCAGAGGTGAGTTGCCACCACGCCATGAACTGCCCGCCGACAAAGAGAAGGCCTGTCACAAAGGCGGTCGCAAGAGCCGCGTTCAGCCTGTCGCGATGAGTGGCACCGACTTCGGTTTTCGCCCATTGCAGCGCCAGACTGCTGGCGGCAAGGGCCGCGGTATTTGCCCATAACAGCCCCGGGACGGGGATGCCCCACCAGTCTGCGCCGCCCATGCGGCCGAGATAGGCGCTGATGAGCAGCGTGAACAGCGCACCGACGACACCCAGAAAAATACCGAGCCCGAGTTTCGCGATCATCGCCGGAGATCTCTGCATCTGCGGCGTACCACCTGCCGGCCCGACTTCCAGCCAGGGTTTGGAGGTCAGCCGCTGGCCCGCCATCCACCAGCCGATGATGCCCGCTATTCCCGCCATGAAAATGAGAATGGCGATCATGACAAGGCCCTCTCGGACGGCCCGGCTGCCGGCGGCTGGTTTTGCGGCAAAAAGTCCTCAGCCGCGCCCGGCACGCTGTAATCATAGGGCCAACGATAGACCACCGGCAGCTCCTTGCCCCAGTTGCCATGAACCGGCGGAGTTTGCGGCGTTTGCCATTCCAGCGTCGTTGCCCGCCATGGATTGCCGCCCGCCTTTTTGCCCCAGCGCAGGCTCCAGTCGAGATTGAACAGGAATAGCAATTGCGCCGCCCCCACAACGAGCGCAGCCACGGTGATGAACATGTTCAGCGTGTGTGCCGAAGCTGGAATGAATGCGCTTTCGCCCAGTTCGTAATAACGGCGCGGCACGCCAATCAACCCGAGATAATGCATCGGGAAGAAGATGGCATAGGCGCCGAGAAAGGTGACCCAGAAATGGACATGCCCCATCGCCTCGTTCAGCATCCGGCCCGTGACTTTCGGATACCAATGATGGATCGCACCGAAGATCACCATGATCGGCGCAACCCCCATGACCATGTGGAAATGGGCGACGACGAACATGGTGTCCGAAAGCGGCACGTCGACGACGACATTGCCGAGGAAGAGGCCGGTCAAACCGCCATTGAGGAATGTGACGATGAAGGCGAGCGCAAACAGCATCGGCAGGGTCAGGTGGATATCGCCGCGCCAGAGCGTCAGCACCCAGTTATAGACCTTGATCGCCGTGGGTACGGCAATGATCAGCGTCGTGGTCGCGAAAAAGAAGCCGAAATTCGGATTCATGCCGCTGACATACATGTGATGCGCCCAGACGACGAAGCTCAGCGCCGCGATGATGACGATCGCCCAGACCATCATCCGGTAACCGAAGATATTCTTGCGCGCATGGGTGCTGATCAGATCCGAAACGATGCCGAAGGCCGGAAGGGCGACGATATAGACTTCCGGATGGCCGAAGAACCAGAACAGGTGCTGGAACAGGATGGGACTGCCGCCCTCCTGTTTCAATTGCTCACCCATCTCGACGATGGCCGGCATGAAGAAGCTGGTGCCGAGCAGCCGGTCGAACAACATCATGACAGCCGCAACGAGGAGCGCCGGGAAGGCGAGCAGCGCCATGGCGGTCGCCGTGAAGATGCCCCATATCGTCAGGGGCATGCGCATCAGCGTCATGCCGCGTGTGCGGCCCTGCAGCACCGTGACGACATAATTCAGCCCGCCAAGGGTGAAACCGATGATGAACAGGATCAGCGACAACAGCATCAGGATGATGCCCCAGTCACGCCCTCCCGGCGTTCCCGATAGAAGCGCCTGCGGCGGATAAAGCGTCCAGCCGGCGCCCGTCGGCCCGCCGGGCGCAAAAAAACCAGCAACCAGCACGAGGACCGCGGAGAGATAAAGCCAGTAGCTCAGCATGTTCGCATAGGGAAACACCATGTCGCGTGCGCCGAGCATCAGGGGGATCAGGTAATTGCCGAAACCGCCGAGGAACAGCGCGGTGAGCAGGTAGATCACCATGATCATGCCGTGCATGGTGATGAACTGATAATAATGTTCGACATCGATGAAGGCGAAATAACCGGGAAAACCGAGTTGCAGCCGCATCAGCCACGACAGCACCAGGGCCAACATGCCGATTGCAACGGCCGTCAGGAAATATTGAATGGCGATGACCTTGGCATCCTGGCTGAAGACATATTTCGTCCACCAGCTTTTCGGATGATAAAGCTCGACATCCTCGACTTCAGCTGACGGGATGATCTGCCCGGCGCCGGTTTCAATCTCGACCATATTCCGTCCTCCCTGTTCCCTCCGATACGGTCTTTCCTTCAACGGCGCATGGCGCTCACCTGGCCGCCGATTTTTCCGCCGATGCGAGCGATTTTCCGAAAGTCGGTTGCTGTTGCAGCCAGGCCTGATAGTCAGCCTCGGTATCGACGATGACGGTGCCGCGCATCTGCGGATGGCCGACCCCGCACAATTCCGCGCAGAGAACCTCGAAGGTTCCCGTCCGCGTAGGGGTGAACCAGTAATAGGTGACCGAACCGGGAATCATGTCCATCTTGGCCCGGAACTCCGGCACGTAGAAATCATGCACCACGTCGATGGCGCGCAGCAGCATTTTCACCGGCCTGCCGGCGGGCAGATGCAACTCGCCGCCGTCAACGATGACATCATCCATTCCGGCGGGATCGTTCCTGTTCAAACCGAGCGGATTGTCCGGCGTGATGGCGCGCGTATCCGCCCGCCCGAGCCGCCCGTCCGCTCCGGGAAGCCTGAAACTCCATTGCCATTGCTTTCCGACGACCTCCACCTCGCCGGCGCCGTCCGGCACGGTTACGAACTGGTGCCACACGAAGAGGCCGGGCAGAAGCATCACAGCCACCCCAACCCCGGTGCCTCCGGCAAGCCATGCTTCCAGACGCTTGTTTTCGGGCTCGTATGCCGCCTGATTTCCGGCGCGATGCCTGAAGCGCAGCACACAATAGGCAACGAACAGCACGATGGCCGAGAAGACAAATCCGGTGATCCAGAAGGTGATGATGATCGTATTGTCGATATAGCTCCAGTTGGAGGCAATCGGCGTCCACCACCAAGGGCTCAGCAGGTGGAATGCGACCGACCCCACCACCAGCAGAACGAGAACCACAACGACAGCCATCGTCTCCTCCCCGAACACGGCCGCGACTATTTCTACAATCCTATCGCGAAACGTATTAGCATTATCTCATGAACAGGTCGGGCGAGCAATTGCGGCAACCGCAGCCATTCGTCCGTCAATCGGCCCTCACCCATCAAGCCCCCCCGATGCGAGACGGGCCGCTCTCACCGGTCATTTCGTTACCTAGAATATTGCTTCAGATAGGCGATCAGATTGGTGATATCGGTGTCGTCCTTCAGCCCGACAAAGGCCATTTTCGTGCCCTTCACCTTCATCCTTGGGTCGTGCAAATAATCGCGGAGCGATGTCTCGTTCCACACCAGACCGGCTTTGCCCGCATCCCGCATCGCCTGCGAATAGGCGAAATCCGGATGTGTGGCGGCGGCTCTGCCGAACAGGCGGTTCAGCGAGGGTCCAACCTTGTTCTGGTCCGTTTCTGCGGCATGGCAAATGGCGCATTTCTTGAAAACGGTGGCCCCGGCAGCAGTGTCGCCCTCCTGCGCATGCGCGTTAAACGGGAGGGTAATGGCGAAAAGCAGACAGATCGGAAGAAAGCGATACGACATGGCATCCTCACGCGTTCCATCGCCCTCCCCGCCGCAAGGCGGGAAGGATGATCGACGCTGGATTTCCGTTATGAATTCAGGGCATGCGATTTGGATAAACGGGGACGATCAATTTCCGATAGAGGTGCCAGGTCGCGTGTCCGAGGATGGGCATGACGACCGCAAGGCCGACGAAGACGGGGATCGTGCCGACGACGAGCAGCGCCGCGACGATCAATCCCCAAAGTGCAACCGGAACCGGATTGGCAAGCGTGGCGCGAATGCTCGCATCCACCGCCGCGACTGCACCGACATCCCGATCCAGCAGCAGCGGGAAGGCCACCACCGTTGTCGCCAGCACAACGACCGCGAATACGAAACCGGCCAGGTTCCCCCAGATTATCAGGGAGAGGCCCTGCGGAGTCGTCAGCACATCCGACAGAAAGGTCGAGAGCGCGACCGGACCGACCGCATCGAAGGTCGTGGTGTAGATGCGCTGCGCAATAATCAGCCAGACGACAAAAAGCGTAAACAGCATAACGGCGACTGCGACGATCGACGGCAGGGCCGGAGATTGACGCACCTCCAGCGCATGGCGCCATGAACTGTCCAACCCCTGCTCGCGCCGTCGGCTGATTTCATAAAGACCGATGGCCGCGATCGGACCGATCAGCGCAAAACCTGACATCAAGGGATAAATCAGCGGCAGCAGATTGGCGCCGGAGCTCCACATGACCAGGAAAACACCGGCGATCGGATACATGAGACAGAGAAAGACATAGTGGGACGGCTTCTCCTTGAAGTCGTCGAGTCCCAGCCTCAATGCATCCACAATATCTGCGATACCAATCTTGCGGACTTCCGGGCGAGTAAATTCACCGCTCGCACCGGCCATGACATGGAATGCCGTCATAGCACTTCTCCTCCTGCGCCATGATCCGGCTGGCGGTATAGGAACGCCCGGAGACTTTTATCTGCGCGTCAAACCGCAGCCGGCCGATTTGTAATTTATCAAATCCGGCCGCCTTTGTCGCCTATTCTTTAAACCTGGGAAATTTGATACTATCGGTGTGGCCAGCGCGTTTTGGCGCCGATACTTCGAAGACAATCCTGCCGTTGCGCTTCCCGAACTGGCAAGCCGGCACATGACGGCGGAAAGCGCCTCGGTGGAAGCGAACTAGTCGACCGGAGAGCCGTTTCGAACACCCGCCGACGACGACGGCAGGGATTGAAGCCGCGCCAAAACATGCCTTAGATCACTGGCGCTGCCACAGATACAAATCTCGGGTATGCCCGCATCGGTAGCAACGGCCAGAACATGCTCCGCATCGAGTTGCCGCCATTCGCCCGACAAACCTTCTGCGGGCAGGGCCGCAACAAAGGTCTGCGAACCGGCCATATCGATAACGATTTCCGGGAGTGGTATGGCAAGCCCTGCCCCATTCGCCTTCGCGGCGGCCTCCTTTGCGGTCCACAGTTTCAGGAAACCGACGTTTTTGCCCTCGCCTGGCGCCAGGAACACCGAGGCGATCTCCCGCCAGAAGTCGTCCTCTCTTTCGGATTCGACGTCGACACCGATACGACCCGACCATGAGAGCGCGACGGCGACCCAATCACCGCCATGCGATAAATTAAAATCCAACCGGCCGCCATTGACGAGAACGGGCTTGCCGCCCGCCGCCCGCGAAAAATGCAGATCTTCGGTATTCTTTCCAACAGCCGCACCGATCAGCAGCCGCTTGACGACATGTGCCGCCTGATAGCGGGAACTATCCTCCTTTTTGTGGAAGCGTTCCGCCTGGGCCTGCTCGGCCTCGTTGAGGAGCATGGTCGCATCATAAGCTGCGAGAACTTCGCAGACAGGGATTGCGACGACGACATCTGATCCAACCTGGCCGTTATCAACCATTTTTAGTTCGCTCATCTCAACAAAATCTCTTGTCCGAAAAGAGAAATTCCCTTGCCGGAGTCAACAGCACAAGTCGTCGCCATTCTCAACTCCTGCGCCGCGAGATTTCCCATCGGCAGACACAAGCCTCCGGGCTTTCGCTTCCCGATGCCGCTGCCGGTCGGGATATTTTTTTTATGACAATGTCCTAAAGAGCAGATGCTGTTCGTCTAAATCACGAGAGGAAATTTGCACTTTCCGTTTCTCGGTGTGAGGAGAACCACGATGTATCTGACCAGGGAATCTGAAATCGCAATCGGCATTCTGACCAACTGCATACATGAAGCAGAGGAAGCCCATACGACGAGAAAGCTGGCTCACCGGCTCGGGGTGACGAAAGACCATGCGGCGAGAGTGGTTGCAATTCTCGTCAGAAACGGCCTGTTGCAGAGCAGGCGTGGGCGCACCGGCGGTGTCGTTCTCAATGTCGATCCGGAAAGTCTTTCCGTGGGCATGATCCTGCGAGCCACACAGCCGGTTATCGTCAGGCGGCCGCGCACGCGCAACACCAATCCTTCCGGCACGGCGGGCATTTTCCATATGCTGGCGGAAGCCACCTCCGAATATTTCATCGAACTTGCCGACACCTACAAGATAGCCGACGTCACCCCGACAAAGATCGACGGTTCAAAGTGTCGCAGTCGGCGATTGGCGCCGCCGGTGCCATCTGCGGGCGAGACCGACGCTGTGAGACGGTTGAATGCGACAATCTGAAATCATCTTGAGGAGAGTTGCATTTGATACGCATCGTCAGAGCCAAACTACACGGCATCACCGTAACGGGAGCCGATCTTGATTATCACGGATCCATCACGCTGGATCCCGAGCATTGCGACCTCGCCGGCATCAGACCTCTGGAATTCGTCGATATCTGGAACAAGCAGAGCGGCGCCAGAATTTCGACCTATGTGATTTTCGGCGAAGCGGGATCAAGATGCTGCATCCTGAACGGCGCTGCGGCGCGCACCTGCCAGCGTGGCGATCAGGTCATCATATGCTCGTCGTCTTACGTGCAGGAAACGGCGCTTTATGACACCGCTCCCATGGTCCTCACTTTCACGCCGAAAAACGACGTGAAGGACGTTCTGCGTTATCGCGTCAAGGAAACGGCGCGGCGCCCCTTCGACTTCTTTATCGAGACCCTGCCGCATGGGCAAAACCCCGATATGGAAGAAGAGAGCATGGCAGATCGGGCCATTGCCTGAAACCGTGCCGGGCGTGAAAAACTGCGCCGGTCTTTAGAGACGGGCGCGCCTCGCCGCGGCAGCCGGGCTGGCTGGCGAAGAAAGCCGTGGCTGGTCGTCACCCGTCATCTGGACCACCGTCTGCTGGCTTGAGGTCAGCAGACGACAATCCAGACAGCTGAGGGGAACTTTGCTCTCCGGGGCGATCAGATCGGCAATCGTGAAGCGATCGAGCAGACGGGCAAAAAAAGACGATGTCGTTGAAACGATACGGCTCAGGAATGCTTCGGTTTCCGATTGAGGCAATGAGAGATTGCCTTCACCTTCCCCGAGTAATTCCGGCTGTATCAGCCGCAACACCTCGGTCAGTTTCACCGTTTCCGGTTCCCTT
The DNA here is from genome assembly GCF_027212525.1 of Agrobacterium sp. SOY23. Classification (NCBI taxonomy): domain Bacteria; kingdom Pseudomonadati; phylum Pseudomonadota; class Alphaproteobacteria; order Hyphomicrobiales; family Rhizobiaceae; genus Agrobacterium; species Agrobacterium sp. SOY23. Next base: position 406,577 of record NZ_JAPWDT010000005.1, on the reverse strand, counting down.
GCCAGTTTCAGGCCGCCGCCGGGGCCCCGTTCGCTTTGGAGCAGGCCGTTTCGGGCGAGCAAGGCGACAACCTGATAGGTATGGTCTTTCGTCGAACCGATTTCCTCCGAGACCTTTTGAACCGATACGATTTCGTTCCCCTGCCGCGCACATACCGCAAGTATGCCAAAGGCGATTTCAGTCTGCCGTTTCAGATGCATCGTTTATGAACGTCCTCATGACGAGTGGCGGGGATCGCCGGTCCGGCATTCACACTATCGCGTAATATCACTGCATTCAATTGTTCCATGGACATAACCGCCCCCCGGCGCACCGGCCGGATCAGCCCGCCTCCTGTCCCGCCCGGCGTGAGAGCCAGCGGTGCAGGAACAGACCGCCCTTTATGGTCTCTTCGACGATCAGCGACCACCAGACGCCCGTCACGCCGAGATTCAGGAACGAGCAGAAGAACCAGGCCATGGGAAGGCCGAGCCCCCATGTCACGGTCAGGCTCACAAAAACCGGCCAGCGAACATCTCCCACCGCCCGCAGCGATTGAAACAGGATCGTATTAAATGCAAATCCCGGCTGAACGAATATCGTCAGAAACAGCAGGCTGCCACACAATTCGATGACGGCCGGATTGTCGGTGAACAACCGGGTATAAGAAGCCGATGCGAGCCAGATCAGCGTGGCAAGCCCGGTTGTCGTCGCGGCCGCAATGCCCGCTGACCGAAGGGCCTGGCTCTTCGCCGCCTCGAGCCTTCGTTCGCCGAACCGATACCCGATCAGAACCTCGTTCCCCTGGCTGATTGCCATGACGACGACGACCAGAAACGCCATGGCAAGCATCGTATAGGTACGCCCAAGCACGGCATCGACACCGGATCTGGCGACCAGCCCCAGAAGAATGATCTGATAAAAACTGTAGGCGATGTAATCGGTGACGCTCGGCAGGGCGATTGCGATCATCCGGCGGGCGGTTGCGAGGCGCGCGATCGTATCTGCAAGCGAGAAACGCAGCCCCAGCTTGCGGACGAGCACCGGTGTCAAAACGGAGGCGGTCAGCAGGCGCACGCTCAGCGTGCCGATTGCCGCACCTGTCACGCCCATAGCCGGCAAAGGTCCAACGCCCAGAATGAGCACCCATTCGGCAAGAAGATAAAAGGCCGATACGCCCACCCCGAATGCAAGAATCAACCTGCTGTGGCCGAATGCGCGCAGGCAGGCCAGACCGGCGGCAATGAAGCCGTTAAAGATCATGCCAACCGCGACGATGTTCAGGTAAAGGCCGGCTTCATCGTTCAGGGAGGTCGATCCCGCCAGCTGTTCCAGCACGAAGGGACCCGCAACGATCAACGACAGGCCAAGCGCCAGGCCGACGAGCGTGTTGGTCAAGAGCGCCACCGCCACCACCTGCCGCGCCGCGCCCACCTCTGCCCGTCCAAGATGCCGGGAAATAACGATGACCGCGCCGATGCCAACCAGCCCCGACAATTCGAAAGCGATCATCATCACCTGTTTGGCGACGGCAACGGCCGCCGCGGCTTCTGCCGAATAGGCGCTTATTATCGCCGTATCGACCAGGTTGACGAAGAAACTCAGCAGCGAATGAAGCAGGAGCGGAAAGCTCAGTTGGAATAGGGTGGGCTTACCATGCGCATTGATGTCTTCTGTCCCGGCGGTTGCGACGCCCTGTTCCATGGCTGCTGTTCCTGATCGACTTCATGGGACGGGTCAGGCGAAATTGCCGGACCTGATGCGCCGTTGCAATTGCCGTTCACGCCCCTGCACCCTGGTATCGCTTCGCCCGCGCGCCGTCTCAGCCGGCGTGGCTTTGCCGTGCTGGAGATCGATTATGTGGCCAGCCAGCGTTTCCAGTGTGGGGAAACGGAAAAAATCCGTGACCTCCAGCTCGATGCCAAGGGCATCGCGCACCTTGGCCGGCATGGCGACGATCAGCAGGGAATCACCTCCCAGCTCGAAGAAATTGTCGTTGACGCCAATATCCTCTCGCTTCAGCATCTTCTGCCAGACGGCATGCAGAGCCTGCTCGACGCGGTTTCCCGGCGAATTGATCTCGGAAACGGCCCTTTCCGAGCGATCCGGCAGCGGCAGACGCTTGCGATCCACCTTGCCGTTCGCATTCTTGGGAAAGTCTTCCAGAAGAATGAAATGTGAAGGCACCATGTAACGCGGCAACCGCGCCGAAAGCGCCCTGCTCAACCTTATACCCATGGCCCCCTTGTCGACCTTGCCGGAACGATCCTCGAGGAGAACATAGGCCAGAAGCTGCTCCTTATTCGCATCGAGCAGAACCAGCACCTGGTCGACCCCATCCTCCTCCTGAAGAAGGCTCTCGATTTCTCCGACCTCGATGCGATAACCGCGCAGCTTGATCTGGAAGTCGGTCCGTCCGACGAAATCCAGGCTGCCATCCGGCCTGCGCACGACGAGATCACCCGTCTTGTAAAGGCGGGAACCCGGCGTGAATGTCAGATCATACGGATCAGGAACGAATTTTTCGGCCGCGAGCGCCGGCCGGTCCCAGTACCCCCGGCTCAAGCCTATGCCGCCGATGTGCAGCTCTCCCGGCACCCCTTCCGGAACGGGGTCCATATAGGCGTCGAGAACGAGGAAGGACGTGTTGTCCAGCCGCCCGCCGATTGGCACCTTGCCGCTTCTGGAGTGCGCCTCGGTCACCAGCAGCGCACCCGCCCAGATCGTCGTCTCGGTGGGGCCATATACATTCCAGAGAGAGCCGATCTTGCGAATGAGCCGGCCGGCGAGCTGTGCGTCGAGAGCCTCACCGCCGCAGAGCCCGGTCAGGGATTTTCGTCCCTCCCAACCGCTGTCCAGCAACATTCTCCATGTGGCGGGCGTCGCCTGGAAATGCGAAATATCGTATTCGTCCAGCGTCCTGCCCAGCTTCTCGGGTTGAAGCAGCAGGTCCGGTTCACGCATCACCACAGTGGCGCCGACACTCAGCGGCCAGAGCATTTCCAGAACGGAAATGTCGAATGCAGGTGTTGTTACCGAGAGCATTCGGTCCCCGGCCTTTATACCGGGCTGATGCGCCAGTGACTGGAATTGATTGAGCAGGCCCCGGTGCGTAATCGGCACTCCCTTTGGCCGCCCCGTACTGCCGCTTGTGTAGAGAATGTAGATGTCGCTGTGGTCCGGCATGGACGTAAGCGCGGCATCGGACTGGTTTTCAAGATGATGAACCGGATCGATGCAGGCTATGCCGGAAAAAGGCGTCGGGTCGTTTGTCAGCACCAGAACGGCTGCGGCATCTTCCAGCACGTAACCGACCCTGTCTGCCGGGTGGCGCGGATCGATCGGAACATAGACCGCGCCGGCCTTTATGATGGCGAGGAAAGATATGATGCAGCTTGCCTGCCCCGGCAATGAAACCGCCACCCGCATTCCCGGCTTCACCGGCTTGTCCAGCGTAAGGAGCGCCCGCGCGAGGTTGTCGGAAGCCTCCTCCAGCTGGCTATAGGTCCAGCTCCTGTCCGCGCATTCGATGGCAATCTTTTCGGGATGGCGGCGGGCCGCACCGCTTATCAGCTCATGCACGCCATTGACCGGGAGAGGCCGCGCCACAAGCGCGCCCGATGACAGAAGCGTTTCGCGTTCGTCGGCCGGGATATAGTCAAAGGTGGGGAGAAGGGCATCGGGGGAAGAAAGCACCGAGCGCAACAGATTTTCGAAATGCTCCAGCAACCGCTTCATTCGCACTGCCTCGAACCGGCCGGACCGGTACTCAACGGTGACCAGCGCACCCGATGCGCGCTCCATGATCATCCAGCTCATATCGAGCTTTGCTTCCGCCACCGGCACCGCTTCCTGCCACACCCGCAGGCTGGCGTCTCCCAGATCGAAGCCCTGCGCATTCTGCTGCCGGTAGCCCATCGTCTGGACCTGAAAGGAGATCTGGAACGGCGAATTTTCCACGCCTTCGCGGTTGCTGCCCAGCACATCCATCAACTCCGCAAAGGGATAGTCCTGATGTTCCAGGGCATTGGCAAAATCTTCCTGGACCCGTTTCGTCCAATCCCGAAACGACAGGGTGGGGCTTAGATCGTTGCGCAACACGATCGTATTGGTGAACAGGCCGATCAAGCCTGCCATATCGGGATCGCTGCGACCGGCGACGGGCACACAGACAGCAAGGTCCCTGCGCCCGGTATAACGGTGGTGCAAGAGCTGGAAAACAGCGGCAAACACGACGAATGTCGTCGTGCCGAGTTTGGCGGCAAGGGCCGACACCGCAGACATCAAGTCCTGCGGGATTTCGCTCACCAGCGTCTCGCAGGCCATATCCGCCGTTTCGTGCCGGGGATAGTCGGCGGGAAACTCCTGCGGCTCGAAATTTTGCAGCCGGTTGATCCAGAAGTGCTTTTGCCGCTCATAGTCCGCGGTGCCGGACCATTTTTGCCTCGACCGGACAAAATCGCCATAGGATCGCGGCAAAGGATCGAGGACCGGTTCCCGCCCATTTGCCACCGCGGCATAACATGACGAAAATTCGCGCATCAGAATACCGCGGGACCACCCGTCGGCCACGGTGTGATGGAAGACAAACACGAGAATATGCTCGTGTTCTCCAACCTGGAGAAGATGCGTCCGCATCAATGGCGCTTTCGACAGGTCGAAAGGTGCACGTGCGATCCGGTATATGACCTCGTCGCGGTCGGCGGCAGAGATTTCCCTGCAATCGGAAACGACAAGTTCGGGCTCGACATTGCCGTGAACCTGCTGCCACGGCCTGCCGTCCTCAAGCGGAAAAGCCGTTCGCAGCGGCTCGTGCCGTTCAACGAGGATTCGAAGCGTGCGGATGATAGCGTCATGGTCGAGCGGGCCGTCAATATGCCACCTATATGGAATGACATAGGCCGAACTATCCGGGAAAATCTTCTGCTGCAGCCAGAAATGCATCTGCGATGACGTCAGCGGCAACCGCCCGGCCCCGCCATCGGCGTCCCCATCGTCCGGCGCAATATCGTGCCAGGACATGCCGCGCGCCTCAAGCTGGGCACGCAGCCTTGCGCGCTGCTCCGGGTCAAGATTTGCGATGCGGTTGCGCAATGCGGCAATGGTCTCGGCGTTCGACATCATCGCAATCCTTTACACCGCTCTGGCGACGCTTACCGGCGGGCGGTTTGCTTCCACGAGTTTCAACAGGAAGGGCAGGCTGCCCATGACGAGGTCGTAATCCTGGACGAAATCGATCAGGCAGGCGATTTCATCGACCCCCATCTCCGCCAGCGTGTCCACCGTCGACTGGCAGCTTTCAGGGGTTCCGATCAGCGACCTGCCTTTCATGAAGCCCTCAATGCCGAATTCGATCAGGCTGTCGAGATCGTCGTCGCTGAAATTATCGAGCGTTATGTCGACACCCATGCTGCGCCCGAGGCCTTCGAGCAGATGATAATGGGTGCGGAGATAATCGCCGAAAGGCTTGGAAACATTGGCCTTTACCCTGGCGGCCTCGGCGCCCAGAAATGTATGGACCATCATGCTCACCCTCCCCGCCGCCGGATCGTGCCCATGTTTCTCCCGCGACTTGCGGTAGGCCTCGATCTTGGGGGCGAGCGACTCCGTCGTTTCGCCGAGCAAAGCCGTAAGAACATTGAGGCCGCGGCGGCCGGCTTCGATGAAGGTCTCCGTGGACTGGCATGCAACCCAGAAGGGGATGCGCGACTGCACGGGCCGGGGCAGGGTTTTCGCATCAACGATATTGCCGTCCGCATCCTCGAATGCGACCGCCTCGCCGGCGAGCAGCCGGGTGATCTGTTCATAGGAGCGCCACATGGTGCTGCGGCGGTTCCCGTGTGGTTCCTTCGAAAAGACGAACTCGTCCTTCGTCCAGCCGGCCGCAATCGCAATGCCTGCCCTGCCCCCGGAAAGATTGTCGACGACCGCCCACTCCTCCGCCACGCGGGCGGGGTGGTGCAGGGCCGCAACGACGCTGCCCGCGCGCAGTTGCACATTGCGCGTCACCATCGCCAGCGCGGCGCTGACGATCGAAGGATTGGGGTAGAGACCGCCAAATGCGTGGAAATGCCGTTCCGGCACCCACAGGGCTTCGAGGCCGTTTGCATCTGCAAATTGGGCGCTGTCCATCAGCAGCCGGTAATTTGCCTGACCCGGACGCGACCCGTCGCCGTCGAAATAGAAAAGGCTGAATTTCATCAGAATGATCCCGAATTATGTGTGAGCGTTATCGCCGTTCTCAACGGCCGGCCTCGACGTCATCAAGCATCGAGGCGAGGATATCCGCCTCCTGGTTGCGGGCGTCGAGACCCTCCTGAATGACCCTGGCAAGGCCGGCGGCGGTCGGTGCGTCGAAAAGCAGGGCCCGCATGGGAATTTCAACGTCAAAGCGCTTTCGAAGCCGGGCGACGACCTGAATGGCCAGAAGCGAGTGACCGCCGAGTTCGAAGAAATTATCGGCAGCGCCAATGCCGTTTATCCCGAGAAGCTCCGCCATGATGGCGACGACCTCCTCCTCGAGTGGACCCTGCGGCGCGGCGTAAGCAGCCGATACGCCGCTGCGGGCGTTTTTTTGGCTGCTGGCCGTGGCTGCATCGGGCTCCCGAACCTCCGCCGCCGGGCGGCTCTCGAGATCATAGGGCGTGACCACGATCGAAGAGGCCGAAGGCTCCTCCAGCACCAGCGTCGTGACTTGCCAGACCTCCTCCGGACTTATCTCCCTATGGGCCGCATGCCCCGCCTCCGGCGCGTGGATGGATGCGCAGGCATCCCAGTTGACGGATTTCCAGACAGGACCGGACCGATGCCGTTTTGCGGAAACGAAGGCATCCAGATAGGAATTCTCCGCAGCGTAACGGGCAAGGCCGGTACCGCCAACGATCGATGACAGCGACGACTGGACGAGCACGAAAATGCCGTTGCGTTGCCCAAGAACACGATCAATCGCGTCGATGGCGCCGGATTTTACGGCCTGAAGGCTTCTGGTGTCGAAATTTTCACTGCCCAGCAGCCCGAAATACTGGTCACCCATGGCGGCGGTGTGGAAAACACCCTTCACCGCACCAAGGCTTTTCTCCCCCTCCTCCAGCGAGAGCCGAAGCCATTCGGCATCGCTGACATCACCGGAGAAAAGAAGATAGTCTCTTCCGGGTGTTCCCAGCGATCTGAGCGTCTGGATGAACAGGCTGACCGGGTGTCTGGGGCTGTGGGATGCGAGCCATCGCTCCCAGTCCGGCGCCAGCGGAATTCCCGCACGGCCCGCCAGAATGACTTTCGCTCCGGCCTTGATGAGGGCGCGGGCGTAGACGAGCGCCAGTCCTCCGAGAAGTTCACCCACGACAAGATAGGTTTCACCGGGCTTTACAGGTGCGCTGCCCGCCGCGCCGTCGAGTTCGACACGCTCATGGGAAAGGGTGAGCAAAAGACCGTCGCGAAGGGCATAAATCTGCTCGCCCTCGACAAAGGGCGACGAGATGACATCCCGCAGATATTTTGCCGCATTTGCATCAGGCAGGCCCTGAAGATCGATGCTGCGGCATGACAATCCGGGTAGTTCCTGGCCCAGCATACGTGCCAGCCCGTTGATCCGGGCTTTCGCAGGCGCGACGCCATCGGCGGCGAAAATCCCGTGCATGGACCTGCCGATGAACGTCACATCCGGGCGCTGCCCGCCACGGGCAAGCGCCTGGGCAAGGGCAAGCGCGAAATTCCATGCCGCATCCGGCGCATCCCTTTCCGCCAATCCGAAACCGCTGACGATCTGGTCCGGCGTCCAGTTCTTTTGGGCAAGATCGTCGAACAGGGAAACAAGGTGCTCCGCTCTTGCCGGATCGATCGTATAGGCTCGCTCCGAAGCGCTGAACAGCGCTCCTTCACGGACGAGAACAGCGTCGATCCCGTCCGGAATCCCAAGGAGAGACTCTGCACCGAAAACAAGCCAGCGACCCTTGGCGGCTGCCGATGCCCCGATTTTCAGCGGCCGCGTCTTCCACACCGGCTGATGGAACCACTCAGCCATCGGCCTATGGGTTGCAGGGGCCGTAATATCCTGCGTCCCTGCGGGCGGCGCGATCCAGTATGATTGCCGCTCGAAATGATAACCCGGCAAACCGACGCGGCGATGCGGCGATCCGCCGTGAGGCGCCTCCCATCGGACATCGATACCCGCCAGCCACAGCTGCCCGAACGCGAGCAGCGCATGGTCGGCAGAGCCGGCCATGCCGACGGCATCCGGCAATGAGGTGATGATGCGGCACTCCTCATGGGCCTGCTGGCGCGCCAGCCTTGAAAGCGTGGAGCCTGGCCCGACCTCGAACAGGACGGGAGCGGAAAGAGCGAGAATATGTTTTATGCCATCGCTGAAATTGACCGCCCTGCGCAGATGTTCGGTCCAATATGCCGGGTTGCGGGCCTCTTCGGCCCGCAGCCAGTTGCCGGAAAGATTGGACATGACGTCGATTGTCGGCGCAGCGAGATTGATGCTGGCAAACAGGCTCGAAAATTCCTCAAGGATCGGCTCCATCGCCGCGCTGTGAAACGCATGCGATGTCTTGAGCAACCGGCATCCCGCCCCGTCTTTCTCCAGCCGTTCGGCAAGACGATGCAGGGCCGCCGTATCGCCAGCGACGACGCAGCTGCCCGGCCCGTTCACCGCGGCGATTTCCAGCCCCTCATCCAGCCGGACACGAAGATCGGCCTCGGGCAGCATGACGGACAACATTCCGCCGGGCGCGCAACCCTGCATCAGCCGGCCTCGCGCCAGCACCAGGACCATGGCGTCCCGAAGTGAGAAAACCCCGGCCAGGCAGGCCGCGACATATTCGCCGACACTGTGACCGATCATCGCACGCGGCTGCACACCCTTCTGCATCCACATTCTGGCCAGCGCATATTCAACGGCGAAAAGGGCCGGCTGGGCGCGGTCGGTGCGGTCAAGCCCGGTGCTGGCGTCATCCGCCCCTTGCAGAAGCAGCGGCCGGATTCCAAGCTCCTCCGGTATCAAGGACAGGCATTCATCCAGCGCGGCCCTGAAATATTGGTCACCTTCGTAAAGCGATCCGGCCATTCCGACATGCTGGCTGCCCTGCCCCGGGAACATGAACACCAGACTTGGATCGTGCTGCGGGATCTGGCCTGCGGCGAAACCCGGCCCGGAAGCGGCTTTCAGTCTCATGGAGGCGTCGGATAGCGTGGTCGCAAGCGTGATCGAACGATGATTGAAGGTCTCGCGTCCCGTCTGCAGCGTGTGGGCGACATCAGCAAGGGACCCCCCTTCCCTCTCTTCGATTTTCGCAAGCGCATCCGAAAGGGAGGCCTGCATCGCGGTGAGCGATGCGGCCGAACGTGCAGAGAGCGGCAGCAACAGCGCCTCCGTCCCGCGTTCCGCCGGCGGCTCCCGTTCGGGTGCTTCCTCGATGATCACATGGGCATTGCTGCCCCCCATGCCGAAGGCGCTGACGGCGGCGCGGCGCGGCCTGTCGGCATCGGCTTTCCAGTCGGATTTTTTCGCAGCCACCCGGAAGGGGCCGCTTTCAAAATCGCAGGAGCTGCTGGGCGTCGTGAAGTTGCCGCTTGCGGGCAGGCATTCATGCCGCAGTGCAAGGATGGCCTTGATAAGCCCGCCAATGCCTGCCGCAGCGTCCATATGCCCGACATTTCCCTTCACCGAACCGATGAGGCATGTCCGGCCTTCGGCACGCAGCGACGGCCCGTAGACACGGTTCAGCGCTGTCAGCTCGATGGGATCGCCAATCGCGGTTGCGGTTGCATGCGCTTCCACATAATCCACCGCCGAAGGTGCGATGCCCGCATTGGCCAGCGCCTTCTTGAGAACCGAAGCCTGGCCTTTTACGCTCGGGGCCGTCAGGCCGACTTTCGAGCCGCCATCGTTGCCGATCGCCGATCCCGCAATGACGGCATAGATCGTATCGCCATCCGCCCTGGCATCGCCAAGGCGCTTCAGGATCACGGCGCCGACCCCGTTGGTGAAAATGGTCCCGTTCGCAGCCGCATCGAATGGCCGGCACTGGCCATCGGGTGCACCGATGCCACCCGCCTCATAAAGATAACCGGCGGGTTTGGGTTGACCGACGGAGACCGCGCCGGCCACCGCCATCTCGCATTCGCCCGCCAGCAAGGCCTGCGCGGCCAGATGCACCGACACCAGCCCGGTGGCGCAGGTAGCCTGAACGCCCACGCTCGGGCCGTCCAGATCGAGATGGTAAGCAACGCGCGATGCGATCATGCCGGACACATTGCCGAGCCCGGCCTGAAGCGGCGCCACATTGTCGCGCAGGGATGGGTCGGAATGAATATGGGTGAAGTGATAATTCAGCGAACCGCCGGCATAAACACCCGTGCGGCCCCGGCCTTTCCCGTTGCCATAACCGGCATGTTCCAGCGCATTCCAGGCGCATTCCAGAAACACGCGCTGCTGCGGGTCGAGGAGTTGTGCTTCCCTTGGCGCGTAACCGAAAAATCCAGCATCGAAAGCGGTCGGATCGCTGAAGCCGCCCCAGACCCTGACATAGTCGGGCTGCCCTGACAGTCGAGGATCGACACCAGCGCTTTCGAGATCGGCATCCGTTACCGGCTTCAATCCCGTACCGCCCTCGGCAAGCAATCGCCAGAAACCGTCAATGTCATCAGCGCCGGGAAAGCGCCCCGAAAGACCGATGATCGCCACGCGCTCATCGTGACGTTTCTGGAAAATCTCCAGACGCTCGCGCGCGTCACGCAATATTCCGAGCAATGTCGCCTGATCGGGCTGACTGCCGGCCCCGGCCTGTTGTTTTACGTTCATCGGCAATGGCTCCGATCATCGATTGTGTGAAAGCGTGGACTATTTGCGGCCTGTTCCGGCCTGCAGAAGCGATGACAGGGCGGCCAGTTCGGATGACAGGTCGCTTTCTTCCGGAGGAGCCTCCGGTAGAGAATTCTGTGCGGGCTGCTCTCCCGCTTCCGGCGTTGCCCGGGAGGCAAGGAGATCGCTGCACAAATGCTCCACAAGCGCATCGATTGTCGCGTGCTCGAAAAACAGCGTCGGGTGGGTTCTGATACCCAGTTCCCGTTCCAGCGTTCCGGCAAGGCCGACAAGCGCCACGGAATCCAGTCCGAGATCAAAAAAACCGGCATTTGCAGCGGGAAGCGTTCCGGCGGGAAGACGGGAAAGCCAGGCGACCTCCTCCCTGATCCACTGGCGAAGCAGGGTCGGATATCGAGACCGGTCAACCTGCGCCAACTGCTGCGCCCAGTCTGCAACCGCGCCCGGCTCGGCACGGATGGTGAAGCGCGCCTGCGGGGCAGCCTCCCATCGCTCGACGAGCTTCAGATTGCCATTCAGCAGATCCTGCCGGCAGGCGAAACGCCGGACCTTGCCGCTCGGCGTGCGCGGCAGGCTTCCGGGGCGGATGAGGACGATGACGGCGAGCTTGAGCTTGTGGACGCGGGAGACGGAGCCGCGAATAGCTTGCAGGATGGCTTCGGCATCGAGGTTGCGCAAACCATCACGTGTCAGCTCGCAGACGAGACCGACCTGCTCCTCCCCATCCACCTCGAGCGCGAAAGCCCCCGCACGCCCCTGCGCAAGCGCGGCATGCGAAGAGAAGGCGGTTTGCTCAATATCCTCGGGGTGATGGTTCTGCCCACGGATGATGATGAGGTCCTTGAGGCGACCCGTGATGAAATATTGCCCCTCATGGCGAAAGCCGAGATCGCCCGTGCGGCGCCAGCCGCCCTCGCCGGCAATTGTCTGGTCGAAGCTTTCCGCGCTTGCTTTGGCCCTCGCCCAATAACCGGGAGTGACATTCGGACCGCGAATCCACAATTCGCCGACTTGCGCATCCTCAAGCAGCCGATTTTCTTCGGGATCCACGACGACAATCTCGATATCCGCTCCCGGACGGCCGCAGGCCGCCAGCTCGATTGCATCATGCTCGTCAGAACCAACGGGTAGCGGCAGCGCCATTGCCTGTTTTGCGAGCGTTTCACGCTCGAAGCGTCGCAAAACCGGTGGATCGGACGGGGCATTTCCGGTCAGGAAAAGTGTCGCCTCGGCCTGACCATAGCAGCAGTAGAAGGCCTCGTGCCGAAAGCCGTGTTCCGCAAACAGGGCGCTGAAACGCCTGAGCGTGTGCGGGCGCACGGGCTCTGCGCCATTATAGGCTATCCTGATATTGGAGAGATCGAGTTCTGCCGCGCCTTCGGCGCTGTAACGATCGGCGCAATGTTCATAGGCAAAATTCGGCCCGCCGATTATCGTTGCCCTGTTTTGCGTCGCCAGCTCGAGGAACCGCAACGGACGCCTGAGAAAGCTCGCCGGCGCCATGATCGATACCGGAAACCCGTTGAAGATAGGCGACAGAATTCCGTCGATCAGCCCCATATCGTGATAATGGGGCAGCCATGTCGCAGACCGGTCCTCCGGGCCATAATGAAAAGCAAGGCTGATCTGCCGCAGGTTGGCCATCAGGTTCGCATGGGTGACCATGACGCCTTTCGGATCGCTGGTCGAACCGGACGTATATTGCAGGAATGCGATCCGGCTTCCGTCGAGAACGGCAGGCAGGCTCGATGACGGCGGAAGTTCGTGAAGCGGAAGATTTGGATCGGCACCTGAAGGCGCCAGGCAGAACCCATGACCGACAGCCCTCTGGAGCGGCTCAAGCAGCTCTTTCAATTCGGCGGCGCAGACAATTCCCGAGATGCCGGCATCTCTCGCAATATGCAACCAACGGTGTATTCCTTCATTTCGCCGCGGCGCCGGAACCGGCACCGGTACGGCGCCCGCATGCAGGCATCCGAGGAAGGCTGCGATGAAGGCGAGGCCGGGTTGATAGACGATGAGGATCCGGCCGCCCTGCCCGACAAGACCCGTCCTGGAAATCTCGTCGGAAACAATTTTGACGCGAGCGTTCAATTCTCCCCATGTCCAGCCGTCACTGCGGCTTTCGCCTATCGCTCCCGGATCATCAGGGTAAAAACGAAACGCCTCCTCCGTCGGCCGGGTAGAGGAAATATCATCAAGCCTATGTATTATCGTTATAAAATCTCTTTCTCCAGATGGTTTTCGAGCGAACATGGGTATGATCTGCATCTGAAAAAACTCCTGACGTCTGGCCGTCAATATTCGCGACAAGCAACCATAGGATGCTCATCGTTCTGACCGCCCACACTCAATCGCCAGCGGCAGGCATCACTGCCCGCTGCCTGTCAATGACAACAATTACCTCTTGCATATAATTCTTGAATCGCTTAGTCAAGAATAAGAAATTGAAATTGACGACCGGCTTCAGGCAACTGAAAATGCAATTGATAGTTGTTTCAGCGATGAAAACCCTACCGCTCGACGCCGACCTGAAAAGGCGCGCCGAGCGTTGCTTGGGTTGCGTGACGCCAATGCAGCCAAGGGGCGGCATATGAATTACATCGAGCCTGTCGAAACCCTCATAACCCGGCTGCACCGGGACAATATCCGTGTCTGGATCGACGCCGGAAGCCTCAAATGTTCGGACCCTGATGGCCGCTTGAGCGATGCCGTGATGAGCGAAATCCGGACCAGAAAAAACGATATCCTGGCCTTTCTCAACGTGGCGCACGCGAATGCCGGTGCGCCCGGCCAGAATGCCATTCCGCCCCTTGACGGGGCTTGCCCGCCGCTATCATTCGCACAGGAAAGACTGTGGTTGATCGACCAGATCTACCCCGGCTCGGCACTGCACCACATATGCATTGCACTCGAGGTCCGCGGCACTCTCGATCTCGCTGCGCTGAAGGTGGCGCTTGCACGCGTCATGAACCGCCACGCGGTGCTTCGCGCCCGCATTTACAGCGACCGCGGCGTGCCGAAGCAAACCATATCCGCAGAATGCGACGCGCCCTTTTCGCTGATGGAAATTTCACCGGCCGCTGCGGCAATGGACGATATCATCCACGCGGAAACGAGCAGGCCCTTCGATCTTGCCATCGAACCTCCCGTTCGCCTTCTCGCCATCAATTGCGGTGAAGGCCGCCATGTCCTCGTTTTGACGCTTCACCACATCTGCGCCGACGGTTGGTCAACGGAAATTCTGCTGAGGGATCTCGGTGCGTTTTATAGCGCGGAGGTTTCCGGCGAAGCTGTCGTGAACGTTGCCTTGCCGATACAATATGGCGACTTTGCCGCGTGGCAGCGCGAGCGTCTGGCCGGGGAAACCGCCGGAGCGCTTGATGATTTCTGGAAACAGCATCTTTCCCAACCCCTGCAGACCACGCAGCTGGTGACGGATATGGCGCGCAGCGCGGGCCATGGGCATGCGGGTGAACTGCATGAATTCGCGATAGACGGGGAAACGACCGATGCGCTGCGCAGGATTGCCGCCGCGCAGGGCACGACACTTTTCACCGCGCTCTTTACCGCCTTCAACATATTGATCCACCGCTATACCGGGCAGACCGATCTGGTGATCGGCACGCCCGTCGCCAGCCGCCCGCATGTGGAAACGGAGGAACTGATCGGGTTGTTTGTCAATCCGCTTCCCGTCCGATCGAATGTGAATCCCTTCGGCAATTATGAGAAGGCCCTGCGGGAAACCCATGCCACCCTGCAGCGGGTCATCAGCCACCAGGACATGCCGTTCGAGCGGATTGTCGATATGGTCGGCGGACAACGCGATCCGGACAGCCACCCGCTGTTCCAGATAAAATTCCAGCTCGACGCGGCACCGCGCGAGCGTATCCGGCTTCCCGGCCTAGAAATGCGCCGGCTTGCCCGCCAGGACAAGGTCTCAAGGCTCGACCTCTGCCTCGATCTGCGGGAGACGGAAGCCGGGCTTTCCGGCACGATCGAATACAAGACCGCGCTGTTCCGCCCCGATACGATCGGTTTGCTTGCCGGGCATTTCCGCCAGTTGCTGAAATCCATCGTCGCCGATCCCGCCCTGCCGGTCGCCACCCTTCCACTTCTGACGCAGGAAGAACAGCAGGAACGGGTCGGTGCCTTCAATAGCACGGCGCAGGAGCACGCCGGTCCCCATTTCTTTCATGAACTGTTCGAAGCGCAGGCAGCGCGCGCGCCGGAGGCCGTGGCGCTGCTTGTGCCCCGCGCTGATAACGATGACGTTCTGACATATGGCGAGCTCAATGCGCGCGCAAACAGGCTGGCCCGTCTTCTGCGCCGTAAAGGCGTCACCGCGGAAACGATTGTGGCCATCGCGCTGCCGCGTGGTTTCGACATGATCGTGGCCTGGCTCGCGGTCTGGAAAGCGGGCGGCGCCTATCTGCCTCTCGATCCGGATTACCCTGCGGAGCGGATCGGCAACATGCTGTCAGACGCAGACGCCCGGCTTGTCATCACCCACAGCGCGATCGACCTCCCGACGACAGCCGCCCGGCTTGATCTGGATGGGGAATTCCCTGACGACGAACGCGCCGACAACCTTAAAACGGTCACCCGTCATTCGCAGCTCGCTTATGTGATCTACACATCCGGCTCGACAGGCAGGGCAAAAGGCGTCCTCGTCGACCACAGCGGATTGGTCAACCTGACCAGAGACAAGATCCGGGTCTGCGATGTCAAACCCGGCGATTGTGTGCTGCAATTCTTCAGCTTCAGTTTCGACGCCTCCATTCCCGAACTTGTCATGAGCCTCGGCGCCGGCGCCAAACTTCTCCTCCTGCCCAGACATGCGACGCTTCCGGGGGCAGAATTGGCCGATATCCTGCGCGAGCGGCACGTCACGCACCTGACGATGACGCCATCGGCCCTGCTCGCCCTGCCGGTCGATGATCTACCGTCGCTGCGCACCGTTCTGGTCGGCGGTGAGGTTCCGATGCCGGAACTTGTCGAGAGATGGGGAAAACATCGCCGCTTCATCAACGCCTACGGCCCCACCGAAACGACCGTCAACGCCAGCATGGTCGATATGGGAGGTGGGCTTCCCGCCGTGCCGGTTTTGAGACCCGCCGCAAACAAGCAGCTCTACGTGCTGGACGACAACCTCGAATTGTTGCCCTTCGGCGTGCCCGGAGAACTTCATATCGGCGGCTGCGGCGTTGCGCGCGGTTATCATGGCAGGGCGGCGTTGACCGCCGAACGCTTCGTTCCCGATCCGTTTATCAGAGACGGCCGCGCGGGCGTTCTTTACCGCACGGGTGACCGGGCCGTATTGCTGCCGGATGGCCGGATTCACGTTTCGGGGCGGCTGGACAGTCAGGTCAAGATCCGTGGATACCGGATCGAACCCGGGGAAATCGAGGCCGGCCTGCTCGCCCACCCGGCAATCGTTTCGGCGACAGTGGCGGTGCGCGACGACGGGCGTGGCGGCAAGCGGCTCGCCGCCTATGCGGTGCCTCAGATCGATCAGGACGCGGCAATCAGGCCGACCCCCTCGGATATCCGCCAATGGCTGGCAAACCGCCTGCCGAAGTTTCTTGTGCCCGACACGTTCGACTGGCTCGAGGCGCTGCCGCTGACCGTGAATGGCAAGATCGATCCCTCGAAGCTTCCCGCACCGCGCGCGGAAACAAATCCCGATGGCCGTGCGCCCGAAAGCGAGATGGAAACCCGGATAGCCAGCGCGTTCGGGCAAATTCTGAACATCGATCAGGTTGCCGCGACCGACGATTTCTTCACGCTTGGCGGCCACTCGCTGCTGGCCACCCGCTTTTGCGCCGTGGCGAAAGAGGAATTCGGGCTCGACATCGGCGTTCTCGATCTCTTCAACGCCTCCACGGTGGAAGCGCTGGCAAACCGCCTGCGGACAAGAGACGCCGGTGGCGAAGGCAATGACGATGAAGCCCTCCTGCTGAAGCGAGACATAAGGCTTGACGATGCAATCCGGCCGAAAGCCGCGGCGAGAGCGGCAGACAGCACCGCCCACGTTTTCCTGACGGGCGCGACCGGTTTTCTCGGGACCTATCTGCTTCGCGAGTTGCTTCGCGACACCACAAGAAGGGTGACCTGCCTGGTGCGCGGCGAGGATGGAATGAGCCGAATAAGGCAGGCCTTCCAGCACTACGATCTGCCACAATCCGTGTTGATGGAACGGGTGGCGATAATAAACGGAGAGCTTTCCCGACCGGGCCTCGGGCTTACCGGTGACGATTACGAAAACATCGTCCGGAATGCCGACTGCATTTTCCACAATGGCGCGGAAGTTCACCACCTGCATCGATATGAGAGGCTGCGCGAGAGCAATGTCCTTGGAACCCGCGAAGTTCTCAAACTGGCCTGCGCCGGAGCCGGTCGGCCCGTTCATTACATCTCGACACTCAGCGCCATCACGCCGCGCCGCGGTTCCGGCGACGATGCGCGGCCCGTCAGCGAACTGGAGAGCATAGACGGATTTGCCGCACCCGCCGGCGGCTACAACCGGAGCAAATGGGCCGCGGAGCATCTGGTGAAAGAGGCCGGCAGGCGGGGATTGCCAGTCACGATCTACCGGCCGGGCGCGATATCGGGTGACAGCGTTACGGGCGCTTTCAACAGTTCGGACATATTGTGCCGGCTGGTTCAGGCCTATCTTTACACCGGGGCGGCGCCGGAAGGCGAAAGATTGCTCGACATGCTGCCCGTCGATCATGTGGCACGGGCCATCGTCCACCTTTCCGGCAAACCCGCTTCAGCGGGACAGGCTTTCCACCTCATTCACTCCACCCCCGTTTCGAGCGCCCGCCTCTTCGAAGCCTGCGCGCTGGAGGGAATCGAGCTGAAACGGGTTTCGCAGCAGGAATGGCAGGACATGCTGAGCGATGTGGCGCGCGGAACGCCCGACCACCCGCTCTATCCGTTGCTGGGACTGCTGCGCTCCCCTTCCACCGCCGGCAAGAGCGACGAAAAACAGACGCGCAACTTCGATTGCCAGCTCACGCAGGAGGCCATGTCCGACGCGCCATTCCGCGAACCGGCCCTGACATTCGAGCTGTTGCGGACATATCTGCGCGCCTTCGCCAGGGCCAATTTTCTGAACGCGGCGTCGGCCGACGCGCGAAAGCAGGGTGAACAATGAGCACAGCAATATCAAGCGAAGCCAGCAACTACGACCATTGGGCCTGGCTCTACAACCACACGCTTGGCCCACGCTATAGCGAGCAGAAGATCGAGCCGCTGGCGCGGGCGGTCCTTTCCCGGCTGCCCAACGGCGCTTCGCTTCTCGACCTGTGCTGCGGAACGGGACATCTCGCTAAGCTGATGGCGGCGCGCGGATATGCCGTCACCGGGCTGGATGGTTCGCAGGACATGATAAATCATGCCCGCGGCAACGCGCCCGATCTTGAATTCGTCCTTGGTGACGCGAGGGATTTCACCTTCGATCAGCCGTTTGACGGTGTGGTCTGCACCAGCGCATCGCTCAACCACATCCAGAATCCTGAAGACCTGCGGAAGGTCTTTTCAAGCGTCCGGCACAGCCTGAAGGATGGGGGAATTTTTGCCTTCGACATCAACCATCCCGGCCAGATGGCGCGTTATTGGCGCGACCGGCCGGCCGAAGGTGAACTCACCGATGACTACGCCTGGCTGATTACGCCGCGATATGATTCACAGGCGAACGAGGGCTCGTTCACGGTTGAAATTCATACACGCTCAAAGGCGGCGGGCTTCTCCCCGGCGGAGACTGCATACCGGCTGGCAGCCGGATTGCTGTCCAATCGCCAGAGGCTCGGGCTCATCGCCCGCTTCGGCATTCCGGGAAAGAACTGGCAGCGCCACTCCGTCACCAACCCGGTATGGGGCCATGACCTCAACACCGTGACCGAGCTTCTCAAGTCCTGCGGCTTTTCCGTGACATTGCGAAGCACCGATGGCGGTCCGGTTACCGATGAGAGGGCGGTGTATTTCCTTTGCACGAAGATCGCCGGCGATCACGCGGGGCGCGATGTCACACAGGAGGCCGTCGAATGAATATTCACAATAATCCCGGCACTGCGACCGATCCCGTCACGGAAATCGTTGCCGGCTTCAATCTCAAGACACCGGGCTCGAAGCACGCCGCCGCCTATAACCGCCGTTTCCTCTCGGACAAAAGCTCGATCGGCCTTCCGTTTACGCTTGAGACCAAGGAGGCGCTTTATCCCATCGTCGCCACCCATGCCGAAGGCGCCCATTTGCAGGATATCGACGGCAACAGATATGTCGACATTCTCATGGGCCTCGGCACCAATCTCTTCGGCCACAATCCGTCCTTCGTCCGCACGGCAATCGAAGCCCAGCTGGCAAAGGGCTTTGCGCTCGGGCCGCAATCCGATCTGGCCGGCGAGACCGCGGAGCTGTTTTGCCGGATCACCGGAAAAGACCGCGTCACATTCAGCAATACCGGGACGGAAGCCGTGCAAACGGCCATGCGGATAGCGCGCGCCGCAACGGGGCGGGACAAGATCGCCCTGTTTACCGGTTCCTATCACGGCCATATCGACGCTGTCCTGCACAAGGCCACGAGACTTGAATATATCCGCAGGGGCGCGTTGCTTCGGTCTCATCCAGCCTGGCTCGTGGCCCTGAAGCCACTCCTGAAGCGCATGATGCTGACCAGGGCAATTCCCGGCTTCTCGGGTGTAGCACCTTCCTCCGCCCGCGATATCGTTCTGCTGGAATATGGCAATCCGCGCTCCATCGATTATGTCAGGCGTCACGGCGACCGTCTCGCCGGCGTGCTCGTCGAACCCGTCCAGAGCCGTAACCCGGAGCTGCAGCCCCGCGAATTTCTCCATGAGCTGCGCAGCGTGACCGAAAAAACCGGAAGCGCACTGATATTCGACGAGATGATTACCGGTTTCCGCGTCGCACCCGGCGGCGCGCAATCCCATTTCGGCATAGACGCCGATATTGCCACCTATGGCAAAATCGCCGGAGGCGGACTGCCTCTGTCGCTCATCGCCGGCAAGGGGAAGTTCATGGACCTCGTCGACGGCGGAGCCTGGGCTTACGGCGACAGGTCTTTCCCGAAAGTGGCTCCGACATTCTTTGCCGGCACCTATTGCCGCCATCCGCTGGCGCTTGCCGCCGCCAAGGCAGTCGCACTGCGGTTGCTGGAGGAAGCACCGGCCCTGCAACAGGGCCTCAACGCCAGGACGCTGGCATTCGTGGAACGGCTGAACGGCGCACTCAAGGATGCGGGGTTGCCCGTTGCGTTCATGAGCTTCGGTTCGTTCTTCGCCATATCCGTTGCCCGCAGCCGCATCTCGCCGCTGGCTGTCACCATGCTTTCCTTCCTTCTTTTGACCTCCGGCATTCACCTTCGCGCCGGAGACCGTGGCGGCTTTCTTTCCACCGCCCACGGCGATGACGATATCGCCTTCCTTCACGACGCGGTTCTGCAAGGCCTGACGGCTCTGGCGGACCACCGTCTTCTCGACAGACATTGATCGGAGTGACCACGATGAGTTCCCAGACACCGGCTGAAGACCTGCACTACAACGTCGTGATCAGCGACGAGGAGCGATATTCGATATGGCCGGTCTACAAGGCGGTCCCGACAGGGTGGCGCCTGAGCGGCTTTTCCGGATCGAAGCAGGCCTGCCTCGACCACATCGAGGTGGAGTGGACCGACATGCGCCCCTTGAGCCTGCGGCGGTTGATGGACGGCGAAGCAGCGAACGCAACCGGCGCGCAAGAGTAGGACGAGACCCCATGGACGACCAACCATGGCCAAGCCCGGTGCGGCACGAGGATGCCGGACCGGACGGGGACTGGCTTCTGAAAGACGCAGCTCTCGATCTGCTCCTGCCGGAGGCGCTGGCGCCGGTCATGGCACCGGAGGAGCACGACAAAGCCCGCCTGCAGCACATTATCTGCGAGGCCCTCGAGGCGTTCACGCTGCATTATCCCGAATGCCGCGCGCGTATCGCCGCACTCCTCGGCAATATGGAAAAACCGGTGTCAGATCCCGGCATCGTGGATATCAGCGGCCTGCCGCTGACATCCTTCCACGCGAATGACTACGACCGGTATTTCCGCGTGAACCGCATTGCCACAACCCAGCCCGCGCACGCCCTGCTGCGCAGCTTCCTGCAGGTCGCGCTGTCCGTCACCGATCTTTTCTGCCGGGCACCCCACCTGTCGGAAAAGGCCGCGAAGGCCCAGTTTGACGGTTTTGAGGTTCATGCAAGGCTGCTTGCAAGATGCTTCGGCGTGGAGTGTGCAAAATGACCATTGCTCCCCCGCCGCCATCCCGGATCTGGCGCGAATTCCACTGGGCGTTTTTCATGAACGTGCAGGGGCTGGTTCTTTGCCTGCGCCGCTTCAACATGCAGGTGCATGAAGGCAACAATGCCGAAGCGGACAGGGAATTGCGGGCCGCCGCCGTACTCCTGCGCACATCCGCCAGCTCCATGGACCTCGCCGCGAGCTTCAGCAAAGCGGATTACGAGAACACGATCCGCGTCTCCATGACGCCGCCTTCCGTGGAATCCGATGATTTCAGCGGGCTGATGTCGTTCGATCACGCGATCCTCATCCAGGTCTGGCGCGAGATGAAGGACGTGTTCGCCACCCTGCCGGTCGAGCTCCATGACGCCCATGCGGAATTCGTCGCAGCCTACAAATATCTGGCGGAAGGCCACGTCGGCGTCTGCTCCCGTTTCGTCGGCTCCGACGCCGGAAGTCTGCGATACGGCGACCGGAAGGCGATCGATACGCTCCAGCGTTTTGAACGGGGCCGCCTCGGCATGATCGATCCCCCCAAGAAAGGCTGCCCGTTCCACAAGTGACGGGTGTGTTCAATTTCAAATCCAGCGAGAACTGCATATGTCCGACTATACCAGCGCTTCAAACCAGGATCGGAACGCCTTTCGGGTCGCCGTCATAGGTATGGCAGGCCGGTTTCCGGGAGCTTCGGATATCGAAAGCTTCTGGGACAATCTGGTCAATGGCCGGGAGTCGGTCAAGCAATGGACCGACGAGGAACTCGTCGCGCTGGGTGTCCCGCCCGAACAGTTGACCGACCCCGATTTCGTGCGGGCTTCCGCGCCGCTGGAGGGGGCTGACCAGTTCGACGCCGAATTTTTCGGTTACAGCCCCAGCGAGGCGGAAATCCTCGACCCGCAGCAGCGCCTGTTTCTCGAATGCGCCTGGGCGGCGCTGGAGCGCGCAGGATATCAGGGCGACACCTTCGGCGGCTCCATCGGCGTCTATGCCTCGAGCGGCTTCAATACCTATCTTCTGAACCTGCATGCCAATGCAGCGGTGCGTCAATCGATCAGCCCCTTTGAACTGTTCGTCGCCAACGACAAGGATTTTCTGGCTACGCGCACGGCTTACAAACTCAATCTGCGTGGACCGGCCCTGACGGTGCAGACCGCCTGCTCTTCGTCGCTGGTTTCCGTGCATGTCGCGGCGCAGAGCCTCATTGCAGGCGAATGCGATATTGCGCTCGCGGGCGGCGTAACGGTTTCCCGTTCACACGGATATGTGGCGCGCGAAGGCGGGATATTGTCCCCGGACGGCCATTGCCGGGCTTTCGATGCGGAGGCCGCCGGAACCGTTCCCGGCAGCGGCGTCGGGGTCGTCGTGCTCAAGCGTCTCGAAGACGCGCTTGCCGACGGCGACACGATAGAGGCCGTCATCATCGGCTCGGCCATCAACAATGACGGCGCGCTGAAGGCGAGCTTTACCGCGCCACAGGTGGACAGCCAGGCCATGGTCATCAGCGAGGCCCATGCGGCTGCGGGAATATCGGCCGATTCCATCGGTTATATCGAGGCGCATGGCACGGGAACATCGCTGGGCGACCCCATCGAGATTGCGGCGCTGACGCAGGCCTTTCGCAAGACGACGCCGCGCAGCGGATATTGCGCAATCGGCTCCGTGAAAACCAACATCGGCCACCTCGATACGGCTGCAGGAATTGCCGGTTTCATCAAGACCGTGCTTTGCCTGAAGCACGGCAAAATTCCCGCAAGCCTTCATTTCAAACAGGCAAATGCGAAGATCGATTTCCCGGCGAGCCCCTTTGAGGTGAATACGGCATTGCGGGATTGGACTGCTCTTGAAAACCCCAGAAGAGCGGGCATCAGCTCGCTGGGTATCGGCGGAACGAATGCGCATGTGGTGCTGGAAGAGGCACCGGCGGAAGCGCACACGAGGCGGAAGACGCAACCGGCATCGCCGCAGCTTCTGGTCTTTTCCGCGCGCAATGCAACGGCCCTCTCGGAATTGCTTTCGGCACAGGCGAAAGCTTTCGAAACGCAACCCGACCTTTCGCTTGAGGACGTTGCCTTCACGCTGCGTAGTGGCCGCAAGGCCTTCAGCCACCGCCAGTCTCTGGTTGCCGATGATATGGCGTCGGCCGTCACGGAACTACGTCGCCTTGCTGGGGAAAAGCCATCCGTTGCCGGCAGCGCACCCTCACCGGTATTCCTGTTTCCGGGACAGGGAAGCCAATATGCCGGTATGGGCAGAGACCTTTATGACCGGGTGGAGCTTTTCCGCACGCCTTTCGATGCCTGCGCGGATCGTCTTGCCGGGATCATGCAACGCGATTTCCGTGCCGATCTCTTTGCCGGACATGACGATATCAATCATACGGAATTCGCCCAGCCGGCGCTGTTTGCCGTGGAATATGCCCTTGCAAAGGCATGGATGGCGCAGGGTGTGACGCCGCAGGCGCTGCATGGCCACAGCGTTGGCGAATATGTGGCGGCCTGCCTGGCGGGCGTCTTCGATCTCGATACCGCGCTGTCACTTGTGGTGGCGCGCGGCCGGTTGATGCAACAGGCAGCCCCCGGCGCAATGCTCGCGGTCGTCCATCCCGACACGCCGATCGACCGTTGGCTGGGCGCCGACATCGCGCTTGCCGCCAGCAACGCACCGGGCCTGAGTGTTGTTTCGGGCAGCTTGGACGCCGTTGCAAGGCTCGAAGCAGAACTCAGACAGACCCGCCACGTGACCCGCCGGCTGAAAACCGGACACGCCTTCCATTCGCCGATGATGGCGGAGGCCGCGGCGCATTTTGTCCGGGAATTGCAGGCCGTAAAGCTTTCCCCGCCTTCCATTGCGATGATTTCCAACGTGACGGGAACCTGGCTGAGCGCCGCCGAAGCGACGGATCCAAATTACTGGGCCAGACATCTGGAACGGACGGTGCGTTTCGACGAGGGTACCCGGACGCTTCTCGGCATGGAAAATGCCGTTTTCATCGAGGCCGGTCCGGGCTCGACATTGTCGGGTCTGGTCAGCCAACACGCCATTGCGGAAGACCGCCTCATAACCTGCCTCGGCCGCTCCAACCCGGAGAACGAGACAAGCCAATATCTTGCCGCGCAGGGCCATTATTGGCGGAGTGGCGGGCACCTCGACTGGCGGGCCGCCGCGCAGGAAGGCCACCGCGTGCCGCTGGCTACCTATCCGTTCCAGCGGCAGCGCTACTGGATTTCCAGCCAGGCCGCGGAAAAACAGACGCTGATTTCGACCTCCGGCGACAGTGCAAGGATCTATCGTCCGACATGGCAGCGCC
Organism: Agrobacterium sp. SOY23; assembly: GCF_027212525.1. NCBI lineage: Bacteria > Pseudomonadati > Pseudomonadota > Alphaproteobacteria > Hyphomicrobiales > Rhizobiaceae > Agrobacterium > Agrobacterium sp. SOY23. Next base: position 382,170 of record NZ_JAPWDT010000005.1, on the reverse strand, counting down.
TGCCGCCGGCAAGCGGGGCTGATTGCAGAAATCGCCGGGTGCTGATCCTCGATGAAGGACGCGTCGGCAAATCGCTCGCCGCACGGCTCGAAGGGGCCGGCGCGCAGGTCTATCGCGCCATAGAAGGCGAGAGGTTCGAGGAATGCGACTTCCGTTGCTTCAGCCTTGCTGGACAGTCGGCAGCGGATTTCGCCGAACTGCTGGACACGCTCGGCGAACGCGGGGCGCTGCCGCAGGATATCCTCTATCTATGGCCCCTGAAGCCCGGCCAACGGGACGAGATTACGACTTTGCTCAATCTCGTGCGGGCGCTCGCCGCCCGTGGGCATACAACCACGCTCACACTGGTCACCTATGGGGCAACGGATGTCACAGGCCTGGAGAGCCTCAACGAGCTCCAGTCGCGGTTGCCGGGAATTCTGAAGGTCGCGGCTCAGGAATATGAGGACCTGACGTGCAGACATATCGACATCGCCGTCGCGCAGGACATGGCGGACGCGGCGGTTGCCGATCGCCTTTTTGCGGAGTTCGGCGGCAGCGGCCCGGTGGTCGCCCTAAGAGGCCCGCATCGGTGGTCGCATGGATTTGCGCCGCTTGACCTGCCTGAACCGCAGGCATCGACCCGGCTGCGAAAAAACGGCGTTTATGTCGTGATCGGAAATATCGCCGAAGGCGTCGGCACCGTCTGGCTGGATCATCTGGCGAAAATTTCCGGCACGCGACTGACCGTGCTGCAATCCACCCAAGAGGCAGAAGCCGCCACTTTTTCGGGGGCAGGCATCGATACCCGCCGGATCGACTGCAATGACGCGGCTGCGGTCGGCGCCGCACTGGATGAGGTGGTATCGACACATGGCCGGCTCGACGGGATTTTCCTGAGCATGCCTCAGGCAAACCGGCACGCGGCAGCGCCCCTTTCCATGATGGATGAAACCCATCTCACCTATAATGAAGCGGTTCGCATCACGCCGTTGCGGGCGCTCATTCAGGCCATGGAACAACGCCGCGCGGGCTTCTGCTGCATCCAGTCATCGCTTGCCACCGTCATCGGTGGCGTCGGGCTCGCCGCCTATACATCGGGATACCAGGCGGTGGAGCTGCTTGTTGCGGCCCAATCACGCGCCACACGCATGCCCTGGTTCGCCATCGGCTATCCGCTCATCGATGTCCTGGCCGCCGGCAAACGCTCTTCGCTCGACACCAATGCCTATGCGGTGAGCTCGGAGGATGCCTGGAGCCTGACGAAAAAGATCATCGAGAACGGCATTACTGGCACAACGATGATGTCCCGCAGCGACATCACCGTGACGCCGGCCTCCGGCAAAAGCGCACCGCTCCCGAAAGCTCCGGTTGCAGGCCGTTCCAGACCGGCGATGTCCACGCTTTTCGTCGCCCCGCGAACGGGGATCGAAACCACGGTCGCCGACATTTTCGAAGAGCTGATCGGTGTGAGCGGGATCGGTGCCGATGACGGGTTTTATGAGCTGGGCGGGCACTCGCTTCTGGCCATCCGGGTCGTCGCCAAACTGAGGGAAACATTCCTGGTCAAAATCGAAATGCGTGAACTCCTCTTCGAAAACCCCACCGTCGCCCGCGTGGCGAGCATGATCGCCGCCCATATGCCCGATGAGGGCGACCTGGACGAGATGGCGGCGCTGCTGATGGAAATCGAAGGCCTTTCCGACAGTGAGGTCCGGAGCGCACTTGGAGGAGCAGAAGCACGATGAACGAATTCTACGCCAAACTCGCGAACCTTTCGCCCGAGCGCCGCCGCCTCATAGAGCAGCGTCTTGCCGAGCGGGGTTATCAATCGGCTCTCGACTCCGTCATTCCCGGACGTGAAGACGGTGATGGCGACCGTCCGCTGTCCTTCGCACAGCAGCGCCTGTGGTTCATGCAGCAGCTTGAACCGGACAGCACGGCCTACAATATGCGCAGCGTCCTGCGGTTTCGCGGAAAGCTCGACAGGATGGCGCTGGAAGAGGCGCTGGCAAATGTCGTCAAACGGCATGAGCCGCTGCGAACGCGCTTCATTCCCGGCGCGGACGGTTTTCCGCAACAGGATATTCTGATCGATGGCGACGCAGCCATCGAATTCCTCGACCTTGGGCAGGATACTGACCCGGAAGCCAATGCCCGTCAGCACATCCTGCAACGGCTTTCGGAACCCTATGACCTGAGCCGCCCGCAATTGCGTGCAATGCTGGTTCGCCTGTCCACCGAAGATCATCTGCTGGCGGTCGGCCTGCATCACATCGCCGGGGATCGCTGGTCCATGACGGTGCTCGCCCGCGATCTGGCGGGCTTCTACAAGGGGAAAACCGGACAGTCCCATCCGCTGCCGGATATTCGCGTTCAATATGCCGACTGGGCGATCTGGCAGGGGAAAATGCTGCGTGGCCCGGTCCTCGAAAACCAGCTCTCCTACTGGAAGACGGCGCTTGCAAGCGAACTGCCGGTGCTCGACCTTCCATTCGACCGTCCGCGCCCGGCGATTGCGAGTTTTCGCGGCGCGCAATTTGCCGTGTCGGTCGATCCCGAACTTTCAGGAAAACTAAGGGCGCTGGCGCGGGCCCATAATGTAAGCCTGTTCGTTCTGCTGCTCTCCGCTTTCAAACTCGTGCTCCATCTCTATTGCGACAGCGATGACATCGTGGTGGGGAGTGAAGTCGCAAACCGCGACAGGCCGGAAACCCAGGCGATGATCGGCCCGCTGGTCAACACGCTGGTGCTGCGCACCGATCTTGCGGGAAATCCGGATTTTTCCGTTCTGCTGCAACGCGTCAGCGAGACCGTCCGTACAGGCCTTGCGAACCAGGACGTGCCTTATGAGCGGATCGTCGAGGTTCTCAATCCGAAACGCTCCCTTTCCGAAATGACGCCGCTGTTTCAGGCCAAGTTCGATCTTCAGCACAATCTGGCCAGGTTGCCCGAACTCGACGGCCTTGAAATCGAAACCCTGCGCCTGCCCGATGGTGCGGCCAAAAACGAGATTCGCTTCAATCTCGAAGACAATGATCCGGATATCGGCGGCAAGATCGAATATGCGACCGATCTTTTCAACGAAGAGACGATTGCTGCGATCTGGCGCCGTTTCGAACATGTCCTGCGCACAATCGTTGAAGACCCTGCCCGCAGGCTGTCGGAATTTTCCCTTCTCAGCAACGATGAGCAACGGGGGCAGATCAGCCGTTCCGCCGGTCAAGAGCTGACAATCGAGGGTCTTTGCCTGCACGCGATGCTGACTGAACAGGCAGCACGCTCGCCGGAAAAATCCGCGGTCGCAAGCGAAGAGGGCAACCTTACCTATCGGGCCCTCGATCAACGAAGTGATGCCATCGCCGCTGCGCTTGCCGCCGGCGGATTTGGCCGCGGTTCCATCGTCGGCGTCTGCATGCGACGCACGCCGGATCTCCTCGCAGCCCTGTTCGGCGTCCTGAAGGCAGGTGCTGCCTATGTTCCGCTCGATCCGGACTATCCGTCCGAAAGGCTTGCTTTCATCGCACAGGATGCCGCCATAAGGGTCGTCCTCACCGACAGCGACCGGCTGGCATTCGATGCGGCGGAAGATTTGGCGCTCCTTGAGGTCGGTAAACTTCCCGGTGCGGCCTTCACCCCAACCCACACCAGCGACCTGGCCGATCTTGCCTATATCATCTACACGTCCGGCTCCACGGGACGACCGAAGGGTGTCGCGATCACCCATGGCAACGCCGCTGCCCGCATGCAATGGACCGCCGGCAATTTCACCCGTGACGAGCTTGCAAATGTGCTGGCATCGACCTCGGTCTGCTTCGATCTTTCCATATTCGAGATTTTTGGCACCCTTTCCTGCGGCGGTCAGGTGGTTCTGGCCAACACGCTTTTCGATGTGCCGCGTTTGCAGGATGTGGTCGAGATCAGCCTGATCAACACCGTACCGAGTCTGCTGCGCGAGTATCTGCGCCACGACACGCTTCCGAAATCGGTCCGCGCCATCAATCTTGCCGGGGAACCGCTACCGCCGGTCCTGCTCGAAGAGCTGGCGCAAAAGGCGCCGCAGGCGCGCATACACAATCTCTATGGACCCTCGGAGGATACGACCTATTCGACCGGAACGATCGTTTGCGCCGGTGGCGACGAAAGAACGGTTCCGATCGGCACGCCCCTGCCAGGCACGCAGGCTTACGTCCTCGACCGGGCGGGGCGTTTGCGGCCTGACGGTCTGGCGGGCGAGCTTTATCTCGGAGGAGCCGGGGTCACCCGCGGATATCTCCGGCGCCCGGGCCAGACGGCGGAGCGTTTCGTTCCCGATGCGTTTTCCGGGCGATCATCGGCCTATCTTTATCGCACCGGCGACCGGGTCAGGCGCCGTGCTGATGGCATGCTGGAATTCCACGGGCGTCTCGACAATCAGGTCAAGATCAGGGGCCTGCGCATCGAGACCGGCGAGATCGAACACCGGCTCGAGGACATCGATGGCATCGACGAGGCCGTCGTCGCGGTCATCGGCGATGAGGCAAGCCCGGACCGCCAGCTCGCCGCTTACATTTCTCTCGATGCCGGCCGGCATCTGAGCGCCGACGACATTCGAACGACATTGGCAAAACACCTGCCGTCCCACCTCGTTCCGGCCTTGTGGACCATATTGTCGGCCATGCCGCACCTGCCGAACGGCAAGATCGACCGGAATGCCTTGCGCTCACTGGAGATAAGCGCGCCGGGCGGCAGCGGCACGGCGCCGCGAAACGATCTCGAACAAAAGCTTGCGGCCATATGGCAGGACGTCCTTCAGACGGGCGTGACCGATGTCGAGCGCAGCTTCTTCGAGATGGGAGGACACTCGCTCCTTGCCATCCGGATCATCGCCCGCATAAAGGCCGATTTCGGGGTTTCGTTGCCGCTGAAGGCAATTTTCGAGACCCCGACAATCGCCCAGCTGGCAAACCGGCTTGAGAATGCAGCCGAGGACGTTGCCCAGGCCGACGGCCACGCGGTGATCCACGATCCTGAAAACCGCCATGAGCCGTTTCCCCTGACAGATATCCAGCATGCCTACTGGATCGGCCGCAACCAGGGCTTCGAACTCGGCAGCGTCGGCTCCCACGGCTACCGGGAATTCGATATCGACAATCTCGATACCGATGCGCTGGAAAACGCCATAAACGATCTGGTCGCACGCCACGACATGCTGCGTGCGGTCGTCGATCCGGACGGGCGGCAGCGCGTGCTGGCGGATGTTCCCCACTATGCGCTGCCGGTTGCGGATCTGCGCAATGCGGCCGATCGCGCCACGCGCCTGATCGACATCAGAAACAGGCTGTCGCACAATATTTTCAAGGCGGACCGCTGGCCGCTATTCCACATCGAGGCCGCCCGGCTGGATGAAAAGACGACGAGGCTGTTCGTCAGTTTCGACGTCCTTATCGGCGATGCCTGGTCACTGAAACTGATGGGCAGCGAACTGGCGGCCCTCATGCAGAAACGCGCGCTTCCCGAAATCGGGCTGACATTCCGCGATTATGTTCTCTTCGAGAAATCCGCTCACAACAGCGCCGCCTATGAGCGGGCAAAAGAACACTGGTCCGCCCGGATAGCCGCCCTGCCGGCCTCACCGGATCTGCCGCTGGCATGCAATCCGTCGCAGATCGAACACCCGCGTTTCACCCGCCGCCGGGGCCGGCTTGCCGCGAAAGACTGGTCGCGCTTCAAGGAGCTGGCCCAGAGCGCCGGCCTGACCCCGACAGCCGCGATCATGACGATCTTTGCGGAGGTTCTGGCACGCTGGAGCAGGCGTCAGGAATTCACCCTCAATCTGACCGTCTTCAATCGCGAACCGGTTCATCAGGACGTGGAAAAGATCGTCGGCGACTTCACCGCGTCGCTGCTGCTGGGGCTTGATTTTTCGGCCCGTGCCGACTTCACCACGCGCGCGCAGCAAGTCCAGCTGCGCCTGATGGAAGATCTGGAACACAGGCTTTTCAGCGGCGTCTCGGTGCTTCGCGAACTGGCGAAGCAGAACGGACGCTCTGGTGGTGCGCTGATGCCGGTGGTTTTCACCAGCGTACTGGGGCAGACCACGAAAGACGACAACGCTCCACGTCTGGATACGCGACTGGTGGACAGCGTCAGCCAGACGCCGCAGGTCTATCTCGACCATCAGGTTTCCGAAGATGCGGGTGATCTGGTCTATAATTGGGATGCCGTCGAGGAACTCTTTCCGCCCTCCATGCTGGACATGATGTTTGCCGCCTATGAAACATTGCTGCGGGCGCTGGCCAGCGACGATGCGGCATGGCAGGCCGAGCCGGCCATTGTTGATTGCCGGGCCTTCGAAACGCTCAACAACAGGGCGAAAATCGCGCTTCCTGACGACACACGGCTGCTGCATGAGGCGTTTTTCCTGAGAGCGGCGGAAAGCCCGGAGAAAATCGCCGTCTGCGCGCAGGGCGTCGAACTGACATATGGACAGGTCGCCGAGCGCGCGCTGGCGCTCGCGGCAAATCTTCAGGCGGCCGGTGCCGGCCCGAACGACCGGGTTGCCGTTTCGCTGCCCAAGGGCGCAAATCAGGTGATCGCCTGCCTCGGCATTCTGGCAAGTGGCGCGGCCTATGTGCCGGTCGATCCCGACCTGCCGGCGGAACGGCGTTTCGAACTGGTGGAAGACACGGCGGCCGATCTCGTCATTGCTGAAGGGGGTGACTGGCCGCAGCGGGTGACGGTGATTGCGGTTCCCGAAAATGGCGGAGCAAGACCCTCGCCCTCGGCTGCCATGCCGTCGGATCTTGCCTATATCATCTTCACTTCCGGTTCGACCGGAAAACCCAAGGGCGTGATGATCGACCATCGTGGCGCGCTGAACACGATCCTCGATGTCAATCGCCGCTTTGGCGTTTGCGCCGAGGATCGGGTCTTCGCGCTCTCCTCCCTCAGCTTCGATCTTTCGGTCTACGATATATTCGGTCCACTTGCCGTTGGCGGCGCCATCGTCGTGCCCGTGCGCGAGGAGGTGTCGGACAGCGCCCGGTGGATGAAACTGCTGCTGCAGCATCGGGTAACAGTCTGGAACTCGGTTCCGGCCCTTGCCCAATTGCTGCTGGCCGAACTGCCGGCGCTGCGGGAAAAACCGCCGTTGCGTCTCGTCATGATGAGCGGTGACTGGATTCCCGTCAGCTTGCCGCCCACTTTAAAAGCGCATTTGCCCGATGCCGATCTCATCAGCCTTGGCGGCGCCACCGAAGCCTCCATCTGGTCGGTTTTCCATCCCATCGGGGAAGCTCTGCCGGGCTGGACCAGCATCCCTTATGGCAAGCCGCTGGCAAACCAGCGCTGGTATGTCCTGGACGATCAGGGAAGGCCCTGCCCGCCATGGGTCACGGGTCGGCTGTTTATCGGCGGCATCGGTGTCGCGCGAGGTTACTGGGGTCGGCCGCAACTGACCGCCGACCGCTTCATCCCCGACAGCTTTGCGGATGAAGAGGACGCGGAAAGCGGAGCGCTTCTGCTTTACGATACCGGCGATCTCGGACGGCTGCGGCCGGAGGGACTGCTGGAATTCCTCGGGCGCGAAGATTTCCAGGTCAAGGTCAACGGCTTCCGGATCGAGCTTGGAGAAATCGAAACCGCGCTGCTGCAAAATGAAAATGTCGCCGAAGCCGTGGTGACGACGGTGGGCCAGCCGCCTGCCCTCGTGGCCTATATCGTTGCGGATACGGCAGGCAGCCTCATCGGCAAACTGGAGGCGAAAACCACCCGTTCAGGCGCAGGCGGGTTGCACGACGCCGGAAGGAACATCGACCTGCCTTCTCCGGAGAGCCTGATCCACGAGGCGATTGCCCGGCAAAGCCATCGCCGGTTTTTGCCGGCTCCGGCGGAACTTCCGAAAATCGGGCATCTTCTGGCCAGCATACGGGCCTTCGAGATGCCGGGAACACCGCTGAAAAAGGCGCTCTACCCGTCCGCCGGCGGTATTTACCCTGTCCAGACCTATATTCTGGTCCGTGAAGGCCGGATCGAGGGGCTGTCTGCCGGCTGGTATCGCCATCATCCCGCAGAGCATCGGCTGGAATTCCTGAAGGATGTTTCGCAGGAACAGATCGACGCGATTGCGGGCAAGAGCGACGATATTGTCGGGCAATGCGCCTTCCTCGTGGTTTTCACCGGCCGCAAGGCGGCAATGGCGCGCAGCTACGGGGAGAAATCCCGCGACTTCTGCCTTCTGGAAGCCGGCCATATGGCCCAAGTCATGATGCTGCACGCCCCCCGTCTCGATATCGGCCTATGTGCAGCCGGTGGCGCTGATCTTTCCGCCATGGCCTCGGCACTGGCAACCGAAGCGGAGGAAGAGCCGCTTTACGTTCTCGCCGGCGGGACTATCGATCCCGCATGGAGTACGCAGTGGCAGGCATCCGCGCAAATGCGGGGTGAAACCCTCTCGGAGCGGCTGCGTGCATTTCTTGCCGCGAAACTTCCCGCCTACATGGTCCCGCGCGAATTCGTGATCATGGATCGACTGCCTCTCAGCGCCAACGGCAAGGTTGACCGAAAGGCCCTGCCCGCACCGGGCACAAGGGCGCGAAACGCCGTTGCCCCGGCTACGGCCAGCGAGGCCGCATTACTGGCGATCTGGCACGAGCTCCTGGCCAATGACAACGCCGGCGTGGAGGACAATTTCTTCGAAGCGGGCGGCGATTCACTGACGATCATGCAGCTGCTGTCGCGCATAAGGCAGGAATTTTCGGTTCACCTGACGCTCGCGCAGCTCTTTGGCGTCACCACCGTCAAGGCCCAATCCGAATTGCTCGGCTCACTTTCACCTTCCGTATCGGACGCAGTGGAAACCGGTATTTCCCCAGTCGTTGCGGGTGCCTCCGTCAACGACCTTTCCGAGAGCGACGTGGATCGAATGCTGGAGCAGCTGCTCTCCAGCCAAAAGGACTGATAAACGTGAACAGAATGGATATTTCCAGGCTGACGCCGGATGAAAAGCGCCAGCTTCTGCAACGCCTGATGGCCGGACAGCAGGCATCCGAAAAAAGGAATTTCCGCCTCAGCCACGCCCAGGAGCGCATCTGGTTTGTGGAGCAGATGCAGCCCGGGACGGGTGCCTATTCCATACCCGTGGCCGTCCGGCTGAAAGGCCCTCTCGACCGCGACAGGCTGAAGACCTGTTTCGATATCGTCGTCCAGCGCCATGAAAGCCTGCGAACCGTTTTCGAGGTTCTGGACGGGGAACCGTTCCAGACCATCGCCACCCGATCAACGGCGGACTTCAGTTTTCAGGATCTCGGCAATGACGAGCCTGCGCAAGACGCCGCCATCGGCCATTTTGCGCGTCAGCCCTTCGCGCTGGCGCAGGGTCCGCTGTTTCGCGTCCGCCTGTTCGCCGTCGCGCCTGACGAACATATCCTCGTGATGGTGATCCATCATATCATTTCCGACTACGCCTCGTTGCAGATCCTCATCGACGAGGTCTACAGGCTTTACAGCGCGGCCGGATCCCCGTCCCCCGCACAGCTGCCCGCACTGGATATCCAGTATCGCGATTATGCCGAATGGCAGCGCAATGGAACGGCGGAACTCTCAGGCCAGCTCGGCTACTGGCGTGAGCGGCTTCGCGACGCTCCGCTGCTTCTTCAGCTCCCATTCGACTTTCCCCGTCCGGTCACGCAGGCCTTTCACGGCGCCCGGCACAAATTCCACCTTGGGCCCGCGCTGTCCGCCGCCATCAAGGATCTGGCAAGAAGCCGGAAACTGACCACCTTCATGGTGCTGCTGGCGGCATATCAGATCCTGCTCGCCCGTCTCTCGCGATCGGACGACATCTGCATCGGCACGACGGCATCGAACCGCAACAGGGCAGAGACCCGCAATCTCATCGGGCTTTTCGTCAACAATCTTGTCATGCGAACCCGCCTGCAGCCCGACGACACGTTCGACATGGTCCTTTCAAGGGTGCGCGACACGACTCTGGACGCCCTCTCCAATCAGGATGTTCCCTTTGAGCAGGTGGTGGATACGCTGAACGTCGAGCGCGACATCGGCCACAACGCGCTGTTCCAGTCGACCTTCGTCCTTCACAACGCTTCCGGCGCCGCTTTCGACCTCGGTGACATCAAGGTCACGCCGGTGGCGCTGGATTCAGGCGCATCGCGTTTCGACCTCAGCCTCGACATGCATGAGGGACGGGGAACAGAAGGGTTCAGTGGAATTTTCGAGTTCAATACGGAACTCTTCCTGCCCGAAACTGTGGCCCGCTTCTCCGCCTATTTCACGAGACTGCTTGGCGGCCTGGTATCGGATCCCGGCGGGCGCATCGCCGAAATGGACCTGTTGGACGAGGTGGAACATGCCGCCATGGCAGCTGCAAACCAAACCGCCACCGCCTTTCCATCGAAAGACGTCGCATCGCTGCTGGAAGACACGGCACAGGCGCGCGGCCCGTTTGCGGCTCTGCGCTGCGGAACCCGCGAATTTTCCCATAGCGACCTGAATGATGCCGCCAACCGGGTGGCATCCGGTTTGCGTGATCATATCGGCAACGGGAAATCTCATCCCCGCATTGCCATCTGCCTGCCGCGTTCCGAAAATCTCGTCATCGCCATTCTCGCGGTGCTGAAGCTCGGCGGCCATTATGTGCCTCTCGACCCCGGACATCCGGCGGAACGGCGCGCACTCATTCTCGAGGACTGCCGTCCCGACATCATCCTCGTCAGCGAAGCTGACGATGACCGCGCGGCACATGAATGCGATTATCTGGCGATTGAACCCTTGCTGGGTAAAGCCGGCTCCTTCGGCAATCCGCTTCGTGAGGTATCGCCGGATGATCTGGCCTATATCATCTACACCTCCGGTTCGACGGGCCGGCCGAAAGGTGTACCGATCAGGCAGAAAAGTCTGGTCAATCTTCTCACCAGCATGGCGAGACGTCCGGGCATGTCCGCCGAGGATCGCTTCCTCGCCGTCACGACACCTGCCTTTGACATCGCCACCCTCGAGCTGATGATGCCGCTCATGGTTGGCGGTCTGCTGATTGTGGCCGAAGCCGATGACGTCTATGACGACATGGCGCTCGCAGAGCTTATCCGGAAACACGGCGCGACGATGATGCAGGCGACACCTGCGACATGGCGGCTGATGGCCGATGCCGACTGGCAGGCTCCGGCGGGTTTCAGAATGCTGTGCGGCGGCGAGGCTCTCGAACCCGCCCTTGCCCGCCGTCTGCTGGCGACCGGTGGCGAATTGTGGAACCTTTACGGCCCGACCGAGACGACCATATGGTCGACCTGCACGCGTATTGACCCCGAACATCTGGATCTTCCCGCCCTGCCGATCGGCGAACCGATCGCCAATACGCAGCTTTATCTGCTCGATGATGCACTGATGCCCGTGCCGGCGGGCGTCGTCGGAGAGCTTTATATCGGCGGCGACGGTCTGAGCCCCGGCTATTTCAATCGCGACGATCTGACCTCACGCGCATTCGTGGAAAGGTCGGCCGGACGTTCGAACGGAAGCCCTGATACATCGAGGCTCTACCGAACAGGAGACCTCATGCGGCGCTCCGCCGCCGGGCATCTCCTCTATGTCGGCCGCGCGGATTTTCAGGTCAAGCTTCGCGGCTTCCGCATCGAACTCAGCGAGATCGAGGCAATCCTCGCCGCACAGCCGTCCGTCGAACAGGCTGTCGTTGCCCTTTGGCAGGACGGCGAAGGGTCGGGCCATCTCGTCGCCTATTGCCGCCGCGCGGCAGGCCACGTGGATGAGGATCAAATCCGTGCAGCACTCGCTTCGCAGCTTCCTTCCTACATGCTTCCCTCCGCTTATGTATGGATGGACAGTTTTCCATTGAACGCCAATGGAAAGATCGATCGCAAGCGGCTTGAACGCCCGAAAAACGTATCATCCTCAGTCGCTTATTCCGCACCGCAGGACGGCACCGAGCAGATTGTCGCCTTCCTTTGGTGTGAACTGCTTGGCGCTCCGAGGGTGGGGCGTGACGATAATTTCTTCACGGTCGGCGGCCATTCCCTTTTGGCAACCCGCATGCTTGCGCGCCTGCGGGCATCTTTCGCCATCGAAATACCCCTGCACACCATTTTCGAGAAACCGAAACTCGCCGAATTTGCGGGCGCGATCGACGCTCTGGTCTCCACGGCGGGACTGAGGACGGATATGGATTTATCCGGACTGTCAAAACGGCAAAGGACCGGGCGGACGCCGCTTTCCTACGCACAGAACAGACAATGGGCCCTGGCGCAGCTTGAGCCGGACAGCCCTCTTTACAATATTCCATTTGCCCTGAAGATAAGCGGGCCGCTCGATTTCGAAATTCTGTCGCACGCACTCACACTGACAGCGCAAAGACAGGAAATCCTGCGCAGCCGGTTCGTCTCGGTCGATGGCAAGCCCTTTGTCGAGACCGACGCAGAGATCATGTTCAGGATCGTGCCGGAAGAGATCGGTGACAGGGAACTTGAGGCCGCCCTGCTCGATTGCGCGCGCCGGCCATTTGATCTTGCCGTCGCACCCATGCTCCGCATTCACGCTTTGCGCACCGGCCCGCAGGACCATGTTCTGCTTTTCATATTGCACCACATCATCGGCGATGCCCTTTCGGCGGAAATTCTCCTGAATGAGGTTGCCACGTTCTACGCCTCACTTTTGAAGGGTGTGGCACCGGCAGGCGAGACGCTGCCGCTGCAATATGCGGATTTTGCACTCTGGCAACGGGAACAGGATACGCAGGATCAGGTTGATTACTGGTGCAGGACACTTGCCGGCGCTCCCCCTCTGCTGGAGTTGCCCACGGATTTCGTGCGGCCCGCCATACAGGGCTTTTCCGGCGACAGCGTCCGTTTTTCGCTCGAAGCGGGTTTGTTCGCAAAATTGCGCAAGCTCTGCGACCAGCAGGGCGCAACCCTTTTTATGGGAATGCTGACGGCGTTCTCGACGCTGCTTCAGCGCGCCAGCGGCATGCGCGATATCGTCATGGGCACACCGGTATCCGAGCGCTTCCACCCCGATCTGGAAAAGGTCATCGGGATGTTCGCCAATACACTGGCGATCCGGTTGCAGACGCAGGGCGGCGAAAGCTTCAACGATGCGCTCAGGGCCACCCGCGAGACGGCATTGAGTGCTTTCGCAAATCAGGCCGCGCCCTTCGAGAAGGTGGTCGATGCGCTCTCGCTTCCGCGATCGTGGAGCCACAACCCGCTGTTTCAAGCCATGCTGGTCTCCACCGTCGAAACCCGACGTGAGACAATCCCGCTTGCCGGGATGGAATGGGAAAGGCTGGTGCTTCCCGACACGTCATCACGCGTGGACCTGACGCTGTTCATCCACGAAACGGCCGGGGAACTTTTATGCCGCCTCGAATATCGCAGCGATCTTTTCCGCCGGGCCACCATGGAATCGCTCGGCGATGCGCTGGTCGCCCTGCTTGAAAGAATTGTCGAACACCCTGACATGCCACGCGACCGGTTGCCTATGCTGCCCGAGAGCCAGCGGAGAAGGCTGCGGCACTGGAACGGGACGGACGCGGCATTCGAACCGCAGCGGCACTGCCTGCACGACTTCGTCAAAGCGAGCGTCGAAGCCAGTCCGCAGGCGATAGCCGTTACAGATCAGGAACGCAGCCTGTCCTATGCCGAACTCGACCGGAAAGCTGACCGGCTCGCAAACGGGCTGGCCGCGTCCGGCATCGGAAGGGGAAAACGGGTCGGTATCCGCCTCGAGCGGAGCGTGGAACTGGTGGCCGCCATACTCGCCGTTCTTCGCACCGGTGCGGCCTATGTGCCGCTGGACCCGCGTTACCCCAAGGACCGGATAGAATTCATCGCCGCGGACGCCGATCTGGCACTCATCCTGGTCACGAGCGATGATGATATTTCGGCTGCCGGACAGGCCTTCCGATGCATGACGCCCGGCATGGTGGAGAATCTCGCAGACGGGGCCGTTCCAGCATCGGGAACGTCCGGGTCCGATCTCGCTTATATCATCTACACCTCCGGTTCGACCGGCAGGCCGAAGGGCGTGGCCATCGAACATCACAACGCCGTCGCTTTCGTGCAATGGTGCCTGCACAGCTTCACGCGCGACCAGCTGTCCGGGGTGCTGGCCTCCACGTCGATCTGCTTTGATCTTTCGATCTTCGAGATATTTGCGACGCTTGCGGCAGGCGGGCGCATCTTCATGGTGGACGATCTCTTCGCCTTCCCGAACGCGCCATTCGCGGACGACGTAACGCTCGTGAACACGGTTCCGACGCCAATGTCCGAACTGCTGAAACTTGGGCCCCTGCCGCAAGCCGTAAAAACTGTGTGCCTGGCGGGAGAGCCGCTTCCGCGTGAACTTGTCGGGCGGATTTACGCCAACGACCATGTCGAAAACCTCTATAACCTTTACGGCCCCTCCGAAGACACGACCTATTCCACGGTGGCGCCTGTACTGAAATCGGGAGAATGGTTCGGGATCGGCGTGCCGATTGCCAATACACGCGCCTATGTGCTCGACGGCGAGTTGAACGAGGTTCCCGTTGGCGTGCCCGGCGAACTGTTCCTGTCCGGCAGCGGGTTGGCGCGCGGTTACTGGAACCGGCCGGGCCAGACGGCCGAGCGTTTTCTACCCAATCCCTTTGCGGAGCACAGTGAGCACCGCGTCATGTATCGGACCGGCGATATCGTCCGCAGGCGTGATGATGGCGGTCTGGATTACATGGGACGCGGCGACCGACAGTTGAAGCTGAACGGTTTTCGCATCGAACCGGGCGAGATAGAAGCCACTTTGCTTCAGCAGGAAGGGGTGCATGAGGCCGTTGCCGGGCTCTGGTACGACGCCTCCAATCATCCGCGCCTGGCAATGTGGATTGCCGGCGACCCCGAACTGGAGATCACCGGACTTGTCACAACGCTCAGGCAGCGCCTGCCCGAGCATTTCGTTCCCGTCCTTGCAAGGAAACTCGATGCCCTTCCGCGCCTGCCGAACGGCAAGCTGGACAGGTCCGCCCTGCCGGATCCCGCAGCCTATGGCGAACGTTCCCACGAAACCGCTCGCCCGCGAACCGGGCAGGAGGAAATGCTGGCGGGGATATGGCAGGGCCTGCTGGGCTGCGAGGACATTCGGCCAAACGACAATTTCTTCTCGCTCGGCGGCGATTCCATCCTTGCCATCCAGCTGGTGTCGCAGGCCCGCCAGAAGGGCTTGAGAATGACCCCGCGCGACGTGTTCCTGTATCCCACGCTGGCATCGCTTGCCGAAGCGACGGGCGCCGAAAGCGCCGCGACGGCCGAGACGGGTCACAGCCATGATGACGGCACGCTGGGAGCGATACAGCACTGGCTGCTGGAGCAGGATCTACCCGATCTCGCCCATTGGAATCAGGGGCTGATCCTGAAGCCCACCCGCACCGTCGATCCCGACCGGCTCGAAAAAGCGATTTCCCAGGCGCTCGGTGAACATCCATCGCTTCGCGCCAGATTTTTGCGCGAAAATGGAGAATGGCGACAGGAGTTCGCGCCGCTGTCAGCCATGCAGCCCATGCAGCGGTTTGCCGCCGCAGATGAAAATGATGTCACGGATCTTGCCAAAAAACTTCATGCTGGCTTCGATCTTGGCGCCAGGCCTCTCTTCGGCGCAATCCTGGCGACATTGCCAGATGGATCCGGGCGTCTGATCCTCGCGGCCCACCACCTCATCGTCGACGGCGTATCGTGGCGAATGATCGTTGCGGATATCGAGCGCCACTATCTGGAAACCGGCGCCGCTCGCTCCGGCATAGCCACCGCAGGCGAATGGCACAGCCGGCTTTCCCGATTAGAGCTTTTCGACGATGAGCAGGAATATTGGCACGGCATCTGCGACGAAGATGTGCAGCCCCTGCCCCTCGACTACAAAAACGGCGGCAATAACGTATCAGATGCGGTGACTTACCGGCAGACGATCGATGCCAGGACAACGAAAGAACTGCTTCGGGACGTGCCGGAAGGCTTCAGCGTAACCTCGAACGAAGTTCTCGTTGCAGCTCTTTATCTGGCGCTGCGACAGTGGAGCGGCCAACCGCGCCTGCGCATCGACATGGAAAGCCACGGCAGACCGCATCTGTTCAAGGATTTCGACATTTCCGAAACCGTGGGATGGCTGACCGCGCTTTATCCCGTCTTGTTCGACACGCCGGCGGAGACCACCCCCGACCGGCTGCTCCTTGACGTCAAGGACACGTTGCGGCGAATTCCCAATAATGGCGTGGGCTTCGGCGTTCTGAAATATCTTCGCGGGAAGGGTGAGCATCTGGACTGCGGGAAACCGCAGGTCCGCTTCAACTATCTCGGCCAGATGGACGCCATGTTCGGGGCCGAGAGCCTGTTTGCTCCCTCAGGCATAGCCTCCGGCCCGATGCACGGGCCGCGCAACCCGCGCGATGCGATCCTCGAGATCAATGCCATGGTCGTGCGCGGCGAATTGCAACTGCAATGGGTCCATGGCGCGCAGCTGCATCGCGAAGACACCATCAGGACGCTGGCCGGCCATTTCCGGGAAAATCTTGAAATCTTGATCCGGCATTGCCTGACGGGTTCCGGCGCGGGTTTCAGCCCAACTGATTTCCCGCTCATGGACCTCGGCCAGGACGAACTCGACAATCTGCTAAAGAGCTTGTGACACCATGGACAATCGCCCCTCTGAAAGCCGCCGCCCGGCCATCGAAAACATCTATCCGCTGTCACCGATGCAGGAAGGATTGCTGTTCCACTCCATCGCCACGCCTGACGAGGGCGTTTACGTTCCCCAGATCGTCCTGCATCTGAAGGGCGCCGTCGATGCGCGGATCATGCATGATTGCTGGCGCGAGATTGTGTCGCGGCATGCGGTTCTGCGCACCACGTTTCACTGGGAAGAAAGAGACGAACCCTTTCAGGTGGTTCACGGCGATGCCGGCCTCGCCTGGTCGCAGCTGGATTGGTCGGGCATCGATGCCGACGAGCAGCAAAGACACCTCGGCACACTTCTGTCCGACAACCGGCGACAGGCTTTCGATCTGAAAAAGGCTCCGCTGATACGCCTGCAATGGATCGACTGCGGCGGGGAAAATTCGCGCCTCGTTCTTCAGTATCATCATATCATTCTCGATGGATGGTCGGCCGGCCGCCTCGTCGAGGATGCCTTCAGGACCTATCAGAGGCGGTGCGGCTCTTCCCGCCCCGCTCTGGCCGCGCCGCGGCCCTATGTGGATTATATCGCCTGGCTGAAAAGCAGGAAGCGTGAGGCGACGCGGGAATTCTGGACGGATTACACCGCCGGGATCGCCGGGCCGTGCAGAATTACACACGCCGCCGCCGGCGAGGCCGACTTTTCCAGTCGTCACCTCACATGCGATCCCGTGGTTTCGGCGCAAGCCGCAAAACTGTGCAGGGACATGGGCATTACGTCCAACACCCTGTTGCAGGGCGCCCTTGCCATCACCATCGCCCGCAAGACCGGCGGCAGGCATGTCGTCTTCGGCGCGACGACGGCGGGGCGACCTCCGGAACTGCCGTGCGTGGAAAATATGGTCGGCCTGTTCATCAACACGCTACCGGTCTGCGTCGAGGTTGAACAGGGCGACCTTGCCCAATGGCTGCAAAAACTGCAGAAACGCCAGTCCGCCTGTGCGGAGCATGACTATCTTCCGTTACGGGAGATACAGGCCGGGCGGGGCGATCTCTTCGACTGCCTCCTGGTCTTTGAAAACTACCCCGTCCCACGGGATGTATCGTCGGACGCGACATTCGCCGTCGCCGGCGTCGAGGTCGATGAATGGACCCACTATCCGCTCACCCTGTTTGCCGTTGCCGACGCGGCCAAGATTTCGATTGCCGCCCGATACGATAGACGGAGCATGACCGAGCGGGAGATTGAAGCATTTCTGAAAGAGCTTGAAGCCGCAATCGGCGAGATGGCCGGCGGCGCGGCGCGAATTCCGGATATATCCGATGCGGATATCACTGCGGCCGCTGCCGATACGCCTATGCCACTCGAGGCAGCGGAAACGCACCATGATCTCCCCATCTCCACCCCTTCTCCGATAACGGCCTGGACACCGACGGAAGAGGCGATGGCCCGGATCTGGGCAGAGGTTCTGAAAGTCGAGGTGCGGCGCAATACGGATCATTTCTTCGACCTTGGCGGTCACTCGCTTCTGGCTGCGAGGGTCGTCAACCGGGCGCGGAGAGAATTTGCCATCAACTTTCCCGTAAAGGTCCTGTTCGACCGCCCGGTCCTTGCGGCGTTTTCGGCATTCATCGATGCGCTGAAAGCAACGGCCGCCCCCGTCGGCGAACACAATGCGATTGAAATATGAGACATTGAAATATGAGACAAGGAGCCCCGATGACAGTTCGCCCCAGGTTGATTTGCCTTCCGCCAGCCGGCGCCGGCCCAAGCCTGTTCCGGTCATGGGTCCATTCCGAGAGCATCTTCGACGTCTTCCCCGTCCCCCTGCCTGGCCGCGAAGCCCATTTCACCAAGCCGCTGCCGCGCGATATAGAAAGCCTTGCCGACCATGTCGCAGGCGAAATCTCCGGTCTGCTGCAGGCGCCCTATGCCCTGTTCGGCTATTCCATGGGCGCGGTGGTGGCATATGAGCTGCTCCGGAACCTCTCCATCCGGCGCCTGCCGCTTCCCCACGCATTCTACATCCTCGGCTCGAACGCGCCCGACCGTGTCCTTGAAGGACGTGAACCCATTCACATCATGTCGAGCGAAGATTTCCACCAGTCGCTGGTGGAGATCGGCGGAACGCCGGAGGCAATATTGCGCGACAGGGAGGCGATGGCCCTGTTCGAGCCGGTTCTCCGCAATGATTTTCGCATTTGCGAGACTTATGAATTTACGCCCCCGCACGCCCCGGTTGCCCTTCCGGTGCATGTATTCGTGGCCGATGCCGACCATCTCGTCAGCTGGAGCGCGGCGCATGCCTGGGAAAGCTGTATCGGGTCGAACGTCACCATGCATCGGATCGAAGGCTCGCATATGCTCCCGCCGCAGGCCTTCGCCGGCTTTATTGGCAAACTGGGCCAGCTGTGGCAAACCGATGCGATGCAGACTATGGCTGTTCGATGAGAGAGGCGTGAGCCGGATTTGATATGCGAATCTGACGGATGCGGCGGACAATGAGATATCAGGAGGCCGCCGGCGTGCCCACCACCGACGATATTCTGACGGAAGCGACCGCTCTCCAGCAATCCATGTGGCCCGAGGTGCCCTGCAGCGCCGGCCCGATGCTTCCCGGCTGGATAACCGCCGCCGGGCTGTTTTCCAGCCCGGAGGAACTCGAAGAGTTCCTCGACTATGAGGGATCGTTCAATCCCGGCGTCGATCTCAAAAGTCGCGCGGCCTTCTTGATGAGCGATTATTGCTACATCTTCTTCATGGCGACCGTTCCGTTGCTGGTTGGCCGCGGCCTGGTGCCGGATCTGTCGCCCGACGCCGTCTCATTGCAGTTCTACACCTATCATGGCGAGCATGATGGAGAGCCGATGACGGTGCGGCGCGCCCGCGTCAGGCTGCTTTCGCCGCAAATATTTACGGATCGGCATGCAGGGCCATTTTCGATAGTCACAGACCACGCGGCGTTGTGCGAAAGGTTCCGCATGGGCGTCGAGCGGCATTTCGAGCCGCTGGTCGAAGCATTGGCAAAACGGACGGGCTTTTCGAAAAACGCGCAATGGCGGCTGATTGGCGACGGAATAGCCGGCAGGTTTCTCGATGTCGGAAGACGATTCGGCTGTCTGCCCGAAGCGATAGCCTCGGCAATCGCGATCGTCAAAGCGCAGGGATCGCCGCTGAACAACCGCCAGCTGGGCTACTTTGACCTCACCCTGCACGACAGCACATTGAAGGAACCATTCACCTACACGTTCCGCGCGCGGGGCGGATGCTGCCGGTACTATACCGTCGAGGGAGCGGAAAAATGTGCGACCTGTGTGCTGAAGTCAAATGAAGAACGTGATGCCATTCTGCTTCAGGAAATGCGCACCCGTATCTGCCTAAAATAAAATGTTTATTTTCCATAAATTTTTTTCGACTTGAGAGTCCCATTACGCCTCCTTTGATCGTCTTCAGCATGAGCGGACGGTTGTTGCCGTCATATTGTTCTGAAACGTGCGTATTGAGCGCACGGGCGCGGGGGCTTCAATGGAATGCAAGGGAATGAACGGCAGAGCGGTTCGAACCGGTCTGGCGGGTTGGGTAGCAATGCTGCTTACAACTTCGGTGTCGGCGCTGGCCTTATATGTGCCTGCCGCAGCGCAGAGCGAAGGCCAGACACGCAGCGCGCCGCGACAGATTTCGATTGCCGCCGGCCCCCTTACCAGCGCGCTCAATCAGCTTGCCACGCAAACCGGCCTGCAGATTCTCTTTGACGGGTCTGTCGCCAACGGCAAGACGTCGCGGGGCGCCAGCGGTAACCTCACGCCTTCCCAGGCGCTTGACGCAGTGCTTGCAGGAACCGGCGTCCAGTCGCGGTTTGCCGGCCAGAACCAGATCGCCCTCAGCCTTGCGGCGGCGCCTGCAGGCGCCGCAGCCGTCGGTGCCGATGGCGCGACCCAGCTGCAGGCCATCACGATTTACGGTTCACGCAACGCCACGACGCTTGCCAGCACCTCCTCGAGCATCGGCATCGTCACCGCGGACCAGATCGCCGACAGCCAGATACGGAGTTTTCGCGATAGCTTCCGCCGCATGGCAAACGTCATGGATGGCGACTGGGCCGATGCCGGCTTCATCATTCGTGGTGTCAGTTCCGAGGGCCTTGTCCCCGGTGGCGCGCCTCTTGCCACGCTCTACATCGACGGCGTTCAGCAGACGGTTCGCGGCGCGCGCCGTGGGGCACGCGGATTGTTCGACGTCGAACAGGTCGAGGTATATCGCGGCCCGCAGTCCACCCTGTCGGGGCGCGCTGCCATGGCTGGTGCAATCTATATAAAGACCAAGGATCCCACCTTCGAAAAGGAGGCGGAACTCTCGACCACGATCGCCACCGGCAATCTCTACGGCACCGGCTTCATGTTCAATACGCCGCTGATGGACGATCAGCTCGCCATTCGTATTTCCGGTGAGGTTCAGCGAAGCAAGAACGACATCAATTACCCGACCTTCGTGGGTTACGAGAACTACAACGAGTTCACGCACGATTTTTATTACCAGGTTCGCGGCAAGGTCCTGTTTGAACCGGCGGAAATGCCGGAGACGCGCGCCCTTCTCAGCTACTCGTTTTCACATGACAACCCCGCTGTTCGCGACATCGGCGGTCCCGCAGGCTCCATTCCCTTCAGTTTCGACCAGAAACGCGGCGATTATCTGCTGCCAGCCTACATAGAATATCGCCCGACCGACGTGCATAATGTCGGACTGGAGGTTACCCATGATTTTTCAGACGAGCTAAAGCTGACTTCACTTTCGGCCTTCAGCTATTCCGACGCCGATCGTCTTTCGGTCAATTATGGAACCCCGGGCGAAATCAACACCTATCATGGCTACTACAAGGAATGGATCGCCTCCCAGGAGCTGCGTCTCAATTATGAAGGCGACAAATGGGACTGGGTCGGCGGCGTCTATTTCGCCTATGAAGACGAAAAGAACTTCTACGATCGCACCATTCCGCTGAGTGCCACCGTCAACCGCAACCAGGTGCAGCACAATACGCAGAAATCGTTCAATGCCGCCATTTTCGGAGAGGCGACATACGAGTTCGTCCCGACATGGAAAATTACCCTCGGCGGCCGGCTGGACTATACGGATCAGGACATAACCCAACATCTGGTGCGGACCCAGCCGCTTGGCGGCAGGACAACCGTTTTGACGGACTATGCCGCATCCTTCAACGAGGTCAATTTCGTACCGAAAATCGGCCTTTCGAAAGAGCTGACGGACACACAGACGGTCGGCATTACCTATTCCCAGGGTTTCCGGACCGGCGGCGCGAGCTACGATTCGTATCGGCGGACGGCCTATAACTACGAACCCGAAACGGCATCGACCTACGAGATTTTCTACAAAGGCTCGTTTATGGATGACCGGCTGACCGTGAATTCAAACGTGTTCCTCACCAAATATTCGGACCAGCAGGTTTTGATGCAGCTCGACCCGACGGATCTGCTCAGCCGACGCATCATCAACGCCGCGTCGTCGGAAGCATGGGGCTTCGAGTTCGAGCCGTCGTTCAAGGTAACTGACAACCTCGAAACCTTCGCATCGCTCGGCTATGTCCATACCGAGTTCAAGAACTTCAACGATCTGACCTATGGCAATCTGTCCGGCTTGCCATTCCCGGAAGCGCCGGAGTGGTCGCTGGGTCTTGGCGCTCGCTACACGTTTGACAACGGCGTCTATGTCGGCGCAGACGCCAAATATACCTCGAGCTACCTGGCCCGTCTGGGCAGCCTGCCGCACGATTATCTCGACAGCCGCTGGATCGTGAACCTGCAGGCGGGCTACAAGACCGAAAGGTGGGAAATCAACGCCTTCGCTCAGAACCTTCTGGATGAGGAATATTTCGTCTACAACGACAACGATATTGCCGCCACGCTCGGGGAGCGCCGCAGCGTCGGTCTCAACCTCAAAGTCAAGTTCTGATCCGTTGCCTGCGCGGCTTTCAAGCCGCGCAGTTTCCGTTTCTGGAGTCACCAATGATCCTGCGATCGTTTTTCATATTGCTGATCGGACTTTTCGCGTCGGGCGCTTCGGCGCAGTGTCCTGGCCGGTCGTTCACATCCGGATTGTATGGTGCACCCGTCTGCGTGCCGGATACGCCCCGCAGGATCGTCGTGCTCGATCCCTTCTATAATCTGGGAATGGCGCTGGAACTGGGACTGCCGCTGGTTGGCGCGCCGCTTATGTCCGTTCAGGACCACGAACTGAGGGAAAAAGCCGATGGAGCGATGGTTTCCGATATTGGCGAAGCCCGGCAGCCCAGTCTGGAACGCATCGTGGCGTTGAAACCGGACCTGATTATCGGCGATGCGGCCCTGCACAGCCAGTCCTACGAGAACTTCAAAAAAATTGCGCCGACCGCACTCATCGCCGCGAAGGACTGGAAGGAACATTTCAAAACGCTGGCCCTCCTTTCCGGAAAAAGCGAAGAGGCGGCGCGCATGCTCGCCAGCTATGAAAGCCGTGTTTCCGCGATCAGGAGCAAAACAGGATCCCGGACGATGTCGGTACTGCGGGTGACACCCACCGGATTTCACGTCTATCTCGACGGCCCGGCCGCCTATGCGCCCTATGTGGTTCTTCGCGATGCAGGCGTAAAGCGGAGCGCTTATGAAACGACCGAGGACAACACGGTGTTCAAGCGGCCCGAATGGGAAGACCTCACCCTTCTCGACGGTGAAATCCTTCTTTACGTCGTGTCCGGCAAATATGAAGCGGCCCTCGACGATGCACTTGCCGCCCGCACCACCAGCAACCCCTTCTGGCAGATGATGCCCGCCGTCGCCTCCGGAAACGCCCACCGGGTCAAGCGCGAAACATGGATGAGCTTCAACGGCATAGGCTCCGCGAACCGGGTTCTCGACGACATCGAAAAATATCTGCCGGGCACGCCGTGACGTCGTTTTGCGGACTTCGACAGGCGGAAAGGCCGATCAATTCTCGCCGGGTAAAATTTTCCCGCGCGGCCCTGCTCCTCCTCGCAATCGGCGGCCTGATGGTTTGCGCCATCGTGGCGATGATGGCCGGTCCAAACCCCATTTCACCGTCGACGGTCCTCGCCGCAATCTTCCGGTTTGACGGCTCGCGCGATCATCTGGTCGTGACATTGCTGCGCTTGCCGCGCATCGCGGCTGCGATGATTGCGGGAGCGGGCCTGGCCGTTTCGGGCACCATCATGCAGGCGGTAACGAGAAATCCCCTGGCTTCGCCGGGTCTCCTGGGCATCAATGCCGGCGCAGCTTTCGCGGTCGTCGCCAGCCTGACGATTATTGGCGTTTCGGATGGTAACGTGCTGGTCTGGTATGCCTTTGCCGGTGCGGCATTTGCGGCCTTTTGCGTTTTCTTCATCGGTTCGGTCGGCCGCGTCGGCGCAACACCGCTGGTGATGGTGCTGGCCGGTGCGGTGGTCGCAACATTCCTCACCTCGCTGACAACGGCAATTCTGATCTTCGACCAGACGACGCTCGATGCCGTGCGCCTGTGGACCGTCGGTTCCCTGAGCGGGCGGACGATGGATCAGGTCTTTGCCGTCATGCCATATTCGCTTGCGGGGCTGATGGGATCGCTTGTTCTCGCCCGTCATCTCACGACCCTGAGCCTGGGCACCGATGTCGCCACGGCGCTTGGCCAGAACCCGGCTCTCTGGCGCGGCCTGTCGGTCGTGATCGTCATTCTCCTTTCGGGAAGCGCGGTCGCGCTTGTCGGGCCGGTCGGCTTCGTCGGCCTCGTCGTGCCGCATATCGTTCGCCTCGCCATCAGCGTGGATTACCGCTGGATCGTTCCTTTCAGCGCCGTCATCGGCGCGATCATGGTCGTCGTTGCCGACCTCGCCGGACGGATGATGTTCGCCAACCAGAGTTTCCCCGTCGGCGTCACGATGGCATTGATCGGGGCACCATTTTTCCTCTGGCTGGCGCGCTATCGCACGGGGACGGACAAGCCGTGACGCGAGCCATAACCGTCCTGATCATTCTGAACCTCCTGGCCGTGGTTGCCGCGATGATGTGGGGAGACCAGTCGATCGCCTGGCGCGACGTTGCCGATGCGGTTGCCGGCGGGGCATCGCCCGATCTGCAGATGATCGTCATCGAATTCCGGCTCTCGAGAGCGATACTGGCCCTGCTTGCCGGCATAGGCCTTGCCGTTGCCGGGACGATCTCGCAGACCGTCATGCGCAACCCCCTGGCGGAGCCCGGCGTCTTGGGCATCAATGCCGGCGCAGCGCTCGCCGCAAGCGTGGTTATCATCGTTTTTGCCGATGTTTCACCGACCGTTCTGCCCTGGGCGGGCTTTGCGGGCGCAGTCACCATGGCGGCCGCCGTCTATTTCCTGTCCTGGAAACGCGGAACATCCTCTCTCCGGATCATCCTTGTCGGCATAGGCCTGAGCGCCCTGGCTGGCGCAGGAACCAGCTTTCTGACCGCATTCGGCAATGTCGGGGATGTTCAGCGCGCCATGGTCTGGCTTTCGGGCAGCGTCTACGGGGCGGACTGGTCCAGGGTTCAAAGCCTTCTGATCTGGCTCGCCGCCCCGCTTGCCTTGAGCTGGTTCTGCTGCCGTCAACTGGACCTCATCCGTTTCGGCGACGACGTGGCGACGGGCCTTGGACAAAAGGTCAATCTCGTGCGCGCATTCCTGATCGTGCTCTGCACGCTGATATCGGGAGCCACCGTTGCCGCAGTGGGTCTGGTGAGCTTTGTCGGCCTGATCGCCCCGCACATCGCGAAGAGGATCGTGGGCCCCGCCCATCGCTCCCTCATTCCCGTCGCCGGCCTGACAGGCAGTCTTTTATTGTTGATCGCCGATATTGTCGGCCGCACGGTCATCGCACCGGCGCAACTGCCCGCCGGTATCGTCACGGCGCTGCTCGGCGCTCCGTTTTTTGCCTATCTTCTGAAGGGTCGCAGGCATGTCTGAACCTTATCGCCTCGCGACGCGCGATCTTTCCCTTGGATATAACGGTTCCGTCATCGTCGAAGACCTGAACCTGAAAATTCCATCCGGGCGCTTCACCGTTCTCGTCGGGAAAAACGGATGCGGCAAATCCACTATATTGCGCGCGCTCGCCGGCCTTCTGGCCCCGATGAAAGGGGAAATATTTCTCGACGGCACGCCAACAAGGAAAATGCCCTCGCGAGACCGTGCGAAGCAGATCGGCGTCCTTACACAGGGGCCCCAGGCCCCGGAAGGATTGTCGGTCGCGGAACTCGTCCGTCAGGGGCGTTATCCCCATCGCAGGCTTTTCGAGCGGTGGTCCAGACACGATGAGGACGCCTGCGCCCATGCTCTCGATCTGACCGACATGACATCGCTCGCCGGCCGTCAGGTGGAAGCGCTGTCCGGCGGCCAGCGGCAACGCGCATGGATCGCCATGGCGCTCGCCCAGGAAACGGACATTCTTCTCCTCGATGAACCAACAACTTTCCTCGATCTCGCTCACCAGATCGAGATACTGGATCTGATAAGACAACTTGTTCACGACGGTCGCACCATCGTCGCCGTCCTCCACGATCTCAATCAGGCCGCCCGTTACGCCGATGAGGTCGTGCTCATCAAGGACGGCAAGATATTCGACGCGGGTACGGCAAGCGCCGTCATCACGGACAGAAATGTCCTCGATGTCTTCGGTGTGAACGCCGTGATCATGCCGGACCCGCTTTCGGGAACACCGATGTGTGTTCCCGTGCCTTCACGGGGCTGAGCGGCGCAAGACCTGTGGCTGCCTCGCAACATTCGTCAGGTTTTTCGTAAGGGCCGATCCCGTCTCCGGCGGCTCCCCGCATTCGCCCGCTGACCAAAAGATGTAATGAATCCAGATATAAACATGATAAAAACTGTCCGCTTTTGGCGGGCGGTGGATTTTTTAACGGCCGCTACCTTAAATCATTGCACTTGCATCGCTTTTTCCCCGCCACTAGAAATTCGTCACCGGCATGGATAGGTGAAAACGCCTTCATTTGTCGCACATTGCAGATTACGGAGCACCAGGAAAGCAATGCGGATGTCGATGGCAAGCCTCAATGAAAATGACGGAACCGACCTGCTGAACCGGGCGATCGTCGAGCATTACGGCGACATCATCAAGGCGGTCGGAGGGCGCAGCCGCTCGGACGGGGCCGCGCGTGAAATCGTGCACGATCTCTACGTAAAACTCGCATTGCAGCCCGATGCCCTGTCCGGCAAACGATCGATAAAAGCATTCCTGTGCCGCGCCGCTTCCAACATGCGGATCGACCGGATCAGGCGGGAGCAATTCGAGTCCAGGCTTTTTTCCGGCACGGATGAAGATGCAAGGGCGGTGTCGGCGACCGACAGCCCGCCCGACCAGGGACTGGCCATCGAGGCGCGGCTGACGATCCTCAAGCAGGCCATCGCCGACCTGCCCGAAAAGCGGCGGACGGCGTTCGTGTTGCACAGGCTGCATCATCTTTCCCCGGACCAGATTGCCGCGAAACTGAAAATTTCACGTAATATGGTCGACCGGCACCTCCGGCGCGCGCTCAGTCATTGCCTCGACCGCCTTTTTGAAATGGAGTAAACGTCCCAATCGACACAACTCATTCGTCTACACATGGGAGAGCAGAATTGGAGCGTTCCGTGCAAGGTAGACGTCTGACGCGCGATCAGCGCAAGCGAAACAGGGATGCAGCCGACTGGGTCTTTCGCAACCGCGACCCCGGACAGTCGGAAACGGAAAGGGCGGAGTTCCGTCGCTGGATGGAGCTCGACCCGGAAAACTGTCGGGCCTACACGGCTGCGAAACGCATTCTCGGCGAAGCCAGAACTGCGATCCGCTCCGATGCCGGGCTTCGCGACATGCCCGTTGCGCCCCCGCCGCGACGGCGCGGCGCGGTCATCCCGTCGATCGTGGCGATCATTGCCGCCGGAACTCTGTTCGTTGCCCTGGACGGTCCCATGCGCCTCCATGCGGATGTCATGTCCGACACCGGTGAAATGCCTGAAGTGACACTGGAAGATGGTTCCCGGGTGCAATTGAACGCATCGTCTGCGATCGCGCTTGATTTCAGCAGCGGCCAAAGGATCGTTCGGCTCTTGCGCGGCCAGGCATTTTTTCAGGTGAGCCCGGATGAGAAGCGCCCCTTCTCCGTCCGCACTGATGATACCGTGGTCACGGCCCTCGGTACGGCCTTCGACGTTCGCCGAAGCGATGACGATACGCGCATCGCCGTTGCCGAACATTCGGTGAAGGTGGAATTCAAGGCGCAGCAAAGCGCGCCCGTCAGACTGACGGAAGGGGAAGAAATCCTCCACTCAAACGTCACGGGAGAATATACCGTCCGGAAAACGGATGCCGATACGGCTCTCGCCTGGCGCCGAGGCCAGCTCACCGTGGACAATGTTCCCCTGTCCTATGTGGTCGAGGAAATCCAGCGGCACTTCAACGGCCGCATCGTCATCGGAAACGAGGCAACTGCACGACGTGTCGTCAGCGGCACCCTCTTCGTTACCGATACGGAGGGTGCGCTGAATTTCCTGCGCACCGCCCTCAACATCAAGACATATAAGCTTGGCCCCGTCATCGTCGTTACGTCCTGATCGGCTTCGGCACGACGTGCCGGCGTCACCGCCTATTGCAGTAGCGCCCGGACATCCTGCCCGTTGATCCGGCATTCCACGGATCGCAGCGGACTTTCCTCCTCCACCACCCGGCATTCGACATATCTGCCGCGCAGACGGTTCTCCAGCGCCTTGAAGGCATTGAGGCCGCAGGCATAACGGCGACCATCGGCACCGGTGCAGACGCGGTTGCGGTCGACCTCCTCCACGCCGGCGAGGCGGAATTCCTGCCCCTTGAAGGTGAAGCGGTTGCTGGAGACGACACGCAGGCGCTGATCCGCATGCATTTTCAGCGGGTACAGATCGGGCGGTGTCGGAATGCGCTCATAATTCTGCCGACGAGGATCGACCCGCACCGGCGCAGTCGTCCACAACAGTTCCGTGTTGGCCGCCAGACCTGCCGGCGCAGAGGTCGCCTCGCCATTGACAAGCGAAGCGATGCGAATGCCGGCTATGCCGAGGCCTGTGGCCAGGACGATCTGAAACAGCAAAATTGCGATCTGCCGGACCATGTCACCGCAACATCAAAACAATGAACGAAATAAAATCGGTCGGCCGCCTCATTAAAAAGAGGTGCGGCCGCGTATCACATCAATAAAACCTTGGCCGCGCTGACATCGCGCACCGTGCCCATGGCCATCATCGGAATCCGGTCGCTGTCCAGGATCACCCTTCCGGTTGTCCGCAGCCAGCGAAAACCACCGCATTCAAGCTGGATGCGGTATTCCTGATCATAAAACACGCCATTTGTCAGCGAATTATAAACCGCCTTGGCGACACGCGCCCGCGCGCCGCTTTCAATCCGCTCAATGAAATCTTCGACCGGAATGCCGCAGGCGGCTTTTTCCGGGGAAACGTCACGCAGGCGGGCGGCCACGGCATCGAGATAAATCAGATTTTGCCCGATGTTCCAGGTAAAATACCCCACAAGTGTCTCTTCGAGAGATATGTTCTCCAATGTCGGCCTTCTACAATCTGAAATTCTTGTGGCGGGTCTCTAACATATCAGACGATAGACGGCTAACCACAAGAATTCATCCTTTTGTCTGATAGGACCCGTTTTCGTGGGACAGATCTATCGACAGCCCTTTTTGGCCGCCATGTTGGCGAACCAACCTTCCTGTGCCAAAGAAGGTTGATCCTGAAGCCAGTGACCAGAGGAGCCGCCGTGACCATCGGGCTTGCCCATGCCGAACTCATCGCCGTCGTCACCGCCATCACCACGGACGAGCCCCGCGTCATGACCGTTCGTGAAGGCGCTGCCCTTCCGTCGGGTCCCTTCGAATTCGGGCACAGAACGCTTCAAAGCGGGCTGCGGGAATGGATTCACGAACAGACGCATCACCCCGTCGGTTATCTCGAACAACTCTATACTTTTGCCGATCGCGACCGCAACAACGAGATTTTGGGCGGCAGAACCATTTCCATCGGCTATCTCGGGCTGGTGCGCGAGCAGGAGGCCCTGGTTGATAAACGCCCCCTCTGGCACGGCTGGTATGAATATTTCCCCTGGGAGGACCATCGGCAGGGACGCCCCGAGGTTCTCGACAGCATCATCGACAGGCTGCGCGCGTGGGCCGATTCCGACCCCGCCTGCCGGGACCAGCGTCATCTCCGCGCCGATTTCACCTTCGGGCTGGATGGCGGCGGCTGGAATGAGGAGCTGACCCTGCAGCGTTATGAGTTGCTCTATGAGGCCGGGCTGGTCGAGGAAGCGCAGGGCGAACCGCGGATCAATTTCGGCAGGCCGATGTTTGCCGACCACCGCCGCATCCTTGCGACCGGCATTGCCCGGCTCCGGGCTAAGATCAAATATCGACCGGTGGTGTTCGAACTGATGGCTGACAGCTTTACCCTCCTGCAATTGCAGCGCGCCATCGAGGCGCTGGCAGGGCTGACCTTGCACAAGCAGAATTTCCGCCGACTGATCGAACAGCAGCAACTGGTGGAAGAAACCGGCGACATGGCGACTGAAACCGGCGGCCGCCCGGCGAAGCTTTTCCGCTTCCGCCAGACCGTTCTCGATGAACGCGCCCTTTCCGGAACGAAACTGCCCCTCTCCCGCAATTGACATATACTCACAATGAGAATATGTCTTTGCCCTAGATATACTCAAAAAGAGTATAAATGGGAGAGTGCATCGTGAACGAACAGATTTCTGCCGCAAGCCTTTATGACCGCGTCAGCCGCGTCATTCCCAAGGCCGAATGGATGGGATTTCAGGATGATGTGGACGCGATCCTCGGGCTGAAGCGCAAACGCAACGCCGTCATCCTCGCCCATAATTACCAGACGCCGGAAATCTTCCACGGTGTCGCCGATATCGTTGGCGACAGCCTCGCCCTTGCCCGCAAGGCAATGGAGGTGGAGGCGGATGTGATCGTTCTGGCCGGCGTGCATTTCATGGCCGAGACGGCAAAACTGCTCAATCCCGAAAAAACCGTGCTCATTCCGGATATGGGCGCCGGCTGCTCGCTGGCCGATTCCATTACGCCCGAAGACATTGCCCTTCTCCGCCAGGCCTATCCCGGCGTTCCGGTCGTCACCTATGTGAACACATCTGCGGCAGTGAAGGCGGCATCCGACATCTGCTGCACCTCCGGCAATGCCCGGCAGGTGGTGGAATCGCTCGGCGTGCCGCGCGTGCTGATGCTGCCGGATGAATATCTGGCAAAGAACGTGGCGCGGGAAACCAATGTCGAGCTGATCGCATGGCATGGCCATTGCGAGGTGCACGAGCTTTTCACCGCCGATGACATTCGAGAACTTAGGGAAAGCCATCCCGGCGTCACCGTGCTGGCGCATCCCGAATGTCCGCCCGATGTCGTCGAGGCTGCGGATTTTTCCGGCTCCACCGCCGTCATGTCGGATTATGTCGGCCGCGAGCGCCCCGCCCGCGTGGTCCTGCTCACGGAATGCTCGATGAGCGACAATGTCGCCGTACATCACCCCGATGTCGAATTCATCCGTCCCTGCAATCTCTGCCCGCATATGAAGCGCATCACGCTCGGCAATATCCGCGCCGCACTGGAGGAAAATCGCCACGAGGTGACGGTCGATCCGGCCATCGCCGTCGCCGCCCGCCGTGCCGTGGAAAGGATGCTGGCGGTATGAGCGAGCGCTTCCCGTCGTCGCAGGACTGGACGGTCATTGTCGGCAGCGGCATTGCCGGGCTGATGGCGGCGCTGACGCTTGCACCGCAGCCCGTGCTGCTTCTGACGCGCGGCGCGCTCGGCGGCGAAACCTCCAGCGCATGGGCGCAGGGCGGCATCGCGGCCAGCCTCGGCCCTGACGACCGCGCAGCACTGCATCTTGCCGACACGCTGGCCGCAGGCGATGGCCTTTGCGATGAGGATATGGCTGTTGGCATCGTCTCTGCGGCCCCCAGCGTCATCGGCGCGCTGGAGCAGTCGGGCGTTCGCTTCGATCGGGATGCCGGCGGCAACTACGTTTTCGGGCTGGAGGCCGCCCATAGCCGGCGGCGCATTCTCCATGCCGAAGGCGACGGGTCAGGCGCCGCAATCGTCAGGGCCCTTGCAGCCACCGTTCGCCGCACGCCTTCGATCACGGTTCTGGAAGGCACGGAAGTGCGCCGGCTGATGACGGAGGATGGCGTGATCTCCGGTCTCGCCTGCCAGGGCCCAAGCGGCGGTTTCGTTCTGGCGGCAGGCCGGGTCGTTCTGGCCACCGGCGGCCTCGGCGGGCTTTATGAGGCGACGACCAACCCCTCCGGCAATTTCGGGCAGGGCATCATGCTCGCCGCCCGTGCCGGCGCCGTCCTTGCCGATATGGAATTTGTGCAGTTTCACCCGACGGCGCTTTCCTCGCCCCGGCGGCCGCTGGCGCTGGTGAGCGAAGCCGTGCGGGGCGAAGGCGCGCTGCTTCTCAATGAAAATGGCGAAAGGTTCATGGCGGCGGTGCCGGGCGCTGAACTCGCGTCGCGCGATATTGTCGCCCGCGCCATCGACCGTGAAATCCTGCGCGGCGGCAAGGTCTTTCTCGATGCCCGGCAGGCGCTCGGCTCCGGCTTTTCTACCCGTTTCCCGTCGATCGACCTGCTCTGCCGCGAGGCAGGCATAGACCCCGCCCGCGAACTCGTGCCGGTCCGCCCGGCCGTGCATTACCATATGGGCGGTGTCGCCACGGATGACAGAGGCCGAAGCTCGGTGCCCGGCCTCTGGGTTGCGGGTGAAACCGCCTGCACTGGCCTTCACGGCGCAAACCGGCTTGCCAGCAACTCCCTGCTGGAAGCCGCCGCCATGGGCATGCGCGCGGCTCAGGATATTGCCGGCCGGCCCGCGCCCGCGGCAAAACCGGTGGCTGACGCCATGCCCGACACAACAGCTGATTTTCCGCCGGCAGATCCCGCTGCTGTCCGACCCCTCGTTTCCCGTCATCTCGGCATCGTCAGACATGCCGCGGGTTTGGCCGAAGCCATTGGCGATTTGTTGCCGCTTGCCGAGCGGAACGGCCCGGCATCCGACCCGGCCGTCGTCGCAATCTCCATCGCCGTTTTCGCGGCCCTGCGGATGGAATCGCGCGGCGCACATTTCCGCGACGATTTTCCGCAAAAGGATGCGGTGGCGACAAGACGAAGGCTGAGCCTGAATGACGTCATCACCCTCGCCCACGAGCTTTCTTCTTCGAGCCTTTCAACGGCCGGTTTCGCGCGGAGCGCCTGACATGACCCTTTCCCCCCTGCCACGTCTCATCATCGAACCACTCGTGCGCAACGCCCTTCTGGAAGACCTGGGGCTCGCAGGCGACATAACCTCCGCCGCCGTCATCCCCGCCGATCATCGCTCGGTCGTCGTCATGGCCGCGCGGGAGCCGGGCATCATTGCCGGTCTCGATGCGGCGGAACTTGCCTTCCAGCTTGTGGACCCGGCGATCAGGATGACACGGCACATTCCGGATGGCGCGGCAGTAGCGCCCGGCGATGTCATCACAACCATCGAAGGGCCCTCACGCGGGCTTCTGACCGGGGAACGCACGGCGCTGAATTTTCTCGGCCATCTCTCGGGCATCGCCTCAGTCACCGCAAAAATCGTTGCCGCCATTGCCGGCACCAAGGCTTCAGTCGCCTGCACCCGCAAGACGACGCCGGGGCTCAGGGCTCTGGAAAAATATGCCGTGCGCGCCGGTGGCGGCATGAACCATCGTTTTGCGCTTTATGATGCCGTTCTCATCAAGGACAACCATATCGCCGTCGCCGGCGGCGTGCGTGAGGCCATCCGCCGCGCGAGACAGGGTGTTGGACATCTCGTCAAGATCGAGGTCGAAGTCGATACGCTCGCGCAGCTGCACGAGGCCATGGAGGAGGGCGTGGATGCGGTTCTCCTCGATAATATGACGCCTGAAACGCTGCGCGAGGCGGTGGAAATCGTTGCCGGTCGCGCCATCACCGAAGCCTCCGGCCGCATCAACCCGCAAACGGCGGCCGCCATTGCCGCAAGTGGCGTTGACCTCATCTCCATCGGCTGGATCACCCACAGCGCGCCGGT
The DNA here is from genome assembly GCF_027212525.1 of Agrobacterium sp. SOY23. Taxonomy (NCBI): domain Bacteria; kingdom Pseudomonadati; phylum Pseudomonadota; class Alphaproteobacteria; order Hyphomicrobiales; family Rhizobiaceae; genus Agrobacterium; species Agrobacterium sp. SOY23. The sequence continues at coordinate 348,427 of NZ_JAPWDT010000005.1, read as the reverse complement.
TCTCGATATCGGGCTGGACTTCCAAAGCCAGAGCTGACGAAAAGGGTTGAGGCGAACCCAGCCGCACGGAACCAATCGCCGGCATCTTCGTTATTGTCCCGCCTGAGGTCTATTCAAGGCGGGGGGATCAGTGCGCGCAAAAGCCTGTCCATATGCCTTTTGACCTCTCTCACAAAGGAAAGGCCTGTTATGGAAGACGCACAAGTTGGCTGGATTGCAGCAATCATCATCGGCGGCGTAGCCGGTTGGCTCGCCGAACAGTTCATGAAAAGCAATATGGGTGTTTTCATGAACATTATCCTCGGCATTGTCGGCGCCATCGTCGCCAATTTCCTTCTGGGGCTCGTGGGCGTCTCGCTCGGAGGCTGGATTGGCTATCTCATCGCCGGTTTCATCGGCGCATGCATTCTCATCGCCGTCGGGCGGGCATTTCGCCGATAAAGGGAGACCATCATGAGCTTTTTCGACAAGATCAAGAATGCGATTTTCGGCAAGGCCGAGGCCGCGCCGCAGACCTCCGCGCCGGCCGGAGCACCAACGACAACCGCAAGCCCGGCAGCACCGGCCCAGCCTGCCGCACCGACAGCCGCGGCTCCGGCACCCGCCGGCAATGTCGACGTCGCCTCCATTCTGGATGCCGCAGTCAAGAAGAACGGCCAGAAACTCGACTGGAAACATTCGATCGTCGATCTTCTGAAGGCGCTTGACCTGGACAGCAGCCTCGGCGCCAGAAAGGAACTGGCGGGCGAGCTCGGCTATAGCGGCGACACCTCGGATTCGGCGACGATGAATATCTGGCTGCACAAGGCCGTGATCAAGAAACTCTCCGAAAACGGCGGCAAGGTTCCGGCCGACCTTCTGGATTAACCGACAACGGGAGAGCCGCGATGGACGACTATTCCAGCCTGCGAGAACAGATCGGCCGGGACCTCGACACCCTGCACAGGACGGAAAACCCGAAGTCGATCTTCGAAATCGCCGACGATTATCTGCTGGGAAATCCAAATCTCAAGAGAGCCCTCGTCGAAGACATCATCAAGGAAGAAGCGGACAAGCGCGGCATCGCGATCCACTGACGCTGCGCATTGCAGGCGCGGCTGCTTTACGAGAAGGGCGGCATCCGGACCGGATGCCGCCCTTGTATATTTGGCAGAATTGCATCATCCACTCTCACGGCGCAGACGCGCCGTGAGAGTGGATGCCGGATCTAGTCCGGCATGACGGAGGAGAGGCTCTATTTATCCAGCTTCGCTTCGGCCTTTTTCGCATTTTCTTCCATCAGCTCATACCACATGGCATTCATGACGGCGAAGATGGCGGCGAGAGGCAGGCCGAGCAGCCAAGCGAAATACCACATGTTCGATCTCCTTCTTTCTTGATCAATAAGCGTGGCCGCTGTCGTCGCGGATCGCCTTTTCATCCACCTTGCCCCACAGCACGCGATAGACCCACGATGTGTAGGCAACGATCAACGGAACGAAGATGAGCGTGACGACCAGCATGTTGAACAGCGTCATATGGCTGGACGAGGCGTCCCACACCGTCAGGCTCGATTTCGGATCAACCGAGGACGGCAGGATGAAGGGAAACATCGTCAGCCCGACGGTGGCGATGATGCCGAAAATCGCGAGCGAGCTGGATAGCAACGCCAGAACTTCCCTGCGGGCCCTGAACAGGATGAAGGCGACGAGTGGGAAGACAAGACCGAGCGCCGGCGCCAGCATCATCCAAGGATGTGCGGCGTAATTCGCAAACCAGACGCCACCCGCAACCTCGACCGTCTTGGACAGCGGGTTGGAGGGGCCGTCGGTCACGACGTCCGAGGTGAAGCGATAACCATCGATCCCGAGCCAGAGAAAGACACCGCCGAGCGCAAAAAGAACGGTGGTGGCAAGGGCCGCCATGCTGCCAAAGCTGCGCGCACGGGCAGCCACCGGACCTTCGGTCTTCAGCACCAGCCAGGCCGCCCCATGCATTAGCAGCATGGCGACGGAAACGAGGCCGCAGAGAAGCGCATAGGGGTTCAGAAGCTCGAACAGCGTCGTGCCGTCGTAGAAAATCCTGAGGTCGTCGTTAAAGTGGAAGGGAACACCCTGCAGCACATTGCCGATGGCCACGCCAAAGATCAGCGCCGGCACAAAGCCGCCAACGAACAAGGCCCAGTCCCAGGCGCTGCGCCATGCCGTGCTCTCGCGCTTGGAGCGATATTTGAAACCAACCGGCCGCAGGATCAGCGCGAACATGATCGCCGCCATCGCCAGGTAAAACCCTGAAAACGACACCGCATAGAGCGGTGGCCAGGCGGCAAAAATCGCGCCGGCTCCGAGGATGAGCCAGACCTGATTGCCCTCCCAAACCGGACCGATGGAATTGATGACGACGCGCCGCTCAATATCCGTCTTCGCCACGAAGGGCAGCAGCGCGCCGGTGCCGAGATCGAAACCACCCGTCACGGCAAAGCCGATAAGCAATACGCCGAGCAGCAGCCACCAGATGACGCGAAGGATTTCATAGTCGATGAGTTGATGCAGGATCATGATATCTTACTCCGCAGCGACGAGTTTTTCAGGAACGAGCGGCGCTTCCGGCTCATGGTCCGGATCCGGCCCCTTGCGGATCGCCTTCAGCATCAGCCCCATTTCGACGATGAACAGCACCGTGTAGATGGCGATGAAGCACAGGAGCGTAATCAGCACCGTTGAAGCGCTGAGGCTGGAGACGGCAGCGGCCGTTGGCAGCACACCCTCGATGATCCACGGCTGGCGGCCGAATTCGGCGACCACCCAGCCCATTTCGGCGGCGATCCACGGTAGCGGAATGGCAAAGACCGCCACTTTCAGCAACAGCGGATAATGATCCAGCCGGCGGCGGGCCGAGAGATAAAAGAAGGTCGCCGTCAGCAGGATGAAGAAGATGCCGAGACCGACCATGATACGGAACGCCCAGAACAGGGTCGGCACATGCGGGATGGTGTCAGCCGCGGCCTTGGCAATCTGCTCTTCGCTCGCCTGACGCGGATCGTCGACATAACGCTTGAGCAGCAGGGCATAACCAAGCTCGTGGCCGAGTTCGGCAAAGGTGCCGCTCACCTCTTCAGGCAGCTGCGCGCCCTTGCCGGTGGCGCGGATCTGCATCAGCGCATCATAGGCTTTGATGCCATCGCGGATGCGGGTCTTCGCCTGCTCGACAAGATCGTTGATGCCTGGGATTTGCGTATCGAGCGAACGGGTGCCGATGAGGCCCATCACCCACGGAATCTTCACCGCAAAATGCGTCTCGCGCGCTTCCTGGTCCGGAAAACCAATGGCCGTGAAGGGGGCGGGTGCCGGCTCGGTTTCCCACATGGCCTCGATGGAGGCGAGCTTCATCTTCTGGTGTTCGGTGGAGAGATAACCGCTTTCGTCCCCCAGCACGACGACCGAAAGTGCAGACGCCAGACCGAAGGAGGCGGCTACCGTCATCGACCGCTTGGCGAGATCGACATGGCGGCCTTTCAGTACATACCAGGCGGAAACGCCGAGCACGAAGATGGAGGCCGTCACGTAGCCGGCGGAAACCGTGTGCACGAATTTCGCCTGCGCCACCGGGTTGAACAGGACCGCGAAAAAGTCAGTGACTTCCATGCGCATGGTCTGTGGGTTGAAGGCGGAACCCGTCGGGTTCTGCATCCAGCCATTGGCGATCAATATCCACAGCGCTGAAAAATTCGAGCCGATCGCCACGCACCATGTCGCCACGAGATGACCGAGTTTCGACAGCTTGTCCCAGCCGAAAAAGAACAGGCCAACGAAGGTGGCTTCCAGGAAGAAGGCCATCATGCCCTCGATCGCCAGCGGCGCGCCGAAGATATCGCCGACATAATGGCTGTAATAACTCCAGTTCATGCCGAACTGGAATTCCATGACGATGCCGGTGGAAACACCGAGCACAAAATTGATGCCGAACAGGGTGCCCCAGAATTTCGTCATCTGCCGCCAGATCGTGCGCCCGGTCATGACATAAACCGTTTCCATGATGGCGATCACCACCGACAGCCCGATCGTCAGGGGAACGAACAGGAAGTGATATAAAGCCGTCACCGCAAATTGCAGGCGCGACAGCGCCACTATGTCGAGTTCCATAGTCTTACCCACCTTTTCCGGAAGGCCGGCCTTCCATTTTCAAGACGACGCCGGCTCTCAAAAAATCTCAGTCCGGGCGCAGTGTCTCAAGCACTACGCCGTATTCCGGGGTGCCGCTTTGACATTCATCAAGTTGGCGCCCCTCTTTCAGCACGATGATACGATCGGCAAATTCCGCCTCGCGGCGATTATGGGTGATCATAAAGACAGTCTTTCCCGCTGCCTTCGCGAAAAGCCGGCCGAGTACATCCCGAGCAGTCTCGCCATCCAGCCCTTCCGTCACCTCGTCGAGAAGCCAGAGCGGCCGGTCGGCCAGCAGGAAACGGGCGAGCGCCAGCCGGCGCGACTGGCCGCCGGACAAACCCTGCCCGGCCTCGCCGAGCCTCGTTTCCAGCCCTTTCGGCAAGGTTTTGACGTGTTCGGCAAGCCCGGCCGCCTCGAGCGCGTCCCACAACTCGCCCACGGTTGCCGCAGGTTTTGCCAGCCGCAGATTGTCGGCGATGCTGTCACGGAAAAGCTGGCTGCGCTGCGTCATCAGGGTGGACGGCAAGGCACGGGCCGAGCCCGCAGCCGGGCGCAACTCGCCCGCCACCACCTGGATGAGGCTTGTCTTGCCGGCACCGCTCGGACCGACGATCGCGACCCGTTCCCCGCAGGCGATTGCGAGGTTGATATTCGTCAGAACCGGATTGCCGTTCCCTTCCCGCTCCAGACGCACGCCTATGAACTCCGCCGCCACGCCACTCGCGGGCAGTGCAGGACAGTGCGCCTCAGCCGTTGCAGAAAGGCGAGGCGCAATACGCCTTGCGGAAAACAGCGTGCGGCCCAGTTCCATCGCCCCGCGACGAAGCGCCGTGAAAGGCTCCAGCGCGGCGAAACAGACCAGCAGGCCAAGTGCAGCGGCGGGCGCACTCACCATCCCATGCTCCGCCAGCCAGGCCATGCCGAGAAGGGCGGAGCTCAGGAGAATGGCCGCCGAAAGACCAAAGGAAAAGCCGGCATTGGTCTCGATGCGGTTGAGGCTGTCATCGCAGGCCGCGAGATAATCATCCGCCCGCTTTACCGCCGCAACCTGTGCGGAAAGCCGCCCGGTGGTCAGCAGTTCCGTCTGTCCACTCACGAGATCGGCCGTGCGGGCGCGCAACGCCTCGAGCCCGATGGCCCGCCGGCGCGAGAATTTTTCCGCCCTCAAGGCAGAGCGCGCAGAAATGCCCAGCCCCGCCGCAATGAGGAAGGTTGCCGCCAGCACGCCGGCAAGCGGATGCAGGAAAGCAAGCCCGAAGCCGGTCACGAGCGCGGCGAGGATGGCGACGGCGGCAGGAACCAAGACGCGCAGATAAAGCGAATCCAGTGCATCGATATCCGCCGTCAGCCGGTTCAGCAGGCGCGCGGGCCTCGCCTCCAGGGATTTGGCTGCCTGTGGTGCGGCAAAACCACGAAACAGTTTCTCCCGAAGTGCTGCAAGCACGGAAAGCGTGGCTTCGTGGGTCGTCATGCGTTCGCCATAACGGGCGGCGGTGCGCGCCAGCGCCAGAAGGCGAATGGCGGCTGAGGGGGCAAAGACATCGAAAGCGAAGGCCGTCGCTGGCAGCAGGCCGGCAATGGCTGTCGCCGTGATGAACCAGCCGGACACGCCGAGAAGACCGATGCCCGCCAGAACCGTCGTGACCGCCAGAACCGCGCCCGCAAGCAGCATGCCGCGCCGCGTCGACCAGAACAGGGCGATGACGAGTCTCAATATGGCAAAACGCGCGATCATGGCTGCCCCCTCGAATGGATCGTCGTCATATCCACGATCCTGTCCATGCGTACCGCAAGCACCGGATCATGGGTCGCGACGATCAATGTCCTGCCCTCTGCCAGTCGCAGCAGACTATCCGTGACGAGAGCCGCCGTTTCCCGGTCGAGATGCGCGGTCGGCTCATCGGCCAGAACAAGCTGCGTTGTCGGGTCTGCGAAAGCACGTGCTATGGCGAGCCGCACCGCCTCCCCGCCCGAAATGCCATATCCGCCGTCACCGATCTGCAGATGCCGGCGCGCCTGCGTCAATCCATCCAGCCCGGTGCGGTGCAGGGCCTCTTCCACCATGGCTTCGCTGACCGCCGAGCGGCCAAAACGAATATTCGCCTTCAGGGACCCGGCAAAAAAGAACGGCTTCTGACTGACCCAGCCGATCGTTCCGCGCAGCCCATCCGCCGTTGCATCATCAAGCGTGACACCGCCGATCCTGATTACGCCCTCACCCGCCTCGGCCAACCCGGCAATCAAGGAGAGTACAGTGGATTTGCCACAACCGGAAGGCCCAAGAATCGCAACTCTCTCGCCCTGCTGAACCGTCAGGTTGAAATTCCGGATGACAGGCGGAGCGCCAGGGTAGGCGAAGGAAAGGTTGTTCATCTCCAGCAGGCCGGGCGTTGAAAATGGCGCGCGCACCACATCCGCACCCTCACCCACGATGGCCGCACCGCTGGCCGTTAATGTCGCGAGCGCATCGAGCGACGCCTCGCCGGCTGCGCGGTCGTGCCAGACGGCGGAGAGTTCCCGCAGCGGCTCGAAAAAGGCTGGCGCAAGCAGCAGGATGAAGAGGCCTTCGGCCAGCGTGAGCTTTTCACCCCAGGCGCCGAAATCGAGAAAACCGAGAAGGTGGAAACCGATATAGACGGCGGTCATGGCAACGCCGATCGCCGCAAAAAGCTCCAGCACCGCAGAGGAGAGAAAAGCGATCCTCAGAACGGCGATCGTCCGCTTCTTGAGGTTCTGCGCATCGGCCCCAAGGCGCGCCGCCGTCAGATCGACAGCCTTGAGCGTGCGGATCGTTTCCAGCCCGCGCAGGCGATCGAGCAGGAAGGCATTCATGTTGCCCGTCTCGGCCAGCTGTTTTTCACTGGCGGCCTTGGCCTGCCAGCCGATGAGCGCCATGAAAAGCGGGATGGTGGGCATGGCGAGCAGGAGCACCAGCGCTGCAATCCAGGTAAAGGGCAGGATGGCGAGCACAAAAACCAGGGGAACGATGGTGGCCTTCATGCGTGCCGGCTGGAACCGGGAAAGATAGGGCACCAGCGCTTCCGCAGCCTCCGCCACGACGCCTGCCGCCTCACCCGAGGCCGTGCGCGACAGATCGAGCGGGGAAACCTTCGCCACCGCCTGCAGCGCCTCGAACCGCCGCTGCGAAAGCGCTGCGCGTGCGGCCCGGAAGGACAGCCGCGCCGCGATTTTTTCCAGCCACGCCTTGAGGAGCCCGAGCATAAGAACCGCAACAGCCGCCGGCACGATCGCCATCATCGGCTCGCCATCGGCAATTTTTCCGACTGAAAAGGCCAGCAGGCCCGCCTGCGGCAGCCAGAGAAGCGCCGGCAGCACGTGCAGCAGGGCGACAGATCTGCCAACCGCCGGCGCATGTTTCATTTTCACCGCGGCCTTGTCGGGGGCCGTGTTGTGCCGGGTTCGGCCGAAGAATCGTCGTTGCCCGGCATCGGGCACGGGACAGTCTGCGGCATCACCATCGGCCGACCGGGGCATTTGTGCGGATATGGTCACGACCGATCACCCTCACCCGTTCTTCTTCGCGCCACGGGGTCTGGCAAGCGAGACGATCTTGTCCTTCGCCTCCAGAAGCTTCGTGACCTTCGAACCGAGCGCTAGAAGCGAGGCCAGCCTTTCGGTCTCCAGCCGCTTCACATCATCGTACCAGCCGGTCAACTGCTCGATCAGCGTCTTCATCTCGTCGATGCGCCTTTGCGCATGCCGCTCATCGTCGTTTTCCGGCGTCTCCATCAGGATTTCGCGCAGCACACTGAGGGTGGGATCGATCTCACGCTTTTTCCGCTCTTCGGCGAGCGTGCGCAGAATCTGCCAGACATCATCCGGCGTCGTGAAAAAATCGCGCCTGTCGCCGGGGAAGTGCTTGAGAATTGCAAGGTTCCACGCCTGAAGCTCCTTCAGGCTCATCGACACATTGGAACGGGAAATGCCAAGCGCTTCGACGATCTCGTCCGCACAGAGCGGCTGCGGCGAAATGTAAAGCAAAGCATAGACTTGGCCGACGGTGCGATTGATTCCCCAGCGGCTGCCCATCTCGCCAAAATGCAGCACGAAGGACTGAACGAGCGGTGACAGGCTGGTTGGCATTTCTTCGCTTCCTGAATTTTCAGTAATTTCTGAAATTTCGATAACGCAAAAAACCGCAGGCAGCAAATCACCTTTTTGACCTGCGTCAAAATGTGCAAAGTGGTAGCGGAGAGGTCCCCAATGGGCGGTTAGGGGCGATCAGGGCCGGCAAACTATGCGACTGTAATTTTGGGATAATAGAGCGAGTTGATGTTTGCTGCCTTCATGACCTCGCTTCCGTCATTCCGGCCCTGAGCCGGAATCTAGCCGACACGGCTCGCGCGCGACGGGAAGAGTCTTTCAGCCCAAGGGCTTGGGCTGGCTGGATACCGGCTCGAGGCCGGTATAACGGACAATTGGGCGTAGTCCTACATGGAGTTACGCGATCACGCTGCGGCCTTACGACAACCAATGATATCGATAACATCTTCCCGCATCGCGCTGCGCGAAAAAAACCACGCATAAAAAATCGGCGGCGGAATAATACGCCGCCGATTGAAATGCCGTCATATCCGTTCGCAGGAAAGCGCTTACGAAAAAGCGATCTGCACCTTCATGGCGCGGCTGCGATCCGAGGCGAATTCGAAGGCCGAGATGGCGTCGGCAAGATCGACCGTCTGGGTGATGAAGGGTTTGACGTCGATCAGGCCCTTGCGCATCAGCTCGACGCCGGTGGCAAATTCCTCGTGGAAGCGGAAGGAGCCGCGCAGGTCGAGTTCCTTGGCGGTAATCGCCATCATCGGCAGGCTCATATCGCCGCCGAGCCCGAGCTGGACGATGATGCCACGCGGACGCAGCGCCGTAATACCGCCGGCAAGCGCCACGGCCGCACCGGAGCATTCATAGAGAACATCGAAGGTTCCCTTGTTCGCGCCATAAGCGGCGAGCGCATCGGGCTCGTCCTTGCTGTTGATGACACGATCCGCCCCCGCTTCGCGCGCCTTGCCGAGTGTGAAATCGGAAAGGTCGGTGGCGACGATTTCAGCCGCACCCGCCCGGCGCGCAGCCAGAATGGAGAGGATGCCGATGGGGCCACAACCCGTGACGAGCACGCGTTTTCCCAGCAAATCTCCGGCGCGACGCGTGGCATGCAGCGTCACGGCCAGTGGTTCCGCCATGGCGGCTTCACCGGCACTGAGACCATCGGCCGGCACGCATTGCAGGGCGTCCGCCACCAGAACTTCGCGGAACGCGCCCTGAATATGCGGGAAGGGCATGGCGCTGCCATAAAACCGCATGTTGAGGCACTGATTGTGCAGGCCTTCCTGGCAGAAGCGGCAGGTCCGGCAAGGGCGGGAGGGAGAAACCGCCACCAGACCGCCGATCTTCAACCCTTCAACACCTTCGCCGAGTTCCTCGATGACGGCGGAAACCTCATGACCCAGCACCATGGGTTCACGGAGCCGCACGGCGCCGAAACCGCCATGATTGTAATAATGCAGATCGCTGCCGCAGATTCCGCCCCTGGCCAGACGGAGCCGAACCTCACCCCGCCCCGGCTTTTCCTCCGGCCGGTCTTCGATGCGCACATCCTTTGCCCCGTGGGCGACAATCGCTTTCATGACAACTCCCGTTCAAGCGCGCGCCACTGCGGCGCATAAAAATTCCGCATTCAAATTGCTGCCGCAAGGCGCGCCTTGACCCGCCTTGCCAGTTCGCCACCCGCCCGATACGTACCGAAAACGGGCGCGTCAGCCTTGACATCCGCCCTCAAACAGATGAATGTTATCGGTAACATATATCTTCACGAATGCAATGTCGAGAGACTGGAGGAAACAGTGGGCCTTAATTTGTTCGATCTTTCCGGCCGCCGCGCGCTGATCACGGGTTCGTCCCAGGGCATCGGTTTCGCGCTGGCGCAAGGACTTTCGGAAGCCGGGGCGGAAGTGGTGCTGAACGGGCGGGACGAGGCGAAGCTGAAAGCCGCCGCCGCCGGCATCAAGGGCGCGAGGACACTTGCCTTCGACGCCACCGATCATGGCGCGGTGCGCGAGGCCATCGACCGCTTCGAGGCGGAGGTCGGTGCGATAGATATTCTCGTCAACAATGCCGGCATGCAGCACCGCACGCCGCTTGAGGATTTTCCGGCCGATGCCTTCGAGCGCCTGCTGCAGACCAATATCGCCTCGGTATTCCACGCCGGACAGGCCGCCGCGCGCCACATGATTTCGCGCGGGCGTGGCAAGATCATCAATATCGCCAGCGTTCAGACCGCACTTGCCCGCCCCGGCATTGCCCCCTACACCGCCACCAAGGGTGCAGTCGGCAATCTGACGAAGGGCATGGCAACGGACTGGGCCAAATATGGCCTGCAATGCAATGCCATTGCGCCCGGTTATTTCGACACCCCGCTCAACGCCGCCCTGGTAGCGGACCCAACCTTCTCGGCATGGCTTGAAAAGCGCACGCCGGCCGGACGCTGGGGCAAGGTGGAAGAGCTTGTCGGCGCCTGCATTTTCCTGTCATCCGACGCCTCGTCCTTCGTGAACGGCCATATTCTCTACGTCGACGGCGGCATCACCGCCTCGCTTTAAAAATGCCATTTCCGGATGGTGGGCCGCGGCCACCATCCGGATGTGACCTGACGATACCACGACACCTTGGGAGGAGGCCGTGAACAGCATGACCGAGAAGAACAAAGTCGCCCTCATCGGCGCCGGTGCCATGGGCGGTGCGATCGGCACGCGGCTGGTGGAGACCGGCAATCACCTGACGGTTTTCGATCTGGATGCGGAAAAGGTGGCGGCGCTGACCAGCCTTGGCGCGGAGAGCGCCCCAACCGCGGCGGCGGCGGCCGCCGTTTCCGACGTGGTCATCCTCAGCCTCAATTCGCCAAAAATCGTCCGCATCGCCGTCTTTGGCAAGGATGGCGTGGCGGCCGGGGCAAAACCCGGTACGCTGATCATCGACATGTCCTCCATCGACCCGGAAGCGACCAAGGAACTGGCGGCCGATGCCGCTGAAAAGGGGCTGCGCTGGGTGGATAGCCCGCTTTCAGGCGGTGCACCCAAGGCGCTCATCGGGCAATTGACCCTGATGGCGGGCGGCAGCGAGAAGGATGTGGCCGATGCCCACCGCGTGCTGCAGCATGTGGCCAGCAACTACACCCATATGGGCCCCTGTGGCGCCGGGCAGACGACCAAGCTCATCAATCAGGTTCTCTGCGGCCTGAACTTCCTCGCCGTGGCGGAAGCAACACAGCTTGCGCTGGATGCCGGCGTCGATGCCGCCAAGATACCGGAGGCACTGAAGGGCGGCCGCGCCGACAGCGCCATCCTGCAGGAATATATGCCGCGTTATGTGGCGAAGGACTACCGCCGCACCGGCCGTATCGACAATATGGTCAAGGATCTGAATGGCGCGCAGGATCTCGCCCGGCGCACCAACACGGCCATGCCGCTGACGGCAGTTTGCGCCGAGGTGCACCGCATGCTGACGGCGGCGGGGCTAGGCGGAGAAGACCAGGCGGCGCTGATGGAATTTTTCAGCGGCGCAAAACGAACCTTCCCGGACTGATCTCCATCGCGGGCGCCATACCCTCATGCAAATAAGGTTGCGGAAAGCGCCGGCCATGGATGGTGCGGCGCATCATAGCCATTGCGAAATGTCGCTGCAGCGAAGATGATCGGGCGAATCGGCGGGCAATCGGCCCGGCCGTCGCAGATGCATGCATGCAAAGGACAATTCCCGATGACCACTTCCGCAACAGGCACGGGGATTGCCAGTCTGACCGTTTCCGGAAACGGTTTTTACGCCGAAATCGCCTATGAGGGCGCAACGCTTCTCAGCTGGCGGCCGCTCTCTGCCGATGGTGAAAAGGGCGACGATCTGGTTGACGGATATCTGACGGCCGCGGAGTTAAAGTCGCAGAACGGCGTAAGAAACGGCTTTCTCGCGCCCTTCACCAACCGCATTCCGCAGGGCCGGTATGATTTCGCCGGGGAAACGCATCACATAGAGCCCGTGCTTGCCCATGAGGACCTTGTTTTCCATGGCTTTGCCCGCGCCCTGCCCTTTGTCCTCGACCGGTCCTTCGAGGAAAATGGCGCGCAGATTCTCGTCTTCCGGGCGGAAATAGCGCCGGGAGATTTCAGGGGTTATCCCTATCGGCTCACCATCGAGGTGGAATATCGCTTTGCCGGGCATGACGTCACCATCGACATACGCGGCATCAATCGCAGTGACCGGCCCCTGCCCTTCGCCGCCGGCTGGCATCCCTATTTCCGCCTGCCCGGCACGGCGTCCATCGACGACCTGCTTCTCACGCTGCCCTCGCGAACCGCGATCGAAACGGACGAGGATCTCATTCCCCTGCGGGCGCCACAGGGCGGGATAATCAAACGGGACGACGCCCGCTTTCTCCATGCGCCACTATCCGGCCATGTGCTGGATGCCTGCTTCACCGATCTGACCGCATCCGAAAACGGGCTTTACGAGACACGGCTCGAAAACCCGCATGACGGTTCGAGCCTCACGGTTTGGCAGGAGCGTGGCCACATGCATGTCTTCACCGGCGATACGCTGGCCCGCGACAGGCGACAATCCATCGCGCTCGAACCGGTGGAAACGCCCACCAATGCCTTCAACCATCCGGAACTTGCGGCTGCGATTACATTGCAACCGGGCGAAACACGAAGCTTCCGCTTCGGCGTCCGTTTCGAGGCGGGCCGCTGACTGGGGCACCGACAGGAGCTAGACGACCCTTCAGATATGCGTCGTCGGCAGCGACGAAGACAGCTTTACCGTCTCCATGGAGATATAGGCGGACATGTCATAAAGCTGAACACGGCGCAGGATCTGTTTGTAGACCGTGTCGTAATATTCGACATTCGGCAGCACCAGTTTCAGAATATAGTCGAAATTGCCGGTCAACCGGTGAACCTCGACGATCTCCGGTATGGTGCTGACGGCCGCATGGAACCGGTCCAGCCAGTCCTCGGCATGCAGGCCCGTTCTCACCAGCAGGAAAACCGTCGTCGGAAGGTTGATCTTCCGCCGGTCGAGCAACGCCATCGTGCCTGTCACATACCCCTCAGTCCGCAGCCGCGTGATGCGGCGCGAACAGGCGGATAGCGACAGGGAAACCTCCTCCGCAATATCGGCGAGCGGGGTTTCGGCATTTTCCTGGAGAATCGCAAGGATTCGGCGGTCACGATCATCAATCATCCATAAAGAATGCACCGGTTAACGCAATGGCGCAACAAGTTTGCAGATTTTCCGTATAATACGCTCCATACTTGCGTCTGCGCACTGAAATACCCGAAAAAACGCACGCCGTTTTCGTGGCGGCGATGGCATCCTTATCTTCAATCAAACTTGATAAGGGGAAACTTATGAAACGCATCGGCCTGATCGGCGGCATGAGCTGGGAATCCACCGCAACCTATTACCGCATGATCAATGAGGCCGTGCGCGACAGCCGCGGCGGTCTGGTCTCGGCCGATATCGTCATGCATTCGCTCGATTTTTCCGAGGTTGTCGCCCTTCAGAAGGCTGATCGCTGGGATGAGGCTGGCGCGCTTCTGGGCGCTGCCGGTGCCCGCCTTGCCAATGCCGGTGCCGATTGCGTGCTGATCTGCACCAACACCATGCATCTCGTTGCGGACACGGTTGAAAAAATGTCGGGCGTGGCGCTCATCGACATCATCGACGAAACGGCTGCCGCCCTGAAAGCGGACGGGCGCCGCAAGCCGCTGCTGCTTGCCACCCGCTACACGATGGAACACGGCTTTTACACCGACCGCATGCGCCAACACGGCGTCGACGTGGTTGTGCCCGAGGCGGAAGACCGGGCTGCAATCCACGACATCATTTTCGGCGAGCTGTGCCAGGGCGAAATCAAGTCCTGCTCGCGTGAACGCTACCTTGCCGTCATCGAAAAGGCCCGTGCGCTGGGTGTCGATTCCGTCATTCTTGGCTGCACCGAAATTTCCCTGCTGATCGATCCCGATGCGCTGCCGCTGCCGGGTTACGATTCGACCGCCATTCACGCGAAGGCCGCCGTCGGCTTCGCGCTCGGAAACAAGGCTTTCGACAGAGCCGCATGAATGTGCCGCCTTTTTGCCTATTCCGGTAAACCCGTCTGGCTCGACAGCCTGCTGATCGAGCCGGAAGCGTCGCTGGTCAGCCAGTCCATGGCCGCAAGGGAAGCAAAAACCGTTGTCAATGGCGATGGTTGCGGCCTTGGATGGTACGGTGAGCGGGGAACGCCTGGCGTCTTTCGCGACACAAGGCCCGCCTGGTCCGATGCCAATCTGGCCGCCCTTTGCCATCAGCTTCGCTCCGGCATGTTCATGGCCCATGTCCGCTCCGCCACATCAGGCGAAGTCTCCCGTGCCAATTGCCATCCCTTTGCACATGGCCAATATCTCTTCATGCATAACGGCCAGATCGGCGGTTACGAGCAGATAAGGCGCGACATCGATTCCCTTATCCCGGACGATATCTATGCCTCCCGGCGCGGCACCGGCGACAGTGAAGCCATTTTCCTGATCGCCGCCGGCCTCGGCCTCGATGCCGATCCGGTACAGGCCATCTCCACAGCACTGCATCTCTGCCAGCAAAGGATGATTGCGGCGGGCGTCTCCTCGGCCCTGCGGTTCAGCGCCGTGTTGATGGATGGCGATTGCCTGCATGCCTTCCGCTGGTCGAGCGACGACAAGCCGCCGACGCTTTACTGGCGTGGGCTGGACGACGGCATTGCGTTGAGTTCGGAACCCTTTTCCTTCGACTGCACCCCGTGGTGCGCCGTTCCGCCGAATACCAGGGTAACGATCCGCGCCGGCGAAATGGCGATGGAGCCCTTTTCCCTGCCATAAACATCGCCGTTGATGGCAGGGAAAAGGCCGGTTTTTATGCCTGCGCCGCCCTATGTCGGCGCGACGGCCGCACCGTTGCATTTATTTTATTGAATTTTCGCGACCGCGAAGGCTAGTGTGTGATCCGATAGTTCGAAACAGATTTCAGGACCGGTGAACCATTTCAGAAGTATTGCAGCCTCTTCCCCTTTTCTGAGCGATGCCGGGCATCGCAAGGACCAAGAAAATCCGTTCAAGAACGGCACAGACAGGGCTGGCAAAGCTTTCGGCGATCCTTGGGAGGCCGAGAAAAACTCTTATTTTTCATTATGCTAAGCCGTTCAATTTTCCGAAAAAATTGCTGTTGCCACGCCTCCATATCGATGCATAAACTGGCATCAACAAAGGCAAGCCGGATCAACCTCTCAGACCCTCTCCTCCCACCAAGGTGCTGACCGACCAATGATCAATAATCTCAACGCCGCTGATCTTCCCCGCCCCGCCCCGCGCAGTTCCAACCCGGAAATCATGGCGTCGGAAATCATCGAACGCCTCACCTACCGCATCGGCAAGGACGTGAAGGTTGCCAAGCCGCATGACTGGCTGACCGCAACCATCCTCGTCGTGCGCGACCGCATCATCGACAAGTGGATGGAATCCACCCGCAAGGCCTATGCCAACAATTCCAAGCGCGTTTATTACCTGTCGCTGGAATTCCTGATCGGCCGCCTGATGCGCGACGCCATTTCCAATATCGGCCTGATGCATGAAATCCGCGACGCGCTGTCCTCGCTCGGTGTCGATCTGGACGTCATCGCCGGGCTGGAACCGGATGCGGCACTCGGCAATGGCGGCCTCGGCCGACTTGCGGCCTGTTTCATGGAATCCATGGCGACCGTCGATATTCCCGCCTATGGCTATGGCATCCGTTACGTGCACGGCCTCTTCCGCCAGCAGATGGCGGATGGGTGGCAGGTGGAACTGCCGGAAACCTGGCTGGCGCATGGCAATCCCTGGGAATTCGAGCGCCGGGAAAGCTCCTATGAGGTCGGCTTCGGCGGATCGGTTGAGACCATCGGTGGTTATGAAGATCCGCAGCGTTTCGTCTGGAAACCGGCCGAACGCGTCATCGCCATGGCCTATGATACGCCGGTCGTCGGCTGGCGTGGCACCCGCGTCAACACGCTTCGCCTGTGGTCGGCACAGCCGATCGACCCCATTCTTCTCGCCGCCTTCAACGCCGGCGACCATATCGGCGCCTTGCGCGAAAGCAACAAGGCGGAAAGCCTGACACGGGTTCTCTACCCTGCGGACGCGACGCCCGCCGGTCAGGAACTGCGCCTCAGGCAGGAGTTCTTCTTCTCCTCCGCGTCGCTGCAGGACATTCTGCGCCGTCACCTGCAGCAATATCCTGATTTCACCTCGCTGCCTGAGAAGGTTTCGATCCAGCTCAACGATACGCATCCGGCCATTTCCATCGCCGAGATGATGCGTCTTCTGTGCGATGTGCACGGCCTGGAATTCGACGAAGCCTGGAAGATCACCCAGGGCACCTTCTCCTACACCAACCACACGCTGCTGCCGGAAGCGCTGGAAAGCTGGCCGGTGCCGCTGCTCGAGCGCCTTCTTCCAAGACATATGCAGATCGTCTACGCGATCAATGCCAATACGCTGGTTTATGCCCGCAAGGAAAAGAAGATGGCGGATCAGCAGATCCGCTCCATCTCGCTGATCGATGAAGGCGGCGAGCGGCGCGTGCGCATGGGCAATCTCGCTTTCATCGGCTCGCATTCGATCAATGGCGTTTCCGCCCTTCATACCGATCTGATGAAGGAAACGGTCTTTGCCGACCTGCACAGCCTTTACCCCGACCGCATCAACAACAAGACCAATGGCATCACGCCGCGTCGCTGGCTGATGCAGTGCAATCCCGGCCTGACCAGCCTGCTGCGCGAAGCAATCGGCGATGATTTCCTCGACGACGCGGAAAAGCTGACCGCGCTTGATCGTTTTGCCGACGATGCCGGTTTCCGC
The DNA here is from genome assembly GCF_027212525.1 of Agrobacterium sp. SOY23. NCBI lineage: Bacteria > Pseudomonadati > Pseudomonadota > Alphaproteobacteria > Hyphomicrobiales > Rhizobiaceae > Agrobacterium > Agrobacterium sp. SOY23. Next base: position 331,368 of record NZ_JAPWDT010000005.1, on the reverse strand, counting down.
GAGAAATTCGCCGAGGTGAAGCGTCTGAACAAGGTGCGGCTGGCGAATACGGTCGCGCAGCGCATGGGCATCCGCGTCGATCCCTCGGCCATGTTCGACATCCAGATCAAGCGTATCCACGAATATAAGCGCCAGCTTCTGAACCTCGTGGAAACGGTGGCGCTTTACGACCAGATCCGTTCTCACCCGGAACTGGACTGGGTGCCACGCGTTAAGTTCTTCGCAGGCAAGGCGGCGCCGAGTTATCACAACGCGAAGCTGATCATAAAGCTTGCCAACGATATTGCCCGGGTCATCAACAACGATCCGGCCGTGCGCGGGCTTCTGAAAGTGGTGTTTGTTCCGAACTATAACGTCTCGCTTGCGGAAATCATGGTTCCCGCCGCCGATCTTTCGGAACAGATTTCGACGGCCGGCATGGAAGCCTCCGGCACCGGCAATATGAAATTTGCCCTGAACGGCGCGCTCACCATCGGCACGCTCGATGGCGCCAATGTCGAAATGCGCGATCATGTCGGTGCGGAGAATATCGTCATCTTCGGCATGACGGCGGATGAAGTGGCCAAGGCCCGCGCTGAAGGTCACAATCCTCGTGCGATCATCGAACAATCCGCGGAACTGTCGCAGGCATTGTCGTCCATCGCGTCAGGCGTGTTCTCGCCGGATGATCGTTCCCGTTTTTCGGGTCTGATCGACGGGCTCTATAACAGCGACTGGTTCATGGTCGCCGCTGACTTCGACGCCTATGCCAATGCGCAGCGCGAAGTGGACGCGATCTGGAGCGATCCGGATAGCTGGTATGCCAAGACAGTGCGCAACACGGCGCGTATGGGCTGGTTCTCGTCCGACAGGACGATCCGCCAATATGCCACCGAGATCTGGAGAGCCTGATGAAAAAACCGCTCAATTCGGCCGAAGAGAAAAAGACTGGCGAAATCACGAAGGCTGAAATCGAGGCGATCAAGAGCGGTTTGCATTCCAATCCCTTTGCCCTTCTCGGTGTTCACGAAACGCCGGAAGGGTTTTCCGCCCGCTGTTTCATTCCCGGTGCCGAGGAGGTTTCCGTCCTGACGCTGGATGGAAACCTCGTGGGCGAGTTGAAACGGCTTGATCCGGACGGTTTTTTCGAAGGCCGCATCGATCTTTCAAAGCGACAGCCGGTGCGCTACCGCGCCTGTCGCGACGATGCCGAATGGGCGGTGACCGACCCTTACAGCTTCGGCCCGGTTCTCGGCCCCATGGACGATTATTTCGTCCGTGAAGGGTCGCATCTGAGGCTCTTCGACAGGATGGGCGCACATCCACTGAAGCTCGAAGGTGTCGAAGGTTTTCATTTCGCCGTTTGGGCACCCAATGCGCGGCGCGTTTCCGTCGTCGGCGATTTCAACAATTGGGATGGCCGCCGGCATGTCATGCGTTTCCGCAAGGACACCGGCATCTGGGAAATCTTCGCGCCGGACGTCTATGCCGGCTGCGCCTACAAGTTCGAAATCCTCGGCGCCAATGGCGAGCTTCTGCCGCTGAAGGCCGACCCCTATGCCCGCCGCGCCGAATTGCGGCCGAAGAACGCTTCCGTCACCGCGCCGGAGCTGTCGCAAAAATGGGAAGATCAGGCCCACCGCGAACATTGGGCGCAGGTGGATCAGCGCCGCCAGCCGATCAGCATTTACGAGGTGCATGCCGGCTCCTGGCAGCGCCGCGAGGACGGCACCTTCCTCAGCTGGGATGAACTCGCCGCCCAGCTCATCCCCTATTGCACCGATATGGGCTTCACCCATATCGAATTCCTGCCCGTCACCGAACATCCCTATGACCCCTCCTGGGGTTACCAGACGACCGGCCTTTACGCCCCGAGCGCCCGTTTCGGTGATCCCGAGGGTTTTGCCCGTTTCGTCAACGGCGCCCACAAGGTCGGTATCGGGGTGATCCTCGACTGGGTTCCCGCGCATTTTCCGACCGACGAGCACGGGTTGCGCTGGTTCGACGGCACGGCGCTTTACGAACATGCCGATCCGCGCCAGGGTTTCCATCCCGACTGGAACACGGCCATCTATAATTTCGGCCGCATCGAGGTGATGTCCTACCTCATCAACAATGCGCTTTATTGGGCCGAAAAATTCCATCTCGACGGCCTGCGCGTGGATGCGGTCGCCTCGATGCTCTATCTCGATTATTCCCGCAAGGAAGGCGAGTGGATCCCCAACGAATATGGCGGGCGCGAAAACCTGGAATCCGTCCGCTTCCTGCAGAAGATGAATTCCCTCGTCTACGGCACCCATCCGGGCGTCATGACGATTGCCGAGGAATCCACCTCCTGGCCGAAAGTATCGCAGCCGGTCCACGAGGGCGGCCTCGGTTTCGGCTTCAAATGGAACATGGGCTTCATGCACGACACGCTGAGTTATTTCTCGCGTGAGCCGGTGCATCGCAAGTTCCACCATCAGGAACTGACTTTCGGCCTGCTTTATGCCTTCAGCGAAAATTTCGTGCTGCCGCTTTCCCATGACGAGGTGGTGCACGGCAAAGGTTCGCTGATCGCCAAGATGTCCGGCGACGACTGGCAGAAATTCGCCAATCTCCGGTCTTATTACGGTTTCATGTGGGGTTACCCCGGCAAGAAGCTGCTGTTCATGGGGCAGGAGTTCGCCCAGTGGAGCGAATGGAGCGAAAAGGGCTCGCTCGACTGGAACCTGCGCCAATATCCGATGCATGAGGGCATGCGCCGCCTCGTGCGCGATCTCAACCTCACCTATCGATCCAAAGCTGCCCTGCACGCCCGAGACTGCGAACCCGACGGCTTCCGCTGGCTTGTGGTCGATGATCACGAGAATTCCGTCTTCGCCTGGCTGCGCACGGCGCCCGGCGAAAAACCGGTGGCGGTCATCTGCAATCTGACCCCGGTCTATCGGGAAAATTATTATGTGCCGCTGCCCATCGCCGGGCGGTGGCGGGAGATTCTCAACACCGACGCCGAAATTTATGGCGGCAGCGGCAAGGGAAATGGCGGGCGCGTTCAGGCGGTCGATGCCGGAGGAGAAATCGGCACGATGCTCGTCCTGCCGCCGCTCGCGACGATCATGCTCGAGCCGGAAAACTGACAGACAGAAAGGGAGGACACCATGTCGGAAAAAAGAGTTCAGCCTTTGGCGCGTGATGCAATGGCCTATGTCCTCGCGGGTGGCAGAGGAAGCCGCCTGAAGGAACTGACGGACCGCCGGGCAAAACCCGCCGTTTATTTTGGCGGCAAGGCGCGCATCATCGATTTCGCGCTTTCCAACGCGCTCAATTCCGGCATTCGCCGCATCGGCGTCGCCACGCAATACAAGGCGCACTCCCTCATTCGCCACCTGCAACGCGGCTGGGACTTCTTCCGCCCCGAGCGTAACGAGAGCTTCGACATTCTGCCGGCCTCGCAGCGCGTTTCCGAAACGCAATGGTATGAAGGCACCGCCGATGCCGTCTACCAGAACATCGACATCATCGAGCCCTATGCGCCGGAATATATGGTCATCCTGGCCGGCGATCACATCTACAAGATGGACTACGAATACATGCTGCAGCAGCATGTGGATTCCGGTGCGGACGTGACCATCGGCTGCCTGGAAGTGCCGCGCATGGATGCGACCGGCTTCGGCGTGATGCATGTGAACGAAAAAGACGAGATCATCGATTTCATCGAAAAGCCGGCCGATCCGCCCGGCATTCCCGGAAACGAGGGTTTCGCGCTTGCTTCCATGGGCATTTATGTCTTCCACACGAAATTCCTGATGGAAGCGCTGCGCCGCGACGCCGCCGACCCGACCTCCAGCCGCGACTTCGGCAAGGACATCATTCCCTATATCGTAGAGCACGGCAAAGCCGTCGCCCACCGCTTCGCCGATTCCTGCGTGCGTTCGGATTTCGAGCATGGCCCCTACTGGCGTGACGTCGGCACCATCGATGCCTACTGGCAGGCCAATATCGACCTCACCGATGTGGTGCCGGACCTCGACATCTACGACAAATCCTGGCCGATCTGGACCTATGCGGAAATCACCCCGCCGGCGAAATTCGTGCACGATGACGAGAACCGCCGCGGTTCGGCCGTATCTTCGGTCGTCTCGGGCGACTGCATCATTTCCGGTGCCGCCCTCAATCGCAGCCTGCTGTTCACAGGTGTTCGCGCCAATTCATACTCCCGCCTTGAGAATGCCGTAGTACTGCCGAGTGTGAAGATCGGGCGCCATGCCCAGCTCAGCAATGTCGTCATCGACCATGGCGTGGTCATTCCGGAAGGACTGATTGTAGGAGAAGACCCAGAACTGGATGCCAAACGTTTCCGCCGCACTGAAAACGGCATCTGCCTTATCACCCAATCGATGATCGACAAGCTGGACCTGTAGAGCCCATGAATGTCCTTTCGGTTTCATCCGAAATCTATCCCCTGATCAAAACCGGAGGGCTCGCCGACGTTGCCGGCGCGCTCCCCATCGCGCTCGAAGCCCATGGCGTCAAGACGCGGACATTGATACCCGGATATCCGGCGGTGAAAGCCGCCGTGACCGACCCCGTCAAATGTTTTGAATTTACCGACCTGCTCGGCGAAAAGGCCGATCTGCTCGAAGTGCGGCATGAGGGGCTCGATCTCCTCATTCTCGATGCACCGGCCTATTACGAGCGCTCGGGCGGCCCCTATCTCGACCAGACCGGCAAGGATTATCCTGACAACTGGAAGCGCTTTGCGGCGCTGTCCCTTGCCGCGGCCCGCATTGCCGCCGGTGCCCTTCCCGGCTGGCGGCCGGATATGCTGCATGCGCATGACTGGCAGGCCGCCATGGCGCCGGTCTATATGCGTTATGCCGAAACGCCCGAGATTCCGAGCCTTCTCACCATTCACAACATCGCCTTCCAGGGCCAGTTCGGTGCGAATATCTTCAGCAAGCTTGGTCTTCCCGCCCATGCCTTCGGCATGGAAGGCATCGAATATTATAACGATGTGAGTTTCCTCAAGGGCGGCCTGCAGACAGCGACAGCGCTCAGCACCGTCAGCCCCTCCTATGCCGAGGAAATCCTCACTCCGCAGTTTGGCATGGGCCTGCACGGCGTCATCGGCAGCCGCGCCCATGTGCTGCACGGCATTGTCAACGGCATCGATGCCGACGTCTGGAACCCGTCGACCGATCACCTGATCCACGACAATTATTCCGCCGCCAACCTCAAGAACCGCGCCCTGAACAAGAAGGCCGTCGCCGAGCATTTCCGCATCGACGATGATGACAGCCCGCTGTTCTGCATCATCTCCCGCCTCACCTGGCAGAAGGGCATCGACCTCATGGCCGAAGCCGTGGACGAGATCGTTTCCCTCGGCGGCCGTCTGGTGGTGCTTGGCGCGGGCGATGTGGCACTGGAAGGCGCGCTGCTTGCGGCGGCCTCCCGCCACCATGGCCGCGTCGGCGTTGCGGTTGGTTATAACGAGCCGCTGTCACATCTCATGCAGGCGGGCTGCGACGCGATCATCATCCCCTCGCGTTTCGAGCCCTGCGGCCTTACCCAACTTTACGCGCTGCGTTATGGCTGCATTCCGGTGGTTGCCCGCACCGGCGGCCTCGCCGACACGGTGATTGATGCCAACCACGCCGCCATCGCCAATAAATCGGCGACCGGCGTACAATTTTCACCCGTCACGCTGGACGGGCTGAAACAGGCGATCCGCCGGACCGTCCGTTATTATCACGACCCAAAACTGTGGACACAAATGCAGAAACTCGGGATGAAATCCGATGTTTCCTGGGAAAAGAGCGCCGGTCTTTACGCCGCGCTTTACAGCCAGCTTATTTCGAAAGGCCATTGAAACAATGATCAACACCGTACAGACGAAGCCCTATCAGGACCAGAAGCCGGGCACATCCGGCCTGCGCAAGAAGGTGCCAGTCTTCGCCCAGGAAAATTATGCGGAAAACTTCATCCAGTCGATCTTCGACGCGCTTGAAGGCTTTCAGGGCCAGACGCTGGTGATCGGCGGCGACGGCCGTTATTACAACCGCGAAGTCATCCAGAAGGCGATCAAGATGGCCGCCGCCGCCGGTTTCGGCAAGGTTCTGGTCGGTCAGGGCGGCATTCTCTCCACGCCAGCCGCCTCGAACGTCATCCGCAAATACAAGGCCTTCGGCGGTATCGTGCTTTCCGCCAGCCACAATCCCGGCGGCCCGAACGAAGATTTCGGCATCAAATACAATATCGGCAATGGCGGCCCCGCGCCGGAAAAGATCACCGATGCGATCTATGCCCGTTCGAAGGTCATCGATAGCTACAAAATCTCCGATGCCGCCGATATCGATCTCGACAGGATCGGCAGCTTCAAGGTGGATGAGCTGACGGTCGAAGTCATCGATCCGGTCGCCGATTATGCCGCGCTGATGGAAGAGCTGTTCGATTTCGCCGCCATCCGTGCCCTCATCGCCGGCGGCTTCAAGGTCGTCGTCGATTCCATGAGCGCCGTCACCGGCCCTTATGCCGTGGAGATCATCGAAAAACGCCTCGGCGCTCCAAAAGGCTCTGTCCGCAACGCGACGCCGCTGCCGGACTTCGGCGGTCATCACCCCGATCCGAACCTTGTCCATGCCAAGGAGCTTTATGACGATGTCATGAGCCCTGAAGGTCCCGATTTCGGCGCCGCTTCCGATGGTGATGGCGACCGCAACATGGTCGTCGGCAAGGGCATGTTCGTCACCCCGTCCGACAGTCTCGCGATCATCGCCGCCAATGCCAAACTGGCGCCCGGTTACGCCGCCGGCATTTCCGGCATCGCCCGTTCCATGCCGACGAGTGCGGCAGCGGATCGCGTCGCCGAAAAGCTCGGCCTTGGCATGTATGAAACGCCGACCGGCTGGAAGTTCTTCGGCAATCTCATGGATGCCGGCAAGGTTACGATCTGCGGCGAGGAAAGCTTCGGCACCGGCTCGAACCATGTGCGTGAAAAGGATGGCCTGTGGGCCGTGCTTTATTGGCTGAACATTGTCGCCGCGCGCAAGGAAAGCGTGAAGGACATCGTCACCAGGCACTGGGCCGAATATGGCCGCAACTATTATTCCCGCCACGATTATGAAGAAGTGGATTCGGATGCCGCCAACACGCTGGTCGCTGCCCTGCGTGAAAAGCTCGCGACGCTGCCGGGCACCAGCTACGGCAATCTGAAGGTCGCGGCAGCGGATGATTTTGCCTATAACGACCCGGTCGACCAGTCCGTCAGCAAGAATCAAGGCATCCGCATCCTGTTCGAAGGCGGCTCACGCATCGTGCTGCGCCTTTCCGGCACCGGCACGGCGGGTGCAACGCTTCGCCTTTATGTCGAGCGTTACGAGCCGGATGCGGCCCGTCACGGCATCGAAACACAGACGGCGCTCGCCGACCTGATTACCGTTGCCGATACGATCGCCGGCATCAAGGCCCATACCGGCCGCAGCGAACCGAGCGTTATTACCTGATAGTTTCTGCCAAGCATGAGGGACGCCCAGGCGCCCCTCATTCGGCCTTGCCTCTGCCTTCTCCGGCCTGGAGGAGGCACCCATCCCTCCGGAGAGACAGACCATGCAGACACCACCCGTTTTCCCCAAAGGCGCAACCCGAACGGAAAACGGCACGGAGTTTACGGTCTATTCCCGGCACGCCTCACAGATCGATCTCTGCCTTTTCGATGAAACCGGTGAGAAAGAGACGGTGCGCCTGCCGATGGTCCGCGGCGAAGATGACGTTCATCGGCTCACAGTCGCGCAAGCCGGCCCCGGCACGCGATATGGCTTTCGCGCTCACGGCATTTACGCCCCGGAACATGGCCTGTGGTTCGATCCCGCAAAATTGCTGCTCGATCCCTATGCTACCGAGATCGACCGTCCCTTCCGGCACGATCCCTTGCTTTTTGCCTTTGGCGCGGACACCGGCGCGATCATGCCGAAGGCGATCCTTTCCGAGCATGAGCTGGTCAAGCGCCAGCCGCCCCGTTTTACCGAAGGCGGGCTGATTTACGAACTGGCCGTCAAATCCTTCACGCAGCTGCATCCTGATGTGCCTGAAGATATCCGTGGCACCGTCGCCGCACTTGCCCATCCCGCCATTCTCGCGCATTTAAAAAAAATCGGTGTCGATGCGGTGGAACTGATGCCCATCACCGCCTGGATCGATGAACGCCACCTGCCGCCGCTCGGGCTTTCCAATGCCTGGGGTTATAATCCGGTCGGCTTCATGGCGCTCGATCCGCGCCTCTGCCCCGGCGGCATGCGGGAGCTGCGCGACACGGTTGCGGCGCTGCATGCGCAAGGCATCGGCGTCATTCTTGATCTCGTCTTCAACCATACGGGTGAAAGCGATATCCAAGGCTCCACCCTGTCGCTGCGCGGACTCGACAATCTCACCGCTTTCCGCCACCCGCAGGGAAACCCCGGCGTGCTGGTCAACGATACCGGCACCGGCAATACGGTCGCCTGCGACCATCCCTATATCCGTCAGCTCATCATCGATTCCCTCAGGCATTTCGTCCTCAATGCCGGCGTGGATGGCTTCCGTTTCGATCTGGCGCCCGTGCTCGGGAGAACGTCCGAGGGTTTCGACATGGCGAGCGAGACGCTGGCCGCCATGCATTCGGATCCGGCGCTTTACGACCGGATATTGATCGCCGAACCCTGGGATATCGGCCCCGGCGGATATCAGCTCGGCAATTTCCCCGAAAGCTTCCTTGAGTGGAACGATCGCGCCCGCGACGACATGCGCCGTTTCTGGCGCGGTGATGCCAGCACGACAGGCGCGCTGGCCAATGCGCTGTCCGGCTCCTCACCGATCTTTTCCCGCCATGGCCGCTTAAAAAGCCGCAGCGTCAACTTCCTTGCCGCCCATGACGGTTTCACCCTGTTCGATCTTGTCAGCCACAAGCACAAGCACAATGAAAGAAACGGCGAGAACAATCGCGACGGCCATAATGACAACCATTCCTGGAACAATGGTTTTGAAGGCCTGACCGACGATCCCACCATTCTCACTGCCCGGCTTGCGGATGTGAAAGCGCTTCTCTCCACGCTTTTCGTCAGCCGTGGCGCCTTGATGCTGACGGCGGGCGACGAGGGTGGCCGCAGCCAGCAGGGCAACAACAATGCCTATTGTCAGGACAATGAGATCAATTGGCTCGGCTGGTCATCGCTTTTCCCGGAATTGATCGACCATACCGCGTTTCTCGCGGCACTGCGCAAACGTTTCGGCGTGTTTTCGCAGACCGGCTTCTTCTCCGGCAGGTACGACGTGACATGGCTTGCCCCCGCCGGAGATCCGATGACGGTTGCAGACTGGGAAAGGCCGGATGGACAGGCCTTCGCCATGCTGCTTTCCACCCCGGACCGAAAGACTGGCGAAGACGCCGAGCTTGCCGTTCTCATCAACCGCAGCCGCGAGATCGTGCCCTTCACCCTGCCCGGCGATGGCTGGCGCGCAATCGGCACGGATTTCGGCAATCCCGTCTTCCTACCTGCCCGTTCAGTGGTGTTTTATCTGCGCGCGAAATTGCCTGGCTGACCGGCGATATACCGTTCGGTTGGAATATACCCGCTTGTCCTCGAAGCCGGTTCGATGCCGTTTATGCGGAGAGAGGGGCCGCTTGCGCAATGGCCTCCAGGCAAAGCCAGTGGTGCATGCGCTCCGGCCAGTGCAGCATTTTGGGCGGCGGGAATTCCGCCTCCCCGAAACAACCGACGGAAACGGAAATCGCGCCCGTCAATGCTTCGGCGCTCATGAATACGACCGAGCCGCAATCGCCGCAAAAATGCTGCTCCAGCCAGCGCCCCGAGGTTCCGTTGCGACGCCACGCCCTGGTATTGCCCTTCCGCCCGGCGATCGCCGTGTCAGAATAAATGGCACGATAGGCAAAGGCCGTGCCGGTGCAACGCTGGCATTCGTTGCAGGCGCAGGCATAAACCGAGCGCGGCTCACCATGCAGTTCAAGTTCCACGGCCCCGCAGGAACAGCTTGCCGTGCGCAGCCTGTCATTCGCCACACAAACATCTGGTTTCATGATGTCTCTCTTTGCTAGATATCTCTTTCAGGGTTTGGGTGAGCGCTCGCAGCGAAACTATCCATTTCGTCAGGCACAATGAAGTACGCACCTTGAGGTTCGTGCCGAAATCTGTCAGGAGGCGATACATGACCAGCGGCCGGAAGGACGAGACCGAAGATTGCGGCTTTAGCGGCGCCTTGAAGGCGATTGGCGGCAAATGGAAGCCATCGCTGCTATGGTCGCTGCATCTTCGCCCACACCGTTTCTCGGAATTACGCCGATCCCTGCCGGGCATCAGCGAAAAAGTCCTCACCCAGCATCTCAGGCAAATGGAGAATGACGGGCTGATCAGCCGCCGCGATTATGGCGAAGTGCCGCCACGGGTCGAATATTCGATCACGCAGCACGGCTTCAGCCTGAACCACGCTGTCACCACCATGTCACAATGGGGGAAGCAGCATGAGCACTGGAAAGCGCAACAAGCGACCGAACCGCAAACGAGGTAACATGACCAAGGACATTGGGCTGGCGGAGATGAAGGGCCGCGTTGGCACGGAAATGGGTGTCTCCGACTGGATCACCGTTGACCAGACGATGATAAACGCCTTCGCAAAGGCAACGCTGGATGAACAGTTCATCCATACCGACCCGGAGCGCGCAAAGGCGGAAAGCCCCTTCGGCGGCACCATCGCCCACGGGTTCCTGACGCTCTCCCTGCTTTCGGCGCTGAATTACGACGCTCTGCCCCGCATTCGCGAGCAGACCATGGGCATTAATTATGGCTTCGATGCCGTTCGTTTCGTCACGCCGGTGAAAAGCGGTGCGCGGGTGCGCGGCCATTTCACGCTGGCGGAAGCGCGTTTTCGCGGTGCGGCCATGTTGATGACGACCTATGACGTGACGGTGGAAATCGAAAACGAGAAAAAGCCGGCGCTCACCGCCCGCTGGACCACCATCAGCCAATTCAACCCGGAAGACAGGCCGGAAGACGCCTGAACGCAAAAAGGGAGAGACCGCATGCATGACGAAGCCGTAAGGAATGCGTTTCTCGTGCAGGCAAAGGCCTGTGACAGCCTCGGTTCCCCCTTTACCGCACGGCTTTGTCGCGCCATGGCGGCACGGCTCGACCGCCAGACGGAAGTCGGCGAGACAATCCTGTCCTGGCCCGGCGATGTCGGCCCCTCCGGTGATTCCGTTCCCCTGCGGCTGGCGGGCGCCCTGCATGCGCTGGCCATCAAGGAAAAAATCGCGCCGCTTGTCGATATTGCGCCTGATGACGAGGAGGCGTTGTGGCAGGCCTGCGCCAGCGCCCTGCGGTTCCATCAGGTCTTTATCCTCGAAAGACTGAAATCACCGCCGCAGACCAACGAGGTCCGCCGTTCCGCCGTGCTGTTGCCGGGCTTTCTTTCGATAGCAGAGCGCACCGGCAAGCCGCTCGTACTCTCCGAGGTGGGAGCGAGCGCCGGGCTCAACCTGCAATTCGACCGATACCGGTATCGTCTCGGTGATTTTGCATGGGGCGAACAATCCGAAGTCTTCCAGTCTCCGGAATGGCGCGGGAACACCCCTCCGGATGGGCGGATCGAGGTTATCGAACGCGCCGGATGCGACCTCAACCCGCTCGACCCCTCTTCGACCGAGGATCGCCTGCGGCTGATGTCCTATATCTGGGCTGACCAGACCGACAGGCTGGAACGCACCGCGGCGGCGTTACGGATCGCGGTGGAGAACGGCCTGCGGGTGGAAAAAGCCGATGCGATCGACTGGCTGAAATGCCGCCTTTCCACGCAATATCCCGGCGCGGCCCATGTCGTCTATCACTCCATCGCCTGGCAATATCTGCCGGATGCCCTGAAACAGGCGGGCGAGGCATTGATCGCCGAGGCCGGCGCCCGCGCCACGCTGGATGCCCCGCTTGCCCGCCTGCAGATGGAGGCGGATGCGACACCGGGTGGTGCCGCCATTACCCTGCAAATCTGGCCGACGGGCGAGAAACAGGAGATCGGCCGTGCCGATTTCCATGGTCGATGGGTCGAATGGCGGGGGTGGAGGCGCTAAACCGCCACGTCGGCCGCCGCTTCCTGCAATAGCCCACCGACATATTCGGCAAAGGAGCGCCAGCATTCCACCCGGAACGTATCATCCGCCGTGCGCAGCAGCACCACTTCTGCCTTGCCGAAAACCGTGCGCGAGCAGGCGCCGACCGGGAACCTTGCCGGAGACAGGTCCTGCGGGCAGCCGGCATTGAGTGCTGCTTCCGCGCCGGGGCCGGAAACGATGACGGCCGTGTTGCGGTGGGAAACATCGGTTGCGGAGAACAGGCCGGAGACGCCGGCAAGCGCCGCCACCAGGTCGCTCTCGCCCTGATCGATCACCAGCCATTCATCCGGGCCGAGCCACAGAGCCGAGCGCAGGCCCGAAGTTACCGAAGTCTTCGGTTTGGTGGGCAAGGCAAGGCCAAGCGCTTCCGAAAGCGCCGGCACGGCGCTTTCCCGCGCCCGCAACGACAGCCGCGATGCGGAAGCGGCGGGTTTCAGCGAAACGAAGGGCGAGCCGCCGTGAAAATCCTCGAGCACGGATTTGCGTTTTGCGTGCAGCATGTCAGCCATTGAGACGGGCTCCTTCCTTGTCGAGGAAGACCATGTCGGTCACTTCGACGGCAATGGTTTTATCGGCAAGCGGAATATAGAGCGTTTCGCCCATGCGCGCCCTGCCATCCGCCACCAGCGCAAAAGCGATGGAATGGCCGAGATTTTCCGACCAGTAAGCCGAGGTGACATGGCCGAGCATGGTCATCGGCTTCGGCTGGTTCGGATCGGTAACGATCTGGCCGCCTTCATCGGGCACCGTTAGCCTGTCCTTCGTTTTCAGGCCGACAAGCTGCTTGCGGCCAGTACGCGTAAGATCAATGCGCTTCAGGCCACGAATGCCGACGAAATCCGTCTTCTTCTTGGAAACGGCCCAGGCGAGCCCGGCATCGTCAGGTGTCACCGTGCCGTCCGTATCCTGGCCGACGATGATATAACCCTTTTCCGCACGCAGGATATGCATCGTCTCGGTGCCATAAAGGCAACCGCCGACCGCTTCCGCCCTGGCGCGGATCGCGGACCAGACAGCTGCACCGTAGTCGGCCGGAACATTGATTTCGAAACCGAGTTCTCCGGTGAAGGAGACGCGGAAAAGCCGCGTCGGCACACCGCAGAACTTGCCTTCTGCCACCGCCATATGCGGGAAGGCCTCCGGCGACAGATCGATGCCCTCGACGAAAGGCGCGATCACCTCGCGCGCCTTCGGCCCCTGCACGGCAATCACCGCCCATTGTTCGGTGGCAGAGGTGAGCCAGACGTTGAGATCGGGGAATTCGGTCTGGAGATAATCTTCCATATGCTGCAGAACACGCGGCGCGCCGCCCGTGGTCGTCGTCACATGGAAACGGTCTTCGGCCAGACGCCCGACGACGCCGTCATCGTAAACGAAGCCGTCTTCGCGGGTCATGATGCCATAACGGCAGCGGCCGGGTTTCAGCGTATCCCAGGCATTGGTGTAAATGAGGTTCAGGAACTTCGCCGCATCGGGGCCGACCACTTCGATCTTGCCGAGTGTCGAGGCATCGAACACGCCGACGCTCTCACGCACCGTCTTGCATTCGCGATTGATCGCCTCATGCATGTCCTCACCTGCCCGCGGGAAGAACCACGCACGCTTCCAGTTGCCGACATCTTCAAATACCGCACCGGCCGCCAGTTCTTCCTCATGCATCGGCGTCTTGCGAGCCGGGTCGAACAGCGCGCCGCGCGAATGGTTGATGAGCGTGCCGAAAGTGACCGGCGTATAGGGCTGGCGGAAGGTGGTGAGACCGACCTTGGGCAAATCCCGGCCAAGCGCTTCCGATGCGATGGCGAGGCCATGCATGTTCGACATCTTGCCCTGATCGGACGCCATGCCATTGGTGGTGAAGCGCTTGATATGCTCGACGGAGTGCATGCCTTCGCGCACGGCAAGGCGAATATCCTTGGCGCAGACATCGTGCTGGAAATCGATGAAGGCCTTGACGCCGGTGCCCTCACCCGCGCCTTCGGCAGCACCGATCATGCCGCCCGTCCAGGCCCGGGCATTTTCGCCCGAGAATTCCACCGAGCCGCCGCCGGCGGCGGCCGATTCGGCAATCAGCGCATCAAGATCATCCGTGCCGTTGCAGGCGCCGATGGAAACGCAGTTCTGCACATGAATATCCGGCAGGAAGCGCTGGTTCGCCGCGTCAAACTTCAGCTTGCCACGCGATTGCGAGAAGAGATGCACCGAAGGTGTCCACCCCGCCGAAACGACAAGCGCATCGATGGCGATCTTGCGCTTGTTGGAGCCGCCATTGCGGCCAACGGTCATGGAAGAGACGCGCAGGCGGCCGGCGGTATTATAAACGCTGTGGCCCGCCAGCACTTCGATGCCGAGCGCCCGTGCCTCGTCCAGCAGGCGCTGATCCGGGTTTTCGCGGCAATCGACGATGGCGGCGATCTTCACGCCGGCCTTCTTCAGGTCGAAGGCCGTCTCATAGGCCGAATCATGCGCGGTGTAGACACCCACGTTGTGGCCGACGGATACGCCGTAATGGTTGAGATAAATGCGGGCCGCCGAAGCCAGCATGATGCCCGGCCGGTCATTATTGGCAAAAACCATGTGGCGCTCGATTGCACCTGCGGCCAGCACCACCTTTTTGGCGCGCACCTGCCACAGCCGTTCACGCGGCTGGTGTCTGGCCGGCGTGGCGAGATGATCGGTGACCCGTTCCGCCAGCGCGATGAAATTGTGGTTGTAATAACCGAAGGCCGTCGTACGCGTCAGAACCCGCACATTGGGCATCGCTTGCAGCTCGGCGAGAACCTTCTGCGCCCACTCGTAACCGGGAATACCGTCGATCACCACGCCGGTATCGAAGCGCAGCACGCCGCCGACTTCGGCATTTTCATCCACCAGAATGACGCTGGCTCCGGTTTTCGCCGCCGAGAGAGCTGCCGTCAGGCCGGCAACGCCGGCACCGGCCACCAGCACGTCGCAATGGGCATAACGGCCGGAATAATGATCCGCATCCGGCTCGCGCGGCGCCTTGCCGAGACCGGCGGCGCGACGAATCAGCGGTTCGTAAATCTTGTGCCAGGCGGCCTTCGGCCACATGAAGGTCTTGTAGTAGAAACCGGCCGCGAACATCGGCGACAGGAGGTCGTTGATGGCGCTCAGATCGAAGGACAGCGACGGAAAACGGTTCTGCGAGGCGATGATGGCGCCGTCGAACACTTCCTGCACCGTGGCGCGCACATTGGGCTGCTTGCGCAGACTGTCGCGGGAAACGTCGATCAGCGCGTTCGGCTCTTCCGGCCCGGCGGACAGGAAACCGCGCGGACGGTGATATTTGAACGAGCGGCCGATCAGATGCACGCCATTGGCCAGAAGCGCTGACGCAACGGTATCGCCCTCCAGCGCCGAATAAATCTTGCCGTCGAAGGTGAAACGCGCGGTTCTGGCCGGAGTGAGACGGCCCGCACCCTTGATACGATAATCGCCGCTCATTGCCCGGCTCCCTTTTCTGCGGAAAGGACCGTTTCGACATCGGGTTTCGGTTCGCCGGCCTTGTAGGTCATCAGGAATTTGTCGCTCACCGAATCGCGGGCGGCGTTAAAGAACCGGCCGCAGCCGTGAATATGCCGCCAGCGCTCGAAAACGAGGCCCTTGTCATTGTCGCGAATGAAGAAATATTCCGCGAAGGCCTCGTCGGAAATATCGGCGATGTTTTCCGGCCGGGCAATATGGGCTTCGCCCGCCCAGCGGAATTCCAGTTCGGAACGGTCTTCCCCGCAATAGGGGCAATGGATCAGAAGCATCGTCGCTCCACCTAGAGAGAATTTTCCGGAAGCACTGTTCCGGCGGGTTGGTCACACAGCCGCTTCCCCATGGCCACGAAGGGGGAAAGCCGCTTTAAAAGCTGCTCGAAATTATCGAAAGGGCGCAGCGCCGAGGCCCGGCCCATATTAACGATGGCGACCGCCATCATGTCGGTGTCGATCGCAAAGGGGTAATCCTGCTCGCCATCCTCCTTCTCGCCGACAAAATAAACCATCTTGTCCGCGAGACTTGGAGCACAGAGAAGCAGGCCTTTTTCCGCCACGAAAGGCCAGTCTTTCTCGCCCTGCATCTTTGCAATCTTCTGGCTGCGAAAGTCCTTCGCCTCGGGAATGACGCTGCCAACGGGCACGGCCACTGCCGCGCCGGATATGTTGATCGCAAGCATGGCCGCCGCCAGCATCAATGCGCCACCGCGGCAGCGGCAGCCTCATCGATAAGGCGGCCGGTGCGGAACCGGTCGAGCGTCAGACCGGCTGCGAGGCGATGCGGTTCACCGCGGGCGATGAGATGCGCAAAGAGGTTGGCCGAACCCGGCGTCGCCTTGAACCCGCCCGTGCCCCAGCCGCAATTGACGAAGAGGTTAGGCACCGGCGTCACGCTCTGGATCGCGGAACGGTCTGGCGTGTTGTCGGTGATGCCACCCCACTGGCGCATCATCTTGACGCGGCGGAAGATCGGGAAGAGTTCGCAGATGGCGTCCAGCGTATGGGTGATGATCTGGAGACCGCCGGTCTGGGAATAGGAATTATATTGGTCCGTGCCCGCACCGATGACCAGCTCGCCCTTGTCCGACTGCGAAATATAGGCATGTACCGTGTTGGACATGACAACGCAGGGGAAGATCGGCTTCAGCGGTTCCGACACCAGCGCCTGCAGCGGGTTGGAATGCAGGGGAACGCGCACGTCAGCCATTTTCATGATGACGGAGGAGTGGCCCGCGGCGGAAACGCCGATTTTCTTCGCGCCGATGAAACCGCGATTGGTCTCCACGCCCGTCACCGCCCCGTCCGGCCCGCGGCGAATCGCCGTGACCTCGCAGTTCTGGATGATGTGGACGCCGCGATCGGAGGCCGCACGCGCATAACCCCACGCCACCGCATCGTGGCGTGCCGTGCCGCCACGGCGCTGAAGGGCTGCGCCATTAATGGGATAACGCGCATTGCCGGAAATATCGAGCGGCGGGCAATAGGCTTTCGCCTGCTCCGGAGTCAGCCACTCGTTGTCGATTCCGTAGAGGCGGTTGGCATTGATATGACGGCTGAAGGACTGCCGGTCATGGATATTGTGCGACAGCATCATCACGCCGCGCGCCGAATACATGACGTTATAATTGAGATCCTGGCTCAAGCCTTCCCACAGTTTCAGGGAATGCTCGTAGATATCCATGCTCTCTTCATAGAGATAGTTGGAGCGGATGATGGTGGTGTTGCGACCGGTATTGCCGCCACCGAGCCAGCCTTTTTCCAGAACCGCGACATTGGTGATGCCATGTTCCTTGGCCAGATAGTAGGCAGCGCCCAGTCCGTGACCGCCACCGCCGATGATGATGACATCATAATCCTTGCGTGGCTCGGGTGAGGCCCATTGCGCATCCCACCCCTTATGACCCCGCAACGCCTCACGCGCCACGGCAAAAACGGAATATTTGCGCATTCGCAGTCTGCTCCTCAAGAACCGGCCAAAGGCCGTAAACATACGCCCGGCCCGTATCATACACATGGCAAATCGGGATGGGAGGCAATATTCATTTTGCGACGTCGCAATGATTTTGTTTCGACATTGCGGGAAGAACGCGGGGCACGCTGCATTTTGCGGGTGGATTATGCGCTACCGGCTGGACTTGCTGCAAATGATCTGTTATTGCACGTCACCAATCGCCCAGCTCGACAGCCGGACGGACCATTTTTTGTTTGCGTGCGAATGCCTTTATTCACACAGCAAGATAACCAAACTAAAGGAACGGGATTCACGTGCAGGTACTAGTCCGCGACAATAACGTTGATCAGGCGCTCCGCGCCCTGAAGAAAAAGATGCAGCGCGAAGGCATTTTCCGTGAAATGAAAATGCGCGATTATTACGAAAAGCCCTCCCAGAAGCGCGCCCGCGAAAAGGCTGAAGCCGTTCGCCGCGTTCGCAAGCTGGCACGCAAGCGTGCACAGCGCGAAGGTCTGGTTGCAGGCCCCCGCGCAGGCCGTTAATAGGCCGTCTTTTGGACGTTTTTGAATGCTTGTTGGGCGGGGGCGATCAATTCGCCGCCGCTCTTTGTGTTTGTGGCCGGAGAACGCTCTTGAAAACGACCGTGAGACCGGCCTGCGAGGGAACCCACACCGAATGATCGCTGTCGACGCCTGTGTTGTGAAAAACGCCGATGCCTCCAGGCACCGGATGCCATTGAAAAACAACAGAGGGTTTCGCGCTTCTCTGGTCGTCTGCACCGTTCTTGCCGGTCTTTCCGGCTGTGCGACATCCAACCAGACGGAAGATGTGTTCAGAATCGACCGCGCCCAGGGTTCGCAGGAAAACATCGCCTCGCTGACCTCGGTCATCAACGCCAATCCGCAGGATCCGGAAGGCTACAATGTCCGTGGTTCGGCTTATGGCCGTGCCGGCGATTCGCGCCGTGCCATCGAGGATTTCAACAAGGCGCTGCAGCTCAATCCGCGCTTTTATCAGGCCTATGCCAACCGCGCGCTCGTCTATCGCAATACCGGGCAGCAGCAGCAGGCCCTGCAGGACTACAACGCCGCCCTGCAGATCAACCCGAGCTATGATGTGGCGTTGATCGGCCGCGGCAATCTTTACCGCCAGTCCGGGCGCGTGAACGAAGCCTTCAACGATTTTTCCCGCGCCATCGAGCTGGAAACCACCGACGGACGCGCCTGGCACAATCGCGGCCTGATCTACCAGCTGCGCAACCAGCATGCGCAGGCCATCGAGGACTTCTCCAAGGCAATCTCGCTTTCGTCGACATCGCCGGAGCCCTATAACGGCCGTGGCCTTTCTTATGTCGCGCTGAATGACGACGAAAACGCCTTTGCCGATTTCAACCACGCCATTTCGCTGGATGGCAACGTGGCAGAATCCTGGGCCAACCAGGCGTTGGTCTATGAGCGGCGCGGCGAGATGCCCAAGGCTGCCAAGTCCTACGGGCATGCGGCCCGACTCGACCCGAAATACAAGCCGGCACTGGACGGCGTGGCCCGCACGCGCGGCGCCAGCGCCTCCTGATCAAACGGGAATCAACAAAAAAGCCGGCAGGTGTGACACCCGCCGGCTTTTTTATGGGAAATCCCAAAGCCTCAATGGCTGTCGCGGCGCGCCTCGGGCGCAACGTCACCCGTCCACAATTCCGCCTGTACCGCATTTTGAAATTCCATGACCTCGCGCCGCATGGCGGCGTCCTCATAACCGAGCGCCGTCAGACGGGCGGCCAGTTCACGGCACTCCCTGCGCCAGAAATCATTCGCCTCCACACCATGCAGCCGGTCGAGCATGGTTGCACATCGTTTTACGTCGGCAATGCGGTTCTTTGCCGGAAAGGCGATTACTTCTGAACTCGTTGTCACGCGGGCACCTTGCTCTTGCTGAGGAATCAATACCGACTTTTTAAAGGCGAGATGGTTAACGAAGTCTGCAGAGCGCCCAAGACGGCTCGCAAGGGCCGTCGGCGAAAGGGTTTTACCGCCTCTCAGAAGCAGGAACGGGTGTTTTCGGCAGGCCTGGTCGGGGCGAATCAGCAATTACCGAGGAATTTACCAATCGAGATTACCGAAATTTCATGCCGCAACCCTTAGAAGAAGTATATGTGTGTTGAAACAACACCGGTCTCATCGTATATTTCTTGCAAAGAAAAAAGAATGCCGCACCGCAGTCAGAAATGGAGAAATCGTTCTCGGGAGGAGAGCACCATGTATGCACCTCGTGTTTTTTTCAGCATGATCGGTGCATTGCTTACCTTTGCGGTTGCCACATATTTCATCCACGGCTCCTTCTATACGGCATTCATCCAGACCCTCATCTGCGCCGTCATTCTGCAAGTCGGTTATTTTATTGGGATTCTGGTTCTCGTCGCCCGGGAAAAACGGCGGATGCGGGAGACCTTCTCGCGGGATCGTGCCGCGGAAACCCTGACGGCGGATACGGCTAAAAGCGCCCCGCCACATGGTGCGAAACTGACGGATATGTGACGCTTCGCGCATCTTCTTTTATTGCGTCGCAAAAAAATCGCTTGCATCCACACGCCTGACACTTTCTGCTGGCCAAATCCTGACGGTTGGTCAAAGCAGAAGGACAACACATGGTGAGCGGTTCACAGCCCATTTGCGTCATCATCGCTGCGAAAAATGCATCCGAAACGATCGATATCGCCATACGCTCCGCCCTCGCGGAGCCGGAAGTCGGTGAGGTCGTCGTGATCGACGACGGTTCCACCGACACGACGAGCGAAGTTGCGCATGCGGCGGATGACGGCACGGGGCGTTTGAGGGTTGTGCGATTCGACGTCAATCGCGGCCCTTCGGCGGCCCGCAACCATGCGATTTCGATTTCCTCTGCCCCGCTCATCAGCATTCTCGATGCGGATGATTTCTTTTTCAGCGGCCGTTTTGCCGCCATGCTGGCCGATGACGACTGGGACCTCGTGGCCGACAATATTGCCTTCATCCAGCAATCGGTTCCCGGCGCCTCCTCCCTGCAGCCAGCACGCTTTGAACCGCAGGCGCGGTATCTGTCGCTCACGGAATTCGTGGAAGGCAATATTTCCAGGCCCGGCATCGAACGCGGGGAAACCGGCTTCCTGAAACCGGTGATACGCCGCGCTTTTCTCGACAAACACGCGCTGCGTTACGACGAGGCGCTGCGGCTTGGCGAGGACTATGAGCTTTATGTACGCGCACTTGCCGCCGGCGCCCGTTACAAGGTCATCCGCCATTGCGGTTATGGCGCGATCGTGCGCGGCAACTCGTTGAGCGGCCGTCATCGCACCGACGATCTTCGCCGCTTATACGAGGCGGACAGGGCGATTCTGGCGGGCTGCAAGCTTTCCGCGGAGGAAACGGCGATCCTGCGCGAACATGAAAGACATGTCCGCGCCAAATTCGAGCTGCGCCATTTTCTCGATGCAAAAAAGCAGAAAGGCATGGGCGGCGCACTGAGCCACGCCCTTGTGCGGCTGCCCGCCCTGCCCGCCATCACGCGCGGCATCTGGAGCGACAAGACCGCCCGCTTCCGCAAATCGCCGCCAGTGCGGGATGTGCGTTATCTGCTGGATGGCACGCCGGTTTCGTGAGGGGGAAAGACCACCTCACCAAATTTTCTGCCGTCATCCTCGGCCCTGTGCCGAGGATCTAATCCCATTGAACAAAATCGAAACGTTGCAGACCCTCGGGACAAGCCCGAGGATGACGTCGGCGCAATTGGCATGAGCGGCGTGCGAGCAATGACGACAGAGAAGTCAGAGGACGGCATTCCCGAGTAAAGGCGGCAGGGAGTTCTCTGCCGCATCCACTGCCTTCACCCTCAGAGATAATCCCGCTTCACCGTTTCCAGAACGGCGGCAAAACGCTCCTTGCGCTCCTCCAGCCGGCCATCCGGGCTGAGACGCGGCTCCGCACGGCTTGCCTGCCAGAGCGCCAGCGTGGAAGGTGCGGCCAGCACCTGCTTCGCCAGTTTGCGCAATGACCGGGGTTGCGTTTCCTGCGGCCGGACCATCACATCACCCTCATGCGCCGGGCCCTCATGCGCCGGGGCAGAACCGGCATCAGTGATGACGGGGGCTGATGGCGGCGGGAAGCTCATGCCCCAGAAGCGCGAGCCCTTTTTCGCGGCCTCGGCGCGAGTGGAAACCGGAACATAACGCGGCTGATATTCAACACCCACGCTGTTGGCCCAGTCGCTCCATTTGAAGCTGTTGATCGACGGCGAAGTGCTGACCGCGACCCATGGCACGCGGAAGGCATCGGCTAGGATTGCGCCGTGCATCGATTCGGCAACGATGAATTCCGACTGGGCGATGGCGCGGATGACGGCTTTCGCCTCGCCGCGCGGGTCAAGGTAGGTCAGACCCGCCGGTTCGCACACGGTTTCCCACATGCCGAATTCCGCCGATTCCCAATGGGGAACGAAGGTCTTCTTGTGAAGTTTCGGCAGGTTTTTGAACTCCGGCATCTCCGTTACCATCACGGCCGGATCGACGATGCCCTTTTCCGGGGAAAGCCCGAGCTTGGCGGCGGTTTTTTCGCCGCGCACGCAGCGAATATCCCAGAATTCGGTGCTGGTATCCGGCACCGCGCCATAACCATAACCGCTGCCGATGACCAGCTTGCGCTGTTTTGCGGGCAAAAGAACATCGTTCAGAACGGTGCCGACGCCGACCAGCATGACATCATCATGCACATCGCGCAGGCCGGGGAGCAGAAAATCCCACAGCCACAGATTGAGATCATCACCGAAATTGCCGTGGTGAGATTCCCAGTGGTAAGGTTTCATGAGGTCACTCCTGGGGTGAAAAACATATAAATTCTTGCGGGCGAGAATTCGCTTATCGTGAGCGGACGATTTTTCCCGCACCGAGTTCGAAAGCAGCCCGCAGAAGTGCCGGATCACGCATCGCCCACTTCAGCAGCAGCCCGAATTCGGGTGCCTTGCGCCGTTTCAGATTGCCCGCCTGGCTCCACAGCGCCTGTTTGCGCGCCGTGTTTTTATAGGAAGCAATGGAGGCAACATCGGCCGGCCGGCGTGAAAAACGGCCTTCCAGCGTATCGAGCGCCACCCAGGTATTGAACTGCTGGCGCAGGAATTCCGGCGAGGTATTGTCGATGCTGTGGAAGATATTGACGCCCATTCCGCGCATCGCGCCCGCATCGTCACACAGCAGCGTGCGCTTCGATGCAAGGATGGAATCGCAGAAAAACAACACGTCTTCGGCCGCCAGACGAAGCGCCGGGTCGAAACGGATCCTTTCAAAAAGCGGACGGCCGATCACCATGCAGGAGAGATGCAGGAAGCTCCAGTTGCGCAGCATGACGCTTGCGAGATCCGGCAGCTCGATCACCAGCGGCTTCTCGGAAAGCCGTGCCGCGCCCTCATTCTTTTCCAGTTCGGAAATGGCGAAATGATAATAAAATTCGTCACTTGCCTGCATGGATGCCCAATAGCACTCGCCGCCGTAAGTCTCTAGCGCGAAGGCCGCATTCTGCAGATGATCGGGTGTCCAGATATCGTCGGAATCGAGGAAAGCGACATAGTCGGTACCCTCAGGCACATGGTCGAGACCGGTGTTGCGGGCGCCGCCCGGACCGGCATTGGCCTGTTTAATGACGATAATCCGGTCTTTCTCAACCTGCGAAAGTTCCGCAAGTTCCTTGTCGATCGGGTATGGCGATTCGTCATCCACGATGACAAGATCGAAATCCTGGTAAGTCTGCGCAAAAACCGATGCGAGCGCACGTCCCAAGACACCGTGCTGCTTTTGGTAATAGGGAATGACGACAGTAAATCTTGCCATTGTTTCGCCCCTTGCGTTGATCAAGAAGTGTCGGGCCCGATCCTAAAAGCGGCCCCGATGGTATCGGCAACTCCCAACCGGCTTTCCTCCCGCCGGCCTCCAGAAACAGGATGCTTGTATGCCCCCAGCGCCAAATGTAAAGACCATCACCACGAATGTCGGCTGGAGCGTTTTATCAAAAACAGGGACATTCGGGCTTAAATTTGTCACGGTCCCCATTCTTGCAAGACTGCTCTCCCCGGAAGAATTCGGCGTGGTTGCGGTAGGACTTACGGTTGTACAGTTCCTGACCATGATCGCCGGCGCAGGACTGACCTCCGCGCTGATCGTCGAGAAGGAAGAGGATATGGATACGATCCATACCGTCTTCTGGGCCAATCTGGCGATTTCCTGCACCATGGCCGCCGCCCTTTACATCTGGGCGGAATTTTTCGGCGGGTTGCTCGGCGCGGTGGAAAGCGCCTATCTCCTGCGCATCATGGCCTTCCTCATTCCGCTGCAGCTTGCCGGCGATGTCGCCTATTCGCTGCTCGCCCGGCGCATGAATTTCAGCAAGGACGCGCTGTGGAGCATGGCATCGGAAAGCATTGCGGCCATTGTCGCAGTGGCTCTCGCCTTTCTCGGCTTCGGCGTCTGGGCGCTTATCATCCAGCTATTTGCCGCCGCCCTCATCCGGCTCGTCGGGCTTTACGCCGTGTCCCGTTATTGCCCGCGTTTCGTCATGAAACCGCGCCGGCTGGTACCGCTTCTCGGCTTCAGCTCGGGGCTTATGGGCTCGGAAATCGCCAATTTCGTCACCTTCCAGTCGCCGATGGTGGTGATCGCCCGACATCTCGGGCTGGCGGATGCCGGCGCCTATTCCGCCTCCAACCGCTTTGCCAGCATCCCCAACCAGGTGGTTCTGTCCGCCGTCATGGGCGTTTTGTTTCCCGCCTTCAGCCGCATGATGGACGACCCGCAGCGCCGCCGCGACGCGCTGATGTTCAGTACCCAGGTGCTGACCGTGCTTTTGGCGCCGATGATGTTCGGCCTCTGGGCCGTAGCGGAACCGGCCATGCTGGTGATCTTCGGGCAGAACTGGGCCTATGCCTGGCCAGTTCTCGGTCTTCTGGCACTTTCCAAGGCCATTCTGACGCCCTGCAGCACCTTCATCCCCTATCTGAAGGGCGCGGGTTACGGCCGCGTGCTGTTCTGGTCGGCGACGATCCGCGCCATCGTCACTACGGTCGCGGTCTGGCTCGCCGCCCTTTATGGCACGCTGATCGATGCCATGGTGTGGCTGTGCATCGTCAATGCGGTGACGCTGGTTGCCTATTCCTGGGCGGTGTTCAAGGCGAGCGACACGCCGTTTTTCCGCGGCCTTTACGTCAGCAGCAGGCCGATGATCGCAGCGCTGATCATGGGTCTTGCGGTGCGCTATCTGCTTCACATCCTTGCGGACCGTATCCCCAGCGCCACCCTTCAGGTCCTCATCGGCGCCGCTGTCGGTGGCGTCATCTATGCGGTGCTCATCCTGCTGACCGAGCGTGCGCTGCTCAAAAAAATCTTCGGAATGGTCAAATCCCGGCGCGTGCAGGACGCCGCAACCCAAGGTTAGCAACCTCATAAAAAAACGCGCCTCATTTCCGCCGTGAAGCGGCTTTTCCGCGGTGATTTCATTCACCGCGGCAAGGGCACGTAACAGCTGTTTTTGCAGCGCAACATCGCGACAAATGACAATTTCGCACGCTTCAGCGATTTTTAACGATGCCAGACTTTGCGGAAATTATAGCAATTTCAATCTCTTGAATTTTCTCGGCGGCAAGAATGGCGCTAACGCCAGACAATCACCCGCAAATTCTAAGCTTGTGTTTTTCCCGCGTCGCCACATTTTATCCCAAAGTCGAAACCAGACTTTCCAGCGCGGGCTTAAGTTCGCTCTGGTTGCAACGCGGCGTGGGTGGACGCCGCCCAATAGGGGTGACTGATGTGACTGTCGATCAGAACCTATCCTCCCGTATCAATTTGATGCGCATATTGTTGATCTCGGGGATTGTGTTCGTCCATGTGCCGCACAATGCCGAAACCAGCCCGTTTCTTGGCCTTTACGGCTTCTTCGACTGGCTGCGCGTTTTTCTGGGCGATGCCCTGTTCCGCATCGGCGTGCCCTGTCTCAGCGCCATTTCCGGTTACCTTCTGTTTCGCCGCGGCATGAGCAGTTTCGATTATCCGGCGACAATCCGCTCCAAGTCGAAAACCGTGCTGCTGCCTTTCCTCCTTTGGAATGGCGCGCTGTTTTCCGTCGTGCTGCTGATCCAGCTGTTCGATGTCGGCGTGGGTTATTTCCCTGACCTGTGGAACGCCAGCCCGCGTGAAATCATCAGCCACGGAACGGCGCTCGAAGAGTTGCCGGTGAATGTGCCGCTTTATTTCCTGCGTGATCTCTTCGTCTGCATCCTGCTGTCGCCGGTGCTCGCTTTTCTGATGCGCCGCTTCGCGCTGCCGACGCTGGCGATCCTGCTCATCATCACCGCCATGCCGGATCTGACGATCTTCATCGTCCAGAAAAAATCCATCCTTTTCAGCTTCTCGCTCGGCATTGCGCTTGCGCTGCACCGGGTCGATGTCAAGGCGCTTGACCCCTATGCCGTGCCGATCATGGCGCTAACCTTTGCCGCCTCGGCCATATTGGCGACGGGACTTTATTTCACCGGTCCGGAATTCACCTTCTGGCTCAATATGTCGCGCAATCTGCTTGCGGTCTTCGGCGCACTTGGTTTCTGGGTTTCCTCGGCGATCCTGATCCGCAGCCGGCTTGGCCAGCGGCTTGCCGAAACCGGCAGCCTGAGCTTCTGGATATTCTGCGCCCACTACCCTTTGCTCGTCATCATGTGGATGGTGTGGAACAAGGGCGGACCGGATTTCTATCCCGCCTTCTATATCAGCGCGACGCTTTCCGCCTTCGTCATTCTGGTGATCAGCAACGCCCAGACCCGCAAATATCTGCCAGCCCTCTATTCCGTGCTGACCGGAAGCCGGAACGGCAAAGGCAAGACGAAGGCCGACTTTGCGGCAAAACGGGCCGCCATGATCGGCCCGCCGACATCCGAAACGCTTTATTCGCAACGACAGAGGTGAACTAATGACAACATTTGTCACCCGCGTTCAGACACGCATTTTTCTCGCCGCGGCCCTTCTGGCCGCCCCTTTTGCGACGCCGGGCCAGGCGCAGGAAGGGAATGGCGCATCCTTCATCGAGAACTTCGATTCCATGGACAGAAGCTTCTGGTACGTCTCCGACGGCTGGAACAACGGCGCGCACCAGAACTGCACCTGGTCGAAGAAGCTGGCAACGGTGGAAAACGGCCAGCTCACGCTCGGCTTCGAGGAAGCCAAGGCCGGCGATCGCAAATTCGCCTGCGGTGAGATCCAGACCAAGGGGCGTTATCGCTACGGCACCTATGAAGCACGGATGAAAGCCGCCACCGGCTCGGGCCTGAACTCCGCCTTCTTTACCTATATCGGGCCGACCGACAAGAAGCCGCATGACGAAATCGACTTCGAGGTGCTGGGCAAGAATACCGGCAAGGTGCAGCTCAACCAGTATATTTCCGCCAAGGGCGGCAATGAGAAGCTGGTGCCGGTGGAGGGGGGAGCCGATGCCGGCTTCAACGATTACGCCTTCGTATGGGAGCCGCAGCGCCTGCGCTATTACGTCAACGGCAAGCTCGTCCATGAAGTGACGGACGAGACGAAAATCCCGCAAAACGCCCAGAAGATTTTCTTCAGCCTGTGGGGAACCGACACGCTGAAGGACTGGATGGGCGCGTTTTCTTATGCCGGCGCGACGCAGATGATCGTCGACCGTTTCGCCTTCACGGCGCTCGGCGACAAGTGCCAGTTCCCGGAATCCATCGCCTGCGCCCTCAACTGACCGTTCTTAAAAACCGGAACCCCGCATGACCCATGTTCTTTACCTCGCGCATGATCTGTCGGATCCCGCCATTCGCCGGCGGGTGCTGACCTTGCTGGCGGGTGGGGCGCTGGTCACGCTGGCCGGTTTCCGGCGCGGTCAGAACCGGCTGGCGGAAATCGAGAGTGTCGTTCCCGTTGTGCTCGGAGAAACCGCCGACGGGCAGTTTCTGCAGCGCATGGCGGCGGTGGCAAAAGCCAGCCTTTCGCTCGGCAAAACCTTGCGCGACATCCCGGTTCCCGATGTCATCCTCGCCCGAAATCTGGAAATGCTGGCCCTGGCAAAGCGCGCCATGTCCATCTATTCCAACCAGCCAGCGCTGGTTTACGAATGTCTCGACATTCACCGCCTGCTTCTGAACAAGGGCAAGCCCGGGCAGTTGCTGAATGCCGCGCAGCGTTATTTCGCCCGTGACGCCAAGCTGCTGGTGACGAGTTCTCCTGCTTTCGTGGAGCATTATTTCAAGCCCGTCTCGGGGCTCAACCTTCCCGTCCTCTTGCAGGAAAACAAGGTGCTGGCGCTTGACGCCACCGTTGCCGCTGCCCCGCAGCCACGCCCGCCCGCCCCCGGCGAGCCCTGGAAAATCGGCTGGTTCGGCGCGCTTCGCTGCCGCAAATCGCTCGAAATCCTCGCCGAATTTGCCCGCCGCATGGAAGGCAGGGTCGAAATCATCCTGCGCGGCCGGCCGGCCTATTCGGAATTTGCCGATTTCGATGGCTTTGTGGCCGCAGCCCCGCATGTGCATTTCCATGGGCCTTACAAGAACCCCGAGGATCTCGCGACCATCTACAACGAGGTGCAGTTCACCTGGGCCATCGACTTTTTCGAGGAGGGCCAGAATTCCAGCTGGCTCCTGCCCAACCGGCTTTACGAAGGTTGCCTTTATGGCACCCTGCCGATTGCGCTTGCCGGCACGGAAACTGCCCGCTTCACCGAAAAGCGCGATATCGGCTTCGTCCTGCAAAATGCGGGTGCTGATGATCTGGCCGCACTGTTTGCCCGGATGAACCCGCAAACCTATGCGGCCGCCTTCAACACCCTCTCGGCACTCGACAGGAAACAATGGCTGACCGACCGCGACGATTGCCGTCAACTGGTCCAGCACTTGTCCTCGCTTGCCAAATCCGCCTCCGGCCATGCCCGTGATGCGCAGTTTTCACCCGTGTAGTGCGTAGGGGGCAAATCATGGAAGATCTTGGTCATTCCGGCATCAGAACGCTGATCGTCATTCCCTGCCTCAATGAGGCAAAAACGATCGAGGGACTGCTTGTCAAATTCACCGGCGCGATGAACGGGCGTCTTTTCCGCATCGTCGTTGCCGATGGCGGCAGCACGGATGGAACCCGCGATATCGTGTCCGCCTTCGCGGCGAAGGACGAGCGCGTGACGCTTCTCGCCAATCCGAAGCGCATCCAGAGCGCCGGCATCAACCTTGCCGTCGCCACCTTCGGCGAGGATTTCGACTACCTCATCCGCATTGATGCCCATGGTGATTA
Organism: Agrobacterium sp. SOY23; assembly: GCF_027212525.1. Taxonomy (NCBI): domain Bacteria; kingdom Pseudomonadati; phylum Pseudomonadota; class Alphaproteobacteria; order Hyphomicrobiales; family Rhizobiaceae; genus Agrobacterium; species Agrobacterium sp. SOY23. Next base: position 302,509 of record NZ_JAPWDT010000005.1, on the reverse strand, counting down.
TCCCGATGATTATTGCCAGCGGCTGATCGAAGACGCCGAGCGCACCGGCGCGGATTCCATTGTCGTCGCCATGGATACGGTCGGCCACGGGCTGTTTCAGAAGGCGACGGCGATTGCCCAGAATTCCAAGCTCGGCAATGGCGGCTCCAAGCACCGCGAAGGCGCCAAAGGCCACTGGATCGACCACGGCCATCACGCATTGATGCGGATTGCCGCCTTCGATGCGGTCGGCGGTTATGACGAGAGCTTCAGCCACAACGAGGATGCCGAACTGGATTTCCGACTGCGCAAATCCGGTTTCCGCATCTGGATGACCGACAAGACCCGCATGACCTATTATCCGCGCGCCAGCGTCATGCCGCTGTTCCGGCAATATCTCGCCTATGGCCGCGGCCGTGCGAAGAACCTCCTGAAGCACCGGTCGATCCCGAAAATCCGCCAGATGATTCCGCTTGCCGTGCTGCCGGTGTTCATCTTTGCCTTGCTGTCGCTCATCCATTGGGCAGCACTTATTCCGCTCGGCCTCTGGATCGCCGCATGTGTGGGTTATGGCTTGTGGATGGCAATAGGTCAGAAAAACCCATACGGCCCGCTCGCCGCCTTTTCGGCGATGGTGATGCATCTGGCCTGGTCCACCGGCTTCTGGCTGGAACTCCTGAAATTCCGGGGAAGAAAGGCTGTCTCATGACCGACAACACCATCACCCGCCCGCATGATTCGAGAACCGTCGATATCGGCATCTGCACCTACAGACGCCCGGCGCTCGTCGCCACACTTCTGTCACTCTTCGAGCTGGAGGTGCCGGAAGGCGTGAAAATTCGCCTGATCGTCGCCGATAATGACGAGGAGCCAAGCGCCAGGGTGAGTGTGGACCGGCTGCGCGAAGCCGCGCCCTTTGAGATCACCTATGTTCATTGCCCGAAATCGAATATTTCGATTGCCCGCAATGCCTGCCTGTCGGAATGCAGGGCAGATTATCTCGCCTTCATCGATGATGACGAGACCGCCCCGCCGCACTGGCTCGCCGCCCTGCTGAAAAAGGCCGACGAGACAGGCGCGGAAGCCGTTCTTGGCCCCGTCACGGCAGTTTACCGGGACAATGCACCGGGATGGATGAAACGCGGCGATTTTCACTCGACCGTTCCGGTCTGGGTCAACGGCGAGATCATCACCGGTTATACCTGCAACACGCTTCTCAGGATGGATGCACCCTCGGTGAAGGGCCGACGTTTCGCGCTGGCTCTCGGCCAGAGCGGTGGCGAGGACACACATTTCTTCTCGCACCTTCACGCCGCTGGCGGCCGTATCGTCTTTGCGGAAGATGCCGTTCTGTCGGAGCCGGTGCCGGAAAGCCGCGCCCGTTTCATGTGGCTTGCCAAACGCCGCTTCCGCTCCGGCCAGACCCATGGCCGCGTGCTGGCGGAAAAGAAACCCGGCATACGCCGCGTGATACAGGTGCTGAAGGCCGGTTCCAAGGTGCTTTATTGCGGCGTCTTCGCCGGGCTGAACGGTTTCAATGCCGTGCGCCGCAACCGCTATGCGCTGCGCGGCGCGCTGCATATGGGTTCCGTGAGCGGCGCCTTCGGCGTGCGTGAAATCCGCCAATATGGCGCGGTGGAGGCGACCTGATGGAAAACCTCACCTCCCCGCCTGATATCAGCTTCGTCATCGCCGCCTATAATGCCGCCGATACGATTGAAGCCGCCATTCAAAGCGCGCTCGACCAGCAGGGAGTGACGCTGGAGGTGGTCGTCGTCGACGACCGCTCCGCCGATGACACCATACCGCTCGTTGAGGCGATCGCCGCCATCGACCCGCGTGTACGCCTGCTTGCGCTCGAAGAAAATCTCGGTCCGGGCGGTGCGCGCAATGCCGGCATCGAGGCCGCGACCGGCCGCTGGATCGCCGTGCTCGATTCCGACGATATCATTCGCCCGGAACGCTCCGCCTGCATGATGTGCCGGGCGGAAGCCGCAAGTGCGGCAATCGCGGTCGACAATCTCGACGTCGTCTACACCGACGGCAGGCCGATGGAGACCATGTTTCCGGAAGAGTTTCTGGAGGAAAGGCCGGTCCTTACCCTTGAGGACTTCATTTCCTCCAACATCCTGTTCCGCGCCACCTTCAATTTCGGTTACATGAAGCCAATGTTCCGGCGCGATTTCCTGAATGGCGAGGGACTGCGTTTCCGCGAGGATATCCGCATCGGCGAGGATTATATCCTGCTCGCCTCGGCGCTCGCCGCCGGCGGCCTCTGCGTCATCGAACCGAAGCCGGGTTACGTCTACAATATCCGCGAAGGCTCGATCTCGCGCGTGCTCGAACTTCATCACGTCGAGGCGATGATGCGGGCGGATCAGGAATTCCTGAGCCATTACACATTGCTGCCGGCCGCCATGGATGCGCAGCAGGCGAGAGCCCGCAGCCTGCGGCTGGCGCATAATTTTTTGACATTGGTGGAAAACATCAAGCGCCGCTCGGTACTCGGCGCCTTGAAGACCACGATCAGGGATCCTGCCGTGCTGGGGCACTTAAGAATGCCCATTGCAGTGCGGCTGAGGAGGCTGCGGGACGCGATGTTCGCGCCCGGAGCGAATACAGGGGTGAAAAGACAGATTTCGTGAAATTGACGCGTAGACGAAATCTGCGCGGGGACTGGGGACAGATCAAACCTTGATGAAGGAGAACGCGATGGACCTGAAGAGAACTGTCAGAAAAGCCGTCATTCCGGTAGCCGGCAACGGCACGCGGTTTTTGCCCGCCACCAAGGCGATGCCGAAGGAAATGCTGACGATCGTCGACCGGCCGGTCGTGCAATATGCTGTCGATGAGGCCATGCAGGCCGGCATCGAGCACATTATTTTTGTAACGAGCCGCAACAAGACCGCCATCGAAGACTATTTCGACAGCGCACCGGAACTCATCAACACGCTGACCCGCTCCGGCAAGACCGTGCAGGTTTTGCAGCTGGAAAAGATGCTGCCCGTTGCCGGCACCGTCAGCTATACACGCCAGCAGGTGCCGCTCGGTCTCGGCCACGCCGTCTGGTGTGCGCGTGAACTGGTGGGCAAGGAGCCTTTCGCGCTGCTGTTGCCGGACATGGTCTCCTATGGCGCACGCGGCTGTATTGCCGGGCTGATGGAACTTTATGATGAAGTCGGCGGCAATATTCTCGGCGTCGAGGAATGCCTGCCGGAAGAGGTCTCGTCCTATGGCGTCGTCGGCGTCGGCCAGAAGGTCAATCACGGCTTTTCCGTCACCGAAATGGTCGAAAAGCCGGAACCGTCCAAGGCACCTTCGAATTATTACCTGAACGGTCGCTACATCCTGCAGCCGGAAATCTTCGATATTCTCGCCAAGCAGGAACGCGGCGCGGGTAATGAAATCCAGCTGACCGACGGCATGAAGCGGCTTGCCGAAAAGCAGGCTTTCCATGCACAGAAATACAGCGGTCGCACCTTCGACTGCGGCAGCAAGCAGGGCTTCATCGCCGCCAATGTCGCCTTCTCGCTGCTGCGGGCCGACATGGAGGCGCAGGTTCTCGCTTCCGTGAAGGAACTGCTGGCGAACCACGAAAGCCGCGTCCAGGCGGCCTGACTTTCATCGCGCCGCCGGGGGAGGCGGCCGGCGCACCAATAACGGGAGGCGGGAAGGCGAGTGTGGCTCGGCTTCCCGCGTACCATTTTTAATTCACAAGGTAGGTCCATGCACCACAAGACCTTTAAATCCAATATTGGTTTTCCGGAATCCGGCAAGGATTCCGACACGTTCATCGACCTCGACCGCCTGTGGGCCGCCGTGGTGCGCCGCGCCAATGTCATTGCCGCCTCCGTCATTGCCGCCGTGGTTCTGGCCGGTCTTTATCTGGTGCTTGCGACCCCCGTTTACACCGCGATGACGCAGGTGCTCTTGGATGAAAGCCTTTCCCGTTATGCGGAAGAGGAATCGCCGGTGCCCGCCGCGCAGATCGTCGACAACCGCATCGCCAGCGCCGTGGAAATCCTCAAATCCAAGGAAATGGCGCTGACCGTGGTCGACAAGGCCAGGCTCGACGAGAACGACACCATCGTCAATCCGCCGATGTCGCCGGTCGAACTCGTCAAGATCTCCGTGCGTGGTATCCTCGATCTCGTCCTGCCGGGCGATCCGCCGGCTTCCGAAGCCGCCATCCGCGCCGGGCGCCGTGAAAAGGCCGCCGCCGTGCTGCAGCAGTCGCTGACGGTGGAACGTGTGGGCCGCAGCTCGGTCATCGCCATCTCCACCCGCTCGACCGACCGGCAGCTCGCCGCGCAGATCGCCAAGACCTATGCGCAGGCTTACCTGACCGAGCAGCTGAACGCCAATTTCGACGCCAGCGAACGCGCCTCCGTATGGTTGCAGGAACGCATGACCGATTTGAACCAGCGCGCCCAGGCGGCGGAGCTGGCGGTGCAGAAATTCAAGTCGGACAACAACATCGTCTCCTCGCGCGGCGAGCTGATGTCGGAAGGCCAGCTTGCCGACCTGAACGGCCAGCTGATTGCCGCGCAGGCGGATGCCGCGACAGCGTCCGCCCGCTACAGCCAGTATAAATCGATCATCGACCGGGGACCGGATGCGGCTGTCGACAATGCCGTGGTTTCGGCCCGCGACACCGACAATTCGGTCATTCAGGATCTTCGCAAACGCTACATCACCATTTCCGACCGACAGCAGGGCATCGTCCAGCAATTCGGCGCCGACCACCCGCAGGCGGTGGCGCTGGACGCCGAAAAGAAGGAAGTGTCGCGGCAGATCTATCAGGAATTACAGCAGCTGACCGGCAGCCTGAAGAACGAATATGACGTCGCCAATTCCCGCGTGCAGTCGCTGCGCGACAATATCGACCGGGTGGCAGGCCGCAATTCCGAGGCCAACATCACCATGGTGCAGCTGCGCGAACTCGAGCAGCGGGCAACGGCACTGCGTACCCTCTACCAGTCCTATCTCGGCCGGTTCGAGGAAGCCTCGCAGAAACAGTCGCTGCCGATCGCCAAAGCGCGCATCATCTCCGAAGCCGGTCTGCCGACATCACCTTCCAGCCCGAAAAAGACCATGACCATGGCCCTGTCCATCGTTCTGGGCCTGATGCTGGGCGGCGGTATCGCAGCGCTTCTCGAATTTCGCGACCGTTTCTTCCACACCGGCAACGATGTGCGCGACAATCTGCGCATGCGCTTTCTGGGTTACCTGCCCTTTATCGGCGAACGTGGCGTGGAAATCGCCAAACCGGGCAACAGCGCCGCCACTCCCGGCAGCGAAAACACCACACTTGACGAAAGCGGCCAGGTTTCGTTCCAGAAAATGCTGCGCCTTGCCGTCGACAGTCCACGTTCCAGCTTTGCCGAGACGCTTCGCAACGTGAAGTTGACGGCAGATGTCGTCATTCAGGAGCGCCAGTGCCGGGTCATCGGCGTCATTTCCTGCCTGCCGAATGAAGGCAAATCGGTCGTGGCGCTCAATCTCGCCGGGCTGATCGCTTCGACAGGCAAGCGCACGCTGGTGGTGGATGCCGATATCCGCAATCCCGGCCTCAGCCGCATGCTGACGACACGCCAATCCGCCGGTCTGGTGGAAGTCGTGCTCGATGAAGTTCCGTGGACGCAGGCGGTGAAGGTGGATACGCGCACGAAAATGGGCATCCTGCCGGTTTCCACCAGCAACCAGTTTGCCCATTCGAGCGAGCTTCTCTCCTCCTCCGGCATGCGCAAATTCATCGATTCTGCCCGCGAAGCCTGCGACTACATCATCGTCGACCTTGCGCCCGTCGTTCCCGTCATTGATGCCAAGGCGTTTGCGCCGCAGGTGGACGGTTTCGTCTTCGTCACCGAGTGGGGCAAGACGCCAATCCAGATGGTGCAGAACCTGATGGCCAACGAACCGCAGATCGCCAACAAGACGCTCGGCATCGTGCTCAACAAGACCGACATGACGGAATTGCAGCGTTATGCCGGCCCCGGCGGTTCGGAACATTATCACGAGAGTTTCTCGGCCTATTACGGCGACGCCAAGCCGCCGGTGAAGGAAAACGCCTGATGGCGATAACGGCGGCCCTGGTAAGCGGGGCCGTCGAAACGACGGAGGCTCACGCTGCCTTGCGCCGTTCCCCCCGAGCCGAGGGTCCAGCCAGCCCAAGTCCTTGGGCTGAAAGGGGTCTTGGCACCGCACCAACGCGCGGCGGCTGGATACCGGATCTAGTCCGGCATGACGGAAGAATCGTAAAATCCCACCTGCTGCCTATGGCGTTACCTTCCAAAACTGCGCATTGATGGCCAACGCCACAATCAGCAGGACCTACCCCATGCCATCACCCATCGCCTTTGTTTCGCGGATGAATGCGGAAACGGAATCCGTCTGGAAGGAGGCGCTTCGCACCGCCATGCCGCAGGAGAAAATCCTGTCCTTCTCGGAGTTGACCGACGACCAGAAACTGGCAGTGGATTTCGCCATCGTCGCCAATCCCGATCCGGCCGATATTGCCGCACTTCCGGGCCTCACATGGATTCACAGTCTGTGGGCCGGCGTCGAACGGCTGGTGCTGGAACTGGGCGAGAAGACACCGCCCATCGTCCGGTTGAAGGACCCGGAGCTTTCCCGCGTCATGGCGGAGGCCGTGCTGGCATGGACCTATTATCTGCAACGCGACATGCCCGCCTATCGCGAGAACCAGCAAAAGGCGCTCTGGCAGGAGCTGGACTACCGCCACCCCGGCGAGATGACCATCGGCCTGCTCGGCCTCGGCGCGCTCGGCACGGCCGCGGCGCAGCGCCTCACCCATGCCGGGTTCAACGTCGCCGGCTGGAGCCGCTCGGACAAGGCAATCGCGGGCGTGGAAACGCTGACCGGCGATGACGGGCTGCAAATATTGCTGAAAAAAAGCGACATCCTCGTCTGCCTCGTGCCGCTCACCGATGCGACGCGCGGCCTTCTCGATGCGCGCCGTCTCACCGCGATGAAACAGGGGGCTGCGCTCATCAATTTCGCCCGCGGCGCCGTCATCGTCGCCAATGACCTGATCGCGACACTCGATTCCGGCCGGCTTTCGCATGCCGTTCTCGATGTCTTCGAACAGGAGCCGCTGCCTGCGGCTTCGCCATTCTGGCGGCACCCGAAAATTACCGTGCTGCCGCATATTTCCGCGCCGACAAGCCGGGAAAGTTCGGCCCGAATCGTGGCCGGTAACGTCCGCATATGGCGGGAAACCAGCAATTTGCCGGAAACCGTCGATATGGCGCGCGGTTATTGAAACAGGCCGGCGGCGGTCTGTTCCGCCGCCACCGTCTTTGCCGCATCGGCCTGTTAATTGGCCGAGATGAATTGCTGCCCGTCAGATAAAACCGTCGCTTATTGTTCCCGGCCATTTTTTAAATTTCGGAAAAATCCCTTTCTCGCGTAATATCCCGCTGCATCGCCTGGGCGATGGCGCGACTTCGCTATCCCGACACCGCAAATTTTAAGATCGCATCGGCCGGGCCGGCAATTGATTGATAATTGCCAGCCTCAATACGCCAGAAATTGCCGCAAACGGAACGGCCACAAAGGAATTATTAAGCCTCAATACAGGGGCTGACGGTCGCGGTGCCGCCAGCACCCGGGTCTTCGCCACACCGCGACCAGAGGGAACAAAAATGAAAATACTTTTGGGTGCCACAATTCTTTCCGCCGGCTTCGCCTTTTCGGGCGGCGCAGCCTTTGCTGCGGACTGCGGAAACGTCACCATCGCCAGCATGAACTGGCAATCCGCCGAAGTCGCCGCCAATCTCGACAAATTCATTCTTGAAAATGGCTATGGATGCTCCGCCGAAATCGTCACCGGCGACACCGTGCCGACCCTGACCTCCATGGCCGAAAAGGGCCAGCCGGATATTGCACCGGAAGCCTGGGTCAGCCTGCAGCCGGAAATCGTCAAGCAGGGGCTGGAAGGCGGCAAGGTCGTCGCCGCTGCCAAGATCCTGTCGGACGGCGCCGTGCAGGGCTGGTGGATTCCGAAATATGTCGCCGACGCAAACCCCGATCTCAAGACCATTCCGGATCTCTTCAAGCATCCCGAACTTTTCCCCTCCCCTGAAGACAAGTCCAAGGGCGCCGTATTCAACGGCCCGCAGGGCTGGGGCGGCACGGTCGTCACTGCGCAGCTTTTCAAGGCTTTCGGTGGTGAAAAGGCCGGCTTTACCCTCGTCGACACGGGCTCCGCCGCAGGCCTCGACGGCTCCATCGCCAAGGCTTACGAAGCAAAGCAGCCATGGGTCGGTTATTATTGGGCTCCCACGTCGCTGCTCGGCAAATATCAAATGGTGAAGCTCGGCTTCGGCACCGAATATGATGCGGCCGAATGGAAGCGCTGCACCTCGATTGCCGATTGTCCGGACCCGAAGCCCAATGCATGGCAGGTGGATGACGTGCAGACGCTGGTCAGCAAGTCCTTTGCCGATCGTGCCGGCCCGGCCATGGATTATCTCAACAAGCGTGCCTGGACCAACGACACCGTCAACAAGCTGATCGCCTGGATGACGGACAATCAGGCGACCGGTGAAGACGGCGCCAAGCGTTTCCTGAAGGAAAACGAAGCCCTGTGGACGGGCTGGGTATCTCCTGAGGTCGCGCAAAAGGTCAAGGACGCCCTTTAAGGCCGGTCCGATATGTCTGACCGGCACCCGGCGTCTGCCACAGGCGACGCCGGGCCGCATTGCCGCAACGCATCGCATGTTTCGCGGGGCGCGCGGTGCGCCGGTTCAACAGGATAGAGCGTTCCGCCCGGCGTCCACGAAGACGCGCGGCGCTCTGGCGATTTTACTCCCGGAGCGCGGAGGATATCGATCCCCGCCTCCGGTTCGTCATGGAGAACAGGATATGGAATGGCTTTTCAAATTTCCGACCATGAATGACGATGCTCTGCGCGCGCTGAAAAAAGTCATCGACGAGGGGTTCCGGGCTTTCACCCGAACCTATGGCGGCGCAATCGAGGGACTGTTTACCCCCCTCCAGAGCTTCCTCATCGGGTCGGAAAGGCTTTTGATCGGCGCGCCCTGGCCGGTCGTTATTCTTATTGTCGGCGCGCTTGCCTGGTTCGGCAGCCGCAGCGCAACCATCGTCTCGCTTTGCTGCGGCATTCTTTTCGCCATAGGCTGGTTCGGCATGTGGGAAGACACGATGAAGACGATTTCGATGATCTTCGTCTGTGCCGTGCTGTCCATCATCATCGGCCTGCCGATCGGCATCGCCATGGCGCGCTCCAACCGCCTGCAGAACGTGGTCAACCCCGTTCTCGACGTGATGCAGACGATGCCGAGTTTCGTTTATCTCATTCCCGTCGTCATGCTGCTCGGCATCGGCCGCGTGCCGGGTGTCATCGCCGTCGTCATCTACGCCATTCCGCCGATGATCCGCCTCACCAATCTCGGCATCCGCATGGTCGACCGCGATGTGCTGGAGGCCGCCGATGCCTTCGGGTCTTCGAAGCGCCAGAAGCTTTTCAAGGTGCAGCTGCCGCTGGCGCTCCCTACCATCATGGCCGGCATCAACCAGACGATCATGATGGCGCTCGCGATGGTGGTCATCGCTTCCATGATCGGCGTGCAGGGTCTCGGCCAGCCAGTGCTGAAGGCCATCGCCAACCAGTATTTCACGCTCGGCGTGTTCAACGGGCTTGCCATTGTCGGCATCGCCATCATCTTCGACCGCATCAGCCAGGCCTATGGCCTTCGTCTGCAAAAACACCGGGAAGTGGCGCATGGCTAGTCAATCGATCGAAATTCGCAGCCTCTATAAGATTTTCGGCTCCAAGGCGGCAGATCACGTCGAAGCCGTGAAGGCCGGCATGTCGAAGGCCGAACTCAACGCCACGCATGGCCATGTGCTTGGTCTGCGCGACATCAACATCACCATGCCGGGCGGGCAGATCACCGTCATCATGGGCCTTTCCGGCTCGGGTAAATCGACGCTGATCCGCCACGTCAACCGGCTGATCGACCCGACCGCCGGCGAAATCCTTTATGGCGGCACCGATGTCTGTCGCTTGAACGAAACGGATCTTCTGGAATTCCGACGCCACAAGACGGCGATGGTGTTCCAGAAATTCGGCCTGCTGCCGCATCGCAACGTGCTGCAGAATGTCGTCTATGGCCTTGAGGTGCAGGGCGTCGACAAGCGCGAGCGCGAGGAGCGGGCCGAAGTCTGGATCAGGCGCGTGGGGCTCGAGGGCTTTTCCAGCCATTACCCCAACCAGCTTTCCGGCGGCATGCAGCAGCGTGTCGGCCTCGCCCGGGCACTGACCAACAATGCCGAAATCCTGTTGATGGACGAGGCCTATTCGGCGCTCGATCCGCTCATCCGCGTCGATATGCAGACGGTACTCCTGGAGCTGCAGAAGGAGCTGAAGAAGACCGTGGTCTTCATCACCCACGATCTCGATGAGGCGCTGCGGCTTGGCGACAAGATCGCCATCCTGCGTGACGGTGAGATCATCCAGCAGGGTACGGCGGCGGAAATCGTCATGTCGCCCGCCGACAGCTATATCGAGGCCTTCGTGGAAGAGGTCAATCGCGGCAGGGTCATTCGCCTCGGCGCCGTCGTGCAGCCGGAATTCTCCGGCCAGTCCCGCCTTCAGCTCGATGCCGATATGACGGTCGAGGAAGGCCTGCGCGCACTCGTCCGGGAAAATGTCAGCAGCGCCACGGTCATCGGGGAAAATGGCAAGGCGCTCGGCGCCATCACCACCGACGCCATCATGCGCTGCCTTGTGAAGACCGCGCATGGCGAGGAAGGCGGCATGGCGGAGCGGCTGTCAGGCTGAACCGTCAAGCCAACGGGCCATGCCCTTCGCCACCGCCCTGCCGGTGGCGAAACAGGCGGTCAGGAGATAACCGCCTGTCGGCGCTTCCCAGTCCAGCATTTCCCCGGCAGCGAATATGCCGGGGAGCTTTCCCAGCATGTAGTTCTCATCGACACCGCTCCACGCGATACCACCGGCCGCCGAAATCGCCTCGGCAATCGGCCGTGGCCGCAGGAGCGGTATCTCCATGTGTTTTATTCTCGCAGCGACAAAATCATCCGGCATGGCCGCGATATCGGGGAAGATGTCCCGTAGCAGCCCGACCTTGACGGCGGAGAGGCCGGCGGCCTTGCGCATGCGGTTTGCGAAACTCTCCTTCCGGCCAAGCTTCGCCAGGTCACGGCTGAGCCGTTCGACCGTGCGTCCGGGCGCAAGATCAACCGCGAGCGAAGCGCCGCCCGCCTGTTCCAGCCGGTCGCGCAGCGCGGCGGAATGGGCGTAGACCACGCTGCCTTCGATGCCGTGCTTCGTTATCACGAACTCGCCCTGAAAGTTCCCGGCCGGGGAAATGGTGATGGTGGATTTCACCGCTTCGCCCGCAAAACGCTGGCGGAAAATATCGCTCCAATTGACATCAAAACCACAATTGGCGGGGCGGAACGGGGCGATCGCCACACCCTTTTCCACCAGCACCGGCACCCATGCCGCATCGGAGCCGAGCCGTGGCCAGCTCGCTCCGCCGAGCGCCATAAGCACGGCATCGGCCTTGAGGGCGACCGCACCCTCCGGCGTTGCAAACATCAGCCGGTCGCCGGAAAAACCCGTCCAGCGATGCCGCGTCCTGATGGTGACGCCCTGCGCCTCCAGCCGGGCGAGCCAGGCGCGCAACAGCGGCGAAGCCTTCATCACCTTGGGAAACACCCGGCCCGAGGTGCCGACAAAGGTTTCCTGCCCCAGCCGCTCAGCCCAGTCGCGCAGCATGTCCGGCGTGAAATCATCGAGGGCGGCGCGAAGCCTCGGTTCCGCGTCGCCAAAACGGCGACGGAAACTATCGTAATCTTCGGCATGGGTGATGTTGAGGCCGGATTTTCCGGCCATCAGCAATTTGCGCGCCACGGTCGGCATCGCCTCGAACACCGTCACGGCATGGCCCGCGGACGAGAGCATCTCGGCCGCCATCAGCCCCGCCGGTCCGCCGCCGATAATCGCGACCTGCCTCGCCTCGCTCAAAACCCTCTCCTTAGCCATCTTTACCGTTGAGAGCCTTATACCGATTTCCGGGCGCGAATATATGCGATATTGAAACGCCCATGTTCACGCTCGACCGCCCCGTCACCTTTTCGCAGGATATCAAAAAAAGCCGCTTCATCGCCTTTGCCGCACCGGTAACCGGCGAAGAGGATGCGAAAAACTTCCTCGCGGCGCATTCCGACCCCGACGCCAACCATAATTGCTGGGCATGGCGAACAGGCCAGACCTATCGTTTCAGTGACGACGGCGAGCCTTCCGGCACGGCCGGCAAACCGATCCTTCAGGCGATTGACGGTCAGGCGCTGGACAACGTGGCGGTTCTCGTCATCCGCTGGTTCGGCGGCATCCTGCTCGGCAGCGGTGGGCTGATGCGCGCCTATGGCGGCACGGCGGCAGCCTGTCTGCGGCTCGGCGAGACATCACCCGTCATCGCCTATGTCAGCGCCACACTGAGCTGCCCCTTCTCCGATCTGGCGCTGGTGAAATCGCGCCTTTCCGCCACGCCGAACCTGCGGCTGGAGCGGGAGGATTTCACCGGTACCGGCGCGGATATGCTGCTCTCCGTTCCGACAGAGGAAGCCGAACGGCTTACCCGACTTTTGAGCGATCTGACCAGCGGGCGCGTCAATCTCGATATTCCCGACTAGCGCCTGTCCGAACACGAGATTCGTGCTAAGGAAGCGGCATGTCATCTGAGCTTTCCAACCCCATCTACAATCCGCCGCTCGAGCCCTGGCTCACCATCGTGCACCGCGACGACGACCTGCTGGTGCTGGACAAGCCGAGCGGGCTTTTATCCGTGCCCGGGCGCGATCCCGCGCTTTCCGACAGCCTTTTGACGCGGGTGCAGAAACAGTTTCCGAAAGCCCTGATGATCAACCGGCTGGACAAGGACACATCAGGCATCGTGCTGATGTCCCTGAACCGCAAGGCACATGCTGCGATCGCCGCCCAGTTCGAGAAACGTGAAACGCGCAAATCCTATGTGGCCGTCGTCTGGGGCGCTGTCGCGGGTGAAGAAGGCGAAGTGGACCTGCCGCTGGCGATCGACCCCGACAACAAACCCCGCCACCGCGTGGACCATGAAAACGGCAAGCCGGCGCAAAGCCTCTGGCGCGTGTTGGAGCGATTGCCGCTTCCGGCAACACGGCTGGCGCTTAGCCCCCTCACCGGCCGCACCCACCAATTGCGGGTGCATATGAAGGCGCTTGGCCATCCCATTCTCGGAGATGAGTTTTATGCCGAAGGCGAGGCACTCGCCGCCGCGCCGCGCCTGATGCTGCATGCGCAAGAGGTCGGCTTCCGCCATCCCGATGGCCGCGACGTCACCTATACCGTGCCCTGCCCGTTCTGAGGTCGCAGATGAAGGAAGAAAACGAAAGTTTCGTAGTGGATTTTGTCGGCGGCGCGGTCGGCCACCGTTTCCGCTCCGGCGAAGGACGTGGACAGGCCCTGCCGAAAGCTGCCGGCTTCACCAAGGGCCGCACGCCAAAAATCGTGGACGCCACGGCCGGGCTGGGGCGGGATGCCTTCCTGCTCGCCTCGCTCGGGGCTGATGTCACCCTCATCGAACGTTCGCCGGAGATGCATGCCCATCTCGCCGATGGCATTCGCCGCGCCCTGGAAGCGGGCGGCGCCTATGCCGAGGCGGCGGCGCGCATGACACTGCTGCATGGCGACTCCCGTCAGTTGCTGAAGGAGCTTTCCCCGGAGGTGGTTATCGTCGACCCCATGCATCCGCCGCGCCACAATACGGCGCTGGTGAAAAAGGAGATGCGGGTACTCAGGGAACTGGTCGGCTCCGATCCCGATCAGGTGGAGCTCATGGAGGCGGCGCTTGAAAATGCAACGAAACGGGTGGTGCTGAAATGGCCGCTGCGCGCCGAGCCGATGCCGGGCATTCGCAAGCCCTCGCACCAGATCATCGGCAAGAACACCCGTTATGATGTCTTCATGATCTTCGGAAAATCTCTCGATCCGGAGGAATGATCAGCGGAAGCTCGGCTTGCGCTGTGCATTCATCAAAAGCTCGTGCCGGGATGCAAATTCGCCGAACAGTTTTCTGAGCCGGGTCTCTTCCGCCTTGTCCAGCCGGTAACGGCGGCAGAATTCCGCGACATTCAGGATCGGCCTGGTTCTGTTCCCGTCGATGGTTTTATTGTCAATGATCTGCATAACACCCTCCTTGTCACCAGAATGAAAACGTGGCGGAGGACCGGCGGTTCCTTATGAATTCCCATGGATGAAAAAAGGGAGCGCGCCTGCACACGGCACGATCAAGTTTTCTTGAAACTATCGCAGGAAACGAAATCCTCCCCAAATGGTTTCCCACCAGATGCCAACGGAGGAAGGGAGACCCATGTTCCGCAACAACCGATTTCTGAGTTCGACGATGCTGCTTGCGTTGCTCGCCGTGCCGCTTGCAGGCGCAGCCCATGCACAGACCGCCCCGGCTGCCGAAACGAAACGGCCGAATGCGCCGGATCAGAAACCGGCTTTTGAGGGTCAGACCCGCGCGCCGCAGGCTGCTGCCCAGCCGAACGTCGAAAAAACCGTTGTCGCAGAGGGCCTGCCCCATCTCTGGTCCATGGAATTCCTGCCCGATGGCCGCATGATCGTGGCTGCGAAGGAGGGTGCCATGCATATCGTCGCCGATGGCAAGGCCGGCCCGGCGATAGAAGGTGTGCCGGAGGTCGCCTCCGACGGACAGGGCGGTCTTCTCGACATAGCGCTTGCACCGGATTTCGAAACATCGCGCAAGATATTCTTCTCCTTCTCCGAACCGCGTGACGGCGGCAACGGTACCTCCGTGGCCTCCGCCAAGCTGACCGAACAGGAAGGCACGGCGAAGCTGGAAGACGTCTCGGTGATCTTCCGCCAGATGCCGACCTATGACGGCGACAAACATTTCGGATCCCGCCTCGTCTTCGGCCCGAACAACGAGCTTTACGTCACCGTTGGCGAGCGTTCGGACGCGAAGCCGCGCGTGCAGGCGCAGGATCTGTCGAGTGGTCTCGGCAAGGTCTTCCGCATCGATACGCAGGGCAAGGCCTTCAAGGGCAACCCCTTCTCCGGCCAGCAGAATGTCCTTCCCGAAATATGGAGCTACGGTCACCGCAACATGCAGGCGGCAGCGCTCGACGGCCAGGGCAGGCTCTGGACCGTGGAACATGGCCCAAGGGGGGGCGACGAGTTGAACAGGCCGAAAGCGGGTTTGAATTACGGCTGGCCCGTCATAACCTATGGCGTCGAATATAGCGGCCGATCCGTCGGCCAAGGTATTACCGCAAAGCGGGGCATGGAACAGCCGGTCTATTATTGGGATCCGGTCATCGGCCCTTCCGGCATGGCCTATTATGACGGTGACCTGATTCCGGAATGGAAGGGCGCCTTCATCGTCGGCGGGCTGGTGAGCCAGGGCCTCGTCATCCTGCATATCGATGGTGACAAAGTCGCAACCGAAAGCCGGCTGCCGCTCGAAGCGCGCATCCGCGACGTCAAGATCGGGCCAGACGGCGCGGTCTACGCTGTGACCGAGGAACGCGGCGGCGGCGAATCCCAGATTATCAGGATCGCCAAAGCCGGCTAAAAAGGCCGGCCAAGAAAACGGATGATCGTAGCGACAGGCCGCCGGAACGAAGGCGGCCTGTTTTTCGTTTGCCGCAGCGTGAAACCTGCCGGGAAAAACAATGCCACAACCGCCGACCCGCCTTCTTGCCAAAATCGGACTTGCCTATGTCAACGATCAGGAGCCGGGTATTTCCCGCGAAAAACGCGGGCGGGGTTTCTGTTACCGGCTGCCGGGCGGCGAGCTTCTCTCTGACAGCGTCGAACTGAAGCGCATCAAATCGCTCGGCGTGCCGCCTGCCTACAGGGACGTATGGATATGCATCGATCCGTCAGGGCATTTGCAGGCCACGGGCTTTGATGCGCGCGGGCGAAAACAATATCGCTATCATCCCGACTGGCACGCGCTGCGCGGTGAGACGAAATTCTTCCAGCTCAAGAGCTTCGGCAAGGCGCTGCCCGCCATCCGCCGCCGGGCCATTGCCGATATCGAAAAGCAGGATCATGGGCAGGAGATGACGCTAGCGGCGCTTACCCTGCTGCTCGACGCCGCCTATCTGCGCGTCGGCAACCGCTCCTATCTCGAAACAAACGGCACCTATGGCGCGACGACCCTGCTCAAACGCCACGTTTCCTTCGGCGAGACCATCGAGCTGCGTTTTGCCGCCAAGGGCGGTCAGAAGGTGAAACGGCAGTTGCGCCATCCGCGCCTTCAGAAAATCCTCGAGGAAATCGCCGATCTGCCCGGCAAGGAACTCTTCGTCTGGCAGGATAGCGAAAACCGGGTGCATTCCGTCGATTCCAGCGATCTTAATGCCTACCTCTCCCGCATCGGCGGTGAGGGCATTTCAGCCAAGACCTTCCGCACCTGGGGCGGAACGCTCGCGGCCTTCTGCAACGCGATGGAGCATGTCGCGGCAGGTGAAAAACCGAGCATAAAGGGCATGTGCCAGGCGGCCGCAGCCGAGCTCTCCAACACGCCCGCCATCTGCCGCAAGAGCTATGTGCACCCCGCCGTTCTCGACATAGCGACAGAAGAAAAAGCCCGGAAAAAACTCGGTCGTATCCTGAAGGTCGGGGCAAAGCCCGTCTCCGGCCTCAGGGCCGATGAAAGACGGCTGCTCGCCTTCCTGCCTTAGAGCATTTCCAGTAAAAGTGCGTAGCGGTTTTACGTCCGGATAATGCGATAAAACAAAAGATAGAGCACGTCCGCGCTTCCGTTTAAACCGGATGTGCTCTAGCAGTCAGCGGCTTGCCGCCCACTCCGCCAGATCGCGCTCGGCCCTTTCGAGAGCGCTGTAATTCAGGAGCTTGCGCAGGAAAGCCACGGTCACGGCGCGGGTCCGGAGATTATACCGCCCTTCCGCTTCGTCATCGCCGGCCGCCTGATGCACGTTCAGTTTCTCATAAAGGCTCTGCAGCCGGTTCTGCACGCTGCGCAGCGACAGGTTGCGGCGCCGTGCAATCGCCTTGTCTGTGAGGCCCAGCGCGACATCGACGAGAATTTCATATTCGGAATCGGTAAAACCATGCGCCTTGCCGAGGCTCTTCTCCTGAAGGCCGCGCACTTCCCGGTCGATCACGCATTGCGCCTCGATGAAGATGCTGCGCAGCGCCAGCCGCAGGCGGTCATCAGAGGCGGATTTCAGCACGTAACCATAGGCGGCCCCTTCGGGCACGATGCGCGAGACGCCGCGTACATAGGCCTCGTCGGAATAGTTCGACCAGAACAGGATGCGGGTATCCGGCCTTTCCTTCCAGATTGTGCGCGCCGCCTCGATGCCGTTGCGCTCGTTCATCTGCAAATCCATGACAATATGGGCCGCTCGGTTTTCCCGCGCGAGTTTTTCGCCCGTCCTGCCGTTGGCCGCCTCCAGCACCTTGTCGCATTCCGGCAGGGCTGCTCTGACAGCCTCATTCAGATAGGCGCGGTGCAACGCATCGTCCTCGACGATCAGCACATCCATGTCACACATCCTCCCGGTGATCGAAAGCACCTTCCGGCAGGGTCACGGTGATGCATGTGCCTGCCCCATTACGATTGCCACCGATATCGAATCTCGCCGAAATCAGCCTTGCCCGTGTCTTCATGTTGCCGATGCCGAGACCGCCGGAGGCCGCGCCGTCACCGCCGCCATTGCCGTCATCGCTGACCGTTACCCTCAGCCCACCATCGACGGCGGTGAGGTTTACGGCAATCGTTTCCGACTGGGCATGACGAATGGCGTTATTGACCGCCTCCTGCACGATGCGGAACAGCGAGATGGCCACTGTCTTGTCGAGCCTTTCCACCAGCCCGTCCGTCTCATCCGTGACAGACCACTCTATAACCGAGCCGCTATCGCGCACGGAACGGTCCACATAGGTCTCGATGGCCTCAACGACGCCGAACAATTGCAGGATCGAGGGTTTTGCCTCCTCGATGATCTCGCGCAGATCCTGCATGCAATGCTGCAGGCTGCGCACCACCGGCTCCAGCATCTCGCCGGAAACATCGGCCGAATGGCTCATGCGCTCGATGCGCCGCGCAAGCCGCGTCAGATCGGCCAGCGTCTGGTCATGCAGGTCCATGCCGATGCGTTGCCGCTCCGCCTCCAGCGCCTCGGTCAATTGCAGCGCGCCGAGGCGCAGACCCTCTTCGCGGGCATTGGCACGCGCTTCCTCGATGGCCGAGCGTTTGGCCTGTTCGGCGGCGCGGATGGCATAGAAATAGGGTGCGAGCAGATCGGCGACCGCGCGGGCATTCGCCACATCCTCCATCGTATAGGCGTCCGATTGGTGGGAAGAGCAACTCAGCGCGCCGATAATATCGCCATGCACCTTCATCGGCACATGCAGGCGGCTATGCAGGTTGAGTTCGATGATCGGGCTTGAAAACGACCCTTCGAAATGAAACCTCGGATCGGCACAGGCATCCCCGCTCAGGAGATATTCAACCTCGCCTGACAGCAGGGAACGGATCGGGCTGCCGCTCAGAAGTGCTGGCGGCTGGCGGCTCCAGGCGCTGACGAGACCGCTTTCATAGGCTATGTGAAATTTGTCATCCAGCTGCTTGATGCAGACATCAAGGTGGACGTGCGGAATGATATGGGTGATCTCGGTGGCGACGGCCTGAATGATGGCGTTAAATTCCAGCTGCCCGGCGAGCAGCCGCGAAATACCCATATAGTGGTGGAAAAGAGCGCTTTTCGGCGTATCCAGCATGTGCGGACGCCCTCCCAAGCGCCTGCCTAATCGACATCAGGCGGCGCAGTTTTAAACACATCAGAACGCCGCATCATTCATTCTGCGCCCGGCAATGCCGTTTCGTCCTGCGGGTTCCCGCATGCTTTCTGCGGAAACCCGCAGGAAGATTGCCGTGATCCGCCTATACAAGCCAAATCTTCTTGGTCATTCTCGCTTGTACTGGGGAACGGAGCTCCAGTGCAACGGGATTTCGTCTGCCGCCGAGGAGATTTGCGGCGGATGAGGGTTCCGGACCCCGAAAGGGCAAGCCACCAGGGAGGAAATCAATGGCTTTCAGAAAGATGCTTCTGGCATCGGCCGCTGTCGCATGCGCAGCTCTGCCGATCACCGCTCACGCCGATACGTCGGCAAAAAAAATCGCGCTTTCAAACAATTACGCAGGCAACTCCTGGCGTCAGGCGATGCTGACCAGCTGGGACAAGATCACCAAGCAGGCGGTTGCCGACAAGCACGTTGCCGCCGCTGACGCCTTCACGACCGCCGAAAACCAGGCAACCGAGCAGGCCGCACAGATCCAGAACCTCATCCTGCAGGGTTATGACGCCATCGTCATCAATGCCGCTTCGCCGACCGCGCTTAACGGCGCGGTGAAGGAAGCCTGTGATGCCGGCATCACCGTCGTGTCCTTCGATGGCATTGTCACCGAACCCTGCGCCTGGCGCATTGCCGTGGATTTCAAGGCGATGGGTGCAAGCCAGATCGATTATCTCGCCAAGGCCATGCCGAAGGGCGGCAACCTGCTTGAAATTCGCGGTCTCGCCGGCGTTTCCGTGGATGACGAAATTCATGCCGGCATCGTTGCGGCCGTCGCAAAGAACCCACAGTTCAAGATTGTCGGTTCGGTCAATGGCGACTGGGCCCAGGATGTTGCCCAGCGCGCCGTCGCCGGCATCCTGCCGAGCCTTCCCGAAGTCGCGGCTGTCGTGACGCAGGGTGGCGACGGTTACGGTGCGGCACAGGCCTTCGCCGCCGCCAAGCGCCCGACACCCACCATCGTCATGGGCAACCGCGAAGATGAGCTGCAATGGTGGAAACAGCAGAAGGACGCGAGCGGCTACGAGACCATGTCGGTCTCCATCGCTCCGGGTGTCTCCACGCTCGCTTTCTGGGTGGCGCAGCAAATCCTCGACGGCAAGGATGTGAAAAAGGACCTGACCGTTCCTTTCCTGCGCATCGACCAGGGCAACCTTGAGGATAACCTCAAGAACACCCAGAAGGGCGGCGTCGCGAATGTGGAATATTCGCAGGAAGACGCCCAGAAGGCCATCGCGTCGGCCAAGTAAGGCTGGGCAATTGCCCGATGTGACCGATTGCGGCGCTCCCCAAAACGGGGGCGCCGCAACAACCATCGATATTATCCTGTTTTCAGATTACTGGCGTAATTGCTCATGAATGACATCATCGAGGCGGAAGAAGTCGTCGCCGCGCGCGGCGTGAAGGTCGTGTTCGGCGCGGTCAAGGCACTGGATGGGGCCGATCTCGTCATCCGTGCCGGGGAATGCCTCGGGCTCGTCGGCCATAATGGCGCGGGAAAATCCACCATCGTCAACGTCATCAATGGCGGGCTGACGCCGCATGAAGGCTCCCTTTCCTATGGCAGTGACCAGAACCGCCACGGCATCGCGGCTGCCCGCGCCAGCGGCGTGCGCTGCGTGTTTCAGGAACTCTCGCTCTGCCCGAACCTCACGATCAGCGAAAATGTCCGCATCATGCATGCCACTATCAGCGGCCGGAACTGGCGCGGTCGCACCCTTTCCGTGATCCGCCACACGCTCGACGAGATTTTTCCCGGTCACGGCATCGATTGTGAGCTGACGATTGCCGAACTTTCCATCGCCGAACGGCAGATGGTGGAAATCGCCATCAATTTCTGCCGCACACCTGAGGCCCCGAGGTTGGTGATCCTCGATGAACCCACCTCCTCGCTCGATGCCGGCCTTGCCGAACAATTGATGGATTATGTCCGCCGTTTTGTCCGCACGGGCGGTTCGGTGCTACTGATCTCGCATATTCTCGGCGAGATTCTCTCAACCGCCACCCGCATCGTGGTGATGAAGGATGGCCGTGTGGTGGCTAACCGGCCGGCCGCGGAATTCACGACGCGCACGCTGGTGGAGGCCATGGGCAGCGTCGTCAAACCGCAGGACAGGCAGAAAAGCGAAAACCGCAAGGCGGGCGAAAAAGTGCTGTCCATGCCGGCGCGCCGGGGCGAAGGCCTTGCCTTCGAGGCTTTCCGCGGTGAAATCATCGGCCTTGCCGGGCTCGGCGGCCATGGCCAGACCGAAGCGCTTCTCGACCTTTACCTTGCCCGCAACAGCAGCTGGCTGCCGGCGCGCAAGACCGATATCGCCTTTGTGGCGGGTGATCGCAGCCTGAACGGCACCTTCCCGCTGTGGAGCATCCTCAAGAACCTGTCCATCGCCTCTCTCAGGGATATTTCATCCGCAGGCATGGTGGACAGGGCGAAGGAAACCGAACGCGGCGATGAGTGGAAAAAGCGCATCGAAATCCGCACGCCTGATATGGGCAACAAGATCCTGTCCCTCTCCGGCGGCAACCAGCAGAAGGTGCTTTTCGCCCGCGCTCTCGCCACCACCGCCAGCACCGTTTTGATGGATGACCCGATGCGCGGCGTCGATATCGGCACCAAACAGGAGGTCTATGACATCTTGAGAACCGAAGCCTCCCACGGCCGCACCTTCATCTGGTATTCCACCGAAATGGATGAAATCCGTCTCTGCGACCGGGTCTATGTCTTCCGCGATGGCGCCATCCAGGCGGAACTCATCGGCGATGATATTACCGAGCAGAATGTGCTGGCCGCTTCCTTTGCCGGAGAAGACCACGCATGAAACTCTCGGCAAACGCCCTCCGCCTCATCATCCCCGCCGCCTCGCTCGCCTTCCTGCTCGCCGCTGTCTTCTACATGCAGCCGCGCGCCATGAGCTATACCGGCATGAACCTCCTGTTCAATCTGGCGGTGCCGATCGCGCTCGCCACCATTGCGCAGATGCTGATCATGTCGGTCAACGATCTCGACCTGTCGATGGGCACCTTCGTCAGTTTCTGCGCCTGCGTCACCGCCACCTTCCTGCAAACCTCGCCGCTGACAGGCATTGCGATCTTTGCCGGGGCGATTGCGGTGTACGCGGTGCTGGGCGCCGTGATCCACATCCGAAACCTGCCCTCCATCGTCGTCACGCTCGGTATGAGTTTCGTCTGGGGCGGCCTTGCCGTGCTGATCCTGCCCTCACCCGGCGGTCAGGCGCCGGCCTTCATCCGCACACTGATGACGGCGAAACCGCCTTTCGTGCCGATCGCCATCGTCGCCAGCATCCTGATTGCTGTTGTCGCCCATTACATCGTCATGCGTTCCTCCTTCGGTGTGCTGATGCGCGGCGTCGGCGGTAATTTCCGCTCGGTCGAGCGTTCCGGCTGGTCGGTCGTCGGCATTCGCGCCGCAACCTTTGCGCTCGCCGGTTTCTTCGCGGTGCTGTCAGGCATCGCCCTTGTGGGGCTGACGACATCGGCAGATGCCAATATCGCGCTGCGCTACACGCTGCTGTCGATTGCCGGCGTCATCCTCGGTGGTGGTGAATTCGTCGGTGGCCGGGTATCGCCCATCGGTGCCGTCATCGGCGCGCTGACGCTGACGCTCGCCGGTTCCTTCCTCTCCTTCATGCGCATTTCGCCGGACTGGCAGATCGGCGCTCAGGGGGCGATCCTCATCATCGTGCTTGCACTGCGCATCCTGCTCAACCGTCTCGAAAAGCGGGAGAAAAACCAATGAACGGGCTTTCGTCTCTCACCAGAAAACCGTGGATCTGGTCCTTTGCCGCAACGGTTGCGGTGTGGATCGTCACCGTGCTCTTCACCGGCGGCGCCAGCTCCTTCGGGCTGTCGCATGCGGCGCTCACCTTCGCGGCCTTCTCCGTCATCGTCGGCATCGGCCAGATGTTCGTCATTACGCTCGGACCGGGTAATATCGACCTCTGCGTTCCCGCGACGATGACTTTGTCGGGCACTCTGGCCCTGAAATTCATGGATGTGTCCGACAGCCTCATCCTGCCCGGACTGCTGATCGCCATCCTGATCGGCATCGCCATCGGCATCGGTAATTATGCGCTGATCAAGCTCCTGCGCATTCCGCCGATCATCGCCACCCTCTCGATGAGCTTCATCGTGCAGTCCATCGCCATCTGGTCGAACCGCGGCCTGCGCATCAAGCCGCCGGAAACATTGGCAACATTCGCGATCTCCAGCTCTTTCGGCATTCCGAACGTGGCGCTTGTCGCACTGCTGCTCTCGGTCGTCGCCTGGCTGCTGCTCGACCGCACATTTTACGGACGCTGGATTTCCGCCATCGGCCAGAGCACCTTCGCTGCCCGCATGACCGGCATTCCGGTGGACGGAACACGTTTCGTCACCTATGTGCTCTGTGCGGTGCTGGCAGCGATCGCAGGTTACCTGCTCGCCAGCTTCTCCGGCGGTGCGGCGCTCAACATGGGTTCGGAATATCTGCTGATGTCCATCGCCGTCGTTGTCATCGGCGGCACGGCGGTGGCGGGCGGCGATTCCAACGTTCCCGGCATCTGGGGCGCCTCGCTTTTCATGTTCCTGGTGGTATCAATGCTGAACACCTATGGTTTCGGCGCCGGCATCCGCCTCATCCTCACCGGCCTCATCATCATTTCCGTCATTCTTCTGGCAAGTGGCCGCAAGGCCACGCGCTGACCCCAAACGACAAGCCTCAAGCGGACCACGCTCATGACCACAGACAAGACCTCCCCTTACGAAATCCACGATGACCGCTTCCGCCATCTGATCGTTGGCAATGCGGAACTGGAAGAGCTTTATTCCGGCTGCCGCTGGGCCGAAGGACCGGTGTGGTTTGCCGATCTCAACTGCCTGCTGTTCAGCGATATTCCCAATGAGCGCATGCTGCGCTGGGTGCCGGATGGCGGGATTTCCGTGTTCCGTCAGCCTTCCAACTTCACCAACGGCAATACCCGCGACCGGCAGGGGCGGCTTGTCTCCTGCGAACATGGCGGCCGCCGCGTCACCCGCACCGAGGTCGACGGCTCGATCACGGTTCTTGCCGACAGCTACGGCGGCAAGAGATTGAACTCACCCAATGATGTCGTCGTCAAATCCGATGGCAGCGTCTGGTTCACCGACCCGACCTACGGCATTCTTTCCGACTATGAAGGCTACAAGGCCGAACCCGAGCAGAAGACCCGCAATGTCTACCGGCTCGACCCCGCAACCGGAAAGATCGACATCGCCATCGACGACTTTGTGCAGCCGAACGGCCTTGCATTCTCACCCGATGAAACGAAGCTTTATGTCGCCGACAGTTCCTACAGCCACGATATCTCCCGTCCGCGCCATATCCGCGTCTTCGACGTGGTGGATGGCGTGAAGCTCGCCAACGGCCGGGAATTCTGCAATCTCGACAATGGCCTGCCCGATGGCTTCCGTCTCGACACGGCCGGCAATCTCTGGACCAGCGCCGGCGATGGCGTTCATTGCTTTGCGCCCGATGGCACGCTGATCGGCAAGATCAAGGTGCCGCAGACGGTGGCGAACCTCACCTTCGGTGGCCCGAAGAAGAACCGCCTGTTCATCACCGCGACCAAATCGCTCTATTCGGTCTATGTCGCCGCCACCGGCGCACAGACGCCCTGAGACGCCGAAACCGGGGAATTCAGACCGGGAGGGAACTGGCAAGACGGCTCAAGCGCGTTATAAATGCGCCATGAGTGACGATTCCAGCCCCTTCCTGACTGACGATATGGATTTCGACGGTGAAGCGCAGGCCAATGAGCCCAGCAGCCGCATGCTTTCCTGGGCGCGCAATTCCGCTCTTTACCGGCTGGAACAGCGCATGATGACGGAAAAGCAGCTGCGCGACGCCATCACGCGCAAGGCGCGGGAAAAATTCGAGGATATCAGCCCGGCGCAGGTCAAGGCGCTCGGCGAATTTGCCGTGACCTTCGCTTACGGCATCAAGGCGCTCGACGATACCGCCTATGCGGAAATCACCGTGCGAAGCGGTCAGCGCAGCGGCAAATCAAAACGTGGGCTGGCGCAGAAACTCCAGATAAAGGGCGTCGCCCGGGAAACGGCAACGGCCGCGTTGCAGGAGACCAACGATCTGGTCGCCGCCGTCATCTTCGCGCGCAAGCGCGCCTTTGGGCCTTATCGCCGTGTCGAGCCGGACGAGAAACGCAAGGCCAAGGAATTTTCCGCTTTCGCCCGCAACGGCTTCGGTTTCGAAATCGGCGCGAAGGTGATGGCGATGACGGTGGAAGAAGCGGAAGACATCCTCTCCGATGCTCCCCTCTGATATTTATTGCGGCAGGGGATGCGTCTTCAGATAGGCGATCAGGTCCGTTATATCGGTCTCGCTCCACAGCCCGAAAAAACGCATCGCATTTCCGGGGATCGCCTTCTTCGGGCTGGCGATGAAGGCTTGCAGTTCCTCTTCCGTCCAGACCCGGCCAGCCGCGCCGGCATCCTTCAGCGCCTGCGAATAATGGCCGTAATCGGCCACGGACGCCATCGGCCTGCCGACCACACCCATCAGATGCGGCCCCATGCGGGTGCGCGGCGCATCGACGCTATGACAGGTGGAACAGCGGCTGAAAACCTTCTCGCCATGGGCCGCATCGCCCTCGGCAAAGGCGGACGCCGCAAGCAGGAGGAAAAACGCGGTCGCGGCCGCAGCTTGTTTGGACACGGAAATCATGGCCCGGATAATACAACGCCCTCTCCGTCTGACAACGAAGAGGGCGTGTTTTGGCATGCGACAGAATGCCCGGTCAAAACACCGGGCGCTTCGCAGATCAGTTCATGGCCGTCAGCGTCACGGAGGTACCGGTCGCTGCGAGGTTGAGGCCAACCTGACCCGTCACGCTGACCGTCTGAAGCTGGATCGAGCCCGAGGTGCCGCCAACGAGAACGTTGGTGCCGACGCCGAGACCGACGGTGACTTCAGCCGTAGCGCCCTGATAGAGGCCGCCCAGCGAACCGCGGTGGTAACCGGCGGTCGGGGCGAAAACGGCCCAGACCAGACGGCCCTGCGTGGTGAAACCAAGGTCAACGCCCATCTTGCGGATGGCGCCGGTGTAATGGTCGGTGCGACGGGCGCCGATCGTGGACTGGAAAGTGCAATCCAGTTCCTTGGCCGAGCCGATCACGTAACCGACGCCGCCGCCGATATCGCAGGTGAGGTAACCGATCTTGACGCCGTTGCGTTCGTCCTGCTCCTGCGGAGCCGGCTCATATCTTGCAAGGTCGGCAGCGAGTGCGGATGCGGTTCCGCCAAGGCCCATCGTCAATGCGGCAAAAGTTACGGCAACAGCCTTTTTCATCTGATTTTCTCCTGTTTTATTCCTACCCGCAGCAGCCCTTCTTGCCCTCTCCGGATATTGAATTCCGCACTGTTAACGTTTGTTCCCAGAAATCGATCCAAAACAACTTAATTGGAGGCGATGAAAGCGGAACGGTTAACAATGTCTCATCGCGGTAGGATGCCATTAAGACATTGTTAGGGCGGGAAATGCGCGCGGAATCACCATCAACAACAAGCGTTTCCTGCCGTTGTTTTGCTGCAACATCTCAAAGCGGCAGTGCGACGGGAAAACCGGTGGCGGCATGGGTCATGACATCCATGCGAACACCATAAATACGCTCCAGCGTCTCCGGCGTCATGATCTCCTGCGGCGTTCCCCGGGCGATGAGATTGCCGGAATGCAGGGCGATAATCTCGTCGCAGAACCGTGCCGCCATGTTCACATCGTGCAGCACCACGATGACGCCGAGGCCTTTTTCACGCGATAGCCGCTGCACCAGCGAAAGCACCTCGATCTGGTGCGCCATGTCGAGTGCGGAGATGGGTTCGTCGAGAAGCAGGCTTTCGGCATTCTGGGCCACCAGCATGGCAAGCCACACGCGCTGGCGTTCGCCACCGGAAAGCGTATCCACCAGCCGGTCGCGGAAGGCGACGGTATCAGTGAGTTCGATCGCCTCGTCCACCTTCTCCTGGTCCGCCCTGGTGAATTGTCCGAGCGCGCCATGCCAGGGATAACGGCCGAGTGCCACCAGTTCCCTGGCCAGCATGCCGGAGGCGGCCGGCGTATATTGCGGCAGATAGGCGAGCTTGCGCGCAAATTCGCGGTTGCCCCAGGCGTTCAACGGTTTTCCCTCGAACGAAACCCGGCCCGCCGTCGGCTCCTGCATACGCGCCAGAATCTTGAGCAGTGTCGATTTTCCCGAACCATTATGGCCAATCAGGCCGATGGTCTTGCCGGTCGCAAAACTTGCCGTCAGCGGATGCAGCAAGGTCCTGCCCGGCACCTCCATCGTCACACCATCAAGAGAAAAAAGCGGAGTATTGTCGTAATCGACGGCAAGCGCTGCCTGACCCATGGTTCTCATCTCCGTAAATCAACTAAAAAAATCATCATCGCCTGCCTGACAGCCAGATCAGATAAGGCGCACCGGCGAGCGCCGCAAAAAGCCCGAGCGGCAGCTCGTAGGGAAAGGTGACCGTTCGCGCGCCGAGATCGGAAAGCGCCATCAACACCGCACCGAACAGGAAGGAGGCGAAGAGATGGTCGCGCGGCGTGGTGAACCCGGCCCGCAGCGCAATATGCGGTGCCATCAACCCGACGAAACTCAAGGGGCCAACGAGCAGCGAGGCAGCCCCGGTGGCAATGCCCGCCACCGCAATGACGGCGATGCGCGCGGCGCTAAGCGGCAGGCCGAGGGCAAGCGGCACATCCCGGCCGAGCGGCAGGATCGTCAGCCAGCGTGTCACCGAAAGGGCAGCGACCAGAAGCACGACGGAAAGGATGGCGAGAAAGATCGCCGAAGCCGGGGTCGCCGTCGAACCGGAACCGCTGAGCCAGGCAAGAATCTGCCACGCCCGCTGGTCACCAATGGCAAGCAGCGCCGAGAGCACCGCCGAGCAGAGCGAACTGACGGCAATGCCCGCAAGCAGTATTTTTTCCGGAGCCAGATGCCGGCGCACGGCGAAGAACAGCACGAGGATCATGACTGCGGCCGAACCGATGCCGGCGCCGCAAAACAGTTCGAACAGGCCTGCCGCCGGAAAAACCGTGATCGCGGCGGCAAAACCGAGGCCGGCACCACCGCTGACACCGATCACTTCCGGGCTTGCCATGGGATTGCCGGTGAGCCGCTGCAAAAGCGCACCCGCCATGGCGAGAAGACCGCCGGCGGCTATGGCTGCCACCAGCCGTGGCCAGCGGAAGGGCAGAAGGCTTTGCAGATCACTGGCCCTGAGCATTGTCCAGCCTTCAGGCCCCTTGCCGATGGCGAGTGCGGCAAACACCAGCACGGCCATGATGATGAGCACCGGCAGCAGGGCCGCAGCCCCACGTCTTGTGGCAAGATCGACGCCTTCGCCGCGATGAACATCGGTCGGTCGGATTTTTGGCAAGAGCCATAAAAGCAGCGGGCCGCCGATCAGCGCCGTCACCGCACCCGTCGGAAAAACTTCCGCCGTCGTACTCGCCAGAAGCTGCACGAGACCGTCACAGAACCAGAGGAGCAGACCGCCCAAAAGGGGCGAAACAAACAGGACGGAAGACGAGCGCCGCACACCGAGCGCACGGGTGAGCGCCGGTGCGGCAAGACCGATGAAACTGACGAGGCCGACCGCTGCGGCAACGAAGGCAGCCAGCGCGACCGCAACGGATGCGACCGCCAACCTGATCGAAAACAGCGATACGCCAAGCGATCGCGCACCGGAATCGCCAAGGCCGAGAACCGTGAGCGGCCTTATCAGCAAGCCGGTCAGGGCAAGCCCTGCGAGAAGCTGGAAAGCGAGCACAACGGCATTCGACCAGTCCTGCTGGCTGAGCGAGCCGCCATTCCAGACGACGAGGGACATCAGATATTCGCCCTGCGCCAGCGTCAGCGCCGCCGAAACGGAAGCAGCGGTGATGCCGACCAGCAGCCCGGACACCACCATCGTCACCGGCTCGAACGAGCGTCGCCAGCCGAGAAGGAAAACGATGCCGGCCGCAGCCGCCGCGCCGGCGAGCGCCACAAATGCGCGGTTACCGTCCAGCACCGAAGGAAAGAACAGGGTGGCGATGACGATGGCGAGCTGCGCGCCGGCCGATATGCCGAGCGTCGAAGGGTCGGCAATCGGATTGCGCAGCAATTGCTGGAAAAGCGCGCCCGACAGGCCGAGCATCGCGCCCGCAAGGATGGCAACCGCCACGCGCGGCAGCAGGCTGAAGGCGAAGATGATCTGATCCATCGACATGGATGCGGCATCGAATGGAAGGCTTGGCCAAGCATCGAGGGGCAGCTGCTGCAGGCCGGCATGCAGGGAAAGGCCGCAAGCGAAAACAAACAGGAGCCCGAAGAAAAACTGGAGAGGCCGCACCGTCACAGGGCTTCCCCCTGCGCCGTCAGGGCCTCGGTCAGAAGCCGCGCAAACCGCATGCCGGCGGTGATGCCGCCATAGGGGCCGACATTGCCGAGCGTCACCACCCGGCCTTCCCGCACCGCCGGAAGCGCGCGCCAGATGGCGCTGTTGCGCAGGCTTTCGCGGGCTTCCACCGGAATATCGGAAACGATGACGATACGCGCCTCCGGCGCGGCCGCGAGATTCTCGAGCGGCACCGGCGCCGCGAAGGTGAATTGCGACCGATCCACCCAGGCATTGGCAAGCCCCAGCCTGCCAAGGACATCGCCGAACATGCTGTCCGCACCAAATGCACGAAAATGCCGGGCATCGCCGATATTGATGACATAGGTCGGGCGCGCGGAAAAACCGGCAAGACGGGTCCGCATGGCTTGCAGCGCCTCTTCCGTTTTGATGAGAACCTTGCGTGCCTCATCAGTGCGCCCGAGCTTTTCACCAAGCGCGGTGACCGCCGCCAGCGCCTTTTCGAACGGCGGCTCGCCCTTCACGTAAAAGGGCAGAGAAAACACCGGGGCGATCGCTTCCAGCCTGCCGGTATAACGCGTGTAGAAAGGCGAAATCAGGATGAGATCCGGCCGGGTGAGTTGCAAAAGCTCGAAATTCGGCGCGCCGCGCAGGCCGAGATCGGCGACGGTTTCAGGAATTTCCGGCTCGACCGCGCCGGCCCGAAACTGGATGAGTTCGGTTGCCGCGACCGGCATGACGCCAAGCGTCACGGAGGTTTCGAGCATCGCCCAATCGATGGCGGCAATGCGCGGCATCGCCTGCGCCTGCACCCTGCCAGCAAGGGCGGAAGCCGCGAGCAGGCCCAGAAACTCCCGCCGCCCCCAAAAGGGGGACATCCATCGATCCTTACGCGTCATGCCCCTGCTGCTTCACTTTGATATGGCGTTACCAACGGTAAGTCAGCTTGCCCATAACCGTTCTTCCGTCACCGTAATAGCATCCGAAAGTGGAGCAACTAGAAATATATTCTTTATCAGTCAAGTTTTGCACCAGAAGCGAGGCGCGGTAGCCGTTCTTCTCGTAATGCACGCCGAGATCGAGAAGGGCGAGGCCCTTCATTTCGAAGGCATTGGCGGCATCGCCATAACGCTTTCCGACATAACGGACACCGCCGCCGATGCCGAAACCCTCAAGCGCGGTATCTTCGGCAAAGGTGTAATCCAGCCAGAGGCTTGCGGCATGCCGGGGCGTGCTATCAAGCTCCTTGCCGTTATTCACACGGCCGGAAACTTCGCTGTCCATGTAGGTATAGGCCGCGCGCAGATCGAGCCCGTCGGCAAGGCTTGCAACGCCTTCCAGTTCGAGGCCTTTCACATGCGCCTCATCCATCTGCTGCGTCACACCGCCCACGGTCGTCGTGACATTCTTCTGTTTCAGGTCGTAGATCGCGGCGGAGAAGAAACCGTCGAAACCCTCGGGCTGATATTTGATGCCCGCCTCCCACTGCTCCCCGGTGGTGGGCTTCGGCGCATCGCCGACAGCCGGCTGCGGCACCGGCTCGAAGGAGGTGGCATAGCTGACATAGGGCGCGAAGCCGCCGTCGAAGAGATAGCTGACGCCGACGCGGCCCGTCAGCTTGTGATCGTCCTTGTCGAGAGAGCGATAGGTGGTGCCGCTGAAAGTCGTGCCGCTGGTGCTTGCCCAGTCCTGACGCAGCCCGGCGGTGATGCGCCAGTTCTCGATCGCCATCTCGTCCTGTGCATAAAGACCGATCTGGGAAATATCCGTCTTCACATCGGCATAAAGCGTGCGCGAGGTCAGGCTGATCGGCCCGCCATAGACCGGGTTGACGGGGTTGAGCGGCGTCGCGGCCCAGAATTCGGTTTTGACGTTATTGTCGAAATAACGGTAGTCCAGCCCGACAAGCAGGGTGTGATCGACTGGCCCCGTGGAAAAATCTGCCTGCAGGCTGTTGTCGATGTTGAAGGTGTTCAGCAGCTCGTCCTGGAACGTCGCATTGCGGCGGATGAGATTGCCGATCATGCCGCCGCTGGTCGAAGACATGCCGAGCGCCCGGTAGGACCAGTCGAAATTGGAATAACGCGCATTCTGCCGGAAGGTGAAGGTTTCGTCGAAACGGTGCTCGAATTCATAACCGATATTGGTGAACTTGCGGTTTGACGTGTCAAAGGAGGGATCGCCGACATAAAAGCTGCGATCCAGCATGTTGCCCGGCCGCGAATAAGTCAGCGCCGGCGGCAGGCCGGAGGGCGAGCTGGGATTATCGTGCTGATAGGAGGCAAGAACCGTCAGCTTCGTGTCCTCATCCGGCTGCCATGTCAGCGCCGGGGCGATGAAATAGCGGTCGTTCTGCAGATTATCCGTCTGGGTGTGGGCGTTGCGGGCAAGGCCGGTCAGGCGATAGGCGAAACTGTCGGTGCCCGCCACCGGTCCACCAATATCGAACATCGACTGGTAATAATCGAAGCTGCCGATCTGCGCCCCGACTTCACCGAAGCGCTCGAAGGTCGGCCGCTTGCTGACGAGATTGATGAGACCGCCGGGATTACCCTGACCGTAAAGCACCGAGGCTGGCCCGCGAATGACTTCCACCCGCTCCAGACCGTAGACCTCGTAGGACGGCGCACCGGCCGTGCGCATCAGCCGCAGGCCGTTGAGGAACTGCAGCTGGTTCCCCTGGAAGCCGCGAATGCGCGGCGCATCAAAACGCGGATCGGCACCGAATGGCTGCGCGACGACGCCGGGCACATAATTCAGCGCCTCGCTGAGAGTGCGGACGTTCTGCGCATCCATCTGATCCTTGGTGATGACGGAGACCGATTGCTGCGTCTCGATCAGCGAGCGGCCTGTCTTGGTGGCGCTGGCGCTGGTTTTCGCGACATAACCTTTCACCGGTGCCTTGGGATCCTGATTTTTGGCGCCTTCCACGGTGATGGTTTGCAGGACCGTCGTTCCGGCTTCCTGAGCAAGGGCAGTAGCGGGAGCCAGGAACGCCACATAGGCAATGGCGGCGCAACCACCAGCCAGAATGGAAATGTGTTTGGATTTTCCCTGCACGCCAATACCCTTCATCACCCGCGCCGCCACAAGACGGTTATTTTTCTGGAGAATTTAACTCATCTTATTACGCAAGGTGCAGATTGTGATCCAATAAGTGACTCCGGTTTTTTTCATAACTATTGATTATGAAAAATCGCATTGATAATAGCTTGGAATTATTCAAATCTACCGGGAAAGGCCGTGACGATGGGCAGGAAGCCAGCGGGTCGCGCCGATACATTCGAGCTGCGGCACCTGCGCTATTTCACCACGCTGGTGGATGAGCGCAATTTCGAACGTGCCGCCGCCCGTCTCGGCATTGCCCAGCCCGGTTTGAGCCAGCAGATCATGGCGCTTGAGGATATTGTCGGCATGCCGCTGCTCGATCGGACGCGCCGGTCGGTGAAGCTGACGACGTCTGGCCAGCTGCTCTACGAGGACGCCCGGAAAATCCTTGCCAATGCCGAGGCGGCACTTGCCGCACTCAAACGTGTCGGCCGTGGCGAGACGGGTCGCATCTCCATCGGTTATGTCGCCTCCGCCGCCTATTCCGGCCTGATGATCCAGTCCATCGCCAGTTTCCGCGCCTCCCATCCCGATGTTGAATTGCAGCTCATCGAGATGGAAATGCGGTTGCAACTGGCCAAGATCGCCGATGGCAATCTGGATTTCGCCTTCATCCGCCCGCCGGCTCCCATTCCGGAAGGGGTGACGACCCATGTGATTCTGCGCGAGCCGCTGATGGCCGCCCTGCCGGAGAACCATCCTCTGGCGTATGCAGTGCAGCTCGATCTCAAGAACCTTGCCGGCGAAACCTTCATCACGCCACGGCAGCCGCCGGATGTCGGCTTTCACTACAATACGATGGAGGCCTGCAACGAGGCCGGGTTCCAGCCGGTGATCAGCCCGGAAGGCCGAGATTACACCACCATTGCCAGCATGGTGGCCATCGGCCTCGGCGTGGCGCTGGTGCCCCGCTCGCTCGATTGCCTGAGGCTGCCCGGCGTGCGTTACGTACCGCTTGCAGCAAGCGCCACGACCTCGGACCTCGCCATCGCCCACCGGAAAACGGAAGCCTCTCCCGCCGTCAGGGCTTTCATTCTCCATACCCGTAATTGAAGCGGCGGCACCCGCCCATCCGCTGAATATCCACAGCCCGCCTGCCGATCCCGTGGACGACAAATCCGCCCTGATACGGTTGCACCGCATCGGCAGCAACTGGCCGGTGCGGTGCAACCGCATGAGATTGCCGGGAAATCCCGCCCCTTCCCCGGTCCGGCGGAAGCAGGACGGTAATTCCGAACGGAAATTTCCGTCCCCGCTTGTTCCCGCTCCTCCGGCGCGCCGCATAATCATGGCAGATTTCGACTTACGGGAGACAAAAATGGCTGAGACTTACGAACACCACGCCGCCGGCCTCGAATCCCCGGCATCCCACGCTTTCGATGTCGTTGCGGACGATGTGAACCCGCTTCCCTCACCCACCCGCGCCATCTATGTGGGCAATGGCGGCCACCTTTGCATGACACTTCTTTCGGGAGCAACGGTGACGTTCCAGAACCTGCCCGCAGGCAGCCTGCTGCCGGTCAGGGCCACGCGCATATTTTCAACGCGCACCACCGCCACAGGCATCGTCGGGCTCAGTTAGAGCCAAGCTGTCACCACCTTTTATCGATCGGAAACCATGCCCTGCCCCCGGGCAGCGCCACGTTGTGTGACACTTTCATGACAAGCTTTCAGGTTAATGTCAGCAAAATGACGCATCCGCCATCAATCGGCCCATGCGGCAGTTCGGTCAGGGCGGTTTTCCGCCCCTCTTCGCTGCCCTCGGCCCCTCGGAAATCTGGTGGATCTGGCAGTGGCTCTTTTTACCGCGAAAGCGACGGGAACAGTAACATATCGTCCGGAAATCGGCAGTGTGCCGCTCAGCCTGCTGACGGCGGCCTATCTGCTGCTTTTCACCAACCGGACATTCTGGTCGAAGGTTCACACCTATCTTTCCGCCTATCCGGTTGCCATCGTCGCGCTTTATGTGGCCATGGCCGCCCTTTTCGGCGCGCTCATCATCATTTTCTCCGCCAAGTATCTCCTCAGGCCGTTTCTGATCTTCCTGATCTTCGCGGCAGCGGCTGCCTCCTGGTTCATGGACCGTTACGGCATCGTCATCGACAGCGACATGATCCGCAACGCCATGGAAACGACACAGGCGGAAGCGGGCAATCTCATCACGCCCGGCTTTCTCTGGCATATGGCGGTTTACGCGCTGGGACCGTCCATCCTCGTCGCCGCCGTCCGGGTCCGGCACCGGCCGATCCTCGACAAGCTTTTGTGGAACACGATCAGCATCCTGATCTGTCTTGCCGTTGCCGGCATCATCAGCTTTGCGAATTCCAAGACATTCACCACCGCCATTCGCCAGCACAAGGACCTCGTCAAGAGCGTCAACCCCCTGTCGCCGATCATGTCGGCCGTGCATTATTTCACGCTGGCCGGCAAGGAAGTCGATATTCAGGTCAGCCCCATCGGCAAGGATGCCAAGGTTCTGCCGGCCCTCGGCGGCGTGCACAAACCGCGTATCACCGTTATTGTTGCGGGCGAGACCGCGCGTGCGGCAAACTTTTCCCTGAATGGTTACGGGCGCGATACAAACCCGGAACTCGAAAAACGCGGCGTCGTCTATTTTCCGAACACGACCAGCTGCGGCACCGCCACGGCGATTTCCATCCCCTGCATGTTCTCGAAATTCCCGCGCTCGCAATATAGCCACAACAAGGCACTCGCCAATGAAAACGTCATGGATGTCCTCGTCCATGCCGGTGTCGGCGCCACATGGCTGGACAACAATACCGGCAGCAAGAATGTCGCCGACCGCATTGCCTATTTCGACCTGCCTTCCACCAATGACAGCCGGTTCTGCACCGGCGGGGAATGCCGCGACGACATCTTCTTCGACAAGCTCGACGCCTGGCTCAACAACGTCACCAAGGACAGCGTCATCGTGCTGCACCAGATGGGCAGCCACGGGCCGACCTATTATCTGCGCTATACCGACGAGTTCCGCAAATTCACCCCGGACTGCCGCACCGCCGAGCTCGGCAATTGCACCGATGCGGAAATCACCAATTCCTACGACAATACGCTGCTCTACACCGACCATTTCCTCTCGACCGTGATCGACAGGCTGAAGGCCCGTTCCGACAGGCTGGCAACGGGCATGATCTATGCGTCGGACCACGGCGAATCGCTTGGTGAGAACGGCGTCTACCTGCACGGCGCGCCCTATCTGCTGGCGCCCGACCAGCAGACCCATGTGCCGTTTCTTGTCTGGTTCGACGACGATTTCGCCAGATCCATGGGGCTGGACAAGGCGTGCCTGGCAAAAAGCGCGGCAGAGGGCGGGCGCTCGCATGACAATTATTTCCACAGCATTCTCGGCATGATGAACGTCTCCACCTCTGTCTACGATCCCTCGCTCGATGTCTTCAGCGGCTGCACCCGGCGCCAGAACAGCTGAAAAGAGCATGCTTGACGCTTATCCAATGAAAGCGATACGCAGGACGATGCGATAGAGGGAGCTGTCTTGCGGGTTCTGCTTGTTGAAGACGATCATGTGCTGGGAGAAGCGCTGCGAGACCATGTCGCCGCGGCGGGGCACGCTGTGGACTGGTTCAAGACGCTGGGCGACGCCATGGCGGCAACGCTGACCATGGCCTATGGCCTGATCCTGCTCGATATGCGCCTGCCGGACGGCGAAGGCATCACCCTTCTGCAAACCCTGCGCAAGCGCGACGACGCGACGCCGGTGATCATTCTGACCGCCCATGACCAGGTCTCCGACCGGATTGCCGGGCTGAACGCAGGCGCTGACGACTATCTGGTCAAGCCCTTCGATCTCAACGAGCTTTCGGCGCGCATGCTGGCAGTTTCGCGGCGTTACGAGGGGCGTTCTGCCCCTGTCATCCGCCTGCCCGGCATCGAGATCAACCAGGTGGCGCGCAATATCACCGTCGACGGAACCGCCCAGACGCTGAGCGCCCGCGAATGGGCCGTGCTGGAAAAGCTGGTCGAACACCCCGGCGCGGTGGTTTCCAAAGCGCAATTGCACGACACGCTCTACGAATTCGGCGCGGAAATAGAGAGCAACACGGTCGAGGTCTATATCAGCCGGCTGCGCAAGAAAATCGGCCATGACCGCGTCGAAACCGTGCGCGGCGTCGGCTATACCATCAGATAGCAACCAGGCAGGCAGAGATGGCCAGACCGACCAGCATGACCCGCAAGCTCGTGACGGCGCTGACCAGCGTTGTCGCCATATCCTGGCTTCTCGCCTGCGGGCTCGGCGTCATGGTGATGCAGGACGAATTTGCCGAAATTTTCGATGCCGGCGTCGAAGAAACCGCCGAAAGGCTGCTGCCGCTGCTGGTGGACGACCTGAGGGAAAACAACACGGCGCCCGCCGCGCAGAAACTCAACCAGACGGCGGCAAGGGCAGAATATCTGACCTATCAGGTGCGCGACCGGGAGGGGCAGGTCGTCCTGCATTCGCATGACAGTTCGACGGAGCCTTTCGAGGTCTCTCTGGACCCCGGTTTTTCCGAAACCGCGACACAGCGCATCTTTACGATTGCGACACCGGACGGCAATTATTTCCTGCAGGTGGCCGATGCCTTCGCCAACCGGCGCGAGGCGATCGAGGAAGCCGGCAGTGCGCTGCTTCTTCCCGTTCTCATCCTCATCCCGGCCAGCATCTTCGCCGTGATCGTCGTGGTGCGGAAAACCCTGCAACCGATACAGACCCTGCGCGACGAGATCGGCAAAAAGGACGGCGGCAATCTTGCGCCGCTTGCAACCCAGCCCTTTCCGGCTGAACTCCACCCCATCGCGCGTTCGGTCAACCTTCTGCTCGGACGGCTGCGATCGGCCATCGAGGCGGAGCGGGAATTCACCGCCAACAGTGCCCATGAATTGCGCACGCCGATTGCCGGCGCGCTGGCGCAGGCGCAGCGGCTGCGTGCCGATATTCCCCCGGAACTGGCGCCGCGCGTCGAAAATATCGAAAAGTCATTGCAGCATCTTGGTCATCTTGCCGAAAAGCTGCTGCAGATGTCGCGGGCGGAAGCACGGATCGGGGTCACCGATACTGCAAGTGATCTCACCCCCGTGCTCGAACTCATCATCGACGACATGAGCAGAACGGCAATCGGCACCTCCCGCATCCGCTTCACCAATCGCTGCGAAAGCGGCCTGTCCTGCAAGATCGGTGCGGATGCCTTCGGCATCATCATCCGCAATCTTCTCGAAAACGCCCTGATTCACAGCCCGGCGGAAAGCCCGGTGCAGATTTTCGCCGAAGCGGACGGCACGATCCGCATCGTCAATTCCGGGCCGGTGATCGACGGTGCGCTCTTGCCCAAGCTAACGACACGTTTCGCCAGAGGCTCGACCACGGCGGACGGCACCGGGCTTGGCCTTGCCATCGTCAAAAGCCTGGTGGAACAGGCCGGTGCGAAGCTGGTGCTTTCCTCTCCGGCGCCCGGCCGTCAGGACGGCTTCGAAGCCCGCGTGATTCTGCCGGTCGAAACGGCCTGAAAACGCAAAGCCCGCCCCAACGGGCTTTCCCGGCGGGCTTTGCTCATTGCGTTATGGGCTCAATCCTCGTGGATATGGCTGTGATCGCG
The DNA here is from genome assembly GCF_027212525.1 of Agrobacterium sp. SOY23. Lineage (NCBI taxonomy): Bacteria > Pseudomonadati > Pseudomonadota > Alphaproteobacteria > Hyphomicrobiales > Rhizobiaceae > Agrobacterium > Agrobacterium sp. SOY23. Next base: position 264,504 of record NZ_JAPWDT010000005.1, on the reverse strand, counting down.
CGTATCGCGCATCTTCACATAAACCACCAGCGACAGCGCGATCATGATCGTCACATACCAGAAGAACCAGTTTTCATGGCCGATCTGCTTGAATTTCAGGGCCACGAATTCCGCCGTTCCGCCGAATATCGTGTTCGCCAGCGCATAGGGCAGCGCCACACCAAGCGCGCGGATATGGGCGGGGAACATTTCCGCCTTCACCACTGCATTGATGGAAGTGTAGCCGGTGACGATCAGCAGGCCAACCAGCACGAGGGCGAAAGCCATGATCGGATCGGTCGTCGTCGAAAGCGTGGTGAAGATCACATAGGTGAACAGCGTGCCGAGAATGCCGAAACCGACCATCAACGGCTTGCGACCAATCTTGTCCGACAGCGCGCCGGCAAGTGGCTGGCACAACATGAAGACGAAGAGCGCCGCCGTGGTGATTTCCGTGGCACTTTCCTTGCTGAAACCCGACGTGTTGACGAGGAATTTCTGCAGATAGGTCGTATAGGCGTAAAAGGCGAGCGTGCCGCCGGACGTCAGCGCCATGACCATCAGCGCCTCCCGCGGATAGTGCTTGAACAGCGCCCATCCGCTGGATTTCGGCTTGTGCGCCTCACCGGCCTTGGCGTTTTCGAAGGATTGCGTTTCGGCAAGGCCGCGGCGGATGTAAAACACCGCAATCGCCAGAATGCCGCCGATGAAGAAGGGAATGCGCCAGCCCCAGGAGCCGAGCTGTTCCGGCGTCAAAGCCCGTTGCAGGATGAGAAGCACCGCCAGCGCCAGCAGCTGGCCGGAAATCAGCGTCACATATTGGAAGCTGGAGAAGAAGCCGCGGCGGCTCTTGCCGGCCATTTCGCTGAGGTAAGTGGCGCTGGCGCCATATTCGCCGCCGACGCTGATTCCCTGCAGAAGCCGGGCGAAAACCAGGATGGCAGGTGCTGCAATGCCGATCGTCTCATGGCCGGGCGTAATCGCGATCAAAAGCGAACCAAGACACATCAGCGTGACGGAGAGTGTGAGGCCGGCCTTGCGGCCCTTGCGGTCGGCATAGGTGCCCATGAACCAGGCCCCGATGGGCCGCATCAGAAATCCGACGGCAAAGACGGCGGCCGCGCTCAGCAGTTCGGCGGTCTGGTTTCCGGAGGGAAAGAAGACAGGCGCGAAATAAAGGGTGAAGGCCGAATAGACATACCAGTCGTACCATTCGACGAGGTTGCCCGCCGAGCCGCCGATAATCGATTTCAAACGGGTTTTCTGATCCGGCGCGGTGGCGGGACCATTTGCCATAATATTCACGGGTAGACTCCAATTCATCTTCGTCTGGAGATGGAAGGGCGAACGGAAGGTGTGATAATTTGTCGCTCTTGGTGGGGGTATATACCCGCCATGCTGCAATGCGCAAGCTTATGCCGCAATGCAGCATGGCGGCTGGCATCGTAATGGCAGCCAAATTACCTTTGCGCGCCAGCCATCGTCCGTCGCCCTTTGTGCATGATTTTTGGGTAGAACCGGCGAAAGCAAAGGCGGCCGGCCGCAATCCGCCTTGTAAGAAACCAGCGCTCAAACTAAAAAATATCAATGATTTACGATATATCGGACGTCCAGATCGAAAAGCTCCTCATTGCCGCCGCCCGCGCGGGGGAAGCTCTGGCGCGGCTGGACGAGCGGATAAGCCGGTCGCCGATGAAACATGGGTTCATCGAAAGGCAGGATTTCACCGATGCCATTTCCTCCATGTGGGTCGATGGCGAACTCGTCCATATGGAGGATCTGGTGCTGCACGACGCCCATATGGACGTGCGGGCGCCAAGCCATGAAATGACGGCGGCACACCGGATTCTCAGGTCTCGACGGCTGATCTTTTCCAATGCGGCCGGCTGGGCCTTCACGGTGCCTGGCCTTTCCAGGCTGCGGGGAAAGACCACACTTGCCGTCGAGGAGGCGACACCTCCCGAAAAAAACGTGGACCATTCTGGCGACGAAGACGCCGATGCGGACGGCGAAACCGCGCTGGATGGGGCTTTTTCCGAGCTGGACGCGCTTTTGGCGCGCAGTTCCGCAACCCTTAATGCCATTACCACCGGCAACGCGCTTCCTACGATGCACAGGGAGGAAAGCCATGCGATCATCAACGAGCCCGACTGGGACGAGGACGAACGGCTGAAAGAATGGTGGGACGTGCATGCCCGCACGGAGGAACTGCCGCCGATCCTGCGCACCGCCATTCTGCTCGACGCCTGGAACATGATCGAGGTGTTGCAGCGCAGCCCCTGGCTCGGCCGGTTGCTGGCCTCCGCCTTTCTGCGCGACGGCGCCGTCACGCCCGATCATCTGCCGGCACTCAGCGCCGGTCTTCGCGCGGTCCCTCGGGAACGCCGGCACGCCAGAAACCAGATGCAGCGCCTCTCAGCCCTTCTGGACAGCTTTTACGAAGCCGCACAGGCCAGCATGAGGGAACATGACAGGCTGACCCACGCGCGCGACCGCATGATGCGCAAGCTGGCCGGCCGCCGTTCCTCCTCCCGCCTGCCCGAGCTGGTGGAGCTCGTCGTCTCCCGGCCGGTGGTCTCGGCGGCAATGATCGTCAAGGAACTCGGCACCACACCGCAGGGGGCGATCGGGCTCGCCAACCAGCTGGAATTGCGGGAAGTTACGGGTCGCGGCCGCTTTCGCGCCTGGGGCATGCTGTAGCGCCAGCCGCCCTGCCGGAACCTGCGAAAACCCGGAAAGAATGGCGCGGCAATGTGGCGATCACGAAACTTAACAAAATTTAACTATTGCGTAGGTCGACGAAGCGGCTATGTTCTCGCTGCGTTGCAACACTGATTTTCTTCTCCGGCAACGCGGTCGCATTCGGCTCCGGCAACCTTCCTTGCCGCCCGCATTTAAGTGTCCACCATCAGGGAGATGCACAATGACAATTTCAATCTCACAACCCGATTCCGATCACGAAACCGATGCTCCTTTTGCCAAAAAGGTTCTGACGGCGCGCAATCTCGCCGGCTATACAATCGAACAGCTTGCCGTGACCTGCGGCCTGACCACGAGCGAAATACGCGCCCTGGAAGACGGCACGGACAGCGATCCGCTGCGCATCAGGCGCGTTGCCGCAGCACTCCATATTCCTGTCGAAACCGTTATCTGATCCTTCCCAGCGATCACCAAAACCCAGCGCCGCCGGAAACGATGTTCACGCGAACATCCGGGCGGCGCGCGTAGCTTGATGCCGCCAGGCTCTTCCGGAACATTTTCCGCGTCGCTCCCTTAACATTTTCGTTATCCGGCACCACATGGGATTGGCGAGCGACCATGTTCGGCCAGATCTGGCCGTTCGACATGTGCCCCGCCCGTGCGAGAGCAGCAACAACCTCCGGAATCCTGCCATGACACTTAGTCTTAACACCGAAGAACGGGTTTCTTCAGCATTGGATGAATTGTGGCCAGCGGAAAAATCGGAAATTCTCGACTGGCTCATTACCGGCACCAAGGATGAGCGCTTTATCGACGAAATATTCGTCGAGCTTTGCAGCAGGCTGCGGGCAAGCGGGATTTCCGTGGCGCGGGGCGTTCTCGCTTTCCGCATTCGCCATCCGCAATGGCTTGGCGCGCGCATTCTGTGGAAAGCCGGCATGTCCGCCGCCGAAATCGCTACCTATGGCTACGGGTCTGAAAATACGCCCGAATATCTGAACAGCCCCATCAACGAGATTCATCAGGGCGCCACCGAAGTCCGCCATCGGCTGAACGTCGATGAAATCGACGAATCCCGCTATTCGATCTATGAAGATCTGCGGGCCGAGGGGCTGACGGAATATTGCGCCTGGCCGATCGAACACACCTTCGGCAAGCGCCATGTCGCAACATTCTCCAGTGACCGGCCCGGCGGTTTTTCCGACAGCGAAATCCTCGCCCTGAAAAACCTGCTTCCGGCGCTGGCGCTTGTCAGCGAAATACGCCTGAAAAACCGCATGACGCGCACCCTGCTGGAGACCTATGTGGGGCCGCATGCGGGCGAGAAAATCCTCAACGGCGCCACGACACGCGGCAGCGGCATAACGGTGGGCGCGGCGATCCTGATCTGCGACCTGCGCAATTTCACCCATATTTCCGACCTCTGGCCGCGCGACGATGTGATCGAGCTTCTGAACGGTTATTTCGATGCCATGTGTGACCCCATCGAGGAATTTGGCGGGGAAATCCTGAAATTCATGGGCGACGGGCTGTTGGCGATTTTCCCGCTCAGCGATCCCAATGCCTGCGAAAACCTGCTGAAAGCCATCGCCAGCGCACAAAAAAGTCTCGTCGCCCTTAATGAAATCAATTGCCGTAAGGGTCATGATCCCCTGGGTTACGGCATTGGCGTGCATGTCGGCGATGTCATGTATGGCAATATCGGCTCGAAAACCCGCCTCGATTTCACCGTCATCGGCCCCGCCGTCAACATTGCCTCCCGGCTTGAAACGCTGACCAAGGAGACCGGGCGCAACGTGCTTTTCTCCGAAGAATTCGTTCGTATGGCCGGTTATCAGGAAAAGTTGGAAAATCTGGGCCAATGGCTGCTGCGCGGCCTTGAAACCCCGGTCGAGGTTTATGCGTTTCCGCCGGATATGGGCGTGATATCCCACTGAACCGGTCGTCGGCACCATTCTCCCCAGTTCCCGCCGCTGCCCTTACGGTGGCGGTGGGGGGCTGCGATTTCGATCTCTGGCGACTTCATTTCCGCCGTTCCCTCCCCCGTCAAAACGCTTGACACATCTGCGATGTCGATCTAGCAAAATGGAACATATATTCCATATCGAAACATTGCTTGCATTCATATTCTGTCCCTCCGGGAGTGAGGGACGGGTGTGAGAAACCGGAGGAAAGATGGTTACGAAATTGGCACTGCTCGGCGCTGGACGGATCGGCAAGGTCCACGCCAAGGCGATCACCACCGACAGCCGTGCGAAGCTGGTGGCCGTTGTCGACGCCATGGCCGGAGCTGCGGAAGCCATCGCCCGCGAAGCACAGTGCAAGGTGAGCACGATCGACGAGGTTCTGGCCGACAAGACGATCGATGCCGTCATCATCTGCACGCCAACCAACACCCATGCCGACCTGATCGAGCGTTTCGCCCGCGCTGGCAAGGCGATTTTCTGCGAAAAGCCGGTCGATCTCGATGTCGCCCGTGCGGAAGCCTGCGCCAAGGTGGTTGAAGAAACCGGCGCGAAGGTGATGCTCGGTTTCAACCGCCGTTTCGATCCGCATTTCCAGGCCGTTCACAAGGCCATCGAAGATGACCGCATCGGCAAGGTGGAAATGGTGACCATCACCAGCCGCGACCCCGGCCCGCCGCCGGCCGAATATATCAAGGTCTCCGGCGGTATTTTCCGCGACATGACCATTCATGATTTCGACATGGCCCGCTTCCTGCTCGGCGAGGAAGTGGAAAGCGTGTTCGCCACCGGTTCGGTTCTCGTCAATCCGGAGATCGGCAAGCTCGGTGATTTCGACAGCGCCAGCATCATCCTGACGACGAAGAGCGGCAGGCAGGCCATCATCTCGAATTCGCGCCGCGCGACCTATGGTTACGACCAGCGCATCGAGGTGCATGGTTCAAAGGGTTCGGCAGCGGCCGAAAACCAGCGTCCGGTTTCCATCGAGATCGCCAATGCGGAAGGTTATACCCGCCCGCCGCTGCATGATTTCTTCATGACGCGTTACACGGCAGCCTATGCCGCTGAAATCACCGCCTTCATCGACAGCATCGAAAACAATGTCGCGCCTTCGCCCTCCATCAAGGACGGGCTGATCGCACTGAAACTCGCCGATGCCGCGCTGAAATCCGCGACATCGAAGACGTCAGTGACGATCGGCTGAGGTCACCCTCGGATTTGTCCCGCGGGGATTTCGCGGGACAAAATATCCGTCATTCCGGCCTTGAGCCGGAATCCAGCCGACGCGGCTCTCGCGCGGCGGGAAGAGTCCTTTTCAGCCCAAAGACTTGGGCTGACTGGATACCGGCTCAAGGCCGGCATGACGGAAAAGTAAACATCGCGCCCATCTTGCCCGCGCGGCATCAGCCACCTATTCGCTAATCTGCCCTTCTAAAAGGCAGCTTCCGGACTTGCATGGCAGCTATTCGGAAAATATGGTTGTCTGACAAGGTGCAGCATAGCATATGGCTGCTATCTGCCCCATTCCTGCCCGACCCTCTTTTGCCGGCAATTGCCGGATAGCGGTTTTCTAATGCCATCAGCCAAGACCGGTTTTCTTTATGCGCTTGTCGCCTTCACGATCTTTGCGGCGCAGGATGGCATATCGAAACATCTGGGCACTGCCTATCCGCCCGTCTTCGTCGCCATGCTGCGATACTGGGCCTTCGCCGTCTTCGTTCTTCTGATGGCTGCAAGGTCGGCCGGCGGCATCCGGGGCGCCGTCATGGCGAACCGTCCCTGGCTACAGATCAGCCGCGGCGTGCTGCTTGCCGTGCAGATCGTTTTTTCGATCTTCTCCTTCGCCGTGGTCGGGCTGGCGCATAGCCATTCCATCCTCGCTTCCGCACCGCTGATCGTTGCGGCACTGTCCATGCCTTTGTTGGGAGAACATGTAGGCTGGCGACGCTGGTGCGCCATTTTCGTCGGCTTCATCGGCGTTCTCGTCATCCTCAAGCCGGATGGCGAAGGTTTTGACAACAAGCTGATCATCACCTTCGTGGCCGCCTTCATGCTTGCGCTCTACAGCGTCCTGACCCGGCTGGGCAGCAAGAGCGATTCAGCCATGACCAGCTTCTTCTACACCGGCGTCGCCGGCGCGGCGGCACTGACGCTGGTCGGCCCGTTTTATTGGGTCAACCTCGCTCCCCAGGACTGGGGATGGATGCTGGCGCTGTGTATTACCGGCATGAGCGGCCATTATTGCCTGATAAAGGCGTTTGAACTGGCCGACGCCGCCTCCGTGCAGCCCTTTTCCTATTACCAGCTGGTGCTCGTCACCATTATCGGCGTCACCATCTATGGCGAGGTCGTAACCTCCAACATGGTAATCGGTGCGGCCATCGTCATCGCCGCCGGCCTCTTCACCATCTGGCGGGAGCATGTGGTTGCCCGAAGGAACCGCCGGGAAGCGGATTAGGCCTGCTGGCGATCGCCGGTTTGGACGAGAGCCGCCTCACAGCGTAACAACATGCCGAAGAGATCGCGCGGTTCATCCGGATCGGCCAAGAGATCCAGCTCGGTATAAAGCCCGGTGGCAGCCAGTTTCGAGCGCACATAACGCAGCGCCGAAAAATCCTCCGTCGCAAAACCGACGCTGTCGAACAGCGTGATCTGCCTGTCGCCCACCCGCCCCTCTTTTTCACCGGCAATGACCTGCCAGAGCTCGGTGACCGGATAATCCGCCGGCAATTGCTGGATTTCGCCCTCTATGCGCGTCTGCGGCGGATACTCCACGAAAATATCCGACCGCAGCAGAATGTCCCGGTGCAGCTCCGTCTTGCCGGGGCAATCGCCGCCGACGGCGTTGATATGAATGCCGGGACCAACCATGTTGTCGGTCAGGATCGTCGCATATTGCTTGTCGGCGGTGACGGTGGTGATGATATCCGCCCCTTCGACCGCCTCTTCGGCAGAGCCGCAGATTTTGATGGCGAAACCCTGCCCGGCAAGATTGCGGGCGCATTTTTCACTGGCGGAACGGTCGATATCGAAAAGCCGCAGCGTATCGATGCCGAGAATGGCCTTGAAGGCGCGGGCCTGGAATTCACTCTGCGCGCCATTGCCGATGATGGCCATGGAGCGGGAATTCTGGCGGGCAAGATATTTCGCCGCGACGGCGGAGGTGGCGGCGGTGCGCAGCGCCGTCAGGATCGTCATTTCGGTCAAAAGCAGCGGGTAACCATTGCCGACATCGGAAAGCACGCCGAAGGCCGTCACGGTCTGGCGGCCTTCCTTCATGTTCTTCGGATGGCCGTTGACATATTTGAAGCCGTAAAGCGTGCCGTCACTGGTCGGCATCAACTCGATGACCCCCTCCTTTGAATGCGAGGCGATGCGCGGGGTCTTGTCGAAGCTTTGCCAGCGGCGGAAATCCTCCTCAACCACATCGGCGAGCTCGCGCAGGAACGTATCGATCCCCACCTTAAGCACGAGCTTCATCATGTGGTCGACACTGACGAAGGGCACGATATTGAGGTTTGGTATCACGGTCATCACTTGTCCCCCTTCTCAGCCGGCCCGCGTCGGGCGGTCCATCACCCGCTTGCCCATCAGGCTGGTGGCAAGATCGACCATCAGGGTCGCCGTCCTGCCACGCTCGTCAAGAAACGGATTGAGCTCCACTAAGTCGAGACTGCAGACCAGCCCGCTATCATGCAGCATTTCCATGACCAGATGTGCCTCGCGGAATGTCGCGCCGCCCGGAACCGTGGTGCCGACGGCGGGCGCGATGGACGGCTCGAGGAAATCCACATCGAGGCTGACATGCAAAAGCCCGTTTGCGGCCTGAACCCGCGCCAGGAATTCGCGCAGCAGAACGGCAACCCCATGCTCGTCTATCGAGCGCATGTCGTGAACGGTGATGCCGCTCTCTTCCAAGGCGGCCCTCTCGGCCGGATCGACGCTGCGAATGCCGATCATGCCGATATTTTCTTCCGGAACGACATGGGAAAGCGGTGGGAAATAGCTGTCAAACCCGGAACGCCCGCTGAAATAGGCGACCGGCGTACCGTGCAGATTACCGCTGCGCGTCGTTTCCAGCGTGTGATAATCGGTATGCGCATCCAGCCAGAGCACGAAAAACGGCCGTCCCGTTTCCGCCACCCGGCGCGCCATGCCGGCGACGGTTCCAGCCGAAATCGCGTGATCACCACCGAGGAAGATCGGCACGGCATCCGCACTTTCGCGATAGGCGGCCTCCGTCAGCGCCTCGGTCCAGGCCACGGTTTCGGCGAGATGATGCACGGCAGGATTGGGATGGCGGAATTCCTGAAGCGGCGTCGGCGTCACATTGCCGGTATCGACCACCCGGTGCCCCAGTTCTTCCAGAGCATGGGCAAGCCCTGCGACGCGATAGGCGCTCGGCCCCATTTCGCACCCCAGTTGCCCTGCCCCGATCTGCAACGGCGCACCAATCAGCCTGATATCCATTCCCGTCCTCGCTTTACCAACCGTTAGTTCCACTACACCATAGAGACATGGCAGAATGAACATCAAATATTGGCAATATTATCGAAATGAGTTATCGTTTTGGCAAAATCTTTTTATCGAAATGGCATAGATGGACAGTCTCGACGAACGCCTCATCACCCTTTTGCGGCATAATGGCCGGCGCAGCATTTCCGATCTGGCGGTGGAAACGGAAACCTCGCGTGCGACGGTTCGCTCACGTATCGAAAGAATGGAAAATGACGGCACCATCATCGGCTATACCGTCATTCTGCGCGCCGACGCGGTGGAAGCGGCGATCCGCGGCATCATGATGATCGAGATTGAAGGCCATGTGACGGACCGCGTCATCCGCACCCTTGGCGGTTTTCCGGAAATTTCCGAAATCCACAGCACCAACGGCCGCTGGGACCTGATCGTGGAGCTCAACGCCGCCACGCTCAGCGATTTCGACGCCGTGCTGCGCCGCATCCGCCTGGTACCCGGCATCACCGGCAGCGAAACCAGCCTGTTGCTCTCCACCCCACGCTCCACCCGCGCAAGGCTCTGACCCGGGGACGAAACGTAAAAGCGGGATAAAACGCATTTTTCGATTTTTTCGACTTGCGCCCCGGAATAAATCATCTATATGACGACCCACCAAAGCAAACGCGCCAAGCGCTTCAAGCTTTTGGGGAATAGTTCAATGGTAGAACAGCGGACTCTGACTCCGTCGATCTTGGTTCGAATCCAGGTTCCCCAGCCAACGCTTTCTTCAATAATTTCATAGCGCTACACTTGGAACATGGCGTCTTATTTGGCGCAATCCTTGTCGCATCATGTCGCACGCTGTTACCCCTTATTTTCCGACCACTCCCCCACAGCCACGGCAATTCCGTGCAACACGCGATGCGACATGCAACATGCATTCATTTGCTGCCATTCTGCTGTAATCGCTCGCCCTAAATCATTAAGCGATCGGATGGACCTAGTGACAACCGCGGGGTGAATGGGTTAGGCGGCGGGCTGTGAAGCCAAGCTATTAGCCGAAGAACCATCCGTTATAGTCTGCTGTCTCCGGCCCGAATTGCCGATCGTCCGATCAATGAGATCGGCAGGCGACTGCCATGGAATACTGAAGCCAATCTGCCTAACTGGGAAAGCGCTGGTCGCAACGTCGCGTAAATTTAATGACAAGCGCGGCGTCTTTCTCAGCGACAGCGGCCAGGGAATCTACATGCTTTTGCATATAAGCTTCTGCATCCCTTTTGGATCGATGAGATTGCTCGAAAATGCCTTCCGCTTTGGTAGCCAGCTTGTCAAATTTTGCTTGATAGCCTGCGGACCGCTTGGCATCTCCAGCTTCTTGGTAAACCTTCGCCATGATCGCAAAGGCCGCTCCGCACTGGAAAGGATGCTCATTTGAATTGGGCCCGAGTTCCGCCGGACCCTGACCGTAGCTCGGCGTCGCAAAAGCTCCGACCAGAAACAAAGCGATTGCACGCATCAAAAGCCCAACCCTTTTATGCCGGAGTTGTTACTCTAGCATCACAGACACGGGAAACGCCATTCATGCATGGAAAATCAGTTAACCGGACGCTTACGTTTAACCGGCTAGCGGAACTGTCTTTATTTCAAGACTACATTCCGCTCGGATGAGGACCGCCGCCCGATATCGTCGGTGGCCGGACTGCGGAATGCGCTGCTGGCCCCGCTTGTCGCGCTGTTAAGGTGAGCCATCAACACTGTCACACACAGAACACCTGAAGCCCGTCTGGTGCTGCCCCTGATGCTTCACACGAGTAGCCAGCACGGGCTTTCGTTCCACTATTGTCACCTGGCAAAGAAACTGCCACTATCAGCTGGCAGGCCCCACTGGGCCGCTTATATTCCATGAGCAGGGTAGCTCTCGACCGGAAACGGGCGGGAGCTTTTTTATTTTTTGGTGGCGATGATGAATTCAGAAAGCTGGCGGGTCGGTGTACTTTTCTCCGAAACAGGCGTGACCGGAGCCGTGGAAAAAACCCAGAGGGCCGCGAGCTTGCTGGCGATCGAAGAAATCAATGCGGCAGGTGGCGTGCTTGGCCGGGTGATCGAGCCCGTGGCTTACGATCCGCAATCGACACCCAATCTCTATAAGGAGCTTGCGGTCAGGCTTTGCGACGAAGATCGGGTCCGCGTCGTTTTCGGTTGCCACATGTCGAGCACCCGCAAAGCAGTCCTGCCCGTCATCGAGGCCCGCAACGCATTGCTGTTCTACCCGACACTGTACGAGGGTTTCGAATACTCCCGGCACTGCATCTACACTGGAGCCGCCCCCAATCAAAATTCCGTTCAGTTGGTCGATTTCCTCACCACGCATTATGGGAAGCGGGTTTTTCTCGTGGGATCGAACTACGTCTATCCTTATGAATCGAACCGGACGATCAGCGACCTCTTTCTTCAGGTGGGCGGGCAGGTTCTGGACGAGATGTATGTCCCGCTTAACCTAAAAACCGAGGACGTCGCCAAGATCATCCGGCACATTCGAGCAGCAAAGCCCGATGTCATCTATTCGACGATCGTTGGCGACGGTATCATCCCCTTCTATACGGCGTTCAAGGAGGCGGGTTTCCATGCAGCAACGATGCCGATCGCCAGTCAATCGACAAGCGAGGCCGACGTGATCCGCATGCGACCGGACGTGGCCGAGGGGCATATTACTGCAGCTCCCTTCTTCGCCTCTCTGGATACCCCCCGCGCCCGCGCCTTCGTTTCGGCCTACCAACAGCGATACGGCCGCGAAATGCTGCCAACGGCTCCGGCTGAAGCGGCCTATTTCCAGGTCTATCTTTATGCCGCAGCCTTGCAGCGGGCCGGTGGCGATGGGCTTGAGCAGCTTCTGCCAGCCCTTTATGAGGTCGAGTACGACGCGCCGCAGGGCGCTGTGAAGATCGACCGGCAGACAAACCACACGCATCTATGGCCAAGAGTGGCAAGGGTGAATGCACAGGGTAGCTACGACATCGTCTATGACCCGTCGCTGCGGGTGGCGCCAGATCCGTTCATGCGCGAATATCGCCCAGACTTGACGCAGACTTTCCAACATCGTGTTCAGGTCTGAGAGGGAGCGACGATGTCTTTCGCCCTTCTCAGAGATTTGCGCGATCTCAAGGTTCTGGTCATCCATCCCCGGACATCCGAAGGAGAGTTTCTCGTCGATCACCTGCGCCGTATCGGCTGTACGGTCAGTTGCCTCTGGCCGGTGCCCGCCGAATTGCCACATGGCACGGATGTCGTCTTCCTTGCCATGGAAGACGAGGCACGACCGGAAATCGAACGCCTGCTGAAATGTTTCCCCAACCCGGCTCCGACCATGCTTGCCATCGTCGGTTACGAAAACCCCTCGACGTTGCAGATCGTTCTGGAAAGCGGCGCGCTCGCCATTGTCGAGAGACCGATAAAACCGTTTGGTCTGCTAACCAACCTCGCCATTGCCCGCAACCTGTGGCTTGAGCGCCAGAAGCTCGTCAAGGAGGCGCGCAAATATAAGCGCAAGGTTTTGGGCGACCAGAAACTGGCCCGAGCCAAGGCCATTCTGATGGCCAATCGCGGCACGAGCGAGAATGAGGCGTATCGCGAAATGCGCGAGCAGGCGATGGCCCGGCGCGTGCCGATCGATGAAATCGCCAATTCGATTATCAACGCCGAACAGCTCTTGCGCCCTTCCCAAAAACATGATTAGTTTTTCATGTGTTTCAAATAAACACCTCCGGCACATCCCTTCGTTTTGCGAAGCCATGTGCCGCTGTTGCACGCGGCGCAGCCGTGATGCGGTGATGGCAAGGGTGCCCGCAGGCTGTGATAAGCCTCGCGGGTTTTTTGTTGTCTGCTGACAGTGACGTCAGCCTTCCAACCTATTTTTCGGCATGAAAGCCTCGCCATTGAGCCAGGCAGTGCCACCGCGTGCGCCAATCAAAAAAAGGGGAACCAAGATGGTGTTCAACAGACGTGAATTTCTGAAAACCGCAGCCACCGCTTCCGCAGCCCTCGCCCTGCCGGCTCTGGGCAACCGGGCCTTTGCAGCCGACGCCATCAAGGTCGGTGCGCTCTACTCCCAGACGGGTGGGCTTTCTGTCGCCGAAAAGCTTCTCGCCAACGGCGTCATGATGGCCGTCGCCGAAATCAACGCGGCGGGCGGCGTTCTCGGCCGCCCGGTCGAGGTTATCGTCGAAGACGGAGCATCCGATCCGAAGGCTTTCAGCGAAAAAGCTTCCAAGCTGATCCTCAAGGACAAGATCTCCACCGTATTCGGCTGCCATACCTCTGCCAGCCGCAAGGCGGTGTTGCCAATCTTCGAACGGCGCGGCGCGATGTTATTCTACCAGACGCATTACGAAGGCTTCGAGTGCTCGCGCAACGTCGTTTATTCCGGCGCTGTTCCGAACCAGCAGCTCTCCAACTATATTCCCTGGATCGTCGAGAAACTGGGCAAGAAGAAGTTCTTCATCGTTGGCTCGAACTATGTCTATCCCCGTGAGATGGCCAAGGTTTCCAAGAAACTGATCGAGGCGGCCGGCGCAGAATGGGTAGCGGACGAATATCTGGAGCTTGGCCACTCGGAATGGGCCGTCATGGTCAGCAAGATCAAGGAATCCGGTGCAGACGTGGTCCTTTCCAACGTGGTCGGCGACTCAATCATCGCCTTCTACCGCGAGTTCAAGAACCAGGGCGTTTCGCAGGAGGTTATCCCGATCTGCGCGACGGTGACGTCCGAAATCGAGATCGCGGCCATGGGCGCCGAATATGCGGCGGGCAGCTACACCTCATTCCCCTATTTCATGTCAATCGAAACACCGGCAAACAAGAGCTTCATTGAACGCTTCAGGACATTCGTCAACGATCCGAAAGCCGTAACGTACCATTCGCTTGAGGCAGCCTATTTTCAGGTTTTCCTCTGGAAGCAGGCGGTCGAAAAATCCGGCGACCTGTCAGCTGACGCGATCCGGGCCGGCATTCGCGGCCAGACCTATGACGCGCCCGGCGGCAAGGTGACCACCGATCCCGACAACCTGCATTGCTGGCTGACGCCACGCATCGGGCAATGGCAGGCGGACGGCCAGAGCAAGGTTGTCAACGCCTACCCGGCGCCGATCAAGCCGCTGCCTTATTCGGCCTATGGCGAGACGGAAAGCAATCTGTTCTGCACCGGCAAAGGTCTCGACGCAACAAAGCTCAAAGGCTGACCCCTCCCCGCGTCGTCCCGCCGTCCATGCGCGGCGGGATCATGTTTCGGCAAGGCGGATCTGCGCTTTTCCTCTGCTCCTCACCCCCCAAACGGGTTGGCGAGGAGCAGGAAAGATGTCTGACCCGCCCTTTTCACGAACGGTGGCGTTATGCTCGACATTCTCTTTATCGGCCTCAGTCTCGGCTCGATCCTTCTTCTGGTGGCGCTTGGCCTTGCCATCACCTATGGCGCCATGGGCGTCATCAACATGGCCCATGGCGAGATGGTCATGATCGGCGCCTATGTTGCCGTCCTCTCGGGCATCTGGCTGAAAGCAAGCCTGCTGCTCGCAATCCCTCTGGCCTTCGTCACGACGGCCTTGCTCGGCCTCGTGATCGAGCGCGTGGTGGTCCGGCGGCTCTACGGCCGTCTGCTGGACACACTTCTCGCCACATGGGGCATTGCCATTCTTTTACAGCAAGCCGTGAGGCTCGAATTCGGCCTGTCCTTTTTCGGCATTCATGTCGAAGGTCTGGGAGCTGGTCTGCAGAACGTCGCAGTACCGTCGTTCCTGCAGGGTACGTTCCGACTTGCCGGTACGGACATCAATGCATACCGCACCTTCATCATCGCTGTAACGGTCGCGCTGACGCTTGGGACATGGTTCATTCTCTACCGGACGACGGCGGGCATGCAGGTGCGCGCCATCATCCGCAATCCCAAAATGGCCGCAGCCTGCGGCATCAACGTAAAACGCGTCAACGCCATGACTTTCGCCTTCGGTTCCGGTCTTGCCGGCGTCGCCGGCGTCATGATGTCCGGCTTCAAGACCGTTTTTCCCGACATGGGCACGACGATGGTCGTCGACGGCTTCATGGTCGTGGTGACCGGCGGGGTCGGCAGCCTTTTCGGCACAATCCTGTCTTCTGGGCTTCTGGGCGAAATCAATGCGGTGGTGGCCATCGGGACAAACGACATTCTGGCGCGCGCCGTCGTTTTCGGGGTCGTCATCCTCGTCATTCTCATCAAGCCCAGCGGGCTGTTCTCGTTCAAGGGGCGCTGACATGAGCAACGAACGGAAATTCCAGATCGCCACCTATGTGCTTTTCATCGCGGTAATTTTCGCAGCACCCGTTTTCGGCGACGAATTCTGGCTGAACCGCATTTCGAAATATCTTGTCTACGGCATGCTCGGCGTCGCCATCGCTCTCACATGGGGTTATGCCGGTATTCTCAATCTCGGCCAGGGGCTGTTTTTCGGCCTGGGCGCCTACATGCTCGCCATGTCACTGAAGCTGTCCAGCCCGACCAGTCTGCAACAGGGCTCAGATAAGCCGGTTCCGGATTTCATGCTGTGGAATGCCGAGCCCGGCGCCCCAACGGAACTTTGCTGCATCAACAAGGGCTCCTTCCTCTGGCTTCCGTTTCAAAGCCAGTCGGTGGGTCTCGTGCTCGGTATCGTGCTTCCTGTGGTGATTGCCGGCGCGCTTGGCATGCTGGTGTTCCGCAAGCGCATTTCCGGCGTTTTCGTCTCGATCATCACACTGGCGCTTGTCCTTCTCGTCCGCCTCGTCATGGTCGACGCGCAACCGATTACAAATGGTTTCAACGGCCTGACCGATCTCGGCTGGCTGACGATCGGCGGCATCGAATTCGATCCCTACAGCCGGGCGACCTATTATCTGTGTGCCGTATGCCTGTCCTTGACGCTCATCGGCGCCCGCCTTGTCGTCGAAACCCGCGCGGGCATGATCCTGCAGGCGATCCGCGATGACCAGGTGCGCGCCCGCTATCTCGGCTTCGACGTCTCACTCTATCAGGTGTTCTTCTTTGTCATCTCGGCGGGCATCGCCGGTGTTGCCGGTATGCTCTACGTGGTCGTCGCGGAATTCGCCTCCCCGACGTTCATGGATCTGTCCTTCTCGGTGACGATGGTCGTCTGGGCAGCCGTTGGCGGTCGCTCGTCCCTGCTCGGCGCCTGTATCGGCGCGATCCTGATCAACATGATCGAGGCGGAGGTCAGCGAGACCGAAGCGCTGGTCGAGGCATGGAAAGCGATCATCGGCCTCATCTTCGTGCTTGTCGTTCTGTTCCTGCCACGCGGCCTTGGCGGCCTTGCACATGATGTGCTGCGCCAGTTTGTCCGCCGGTTCAAACCAGGCGCGGCGTCTTCATCGTTGCAGCAACAAAGCGAGGCATTGTGATATGAGTGCAATCGCATTGACCATCGACGGTCTCAGCGTCGATTTCGGCGGCTTCAGAGCCGTCAACAATGTCAGCATCACGGTCCGCGATGGTGAGTTGCGTGTACTGCTCGGCGCAAACGGCGCCGGCAAGACGACCTTGATGGATCTGGTCAGCGGCAAGACCCACAGCACGCAGGGCAAGGTCTTCGTCTACGACACCGACATCACCAACTGGCCAGAGCACAGAATTGCACGCGCTGGAATTGGGCGGAAATTCCAGATCCCCAGCGTCTTTCGTGAATTGACGGTGCGTCAGAACCTGGAGGTCGCCAATTGTAGAAACCCTTCGGTCTTTGCAAATCTCCGGTTAGGCTTTTCGCGTTCCGAGGCAAGCCGTGTGGACGACGTTCTGGCACTCACGAGCCTTGAGGCTGAACAGGATACGATAGCCGCCTATCTCAGCCATGGTCAGACACAGTGGCTGGAGCTTGGGATGCTCGTCGTGCAGGATCCCAAGGTGGTTCTGCTCGACGAGCCGACAGCCGGCATGACCCAGGCGGAAACCCACAAGACCGCAGAAATCATCAACAATCTCAAAGGTCGCCATACGATCCTCGTCGTCGAACACGACATGGGGTTCGTCCGTGAGATCGCCGAGTACATCACCGTTCTCCATCTCGGAGAGGTTCTGGCGGAAGGAAGCGTCGAAGATATCGAGCGCAATCCGAAAGTCCGTGAAGCCTATCTCGGTTCGAAAGGAATATCCTGATGCTGTCATTAAAAGGCGTGCACAGCTACTACGGCCGCAGCCATATCCTGCACGGGGTCACACTCGATATTCCGGCCGGCAAGATCACGACCATCCTTGGCCGCAACGGCACCGGCAAGACGACGCTGTTGAAAACCCTGATGGCGCTGACCGACCGGATGACGGGCGAGATGCATCTGGAAGGAAAAGACATCGCCTCTTCCCCAACGCATATCAGGGCAAGGGCCGGTATCGCCTACGTCCCCCAGGGCAGGGAGATCATTCCCGATTTCACCATCCGCGAGAACATCCTGATGGGCGCCTTTGCGCGTACCGATCGCAAACGCGAAATTCCAGCGCTGGTGCCGGAACTTTTTCCGTATCTGATGGCCAATCTCGATCGCCGGGGCGGCGTGCTTTCCGGCGGTCAGCAACAGCAACTTGCCATCGCCCGCGCGCTGGCCGCGGATCCGAAAGTGCTGCTTCTCGATGAACCCAACGAAGGCATCCAGCCCTCTATCGTCGAGGAGATTGAAAAGATCATCATCCGGCTCAATCGCGAGATCGGCATGACGATCGTTCTCGTCGAGCAAAACGTCGCATTTGCGCGGCACGCGTCTCACCATTTCGCAATGCTGGAGAAAGGAGGTGTGGTCGCGGCCGGCGCCATCGACACGCTCTCCGACGCGCTTGTTCATCGGCATATGGCTGTCTGAAACAGCCGAATATCCTTTCGTAGAGACAATGGGGACAACCATGACATCGACACAGAGCTACACCGCCGCCGCCATCCAGTTCGAACCGACCATGTTCGAAAAGGCACGCAATATTAGCCGGCTGACGGCCCTTTGCGAGGAAGCGGCAGAGGCGGGTGCGCGCCTGATCGTCACCCCCGAAATGGGAACAACCGGCTATTGCTGGTTCGACAGGGCTGAAGTGAAACCTTTCGTCGAGGCTATTCCCGGACCGACCACCGGTGTTTTCCAGGCCATTGCCAGCAAACACCGGTGCTACATCGTCGTCGGCATGCCGGAAGTCGATCCGGCGAGCGACCTTTATTACAATACCGCCGTTCTGATCGGGCCCGAGGGCGTCGTTGGCCGGCACCGCAAGTCGCATCCCTATATCGCCGAGCCGAAATGGGCCGCCAATGGCGATATCGTCCACGAGGTCTTCGAAACGGAGATCGGCCGGATCTCGATGCTGGTCTGCATGGATCTGCACTTCTTCGAGACGGCGCGGCTGGAGGCTCTGGCCGGTGCCGACATCATCTGCCACATCTCCAACTGGCTGCAGGAGCGCACGCCGGCGCCCTACTGGATCAACCGCGCCTTTGAAAACGCCTGCTATGTCATCGAAAGCAACCGGTGGGGACTGGAAAGAACCGTGCAGTTTTCCGGCGGCAGCTGCCTGATCGAGCCTGACGGAACGGTTGCCGCATCGATTGATACAGGCGACGGGATTGCCTATGGCACGGTCGATCTTGCCCGTGCCCGCCACCGTGAGGTCTTGAGCGAACCGGTCTTCAAGTCCCGCCGGCCCGAGCTTTACATGAACATGATGACCAACAGTTTCACCTGGAATCCAGGCGATTATTTCCGTCTCTATGGCTATCAGCCCATCCCGCGCGGACGAACATCGCGTGCAGCCGTCGCCCAGTTCGCCCCGTCTTCCGTCGTCGCAGACAATATTGCCCGCATCACCACGCTCGCAGCCGAGGCGAAGGTAACGACAGCGCCGGATATTCTGGTTTTCCCGGAATTGTCGCTGACCGGACTTGAGGCTCCCCAAACCCGGGCAGAGCCGCTCTCTGGCCCAACCGTATCCGCCTTCGTTCGCCTGGCAATGAAGCTCGGCTTTTATCTCGTCGCCGGATTTGCCGAAGCGGATGGAGACAAGATCTACAACAGCGCGATCCTTGCAGGACCCGAGGGACTTGTGGGCAGCTACCGCAAGACACATCTTGGCATTGCCGACAGCTGGGCGACGGCTGGGGACGAATGGAAAGTCTACGATCTCGCCATCGGCCGCGTCGGCCTGGCGGTGGGCCACGACGCGCTCTATCCGGAAGCCATCCGTTCACTCTCGCTCATGGGATGCGATTTGGTCGCCTGCCCCTCCGCGATCGCCGGCACGTTCACCGGCAGCCACGCCGGCACGAAGATCCCGCATAACTACCCGATTCCCAAAGGTGCCGACCCCTTTCACTGGCATGCGTTGCGCGTGCGCGGCGGCGAGAACAACGTCTATTTCGCCTTCGCCAACGTGCTCGATGCAGCGCGCGGATACCTGGGCAAGAGTGCGGTGTTCGGGCCGGATTCCTTTGCTTTTCCGCGCCAGGAATCAGCAATCCTGGATGAGGACGGGATTGCCGCTGCAGCCGTCGATACCACCAATCTCGACACACCTTATCCAACAAACATCGTCCGACGAAAGGACCTTGTCGTTATGCGTCAGCCGCATCACTATCAGCCTCTCGTCAAATGGCATCAGTAAAAGACGGCGGCATGTCCACATTCATATTCACGACCGTCCCGCAGATCATTGCGGGACCGTTCAGCCGACCCTCCCGGCCTTATGGAAGCTGGCGCGGAAACATCGATCTTCGCCGGAAGCGGCCATTCACGACGCTGTAGCACAGGCGATCGAGTTTGGTGCAACCAGTCTACCGGGGATCGGCGGCAGCACTATCCCCCTTTGCAACGACGCTGCAACGTCAGAACAAAGATGAATAATCCCAACGCCGTGAGAACGAAGCCGGACCACGCTGCCGAAAGATAACTCCCACCGGCTCCGACCGTAGTGCCGGCAACCCAGGCGCCCAGTCCATTGGCCACGTTGAGGGAGGCCACGTTTAATGCACCCATCAGGGATGGAGCCTCCGGCGCGAAGCGGACCAGGCGCACCTGAACCGTGGGGATGACGGTCATGATCGACGCACCCACCCCAAACAGGCTCACAAGTAGCACCGCGGGTTGGGCGCCTCCCAACGCGAGCATCACCAGGAAACCCAGGGCGCAGCCATAGCCCAAGGTGATGCCACGCGTGGCGAAACGATCTGCGAGAACACCGCCCACTGCATTTCCGATAGTCATCCCCGTGCCGAACACCGCAAGCGCGACCGGGATTGTTCCTTGCGGCAATCGGGCAACCTCGGTGACCACCGGTGCGATGACTGTATAAACCGCAAAAATGCTCGACACTCCTGTCGCGGCCACCGCCATTAATCCCCATGCCGCACCGCTTCGCAGAGCGGCAATTTTGATACTGACTGGTTGTCCATTCAGCGCTGCGGTGCGCGGAACCCGGAGGTAGAGCGTAACCGTAGTAATCGCCGCCATCGTGGCGACGACTGCATAAGCCTCCCGCCATCCCCAAACCTGCCCGATATAGGTCACGGCCGGGGCGCCTATAACGGTAGCGACGGTCAGCCCGGCCATGATGATAGCAAAGGCCTTGCCACCATGACCAAGCCCTATGATGTGGGTTGCAACAACCGCGCTGGCACCGAAATACACTCCATGCGGGACACCTGAAATAAATCGGGCAATCAGGAGTGTGGTCAAATCCTGCGCCAGGGCGGAAAGCACGCTTCCCGCAAGGAATATGGCCATGAGCAGCATTAAAAGCGTGCGACGATTCATAGGCGCGGCGCCGATAGTGAGGAGCGGCGCCCCGATTACCACTCCCGCGGCATAGGCACTGATCGCCCAGGTCGCCTCGGGCAAAGAAATATTCAAACTTTGCGAGAATAGCTGGATGATGCCCATGCTCGCGAAGGCGGACGTGCCGATGGCAAAACTGCCGAGAGCGAGCGCGAACAGCGTCAGCCCTTTATCCCACGCCCTGTCCGGCCTGTCGTTCAGAGAACGACTTCCAGCCAGCGCCGGAGGCGCTGGTTCGGGCGAGTTCGTGGGGGCTGGAGCAATCATTTCGTATGCCCGTCACTGGCCAAGGATCGTGAGCTGCATGACCTCCACTCCACCTTCAGCAAGGTCGGGCAACAGCTTGAACCAACTCTGCACGTGCTCGGTCCGATTGTGGGCTTCAAAAGCTTCGCGACTGGCGAATATTTCGTAGAAGACGAAATGGCCCGGCTGTTCGTGATCCTCATGCAGAAAATAGAGGATGTTATCGTGCTCGTTGCGCACTTGGGACACTAAAGGGAGCGTTGCCAATCGGAGTTCCTGCTCCTTTCCGGCCTTGGCGCTCACCTGGGCCACCACTGCGATGGCACCGGAGGGTATTGTCTCGTATCGGATATCAAACATTGATGAATTCCCCGTGTGAAGTGCCGTGATGTGTGTGGATCGGGATACGATGAGCCTCAACCGCGCTGGCGGGCTTCCCGGGCAGAAGTGAATTTTGCCTTCACAGGCCCCAGAGCCTGCACAAATTCGAGCTGCTCGCCTTCGGGACCCTTGCAGTAGATCAGCCGCCAGCCTTCCGACTGGCCTTCCGTGATCGGGTTGGAATTGCTGTCCCTCGGAGCGTTGCGACGCTCCTCCTCGGTGATGACCGTCACAGTGCGGTTCGCCCTCACCTGCACCATTCCACGCCGCGCGCACTCCGCCTCGAGGTCGGCGATGAACAGATCGAAGTCCACATCGTCGCCGAGATGGAAACAAATATGCATCATGCGAGGAAAGGCGGGACTCATATGGTCAAGTGGCTCGGCAAAAGCTGAGTTTCCGTTGGCAGGTTGATCCGCGTCGCGGTACTTCAGCAGTTCGATCACCACATTGTCGAACTGAATAAAGCGCACATCCAGGCGTTGGGCGCCGCTCCGAAGGTCTGGAATGCCCATCGTGCGCGGGTTCACCTGTCGTGCTCGCGCCTCGATTTCCTGATCGGTAAGCAGCGTGTTGTGGATTCTCTCTCCCTGAAAATCTCCGTCGCGCATGATCTCGGTCCCGCCGAGGACTTCCGTATAGAACGCGTAAGCTCGCTCCATGTCCTGAACTGTCAGTCCGAAGTGTTGAACACCTTGCAATCGATCACCAAGCGAATTGCGAACACTCATCTTGTTTTCCTCCAATTCAGATCAGTTATTGCTGCGGGCAACTATTACCTGGAGCTTATGTCCGGCCCAGACTTGATGTATTTGCGGATCATGCGGATCGATTGACCGATTTTGCTATATTAGCGATCCGGCTCTCCCAACGGACTGGGGTGCCCCATGCATTGAACATTAGGCACTCCTTGTTCCCGGCCAGTGCTCGGAGGCTGATAGGATGGGGATGCGAGCGATAACCATGTCTCCGCGATTTACAGCAACTTCATCACATGCGTCGCCACGGCTGCGGAGGATTGCGGGTTCTGTCCGGTAACAAGGCGACCGTCGGTGACCGCGTTCGGCTCGAAATCGTTCCCGATCACCTGTCGAGCGCCCAGGCCCCTGAGGCGCTCCTCCAAGAGAAAAGGCACGTTGGCAGCATGTTGGCCGGCGCGCTCCTCACTGTCGGTGTAGGCGGCCAGGGTACGATCCTTCACGAAGGGGGTGCCGTCGGGACGACGCATGCCGGTGAAGGCCGCGGGCGCGTGGCAGATCGCGGCGATGACACGGCCGCTTGCCTCAAAGCTGAAGAGCAGCGCGTGGAGCGCGCGATTGTACGGCATGTCGAACATTGTGCCGTGACCGCCCGGTATAAATACCGCATCGAATTTGTCGGCATACAGAACATGGAACGCCGGGGTCGCATCCAATCCTTCGATGGCGAGAGCCCAGGTCGCGACCTGCGACGCCGTTGGCTCACTCCGCGGATCGATCGGTACCAGGCCACCGGCAACAGACGAGACCGTCACCGCGTGGCCCGCGCTGGTGAAGGCGAGATAGGGGATCGTGAACTCGTCCAGCCAGAGGCCGGTGCGTTCGCCGTCGAGCATACGGTCGTGGCTCGTTGTCACGAAAAGGATTTTCGCCATTGTCTCACTCCTGCAAAGTTCGGCTCTTCGTCAAACAAGAGGTTTTGCCCGAGGCCATGATGAAAAGTGGCCGACGAGGATGACGTGTCCGGGCTGGTCGTTGATGACACGGCGCGTGGCCTCTAAATCAGCCTTGAAGGAGGGCAGCGGATTGTGAACGGCGACGACATCGAAGCCACGCGCCTCGAGCAGCGGTACGACCTTCGCCCAACTCGACCCGTTCGCCCAAGCTCCGTGCACCAACACTATAGTTGGCGTGTCTTGCGCGAACGCCGATACGACCATTCCGACCATGCTGATGGCGGCAACAGCGATCGCTTTCTTGGCGGACATGGAAATCTCCTTCTCGGACTGTGCCGGCTGCCCACGCGGCAGCGGCATTTGGGAGTCAGGTATGGGTGGCCGACGCAGCGTCAGCCGTGCTGCTCGTTGCTGACGGCACCAAGTTGATTTCGAGATCCCCCCGCGGCAGCGTCTGGCAGGCCAACACCCACCCGGCAGCGATCTCGGCATCCGAGAATGTTCCACTTCCGGCGAAAGCGAACGGGCCGGACAAAATGCTCGTGCGGCATTTTCCGCAGACGCCCTCATGGCAGGATTGCGCGAACGGGATGCCCGCGCCGTTGGCAGCAGCGAGCAAGGTCTGCCCCGGCACGCAGGGGAAAGCACGACCATTGCGCACTTCAATCGCGAAACCGGCCACTGCAGCCTCAACCGCCTCGAGCCTGATCGTCTGGGCCTGCTCGGCGAGAGACTGCGAGAGGCGGCTGGAAACAAACGCCTCGGTATGGATGATGTCGCGCCGAACCTGCAACTCGGACAGTATTGCAATCATTGCGCTCATGAAGGCATCCGGACCGCATAGGTGAACCCGTCCGACACCCGGAACATGTGGCCAAAGTGCTTCCCGATCCAGCCGTCCGGACGACGTGCTTGACGCAGGGCCGGTCCGGGTGATGATCGTCCTTACGACCAAGCCCGGTAGCATCGCCTGGAATGCTTCAATCTCTTCGCGGAAGAGGTTTTCCACGTCGGAGCGGAACGATGCGAGCAGCGTTACGCGCCTGCGATAACCAGTGGAGGCCGCCGCCCCGAGAACGGAAATCATCGGCGTGATACCGATACCGCCGGCAATGAGCAGGAGATGGCCGTCGCCGAGGTCCCGGTCTGGATCAATCGTGAAATCACCGGCCGGCCCGGACAAGCGCAACGCCTCACCCGGCAAAAGCTCCCGGTGAAGGAATGTCGAACCCAGTCCGCCGGAGAAGTGCCGCACTGCGATGTCGACAAACTCAAGCTCTGTCGGTGCGCTCACAATAGAGTAGGATCTTTCGATCGTGCCGTTCTCGACCGGCAGTTCCAGGGTGAGGTACTGGCCGGCACGAAAGGTGAAGGGAATCTTGCCGCCGCCGAGAGGCTCCATGCGGATCTTCTTTACCGTCGGTGTCAGACGCTGGATCAGCGTGACCCGCATATAGCCTTGCCATGGAAGCTTCAGCGGGACGATGGGCGACCGGAGTGCACTCCACATCCGTCGTATCTGGCGGGGGGCGAGTATGGCATTCGCCGCCTGTATGCCGCCCCACAATGCCGCTTCGATACCGGCGTTCCATGCGTCCTGTCCCGACAGATAGAGGCCTGTGATGTCGGTTCGGCATCGGGCGAGACGCGAGCGCAGCCGCTCAGGGACGTTTGGGAGGCCATAGAAACCGCCGTCGAAGCTGTTCTGGTAGGTCTTAAAGGTCAGAGGCGTCGCCAACTCTGCAAAAGCAACCAATGCACGAAACCCTGGCCATGCCGCATCGAGGCGGTCAAGCAACCGTTCGGTGACCGTCGCCTTGAACTCCTGGTAGTCTTCCGGTCGATCATTCTCAGTCGTGCCCGACCACTTTCGAAACACTTCGGGGTCGACGAAGTGCATCACCTCCATCGTATGTGCGCGTGCCGCCGGATTGTTGAGTGACGAGAACGAAACGAAAAGCACGCCGTCACCGATAGGAAGGGCCGCACCGAGGTCGTCGTCGTGATCAGGCATAAACCAATGATTTTCGCCGGCGACACCGAGTTCGCGTGGTGATCGCGCAAGCCCGATGAACAACAGGAGCGTGGCTATGCCCTGCGGCAGCTTGTTGAGTTCGCGATGCCAAGGAGCCGCGGATTCCGCATCGAGCAGCGCTGCCGTGTTGCGCACGCCGACCGCCGAGACGATACACGGTGCAGCCACACAATACCGCCCGCCGCTCGACATGTCCTCGACCTCGACACCCGTCACACAGCGGTTGTTGACGGCGATTGCGACCACGCGCTGACGCGGGCGCAACTCAACGCCGCGCCGTTCGAGCCCGTCTATGATGGCGCGGCCCAGTGCCCTGGGGCCGCCGACTGGGTGGGCTGCGCCGTCCATGAAGGCGCGGATCGCAATTACCGCATGTGTGCCAAATGCACTTTGTGCCGGCGGCGGACCGAAGAGACCCCAGCGTGCCGAGACGACTGCCTTGAGCTCCGGATCACGAAAATGGCGCGAGACAACGTCCCTGATCGGTTGAAACGTATCCCGAAACAGGAATTCGATAATCGGCAGGGTCACGGCTCGAATAATGGGCGCCAGCGACACGGCGACATTGCGCGCAAGCAGACCCAACGACGCCCATCGAACCTTGGCAAAGAAGCGGTCGATCGCTTCTGCTTCTTCCGGAAAACGCGACTTGAGCCGTGATTTGAATTCGGCCTCCGATGCAGGAACGGCAAAATCGAAACCTGGAAAATGCAACACATCGTAGTCGTACGGCAATCGCTGGAACTGAGCGCGCCCGTCAGCCAGGAAATTCAGCGCCATGCTCGGACCGGCGGTGAGGTAGTGGACACCGGTACCGAAATGATAGCGCCCCTCACGTGTGAACTCGTGCGTGAGACCGCCAAGCGTATAGTGCTGCTCTAGCAACAGAACGCGCTTCTCTCCGAACTCGGCGAGCATGCGGGCGGCAGACAGGCCACCCATACCCGAACCGATTACCACAGCGTCGAACCGTTCGTCGCTCGTGACGGGTGCAGCTTCGCTTACTGTCTTCGAATTGGTATCGTTGTACATTCCCATCTCCTCTAGCCAGTCGGGCCAGTGGTTGCGAACGACTTGAGAGTAGAGGCCAGGTTGGGCGGAATATTTCGAGAATTTGCGACGTCTCACGCAGATATTGCTGAATTCATGCCTGAATCGACGATCGGTTGACCCTGTGCCTCTCGCGGTAGCGGCGCGGCGTCAATCCCGTAACTTTCAGAAAGGCCCGGCAAAAATTCGCCTGCGATCCGAAGCCACAGTCGAAGGCTATCTCCGCAAGTGGATGCTCGCCCGCTTCGAGCAGGGAGCATGCCGCGCGCACGCGCCGTTCGACGACATACCGGTGAGGGGAAAAACCGGTCGCCTCGCGAAACAGCCGTGAGAAATGGAACGGGCTGAGGCAGGCTTCGCGGGCGAGATCCTCAAGGCGTATATCATGTGCGAAGTTCGCTTCCAGATAGTCGAGCACTCGGTAAAGCCGTCTTGGATCGAGGGTCGGAGCAGGTCTGCGGTGCAACCCGCGGTCGGCGTTGGCCCGGTTGATCAAGTGGGCCACCGGCGGCGCCTCGGGCTGGCAGGCGAACCGGTGGCCGGAGCGTTCGGCCGGTTGCCCGGTGAGGTCATACAGAGCGCTGTCGATCCAGATCATTGCCGGCTCGACGCCATGCTCATCGCAAGGACCCTCGTCTCGCGACGCATTTGGGAGAAAGATGATCAGGCATCGGCTGGTGCCGTCGAGGTCGAGCAGAGTTTCGTTCGTATCCGAGGGGACCAGCCAGCCGGTTCCCGCTCGCACCATGCCTGCCAGCAATCGGGCATCAGCGATTTGATGGGCATGTAACCGGTCCGCGGCGAGATAGACCATCTCCATGTTTTGCGGACGAACGCAGGTCTGAACGCCGGCGTCGATTTGTCGACGTTCGATCGTGAGCCTACGCCACCTTGCGGGAACGTCCATTGACGTCGGGGACCGTTGTTTCCTGTCATCATGGGTTTGCAACATTGAGCCCCTCCGTCACGGTGGCGCCTCGATCAGGTCGCCCTGGTGCAAGGTCAGGCGTGTTGGTTTCGATGCGGGAAGTATCACCGCGGCAACGTCGGCTGGCGAGTTAATCGAGGTTAAATTTTTGCCGGCTCTCCTGGAATACACGGCCACGGAATTCGCGTGCTATGCTGGCGAACCTGGGAACAACGTAGTCGAAGCCACATGAAGACCGATCCACCACGACCGTCGGACCGAGCCTATGTTTTTGGTCCCTTTCGGCTAATCCCGAGGCGCCAGTTTCTGATGCACGGCGAGCAGCCCGTGCGCATTGGCGGTCGCGCGCTGGATATTCTCACCGTGCTGGTGGAGCATGCGGGCGAGATCGTTAGCCAAGACGAGCTGCGTTCACGGGTCTGGCCAAATACCTTCGTCGAGGATGGCAACCTTAAGGTCAACATGGCGGGACTGCGACGCGCCCTCGGCGACCAGCCAGCCAAGCCCCGCTACATTTCAACCGTGATTGGTCGCGGCTATCGATTTGTCGCACCCGTCGAAGTTTCCGATTTGGCAGAATCGATTACCGAAAGCGTGCCTGCTCTGGAACGCACTCACAACCTTCCGACCGCAACGGTGCGCATCGTCGGCCGCGATGACGCCATCAAATCGCTTCGCCACGAACTGGAAAACACCCGGCTTGTATCGATCGTTGGTGCGGGCGGCGTTGGCAAGACCACAGTGGCTCTCGCGGTAGCGGAGCAGGCAATCGGGCAAATGCGGGACGGAGTGTGGTTTATCGATCTCGCCGCGCTCACCGACCCTTCGCTGATTGCGAGCGCCATAGCAACGACCTCGGGTCTTGCGGCCCATTCGGCGAACATTCAGACTGCCGTGATTGAGTTCCTGCGTGATCGTCAGATGCTCCTGCTGCTCGATAGTTGTGAGCATGTTATCGAGCCTGCCGCTGCAATCGTCGATCGCATCCTGGCGGAAGCAGTCGGGGTGCGTATCCTGGCGACCAGCCGCGAACCACTTCGCGTGAGGGGCGAGCGCGTGCGCAGGTTGCCTGGGCTTGGAGCGCCAAGCGAAACGATGGCCCTGACGGCAGCAAAAGCCATGGACTTTCCGGCCGTGGAACTCTTCGTCGAGCGTGCCGTTGATCGGCTTGAAACCTTCACTCTTAGCGACGCCGAGGCTCCGCTCGTCGCTGAAATCTGCCGCAAGCTGGATGGTGTGGCGCTGGCGATCGAGCTTGCCGCAACGAGGATCGATGCCTTCGGCGTCGCCGGTTTGCTCGCGAGGCTCGATGATCGCCTGCGGTTGCTCGAAGGGCACAGGGGTAATATCGAACGGCACCGTACCCTTAGTGCTACCATCGACTGGAGCTACGGGGTTCTTCCGCTTTCGGAACGCGTGGTGATGCGCAGGCTAGCGGTCTTTGCGGGCGCATTCGGTCTGGGTTCGGCGATCGCCGTCGCCACTGACGAACACATCGACAGGGTCGAGGTCGCTCAGTGCCTGGCGAATCTGGTATCGAAATCGCTCATCTCGGCCGAAGTCCGCGGTTCCGAGGTGGAATACCGTCAACTCGACTCAACGCGCGCCTATGCGCTTCAGAAGCTGGCGGAAGAAGGCGAGCTTGAGCAAGCCAGACAGCGTCACGCTGTTCACTGTCTCGAGCTCCTGGGGCAGGCAAACAACGATGCCGAAAAGCTTCCGAACGCGGATTGGCTGTCGCGCCATGGCGGCAAGGTCGACGATATCCGCAGTGCGTTGCGCTGGGCTTATGCCGGCTCGACTGAGGGTTCGCTGGCGGTGAAGCTAACCGTCGCGTCGATCCCTTTCGGTAAGCAGGTGTCTCTGGTCGAGGAATGCCGAGAGGCAGTCGAGCTTGCGCTAGAAGAACGTTTTCGCCCGCATCGGAATACCCGCGACGATCTGCTCCTCAACCTGACGCTCGGCGCAACACTGCTGCACACCCGCGGACCGCTCGTCCGGGTGAAAGCTTCCCTCACGAAGGCGCTGGGCATCGCCGAAGAGCTCGGTGATGTCGACCTGCAACTTGAGTGCCTGCGTGGCCTGTCAGAATTCGAACTGTGGACGGGGGATTCGCATTCGGCCATTGCCGTCGCCGAGAAAATGCGCGCGCTGACATTGAAGGGGCAGGCCGCCGCCGCCGGTGATGCCGATGCACAGGCCGGGTCGGCGCTATCATGGCTCGGCGTCCTCGCAGCCGCGCGGCAAAGGCTTGAGCGTATCGTCCAGCGTCCGGTCGGCCGCCATTTGCGCCCTGACGTCGTGCGGTTCGAGTTCGATCAGCGGCTGACGGCGCAGGGTGCGCTGGCGACAGTGCTGTGGTTGCAAGGTTTTCCGGATCAGGCCGTGGAAATCGCAAGGCGGCAATTGAAGGAGGCTGAAGCTTCCAACTATGCCGTCTCGCTCTGTTATGCCTTGCTGCACGGTTCGGCCATCATAGCGATGTATATCCGCGACTACGAAGAGGCATATCGCTACCTCGAGCTCGGCGTCCAGCATGCGACGAGGCACGGGCTGACGATCTGGCGGGCCATGGCGATCGGCCCGCGTAACCGGCTGAACCTCTACGTCGGCCGGCCCATAGACCTGCCCGCCTTCCGCGAGACCCTTGCCGAGGTGCGGGACGGCGGCTTCCGCATGCGATATCCGAATTACCTGACCAACTACGGCGAGGCTCTCGCGCGCAACGGCGATCTTGAGGGTGGGCTCGCCGCCATCGATGAGGCAATCGCACTATGTCGGAGTACTGGACAGGTCGTCGGCATCCCGGAGATCCTCCGGATCAAGGGGAACGTGATCCGGTTCGGTGACCCGACCGCATGGGAGAGGGCGGTGGACTGCTATCTTCAGTCGATCGAACTGGCGCGGGATGATCGTGCGCTGTCATGGGAATTGCGGTCTTCGATGAGTCTGGTCAAGCTGTGGCGAACACGCGGCGGCAATGGCGCTGCCGAGGAGATGCTGCGATCGGTACACGAGAAGTTCACCGAGGGATTCTTAACCGGTGATCTGCGCCGCGCTCGTGCTCTGCTCGACGCGGGGCCGTCGGTATGATTGTCATTTCGGCTAGCCTCACGGGAATTGTGCCCTGAGCGCCACGATGCCCTTGCGCACCGGCGGCCAGACGATGGCAAATGCGACGAGCGCTGCAACAAGGCTGACGGTTGCCATCGCGGACTGAAGGGCGCCCTCGCCGCCGTAGATGTGTTCGGCCACCAATGGCACAAGGGTCGGGCCCAGGCCGATGCCGATCAGCGCGGTGACCGCCAGCGATAGCGCGATCGTGGTTGCGCGCATCTCATTCGGCACGCTTTCCTGCATCACGACATGCCCGATCACATAGCCGCCGATCGAGCCCAATGCCCAAATGGCGAATGCGATTGCGGCGTGCTCGCCGGTCTCGACAAAGAATATCACGCAGGCTCCGATGGTGGTCAGCGTATAGCAACCCAGCAGCAGCACCACCCGCGTCTGCACACCCCAGCGTCGTACGAACGAGTCCGACAGTGTGCCTCCTGCCAGTGATGCAATCACGCCGCTGGTGGTGATCGAAAGCGCGAGCAGGCTTCCTGCCTCGAGCGGCGACATGCCGTATGCGCGCTGCAGGAGGGTGGGTAACCAGGCAATCAGGGCATAGTCTCCCATGCCCAGCGCTCCCTTTACCATGCACACACGCAACACCGTGCCGTTATCGGCGATGAGGCGCGCCGCGACGCCCGACAGTGGAAGCAAACCCGAGCTGCGGCGACGCAGGGGCTCTTTGATGAGCAAGAGGAACGGCACCAGAAGAATGCCGGGAAGGCCCGCCAGCAGGAAAAGCTGCCGCCAGGGTGACAGCGTCCCCACCAGCGGTATCGTCTCGAACAGACCCGCCGTAATCCAGGCCAGCATCAGGCCTCCGAAGAAGAGCGCCGCGCCCGTGCCGAAGGTTGCACCCAGGGCGAAGATGCCAAGCGCCGTGCCGCGTTGGCGAGCCGCGAAGAGATCGATGATCAACGATGACGCCGCGGGTATCAGCGCTGCTTCACCAAGGCCCACGGCGACGCGGGCGGCGAGAAAAAAGCGGAAGTCGACGGCCAGCCCGCAGGCGATCGTGGCGGACGACCAGAGGGTTATGCCGGCGATGATCAGGTTGCGCCGGTTTGTCGAATCGGCCAATCGCCCGCTCGGCAATCCGGCGAGAGCGAAGACGATGGCAAAGCCGGCGCCTTGCAGCAGGCTGATCTGGAAATCGGAGAGCGTGAGCTCCGATCTGATCGGATCGACAACCAGATTGATGATCAACCGATCGGTAAAGGAGATCAGCAGGGCGACCAGCAATATGCTCACCGCGTACCAGCCCCTCATCGTGGAATGATGCTGACCCGCGGAAACGCTGTCATGATCCGTGCGAGTATCGGGCATTGACGTCTCTCGTGTCAGCGGAACAAACGGCCGCGATCATCCTGTCCTCGCTCAAAAGTGGCATGGACATGCACGGACGACAAGCAGCGCTACTCCTCCGACATGCCCGTCGGCGAGGAAAAGCAATTTAAGACAAGAAAAGAACAAGCTGCGCGAAGAAAGGAGCGAATAAGTCGAATATCTTGAGTAGGTCGTCTGTTTCCTTGACGCACCGGATCGGTCCGGCCCTGTTGGCACAGGTGGCCGTGGCTCTACTTGAGATAGACGGTGGTGACGGCGGAAAACCGCATGCGATGGGCGGACGGCCCGATCGCATGCGGTCGCTTGGTTGATCCCTGGGCTAATAGGCGATCAGTAGTCCCAGAAGACCGGCACCCAGCGGAAGGCATCGCCATCGACCGCGACGTGGCCGACCGATGGGAACGGCATATGGGTGGCGACCAGCAGTTCACCTGTCGCTGCGAGCTCGCGCAGAAGCCGAACGCGGACGCGGGCAGCCTCTTCCGGGTCGTGCTCGAAACCATTGAACCAGTCGGGATGCTCAAAACCGACCGCGAAGACGGCATCACCGGCAAACATCAGCCGGTCCTTGCCGGAGGCAACGCGCACCACGCTGTGCCCGGGCGTATGGCCGCCCGTGCGCGAGACGACGACACCCGGAGCCACCTCGTATTCATCGTCGAACAGCCGCAGCTGGTCCTGATATTCCTTGGCGAAGCGCTTGGCGGTTGCGCGAAGTGCATCCGGGAAGCCGGGAGGCATGTTTACATGGGTGAAATCGGGTGCTTCCCAGAATTTGACTTCCGCGGCGGCCACGTGGATGCGCAGATCCGGCCGCAGCCGTTCCTTAACGCCGTCCACGAGCAGCCCGCCAACGTGGTCCATATGCATATGGGTCAGCACGACGTCGGTTACCGACCCGAGATCGATGCCGGCGCTCTCCAGTCGCTTGACCAGTTGCCCGGCCCGCGGCAGGTTCAATTCCGGATCCAGCCCGAGACCGGCATCGATGAGGATAACCTGTGTGCCACTGCGCACCACGACCGCGTTCAGCGCCCAGTCGAAGGCTTCCTGCGGCAGGAACATATTGTCCAGCCAGACGGCGCGTTCCGCCGCGTCGACATTGTGTCCCAGCATCTTGGTCGGAAGCGGCAGCACGCCGTCGCTGATCACCAGCACTTCGATCTCGCCGATCTTCACCGCATAACGCGAAGGAACCAGTTCTTCAGGCGCCAGCCTGCCGGTATGTGAGGTGGTGTCCAAGCTCATATTTGTCTCCTGCTGACCCGTCCTGCGGGAATTTGCTTCTATCTGCGTCATGATGCGCTCCTGTTCTGCGGGGAGTGGAACGTGGGGGGCACGGACCATGCGGCGCAGTGTATGGAGATGGGTTTTGACGGTCGATTGCGCTAATGGAGGGGGCGGACTAACCCCAGGAACAGGATTGACTGTCCCGTTCGTTTACGAGACCGAGCATTGCGCCATGGCCACCCTGACCTTTCGGCGATGGGCCATGAAACAGGTCGTGATCGCTTGCCATCAAGACGGGCGGCCTCGTTCGTACTCTTGGTCTCCCAGGGGAAGGCGACAGGCTTTCCGCGCCACCAAAACCGCTGCAACAGCTATGATGTCGTGGGCCGCGGCAAGTTTTGGCAAATACGGATTGGGCTCAGCTCCGCCCGGCATCCAGGACGTCGCGAACGGCCGCAAGCAGGGCATCTCCGTCGAAAGGTTTGCGAAGAAAACCGCCGAGGCCCCGGGGCCGGGGCCGGTCGGCGATTTCGTGCCGCCCGGTAATCAGGAAGACGGGTAATTCCGGGTTTGCCTGTCTTGCGAGATCGCGGAGTTCGAAACCGTCGGCGCCGGGCATGCCGATATCGGTGATCAACACATCCACGCCCTGAAGCCCGAAGGCCAGCAACGCCTCGCCCGAGAGAAAGCTGCAAGTTGCATATCCCGCCGATTCCAGGAGTTCCACCAAAGAAGCAAGCACCCTTGCGTCGTCGTCAACGATCGCTACCACAGGCCTGTTCATACCGTCCTCCCTCCGGACCGGCTACCGGATCACGGCATCTTTGCTATGTCGAGCGGCAGGGTGAAAACGAATTTGGCGCCGCGCGGTTCGTTCTTTTCCGCCCATAATTGACCATCATGCGCTTCGACGATCGACCGGCAGATTGCAAGGCCCATGCCCATGCCTTGATCCTTGGTGGTGAAAAAGGGCTCGAAAATCCGGTCGGGGAACTGAACGCCCCTCCCCCGGTCCCGGACCTCTATCCGCACCATGTCGCCCGCCCGGAAAGCGCGGACCTGGAGCACACGGTCGCTCGAAACGGAAGCCATGGCATCCATGCCGTTGCGCATGAGATTGACCAGCACCTGCTGGATCTGGACCCGGTCGAACGGGACGACCAGAAGACCGCTCTCCCCTTCGATATCCACCCTGATGCGCCGCCGGCCCGCTTCCTCCGCAAGCAGGTCGCGTGCCTGCCTGACGACGGCGCCAAGCTCGGTGCTGTCCCGCTTATCCGTCGATTGCCTGAAGAGCGCGCGAATGCGGCCCACCACATCGGCCGCGGAATTGGCGCTCTGGACGATACGTTGCAGCGTTTTCTGCGCGCGTTCGATATTTGGCGGTTCGGCAGTGAGCCAGCGCTGGCAGGCGCTGGAATAGTTCATCACCGCCGAGAGCGGCTGGTTCACCTCATGCGCGATGGAAGCCGACAATTCTGCAAGGCTCGCCGCCTGACTGGAA
Source organism: Agrobacterium sp. SOY23 (assembly GCF_027212525.1). NCBI lineage: Bacteria > Pseudomonadati > Pseudomonadota > Alphaproteobacteria > Hyphomicrobiales > Rhizobiaceae > Agrobacterium > Agrobacterium sp. SOY23. Next base: position 230,097 of record NZ_JAPWDT010000005.1, on the reverse strand, counting down.
CGCGTGAGGTTTTCCTGGGCTCGGCTCAGCTCCTCCTGCGCCCGCACCTGATCCTCGATATCAAGGCAGATGCCGTTCCACTGCGCAATTTCGCCTTCGCTATTGCGCATGGCTGAGGCGCGGGTCTCCACCCAGCGGTAGACGCCATCGAAACGCCGCAGCCGGTGTCGCAGCAGATAGGGTTCACCGGTCGCCAGCGAATGGCCATACCGTTCTTTCACGACAGCGAGATCATCGGGATGGATGACCGCGTCAAGTGTGCCATCCAGCCGGGATTTTCCGAAACCGTCAGTATCTTCAAGGTTGAAGCCGAGATACTGGCGCAGACGCTGGCTGCGATAGATGGGCTTACCGTTCGGCAGGGCGCAATAGATCAGCGCCGGCAGCGTTTCGACAAGCTGCTGAAGGTGCTGCTCGCTTTTGCGCAGCGCTTCCTGCGTGGTAATGAGGTCATGAATGTCGGAGCTCACGCCATACCAGTGGATGATCGTGCCCATCTCATCCCGCAACGGTTCCGCGCGCGTTTCGGTCCAGCGATAGCCGCCGCCGGCCCGAAGCTGGCGATATCGCTGAAGATAGGGAACGCCGGCCTCTACGCAACGCAGGAAGGCCTCCCGCGCCGCCGCCCTGTCCTCCGGATGAACGACGCCAAGCGATGGCGACCCGTTTGGCGCCGTGATATCCTCAAGCGTGGCGCCGGTTACTTCCGTGAACTGCCTGTTGACATAGGCCGGCGTTCCGTCGGCCATCGTGCTCCAGATCAGCGCCGGCACGGTGTCGATCAGCAATTGCAGCTGCCGTTCGCGTTCGCGAAGTGCCGCTTCGGTCCGCTTATAGACATCGATATCCAGCGCGGTTCCATACCATCCCGTGATCCGGCCCTGCTCGTCACGCGTCGGGCGCGCCGCGGCCCGATGCCAGACATAGCTGCCACCGGCACGCAGGGCCCTGTATTCGCAGTTCCAGTGCTCCCCCGACCTGAGGCAACGGCGCAATGTTTCCGCCGCCCTGTCGCTGTCGTCGGGGTGGATGCCGCCCTGCCAGCCCTGCCTGCCGCCGTCGAGAAACGGCTTGCCGTCCAGGAGAGCATTAAGGTCGTCGAGCCCCATGGCGATCGAGGTCTGCAAGGTGGGCGTTGCATAGGTAAATTGCCCGATCGCGTCGATCGCCCAGGCGTCGCCATAGAGTTTCTCGATGGCAAGAGCGGCCTGAACCGCATTGCGCGTCTCACCGAGGGAACTGGCCCTCATCCATGGCTCGCCCTGCCGCGTCACTGCCGGATCGACATCGACGCCGACGCCGTTTTCCGGCTCAAGCCGGAATTCGACCCGGCGATAGCTGCCATCCGCCTGAAGCTGGCGGTAACTTCCGACCTGCGGGATGCCGTGAAAGAAGGCGCGTGCCGCCGCCTGTTCGACAGCCGCGCGGTCATGAGGATGGACCGTGTCCATCGACCGGAGAACATCCTGCGGAGACAGACCGGCGGAGGTATCGTCGCGATTTTCCTCCCCGGACGGCATGGCCATGTCGATCACCGTGCCGTACCATCCGAGGATTACGCCGTTGCCGTCGCGTAGCGGCTGACCGGTGCTACGCGCCCAGCCATAGACACCCGTGGCACGCAACATCCGGTGCTCGACATTGTAATGATCGCCCGTCCGCAGGCATCGCCGCCAGGCGGCGGCAGCCGACTCGTAATCTTCCGGGTGGATGACACCCTTCCAGCCGAACGCGCTGTCACCCGATTGCGAATTGAGACTTTCAAGGCTTATGCCGAAAAAGGCGAGTGCGGCCGGCGTTACGTAAATGAAATTGCCGTCGGTATCGGTTGCCCAGGCGTTGCCGATAATGCGCTCGACGACCTTCGCCGCCTCAACGGCATCGATATCGGGTGGCCTTGCCGATCCCGCATTATCCATCCCCGACCTTCCCGCAGACCTCGACATGCCTCAACCCGATCCCATTCTGTTTGAGATCGCCGTGATGCGCATTGAACCGAGATGGCAGCACAGCTATCTGGTGAGAACGGTATACCGGAGCTTGCCACAAGAACACCTGTTCCGAAGGATAGGGCAAGGATTTGGCGGGCAACTGCCGCGCGCAGGCGCGGGTCGCCGGCGCATTTCCCGTAGCAATCATTCCTGCATTCAGGTGCTGAAAATGGTCCGGATCGATTTCAGGAAGGCGGAGGCGTTGCGTTGGTGTTTCGCCTCCGTAAGCGGCAGCTGGCCGCTGTCACCGGAGCTTGCCGACAGCATTGCCGCAACCTCCTCGGCTATTGCCGGACGGTCGGCGAGAAGGCCCGCAAAACTTTTCTGATCGATTTCGTAAACGGTGACCCGCGTCAGCGCCCGCAAGGTGTAGGCTTCGTCCATTCCCGCAAGCAACCCGGTTTCGCCAAAGAAATCCCCCGGCGAAAGGCGTCTTTTTTCCTGTTCGCCGTGCTGCATCGAGACGACGCCGGTGCGGATGATCATCATCGACGGCAAGGCCTGCCCCTGCGCAACGATGATGTCACCCTGGCGATATTCGCGTTCGCTGCCCGACTGCGCCAGTTTTTCCCTTTCGGCGCCGGTCAGCCTTGAGAAGAACGGATTTTCGTCTATGACCTCCTGCAAGGTGGCTTCAGCCCCCCGGGAGATTTCCGCCGACGCAACGCCGTTCAGGATGGCGATCGCCGAAGGCGGCATTGCGAGCTGCAATCCGATGGATCGGCAATGGCGATAGAACCGGTCGATCACCTCATTCTGGGCCTTTATTCGCAGCATCGGATTGCTCACCCGGAAAAACAGATGGATTTCCAGAGCGGTGGCATCCAGACCGCTCAGGGAAACCAGCGGCGGTGGCTCCCTCATGATCGAGTTGCAACCGGCCAGAACCGTCGTCATGGCCTCCTCGATGATGGATGGGGCATGTGTCGGCACCAGCCGCACCGTCATCTTGAGAAGATGCGTTTCGTCGGGCCGGCTGACATTGGTCAGCTTCAGCTTGGCAAGAACGCTGTTGGGCAGAACGACGATATTGTTCGCCCCCGTCAGGATCTGCGTCGAACGCCATGTGCTGGCAATGACCCGCCCTTCCGTGCCGTCCTCAAGAAGAAGCCAGTCGCCCAGCGCATAGGTATGGCCGAGATTGAGAGCGACGCCGGAAAAGACATCGCCGAGCGTGTTCTGCAGGGCAAGGCCGAGGGCAATGGCGATGACGCCGGACGTTGCGACCAGCGTCCCGACCGGAACGCCGAACACGAAAGCAAGGGCGGACAGCGTAACGCACACATAAACGACGCCGACGACGATATCCTGCAACAGACGCGCCTCGCGCGGCCTGCCCTCCAGGACCAGATAGATCCGCACGAAGCCGATAACCGCCCAGGAGAGATGGAGCCACCACAACAATTGGGCAAAGACAATAAAAACGGCATGCTCATCGCCGGCCCACAGGTCTTTCGGTGGGCCGAGCGGAATTTTTCCAAGAACGAGAACGGAGGTCATCGCCCCGAAAAAGGCGATCTGCACCACAAGCCGCAGATTGGAGCGCAGCGGACCGATGCGCTTCCACACTGCCATTCCGGCAAGGCCGAGAATGATCAGCCATGCCAGCGGCGCAGCGGCGATTTCACCCATATATGCCTGCAGCATCGTGGTCCTCCCGGTCTCCGGTGGTCAGTAACCGATGCCGGCGATGTAATTCGCCAGCATGTGTTCCTGCAGCTGTTCCTGCTCGAAGAGCACTTTCAGGGCATCGCGCATATCGAGGACACCGAGTGGCCTTGCATCCGCATCAAGGACCGGCATGTTCTGGACGCGATTGTCCACCATCACCTGCCATGCCGTCTGCAATTCGTCGGCCGGGCTGCAGGAAATGATGTTCCGGCTCATCAGCGCTTCGACGCTCGCCCCCTGCTCCCCATCCATCAGATGCCGGATGAGGTCGGACTTGCTGAGCACACCCGCCGCCTTGCCGCCCTGTTCGCGGACGACGGCGAGACCGATTCCCGGGTTGGAAAGCGTCTGGGCTGCCACCCGCAGCGTGGCGGCAATGTCGATCACCATCAGGCGCGCCGACGTCATGGGATAGAGTTTTTCGATACGCATGAATTCCTCCTGACGGCGCTCACTGGCGCAGCCGGGACTATCGATTTGACTGTGATTGGAACCGGGATGGCGCCGCTTGCCGGCGCCATCCCGCTGTGAAAGTGCGGCGAGGATCGCACTCTTCGCAGTCGGCTTATTTTTCGTAGACGGTCAGATTGGTTTCGTTCGTATCGACCACGAACACGGCAAGCAGGCGTGCGGGCTCCGTCTTGCTTGCATTTTCGCTGACGGCGTGGTGATCGCCCGGATATTCGGAAAAATTCTCGCCGGCACGATAGATGGTCACCGGCCCATTATTGACCTGGCTGGTGATCGCGCCCTCAAGAACGGTCGCGTAGATGAATGCGGAATTGGGATGCGTATGGGCCGGCGACGTGCCGCCGGGGGCATATTCGACGAGCACGCCCTTCAAGCTCTTGCCCGGCACATTCGGCAACGGCTGGTCATAGACCACCTTTACGTTTTCGCCGCGGTTGGTGTCATGCGCCGTGGCCGCAGCCACGGAAGCAAAGACGAGAGCGGTTGCGCAGAGAAGTGTTCTGATCATTTTTCGTCTCCTGGAAATGGAGGCCCGCGGTCCCGAAAGACCGGCGGAGCCGATAGGGTTTTGCGGGCGGGAGCCGCTTATTTTTTCTGGGCGGCGGAGAGCGCCAGCCAGTCTTCGAAGCGGATAGCGCCGAGGCGGGCGCCGTCATCAGGAACCAAGGTCCGGTCGTCGATGGAAACCTCGAAATAGCGGGCGCGCGGGTCAGCGACGATGCTGCGCGGATCGTTGGTGGCCTTGAGGTAACGCGCGATGAATTCGTTCATCGGTGCGCGCTCTGGACCGGCGATCTCGATCACACCGTTCACCGGCGCCCCGAGTGCCGCGTCAGCCATGGCGTCGGCGACATTGTCTGCCGCGATCGGCTGGAATGCGCCGGACGGCACACGAACAGTCGTGCCTTCGGTGGCCGATTGGGCGATGGCGCCCACGAATTCGAAGAACTGCGTCGCATGCACGATGGTGTAAGGCACGCCCGACTCGCGAATATGCTCTTCCTGGCGCAGCTTGGCGCGGAAATATCCCATCTCCTGCATGCGGTCGGTGCCGACAACCGACAGCGCGACATGGTGACGAACGCCGGCGGCCTTTTCTGCTGCAAAAAGATTGCGGCCGGCCGCTTCAAAGAAATCCATGGCGGCCTTTTCTTCGAAGGACGGCGAATTCGCCAGATCGACGACAACATCCGCGCCGGCCAATGCGCCGGCAAGGCCTTCTCCCGTCACGGTGTTCACACCCGAATTCGGAGAAGCGGCAAGCACCTCATGCCCCTTCTTGCGAAGCCGTTCGACAGTCTTCGAACCGATGAGGCCGGTCCCTCCGATAACGACGATTTTCATGTTCAATCTCCTGGTTTCAAGTTTGATCTGGGTTTCCGGAACCGCTGCCGGCGTGCCTTTGCCGAGGCGCCTCTTCGGCAGGCGAAGCTGTTTCCGTTGGCGAGAATGCGTCACGGCAGGCCGTTCGCCTATCGAACGGAGGCATCGGCCACCTAGTCCCAGAGTACAGGTAGGATAGATCGGGCGATTAGATGCCTCGATTGACCCCGATGCAGACAGCCCGCGACAAGGCGCTGCCTCACGCCCGGGCAAGGGCCACGGGCATGACGACCGTAAACAAGGCGGCGTTGTTCAGGCTCAGGCCTGCGGCTTTTCACGCAAGCTGGAGGGCAACGAATCCCAGGCGCGGATCAGTTCGCCAACGGAGGTCGTCCGCATCTTGCGCATCACATTGCTGCGGTGGAGCTTCACCGTAATCTCGCTTATCCCGAGTTCGAAAGCTATCTGCTTGTTGAGGCGACCCCGTACCACTTCACCGAGGACCTGGCGTTCACGGGGTGTGAGGGTCTCAAACCGGGTGACATGCTGGTGGATATTTTCCGCCTGCGCCCGCTGTTCCACGTCGCGCTGTATCCCGGCGATCACGGCGTCCAGCAGGGTCTGGTCCCGCACCGGTTTTGTCAGGAAATCGACAGCGCCGGCCTTCATGGCCTGCACGGTCATCGGGATATCACCATACCCCGTGAGAAAGACGATGGGTTTCGTGACGCCACGCGTCGAAAGCTGCTGCTGCAGGTCAAGGCCGCTTGCGCCCGGCATGCGCACATCCAGCACCAGACAGCCCGGCCGGTCGGGAAGGCCGGCGTTCAACAGCTCCCTGGGCGAGGAAAAACAGGCGACACCGAGGCCAACCGATTCCATGAGTTCCTGAAGGGAGTTGCGAACGTCCTCGTCATCATCGACGACGAGAACCAGCGGTTCATCCGCAGCGGCAGTCAAGGTTGCCATTCATCATCTCCCGAAATGGCGGATTGCGGGCACAACGATGCACGGCTCACCAGCCGCATCGCGCCAAGGTCGAATGCGCATCAACACGTGAAAAGCGTCGTTATCGGCCAAAGTGACTGTATCCTTCATCCCGCTTCACCACATGCCCACCGGCCGCGGCGGCCGTATCTTCGGCGCCGACCGGCAATCCAGTCTTCTGCTCCATTCTCAGGTCAGGGCAACGACCCATCTGCCGCACCGGTCCGGCGGGTCCGCCGACTGGCCTTGAGGGCAAGCCATTGGCGGATATCCTCGGAGAATTCCGGCGGGGCCTTGCGACCGAAATCGCCGGCTATATCGGCCAGAGTCTGGCTCGCCAGCGAATCCCGCATCGCCTTCTCCGCACGCAACATCACCGCGTGGACCGCGCACACGCCCTTGGTCGCCCATGATGGCGGACGCTGCCGAAATACGGCGCAGCGGCCACGAATTTCCTGGCAGTCAAACAGAGGCTTTCTGCCTTCAATGGCGTCAACAACCTCCAGAACGGTGATCTCTCCTGGCTGCTTTGCCAGCAGATATCCGCCTTTGATCCCCTCGGATGCGGACACGATCCCCGCCTTCTCCAGCTTCGGAAATATCTTCGCCAGAAAGCTCGGGGAAATTCCCTGCAACTCAGCCAGATCGCGACTGCTGAGCGGAGCGCCGGGTGAACTCGCCAACCACAGGAGACAATGCAACCCGTATTCCACACCTACCGTCATATGAGCCATAACGCGGACTATAATTGTCTGAGTTATGGCTGGCAAGCGTCAATTTGAACTGCATCGTGGCGTAACGGGCAAACGCGCCCGTCACCTCATAGCGTGACGCATGGGGACGCCGATATAACCGGATCATTTATACGCCCAGGCCAAAAGGTTAGCTGGATGCGCCGAGTTGCCAGCAGGAGCGACCCGTTCGTATGGCTGGGCGACGACGCCGCCGGCATGGCATCTTATTTCTCCATCGAAGACGGGTGCATGAGATGGATCGTGAAGAATGGAAGCCTGCGGCGCGGATGGCGAAAGCACCTTACGCCGCAAGACCTATTGCACCGAAGATGGCGGAAGCACTCATGACATGGCTCGCGGCATTATTTGTGTTTCTCAGCACAATTCCCGCCCTGGCGCAGGCGCCGTTCCCGGATGCGGAGGAGAAAGCCGCCTCGCCCATCGTGGCATCACCGCAGAAGGTCGATGATCTGATGCGGCTGTTCGCGGATCCCGAAATCCGCCGCTGGATCGAAACGCAGGCCGCACAAAAAATCGGGGCCGTAGCACCTGTCGAGACCGGCACCCATGAAGCAACCTCGGTGGGCGATCTGGCGCGGGAAATGGCGGCGTGGGAGGAACGCGCGCGTGATCGTTTCCAGACCATGATCTCGGCAATGCCGCATATTCCCGGCGAAATCGAGCGCACCTTCCTTCGCCTGCGGGCGGACGCAACGGGCAACGGCCACGCCATGGCCTCCATGATTCTTTTCTTGGTCATTGCGCTCGGAACGACGGCGGAATGGTTTTTCCACTGGCAATGGCAACATCACGGCAAGGGCATCGAACACTATCTGCCGACCGTTGTTTTCACGGCTTTCATGGCGGCCTTGCTATTCGCGATCGAATGGCCGCCACTGCTTCGGCTGGTGGCCGCCTGTTATCTGCTGGCATTCGTCGCCCATCGCCTTCTGGCAACGGCTATCGGGCATGCCGCCCATCCGGAAATTCACGGGCGGTTAAAGACAATCGTCGGCCTTGGGCTTGCAATGACGGCCTCGACGGCGACGGGCACGATCCTCGAAATTGATGCCGACGCTCTTCAGGCGTCTGCCTTTCTCGTTTCCTGCATCATCCTTGGGCTTTCGGTCGAACTCGTCTGGCACAAGGTTGAACGAAGCATCGCGGCAAGGATCCTGCTTTGCCTTCATCTTGCCGGTGTCTGGCTGCTGTGGTGCCTCGATCTCAGGACAGCTTTCTGGATCGGCGTCTATATCCTCCTGCTTCCACCAATGATGCGCGCCATCGGCCATGCCGTGCGTGGCTACATCGCGGCCCATTTTCTCGTGCCGGCATCAGACAGCCGGAGCATCCTGCTTGTTCGTGGAGCGAGGGCGGCGATCACCGGGCTTGCCATTGCCTGGATCGCCGCCGTCTGGGACATGGACGGTCACATGATCGGCCACGGCGATCCGCAGACAGTTGCCCTGTTCTACGGTTTTCTGAAAAGCATCGTCATAGTGCTGCTCGCCGATCTGGTGTGGCATCTCACCAAGGCGGCCATCGATCGCAACCTCATGCCGGCCCCGGCCGGGGCGGAAACGGACAATCCCACAGAGGAGACCCATGCCACCCGCCTTCACACCCTGTTGCCGATCCTGCGCAATGTGCTGGCGGTTTCGCTTTCCATCATCGCAGGTCTCGTCATCCTCGGCCAACTCGGCGTCGATATCGGGCCGTTGATAGCCGGTGCGGGCATTTTTGGCGTGGCAATCGGTTTCGGCTCACAGGCGCTGGTGCGCGATGTCATCAGCGGCATCTTCTACCTCTTTGACGATGCCTTCCGGGTCGGTGAATATATTCAGGCGAAGAACTACAAGGGCACGGTGGAGGGTTTCAGCCTTCGTTCGGTCAAGCTTCGCCATCACCGTGGGCCGCTCTTCACTGTCCCCTTCGGCGAACTCGGCGCGGTCGAGAACATGAGCCGGGACTGGTCGAAGATAAAATTTTCCGTCACCGTGCCCTATGACACGGATATCGAGAAGGCCCGCAAGATCGGCAAGGCGATCGGCCAGGAATTGCTGGGCGACCCGGAACTTGGCCCCCTCTTCATCCAGCCATTGAAAATGAAGGGCGTCGAGGAATTCGGCGAATACGGGATCGCCATCAGCTTCGCCATGGTCACCGTGCCGACCAGCCAGCAAAGTTTCATCCGCCGCTCGGCCTATGCGATGCTGCGCGAGGCCTTTCAGAAAAACGGCATTGCCTTCGCTCAACCAAGTATACAGGTCGGTGCCGGCAAGGCGCCCGAGACGGCTGCCGCAGCCTATCAGTCCCGACAGTTCGCCAGGACGGATGAGCAGGAAGACACAACGTCTCCCTAATGCGGAGGTTCATTTGGCGAAAGGTTGGCGGTCGCGAAATCTCACCCGCACAACGGCAATGTGTGCCCAGACGGCAAGGCATCCGAGCATGAAACGACGATGGGTGAAATACGATGCGGTCAGGGCTGTTGGCCGAGGGCAGACTCCAGGCAGCCCATCAGAGCGCCGATATTGACCGGTTTGCGAAGAAAGGCGAAGGCACCGCCATTCAAGGCGGCGTTGCGGGTGCGCTCATCCTCGTAGGAGGTCACGAAGATCATCGGCGGATGACTACCGAGCCGGTTCAGCTCGCTCTGCAATTCGATACCGGAAAGCCCCGGCATCTTCACATCCACGACGATGCAGTCGATTGCCGCCTGCTCCTCGAATTTCAGGAATTCCTCAGCCGAGGAAAACAGTCGGCATTCGTAACCGAAGGACATGATGAGATCATCCATGGCTTCGCGGATAGCTTGGTCATCGTCGACGACGGCAATAATGGGTACAGGGGGCAATGAAGCGACCTTTTCAGTTTTCTTGATCTCTTCTATGCGCCCATGCCCATTTAAATGGTACCATACTAAGATACAGGTAGGCCCTGCCGCCAACCAAGCAACTCTGATTTCCTGACAAGATCGGCAACGGATCTCGCTTCCATTTTGCGCATGACGTTGCCTCGATGCAATTTCACCGTCACTTCGCTGATTCCAAGTTCGTAAGCGATCTGCTTGTTCATCAGTCCGCGAACGACGGCGCCCATGACCTCGCGCTCGCGCGGGGTCAACTGCCCGGCAAGAGACGCGACGGCGGCACTCTGCTCGCTTTCGCGACGCCGCGAGGCATCGCGTTCCAGGGCCGTCGTCACCGCGTCCAGAATATCCTGCTCCTTGAAAGGCTTGGTGAGGAAATCCACGGCGCCCGCCTTCATCGCCCGCACACTCATGGGAATGTCGCCGAAACCGGTCATGAATATGATCGGCATGCCGTTGCCGAGACGTTCCATCTGCATCTGGAAATCGAGGCCGCTGATACCGGGAAGCCGCACATCCAGAAGCAGACAGCCGTGCCGATTGAGATTGGCTTTCTCCAGAAAAGCCGCCGCACTCTCGAAAGCTTCGACATCGAATTTCATCGACCGAAAAAGATCGGTAAGGGCTTCCCGCATCGACACGTCGTCATCGACGATGAACACGACCGGAGATGATGGTGGCCCCTTGGCTGCCTTGCGTGGCTCAGGCATGTTCCACCTCCGGGCTGATTGGTATGGAAATGGCAAATACCGCGCCGCCTAGTGGGTGGTTGTCACCCTCCAGCCGACCACCGCGGGTTTCCAGTGTGGTGCGGCAAATGGAAAGGCCCATGCCCATTCCCGTCGCCTTTGTCGTAAAGAAGGGCGAAAACAGCTTTTCCTTGATCTCGGCAGCGATGCCCGGCCCGTTATCCCGTACGGTGACGCGAATATTGTCGGCGCCCTGGCTTTCCTTTCGCACGATTATCGTGCGGTCGCTGACGCCTGCCTCGTCCATGGCCTGGATGGCATTGGTGAGCAGGTTGATAAGAACCTGCTGCAATTCAATCCTCACCGCCTTTACGGGTGGGGTATTTTCCTTTTCGACATTGACCGTCGTTCCGCTGCGCGCCAGATCATGTTCAAGGAGGACCAGCGTTTCATCGATGAAATCGTCCAGTTCGAAGGTTTCAACCTTGCCGCCGGTATGGGCCAGCAGGCTTCTGGTATTCTCGATGATCTCGCTGGTGCGCTGGCTGTCGCGGATCATGCGTTCGGCCGAGCGGCGCGCGGCCCCGAGATCGGGTGGATCGCGATCCAGCCAGCGCAGCAATGTCTGCGCATTGACGACGATGGCGCCAAGCGGCTGGTTCAGTTCGTGGGCCAGCGAGGCGGACATGGCACCCACGGCCGCAGCCTTTGACGCCCTGGTCAGTTCAGCCTGCGCCTCGGCGAGAGCCTGAAGGGCCAATTCCCGCTGGGTGATATCGACCATGCTCACCACCACCCGATTGAAGGAGGAAGCTTCCGCGGGAAAGCTGATGGAAAGAAGCACCAGCTTCTCTTCGCCGCCCTCGGTGCGCACAACGACTTTGTCTTCAAAAACGCGCCGATTGTCGATAATCGCCTGCAGCGTATCCAGGAACTTGTCGGGGGCAGAAACGACGGACTGTTTCAACGTGCCGCTAATGGAGGAATCATAACCCAACATCTCCTTGCCGGCTTCGTTTGAGGCAACGATGGTGATGAGTTCGATGCATTGTTCCGTAAAGCCCGGATTGGCGCGGGCATGGGCCCGCATATCGACAACGCCCTGCTGCTTGAGACCCATCAGCAAGGCATGGAGCCTTGAATAATCGCGTTCCCAGAGCGCCACGCGCGTGCGGTCGAAAATCGAACGGTAACGCTCCTCGCTCTCCTTCAGCGCCGCATTGATGGACAACAACGCCAATCGGGCCGTTTCTGTTTTTAAAAGCAGCATCGTCGTGACGATAAGGGCCGCAAGCGCGACGACGAGGCGAAGCGCCGATTGCAGATCGGCATCCTGCGCATGGGTCATCGCATAGGACAAAAGGGAAAGAATCGCACAGGCAGAGGCGATCACGATCAGGCCAAAGCGCGTGATCGCCTGCGCGGCCAGCAGCACCGTGATCACATAGAGCACCGCAATTGCGCTTTCTATGTCGGTATAGGTGTCGATATAAAACACGATGGCGGCCAGCGCCACGGCCGCCAGACCGAAGGCGAGATGATGTGCTCCGCCTCCAGGCTCGCGAGAGCGAAATATCGTTGACGCAATCGACATTGTTCCCCCGATGCGATTTTTCACGACAATACGGTTTTTTGACCACAACCTAACCTATACATAGGTCTTGGTCCCCATGCGCTTCTGCCCGCAAGGAATATCGGGGATATTGTGCTGCGACTTTGAAAAATGCACTCCATTTTTGAATGAATGGCGACCGGGTGGCGATTGTTCATCGCAGACGAAACCGGATCGCCGATCAATCGCCGGCTGCACTTATCGTAATCGGTACGCCCTTGTAGGATGGCGTACCGGACAGGTGGTCGTAATGACCGAGGGCGACGACGGCGTTCATCTCCGGATAATATCCCGCCGCCGATCCTTTGGGGATGTCATAAGCGACGGCGGTGAAACCGCGCACGAGATGCTTCCCCGCTCCATCTGATCCGAGGCCGTGGATGTCGATGCGGTCTCCATCCTTCAGCCCGCGTGTTGCGAGATCGTCCCTGTTCATGAAAACGATGTCCCGGCGGCCGAACACGCCGCGATAGCGGTCATCCATGCCATATATCGTCGTATTATACTGGTCATGGCTGCGGATCGTGGTCAGAACGAGCGCATCCGGATTACCGATGAGCGGATCTTCATCAAGGCCGGTGGCGATGAGGAAGTTGGCCTTGCCGTTCTCCGTATTCCAGCGGCGGAAGGAGGCCGCGACGTCAAGGCGGAAACCTCCGCGTATACGCACCCGTCTGTTGAAATCCCGAAAGTCGGGAAACACCTCTTCGATCTTGCCACGGATGCGGTCGTAATCGGCGATCAGCCAGTCCCAGTCTATGCCGTGGCGATTTCCCAGGGTTGCCCTGGCGATGCCGGCGATAATGGCCGGTTCCGATTTCAGCAGTTCCCCCGGCGGATTGAGAAAACCGCGCGAGGCGTGAACCATGGACATGGAATCTTCGACGGTGACGGCCTGGGGGCCCGAGGCCTGCGTATCGAGGTCCGTGCGCCCGAGACACGGCAATATAAGGGAGGTTCCGGCGATCAGGAGATGCGAGCGGTTGAGCTTTGTCGCGATGTGGACGGCAAGATCAAGCTTGCGCATTCCCTCGAATGTCACGCCCGGATCGGACATGGCGACAGCGAGGTTACCGCCGAGGCATATCAATGCCCTGGATTTCCCCGCAGCGATCGCCTCGATCGATTCGATGGCATTGTGCCCCTTTTCTGCAGAAGGCCGGAAGCCGAAAGCACGCTCCATTCCGTCGAGCAATGCCTTGCTAGGGATTTCCGTGATGCCGACCGTCCGGTCTCCCTGCACGTTGGAGTGGCCGCGGATGGGCGCTATTCCGGCGCCCTGCCGGCCCATATTGCCGCGAAGCATCAGGAGATTGGCGATCTGCTGCACGTTGCCCGTGCCTTTGGCGTGCTGGGTGATGCCCATGCCGTAACAGATGATGACGTTCGAAGCTTTCACGTAAATTTCGGCGACGCTTCTTAGCGCCTCCTTCGTCAGTCCGCTGATGGAACAGATGGTTTCCCAGGGCGTGTCGCCGATATCGCTCAGGAGCGCTTCGAAGCCTGCCGTATGTTCTGCAATGAAGGCACGGTCGAGCACACCTTCACCACCCGCCGCAAGGCTTTCGGCATCCATTTCGAACACTGCCTTCATGATGCCCTTGAGCGCCGCCAGATCGCCACCGATGCGAAGCTGGTGGTAGGCGGATGCAATCGGCGTCGATGACAGCGTAACCATTTCCACCGGATCCTGCGGAGCGGCGAACCGCTCCAGCGCTCTTTCCTTCAGCGGATTAAAGACCACGACCGGCACGCCGCGGCGGGCGGCATTGTGCAACGTCGTCATCATGCGCGGGTGATTGGTGCCGGGATTGTGGCCAAAGCTGAAGATCGCATCGGCGTAATCGAAATCCTCGAGCGTCACGGTGCCCTTGCCAACACCGATGGATTTTGGAAGTCCGACGCTGGTGGCCTCATGACACATGTTGGAACAATCGGGAAAATTATTCGTGCCATAGGCGCGCACGAAGAGCTGGTAGAGGAAGGCGGCCTCGTTGGAAGTGCGGCCGGATGTGTAGAATTCGGCCTGATCTGGGTGGTCGAGCCTGTTCAGTTCTTTCGCGATCAAGCCGAATGCATCTTCCCATGCGATTGGCTCGTACCGGTCATTTTGCGCATTGTAACACAGCGGCACGGTCAGCCGGCCGGCATCCTCCAGCTTGTGGTCCGTCCACTCCCACAGTTCAGAAACGGTGTGCTGCGCAAAAAGCTCCGGCCCGGACCGTTTGGCCGTGGATTCCCATGTGATGGCCTTCGCCCCGTTTTCACAGAATTCGAAGGAGGACGTGTGTTTCGGATCGGGCCAGGCGCATCCGGGACAATCGAAACCTTCCGGCTGGTTCGCCTTGAGCAGCGTCATCGTACCCTGCGCGACGATTTGCTGGTGTGCGAGGGTTTTCGCAACCGCCTTGAGCGCCCCCCAGCCACCGGCAGGCTGATCATATTGTTCGATACCGTCCGGGCGTTGATCTTCCATGTCTGCAACTCCTTGAAGCCGGTTTTGAGCGGGGTTTCCAAGACAGATAAATAACCGCAAGCACGCGTGGTAAACATAATACCCATGCATAGGTTGCCAGCCTTCGACGGGGACAGGAAATAAAAAAGGCCGTCTCCGGCGGGGAAGACGGCCTTGGCGGATCGAGGGGAAGATCCGCGCTCCGGAGGGAGGGGGACACCGGAGATGCTGGCTACCAGGAGCCAATCGCCTCCCTTCGGGCAGGGCGGGGCGATGGGCAAAAGCTACTCCGTGCCCGCGTTTGGAGAAACTACACTTAAGTATCGGATCGACTGTACCAGCAGCCGATTTCTCCAGGGTCGTTCTTCTTCATATCCTTGAAGCCGATCAGACAGCAGCAGGACGGGCGCTCGGTGAAGGGCGGTCGACTGCACAAGGAGAAAGATCATGAACACAGTTACAGCCACCAGAAACCGCAAGCTTCCACTCGCAACGCCGACCGATCTCGGCGCCGATGCTACCCGCGACATCTCCGCTGCGCTGACCGCGCTTCTGGCGGATGTTTTCACGCTCTACATCAAGACCAAGAATTTCCACTGGCATGTTTCCGGGCCGCATTTTCGCGATTACCACACCTTGCTCGACGAGCAGGGCGCACAGATCTTCGCGATGACGGACGATATTGCCGAACGTGCACGCAAGATCGGCGGCACGACCATCCGCTCCATCGGCCAAATCGGCCGTCTCCAGCGCCTGCTTGATAATGATGCGGATTTCGTCACGCCGGACGACATGCTCGCCGAGCTTCGCGAGGACAACAAGCAGCTGACGGCAATCCTGCGGCAAACACATACACTGACATCGGACCATAACGATCATGCCACAACCAGCCTGATCGAAAACTGGATCGACGAAACCGAGCGTCGCACGTGGTTCCTGTTCGAAACGACACGCCGCACGCTCTGAAGACATCAAGCTGCACCCTCCGGTGCACGCCTCTCTCCGCATGCAGGCAGGAAAAATGAGATGACCGACAATCCGATCGAACTGGCAATCTCCCGACGGCACGTCCTGCTGGTCGGCGCCACCCTTTCCACCGCCATGGCCATGCCATCGCTGGCTTTTTCAAAAACCACCAAAACACCGAACGAAGGAGTATTTCCCATGACCGAATCATTCGTCAAAACCAAAGACGGTGTGGATATTTTCTACAAGGACTGGGGTCCGAAAGACGCCCAACCGATCGTTTTCCACCACGGCTGGCCGCTGTCTTCAGACGATTGGGATGCCCAGATGCTGTTCTTCGTCCAGAATGGCTACCGCGTCGTCGCCCATGATCGCCGTGGTCATGGCCGCTCCCAGCAGGTGAGCGACGGCCACGACATGGATCATTATGCCGCCGATGCATCCGCCGTGGCCGAACATCTGAACCTCAGGAACGCCGTTCATATCGGCCATTCGACCGGTGGTGGCGAAGTTGCCCGTTATGTCGCCAAATTCGGCCAGCCGCAGGGCCGTGTCGCAAAGGCCGTGCTCGTGTCAGCCGTTCCGCCGCTGATGCTGAAGACGCCGGCAAACCCGGGTGGCCTGCCGATCGAGGTTTTTGACAGCTTCCGCAAGGGTGTGGCCGATAATCGCGCCCAGTTCTTCCTCGACGTCCCGGCCGGCCCCTTCTACGGCTTCAACCGCCCGGATGCCAAGGTCTATCCCGGTGTGGTCCAGAACTGGTGGCGTCAGGGCATGATGGGTAGCGCCAAGGCCCACTACGATGGCGTCAAGGCTTTCTCCGAGACCGACCAGACGGAAGATCTCAAGGCAATCACGGTGCCGACGCTCGTTCTGCATGGCGACGACGATCAGGTTGTGCCGATCGCAGCTTCCGCGGAACTGTCGGTCAAGCTTCTGAAGAACGGCACGCTGAAGGTCTATAAGGGCTATCCGCACGGTATGCTGACCACCCACGCCGATGTCCTCAATCCCGATCTGCTGGCCTTCGTGAAAGCCTGACGATCAAAAATCGGCCATCACCCGCCCAACCCTTTGCGACAGTGTTCCGCAAACGGGGTTGGGCGGGATTATTGCTGTAAATCACCCTGCGATCGCCGACACCGCGACGAGACCTGCGAGCGGCGACGGCTCCGGCGAGAATGCGTCATAGGCGCAGGGAGCCGCGAAAATGGCGACAATGATGCTGCTTTTCATGAAGGTCACGCGACGTTCAGCTCGACATCAATGTTGCCACGGGTCGCCTTCGAGTAGGGGCAGGTCTGGTGGGCTTCCTCGACGAGCGCCCGGGCGAGTTCCGCATCGAGGCCGGGCAGGCTGACATTCAGGCGGGCCTGCAGGAAATAGGCACCGTCCGTGGTGCCGAGATCGACTTCCGCATCAACGGCGGTATCGGCGGGAAGCCTGAGCTTGCGCTTGCCTGCGGCAAGCCCCATCGCGCCGATGAAGCAGGCCGACCAGCCGGCTGCGAAAAGCTGTTCGGGATTGGTGCCCGGCCGGGCGGTGCCGGGAGGAGACAGCTTGATGTCGAGCTCGGCATCGTCGCTGCGCGCAAAACCGTCGCGGCCGCCGGTGGTGTGCGTCTTGCCGGTATAGAGAACCTTTTCGATCTTCGTCATGGAACATTCCTTCGTTTGTCGCTGATAGCGATGTTTTTTGACGGGGAACGGTTTGGAGGATCGGCGTATCCGGCATGTTTCACGGAATGCCCGAAATGTATCAAAGGGTAACAACGGGCCGGAACGATATCTTCCCATACAAGATCCGGAGAGCCGGCCCGGATTCCCCCCCGCGGAATGTCACTTCCGCCGCAAGCGACCGTAGAGCCTGACAGCCCCCCATGTTTCACTCTGTAGGGCTCAAACACAATTCCTACACACCGATACATTTCGACCCGGATCCGGACACATCCGGGATACGTCACCTCGACCAGATTGGCTCCATTGCTGGTCGAGCCGCATCGCCGCCCAGAGCCCGAACCCCGGTTTCAAAGGAAACGATGATGACGCTTCTTATCATTGCCTATCTTGGAGGTGCGCTGACCATATTCAGCCCCTGCATCCTCCCTATCCTTCCCTTCGTTTTCGCCCGCGCCGGGCAGCCCTTCATGCGCAGCACCCTGCCCATGCTGGCCGGTATGGCCGCCACATTCGCACTCGTCGCGACGCTTGCGGCGGTCGGCGGAAGCTGGGCAATCCATGCCAATGAATATGGTCGCCTCGCGGCTCTGCTGCTCCTCGCCGTCTTCGGTGTCAGCCTTCTTTCGCCGCGCATCGCGAGCATCGTCACCCAGCCGGTCGTCGATTTCGGCAACCGGCTGCTGAATGCCTCGGGCCGCGCCGGTTCCACGCCGACCGCCGCAAGTTCGCTGGTCCTCGGCATTGCCACCGGCCTGCTCTGGGCGCCATGCGCAGGCCCCATCCTCGGCCTCGTGCTGACGGGCGCAGCCCTGCAGGGCGCAAACCTCGAGACAACCTTCCTGCTCACGGCCTATGCCGCCGGCGCCGCCACCTCGCTTGCCGTCGCATTGCTTGTCGGCGGCAGGATCTTTGCGGGCATGAAGCGTTCCCTCGGTGTCAGCGAGCGAATCCGCCAGGTCCTGGGAGCTGCCGTTCTGGCCGGCGTTTCGGTCATCGCGCTCGGCCTCGATACCGGACTTCTGGCACGCCTTTCCTATGCCAGCACCGCCTCCTTCGAACAGGCCGTGCTTGACCGGCTGCATGCAAGGCAGGCGTCCGGCGCACCGTCGGAGGTCGCCAGCAATGGCGCGGTGGTCACGGCCGCCGATACCTCGCGGCCGTTCCGCAGCGACTTGCCCGTCGAAGGCCGCGCACCTTCGCTCGACGGCGCAGTCGAATGGCTCAACTCGCCGCCGCTGACGAACGAACAGTTGCGGGGCAAGGTCGTGCTCATCGATTTCTGGACCTATTCCTGCATCAACTGCATCCGCACCATTCCTTATGTGCGTGCCTGGGCAGACAAATACCGCGATCAGGGGCTTGTCGTCATCGGCGTGCATGCTCCGGAATTCGCCTTCGAAAAGAAGATCGACAACGTTAAAAAGGCAATCGGCGATTTCAAGATCGGCTATCCGGTGGCGATCGACAACGACTACAAGATCTGGCGCGCCTTCGAGAACAGCTATTGGCCGGCCCATTATCTGATCGATGCCAAGGGCCAGATCCGTTACCACCACTTCGGCGAAGGCAATTATCCCCAGACCGAACAGGCAATCCAGGACCTGCTGCGCGAGGCCGGCAGCGAGATGGCGGCAAGCGCGCCGGTGACGCCCGATGCGAAGGGCGCGGAGGCAAGCCCTGATCTGGAGAATATCCGCTCGGGCGAAACCTATCTCGGCTACAAGCGTGCCACCAGTTTCGCCTCGCGGGAAACCCTGCATGCCGATGCCGCCACCAGCTATTCGGTCGCCGAACCGGGCCTCAACCAATGGGGCCTTTCCGGAACCTGGACCGTGGGTGCGGAGCAGGCAACGCTCGACCAGCCGGGCGGTGGTATCGCCTACCGGTTCAGCGCCCGCGACCTGCATCTGGTTCTCGGACCGGGCCCCTCCGGCAAGCCTGTCCGCTTCCAGGTAACGATCGACGGCAAGGCCCCCGGGGCCAACCACGGTGCCGACACCGATGCCGATGGCAACGGCTCCGTGACATCCACCAGACTCTACCAGCTCGTCCGCCAGTCCGCAGACGTGGAAGCACGGAACTTCGAAATCCGTTTCCTCGATCCGGGTGTGGAGGCCTACGCCTTCACCTTCGGCTGAACCACCCCTTCCCCAACCTGATATCAAACCACAGGAGTTGACCCATGAACCGCCGTTACATCGCAACCCTCGCACTCGCATTCGCCACCAGCGCAATCGCCTTCGCCGCACAGGCTGCCGAGGTGAAGAACATCGTCATCGTGCATGGCGCACTCGCCGACGGCTCCGGCTGGCGCAAGGCGACCGAAATCCTCGGAAAGCGGGGCTTCAACGTCACGATCGTACAGGAACCGATCACCTCGCTCGCTGACGATATCGCCATGACCAACCGGGTACTCGATCTTCAGGATGGCCCGACGCTGCTTGTCGGCCACAGCTATGGCGGCATGGTCATCAGCGAAGCGGGACACAATCCCAATGTCGCCGGTCTCGTTTATGTCGCGGCCTTCCAGCCGGATAAGGGCGAAAGCCTGCTCAGCCTTGCAAGTTCCAAGCCGGCCGGCGGCATGAACATCCGTGAGACGAAGGACGGACAATTTCTCTATATCGACCCCGCCGCCTTCGCGAACGACTTCGCCGCCGACCTGCCGAAGGACGAGGCCGCATTCCTCGCCAGATCGCAGGTCTTCGCCGCCAAGGAAGCTTTCTCGGCCAAGATCGGCGATCCCGCCTGGAAGACGAAAAAGAGCTGGTCGGTCGTCGCCACCGAGGACCGCTCGATCAATCCCGATCTCGAGCGCGACATGGCAAAACGCGCTGGCAGCGATGTGACGGAGATCAAGGCCAGCCACGCGGTCTTCGCCTCGCAGCCCGAAAAGGTAGCCGCGGTCATCGAAAAGGCGGCGAAGGAAGCCAGCCACTGATCCATGACGACGGACCGCCGTTACCCGGCGGTCCGCTTCACCGGGGCATGGTTCGGTGGCGGTCGTCCGACGTGTCGCACGCCGCCTTGGCCAATGTTGTGTGGTCGTCGAGGGCCACGGCAGTACAGGCTGTGCCGGAAAACACCGAGGCGAAAACCGGGCCGGTGGGAGCGGGTTTACCCGGGTTACAACCAGCCTCGAGCAAGATGTTCATGTCATAGGCCGAAGTCGGAACTGGCGGATGCGAAGGCTTCCTTTCAGGTTCCTGCGGCGCTCTGGAGGCCCTTGATGAATCGTGTCGTGCTTGCCCGCTATCGCGAACCATTGGACTGGATAAAGCTCATCCCCGATGACTTCGAAGTCATCATCTACAACAAGGGCGATAAAATCGAAGCGCCCGGTATACAGCAGCGCGCGTCGCAGATCATCGACCGTCCCAATGAAGGGCGGGAGTCGGAAACATACCTCCATCATATGCTGACCAATGTGCGGGACGATGACGGTTTCACCGTCTATGCCCAGGCCGGTCCTTTCGAACACAGCCCGGACTTCATTGGCTTGCTGCACACTCGAAAAAGCTGGGCCGATCTACAACCGATGTCGTGGCAATGGCTCTCCGAGAAAAATGTGCCGCCGCCGCTCCTTCTTTCCGAATACGAGCGTGGCCTTTTCGGGCGACCGCGCGTGCGCCTCGAACGGTTCTCGCTGCTGACCTGGGGGCCGATCGACTTCATCGATCAGGGCGCCTGGGGTATGGGCAACGTCTACCGCGCCATCCACGGCCTGCCTGAAGGGGCCAATATTGCCAGCCACTTCCTCGACCTGGCCGGGCTCGATGATTTGGCGGCGGAGGCCGAGCGCCATATGGTGGGCGTATTTTCCTACGGCGCCATCTTCGCCGTGCGCAACAGCAGGGTCGCTTCCATCCCCAGCGCATCCATCGATATTCTGCGCAAACTCTCGGTGTCCGGCGCCGTCTACGGCTACATCCTCGAGCGCCTGTGGCTGCACTTTTTCGGCGAAAGGTTTACCCTGCCGAAGCTGGCACCACAGCCGCTTTGACGACGCCGCGGAGTGCAACTTCCGCCCATCTGCTTTGCAAGCCTCGGGAAAATTGAGACATCAACCGTCGCTCACCCGGGAACGTGATGCAAACTGCCGCCGGTAGTCGCCGGGCGTCATGCCCTTGGCCGCGCGAAACTGGCGCGAAAAATGCGCGGGGTCGGAAAAACCGGTCTCCTCGGCGATCCGGGCGAGAGATCGATCCGTCTGCGCAAGCAGGCGGCATGCGCCGCCGATGCGCAGCTGGCCGACATATTGGCTGATCGTCATGCGGGTCGAGCGTTTGAAGAGCCGCTGCAGCTGGCTGTCGCTGAGATGGGCGATCTCGCTCAGGGGCTTGATGCTGATGGTTCCGGTATAGTGGGCATGAATGTGACTGAGCACCCGCTGCATGCGCGCCCGGTCGCGCGGCACGGTGCTGGCGCTCGTTTCTCCGCTCGAAAGCGGCCTGCGGTCTGATGCCCGGGAAAGATCGACCAGGACACCAAGCAGCGTCAATATTTGCTGTTCCGGCGCGATTTCATGCAGCGTCGCCAGACGCTCCCGCACTTTCACCAGCTCCGCCTCCCCGAAACAGATGCCGTGGTCGCTTTCTTCCAGCAGGGGTTTGATGGCGGTCAGTTCCGGGGTCAGCGCGATCAGTCCCTCGATCCAGTCACGGGTAAACCAGCAGACCACCGCGCGATGAACGCCCGGCGTCTCTATCAATGCCTGCGACTGCCAGGCATGCGGCAGGTTCGGACCGAGAAGAACGAGATCGCCATCGCCGTAGCTCTCCACCGAATCCCCGACAAAGCGCATGCCGGCACTGTTGAGCGTCAGGGTCAGCTCGAATTCGGGATGGTAATGCCAGTTGAAGGGAAATTCCGGCAGGCGGCGATCGAACAGCAGCCAAGAACGATCGGCCGGGACGCTGACGGCCTCGAACCATGGCTCCATCTCTTTCGACCTTTCTCGCAAATCGCGACAGAAGAATGCGGCGATCATACAAGAAAACGCGGCAGGCGGGAATGGCCGATCCAACCGCAATCAGTATCCTCGGCCAAAAAGCGCATTGCGAGGAGGAGACATGTCTTTCAGCTCACAGGGGGATCCACACGGTAAACCCGATATCGTCATCATCGGCTCCGGCGTCGGCGGAAGCTCGGTCGCACTGAAACTCGCTGCGACGGGTGCGAAGATATTGATCATCGAGCGGGGAGAAAAACTACCGAACGAACCCGAAAATGCCGATGCGGAAGCCGTTTTCGTTCAAAACCGATATCGCACCACCGATCTCTACCGCGATGAAACCGGGCGCAACTATCGTCCCGGACAATATTATTATGTCGGCGGCCATACCAAATTCTACGGAACCGCCATGTTCCGTTTTCGCGACCGCGACTTCCGCGAAGTTGCGCATGAGGATGGGGTTTCGCCCGCATGGCCCGTGTCCTATGCGGAGCTTGAACCGTTTTATACCGAGGCCGAACGGCTTTTCGGCGTCAGGGGCAGGGCCGGAGACGATCCGACCGAGCCGCCGCGCTCGGCACCCTACATGCATGCGCCGATCCCCCACGAACCCGTCATCGGGCGCGTGGCGAAGGGCTTCGAGCGGCTGGGGCTGCGCCCCTTCCACATGCCCTCGGCAATCGATTATGGCCCCGGCGGCCTCTGTCGACGCTGCGGCACCTGCGATGCCTTCGTGTGCCGCTTCGATGCCAAGGGCGATGCCGAGACCCGGCTTCTGCGCCCGGCGTTAAAACACCCAAATGTCTCGCTGCTGACCGGCGCGCGGGTGCGCCGGCTGATTGCCGATACCGATGGTAAACACATCGTGGCGGCGGAAATCGAACGGGCTGGCGAAATCACGACAATCGAGGCTCCGCTTTTCGTTCTCTCGGCGGGGGCCATCAATTCCGCCCTCATCCTGCTTCGTTCGGCAGACGAGAAGAACCCGAACGGCCTTGCCAATTCCTCCGGTGTCGTCGGTCGTTACCTGATGAACCACCATTTAAGCGGGCTGATGGGATTGTTGCCCTTCACCGTCAACGACACCCGTTTCCCGAAAACCATGTCGCTCAACGATTTTTATGACGGCACGCCGGGCGATGAGGCCGCCCGCGGCAATGTCCAGATGCTGGGCAATATTCAGGGCCCGATGATCCGCGCGGCCTATCCCTGGATGCCGAGACCTCTTGCCAATCTTCTTGCCCGCCACAGCGTCGATTTCCTCGTCATGTCGGAGGACACGCCGAAATATGACAGCCGGGTAAAGCCATTGGGGGAAAATGGCGCGGAGGTGGCCTACCGTCCGGGCGACCGGGAAGCCCATGAGCGATTTGTGCGGCATATGCGTTCATTATTGAGGAAAAATGGTTTTCCCGTCGTTCTCGGCCATTCCTTCGGCATCGAGGCGCCGTCGCATCAATGTGGCACCGTCCGCATGGGTGACGACCCGAACGAGGCGGCGCTAAACTCCCTCTGCCTGACCTACGATCACCCCAATCTCTATGTCGTCGATGCCGGTTTCTTCCCCTCCTCGGCCGCGCTCAATCCAGCGCTCACCGTTGCGGCACAGGCATTGCGGGTCGGCGATCATATTCGCGAAAACCGGTTTTCAGGCCTTCGCGCCCATGACATTTCATCCACGGAGAACAACCATGCCCCATGACTTTCTCGCCGAGATCACCGGCTCCTTCGCCATGCCTGCCGGGGAAAACCCGACGGTCGCCATGATCGAGGCTGCCTATCAGCATCACGGCCTGAACTGGCGCTATATCAATCTGGAGGTCAGCCCCGAAAACCTGAAGGATGCCGTAGCGGGGGCACGCGCCATGGGCTGGGCCGGGTTCAACTGCTCCATTCCCCACAAGGTCGCGGTCATAGAGCATCTCGACGGCCTGGGAGAATCCGCAGAAATCATCGGCGCGGTCAACACCATCGTCCGGCGGGGCGACAGGCTGATCGGCGAAAACACCGATGGCAAGGGTTTCGTCAAGGCGCTTCGCGATGTCATAGATCCGAAGGGCAAGAAGGTCGTGCTGTTCGGTGCCGGTGGGGCGGCGCGTGCGGTCGGTGTCGAGGTGGCGCTCGCCGGTGCGGCGCATATCACCATCGTCAACCGCAACCGGGAACGTGGTGAAACCGTGGCGCGGCTGATCGATGAAAAGACGCCCGCCACCGCCGTCTTCGCCGCATGGGAGAACACCTTCGCCATTCCAGAGGAGATGGATATCGTCATTCACGCCACCTCGGTCGGCCTTTATCCCGATATAGACGGCATGCCCGACATCGATCTGAAAACGCTGCGCCCCTCCATGGTCGTTGCCGACGGCATCCACAACCCGCCGCGCACGCGGCTGATCCGCGCCGCCGAAGCCGCGGGCTGCAAGACGGCCGATGGTCTCGGCATGCTGGTCAATCAGGGTGTCATCGGCATCAAATACTGGACCGGTGTCGATGTCGACGCCTATGTGATGCGGCAGGCCCTCATCGGTCTCGATCTCTGAGGGTATCAATAGACGAAGCGAACGTTCCTCCTGTCGAAGACGCGTTTCATCCACGATAGGCATTTGAACAGATGAAGGGAGAGGCGTAACGCCCCTCCCCTGCGGATATCAGGCAGCCTTGTCCCAGACCGGCGCGAGGCCGTCGGGCGATACGATGCGGCCACCCGGAACAGCCAGAGCATGGATGGCGGCCATTTCATCAGCAGAGAGTGCGAAGTCGAAAATCGCAAAGTTCTCGACAGCGCGGGCCTCGCCAACCGTTTTGGACAGCGCGATGACGCCTTCCTGCTGAACAAGCCAGCGCAGAACCACCTGCGCGACCGACTTGCCGTGCCTTGCGCCGATGTCCTTGAGGACGGCGTCGTTGAAGACCTTGCCGTCGGCCATGCCATAATAGCCGGTGATCGACATGCCGGCCTTCTTCGCCGCGGCGATGACGACGTCCTGGTTGATGTAGGGATGGTATTCGATTTGGTTGGTGACGATCGGGGCCTTGGAGAGCTTGACCGATTCAGCCATCAATTCAGTGTTGAAGTTGGAAATGCCGATATGGCGAACCTTGCCGGCTTCCTTCACCTCGTTCAGCGCGCCGATCTGCTCGGCAAGTGAAACCGCTTCATTCGGCCAGTGCAGCAGAAGCAGATCGACATAATCGGTCTTCAGCTTCTTCAGGCTCTCATCGACGGATTTGATGAAGGCGTCATGCCCGTAGTTCTCGACCCAGACCTTGGTGGTCAGGAAGATATCGCCGCGGGCGACGCCGGAATTGGCGATGGCTTCGCCGACTTCCGCTTCATTGCCATAAATCTGCGCGGTATCCACATGGCGGAAACCGGCCTTCAGCGCATGCGGAACGATCCTGAGAACATCGGGACCGGGCATGCGGAAGGTGCCGAAGCCGAGGGCCGGAATGGTGGCGCCATTGGCGGTTACGTTGTGCATTGGTTTCTCCTTGGTTATTCCGCAGCGGTCTTCGCCGGGGAGGATTGGCGGTTGAGGACAGGCAGGACATCGCGCGACAATTCGTCGATCACCTCATTGAGCGGCCGCCGCGAAGGCCGCAGCAGAAGTGCGAGATGATCGACGCCGGCGTCTTCCAGCGCATTGAGATGGTCGATGAAGGCGTTGCGCCCTAGCCGCGCACCGAAACGGCGCGGTGTCGGTCGCTCGTCCGGGTCATCGGCGAGATCGAGATGGAAAGCGCTGACAAAGGCGCCGCGCTGCAGGCCGAGACCTTTACGGGTAGCGGTCCAATCACGCGCCTGGGCGGCGAGCCGCTCCAGCCCGTTGGGATAGACGAACCGCCCTTCCATATTGGCGGCGATCCAGTCCGGTGACTGTTGGCCCTGCCCGGCAATGATCATCGGAATCTGCGACTGCTGCGGCTTCGGCAGCAGATCGAGGCTCGGTTCGATCCGGCCGTCGCCGAGCGGCAGACCACCGGTCTTCCAGGCATCGCGCAGATAGGAGACGGCACCACGAAACGCTTCGCCGCGGCCCTCGAAATCGAGACCGAGCAGCGGATATTCCACCGGCCGGTCGCCGGAGGCGACGCCGAGGATCAGGCGACCTCCCGACAGCCGGTCGACGGAGGCGGCAGCCTTGGCGACCATCATCGGGTGACGTAGCGGCAGGACGATGGCCGCCGTGCCGAGCGCCACGTTTTCGGTGATACCGGCGAGGTAGCCGAGATTGACGAAGGGATCATAGACCGAACCGGCATCGCCGAAATTATTCGGATCGAAGACCGGCACGTCGCGCATCCACACGGCGGCGAAACCGGAGCGGTCGACCTGGCGGATGAGAGCGGGATAGCGGGTGAGATCGGGAACGCCGAAGGGACGGCCTTGCCGGGCGCGCTGTTCTTCCCGCTCCGGTGCCCAGTCATTGTCGAGCGGCAGTTCGATGCCGAGCGTCAGGCCACCAGCAGGTTTGCGAATGAGGTCAAGCGCGGAAGAATGGCCTGTGTATGAAGGGGACATCAGAATTCTCCGGAATAAATCGGGTGGGGTCGGCCCGGCGCATATACGCCGGGCCTTCAGGCATCAGGCGGCCTTCAGCACGGGGGCCGCGCGGCGGTCGAGTGCACCGCTCCAGATGGTCAGCAGCAGGGCGACGGCGACGAGGATGGCACCAACCCACGGGGTTGATACGAGGCCCAGCGGCGATTCAACGACCAGACCGCCAAGCCATGCACCGATGGCAATGCCGAGGTTGAAGGCGGCGATGTTCAGCGCCGAGGCGACATCGACGGCACCCGGACGGTGTTCCTTGGCGAGCTGCACGACATAAAGCTGCAGGCCCGGGACGTTGGCAAAGGACAGGAAGCCGAGTGCCACCAGCGTGATGAGGGTCAGGACCGGCGAGACGGCCGTGAAGGAAAAGACGAGCAACACGATGGCTTGCGCCAGGAAGAGGCCGATCAATGCCTTTACCGGGTTGTGGTTGGCGATCTTGCCACCGCCGATATTACCGGCTGCAATGGCGATGCCATAGAGCACGAGGATCAGGCTGACGCTGGATTCGGAGAAGCCGGTGACATCCTGAAGGATCGGCGCCAGGAAGGTGAAGGCGACGAAGGTGCCACCATAGCCGAGCGCCGTCATGGCGAAAACGATGAGCAGGCGGCCGGAACCGAGCACGCGGACCTGATCGAGAATGCTCGCCGGAGGGGCTTTTTTCAGCGTGTTCGGCAACAGGGCGGCAATGCCGGCAAGGGCGACGATGCCGAGAGCGGCCACGGCCCAGAAGGTCGCGCGCCAGCCGAAGACCTGGCCGATATAGGTGCCGAGCGGCACGCCGGTGACGATGGCGACGGTCAACCCCATGAACATCATGGCGATGGCGGAGGCGCGACGGTTTTCCGGCACGAGATCGGCGGCGATGGTGGAGCCCACCGAGAAGAAGACGCCGTGGGCGAAGGCCGCAAGGACGCGGGCGACGAGCAGAATCTCATAGCTCGGCGACAGGGCCGCGACGGTGTTGCCGACGATGAACAGGGCCATCAGGCCAAGCAGCAGCGGCTTTCTTTCAATCTTGCCGGTGAGCGCCGTCAGGATCGGCGCGCCGAAGGTGACGCCGAGCGCGTAGACGCTGACGATGAGGCCGGCAAGCGGCAGGGTGATGTGGAGGTCGTTCGCCACCGTCGGCAGAAGGCCGACAATGACGAATTCCGTTGTTCCGATCGCATAGGCCGCGATCGTCAAGGCGAAGATGGCTAGGGGCATGACAGGTTCCTCTCCGCTCACCGCCCGGGTGAGGGTTGCAGGGACAGCGTCGCTGTCGGTTGGAATTGCTGTGATGCAATATGGTCGAAGAGGGCTTGTGTGATAATCGACACTATTGGATAAATAGCTTTGAATTGAATTCACAGGACGGGCACATGGACAATCGCACCGGCGAAATGGAAGTGTTTGTGAGCGCTGCGGAATTGCAGAGTTTTTCGGCGGCGGGGCGGCGCCTGAAACTCTCGCCATCGGCCGTCAGTAAGCTTGTTACCCGCATCGAGGACCGGCTCGGAACCCGCCTGCTCGTCCGTTCCACCCGCATGATGACGCTGACGCCGGAGGGAGAGGTCTATCTGGCACGGGCCCGGAGAATTCTGGCCGATATCGCCGAGACGGAGCAGATCGTGGCGGCGGGCGGAAAACTGGTGCCGAGGGGATTGTTGCGGGTGAATGCTTCCGTTGGCTTCGGCGAACGGTATCTCCTCCCGCTCGTACCGGCCTTTCTGGAACTCTATCCCGAAGTCCAGCTCGATATCTCGCTGACCGATGGCATCATTGGCCTGATCGAGGAGCGGACGGATATCGCCATCCGCTCCGGGGCCATGGATGACTCGTCCCTGAAAGCCAGGAAACTTCTCGACAGCCGGCGGGTCATCATCGCCTCTCCGGCTTACCTCGAACGGCATGGCATACCGAAAACACCGGCCGATCTTTCAGCCCATAATTGCTTCAGTTTCAATTTCCGGCGCAGCCTCAATGAATGGCCGTTCCGCAATCCCGGATCGACGGAAATCTACCGCCTGCCGGTATCCGGCAACAGCTCCGTCAACAGCGGCATGATCATGCGCCGGCTCTGTCTTGCCGGCAGCGGTCTCGGCCGCGTGGGCCAGTTCCATGTCCAGCCCGATATCGATGCCGGGACGCTCGTGCCGGTGCTGGAGGACTACAATCCCGAAGACATCGAAGAAATCCATGCCGTCTTCGCCGGACATGAGCACCTTGCGACCCGCATCCGCGCATTCATAGACTTCCTCGCCGAACATGTCGGCAGGGACCGGGTATAGCGGTTGATGGAATTGCGCGTGCTATCAATGCCGTGGAAAGATGGCATTGATGAACGACTATATGTGGAGGGAGAAAGAATGCAGGTCAAAGCCGCGATATTGCGAGAGATGAATATCTCTCGCCCTTACGCCACCAGCAAACCGCTTGCGATCGAAGAAATCGAGCTTGCTCCGCCCGGGCCCGGCGAAGTCCTCGTCCGCATCCGTGCCGCGGGCCTCTGCCATTCCGATCTTTCCGTCATCAACGGAGACCGGCCCCGCCCGATGCCGATGGCGCTCGGGCATGAAGCGGCCGGCGTCGTCGAGGCGCTGGGAGAAGGCGTGCGCGATCTTGAGCGCGGCGATCATGTGGTCATGGTCTTCATGCCAAGTTGTGGCCATTGCCTGCCCTGCGCGGAAGGCAGGCCCGCTTTGTGCGAACCGGGCGCCGCCGCCAATGCCGCAGGCAGGCTGCTGGGTGGCGCCACCCGCCTGAACTATCATGGTCAGGCCGTCCATCATCACCTTGGTGTATCGGCTTTCGCCGAATATGCCGTCGTGTCGCGCAATTCACTGGTCAGGATCGAACGGGACCTGCCCTTTGTCGAGGCAGCACTTTTCGGCTGCGCGGTTCTGACGGGCGTCGGCGCCGTGGTAAATACGGCCAGGGTCAGGGCCGGCTCGACCGCCGTCGTCATCGGGCTTGGCGGTGTTGGCCTTGCCGCAGTTCTCGGTGCGCGGGCGGCAGGTGCCAGCAAGATTGTCGCCGTCGATCTTTCCGAAGAAAAGCTTGCGCTTGCCGGCGAACTTGGCGCGACCGCCGTCGTGAACGGGCGCGATGAGGATGCCGTGGAACAGGTTCGCGAAATCACCTCCGGCGGTGCCGACTATGCCTTCGAGATGGCCGGTTCCATTCGCGCCCTCGAAAACGCCTTCAGGATGACCCGTCGCGGCGGCACAACCATTACTGCCGGCCTGCCGCCGCCGGGTGCGGCCCTGCCGGTCAATGTCGTCCAACTGGTCGGTGAGGAGCGGACGCTCAAGGGCAGCTATATCGGCACCTGCGTGCCTCTCCGGGATATTCCGCGCTTCATCGCCCTTTATCGCGATGGCCGCTTGCCGGTGAACCGCCTTCTGAGCGGGAGACTGAAACTCGAAGACATCAATGAAGGGTTCGACCGCCTGCACGACGGAAGCGCCGTTCGGCAAGTCATCGAATTCTGAACCGGCAGCACAGCCGTTCGCGATTATCTCTCCACGAGAAAGTCGATGAGCGCACGTGTCGCGGCCGACAGGCGCCGGTGCGGGGCAAAGATCAGCGAAAAAGGCCGGGAACGGCCCTGCGCATGGTCCAGCACCTCGACAAGACGCCCCTCTTTGACGCGGTCGCGAACGATGAAATCATAGGTCTGGCAGATGCCAAGACCGCTTTCGGCCAGGGACACGACACCCAGCACATCGTCAAACACACGGATGCGGCCGGGTGGCGTCCAGTCCAGATCGCGGCCCTCGACACGAAACAGCCACGGCGCGCAGCGCCCCGTGCTCGGCATCACGAAAGGCAGACACTGGTGTTTAGCCAGGTCTTCGACATGCAGGGGCATGCCCGCCCGTTCGAGATAATGCGGGGCGGCGACAAGACGTAACGGCGCGTCCTCCAGTTTGCGCGCCACCAGCCCGCTGTCGGGCAAGGGACCGAGGCGGATAGCCAGATCGTAACCTTCCGCCACCAGATCGACATTGCGATTGGTGATGCTCAATTCGATCTGGACTTCAGGATAGGCCTGCATGAAACGCTCCAGCATGGCAGGCAGCCGGTAATGGCCATAGGTCGTCGGCACGCTGATACGGACATGGCCCGTCAATGAGGCGCCCGTCGGCCCCTGAATTGCCCGTTCCGCATCGTCGATCATCGAAAATGCCGCGCGTGCCTGTTCGAGATAGGCCCGGCCTTCATCCGTCAAACTCAGGCGCCGTGTGGTTCGCCGCATCAGCTGCGCGCCAAGCCGGGTTTCCAGACGGGTGATCGCCCTGCTGAGAACCGATGCCGTCGTCGCAAGCGCAACGGCTGCCTCCGTCATCGAACCTTTTTCCGCAACGATGATGAATGCCTCCACGTCGCCGAGATGATCAAACCGCCGCCCCATTTTGGTCCCTTGCGAATAAGTCAGCTTCCCTTGGGCAAGTCTTATCCCCGATCATCGCGCCAACAAAGAGATTTCATCCATCTGAGAACAAATGAATTCCCCGAAGGCCCATTTATCCACTCAACAGGCTTCAATACATTTACCTCATCAAATGCGATCCAGTCTCATCCTCTGATGTCAGGAGCAATTCATGACAAGCGCAATTCAGCCTATCAAACCGGTTCTCTTCGTCCTCACCAGCCACGGCACCAAGGGCGAGACGGGTGAACCCACCGGCTTCTACCTTGGTGAAGTCACCCACCCGCTCGCGGTCCTCGATGCCGCTGGCATCCCGGTCGAATTCGCCTCGATCGATGGCGGCGAACCGCCGATCGACGGCCTCGACCTCAATGACCCCAACAATGCGCATTACTGGAACAGCGAGGGCTTCCGCCACGCCATCCGCAACACGTCGCGCCTTGCCGATCTTGACCCGGAAAATTACGCGGCGATCTTTTTCGCCGGCGGGCACGGCGCAATGTGGGACTTTCCGACAAGCCCGGCCGTCAACAGCCTCACCCGTGGCATTTACGAGGCGGGCGGCGTTGTCGCTGCTGTTTGCCACGGCCCGGCGGCCCTGGTGAATGTCACGCTGAGCAACGGCGCCCATCTCGTCGCCGGCAAGAATGTCGCCGCCTTCACCGATGACGAGGAACGGGCCGTCAAGCTGGACAAGACCGTTCCCTTCCTGCTGGCCAGCACGCTCACCGCGCGCGGTGCACATCATCATCCGGCCGCCGACTGGACGGCGAAGGTCGTTGTCGACGGAAGGCTGGTCACGGGCCAGAACCCGCAATCGGCGACCGGCGTCGGCGAAGCCTTGCGTGACCTCCTGACCGCCTGAACGGCATCACCACACCACGAATAACATATCAGCGCTCCCCGCCCATGCGGGGCAGGGAGTGCCCATGTCTGGAGAAAAACATGAAACCCATCCGCACCTTCGCCCTCGCCCTTGCTCTTGGAACCGCCGCATTCAGCGCACAGGCAGCCAATGTCCTGGTCGTCCTGTCGGATTCAGACCGTCTCGATCTCAAGGACGGCAAGGTTTTCGAGACTGGCTTTTATCTCAACGAACTGATGCAGCCGGTAAAGGCGCTGCTGGACGCCGGCCACGACATTACTTTCGCCACACCGAAGGGAAGCGCCCCTGCTCTCGATAAATCCTCGGTGGACAAGATGCATTTCGGTGGCGACGTTGCCGCCATGGAAGAAAGCAGTGCGCTGCTCGAAAAGCTCAACCTGACCTCGAAGGAAAAATCGCCGGTCGTCAGCCTCGCCCGCGTCGAACAGATCGGTTACGACCATTTCGATGCCGTTTATGTGCCGGGCGGCCATGCCCCGATGCAGGATCTTCTGGTCAGCTCGGAACTGGGCAAGCTCCTGACCGACTTCCATACCAAGGGCAAGACAACCGCGCTCGCCTGCCACGGCCCGATCGCGCTGCTCTCTGCCCTTCCAGACGCCGAGGGCTTCACCACGAAGCTTGAGACAAGCGGTTCGGCGAAAGCTGACGGCTGGATTTACGCAGGCTATAAGATGACCGTCATCAGCAATGAGGAAGAGGGTCTCGCCAAGGGCCTGCTGAATGGCGGCGAAATGAAATTCTACCCGCAGACGGCACTGGAAGCGGCCGGAGCCAATTTCAGCAGCAACCAGACGCCGTTCACCTCACACATCGTGACCGACCGCGAGCTGATTACCGGCCAGAACCCCGCTTCCGCCCCGGCGGTCGCCCAGGAGCTGCTGAAGCGCCTGAAATAAGCCTGCCCGTTCCGGCTCCATGCGATAACCAGCGCCGCTCCCGATCCGGAGCGGCGCCTCGATATCATTCATCCCGAAATTCAGCAGCCCGACAGGACAAAAATGACCAGCAGCTTCAAAGTCATGGCCCGCGTCATGATAACGCCCGGCAGGGAAGGCGCATTCGAGAAATATGCGACGGAACTATCCCTCGCCACGGGGGCCGAAGAGGGATGCCTCTCCTATCGTCTCCATCGCAACCTCAACCAGAAGGGCGTTTACGTCTTCATCGAGGAGTGGGCGTCCCCTCAACTGTGGGAACGGCACATGTCCGGCGACGCCATCCGTCTTTTCAATACGCAACTGCCGCCGGGAACGATTGCCCACATCGAGATCCATCTACTCGAACAGATCGCCTGATGCGACATGGATACGGCTCTCATCGCAACGCCCCTCGCCCGGAGGCCGAGAGCCGAACCGGGCGCGGGCCTCGCGGATTTGCCCGATCCATCTCTCAAGAGCGGCCCGCCCCCTAAGCCCGGCTGCGCGCGGCGGACCAAAGCCGTGCCACCATGATGTAGAAGACAGGAACGAAAAACACTGCGAGAAGCGTTGCCGAGATCATCCCCCCGAAAAGCCCGGTTCCAATGGCATTCTGTGTCTCGGAGCTTGCGCCTTTGGCGATCACCAGCGGCACGATGCCAAGGGTGAAGGCAAGTGAGGTCATGACGATGGGACGCAGGCGTAACCGCGAGGCTTCGATGACCGCGTCGGCGACAGCCTGTCCGTCCTGCTGGCGTTTGCGGGCGAATTCAACGATCAACACCGCATTCTTGGCCGAAAGCCCGATCAGGGTGATCAGTCCGACCTTGAAGAAAACATCGTTTTCCAGCCCCCGCAGGTGAACGGCAACGACGGCGCCGACAATGCCGAGCGGGACGACAAGCATGACCGACAACGGCACCGTCCAGCTTTCATACAATGCCGCCAGCACCAGAAAAACGATCAGGAACGAAAAGGCCATCAGCAACGGTGCCTGTGCTCCCGACTGACGCTCCTGGAGCGATTGCCCCGTCCATTCGAGCGCAAATCCTTTCGGAAGCTTCGAGGCGAGACGTTCCATCTCCTCCATCGCCTTGCCGCTTGATACGCCGGGGGCCGCGGAGCCGGAAATGCTGGTGGAGGGATATCCATTGTAGCGTGTGAACTGCAGCGGAATTGTCGACCACTTCGGCGTAACGATTTCCGAGAGGCGAACCATCTTGCCGGCATCGTTTCTGACATGGAGGTTCAGGACGTCATCCACCTGCATGCGGCTTGCAGCCTCGGCCTGGACGATCACCTGCTGCAACCGGCCATCGCGTGGAAAATCATTGACATAGGTCGAGCCCACGGCACCGCCCAGCGTGTCGCTGATCGTCGCATAGGAAACACCGAGCGCACCGGCCTTCTGGCGGTCGATTTTCAACGCCACGCTGGGGCCGCTCGGGAGACCGTCGACTCGGACGTCTTTTAGAAACCTGCTCCCGGCAGCCAGTTGGGTAAGCTCGGTCGCAGCCGCGTTCAGGGCCTCCGCTCCGCGATTGGCGCGGTCCTGAAGGCGCAGGGCAAAGCCGGACGTGCTGCCCAATTCGTCGATGGCAGGCGGTTTCAGGCTGAATATCTGCCCTTCATCGGCTGCCGACATGGCTGTGGTCGCGGCGGCGACTTCTTCATCGACGCCGGTCTTGCGTGTGCCCCATTCCTTCAGCGTGGTAAAGGACATCGCCGTATTGGGCCCCGAGCCGGAAAAGCCGAACCCCATGATGGTCAGGTTGTTGTCGATGTCAGGGCGCGTTCTGACATGGTTTTCGAAGAGATCCACGACCGCACGCGTGCGCTCGGCGGTGGCGTCCGCCGGCAGGGTGAAGGATGTCATGAAGGATCCCTGATCCTCGTCCGGAACGAAGGCGGTGGCGAGCGTGCCGTATCCATAGGCCACTGCACCCACAATGGCCCCGTAAACCAGGGTGACACATCCGGTTTTGCGGATGAGGATTGTCACCCAGCCGGCGTAACGCCCGGTCAGGCGATCGAAACCGCGATTGAACCAGCCAAAGAAGCCTTTGCGATGGTGGTGATCCTCTTTTACCGGCTTGAGCAGGGTCGCGCAAAGCGCAGGCGTGAGGCTGAGCGCCAGAAAGGCTGAAAACAGGATCGAAACCGCCATGGACACCGTGAACTGGCGATAGATCGCACCCACGGAGCCACTCGCCATGCCCATGGGAAGGAAGACGGCGGTCAGGACAAGGGTGATGCCGATCACCGCCCCGGTGATTTCCGTCATCGCCTTGCGGGTTGCCTCGCGCGGTGAAAGCCCTTCGGTCGCCATGAGGCGCTCGACGTTTTCGACGACCACTATGGCGTCGTCGACGATGATGCCGATGGCGAGCACCATGCCGAACATGGTCAATGCGTTGATTGAATAGCCGATCGCCAACATGACCGCGAAGGTTCCGAGAAGGGCGATGGGGGCGACGATCTCCGGAATGAGCGTGTATCGAATGTTCTGCAGGAACAACAGCATGATCAGGAATACGAGGCCCATGGCCTCCAGAAGCGTCTGGACGACCTTCTGGATTGAAACCTTCACGAAGGGTGCCGTGTCGTAAGAAATGGCATATTCCATTCCGGCGGGCATGGTGGTCGACAGTTCCGCCAGACGCTCCCTTACGCCGCTGGATGTGTTGACTGCATTCGCGCCCGGCGCAAGCTGGATTGCGGCGGCCGTTGCAGGCTTGCCGCCATCGAGAATGGAGAAGCTCGACGTCTGCGATCCGACCTCGATTTTTGCCACATCCCCCAGTGTCAGCTTCGACCCGTCGGGATTGGAGCGCAGGATGACCTCAGCAAACTCCTCCGGCGTCTGCAACTGGCCGGAGACGCTGAGCGGAACGCTGACCTTCTGGCCTGGAAGAGCGGGCGCCTCGCCAAGCCGGCCGGGCGTAACCTGAACATTCTGCGACTGAATGGCCTGCGTGACCTCCGCCATCGAAATGGAATAGGAAACGAGACGCGCAGGGTCCAGCCAGATGCGCATCGCCGCCTCGGAGCCGAAAGACTGGACACGGCCGACGCCCGTTACGCGCTTCAGTTCAGGCGCGATGTTGCGGACGAGATAGTCGTCCAGCGCCAGTGCGTCGAGCGTACCGTCTGCGGACTTGAGAGAAACGATCATCAAGAAGCCGGCGGAAGCGGCTTCAACGGTCAGGCCGGCACGGCGCACCTGCTCGGGCAACCGCGGCTCCACCGCCTTCAACCGGTTTTGAACATCGACCTGCGCAAGCTCCAGATCGGTGCCGGGCTTGAACGTGGCGGTTATCGTGGCGCTTCCAGAGCTGTCCGCCGATGAATCGAAGTAGAGAATGTTCTTCGCGCTCGACAGTTCCCGTTCGATCAGGCTCGTGACGCTGTCATTGATTGTCTGCGGCGTCGCCCCCGTATAGGTGGCGTAGATGGAAACGCTGGGCGGTGCGATGACGGGAAACCGCGAGACGGGAAGCTGCGGGATAGAAATCACGCCGGCGATCACGATAAGGATGGCTATGACCCAGGCGAAAACCGGCCTGTTGATGAAGAACTGCGGCATTGGTCATCCGCTCCTTAGCTTTTAATGTCATTGGTGAGAGGCTGGCTCCGGGATGTTTCCAGCCGCAGGCCCGGCTGGACGCGATCCTGCCCCAGCACGACGATTGTTTCCCCGCCGGAAAGCCCGCGCGTGACCATGTACCTGCCGTTCACCAGCGCTCCCACCTCTATGGTCCGGCGGTTACCGGTCTGGTCGGCGTCCACCACGACGATCTGCGGCCGCCCGGACGGATCACGGATGACGGCTTCCTGCGGCACCATCAGCGCGTCGGCATAGATCGCGCGCGGAACCATCGCCCGGATGTACATCCCCGGCAGCAATTGTTTCTGAGGGTTGGGAACCAGAATACGGATACCGAGGCTGCCGGTGGCGACATCAACGGATGTATCGGCAAACAGCACCTTTCCGGCATACGGGTAGGGATTGCCGGCAATGGTCAGGATTTTGACCGGCAAGCCTTCCGGGTCCGCAATGCCGGATTCGGACGCCATGTCATGGAGCAGTTCCAGGCTCATGGCCGACTGGCGCACATCCACATACACCTGATCGATCTGGTAAATGACGGCGAGCGGCGAGGTTGCCGCGGACGAGACCAACCCGCCCTCGCTCATGAAGGACTGACCGATCACGCCTTCGATGGGGCTGCGGATCGTCGCATAGGACAATTCGAGTTTCCGCCTGGCCAGATTGGCCTTGGCTTCCGCAACGCTTGCCTTTGCCTGGGCCAGCGCCGCCGTGGCATTGTTGAATGATTCCGCACTCGCGATTTTCTGCGATGAAAGCAATCCGGCGCGATCGAATTTTACCTGTGCGTTCAAGAACTCGGCTTCTGTGCGGGCCAGCACGGCCGCCGCGGCATCCGCATCAGCTGAAAACGGGGCCGGGTCGATCTGGAAAAGGGATGTATCCGCCGCGACGAAGCTTCCTTCCTTGAAAAGCTTCTTCTGAATGATGCCGCCGACCTGGGCACGGATTTCCGCAGTGCGATAGGCGGAAACGCGCCCCGGCAGTTCGTCATAGACGGTTACGCTTTCAGGCTGGACCGACATGACGCTGACGCGCGCTGGCTGCGCCTGTTCGGCGTCGGTTCCTTCGCGGCCGGATTGGTCTTCGCTGCAGGCGGACAGCAAGAAGGCCGAAAACAGCAGCGCGCCGAGTGTCACAGGGCGCGGGAGGCATCGCATAGGCATTGTTCATCCATTTAAAAAACAGGCTTCGGGTGCCTACCGTTAAGGCCTCTGGATGTGGCTTATGTGGACGCCGTGTTGCGGTTCTGTGGAGGCGCGCGGTCGGCGCTCGACTGCGGATGCGTTCGATGGCATTGATGGGTCAAGGAGCTTAAAGATCATGGCAGCATTGGTTTTGATCGCCGAGGATGACGTTCAAATTGCCGAAATCCTTCAGGCCTATCTGATCAGGGAAGGATTTCGAACCGTTCACGCCCGTGACGGCAAGGTGGCGCTGGACCTGCATCGGTCCCTGAAGCCGGATATCGTCCTGGCGGATGTGACGATGCCGCGGCTTGATGGCTGGGAAGTCCTCGCGGAAATTCAAAGGCGCGGGCATACACCGGTCATCATGATCACCGCTCTCGATCAGGATGTCGACCGGCTGCAGGCATTGCGGATCGGCGCGGACGACTACATCGTGAAACCATTCAATCCGATTGAGGTCGTGGCCCGCGCCAAGGCGGTGTTGCGGCGGGCGGGCCTCAGCCAGGCCGGACCGATGATACGGGTCGGAGATTTGACACTTGATCTCGACAGCTATCAGGCGCGCATCGAAAAGGATGGCGTTGCAACCCCGCTTTCCCTGACCCTGACCGAGTTCAGGCTGCTTGTGCATCTTGCCAGAACGCCCAGCAAGGCGTTTACGCGCGGCGAACTGGTCGATGCCTGCCTCCCGGGTTCCGACGCGCTCGACCGTACCGTGGACAGCCACCTCAGCAAGTTGCGCAAGAAACTCGAACAATCGGGCGGTGAAGGCATGCTCGTCAGCATACGCGGCATCGGTTACCGGCTCGCGGTCGAGCCATGATGCTGAAGGGCCTCAGCCGACAGATTCTGCTTGCAATGTCTGCGATGACCGTCATCGCCGGTCTCGTCGTATTCTTCGGCACCTATATCGCCTTCAGCATCATATTCTATTTCT
The DNA here is from genome assembly GCF_027212525.1 of Agrobacterium sp. SOY23. Classification (NCBI taxonomy): domain Bacteria; kingdom Pseudomonadati; phylum Pseudomonadota; class Alphaproteobacteria; order Hyphomicrobiales; family Rhizobiaceae; genus Agrobacterium; species Agrobacterium sp. SOY23. Next base: position 191,175 of record NZ_JAPWDT010000005.1, on the reverse strand, counting down.
ATCCCTGGTCGGAATCGACGGACAATTGGTTGACGGGCGTCGACTTCATCATCCTGTCGGTGCTGATCTTCATCGCCCTCATCGTCGCGGCAATCGCATCGGTAAGGCTGGCCCGGCGCATTCTGGAGCCGCTGGAATCCCTTGCTTCAAGCGCGAGGCGCATCAAGGATGGCGATCTGTCCGCGCGCGCGTCTCCCGGAGATCACTCGCTTGGAGAGACCGCACATCTCGTCGGAGACTTCAACGCCATGGCGCAACGCCTTCAGGACATGGCGGCCGATATGCAGCTATGGAATGCTACGATCGCCCACGAATTGCGCACGCCGCTGACGATTTTGAAAGGCCGTCTGCAAGGCATTATCGATGGCGTGTTCGATCCTGACGAAACGTCGTTGCAGGCACTCGTTCTGCAGGTGGATTCGCTTGCCAGACTTGTGGAGGATCTGAGAACCGTGACGCTCGCCGATAGCGGTCGCCTCGACCTCCAGATCGAGCCGGTGCGGCTCGGGGAAGAGATAAGCAAGCTGGCGATGGTCATGGAGCCTTCGCTGAAGAGTGAAGGTTTCGAACTCCGGCTCAACCTTTGCGATGTGACGGTGCGTGTCGATGCAATGCGCATCCGCCAGGCGCTTCTGGCACTTGTGACCAATGCCCGCCGTTATGCGGTGCGAGGCGCGATCGACATAACGCTTTCCGTCGAGAATGATGTGGCCATCATTCGCGTCATTGATGAGGGCCCCGGACTTGGGAGCGATATCGCCCCATGGGCTTTCGAACCCTTCCAGAGGGGAACGCAATCGGGTTTGCAGGGAGGAAACGGATTGGGCCTTTCCGTCGTCCGTGCGATCGTCCAGGCACATGACGGAAAGATCCGGTATGCGCCTTCGGAAAAGGCAGGCGCCATGTTCGAGATATCGCTCGGGCAGCCGATCCCGTGACAGCCAGGGAAGACGGCACCGAACCGCAGCCTTCCTTCGCCTCCATATATCCTCCACATTCCCTCCATCAAAATGCAAAGCCGGGCCGGTAAGAGCGAAAGGTGGAACAGATCATCGCCCGCCCGCAGATGGGTGGTCGCGATATCCGCAATCCGGCAAATATGCGTAATTACTGGTGAAAAAAATGACGGTCTCCCTCGACCCGAATGGTGTCCCCTCTCCCGCACAGTTGCAGAAGCGAAGATGGCTGATCCTTTTTGCGGTCATGCTCGCTTTCCTGCCCGTTGTTCTCGACATGACGATCCTCCATATCGCCGTGCCGTCGCTGACCCTGGCCTTGCAGGCATCGACAACGGAGGTGCTTTGGATCATCGATATCTATTCCCTGCTCATGGCCGGCCTGCTCGTGCCCATGGGAACGCTTGCCGATCGTATCGGCCACCGCAAACTGCTGCTGTGCGGCCTCGCGATTTTCGGAATGGCCTCGATCGTGGCGGCTTTTTCGGTGACGCCCGAAATGTTGATCGGCGGACGGATTCTGCTCGCCTTCGGTGCTGCGATGATCATGCCCTGCGTTCTCGGCATCATCCGGCGTACATTCGAGGACCCGGGCGAACGGGCCATGGCGCTGGGGCTTTGGGGAACGGTCGGAGCGGCGGGCGCCGCCGTCGGTCCGCTCGTGGGCGGTGCTCTGCTGGAGCATTTCTGGTGGGGTTCCGTTTTCCTGATCAACGTGCCGGTATTGCTTCTGATCTTTCCGGTCATCGCCTTTGCCCTGCCGCGAAAAGAGCATCACGCTCCGGGTCGATGGCAGATCGGCCAGGCCATGTTGCTGATTGTCGGCATTATCGGATTGGTCTTTGCCGCAAAATCCGGATTCGGCGGCAAGGAGCCGCTCTGGGTCATTGTTCTTGCCCTGGCTGTCGGCGCCGCGGCTCTCCTTTTGTTCGTCAGAAGTCAACGTGCTGTCGCGGAACCCATGCTCGATATGTCCCTGTTTTCACGGCCCGCCATCGTGACGGGCGTCGGCATGGCGATCGTGACCGCCGGGGCGCTTGCCGGTGTGGAACTGACGCTCGCGCAGGAACTCCAGTTCGTCCTTGGCAAATCCCCGCTTGACGCAGGTCTTTTCATGCTGCCGATCATGGTTGCGGCCGCCGCTGGCGGTCCGGTCGCCGGCTTTCTGTCAAATCGTTTCGGCCTCAGGGCAGTGGCGACGCTGTCCCTTTCGACCGCGGCCATTTCCCTTGTGGCGCTGGCGCAGTCCGATTTCCATCGGCCCGGCGTCCTCGTTCCGGTTTTGCTGGCAGTGCTGGGGTTGGCCTTGAGCATTGGCCTCACCGCCTCATCGATCGCCATCATGGGAGCGGTGGAGGCGGAAAAAGCTGCCGCGGCGGGCTCACTGGAAGCCACTGGCTATGAACTCGGTGCGGGCCTCGGCATCACCTTTTTCGGCGTGGCATTGTCGGCAATCTATGCCGGCGCGATGACTGCGCCCCCCGGCATTCCGGCCGAGCTTGTGGAAGCGGCAAGCCGGTCGATCGGAGATACCTATGTATTGGCCGGCAAGCTTCCCGACGATCTTGCCGCGTCGCTGGTGGCCGCCGGCAAGGACGCGTTTTCCAGGGCGCATGCCCTGCTTTTGACGGCGGCGGGCGCACTGATCGCCATTCTTTCGGCGGCAGTTTTCTTCGCCCTGAGGAATGCAAGGGCAAGCCATTGAGCCTCCCAGCCACAATTGACCCAGGTCTATCCAATCAGGATGGACGTTCATTACGGAGAATATTCGGATGTCAGATGTCACAATAAAGGGTTCTTCGGTGAGATATCCCTTGCCGATCCGCTGTCTGCACTGGGTAAGGGCCGCGCTGGTGATCGGCCTCATCGCCTCCGGCTGGTATATGACGCGCCTGCCGGAGAGCGACATGGCGACCGCCTCGTTTTTCTATCCCAACCACAAGCAGTTCGGCGTTCTGGTCTGGTTGCTTGCGCTCGTTCACCTTGCACTTCGCTGGCGCTACAGCAAAATCCTGCCCTCGACCCCGCCGGTTCTGGCGCCCTGGGAGAAAACTCTCTCACATGTGGTGCACCGGCTTCTGATCCTTTTGACCCTTCTCGTTCCGCTCCTCGGATACTCGCTTTCCAGCAGCTTCTCGCAGAGCGATGGTGTCCCCTTCTTCGTCATATCGCATCTGCCGGAACTGCTTCCCAAGAACGACAGCGCCTTCGTGGTTTTCCAGACGCTTCATCGATATGGCGCCTATAGCCTCCTGGTCCTGATCGCCCTTCATGTGCTGGGTTCGCTGAAGCACAGGCTGATGGACAAACATGGACCGACCGATGTCATCCCCCGGATGTTTTGACCTCGACCAACGATGCCTGGGATACAGGCCATAGTCGCGCGAAAATCCCTGTCCGATTCGACACCGTGCCCGGCCTTGCGAAGGCTCAAGGTGTTTTTCGCGCGCTTGTTTCCTGTCATCTCACACGAGTGCCCATTCGTGACCGGGATGCAGGAGATCAAGGCAATCCCTCAACCATCGGCGCTCCGATGGGGATAGTTTCGGGTGGGCATTCATGAAGTCTTCCTCATCCTTGGGGCGCCTGTGCTTCGCCTTGAACAGGAGCACGGCGGAGGGATTGAGGTAAGGGATACCATCTGCCGTCAACGACACCATCTCGATACGGGGCCCGGTAATTGCCGGGTCTCTTTTATAGACCCACATGTCATTCGTTCCGGGTTCGATCATCATGTCGGCGCGCCAGCACCCGGCAATGCGATCGAAACACCATATCTGGAAGATCTCCATCGCCGATTCCCGATCCGCCGGCAGCAGTTCGAGCACGCCGTCCTTGACGGTGTAGAATTCCATATCCTTCAGTTCATGCCGGAAAACGCCCAGATCCTCACGCAGGACCGCGAATTCCAGATCCTCATGTTCGCGCGTTTTCCTCCCGTGCCACAGATCGAGAGCCCAGCCGCCAACGACGCACCAGGGTCTCGATACGCCGCTCAGCCGCCGGGACAGCTCAGCAGGGCTCCAGGGCTCCCACGCATTCTCATCCGGTACGATCGGGTAACGGTTCATGGCTATACAGGCTCTCTTGTCTGGTTGTCTGTCTGATTGTCGTGCTGGTGGTTTTGCGTTTCGATGGCGTCACGCCAGCCGCCTCAGCAGCCCCGCAAGCGTGGTCAACGCCCCGGTCAGGTCATCGAATGCGGGGCCGCCGAGACAAAGCCGGATGCCGCTTGCCTGATCCTGCCTATCCACCATCATGGTGTCCGGAGGGGTCAACCTTATGCCGTTCGCTGCGGCGATGGATGTGAAGTGATTGGCGGCCTCGCGTTCCATCGGTAACCAGACATTGTATGCATCGGGGTGCGAGACAAGTTCGCTCGCACCCAGCAGGGAAACCGCAAGGCTGGAGCGTCGCCGCGCCTCATGGCGCAGATCGCGCTGGGTCGACGAGATGACGCCGGTCGTCAGCCAGTCCTCGACTACCGCGCAGGAGAGTGCCGAGGGAGCCATGGGCACATCCTGCAACAGGCGCTCCGCTGCATCCTTCCGTCCCGCCGGCAGCGCCAGCACGCCGATCTGCAAACCGGGGCCGAGCGACTTGGACAATCCATTCACATGAAACGAAATATCGGGAGCCAATGCCGCCAATGGGTAAAAATCCGGATCGGATGCCGCATAAACACCGTCCTCGATGATCGAGACGCCCGCCCGGCGACAAATATCCACAATGGCCTGCCGCCGCGCCATGCCCATCGTCGCGGTTGTCGGATTGTGCAATGTCGGCGTCAGATAGATCGCCCTGCCGCCGTGCGGTTCCACGCCCTTGAGCGCTTCGGCAAGCGCGTCCGGCACCATTCCCTCGGCATCGATCTCCACACCCTGCACCCGGCACCCTTTGCGCCGAAGAAGTGCGAGCGCGCCGGGATAGGTGATCCGCTCGGTCAGCAGCAGGCCATCCGGGCCACAGGCAAGATCGAAGGCCAATGCCAGCGCCTGGCGGGCGCCGCTCGTCAGCACCAGATGCGATGGATCAACGGGCAGACCCAGCGTTTCGAGCCAGCGGGCCAGCACGCGCCGATGTTCCACATGCCCGGCGGGCGGAGCGTAGAGATTAAAATGATCCGCATCGATCCTGCGCGCGATGCCGGTCAGCGTTTTTGCCAGAATGTGGGCGTTGAGCGTGGCGGGCGGCGCGTTGGACGAGAGGTCGATCTGCCGGTCGTTATGGGCTTCCTGAAGCGCAACGAATGTTCCCCGCCCCTTGACGCTGCGCGTCAGGCCGCGCCGTTCAAGCACGGCATAGGCCTTCGTCACCGTGCCGAGGCCCACGCCCAGTTTCCATGCGAGGTCGCGATGGGCGGGCAGACGGTCGCCGCCAGCCAGCCGCCCTTCGATAATGTCATCGGCAAGCGCAAACACCAGCCGTTCGGCGGCATTCGCCTCGATGTTTGCAAGGTGCGGGGTCCAGGGGGATTGCAGCAGCAAGGTCGCGGCCTCTTTAAAAGTGTCACGTTACACTATTTCAATAAACAGCAAGTGTAACATGAGCTATGAGGAAGCCAAATGAAATCCACATTTTACACCGCCTGTCGGCCACCACCGCTCGTGTATTGAGGTTTGAATGTTCAGCCATGTAACCGTTGGAACGCGTGATCTTCAGCGGGCGGGACGTTTCTATGATGCCCTGCTTGCGCCGCTTGGCATGATACGCCGGGCCATCACGCCCGATGGCGGGCCTGCGGCCCTTTGCTGGGTGACAGCGCACGCTCCATTGCCGCGGTTTTATGTCTATCATCCCTTCAATGGCGAAGCGGCAACGGCTGGCAATGGCGGCATGGTCGCCTTTCTGGCGCCATCGAAAGAAGCGGTGAGCGAGGCCCATGCCGGCGGTCTGGCTCACGGAGGAACGGACGAAGGCGGCCCCGGTCCGCGCCCGCACTATGGCGACGGCTATTTCGGCGCCTATCTGCGTGATCCCGATGGCAACAAGGTCCATATCGTCCATCGCGGCGATCTCCCGCATTAATGCGGAAAACGTCTGATTTCCGGAGAAAGCCCGAATGTTCGCCAGCCAGCTCGCCCTCGTCTACGGCACCTACCTCATTGCCACCGCCAGCCCGGGGCCGAGCAACATGGCAATCATGGCAACGGCGATGCGTGACGGGCGCCTGCCGGCCCTTGCTTTGGCAGCAGGCGTCATCACCGGTTCACTGTTCTGGGCGATCCTGACGGCGACCGGCCTGTCCGCCGTGCTCACCGCCTATGCCCAGGCGCTTTTCGTCATCAAGATCGTTGGTGGGGCATATTTGCTGTATCTGGCCTTCCGTGCCGGCAGATCAGCCCTCAAACCGGTCTCCGATTTTGCAGGGACGATCACGGAGCGCGCGGTGCCGCGCTATCGATCGCTCTATCGGCAGGGGCTTTTCATGCATATAGGCAACCCCAAGGCCATTCTGTCATGGATAGCCATCATGTCGCTCGGGTTTCGCGCGGACGCGCCTGCCGGCATGCTACCGGCGATCATCGGCGGCTGCGCCATTCTCGGCGTCACCGTGTTCGGTGGTTATGCCTTGCTTTTCTCGACCTCCTCGATGATCGCACTTTATACCAGATTACGGCGCTGGATCGAATCCGTGCTCTCTGCTGTCTTTGCGGTTGCGGGTCTCAAACTGCTTGTCTGGTAGAGCTAAAGGCCCACCCTCCGTCCGCGACCGCCCGTTGATCCGAACTGAAAGAACGATGTCATGACTTTTGCTATCCATATGATCGATGTGTTCGGCGCCGGGCCGCTTTCCGGCAATCCGCTGGCCGTCGTCACGGGCGCCGACAACCTGACGACCGATGAAATGCAGCGGCTAACGCGGTGGTTCAACCTGTCTGAAACCACATTTCTCTTGCCGCCCACCCATCCCAAGGCTGACTACCGGGTCCGAATATTTTCGCTCGACCGGGAAATGCCCTTTGCCGGGCACCCCACGCTGGGCAGTTGCCACGCCTGGCTGTCTGCCAACGGTTCACCCAAAAACGAAACGGGCATCATTCAGGAATGCGGTGCCGGGCTCGTTCCGATCCGGCGCGCGCATGGGCGGCTTTCCTTTGCCGCCCCGCCGCTTGTCCGTTCCGGTGCGCCGACACCGGCTGAGCTGGAAGAGGCACGGCAACTATTACGGATCGAGGCTCATGACGTCCTTGATGCCGCCTGGATCGATAATGGTCCCGGATGGCTGGGGATCAGGCTGGCATCGGCCGAAAAGGTGCTTTCCATCGATCCGGTTCGCAGCTGGCCCGGGCGCATTGATGTCGGTGTGGTTGGCCCCCACGCGGAAGGCGGCGAAGCTGCCTTTGAGGTTCGCGCCTTCTTCAGCGATCATCTGGGCGCCATCGCCGAAGATCCCGTTACCGGAAGCCTCAATGCCTCGCTGGCGCAATGGCTGTTTGCCACGGGCACGGTCGCGGCAGATTATGTCGCCGCTCAGGGGACACGTCTCGGCCGGCACGGCCGCGTTTACCTGAGCCGCGATGAGACCGGCGTAATATGGGTGGGTGGTGAAACACGCACACATGTCGAAGGCCGATTGCTCGGCCTTTGAAAGACAGATGAAAACGAGGTGACTTGATGAATGACAGTGTTTACCGCCCAATTGCCGAACGCGTGTTGGCGGATGATTGGGGCCGGCTGACCAAGTATGAATATGAACTCCGGCTGCGGGACGGAAGCTGGCAGAAGCAGACCCGGGAGGCCTATGACCGCGGCAACGGCGCGACATGCCTGCTTTACAATCCGGCAAACGGCCATGTCCTTTTGACCCGCCAGTTCCGATTGCCGGTTCTCTTGAATGGCGGTCTGGAATCACTGATCGAGACACCGGCAGGGCTGCTCGAAGGCGCAGAACCGGCGACGCGAATGCGTGCGGAACTGATGGAGGAGACCGGTTACGAGGTTTCCGAACTCACACACCTGTTCGATATCTATATGAGCCCCGGCTCGGTCACCGAATATCTCGCCTTTTTCCACGGCGAATATGCCGACACACACAAAGTGGGTGCAGGCGGCGGTTCCGCTGACGAGGGAGAAGATATCGATGTGCTCGAAATCCCCCTGCCGGAGGCGATGCGGATGATCGATCGTGGCGACATTCGCGATGCCAAGACGATCATTCTGCTCCAGCATCTTGCCATCCGGCTTTTACAGGAAAAGCACGGATCGCTCTGATCCCGGTCCACGGACATTGGCGGTTCGGGACAGGCATGGATCATATTCCCATGGCCGACCCGCAAAACCGTTTCCGGCCCGGCGCAGGCAGCGCCGGACCGACTCGATCATTGCTTTGAAGTTGCAAACCACCAAGGAGTTCCAGCATGTCTTCCGCCTCGCTCAGCCCAACCCACGCGCACGCCGCATCGGCGGCAGATACCCTGAAAATGCTGGTTCGCTACAAGGCCTGGGCGAATGGGCTGACCTTCGGCAGCGTGATGGAGTTGCCGGATGGCGAGGCTCTTCGGCAGCGGCCGACCCGGTTCGGAAACATGGTGCATACATTGAACCATGTTTATGTGGTGGACGATATTTTCAGGCACCATCTGCAGGGAAAGAAACACGGTTACACCGCGCGCAATACCGAGCATACACCGGCAATCGGCGATTTGTGGGACGCGGTGCAGGACATGGACCGCTGGTATATCGATCTTGTCGACACATGGTCGGACGAAGACCTCGCCAAAGCCGTTCATTTCGAATTTGTTGGCGGAGGCGAAGGCGTCATGACCCGCGAGCAAATCGTGCTGCACGTCGTCAATCATGCCACCTATCACCGTGGTTTTGTCGGCGACATGATGTATCAGGTGCCTTTCACGCCACCGTCAAACGATCTTCCCGTATTCATCAGGGATCATTTTCGCGACACCCTGTGAGTGCTCGGGATAGAGGTCAGTAACACCGGCGATCAATTTTCGCGAGCGCATCGGCTGAATGGAGATACGAAATGCCTGTTTTGGAAATGAAGCTCGATCCAAACGAAGATGACCGCAATGCAATCCTCAACCCCCTGCTCGCCTTTAATGATTCGAAGGCGGGAGAGGATGGCTACAAGCCGCTTGCAATTTTACTGCGCGATGATGACGGCGGAATCCAGGGTGGCCTGTGGGCGAAATGCTATTATGAATGGCTGTTCGTCGAGTTGCTGTTCGTGCCCGAAGCCATGAGGGGCCAGCAACTGGGGGCGAAGCTTCTGGCGCAGGCGGAGCAATGGGCGAAGGACGAAAACTGCGTCGGGATTTGGCTCGACACATTCAGCTTTCAGGCTCCAGGTTTCTATGAAAAGCAAGGATACTCCGTGTTCGGCAAGCTGGAGCGATATCCCCCCGATAAGCATGCGAGAATATTTCTGCGAAAGTTGCTTTGATCGTCGACGCAATATCCGCTTGGGCCTCTTCCCGTTCGCAGCCATCACCGGGAGTCGTGGCTGGTACTCGTTTCACCATTCTTGCGATCATCTGGCGAAAAGATTGGCGGCCATGTAGTCGACAAACGCCCTGACCTTTGGAGAAAGATATCGATTGGTCGGCCAGAGTACGCAGAAAGTTCCCGTATCGGCCACGTAGTCGTCCAGGAGCGAAACCAGTTTCCCCTGGGCGATTTCGGATGCCACGGCGAATGAAGGAAGACAGGTGATCCCGAATGATCGCTCCGCGAGGTAGATCAACGGCTCCAGCGTGCTGGCAACGGTTGCGACCGGCAGATCGATCCTGATCTCGCATCCGTCGCGAACCAGCGGCCACGGTTCAAACTTTCCGGAATTCGCGAAACGGTGATGGAGGCAGCGGTGCCCGGCGAGATCCTCGGGAACCGCCGGCCAGCCATGCGCTTCGAGATAGCCGGGTGCTGCCACGATCCTGTGTTTGAAGGTGCCGAGCTTGCGGCTCATCAGCCGTGTATCCCTGATATCGCCGGTCCGGATGACGGCGTCGAACCCTTCCTCGATGACATCCACCAGGCGATCGGTGAAATCCAGGTCGAGATTGATGTCCGGATAGGTATTCATGAAGGCCGATATTGTCGGCATCAGGAGCATGCCCGCCAGGGGAAGGCTGACGCGCAGCTGCCCGCGCGGAGCGGCCTGCGATCGCGACAGCTGCGCCTGAACGGTCTCATATTCCGACTGGATGCGCCGGCACGTATCGAGGAAGAAACCGCCATCCTCCGTCAGGGTCATGCTGCGCGTCGAGCGATTGAACAATCGCACGCCCAGCTCGTCTTCCAGACGGGCGATGGCCTTGCCGACGGCCGATCCGGAGATGCCGAGACGATGTCCGGCCGCCACGAAGCTTCCCGCTTCCGCGACCTGAATGAATATGCCGAGTGTTCCGAGCTTGTCCATGATCCGCGATTAAGGAATTTTCTTCCTGTATGTTGAGAATAGCAGCCCGTTTATCCGCTATTTTCCTTCCGATATCCAGATGCGGCCGCGGCGAAATTGGCCCCGGCTTCACAAATGGAGATATTCATGGAAACGACACCTCTTGCAGCTTTTACGGGCTCTCCCGCCCCCACGACCTTCGTTGTCAACGTCATTCACGCTCACCCCGGAAAACAGGAAGAAGCCTTCGCCATCATTCAGGATGTCGTGCACTACGTCGCCGAACGGAAAGAAGGGTTCCTCTGGAGCAGCCTTGCGAAAAGCACGGATGGGCAGACGGTCGTCAACGTCGAGGCCATTCAGGGAACCGGCAATGTCGATGAGTTCTTTTCCGATCCGGTATTCGTTGAAAAATTCCGCAAGCTGGACACGGTTTCGAAAAGCGAATTCCACACCTACACGGTTGGCGATCTGGTTCTCCCCAAACCCGGCAAAGCGTGACCGGCATCGCATCCGGCTCTTGAAAAATGCGTCGGGTCGCAAGCTGTTCAGGGGGAAGTTTCCCCCTGTCACGGGCTCGCGCAGGCGGCTACGGCCGCTGACGGGATGGCGTTCCCGACATTCCTCACGTCAGATCATGAAGAGCCTTGCGGAGTGGAGGTCCTACATGAAACTCCGAAAACGTCACCTCCAGGCCCTCACGCTCGGGTGTGCAGCACATGGGACCAACCTGATAGAACTGAGCTTCCGGAAACGGGCAAAGTTTGAGAAGAGGCCACCGGATGCCGTCTCCAGAGGTCTGGAGGCGCAGGACACCATCGGCAACCGTGACGCGGAGATAAAAATCGCGCGGGTCCCCGGAATAGGCGGTTGTAGACCAGTCGGAGCGATCCACGGTCAGGACACTGCCTATGCAGGCAGCGCCATCCGATAGCTCAATGCCTGCCTTGATCCAACGGGACCCGTCGATCCGGACCATGATCCCCGCCTGATCGTATAATTCCTCATAATTGCCCTGAACACGCAGCGAAGCGGTGAAATCGCCCTGCCACTGCATTCCGAAGAAATGCCCGCTATCACGCGTAAAACCGTAATAGGTCTCCCGCCAGAAATCGGAGTTCTTGTCGGTGGTTAGCTGTAGGACCCCGTCGCTGAGCGACCATTGCTGCGGCTCATTGTGCCAAACACACTTCTCGAACATAGGGTCCCCTTACGGATAAAATGTAACTGCAAGCCTGACCGCGTTCGCAACACGGAAGCAATGGAGTTGTACGTAAAGGGAGGCTGGCTGACCAGCGGGCACTGCGCTTGCAATCCAGTAATGGCGGCTGACAGATGCCGGAAATTCATCACGCCCACCATCAAGCCGCCGGGGGCTTCAGGCACGTCCACCTGTCATGAAAAACGGACGCTGTGGTTCAACACACCGTCCGCACTGTCGCGATGGGTCATTCGACCCCATCGTGCCTTTGTCTTTAGTGACCGCTTTGGGTGGCCGGTACCGGCGTGTTGAGCAGCTGCTGTTCCCAGAGATAGGCGATGCCGCTGCCGGCGAAGTGCTGGATGAGGATCTCGGTCAGCTGCTCGACATGCCCGGTGCGGGCCCAATCGCGTTGCCATTCGCCAGCGAGCGCCATTACTGTCATCGGGTTCGCGCCAGCCGCGATCATCCGCTGGATAGCGACTTCGTGAGACTCCTTCGAAATCCCGCCCGATGCGTCGGTAATCACGGTCACGTCCCAGCCTTCGCCGGCGGCCTGGATCACAGGCATCGCCACGCAGACCTCGGTCCACAGGCCGGCGATGATCAGCTGCTTGCGGCCGGTCGCCTTGACGACGTTCACCACATTCTCGTCCTGCCAGGTGTTCACCCAGGTACGATCGATGACCTCCTGGCCGGGAAATACGTCGGTGATCTGCTTGAAGAGAAGACCGCCGCGCGCCGCGATGACACTGGTCAGAATGGTCGGGACATCGAAGGCTTTTGCCAGCTTCGCCAGCGCAGTCGTGCTGTTGACCACCGCTTGCGGATCGTGGCTGTTCAGGTTCGCCAGCTGGTAAGGCTGGTGGTCGATCAGAACAAGGACGGAATCTTCGGGACGGAGAAGGGAATCAAGGCCGTTACGAAAGGTCATGGTTTCATCCTGTGTTGGCGATTTATTGAAAGCGCATTTGCTCAAGAGGCATGCGCCCTTCGAGACGCTGCCGCAGAACGAACTTGTCATTCCTGTTTATGGTGCGGTAGTCCCTGTCTATGCTAAGCTGTGTCGCAGAATGAGGAACACCGAGTGGATATCGAAGATCTCCGGACATTCGTCGAAGTCGCTGATGCAGGTGGCGTCACCTCGGCCGCGCTGCGACTGGGCGTCTCCAAGTCGATGGTCAGCCGCCGGCTCGTGCGGCTTGAAGCGGAGCTTGGGGTGCAGCTTCTGGCGCGATCCACCCGCGGCGCTTCTCTGACAGAGGCGGGCGCAACATTCCGGGACTATGCGGCAAGGATTTCGGCCGAAATCGATGTGGCGAGGGAGACAATCCTGCCGGCCGGTGAACTCCGTGGACGCCTGCGGATTGCCGCGCCGCTTTCCTTTGGCCCGACGCATTTCGCATCAGTGATCGCGCAAATGGCGCTCGGGCATCCTCAACTCCAGATCCAGACCTGTTACAGCGATCGTTTCGTCGACCTCATCGCGGAAGGATATGATTGTGCGATCAGGGTCGGCATTCTTCATGACTCGAACCTGGTAGCAAGACGCGTCGGTCCCCTCTACGGGACCTTCGTTGCAAGCCCGGACTATATCAAGGCCCATGGTTCTCCGGAGACCCCGGAGGAACTTGTCGCCCATCAGGCTCTCATGCAGGGAACGGAAGTCTGGCAGGTGATGGATGGGGACAAGGTGATAACCGTTCGCCCGCAGGGACGTTTCAAGGCCGACAACGGTGCCGCTCTCGCTGTCGCCGCAGCAGCCGGCCTGGGTATCGCCGTGCTCCCTGTCGATCTCATAAGGGATCATCTGGGCTCGGGCGTGCTGGTTCCGGTCATGAAACGTTTTCCACCGCCGCCTGCGGGAATATATGTCGTCAGACCGCCCGGGCAGCATCCTGCGCGAAAAATCCGGGTGTTGACCGAAATGCTGATCGAGTGCTTCGACCATGGCCCGGCTTTGCCGAAGACAGCTAACCCATAATATCGCACGCTCCCCGGCGACACCCATCATTGCGCGGCCTCACGCGCGGCCCCGCTGTTTGATCCCTCGAAATCAGGGCGCCACCACAACGCGCCGGCGGGTCGGATGTCTCCTCATACACATGCGTTTTCGACGCCCCCGCTGCCGACCGCCAAAGCATTCTGATGTCGATACCGGCGAGCTGACGCGCCGTTTCGGTTGGGGATATCTCTTCGGTGAAAAATTTCCATTGATTAAATACCAACTAGTCTGTATTTAATTACGCAAGGGAGATTTAACGTGGCAAGGAAGCAGAACCCATCAACCAGACCGAGCTTGCTGGAGGCGGCCTTCGCCGTCATTCGGACCAAGGGCTATGCCGCGGCGACAATCGATGATGTCTGCGCGAAAGCCGTCCTTTCCAAGGGCGCATTTTTTCACCATTTCTCCAGCAAGGAGGAGATGGCCGTCGCGGCAGCGGATCATTGGTCGCATGTTACCGGCGCGGTGTTTGAAACCGCACCTTACCATGATGCGCCTGACCCGCTGGAGCGCCTGCTGAACTATGTCGCTTTCCGCAAACAATTGATCCAGGGCGAGCTGCCGGATTTTACCTGCTTCGTCGGCACGATGGCGCAGGAGGTCTATGAAACCAGCGATGCGATCCGCAAGGCATGCTGGGACAGCATTTCGGGTCACGCCGGCACGCTGGTTGCCGATATCGAGGCCGCCATGGATCAATATGGCGTCGCAAGGACATTTACCGCAGAAAGCCTTTCCCTGCACATCCAGGCCGTCATCCAGGGCGCTTTCATTCTGGCAAAGGCGAGCGGCGACCCACAGCAGGCCGTCGGAAGCCTCGACCACCTTCACCGCTATATCCGGTTACTCTTCAGCCCGGAGACTGATCGACCACGTTGAATGACAATGCATCAACAGGAGGAGAAACCATGCCTAGCACCATTCGCCTACACCGCGTCTTCGCCGCCAAACCCGAGAAGCTTTATCGCGCCTTCGTCGAACCGGACGCAATTTCAAGCTGGCTCCCGCCATTCGGGTTTACCTGCACCGTTCATGAACTGAACGCAAAAGTCGGCGGAAACCACCGGATGTCCTTTCGGAATTTCACGACCGGCGACAGCCATTCCTTCGGCGGCACCTATCTTGAACTCGTGCCGGGAGAACGTCTTGTCTATACGGACCGGTTCGATGATCCCAACCTGCCCGGCGAGATGAAAGTCACCGTCAGCCTGAAGGCCGTTGCATCCGGCACCGAGGTAAACATCGAGCAGCAGGGCGTGCCGGACATCATTCCCGCCGACGCCTGCTATCTGGGTTGGCAGGAGTCCCTGCGCAAACTTGCAAAGCTCGTGGAGCCGCAAATCAACCAGTAAACAGGTGGCGAGGGTCTAAACCGCGCGTACATGTCCGTGAAGGCTCCGGGTACGCAGACTCGTCTTTCGTACCCGGAGCCTTTCCGCGCTGGCGGGCGCGGCGAGTATCTATTCTCTTCAGTGGCAATGAATACAGGCTGAATGTCATCTGCCTGCCGGTTGGCGAATGACCTAGCGGACGACCGGCTCGCCATGATAGCGCCGCTTTGACGGCCTGGAGACACCAAAGCCCACCTCCATCATCAGTCGTGGCGTGGTTTTGGCAGGTGTCCCCATATGAAAGCCGAAGGGGTCTTCAACGAAGCCGGTTCCCGCCTTGCCGGTCAATTCGACAACGTTCTCGGACCCGTAATATTCCAGCACGTCCTCTGCGGGATGGCCCACGAGAAGTGTGAGCTGATGCTTCAGCCGCCGGCGATTGTGGCTGCCTCGGACATAGATGTGAGGGCCGGCATCGCTATCGACATCCGAGAGGTAGAAGAAGAATTTCAGCATGCGCCAGTCATCGAGATCGAAATGATATTTAAAGGAGGCGCGGCTCAAATCCTCTTCCGATGCTGATTTTGTTGGAAAGCTCCACCAGGTTCGTGTCGTGATCAGCTTGGCTTCACCACCGAGATAGTGTCTGGCAATATCGAGAAGCAGCGGATCTCTTTGAACCGCCAGCGCGGCATCACATTGCATCACCCTCTCGAAATGATGCCCGCTCAGGATCGTCCGCCCGAAACGCTGCTCGGCCTCCGCATGCTCTCCGGCAAGCAATTCGAGCTTCCGTTCGAAATTGCCGAAACAGGGCGTTTCACAGCCGAACCTGAAAAGCTCCTGCTGGATATCCTTTGGCAGCGGCAAACCGGTAAAAATTCCGGTACGCCGCAACTCGTCCGCGACGACTTCGGGCTTGAGGTTCCCGAACATCGAGGGCGCTGTTTCCACGGAACGAGGCACGCGGCGGGCGGTCAGCCAGTGTGCTTTGCGAAAGGGCATCGTGCGGGCGAGCATGAACATTGGCAGCCAGGCCGGATTTTCCCGCAGGTCGGTCAGGTAGGTTGGTATGCGAGCCGCCATGCGCTGAAATTTGCCGCCACGGCGGGCGACGGTTTCCAGATCGGAAGTGGATGACATCCAGGATCCTCGTAGATGTTGACACGAACTGCCACCCTCCCAAGAGACGGGTCAACTTAGTCACCTGCATATGATGTTGCAAAGCAGCAAAAATAGTGGATGACAACAGGTAGCTCTGCCATCCGCACAATCCGGCATTTCCCTGTTTTCACGATCATCAGGCGATGCGGATCAAGCAAAACCTCGCTCGCGGCACCGGGCGAAACCGCCCGACGCCGGTCGTCCAGGGTTATTTGCAGAGCCTCGGCTCAAAGCCGCGCACCGCCTGTCGCGTCGATCATCTGTCCCGTAGTCCAGCGGGCATCCGTCGATGCGAGGAATGTGATGACGTCCGCAATATCGTCGGCATGGCCGAGACGGGAAAATACAGACAGGGCTTCCGCACCCGCGCGGGCTTCCGGCGCCGCCAGCCATCCGGCGTTCATGTCGGTCTCAGTCACCCCCGGCAGTACCGCGTTGACCGTAATGCCGCGCCGTCCGAATTCCGGGGCAAGCGCCAGCGTCAAAGTCTCAAGCGCACCCTTGGATGCCGCATAGGCTGGATGCGTCGGCGCCGCGATGCGGGTGAAACCGGTCGAGACATTGATGATACGGCCGCCATCGCGGATATGGTCAGCCGCAGCCTGAATGAGAAAGAAGGGCGCCTTGAAATTGATCGTCATCAACTCGTCGAACGCCGCTTCGGTCGTCTCTTTCAACGGCGTAGCCGGCGCGATACCCGCATTGTTGACCAGAATATCCAGCGATGGCGAGCCCGTGAAGGCAACCGCAGACTCCCTGAATTGCTCCCAAAGGCTGTCTGTCGCCACCTTCCCCTGGCGAAGATCGGCATTGAGCGCGACCGCTTTCGAGCCGAGGGACTCGATTTCGCGGACCGTTGCCTGTGCCGCCTCCGCATTCGCAGCGTAGTGAACGCCGATAAGGGCTACCCCCTCCTTCGCAAATGCCAGGGCGGCGGCGCGGCCGATACCACGTGAACTTCCCGTTATCAGGGCTACTTTGTTCGATAGTCGTTGAGACATGGATCACTCCGTTGCGATTTAACTAGTGATCGATATAATAAGAGGCACTCATGATCTGTCAATATTTTTATAGCGATCGATACAATAATGTCTGAAACGATGCGAAAACGCGGCAGGCCGCGCCGGCTCAACAGGGATGCGGGGCTTGATATCGCAGCCCGGCTGTTCTGGGAGCGTGGCTACGAGGGAACCTCGATAGCGGATCTCACCCACGCGATGGGGATCACGCCGCCGTCTCTTTATGCGACCTTCGGTTCGAAGGAGGAATTGTTCCGCCTGGCGCTTGATCACAGCATTGCGCAGCAAAGCCAGCGTCGCTCCGAAATATTGCAGGCACCGATACCGGCCCACGAGGCGCTCGCCGCCTATCTATATGACATTGCTGAAGGAGACACGCAGCCCGACAAACCGCGCGGATGCATCGTTTCGACCGCAGTTCTCCAGCATTCTGAAGAAAACGCCTCCGTCGCCCGCACAACGGCCGCGTTGCGCGAGGCGTCGATGCAGATTCTCAAGGCACGGTTCGATCGCGCCGTCAGCGAAGGCGAACTTCCGGAACAAACCGACACGGACACCCTTGCACGTTTTTATGGCGCCATCATTCAGGGCATGTCCGCGCAGGCCTGCGATGGTGCATGTACGGTGAGATTGAAGGCTTTGATCGATGTCGCGCTAACGGCCTGGCCCGGGAGCCGCACTGTTTCAGTGAAGCACGACGCCGCTGACCGCCAAGACTGAAGCCCGCGGGCGGCATGTCGCGTACCGGCGCCCAGTCGGCCGCCGGCGGGGCTCAGGCCCATGCGGCCGAGCCCGCCCTTCACGTTCAGATGTCGACAACCAGCCCCTTGGCCTTCAGCACCGGTTCCAGATTACTGACCTCGATTACCGATTTGCCCTGTTTATAGGCCTCTATGAAACCAGCCTCGGCATCTTCGCGGGCCTGCGACAGCCGTGCGGCTTCCTGCGCTTCCGCGCGACGGACCACGACCAGACCATCGGCATCACCAACGACAATATCGCCCGGATTGATGATTTCGCCGCCAACGATAATGCTGTCATTGACTGCCGCAATGGTTTCCTTGACGGTTCCCTTGATGCAGACGCTGAGGGAAAACACCGGGAAACCGAGGTCTCGCAATTGCAGCGTATCGCGCACGCCCGTGTCCGTCACCAAACCGCCAATACCTTTTGCAAGGCAGGCATTGGCGAGGACGTCACCGAACGAACCCGCTTCCTCATATTCGCCGGCCGAAACGACAATGATATCGCCGGGCTTGGCGTAGTTGATCGCAAGCTGCAGCATGATGTTGTCACGCGGCGCGCATCTGACGGTGAAAGCGGGGCCACACAGCTTCATCCGGTAATCGACTGGCTTGAGACGGGAGGACAAAGCGCCCCTTCGACCCTGCGCCTCATGGATGGTGGCGGGCGAAAACTTCGAAAGCGCTTCGATGTCCGCCTTGCTTGGCCGTTCTGCTATATCTTTGATGTGGATCATAAAACCTCCCACGGTAAGGCTGGCGGCGGGAACGTCCCGCCGCTTGCATTTGAGTTCAGGTGAATATTGAAATCGCTGCTGTGGGCCGAGCCGGCAGATCAGGGGATCGGGTCGAACTTCAGCTCGGAAAGCGGGACGACCTTGTCGGTGCGGGTCATCTTGTATTCCGTATCGGGGCCGAGCCACTTGTTCCAGATCGTGTTGATCTCGCCATCGGCATCGAGCTTCCGGAGAATCTCATTGATCTTGGCGGTCAGGGCCGGATTGTCCTTCGCCATGCCGATGCCGATCGGCTGATAGAGCATCGGTTCTTCGATCATCCGCATCGGCTTGCCCTTGGTCTTGGATTCATTGACGAATTTCGTGGTCGTCATGGTGTTGGCCACCATGCCGCGCGCCTTGCCCTGCTGAACGGCGAGATAGGCAGACGCCGTATCCTGGAAGGTCAAAGGCTCCGACTTGTTGAGCTTGATCGACATTTCCGAGGTCGAACCCTTGGTCGAAGCGACACGCTGGCCTTCATAATCGGCCTTTTTCTTGCCGGCATCGTCAACCGGAACGATCAGCATTTCCTTGGCGAGATAATAGGGATCGCTGAACTGGATCTGCTCGGCGCGGCTTTGTGTATAGGCAAGATTGGCAACGGTGATATCGACGCGGCCAAGCTTCACTTCGGGAACGCGGGCCTCGACCGATACGGGCTTGATCTCCGCCTTGACCCCAAGTTCCTTCGCGATGGCCTTGCAGAGATCGACATCAAAACCGGCCATCTCGCGGGTTTTCGGATCCGGTGCGGCGAAGGGAACGACATCCGCGAAGGTCGCGCAGCGCAGCGTCTTGTTCGCCGTGATGGTATCGAGTTGATCCGCTGCGGCGGGCGAAGCGGCAGCCGTTCCCAAAACTGCGGCGGTAAGTGTAAGGCATTTCCAGTTCATTGCTGTTCTCCTTTTATATTATTGGCTGTTATCAGTGACGCAGATCGGCGAGGAACCGCTGCGCGCGCGGATGGCGGGGTGTCTTGAAGAATTCTTCCGGTGTCGCTCTTTCGAGTATTTCGCCGGCGTCGATGAACCAGATGCGGTCCGCAACTTCACGCGCGAAGCCCATTTCGTGGGTGACGCAGAGCATGGTCATGCCTTCCGCCGCCAGGCCCTTCATCACGGCCAGCACTTCGCCGACCATTTCCGGATCGAGCGCACTTGTGGGTTCATCGAACAGCATGACGGGCGGCTCCATGGCAAGCGCACGGGCAATCGCCACACGCTGCTGTTGCCCGCCGGACAATTGACCGGGATAAGCGCCAGCCTTGTCGGCGAGACCGACACGCTCAAGCAGAGCGAGTGCCTTTTGCCGTGCGATATCCGGCGAGACGCCCTTTACGCGGATTGGCGAAATCGTGACGTTTTCGACAACGGAAAGATGCGGAAACAGATTGAAGTTCTGGAACACGAAACCGATGCGGCTGCGCAGAAGGTTCAGTTCCTTGGTGCGCGTGGCGGCGTGAATGTCCTGCCCATCAAGCGTGATCGAACCGCTGTTGATTTCCTCCAGGCGATTGACGGTACGGATCAGGGTCGACTTGCCGGAGCCGGAAGGGCCGCAGATGACGACCACCTCACCGCGCGCCACTTCGGCGTCGATATTCTTGAGGACCTGATAGTCGCCATAACTCTTGCAGACATTCGAGATGCGGATCGTCTGCTGGGGCGTCGATGATGCGGTCGTGGTCATGGCTGCTCCGTTAAGATTTTGGCCTGCGTCAAGGACGGCTGATGCGGGCGGCCCGCCACGCCGGCACGGCGGCGAGCGATGCGGCGTTCGACGGCATTTGCGAGATAAGTCAGGCTCCAGCAGAGGGCGTAATAGACCACCGCAAGAATGAGAAATACCTGGAAGGGCTGCGTCAGAAGCTGGTTGTTCACCTGGCTCGCTGCGAAGGTGAGATCAGGCACGTTGATGACATAACCGAGCGTCGTGTCCTTGATCGTCGCCACGAAGGTCGAGATCATGCTCGGGATCATGTTGTAGAGCGCCTGCGGCAGGATGATGAAGCGCATCGCACTGCCGTAGCTGTGGCCAAGCGCTTTCGCCGCATCCATCTGCCCGACGCCAAGGGCAACGATACCTGCCCTTACCACTTCACTCAGGAATGCGCCCTGATAGACGACAAGCGTTGCCAGCATGATGGCGAAACTGGGCACGTCGGCACCGGTCCAGAGCGGGATGAGGAAATAGGTCCACAGGATGAGCATCAGCAACGGCACGCCGCGCGTGACATAGACCAGTGCCGTCACCGGCCAGCGCAGGACGCGCCATGTCGACAAACGCGCCAGCGCCATGAGGATGCTCACCGGAAAAGCGAGCGCGATGGCGAGTGCGGAGAGAATGAGCGTATTCACGAGCCCGCCGAGAGGGCCGTTCGGATATTGGCCGATCAGCAGCAGCAGCCAGTAATCGTGAATGATGGTAACGATATCCCCGATCATGCGCGCGCCCTCCAGGCCGGATCAAGGCGCATGGACAGATAGGCACCGCCCCCCATGATCAACAGCGAGAAGAAGAGATAGAGAACCGTGCCGACGAGATAGATTTCGAAGGTCTGGAAACTCAGATTTTCGATTTCCTTGACCGCATGGGTCAATTCAGACGCGCCGATGACAAGCGCCAGACTGCTGTTCTTGAACAGGGAGACACTGTGATTGATGAGCGGAGGCAGCGCATTGCGCACACCCTGCGGCATGATGATGAAACGCATAGCCGAGAGATAGCTGTGCCCCAGCGCCTTTGCCGCTTCCATCTGCCCCGGACTGACCGAGCGCAGACCGGAACGCAGATCCTCGCTGAAATAAGCCGCCTGACACAGGCCGAGACCCACCACGGCGAAGATCGCTTCAGCATTATGGTCCGTCAGCCAGCCTGTCAGGCCGGAAGGCAACAGCGTGAAAATACCGAAGTACCACAACATCAACTGCACCAGTGTCGGCACGTTGCGGTGATAGGAAACATAGGCTGCGACAAGCCGATCCCCGAAGCGGGAAGGCGAAAATCGGATACAGAGCAGGATGAGCGCAAGCGACATGGCAAGCGACCACGAACCTATGAAGATGATCAAGGTCATCTCGATGCCGTGCACCAGCATCGCGATATATTCCTGATTGCTCAGGATAGCCGAAAGGTCAAAGCCGCTCACGGCTTCTGCTCCTTCTTTGCGCCGTCCTCGGCTGCCGCCTGGGGCTTGGCTGTTTGAAGGCCGCCCATGACCTGCAATGTCGGGGTAATTTCCATATGGCCGATATTGACCGCGACCGGCGCAGCAATGGCAAAACCGATCGCATCGGCAATGTCTTCCGCCTTCGGCAATTCGAAACCGTCGATGAAGCGCTCTCGTACGCTTGGATCATTGCCGTGGACGTGGTTGAAGATATCCGTCGCCACGCGGCCGGGGCAGATTTCCGTCACGCGCACGCGCTTGCCGAATGCGTCGATCCGCAGCTGGTTCGAGAGCATGGCAACGCCAGCCTTCACGGCGTGATAGGTGGAATTGCCGCCGAAATTATAATTCCCGGCGATGGATGAGATATTGATGACGTGGCCACGATCGCGCTCAACCATGCCCGGAACGATCAGCCGGCAGATATGAAGGACGGCGCGTAGATTGACGTCGACCAGAAGATCGATGTCGGCTTCATCCGCCTCGAGAAACTTCTTCGGGCGATCGACGCCGGCATTGTTGACCAGAATATCAAACTGCACCCGGCTTGCGAGATCGGCAATCGCAGCACGGTCCGTCACGTCGATGACATGCGCGATACAGCCGGTCCGCTCGGCGAGTTCCTTCAATGCATCGGCACTGCGGGCGATGGCATGGACTTCAATGTTTTCGCGGCGCAGCCGCTCGACGACTGCGGCACCGATACCGGATGATGCGCCAGTGACCAAAGCGGTCTTGTAATCGGAAAATGGCATTCTGATCCCCTTTTCGTTGCCATAGAGATTAGCGAAGCTTTATTTGCTTGCCTAAGACCGATTACTTTTGGAGTAATAAGCAACTTTTATGGAGCCCGAAGCGCCATGGTTTCCGGGCAAAAAGCCTAAGGAAATCCGCTTCGCAGAGGTTTGCGGACAATTCCGGTTCCCGGTTCGCATTGCAAAACGGGGGCGACCTTGTAGATTTGCCGCAGCACAACCGAAATCGTCATCATCGCAATGGATATCAGGCGTCTCAAATCCTTCATCGTCATCGTGGATAGCGGCAGCATCACGCGCGCGGCCGATATTCTGCACCTTGCCCAGCCGGCGCTGAGCCAGCAGCTGGCCGCGCTCGAAGAGCATTTCGGCCAGAAACTGCTGATTCGCAGCCAACAGGGCGTGACGATGACGGATGCGGGACATGCGGTTTACCGCCATGCGCAAATCATCCTGCGGCAGATGGAACAGGCGCAGGTCGATGCGGCGGCGGCCGGCAATTCGCTTGCGGGACGTGTTTCGGTCGGGCTGGTGCCTTTCAGCAGTGCCGCCACGCTCTCCGTCGAGCTTCTGGCGGAGACGCGAAAACGGCATCCGGGCATTTTGATCCACCTGACGGAAAGTGTCGGACAGACCTACAGCCAGATGATCATGAACGGCCGTCTGGAAATGGCCTTGATTCACGGCGTCGGCCCGATCAAGGGCGTGCGCTTCGAGCCTGTCCTCAGTGAAGAGTTCTATCTTGTCGCCCACCGCGATTTCGCAATCGAAGCGGATATGAAACCTGTGCCCATCGGTGCACTGGACGGGCTGCCGATGCTGCTGCCGCCGAGCTACAATTTCGTGCGCCGCGCGGTGGACACCGCATTTACGCGCAGCCGGATCAATCTCAAGGTCGTTGCGGAAGTCGAGATCGTCAGGACGCTGGCCCGTGCCGTCGCAAGCGGCCTTGGTGCCACTATCATGCCAAAGGCGATAGCCGACCGTATCGTCTCGGAAACAAGCGAACCGCTCGTCTGCCGGCTTCTGTCTCCGCGCATAGAAGAGACATTGTCCCTCTGCACATCCGATCAGAACTCCCTGTCCGAGCCGGCTTTTGCCGTGAAGGACATTCTTGTGGAACTGACCGAGAAGCTGAAACTGTAAACATCTCCCGGTCTCGTCACACCGGACCGGGAGATATGTTGCATCAATCAGCGCATGTCCTGACAAAACTGGGCGATACGCGCGCATCCTTCGCGCAGCATCTCCGTGCTGGTGGCATAGGAAAGGCGGAAATAGGGGCTCATGCCATAGGCGGCACCCTGCACGGTGGCGACGTGATGCTCATCCACCAGCGCCATGACAAAATCGACATCGCTTTCTATCTTGCGTCCGCCCTTGGTGGTTTTGCCAATGAGGCCGGAAATATTCGGATAGATGTAGAAGGCGCCCTCCGGCTTGTGGCAACGCAGGCCGTCGATCTCACCCAACTGGCCAAGAACGAAGTCGCGCCGTTCGCGATAGATGGCGGCTCTTTCCGCCAGCAGATCCTGGGGGCCATCCAGTGCGGCAATGGCTGCGGCCTGTGTGACGGTGGTGATGCCGCCGCCATTCTGGCCGTTGACATTGCTGATGGCGGCAATGAGTTCCTTCGAGCCACTGGCGCAATAACCAAGGCGCCAGCCCGTCATGGCATAGGCTTTGGACACACCGTTCATGGTCAGCACGCGGTCGTAAAGCCGCGGCTCCACATCGGCGATCGTGCCGAATTCGAAGCCGTCATAAACGAGATGCTCGTAAATATCGTCGGTCAATATCCACACATGGGGATGACGCAGCATGACCTCGGCAATCGCCGCCATCTCTTTCCGCGAGCAGGCTGCACCGGTCGGATTGCTGGGGAAATTCAGGAAAAGCCATTTGGTACGCGGCGTGATCGCCGCCTCGAGATCTTCCGCACGCAACTTGAAACCGGCCTGCTCGAAGCAGGGCACAGGCACCGGAACGCCACCGGCAAATTTGACGATATCGGCATAGCTGACCCATGAGGGCGCGGGGATGACCACCTCGTCACCCGGATTGCAGGTGGCCAGCATGGCATTAAAGATCACCTGCTTGCCGCCGGCGGAGACGACGATCTGGCTGGCATCATAGGTCAGGTTGTTGTCGCGCTTGAATTTCCGGCTGATAGCAGCCTTCATCGCCACCGTCCCATCCATCGGCGGATATTTCGTTTCACCGTTCAGCGCCGCGGCATGCGCGGCTTCGATGGCATGGGCGGGGGTTGGAAAATCCGGCTCGCCGGAGGAAAGGCTCACGACCTTGATCCCCTTCGCGGCCAGTTCCCTGGCACGCTGGGTCATGGCGGCGGAAGCGGAGATGGAAACATTTTTCAGGCGATCGGCGGTGGAAGGCATCTGGGTAATCTTTCGATGAGATGGAAACAACAGACAGCGACCCGGTCAGGCCGCAAGTTCGGCCGCAGGCGCGAGAGTGGCGCCGGAAGCCTCGATTTCACTGCGGATGATGCGTGCAAGCTCCAGAGAACCGGGCGTATCGCTGTGGACGAGGATCGAGCGTGCAGGCATGGCGATGATCGTGCCATCGATGGCCTCGACCTGACCATCCGTCAGGAACCGTCGAACCCGCGCACGCACCGACGCCTCGTCCTTGACCAATGCGCCGGGCAATCCCCGCGCCACGAGCTTGCCTTCGGCATCATAGGCACGATCCGCCAGAAACAGCGCCAGCGTCTTGAGGCCGGCGCGTTTCGCCGCCCTTTCGATTTCACTTTCGGGCGTAACGAACACCACGAGCCGCGGATCGACGGTAGCAATGGCGTTCATCATCAGATCGGCCAGCGCGGGATCGCGATTGACCATATTGCCCATAGCCGCATGAAAGCTGAAATGGCCGACCTTCATGCCCTCGGCCCCGGCAATCGCCATCAGTGCGCCGAGCTGGTAGAGCATCTGCTGGCGCAGCTCGTCGGGCTGGAACGGTATTTCCCGTCGTCCGAAACCGGCGCGGTCCGGCAACCCCGGATGGGCGCCGATGCCGACACCATTCGCTTTCGCCAGACGCACCATGCGGACCATCGTGTCAGGATCGCCGCCGTGAAAACCACAGGCAATGTTGGCGGATGACACGATCTTCATCATCGCCTCGTCATCGCACAACCGGTAAGGACCGAAACCTTCGCCCATATCGGAATTCAGATCGATCTTCATCGCATTTTCCTTCGATCCGTTCACCTGCCGTCAGGCCATTGCCTTCAGCGCCCGCTTGACCATCTGTGATGTCTGCCGAACATCCTCGACATAGGCGGCAACCGCCTGTTCGACGGCTCGCGCTTCCGCATGGGTGGAGCGCACGAATTGCAACCGGCTACCGATCCGCGCCTGACCAAGCCGCCACAGATCGCATTCGATCACGCCGGCAACCTTGGGATATCCACCCGCCGTGTTGGCGTCACTCATCTGAATGATCGGTTCTCCCCCCGGCGGCACCTGAACCACACCCGGAACGACCCCGTGGGAGCGCATTTCAATTGTCTCCGTCGGCTTGATCGGCTCCCCGGACAAACGATAGCCGGTGCGGTCGCTGCGGGATGAAATGCGCCATGTCTGGTTCCAGAAAGCCTCGCCATCGGACGCAAAAAGCCCATGTTCGCCAGCCGGTATCGCACGGACCTGCAAGACGCCCTCTTCTGCCTGCGCGAACACGTCACGCAGGGCAACAGCAGGTTCGATAACGGCAATACCGCTTGCGGGCAGCGACAGCGCATCCGGGACCACACCAATCTTCAGCCTGTCGCCGTTGACAAGAGGCCGCCCGGCATTGCCGCCAAACCCGCCGCGCAGCGCCGTGCTCCGCGACCCCATCAGCACCGGAACATCCACACCGCCTGCGAGAGAAATATAGGCGCGGGCAAGGCGCGGCGGCTGTCTCAGTTCCAGAACCTGACCTTCGGCCGCCACATGGGTGCACCATGGAAGCAGCTCCCTGCCATCCAGCAACATCTGGCCATCTGCCCCCGTGACCGCGAAGGCCGCACGGGCTTCAAACCGCATTTTGAACGGAAAGGTCTGGACCTCGACAACGGCGGCATCGTCGGCATTGCCGAGAAGGATATTACCGATTTTGACGGCGAGCGGGTCCATGGCGCCACCGGCGGAGACGCCGATGTCGCGATAACCCGGACGTCCGAGATCCTGCACCGTGTTGAAGGGGCCTGCTTCGATGATTTCGATCATAGCTCGATCCTCGCCGGCACGAACCGCACGATATCGCCGGGCGCCATCAGGGCAGGCACCGAAGATGCCGGGTCGAACATCTGCAAATCGGCATGACCGAGGGAATTCCAGCCATTCGGGCCCGTCAGCATCGCCACACCGGTCTGCATACCGCCGATGGTCACGCAGCCCTTTTCCATCCGGATGGATGGCACCGTTTTTCTGGGCATGTAAATCCGGGGATCGAGACCGTGCAGATAACCGAAACCGGGGGCGCTGCCCAATGCGAAGACGCGATAGGTCGCCTCATGATGCAGGCGCACCACCTCACGGTCACTCAGCCCGGAAAAATCGCAGATGGCGGCAAGATCGGTCGCGTATTCCCCGCCATAATGCACCGGGATTTCGATGGTTTTGCCGGCCAGATCCACGCTCCGGGCGCTGTTCCATGCATCCAGCAACCGCCCCACGACACTGTCGGGGTCATCGGGCGTTTCCTTGAAGATCGTCAGAAGATTGGTCATGCCGGGGATGATTTCCGCAACATCCGGCCAGTTGCCGATCGTTTGCGACAAGGCCCAGATCCAGCGTTGTGCGGGCAGATCGAATTCGCCGGGCGCTTCGAGCAGGAAGGAACGGGAGCCGATGAAGGAAATACGTGCCTCTTCCTTGGCGAGGGGCAGGATGTCATGCAGCGGCGCAAGAATATTCGGCGTGGCAATCATGATTGAGGCTCGATTTCGAACAGGGGATCGCCGAACCCGACCAGCGCATCCGGCTCCGCAAGCCGCCTCTTCACGACGCCGGGACGGCCGGAGGATACGGGAAGCAGAACCGAGCCGATGCGGATGAAGCCGAGAATATCGGCACTGGTAACAGCGCGCGGGAGATGACCGGTCTCGGCCAATGCCGAAGGATGAGAGGAACAGAAACGGCCCGCCATCGGCGCCTTGACAATCACCGTCGCCGCAGCGGTTTCAGCCGTTGAGGTTTTCACCACCGAAGCCGCCTGTGCACTGTTGCCCGTGGAGACGACGAGGCGCAAATGACCCTTGGGCGTTGAGATTTCAATTCCGTCCACACCCGCCGCCGTCAGGGCTTCGGTCAGAGCCGCGATGGTGGCGGTATCGGCGAGGTCGAGCGTAGTCATGCCACCCTCCGTTGCTTGAGCCATGTCTCCAGATAATGAATGTCCGTTTCGCCCCGCGCAAAGGCATCGTCATCGAAGAGAGCGCGCAGGAACGGCAGATTGGTCGAAATGCCATCAATCGACGTCTCGGCAAGTGCCCCGCGCATCTTCGCCATAGCCTCGCTGCGGGTTGGCGCGTGGACGATCAGCTTGGCGATCAGGGAATCGTAATAGGGAGAAACCCGGTAGCCTTCATGGATATGGGTATCGACACGAATACCCTGCCCCTGGGGCAAGGAAAGGCCCGTCACCACACCGGCGGAAGGCAGAAAACTCTGCGGATCTTCGGCGTTGATGCGGCATTCGAAAGCATGGCCTTCGCATCCCACATCCTGTTGGCGCAAATCCAGTTCTTCCCCCTGCGCCGCCCTGATCTGCGCCTGGACGATATCGATCCCGCTGGTCATTTCAGTGACCGGATGCTCGACCTGCAGACGCGTATTCATCTCGATGAAATAGAAGGACCCATTCTCATAGAGGAATTCGAAGGTTCCGACGCCACGATAACCGATCTGCTGGCAGGCCTCGACGCAGGCGTGTCCGACGGATCGGATCACATCCGGCGAGATGCCGGGCGCCGGCGCCTCCTCCACCACCTTCTGGTGGCGGCGCTGCATCGAACAATCGCGATGCCCCAGCCAAACCGCATGTCCGTGAGTATCGCACAGGACCTGTATTTCGATATGCCGTGGATGCTGGAGGAATTTCTCCATGTAGAGTGCCGGCGAACCGAAGGCCTGACGAGCTTCCTCGCGTGTCGTGGCAATCGCCTCATGCAGGGAAGCGGCATCCGGCACCACCCGCATGCCCCGGCCGCCGCCACCGCCGGCAGCCTTCACGATGACGGGATAACCGATATCCTGCGCAATGCTTTCGACGGCAGCCGGGTCATCCGGCAATGCCGTATCCGGGCCCGGAACACAGGGCACACCGGCGGCAATCATCGCCCGTTTCGCAGCGATCTTGTCGCCCATTGTCGCAATCGATGAGGCATCCGGCCCGATGAAAACAAGGCCGGCTTTTTCGATCGCCTCGGAAAAGGCGGCATTTTCGGACAGAAACCCGTAACCGGGATGGATCGCCCCGGCGGAGGTCAGCCGCGCGGCAAGCAGGATGGCATCCCTGTTGAGATAACTTTTGCCTGCGCTGGAAGGGCCGATGCAAAGAAAATTGTCGGCAGTCTGGACATAAGATGCCTGCCTGTCCGCTTCGGAGCATATTGCGACGGTTTTTAACCCGAGCTCGTGGCAGGCACGCTGAATTCTCGCTGCTATTTCACCCCTGTTCGCAATCAGAACCGTATCGAAACGCTTTTCGGCAGGTGTCGTATTTTTGAAGATCTCCACCATCACACGATCTCCGCCAGCACATCGCCCGTCTCGACCTCGCCGCCATCGACATCCGTCAAATATGCAATTCGGCCCGCATGCGGCGCGGCAATGGTGTTGAAGACCTTCATCGCCTCGATGATGAAGAGGGTCTGTCCCTCTTCAACGCGATCACCGGCATTGACGAATGGCTGCTGACCCGGAGCCGGGGAACGATGCAAAACACCAAAAACCGGCGCCTTGACGGTGAAGGTCGAACTCGCGCCCACAGGGGAAGATGCGCCATCAGCAGGAGAAGCCGGCCCGGCGATCTCACCTTCGGCCGAGTTCGTGTCGACACTGGTTGCGGCCTGACCAACGGTTCGGAAAATCCGGACCGTCACTTTTTTTTCCGCAACCGTCAGCTCCGTGACATTCGTCCGTCCAACGAAATCGATCAGCGTTTTTATCTTCGGCAGGTCCATGGCACACTCGGTATTTCGCAGAGCCTTTCGCAACCGTCATTCAAACGATGCGTGGCTGCCTACCTGCGTACACGATAGCCAGTACGATGGGGTCAAACGAACTTTTAATGGACCAAGGTCTTTGGGGGGGCATCCCGCCCGATGCTCTGCCAAAATTTCCGCCCACGGAGACCGTAGCGGGCTCTTTCAGACCGCAGCACGGCTACGAATAGCTTTCGGGAATAAACAGGACTAGTGGCCGCCTGCCACTTTCAAAACAGGCCGCCGATCGGCCAGTTGCGGCACGATACGAGCAAAGTCCTCGATAATCTGCCGGTAGTCTTCTGCCTCAAATTCGTAAGGCAATTCGAGGCGGAATTCCGAAACGAGCGGCAGGACCGGGTCCTGCGCCAATGTTCTGATGATCTCCTCCGCCGTTCCGACGATATCCGGCAGGAAAAGCGTACGGCGTGGCCCGTGCGCCGTTTGCGTGCGTCCGTTTCGCCCTGCAACGAATTCGGCGTAGCGGCGGCGTGTCGCCGGGCTTGCGCTGTCGGTTGGCAGGATCACGCGGCCAAGAGCAACGCGCGGTGTATGGGCATGGGCCCATTCCTGCCGGAAACGGTTTATCAATGCACTTTGCGCCGCATGGAAATCGTCGGTGTTCTCACCGCTGACAATATTACCCGTCAGAAGATTGAAGCCCGCCTGCCCGGCCCAGCGGGCGGAATTCTGCGAGCCGCCGCCATACCACAGGCGATCGGTCAATCCCCTTGCAACGGGACGAATGCGCGGTAGCTGAACCCCGGCGGCATTGCCGGCTTCCGTCTCGCTTGACAGGGGTTCCGATCTCAATGCCCGCGCCAGCTTCTCCGCCCGGCCGTGGCTATAGTCCGCTTCCGGCGCAAGATCGGTATAATCCCGGATCAGATGCGCGAAGGGAGGTGCGCCGACGGAAACCCCGACATTAAGCCGGCCGCGCGAAAGCACGTCAACCGTTGCAAGATCTTCGGCCAGGCGAAACGGATTTTCATAACCGAGCTGGATGACCGCCGTACCAAGACCGATGGTTTTCGTCCGCTGGGAAGCCGCCGCCAGAAACGTCGCTGCCGAAGAGACGCCCCGCTCGAGATGCC
The DNA here is from genome assembly GCF_027212525.1 of Agrobacterium sp. SOY23. Classification (NCBI taxonomy): domain Bacteria; kingdom Pseudomonadati; phylum Pseudomonadota; class Alphaproteobacteria; order Hyphomicrobiales; family Rhizobiaceae; genus Agrobacterium; species Agrobacterium sp. SOY23. The sequence goes on along the minus strand of NZ_JAPWDT010000005.1, from coordinate 160,382 downwards.
GCTGGCGTATCCAGGCGCTGTGATAACCAAGTTCCTCGCCACGCTCGAAAAGCTGCAAGGTCCTCTCCAGTCCCGCGAATGGATCGTCATCATCGTAATTGCCGGGGATCAGAAACGAAAAATGGGTGATGTGGGAAAGTGGCATGATCGCCGTCCAATGAAAAAGTGCGGATTTTCATGGAGGATGCATGATGGGAGGCCGCTTTTGCACGGCACGATCTTTTATTGTGCAGGCGATTGTTGAAAGATCGTTGCCCGATTTTATAATCTACTAAAAATATAGATTACTCGACCCGACCAAACTCGCTGACTACAACCGGGCATCGATAGCCAATACCAGCTTTTTCAGCAGCGCGGCGAGGTTGGCGCGCTCCTCCGGATTGAGGCCCTGCAAAAAACCCAGCTCATTCGCCATGTCTTCGCGAAACGCCTTTTCCGCCAGTTCGATGCCGGCCGGCAGGAGGCACACAATAACACTGCGCCCATCCAGCTTCGATTTTCTGCGCTCGATAAGGCCAGCCTTTTCCAATCGATCAAGCCGATGCGTCAGACCGCCCGACGAGAGCATAAGCGCCGTGTACATTTCCGTCGGCGTCAGTTGATAAGGCGGCCCTGCCCGGCGCAAAGTCGCGACGACATCGAACTCCCCGCGGTCAAGGCCGAAGCGGGCAAAGATTGCCTCGATGGACGGCGCCACAAGATTACTGAGCCGTTTGGCCCGGCCGAAAATGGCCATGGGTTCCGTATCGATATCCGGCACTTCCCGCGCCCACTGGCCACGGAGACGGTCGACATGATCTTCCCCGTCAGCTTCGATCGGCCCCTGCGCCGTCACGTCCGGCCTCGCCTGCTTCATTTCACTACCCCATCACCAATCTGGAAAACCATATACGGCTTCGCCCGCCCCGTGAATATATCTTTGCGAGAAGACATATATCTTGACAGGAAGATAAATCGGAAATATATCTTCTCGCGAAGATAATTCTGCCTCAGGGAGGAGATCAGATGTTTTCAATCCGTCGCCATCAGGAACCGAAACCGGGCGAGAGCCGAACGGTACGTTACGAAGGGTGCGAATACGGAAGCGCCGTGTCCATCTTTCTCGTCAATGTCGATCCGGGTCGCGGCCCTGATCTGCATGTCCACCCCTATGCCGAGACCTGGGTCGTGCGCAAAGGCGAGGCCGAGTTTACCATCGGCGAGCATCGGATGCGCGGCTCGTCGGGGGATATCGTCGTGGGGCCTGCCAATATCCCCCATCGCTTCGAGAATATCGGCACTGACCCGCTGGAAGTCATCTGCATCCATCCGAGTGAGATCTTCCAGCAGACTTTCCTGTAACCCAGTTTAAACATGAGGAGAAAGACAATGGCCAAGACGATTTTCCTGAACCTGCCGGTGAAAGATCTGGCTGCTTCGACCGCCTTCTACCAGGCTATCGGTTGTGTGAAGAACGAAGAGTTCTCAAATGAGGACGCAAGCTCGATGGTGTGGTCGGACACAATCACGTTCCAGCTTCTTCAGCACGACTATTATAAGTCCTTCACTGCCAAGCCGATCGCCGATGCCCATGCGACAAACGGCATGCTGATCGCCCTTTCGCGTGACAGCCGCGAAGAGGTCGATGCCATGGTTGAGGCCGCGGCAAAAGCGGGCGGCCAAGCGGATGTGCGGGAGCCGCAGGATCTGGGCTTCATGTATCTTCGGACCTTCGCCGACCCCGATGGCCACGTCTTCGAGCCCGCCTACATGGATTTGAGCAACCATAACTGACGTCATCATTTGCGGGCGTGCGAGATAAAGGGTTGACGCCATGGGAAGTACCTCACATCGTAACCTTGTCCCTTGCCTTCTCGCAATCCTGCTTTTGCCCCTGACAGGCCATGCCGGCGAGATTCCGCTGACGCCCCGGCAGATGCGGGAAGATCTGTCGGTGCTGAAGCAGCAATGGGCTCCGCTGGATAAAAGCTTCAGCCCGGATCAACGGCAAGCATTCGAGCGTCACGTTACGTCCATCGAAAGCACGATCGGGCAACTGACCGCCGAAGCCTTCGCGATGGAGATCATGCGATCCGTGGCGATCGCCCGAAACGGGCATACGAATGCCAATATCGGCGCTTTTCTGGGCGGCGATCTGCCCATTCGTATGTGGTGGTTTGCCGATGGCCTGTACGTTGTAAAGGCCCATCCGGATTATGCCCGCCTGCTCGGAGCGCGTGTGGAAAAGATCGGCTCCTTGACCGCAGCGGAGGCCGAAAAACGGCTCAAGCCCTATCTTGCCGGAACGGATCAGAGAATCCGCTTCCTCGGCCCCGGTTATCTGGTGACGCCCCGGGTGCTCCAGCACATAGGCGTCATCGACAGCACCACAAAAACCCCGCTGACGCTCGATCTCGGGCACGGCACCCTGGAAACGGTGTATTTACCGATTGGAGGGGAAGACCCGGGCGATGAGCGCAGGATGGGGCTGAACAGGGGTTATTCTGTCCTCATTCCGGATGCGGACGAGGTGGCAGGGCGCTGGCCGCATGTGCTCGACCCGTTAAAGACAAGACCTCGCCTGTATACCAGGCGGGGCGATGTGACCGCGTCCTTTCTGGATGACGGCAAGACCACGCTCTACATCAGAAACGATACGGCCCGCAGTATCGACGACACGTCACTGGTCGAAAAATTCGCCGGCATCATCCACAGGGACATCCTGCCTTTCCAACCGGGACACATCGTTGTCGATCTTCGTCTCAACAATGGCGGTGACTTCTTCAACAGCATTCTCTTCGCACAGGCCCTGCCCCGGCTCCTGCCCGACCGAGGGCGGATTTCCGTTCTCGTGGGACGCGCGACCTTCTCCGCAGGTATCGTCACCGCCGCCCTGATAAAGGGAAGCGGCGGCGAGAAGGTATCCCTGATCGGCGAAAGAATGGGAGATGGCGGTCAATTCTGGGCAGAAGGCGATAAAATAACATTGCCAAACTCAAGGATAAGCGTCCGCTACAGTTCCGAATTCGAGGATTACGAGCAAGGGTGCAACGATGTCCGCACATGTTACTGGGCAACCGTCGCATTTGGCCCCCGCAATATCTCTCTTGCACCCGACATCCCTGTCGATCTCAGCTTCAGCGACTATGTGAGCGGCCGGGATCCGGTGCTGGAAAAGGCATTGGAGTTTGAACGCTAGGCCTGATCAACACCGGCTTCCCAAACAACTGACAATGCGGTCCGCCGCATTTTCCGCTTCTACGGCGCCATTACTTTTCGCATCGAAGCCCGCTGCATTGAGCGTGGCGTCAGACGATTTGAAAACGCAACGATGTTGTTCATGAAGCCGGCAATAACGGACGCCTTTCCTTTCGACAGGGCTTGAAGTCCGGCCTCTGCGACGGGACGGGGTTTCATGGTGAGCAGGCGCAGCATCGGCGAGGCCTGGGCACCCGCAGCCGCATCAAACCCTGTTTCCGTGTGTCCCGGGCAAAGGCTGGTGACAACCACGCCCTGCGCGCGAAGTTCATCGTGCAAAGCTTCACCGAAAGACAGCACGTAAGATTTGGTCGCTGCATAGGCAGCATAGGTGGGGACAGGCTGGAAAGCCAATAAACTGGCGATCAGAAGAATTTTACCCGATCCCCGGGCCGCCATGTCCCGGCCGAAAACATAACTCAGTTCGGTGAGCGCCGTGATGTTGAGCTGAATCATATCGGTGGTGCGCTCGATCGGGGTTTCCAGAAACTCCCCCTGCAGCCCGTATCCGGCATTGTTCACCAGAATGTCGATCTGTATCGCCTTCTCGTCCAGGCTGTCTTTCAAGCGGGCCGCGGCTCCGGGTGCGGCAAGGTCGATTGGCTCGACAAGAATGTCGACGCCATGTTTTCGGCGAAGGTCGTCGGCAAGTTTTTCCATCGGCTCCTTACGCCGGGCCGCAAGCACGAGGTTAACCTTCTGCGCCGCCAGCAATTCGGCAAATTCGACCCCGAGGCCGCTTGATGCGCCTGTGATGAGGGCCCGCCTTCCGACGGAAGCATCCGACCTTTGAGTGACGGCGATCTTTCTCGCATCGTCTATGTGCTGCATCTGTTTTTCCTTTACAATCCTTAGATGAGGTTCACGCGATTGCCATCCTTGGGAGCATGATCGGCCCGGACATCGCGCGGTCGGTTGATTGGTGCCCTTTGCGGCGAGGTGCCGCCGCGAAGGGCACTGAAGCACTACTCGGCAGCGAGGGAGTGCTGATAGTCTTCGACTGCCGCCGGCGATGCTTCGCTACGAGGCGGCTTGATCCGGAACCACGCCGCATAGAGAGCGGGCAGGAAGAGCAGGATGATTAGCGTGCCCACCGCCGTTCCGCCGATAAGCGTGTAAGCCATCGAACCCCAGAAAACCGAATGCGTCAGGGGAATGAAGGCGAGGACCGCGGCAAGCGCCGTCAGGATGACCGGCCTCGTTCTTTGCACGGTCGCTTCAATCACGGCGTGATAATCATCAAGACCTGCCGCCTTGTTCTCCTTGATCTGCTCCGTCAGGATCAGCGTATTGCGCATGAGGATACCTGCGAGCCCGATGAGACCCAGAATGGCGTTGAAGCCAAAGGGCTGATTGAAGAGAATGAGCGTCGGCACCACCCCCGCCAGTCCAAGAGGAGCCGTCAGCATGACCATCGTCATGGTGGACAGGCTGCGAACCTGCAGGATGATCACGATCAAGGTCGCGGCGATCATCAGCGGGAACACTTTCACCAGGGCGTTATTGGCCTTGATCGACTCCTCGATGTTTCCGCCCATCTCGATGCTGTAACCTGCGGGCAGCGAGGCGATCAGCGGTTGAAGAGCGTTCATGACCTGCTGCGACACTTCCGGCGGCTGTGTCGCCTCGTTGATGTCGGACCGGACCGTTATTACCGGTGTCCTGTCGCGCCGTTTCAGGATGGGCTCTTCGAACCTGACTTCCGTATGACCGATCTGATCAAGCGGAATGGCTCTTCCATCTCTGCTGATGAGCGAGAAATCCGCAAGCCGCGAGGGATCCAGGCGTATTTCACCCGCACTTCTGGCGACGACAGGAACGTTCCGGATGTTTTCCCGCACCTGCGTGATTGGAACACCGCTCAGCAGAAGCTGGATTTGCTGTGCGGCTTCCGCGGGTGAAAGGCCGATAAGGTTCAGGCGGTCCTGATCCGGAACGAACCGGACGACAGGCGTCCTGTTTCCCCAATCACGATTGGCATTCCGCACATCCGGAACGGTGTTCATGACGGCAAGGGCCTGCTCCGAAATCCTGTATAACTCGTCCGGGTCGGGTCCCTTGACGCGGAACTCGACCGGGAAAGGCGTGTAAGGGCCGAAAACCAGTTGCGTCACGCGGACGAAGGCCTCGGGCGCGAGGCCATTGGCAATCTCCTGACGAAGACGGTGCTTCAGTTCCTCTCGTTGATGGGCATCAGACGTGAGGACGACGATCTTTGCGAATGCGGGGTCGGGCAGCTCCGGCGACATGGCAAAAAAGAAACGTGGGGCACCCTGACCGATATAGCTGGTCGCGATCCTCGTTTCCGGCTGCGCCTTCAGCCAGTTCTCGATTTTTTCAACGGTCGCCGTCGTCGTTTCGATGCTGGCACCTTCCGGCATCCGGACTTCGACCAGAACCTCCGGGCGATCGGACGTCGGGAAGAACTGTTGTTTCACCGCACCCATGCCGACAATGGAGAGCGCCATGGCGATACCCACGAAACCGCAGGTCAGGAACTTGTGTTTGACGGCAAACTCGATCGCACCGCGCAGACGCCGGTAGTTCGGCGTATCGTAAATCGCGTGATGGCCGCCCGCGACCGGCTTGATCTCCGGCAGCATCTTCACCCCGAGATAGGGCGTGAAGATGACGGCGACAAACCAGGAAACAATCAGTGCGAAACCGACGATCCAGAAGATATTGCCCGCATATTCACCGGCAGCGGAACTCGCAAAACCAACCGGCATCAGGCCGATGATGGTCACAAGCGTACCCGACAGCATCGGCGCCGCCGTGTGGCTCCAGGCATAAGCGGCCGCCTTGATGCGGTCCATGCCCTCTTCCATCTTAACGACCATCACCTCGATGGCGATGATCGCGTCATCGACAAGCAGGCCAAGCGCCAGGATCAATGCACCGAGCGTGATGCGGTCGAAAAAGCGTCCTGTCTCGAGCATGATGATGAAGACGACCGCAAGGGTCAGCGGAACGGCCAGAGCCACAACGATGCCCACCCGCCAGCCGAGCGCAATGAGGCTGACGAAGAGCACGACGCCGAGGGCCATGGCGAACTTCACCATGAATTCACCCACCGCCGCATCAATGTTGACGGCCTGATCGCTGACCTTGGTCAGCGTTATGCCAAGGGGCAATGACTGTGCGATCCGGCCGGAGCGCTCCTCGAGAGCCTTGCCAAGCTCCAGACCATTCCAGCCCTGCTGCATGACCACACCGAGCATGATGGCCGGCTCTCCGTCATGACGGATGACGTAGCTTGCCGGCTCCTGATATCCGCGACGGACATCTGCAATATCCGACAGTTTGAGAACGCGGCCGGAAGCGACGATCGGGGTGTCGGCGATCGACTGGACGCTGTCATAGGCGCCATCGAACCTGATGAACACCTGCGGACCCTGGGTATCGATCGATCCGGCGGGCGTTACCGTGTTGCGCCGCTGGAGGGCAGCGGCAATGTCCTGCGGCGAGACGCCGAGTGTCGTGAGCTTTTCATAGGAAAACTCCACGAAAATCTGTTCGGGCTGTTCGCCGAGAATGTTGATCTTCTTCACGCCGGGAACATGGAGCATGTCCTGCCTGATCTTTTCGGCTTCCCTGACCAGATCGCGCATCGGCATGCCCTTTGCCTTCAGGGCATAAAGGCCAAAGCTGACGTCGGAATATTCGTCGTTGACGAAAGGTCCAAGGACACCCTGCGGAAGGTTTCTCGCCTCATCGCCGAGCTTCTTTCGCGCCTGATAAAATTCTTCCCCGACGACACTCGGGGGCGTGTTGTCCTTCAGCGTAACAGTCAGAAAAGCGTATCCGGGGCGAGTGGTCGTCTCCACCCTGTCATACCAGGCCAGTTCCTGGATTCGCTTTTCGAGCGGCTCTGCCACCAGATCCTGCATTTCGCGTGCGGTGGCGCCCGGCCAGACGGTCGTCACGGTCAAGGTCTTGATCGTAAAGGACGGATCTTCGGCGCGTCCCAGCTTCACGAAAGCATATATGCCGGCCAGGGCCAAAAGGACGATGAAAAACAGGGTGACGGCCCGTTCGCGGACGGCAAGGGCGGAGAGATTGAGGTTCATTGATTTGCCGCCTGTGCTTTTTCTGCAGTCGTGCGCACGCTCGCGCCGTCTTTCAGGAGATGCGCACCCAGTGCAACCACCGCTTCGCCGGCCCTGACGTTGGTAACGACCGCCTTTTCTTCACTCATCCGCTCGACACGCACGTCGCGGAATTTCACGACAGAGGACTGCCGATCGATCACCCAGACCCCGGTGCGCGTGCCATCGTCGAGAAGGGCGCCGATTGGAATCTCAGCGTGATCCTGAGCGTCCTGATTGGTGATCTCGATGGTAACGGTCGCCCCAAGCGGAGCGGCAGCGGCGGAACCTTCCAGTACCCATCGGGTTTCATAGGTGCGGGTCTGCTGGTCCGCGGAGTCGGCAATCTGGCGCAGTACAGCATTTTCCTTGCCGCCTCGGCCATAAACCAATGCGAAGGCCTTGGCCCCGATCTCCGGCCGCAGCGTCTCGGGAAGCCATATGACCGCTTCGCGCGGGCCTGCTTTTGCAAGCCTCACCACCGGTTGCCCCGCCGAAACCACCTGACCAGGTTCGCCGAGCGTCTCAACAATCGTTCCATCGGCATCCGCCACCAGAACGGCATAGGCTGCTTCGTTTTCGGCAACCTCCGCGTCGGCTTGAGCTGCCGCCAATTGCGCTTTTGCCGTATCGAGCGCGGCTTTCGCCTGCTCATATCGCTGCGGCGACGCGGCCATCCCGTTCCTGACGAGGGAGCTGTAGCGACGCTCATCGGCCTGCGCCTGATTGAAAGTAGCCTGAGCGGCTGCCACCGCATTTCTTTTTGCGGTTAATGCAAGACGCAGATCCGTGGCATCGAGGCCCATCAATGGCTGGCCTGCCCTCACCTGTTCCCCGACTTCGACAAAGCGTTCGACGATCTTGCCCGGAACGCGGAAGCCCAGATTGCTCTGTACGCGCGCGGCGATCGTCCCCGTGAAGCTGCGGCTGGCGTTTCCCGGGATGCTCGCGGTCGCCAGATTAACAAGCGGCGCGGCAGTTCGCGGATCTGCGGCCTCCGCATCGAGCGCCTTCGACGGTAACAACACGCTAATGGCGGCACCGCCCGCCAGGGCCACCACTGCCGCCGCAGTGAAAATCAGTTTGCGGTTCATCTCATAGACCCCTTCTTGACGGCCTGAATGGAAATATTAGATTGCATCTTAAATCTAAACGCATTATAGATGTCAATCGAAATCTAAAAGGAGCCGACGATGAGAGTAAGCAGAGCCCAGGCCGAGGCGAACCGTGAAACAGTCATCAATGTCGCCAGCAGGCTGTTTCGCCAGCATGGTTTCGACGGAATTGGCCTGAAGGACCTGATGAAGGGCGCCGGGCTGACGCAGGGCGGTTTTTACAAACAGTTCCAGTCGAAGGACGACCTTGCAGCGCAGGCCTCCCGGCGGGCGCTCGAAAGCGCCACGCGGAGATGGTCGGCCGCTGCGGCCAAGCATCCGGATCCGCTGATGGCGGTTGTCGACTTCTACCTGTCATCGGATCATCGAGGCGAGATCGCCGATGGGTGCCCGCTGGTCGCGCTTGGCGCGGATGCGGCGCGACAGAGCGACGAGGTAAAAAAGCCTTTCGAAGACGGCATCAAGGCGCATCTTCAGGTTCTCCGGGAAATGCTGCCGGCGGGTGCCCGGCCGGAGCAGGAAGCCATGGCTTTGCTGTCCCTCATGGTTGGCGCGGTGACCTTGTCCCGTGTCGTGGCGGACAAAAATCTCTCCGACGGTTTTCTGGATGCTGCCCGTGCACATGTGTCGGAAATGGTGTCGTCATCGAAGGATTGAACCGGTCGGTTGCTGGCATCGCCAGAAACGCGACATATCGAACAGTAGAATGGAAGCATAATGCGCCGTATCGTTATTACAGGCATGGGAGCGGTCAGCCCGCTCGGTGCCGGCGTCGAGAACTCCTGGACGAACCTGCTGGCCGGAAAATCGGGGATCCGCAGACTGAGCGACGACATCGTCGGGGACCTTCCTGCAAAGGCGGGAGGCGCGGTGCCCTCGCTGGAAGAGGAGCCCGATGCGGGCTTCAGCCCTGACCGGTATGTTGCACACAAGGACCAACGAAAGGTCGATCGATTTATTCTCTTTGCCATTGCCGCGGCAGACGAGGCGCTCGCCCAGGCTGGTTGGAAGCCTGTGTCGGAGGAGGATCGCGTCAGGACTGCGACAATCATTGCCTCCGGCATCGGCGGCTTTCCGGCGATAACCGATGCGGTGCGAACCGTCGATCAGAAGGGGCCACGTCGCCTCTCTCCTTTCACCATTCCCTCTTTCCTTGTTAACCTCGCTGCCGGCCAGGTTTCGATCCGGCACGGCCTTAAAGGCCCGCTTGGTGCGCCGGTAACGGCATGTGCAGCCGGCGTCCAGGCAATCGGCGATGCAGCGCGGATGATCCGCGCCGGTGAGGCAGACATTGCCGTCTGCGGCGGAACGGAGGCCTGCATCAACGTCGTCAGCCTCGGCGGCTTCGCCGCAGCCCGGGCGCTCTCGACCGGTTTCAACGACGTTCCCGCCCAGGCATCGCGTCCATTCGACATGATGAGGGATGGTTTTGTCATGGGCGAAGGTGCCGGAATTCTGGTGATCGAATCCCTGAGCCATGCACTCGCGCGTGGGGCGACACCTCTGGCGGAACTGGTGGGCTATGGAACATCGGCCGACGCTTACCACATCACCTCAGGTCCGGAGGATGGCTCAGGCGCCGCAAGGGCAATGCAATCGGCAATTGACCAGGCGAGGATTCGCCCGGAAGACATACAGCATCTCAATGCCCATGCCACATCGACGCCCGCCGGCGATCGGGGTGAGATAGAGGCAATCAAAAAGGTTTTCGGCACAGGCGGACGGATCGCGGTCAGCGGAACGAAGTCTGCGACCGGGCACCTTCTCGGTGCAGCCGGAGGACTGGAAGCAATATTCACGATCCTCGCCCTTCGTGACCAGATGGCTCCGCCAACGCTTAATCTCAACACGCCGGACCCGGCAGCGGACGGGATAGATATCGTGGCCAACAGGTCGAGATCACTTTCAATGGAATACGCCATCACGAACGGTTTCGGCTTCGGGGGCGTGAACGCCAGCGCCATTCTCCGTCGCTGGATCCCCTGAAATTTCGCGGGACCACGATATCGGCGCGGCAGGAGTGCTGCAAACCACAGCGATCAATGCATAATGGAGACAAACGTGGTGCCGTTGATTTCAAAGGCCGCATGGACGCCAAAGATTTCAGTCGTCGGTCTCGGTGGAGGCGGCGGAAACGCCGTCAACAACATGATCGCGCGTCACCTCTCCGGCGTGGAGTTCATTGCAGCCAATACGGACGCGCAGGCGCTTTCGGCCTCGAAAGCCGATCATGTCGTCCAGCTCGGGCTTCAAGCCACCGGAGGTCTTGGGGCAGGTTCCCTTCCCGAGATTGGCCGAATAGCCGCCGAAGAATCCATCGAGGCGCTGATGACCCATCTATCGGGCACACAAATGTGTTTCCTGACAGCGGGTATGGGTGGCGGAACTGGCACCGGCGCAGCTCCGGTCGTTGCGGCGGCGGCACGCGCCGCCGGCATGCTCACGATTGCGGTCGTTACGGAACCCTTTCGCTTCGAAGGAAACCACCGTGCCCGACAGGCGCGGATCGGTATCGATCAATTGATAGAGGTGGCGGATACCGTGATCGTGGTTCCCAACCAGGAGCTCCTTCAAATTTCCGATGCCAAAACGCCCCTGAAACAGGCATTCTCCCTCGCTGACGACGTGCTCCACTCCGGCATCAGCGCAATCGTCGATCTGATCGGCAAGGATGGCTTGATCAATCTCGACTTTGCAGACGTCCGGTCGGTGACGAGAAACATGGGCCGCGGCGTCATGGCCACAGGAGAGGCGGCCGGCCCCGCGCGGGCCGCCACTGCTGCCCGCGCTGCCGTGCACAATCCGCTGTTCGGCAATGCCTCCCTGCGCGGCGCCGGGGGTGTTCTGGTTTCACTGGCAGCAGGCCGTGACCTTACGCTTTTCGAAGTCGACGAGGCAGCAAGCGTTATCCGCGATGAAGTCGACGCCGGCGCCGAGATCGTTCTGGGCGCGACCTTTGACGAAGGCCTTGGCCCGAATCTCCGTGTCTCGATCATCGCGACCGGCCTGCGCCCGCCAGCGGAGATCATCCATCTTGCTGACCGCGTTCACGGTATAATGATACCTCACGCTCAGGACCTTGCGGCCGAAAGGCACCTCAACCCCGGCAATGAAGGGTAGGACCATGATAAAGCGCTTGTTGCAAAAATGGCGCCAATGGGAAGACGCCTTCCTGGGAGCGGACGATCTTCAGGGCGAGGAAATATCAAACCTCGAAAGGCGAATTCGTCACCTGGAGGAAGACATGGATGTGCTTCACAGACAGGGCAACCAAGCCCGCCCTGGAGACACGACGATATATCGTTCTTGATACCGGAATATCGCGAGCTCTCGAGAGGATTCGAACCCTCGCCCCCGCCTGTCCAGCGAGGTGCCGACAGCTGGCGATTACGAGCTTGTGGATTAGTGCGTACCGGGACGGATCAGGGATGACGACCTGAAGGCCGCTTCGATGGAGCGGAATTTTCCCCGGCGAGCCCACAAAGAATAAGCAGAAAAGCGTAAGGAATCCGCACTGGCGCCACTGAAGGGTTGGCATCTTTGCCGTGAGACATCTTGTCGCCGGATACCTCAACCGACGTGAAAGTCGCAGTTTCCACATGAATTCACAATTTATTGTGGTTGCGCTTCGGAGCAATATCGCCTTGTTTGTAGACTCAAAAATCTTCATGGGGAGAGAAAACAATGTCGATAACAACAACAACTCGCGCCGCCCTGCTGGTAGGATCGCTTCTGATCGGGGCCAGTCCCGTGCTTGCAGAAACAGTTCTGCACCGCGGCAATGCAGGCGAGCCGCAGACGCTTGATCAGGCACAGACCTCGATCAACATCGAAGAATTCATCCTGAAAGACCTTTATGAAGGTCTCACCGTTTACGATGCTGCCGGCAAGATCGTTCCCGGCACGGCGGAAAGCTGGACCCTGTCTGAGGACGGCACCGTCTACACCTTCAAACTGCGCGCGGATGCGAAGTGGTCGGATGGCACTCCGGTAACGGCGGGAGATTTTGTTTTCTCTTACCAGCGCGTCGAAGACCCGAAGACCGCTGCAAAATATGCAAACATCCTTTACCCGATCAAGAACGCCGAAAAGATCAACAAGGGCGAAACGCCGGTTGACCAGCTTGGCGTCAAGGCGGTGGATGACAAGACCCTTGAGATCACACTCGAGCGCCCGACACCTTTCATCCTCGAGCTCCTTGCGCACCAGACGGCTCTGCCAATCTCGAAGGCGAGTTACGAAAAGAATGGCGCCAACTTCGTAAAACCGGGCGTCATGGTCTCGAACGGTGCTTACAAGCTCGAAACGCATGTTCCCAATGACAGCCTGACGGTCGTCAAGAACACCAATTTCTGGGACGCATCAAACACCAAGATCGACAAGGTCATCTTTTACCCGATCGACGACCAGGCCGCATCCGTTCGTCGTTTCGAAGCAAAGGAAATGGACCTCGCCTACAATTTTTCCGCGGACCAGATAGACCGTCTGCGCAAGTCCTATGGCGAGCAGGTTCACGTTTCGCCGACGCTTGCGACCTATTATTACACCTTCGATACCCGCGAAGCGCCGTATAACGACGTCCGTGTCCGTCAGGCGCTCTCCATGGCAGTGGACCGTGATTTCCTCGCCAAGGAAATCTATAGCGGCTCCCAGATTCCGGCCTACTCCATGGTTCCCCCGGGCATGGATTCCTACGGAGAACCGGCAAAGGCCGATTTTGCCACGCAGTCGCAGCTTGATCGTGAAGACGAAGCGCTCAAGCTCATGAAGGACGCCGGTTACGGTGAGGGCGGCAAGCCGCTTTCCATCGAAATCCGTTACAACACCAACCCGAACCATGAACGTGTCGCGACGGCTATCGCCGACATGTGGAAGAACACCTTTGGCGCAAAGGTGTCGCTGGTGAACCTCGACGTCGCCTCGCACTATGGCTACCTGCAGGAAGGCGGCAAATTCAACGTCGCGCGTGCCGGCTGGGTTGCCGACTATGCGGATGCGGAAAACTTCCTTGCCCTTTCGGTATCCTCCAACAAGACCTTCAACTATTCCAAGTTCAACAATGCGGAATATGACGCGCTGATGCAGAAGTCCTATGACGAGAAGGACCCTGCGGCACGCTCCAAGCTACTGCATGAGGCAGAAACCATCCTTATGAAGGAACAGCCGATCGCCCCGCTTCTGACGCAGGCCGATCTTTGGCTGGTTTCCAGCCGCGTCAAGGGTTGGGTCGACAATGCTGCCAACGAACACCTCAGCCGCTTCCTGAGCGTTTCCGAATAAGCAGCGCTGGCACGGTGGCAGACACCACCGTGCCATGCCGGAGCCCGAAAAACCATGATCTCGTTTATCCTGCGCCGTTTGGCGAGCGCCGTGCCGACCCTGTTTATCGTCGTCACGATTTCGTTTTTCCTGATGCGTTTCGCACCGGGTGGTCCGTTCAACCTTGAACGCCCCCTGCCGCCGCAGACGATGGAAAACCTGATGAGAACCTATCATCTGGATGAGCCATTATGGCGCCAGTATCTCATCTATCTCGGCAATGCCGTCACCGGCGATTTCGGTCCGAGCTATATCTACAAGGACAATACCGTCGCGCAATTGATCGGCAAGGGCCTGCCCTATTCGCTGGAGCTCGGCAGTTATGCTCTTTTGCTGGCGCTGGTGGGCGGCGTTCTTGCCGGCACCCTGGCCGCCCTCCGGCAGAACAGCGCCTTCGATTTCTCGATCATGTCCATTTCGACAATCGGCGTCACCGTGCCGAACTTCGTTGTCGCGCCCGTTCTCACGCTGATCTTCGCCGTCATACTCGGGCTTCTGCCCGCAGGCAGCTGGGGTGATGGATCGCTCAGATATCTCATTCTTCCTATGATCGCGCTTGCATTGCCGCAGCTTGCGGTTATCGCGCGTCTGACACGCGGCGCGATGATCGAGGCTTTGCGGATGGACCATATCCGCACCGCCAAGGCTTACGGCCTTCCGGCCCGCAGCGTGGTCGTGTTCCATGCGATGCGCGCGGCGATGCTGCCCGTCGTTTCTTATCTCGCGCCCTGCGCCGCCGCCCTTCTGACGGGTTCGGCGGTCATCGAGACAATCTTCACCATCCCGGGCGTCGGCCGCTACTTCGTTCTTGGCGCTATCAATCGTGACTATACGCTGGTGATGGGAACCGTCGTTCTCGTGGCCATTTTTGTCATCGTGTTCAATCTCGTGGTCGATATTCTCTACGGCCTGCTTGATCCGAGGGTCAGACATGACTGATATTTCCGGCAATGTTGCCCCTCAACCGCTGGTGAAAAGCCGAAGCCTGTTCCAGCTGGCAGCCCTGCGTTTCAGACGGAACAAGGCCGCAATGGCCGGTTCCATCATGCTCGTGCTGATTACGCTTTTCTCCTTTATCGGTCCGCATTTCCTCACGCATACCTATGACCAGGTGTTTTCATCCTATGTCTCGGTGGCGCCAAGCCTTGAGCCCCGCCCGGATGTGAACAACCTCCAGGGCGTAATGGAGGGCGTTGCCGGCCGGGCACGCGTGGAGCTGAAGGAATTTTCCGTGGAGGGGCAGACCTTCACGGCAACCATCACCTCCAGCAGCGCGATAGATCCGCGCGCGACACGCTATTTCGACCGCGCCAACGAATTTGAAAACACCAGGGTGGTTGCCACCGAAGATGAAGGCCGGACACTGAAGCTGGAAGGCGACGTCAACCGCGAATATTTCCTTTTCGGCACGGATTCGAACGGTCGCGACCTGTTGGCCCGCGTGATGCTGGGTGGGCAGATCTCGATCGCCGTCGGCGTTCTGGCGAGCCTCGTTTCGCTCGGGATAGGCGTTCTCTATGGCGCGACGGCGGGATATATCGGGGGGCGTGTCGACAATGTGATGATGCGTTTCGTCGAAATCCTCTATTCGCTGCCCTTCGTCTTTCTGGTGGTCGTTCTGGTGGTGTTTTTCGGCCGCAGCTTCATCCTGATCTTCCTGGTGATCGGCGCCGTCGAATGGCTCGACATGGCGCGTATCGTGCGTGGCCAGACACTTGCCTTGAAACGGCGCGAATTTGTGGGGGCCGCACAGGCTTTGGGGTTGAGCGACTGGCAGATCATCCGCCGCCACATCATTCCCAATACGATCGGGCCCGTCGTCGTGTTCGTCACGGTCGTGGTGCCCAAAGTCATTCTTCTGGAAAGCTTCCTCTCCTTCCTCGGCCTTGGCGTTCAGGCGCCGCTGACGAGCTGGGGTGCACTGATTTCCGAAGGTGCCAACAATATCCAGTCGGCACCGTGGCTATTGATATTTCCGGCGATCTTCTTCGTGTTGACCCTGTTTTCGCTCAATTTTGTGGGCGATGGGTTGCGTGATGCACTGGATCCCAAGGATCGTTGACATGAATACGACATCTGAAACCATCCTCACCGTGCGCAATCTCAAGGTCGATTTCACGACGCCGGACGGCGCGGTGAACGCCGTCAAAGGCATCGATCTTGACGTCAAACAGGGCGAAACGCTCGCCGTCGTCGGAGAATCCGGTTCCGGTAAAAGCCAGACCATGATGGGCATCATGGGACTGCTTGCATCCAACGGCATGATCGAGGGCTCGGCAAAATATCGAGGGCGCGAGCTGATCGGCCTGCCGGTCAGCGAGCTGAACAATATTCGCGGCTCGAAAATCACCATGATTTTCCAGGAGCCGATGACCTCGCTCGATCCTCTCTACCGGATCGGCGCGCAGATCGCCGAACCGATCCTCCACCATAGGGGTGGCAATAAGAAGGAAGCGCGCGCACGCGTCCTCGAACTCCTGAAGCTTGTGGGAATTCCTGACCCGGAGCGGCGTATAGACAGCTACCCCCATGAGCTTTCCGGTGGCCAGCGCCAGCGTGTGATGATCGCCATGGCTCTCGCGAACGAGCCGGACATTCTGATCGCCGATGAGCCGACCACTGCGCTGGATGTGACGATCCAGGCGCAGATCCTCGACCTTCTGAAGTCGTTGCAGCAACGCTTCGGCATGGCCATCGTCCTGATCACGCATGATCTCGGCGTGGTCCGCCATTTCGCCAACCGCGTCGCCGTCATGCGCCGCGGCGAGATTGTCGAGTCCGGTACGACGGAAGATATCTTCGATCGCCCGCAGGCGGACTACACCAAGATGCTTCTCGATGCTGAACCCCGTGGACACAAACCGGCCGTTGGCACAGAGGCGCCGGTCGTCCTTTCCGGCCGGAACGTGACGATCGATTATAAAATTCCAGGTGGCTTCCTGGCGAAATCCAGCTGGTTCCGGGCTGTGGACGACGTCAATATCAGCCTTCGCCAGGGACAGACCATCGGCATCGTCGGCGAATCCGGATCGGGCAAGTCCACGCTCGGTCGCGCGCTTCTACGTCTCATCGTGGCTGATGGCCGTATTTTCTTCGGCAAGACGGAGATCACCGGCCTTGACCGAAAGGCCATGCGGCCATTGCGGCGGCATCTGCAGCTTGTGTTTCAGGACCCCTATGGCTCGCTGTCGCCAAGACAGACAGTCGGGGAGATCATCACCGAAGGCCTGTTTGTGCATGAGCAACAGCTGAGCCGGGCGGAGCGGGACAAGCGGGCAATCGCAGCACTGAAAGAAGTCGGTCTCGATCCCGCAGCCCGCAACCGCTACCCTCATGAGTTTTCAGGTGGGCAACGTCAGCGTATCGCGATTGCCCGCGCAATCATCCTCAAGCCGGACGTCGTCATTCTTGATGAGCCTACATCCGCGTTGGACCGATCCGTTCAAGGACAGGTTATCGACCTGCTGCGCGATTTGCAGAAGACGCATGGCCTTTCCTACATCTTCATCAGCCACGACCTTTCCGTCATCAAGGCCATCTCGGACTACGTCATCGTCATGAAAAATGGGAAGATCGTGGAAGAGGGAGAAACGGACGCCATATTCAACAAGCCTACGGCTGAATATACCGAAACGCTCATCAAATCCGCGTTTTCGGCGGAAGTGGCATCATAGACCATCCCCTGCCAGAAGGGTCGTCCGCCAGAGTGCGAAGAACTCACGGACGATCGCCGCGGTCCTTGCGATCGCCGCCATTCTGTCATGCGCTTGTTGTAAGATCGTGCTTGATGACAGTATCGCAACCATTTGCTGGCGGAAATACAAGATGATCGAAGACAACCAGTTGAGCCGCATCAAGGACGAAATCATCGACAGCTTCGACGAAGAGCTGGAAATGCAGCTCGATGAAGACCGTCTGGACGATCTCGTGGCCGAAACCATGCCTCGGTCAGCCGATGAGACGCTGGATCGCAGGACGTATTTCCGCGAACTCTTCCGGCTTCAGCATGAACTGGTTCGCCTCCAGGACTGGGTGCAATATAAAAAGCTGAAGATGGTCGTACTGTTCGAGGGCCGCGATTCCGCCGGCAAGGGCGGCGCCATCAAGCGTGTCATCCAGCGTCTCAACCCGCGCGTCTGCCGCGTCGTGGCGCTGCCGGCGCCGACCGAGCGGGAGCGGAACCAGTGGTATTTCCAGCGTTACACCGCGCATCTGCCGACCGCCGGGGAAATGGTACTTTTCGACCGCTCCTGGTACAATCGCGCCGGCGTCGAGCGCGTCATGGGCTTTTGCTCGAACGACGAGCTTGATGAATTTTTCCGCTCCGTGCCGGAATTCGAGCGCATGCTCGTGCGTTCGGGCATCATTCTCGTCAAATACTGGTTCTCGATCACCGACGAGGAGCAGGAATTCCGCTTCAACATGCGTATCAGCGATCCGCTGAAGCAGTGGAAATTGTCCCCGATGGATCTGGAAAGCCGGGCCCGCTGGGAGGAATACACCAAGGCCAAGGAAGAAATGCTGGAACGAACCCACATTCCAGAAGCGCCCTGGTGGGTGGTTCAGGCCGTCGACAAAAGAAAGGCGCGCCTCAACTGCATCGCGCATCTTCTCGGCCAGATTCCTTACGAAGATGTGCCGAAGCCGGACATCGTCCTGCCGAACCGTGTACGCAACAGCGACTACACCCGCCATCCCGTTCCTCCGGAAATGTATGTTCCCGAGGTTTACTGATCACCTGGGGCTGTTCGCCAAACGATTTCCGGGATCTTCAACTTCATGTCCTGCCCTGGAGGCCGGCTTGCGGCGGGGCGCGGCCTCGCGCGCAGGGAACCGACAACGCCCGCTAGCCGGCTTGTGAAAAGGCGCGTAGGCGCCTCAGCCAGCGTAAGTTGAGTAAAGCTGGCAGGCGACGCTTAACAGCGTGAAGTCTTCCGCGTTTGAAATTTTCCGGCCGGTCAGCATTTCGATTCTGGCAAGTCGTTGATACAGCGTATTGTTATGTATCTTCAGACAGGAAGCTGCACGCGTGGCGGATTTTCCCTCCCGTATATAGCTGCGCAGGGTTTCATAGAGAAATTCATGTTTCTGATCGTGCAGAAGCGGAGCGAGAACCTCGTGGGCAAAGTCGATGATTTCATACCGGTCGCGCCCACTCAGCAGAGCTTCGATCCCCATATCCTGATGTGACAAAATCCCGGACTGTCCGCGCCGCACGAGGCATTCTGCCGCTCGTTGGGCCTGAGTTTTCGCCGTCGAGTGGAAACCGGTCAGATCGTAAACCACGCTTGCCCCCACCTGGATATTGAGGTGCAACATCCTGTCCATCATTGCGTTGATATTTCTGGCAAGGGCAGCCGCAGTGGACGCGGAAAAGACGATGATGATCTCATCGTCCTGATGGAAAACAAGTGCATTCGACAGCCTGATCGCGTTCTGCAGATTTGTCTGAGATCTATGGAGAGAGAGGCGAGCATCAGGCGACAGCGGGCCCGACACTTTTGCGACCATGATCTGATGAAAGCGCTCCAGCCGGAACCCGAAATGTTCGAGCCGGCCATGACTTTCGACGCCTTTCAAAAGATCGTCGAAATATGCTCTCTTGCTTGCGTTCAGGACATCTAGCTTCGACATGTCGCGGACAAAGTCCAATGCCACGAACGCAGAAAGCGTGCCGAAAAGTGCGCGCTGAAAGAGCGCATCCTCAATGGGTCGGAAATGAAAAAACCCCACGGGGGCTTCAGCGACCTCAACGATCTGCTCAAGGCTGTCACGGTGATCTGTCCAGCCGCGGGAGCGATAATCCACGCCGAGCACGTTCTCAAATCGAAACTCGACGCCAAACAGGCCCGCAACCAGATCCAGCCGTTCGACCAGACTTCCGCTGGTGGAGAAAATACGTAAAAGCTTGTCGTGCAACTCCACGGCGCGGTCGAGCTCGGCATTCTTGCTTGCCAGATCGCTCCGCATTTTTTCAAGCCGGCTTGATGTCGCGATAGCGTTCTTATAGGCGAGCGAGCGCTGGTATGCGACGGCAACCTGAGCAGCCAACGACTCCAGAACCGTACGATCAAACGGCGAGAAGGTGCCACGCGGTGAAAAGCACAATGTGGTCAATGTGCCAAGGCGCTTGCCTTCCGCGGCAACGGGTACGCAAAGCAATGCGTTGGCAATCCGCGATCGTTCCATGAAAGACTGGCTTTCGGGGCTCATCACACGGTGGGCATCAATGATGTTTTGCCTTCCATTATGAATGGCAGGGACGCCGGTTACGAAGACCTCGCCGGAGACGGATTCATTCGGCTGCAGGCGGTAATGCGTATAGTCATCCGGCAGCCCTTGATGTGAGACCGGGATAAGATAACCGCTTTCTTCATCGAACAACCGAAAGACCCCGGCATCCGCGTGCGGCAGCACGTTCATTACCTCGGCAAGGACACTATGGACGATTTCCTGATCGTCCAGGGAGTTGATCACCGCGGCATTGACAGATGCCAGCATTTCCACGGTCTTGGTCTGTACGGCAATGACCGCCTCCTGAACGGCCGCAACGACGCGGGTGGTGACCTGTTCGCCGCACTGGGCGGAAACCTCGAAAATCGTGCGTTTCGCCGTGAAATAGGAGTGGTCCACCACCAGGCGGAGTCTGTCGTCACTTCGCTCAACTGCGTGGGACAGCAGGGCCACTGTCTGCTCGGTTTCCACATCGACATCTTCGAAGCGAAGCACGCCTTCGTGCTGCATCCTGCTCAGTTCCGGATGGGAAGACAGCGTAATTTCCACGGGCAACCTCATGGTGATATGCACATATTACTCTGAAATATTATGGAGGAATAAACATCGATTTTTTCCCTGGCAATGCGACAAAGGCAGAAAGTCAATAAAAGGGAACTTCTGATATGTTTTCAAAAATACAGCGTCGCCATGTCATCATAGGAATGTTGTTCCTGTGCTGGGTCGTGGGCTTCATCGACAAGACCGCCATCAATATCGCGATCATTCCCATCAGTGAGGAGTTCGGCCTTTCCCCGGATCACCAGGGCATGATCATCAGCGCCTTTTTCCTGGCCTATTCGATGACGCAGCTGATTGGCGGTTATCTGGTGGATCGTTTCGGGGCGCGGCGCGTGCTCAGTTCCGCCGTTGCGGTCTGGTCGCTGGGAACGGCCGTATCCGGCGCTGTCCACAACGCCGTAGGCCTTGCTGCGGCACGCGCCATGACCGGCGCGGGCGAGGCCGTCTTTCCCGCAGGCGGTTCCGTGGCAATCACCGAACACTTCGAGAAGTCGCAGATGGCGCGCGCCAAGTCGGTACTCCAGTCAGGGGCGTCGGTTGGTTTTGCAGTCGGCTCGATCGTCATCACGGCTTTGATCGCCGCACATAGCTGGCAGATGATGTTCTTTGTCCTCGGCGGCGTCGGTCTTCTCCTCTCGGCTGCGCTATTCTTCGTCATGAAACCGGCGAACGACACGCCTGTCGTCAAGGAGAAGGTGGAGAAGGTTTCGGAAAAGAAGCGTATCGGCGCGCTATTGAAAAACTCGCTGACCTGGAAGATCACGCTGGTCTATTTCTTCACCAATATCGTGTTCTGGGGTCTGCAGTCATGGCTGCCGTCCTACTGGGTGAAGGTCAAGGGCATGAGCATGGTGCAAATGGGCGCCTATTCGATGATCCCGCCGGCGCTGGGCTTCATCTCGTTCCTCACCTGCGGCTGGCTGCTCGACCGCTTCTTCCACCAGAAGGAAAAGTATCTGATCTGCATCGGCGCGGCCGTATCGGCGATATTCATCTATCTCATGGCCAATGAGGAATCCATTCCGCTTGCCTTCGCTTACCTGTCGGTTTCCAACGTTTTCCTGAATGCGATCTCGATCAGCGTATTCGTCAGCATCATGAAACACTTCCCGCAGAACACAGTGGGTACGGCAACGGGTCTGATCAATTCGCTCGCACAGCTCGGCTCGTTTGCATCCCCCATGCTGATCGGAGCCGTTCTGTCGGCCACCAATCAAAATTACGGGATTGCGTTTTCGGTGATCGTTGCCTGTGCCGTTCTCGTCTGCGTTATCGCCACCACCTTTCCCGCCGTTCATGGCAACAAACCTGTCGAACAGACCGCCTGAAGGAAGAAAATGACCTATCTCGACATTATCGAACGGACCGTCGCCACCCAATCCGACAATCTGAAGTCGGTGTCCGATGCAATCTGGTCTTTTGCAGAAATCCGTTATGAAGAGACACGTTCGGCGGCGCTTCTGGCGGATGAACTGGAAAAGGCAGGCTTTGATGTCACGCGCAATGCCGGCAATATAGAGACCGCTTTTGTAGCCAGTTACGGCGAAGGCCAGCCGGTCGTCGCGATACTGGGTGAATTTGATGCACTGACGGGCCTCAGCCAGAAGAGCGGCGTCACCCATCATGATCCCGTCGTCGCAGGCGGCAATGGTCATGGCTGCGGTCACAACCTCTTGGGCACCGGTGCGCTCGCCGCCATCCTTGCCCTCAAGGCCTGCAAGGACGAACTGGGGCTGGCGGGCACGATCCGTTATTACGGCTGCCCAGCCGAAGAAGGCGGTGGCGGCAAAGCGTATATGGCACGCGAAGGATTGTTTTCCGACGTCGATGTGGCATTCACCTGGCATCCCTGGGATGAAAACCTCGCCTATAACGCCCGCATGCTGGCGACCAACCAGCTCTATTTCTCCTTCCGGGGAACGAGTGCTCATGCAGGTTTTGAACCTCACCTGGGACGCTCGGCGCTGGATGCCGTCGAGTTGACCAATGTCGGCTGCAACTATCTGCGCGAACACATCATTCAGGATGGCCGCATTCACTATGCCATCACCGATACCGGCGGACGGGCACCGAATGTGGTTCAGGCGCAGGCGCAGGTGCTTTACAAGATACGCGCACCGCGGATGGATCAGGTCCGCGACATCACCGAACGGGTGAAGGATGTCGCGCGCGGCGCCGCCCTGATGACAGGCACCGAGCTGGAGATTACTTTCGACGCGGCCTCGGCTGACCTTGTGCCCAACATCACTCTGGCGCGCATGATGCATCAGGAGTTCGAAAAAATCGGCGTTGCCGGTTTTTCTAACAGCGAAAAGGATTTCGCTGGAAATATCCAGAAGACCTTCACCAGTGAAGTTCAGGCCCGTATTGCAAAACGTGGCAAGGTCCTTTCGGAGGATCTGAACGCCTTTGAAGAAGTGCCGACCTTCCTGCACGGCTCAACCGATGTCGGTGACGTAAGCTGGCTCGTTCCGACAGGTCAGGTATATGTTGCGACCGAGGCTTACGGCACGCCGCCGCATACCTGGCAGATGGTCTCGCAGGGGACTTCGGGTTACGCCCACAAGGGCATGCTGCAAGCCGGCAAGGTTCTTGCCGCCTCTGCGGTGCGTGCGCTGACCGATCCGGAACTGATCACCAGGGCGAAGGGCGAACATCGCGAGCAGCTGGCAGGAGAAAGCTACATCCCGCTGATACCGGCGGATGCCACGCCGCAACGTCTTCGCTGACTTCCCGCCCCCTCTCCTTTTTTGCGCGCAAGCCGGGTGAGCGTGGATAAAAAAAGAAACCCTCCGCGAGGAGAGTTTCTGATTGGCGGCATATCGAAATATGCGACGCTCTCAAACGACAAAAATGATGGCGTCAGAGAGAGCTTTGCCGAACGACGGTGATTTTGCCAAGTTCCACCAGGGGCGTAACGTCAAGCCGTTGCCCCTCGCCCGACAGATCAAGACTGTATCGAAATATTTTTACGAACGGCTGATCGTCCTGTTCATGAATTTTCTCCGTCCCGACATAGGGGCCGGCAGGTATGGGAATGCCCGAGGCCTCACAATCCTCGAGAGCGCGAAAACGTACAGGTGCACCTTCCATTTGTTCCTCCATAGGTTCAATCAAATGAAAACCAATGCAGCGGGTACTGCCGGAAAATAATGCGTTGAAATGAATCGTGAGGCAATCGGCGAAATCTGATGGGGGAGAAACGTACCTCAGCGGATTGAGATAGCTGCCACGGAGACACGGTACAGCATGTCATTGCTTTTGGTCTCCGTGGCGAATGGCGGGTTGAGGTGGCGCCCGGCAACAGGTATCAGGTGCCCAGTTTTCCAGCCGGACCTTCCGCAAGCAACAAGGCGTATCCCGACATGATCCCGGACTTCCTCGTCACCCATTCCGGTGGCTTCCATGCCGACGAACTTCTGTCCAGTGTCGTACTGACCCGGCTTTTTCCGCAGGCACGTCTCGTCCGCAGCAGGGCGCCCGAATGGATCACACCCAGCGAAGACCGTATCATCTACGATGTCGGCGGCATCTACGATGCGGCAAAAGGCATCTTTGACCACCACCAGCGTGGTGCACCGTTGCGGGACGACGGCCAGCCATATAGCTCGTTCGGCCTGATCTGGAAGCATTTCGGCCGTGACTATCTTGCCGCCTTCGGTGTACCGGAAGACCATATCGAAACCGTCCATGCCTCTTTCGATACCAGCTTTGTGCTGCCGGTCGATCTGGTCGATAATGGCGCGCTCAGCCCGTTCATCGCCGGGCCGCTTGCCGGGCTGACCCTGCCTGTCTTGCTGGAAACGCTGAAGCCTGTTTTCGACGAGACCGATCCCGAGGCGGACAATCGCAGTTTCCATGCGGCGCTGGCCGTTGCCCGCAGCTTCGTTGAGGCAAAAATCGCCAACAGCGCCGCGAAATTGCGGGCCGAAGCGCTGGTGAAGCAGGCTATCGTCGATACCGGTGAAGGGCATATTCTGGAACTGCCGATGGGCATGCCGTTTCGGCCCGCCATCGTGAAGTCCGGCGCCGACCATCTGCTCTTTGTCGTTCATCCACGCAACAACGACTGGTGCCTGACCGGTATCCGTCGCGCGGATGAAGGCTTTGATCTGCGTGCGGACCTACCGGTGGCCTGGGCCGGTCTGACGGACAAGGATCTGGAAGCGGCGTGTGGCGTCGAAGGCGCAAGCTTCTGCCATAACGGCCGGTTTGTCGCAGCGGCGAGAACCCGCGATGCCGCACTGGCCATGGCAGAGCTCGCGGTAAAGGAGGCTCTCTCCCTCGGCAAGGAAGCGATGGCGGCAAAGCCCTGAC
Organism: Agrobacterium sp. SOY23; assembly: GCF_027212525.1. NCBI lineage: Bacteria > Pseudomonadati > Pseudomonadota > Alphaproteobacteria > Hyphomicrobiales > Rhizobiaceae > Agrobacterium > Agrobacterium sp. SOY23. The sequence goes on along the minus strand of NZ_JAPWDT010000005.1, from coordinate 135,511 downwards.
ATAACCGCGATCCCCCTCCGCCGTTCTTGCGCCTGATGCATTTTGGGTCCGCCTCAAAGCTGGCCTTCGTGGCACGCAGGTCGCAGGCGGAGGGGCACACAACAGTTCCGGCCTTTGCCAAAGCCCGATGGGTGTCTTCACGGCCTTTGCCGTCAAGGCGACGATCTTGATCGGATAGTTTTCTATAGTTTTTATGGTTTTTCCGCCAAGAATTTACCGTTCGGTGGAATTCTATAGATTGGTTTTCCTGCCAATTCCCGGCGCGTCACTTATGCTTTTCTTCATTCACATGAATTCCGAAGAAATGGCGCTACCGCCGGAAAGCTCAGAGACATGACGCCCAGAACACTCTTTTCCGCTGTGATCGCAGCGACCATTGGCATGACGGCTCCGGCATTTATGGCCGAAGCGGCAGAAAAAAAGGTGGTCGTCGCTTATCAGACTGATGCGCTGCCTTCCTCCGTGGCGATTGCCAACGGCGAATTCGCCAGGGAAACCGGCTACGATATTGACTTCCGCAAGTTCAATTCGGGCGCGGAAATCTTCGCGGCCATAGCCTCCGGCGATGTGCAGATCGGCTATGTTGGCTCCAGTCCCTTCGCTTCCTCCACCTCGCGCGGCCTCGACGTGAGGGCCTTTTACCTGTCCTCGATCTCCGGCATCGATGAGGCTCTCGTCGTTCGCAACGGCTCGGGCATTGAAAGCCTCGATGATCTCAAGGGTAAAAAGCTGGCCGCCGCGCCGGTTTCCACTGACCACTATCAGCTTCTGCAACTGATCAAGTCGCGCGGCCTTTCGGAAAAGGACGTGCAGGTTCTGGCCATTCCGCAGCCGGAAATCGTCGCCGCCTATAATCGTGGCGACATTGACGGCGGTTTCGTCTGGGATCCGGCGCTGACCGAGCTGAAGAAAAACGGCAAGGTTCTCATCACCTCGAAGGAAGTGGCCGAAAAGGGCGCCCCAACCTTCAGCGCCTGGGTTGCGACCGGCAAATTCGCCGATGACAACAACGAATTCCTGATCAAATTCGCCGGTGTCATCAATAAATATTACGCCTCCTTCGCCGCCGACAAGGCTGCATGGGGGCCTCAAAGTGAAAATGCCAAAACACTTGCCAAGCTCCTTGGCGGCACTGCGGAACAGCAGGCAGCCGCACTTAACAATCTCAACCTGCTGACGCCGGATGTCCAGGCTTCCGACGCATGGCTCGGCGGCGGAGAAAATTCCGGCGTTGCCAAAATCCTCAAGGCGACATCGCAGTTCCTCAAGGACCAGGGCAAGATTTCCGAGGTTCTGCCGAGCTACGCGGCCTTCACGACGGCGGACGCGCTGAAGCTCACCCAGTAAGCACGGCAAGAGAAAACACGCGCCCGCCTGTTCCCAGGGAACCGGCGGGTTTGCCACTTTGGAAACGATAAAATGCTGCAAATCCAGAACGCCACCGTTTATTTCGACGGGCACGACGGCAAGGAAATCCACGCGCTCGACCGTGTAAACCTCGATATCCCCGAAGGCGCTTTCGTGGTGGCGCTCGGCGCTTCGGGCTGCGGCAAATCCACGCTTTTGAACGCAATTGCCGGATTCCTGCCCATCTCCGAGGGGTCCATCACCTTGAACGGCCGCGAAATCACAGCGCCGGGCGCGGACCGCGGCGTCGTCTTCCAGAAAGATACGTTGCTGCCCTGGTCCAACATCGCCGACAACGTGGCGCTCGGATTGAAATTCGCAGGTATCGGCAAGAAACAAAGGCGAGAAAAAGCCGAGGAACTGCTTGCGCTGGTGGGCCTCAGGGATTTCGCCGAGAACTTCCCTCATGAACTTTCAGGCGGCATGCGCCAGCGTGTCGGTATCGCGCGGGCGCTGGCCACCGAGCCCGCTATTCTGCTGATGGACGAGCCGTTCGGCGCTCTGGACAGCCTGACGCGCGAGCAGATGCAGGAATTGCTGATTTCCGTCTGGCACCGAACCGGCAAACGCATCTTTTTCATCACCCATTCCATCGAGGAAGCACTTTTTCTCGGCACACAGGTCATCGTCATGTCGCCCCGGCCCGGCCGGGTCGTCGCGCGTTATGATCTCGATTTCGTGCGCCGCTTCGTTGAAACCGGCGATGTGCGTTCCATCCATCTCTCGCAGGAATTCAACACACTGCGCGAAGAGATCCGCGAAATTCTGCATCACGACCACAGCAAGACGGAGCTTCACGCATGACGACGCTGGAACTTGAAGGCAAGGCGATGGAAACCGCCCCCACAAAGCCCAGGACGGTGAGGATGGCCGGTTTCGGGCTGGACGGCAGGCCGACAGTCGCGATCAGCATCGCCACCGCCGCCGTGCTGATTTTCGCCTGGTGGGCGGCAACGGCGCTCAAACTCGCGCCGAGCCTCTTCCTGCCACGCCCCGGCGAAGTGCTGCACCAGTTCACCGTGATCTACACCGACGGTTATGCCGGCGCATCGATTGGCCAACACATCGGCGCCAGCCTGTTTCGCATCGGTCTTGCCGCCGCGCTTGCCGTCGTCACCGCCATTCCAATCGGCCTTCTGATGGGCCTGAACCGCTGGGCCAAGGGCATTCTCGATACGCCTATCGAGTTCTACTGGCCGCTGCCGCCGCTTTCCTATCTGCCGTTGATGATCATCTGGCTCGGCATCGGAGAAACATCCAAGGTAGCCCTGCTGTTTCTGGCCATGTTCGCCCCGATCTGCCTCTCGGCGCAAGCCGGCGTGCGTTCCGTTTCGGTCGAGCGCGCCAATGCGGCACGCTCGCTTGGTGCATCGCGCCTGCAGCTTTTCACGCACATCGTGCTGCCAAGCGCCCTGCCGGAAATCCTCACCGGTGTGCGCATTGCCTTCGGTATCGGCTGGGGAACGCTGGTCGCCGCCGAGTTGATCGCCTCCACGCGCGGCATCGGCTTCCTCATCATGTCCGCCGCACAGTTCCTGGCAACCGACGTGGTGTTCGTCGGCATCGCCATCATCTCCATCTGCGCTTTCGGCTTCGGTTTTTCGGTCCGGCTGCTGGAGCGGGTTCTCGTTCCCTGGAAGGGGAAGGCCTGACGGCCCTTCCCTTCTTTAACAGGGCGCGGCTGGAAAGGAGTGGAACCATCCCCCTCTTTCCAGAGCAAACGGCGTGCCAACAATTCGAAAGATAAGCAATTGTGCGCTAGGGAGACCCGGAGGCCATTGCCGACATGAAAACGCCCCGGCACGGCGGGCCGGGGCGTTTTTGACATCCGTTTTTCCAGGCGGTTCAAAAGGCTGCGGCCGGTATCCAGCTCGCGGTGGCAGCTGTGCTGGTCGAGAAGGCGGGAATTTTCTTCGCAAGCTCTTCGATGGTTTTCACGCCTGCCGCCCGTAACTGTTCCTGGGTAACCAGAACCGGATCGACAACGATGGTTTTCGGCACGTTTTCACCGGCGATTTCAAGTGCGGCGGCGCGCACCGACACGGCACCCACCACAGCCGGATTGGTCGCCGCAGTGGCGACCCAGGGGCTGCCCGGCTCGACGATTTCCTGAATATCGGCCGTGGAAACATCGGCAGAATAAATCTTGATTTTGTCACCGATACCCAGATCGGCCGCAGCCAATTTCACGCCACGGGCAAATTCATCATAGGGTGCAAAAATCACCGAGATTTCCGGGTTGGCGCGCAGAACGGCCTTGGCCTGATCCGCCGTGGCCGCTGCGGTCGTATCGCTCACCGTTCCGAAACGGGCCTTCTCGACAATGCCCTTATTGGCTGCCTTCACTTTGTCCCACACCTCGTTACGGCGGTCGAGCGGCGCAAAACCCGCCACATAGGCATAACCGGCCTTAAAATTCGTGCCGTTATCCTTCAAGGCCTGATCAAGCGCCAGCTCAGCCAGACGATGATCCGACTGCTCGACCTGCGGGATCTTCGGATTGTTGAGGTTCACGTCGAAAGCGACGACCTTGATACCCTTGTCCAGTGCCTGCTGAACCACATCCGTCAGCGATTCCGGCTGGCCATGATCGATGATGATGGCCTCAACACCAAGATTGATCGCCTGCAGGATCTGCTCACGCTGCTGCGCTGCATCCTGCCTGCCGGGGAATATCCTGAGGTCTGCGCCCAGCGCCTTTGCCTGCGCCTCGGCGCCAGACTGATAGGCCTGGAAGAAATCGCCGGCGGAAATATAGCTGATCAGCGCGATCTTGACGCCACCCTTGTCGAAGGGATCGGGCGCGCCTTTCAGCCCTTGTGCGCTTACGGCCCCGGCGGCCAGAAGCGAAGGCAAAAGCGCAAGAGCGATGTGACCGGGTTTCAAAGACATCGGGATTTTTCTCCAATTGAGTGGCGGCTGGATAGTCCTCAAATTATGCGCATATAATCTATCGTTTTTATGGGTTTAATATTGCTATTTTGCGCGGGGAAACGAGTTTTCTTTTGTCTCGCGGGCACAGGAAATGACAGGTTTTGCTCAAGCTGGAAGGGCGGAGATTCTTCGCAACGCTGGTCTGACCGATTGGCCAAGATCGCGTAAAAATGATGAATTTCAATCCTTTGGAACCCGCGCAGAGGACGATGGAAATTTATTCCCTGCTTTGACGGCACAATAGAAGGGCCATTCTTGTTTGCCGCTGCAAAAGTATTACCAAACTGGATTGTTACAGGATGGATTTCCGCACATGCCCCTTCTCGACGTTCAGAACATCTCCCATGCCTTCGGCTCCACCAAGGCCCTCACCGATGCGCATCTCGCAATCGAGGCGGGTGAAGTCGTCGCACTGATGGGCGCAAACGGTGCTGGAAAATCCACGCTCGTTAAAATTCTCTCCGGGCTTTATCGGCCGGATGCCGGAACGATGACATGGCAAGGCAAGCCGTTTTCACCGCAAAGCCCGGCGGATGCGGCATCGCAGGGCATCGTCACGGTCCATCAGTCAACGGATGTCGTTGGCATTCCGGGTCTGACGGTCGCGGACGCGCTTCTGCTCAACCATTTCGTTGATGGCCGTCACCCCTTCTTCCTGTCGAAAAAATCGGTCCGCCGGCAGGCTGCGGCCATTCTCGCCGAAACCGGTTTCGATCTGCCGCTCGACCGGGATTTCGAGACGCTGAGCGCCGCTGACCGGCAGCAGGTCGCCATTGCCCGCGCACTCGCCAACAAGGCCCGGCTGATCATTCTGGACGAACCGACGGCCAGCCTTTCCACTCGGGAATCGGCCCGTCTTTATGATCTCGTACGCTCCCTGAAGGCGCGCGGGATCGGTGTGCTCTATATTTCGCACCGAACCGCCGATCTCGAAGCGCTCGCGGACCGGGTCGAAATCCTACGCGGCGGGCGCAATGTCGGTTCCTTTGTCCGGCCCGTCGATTTCAGCGCCGCCATTGAAACCATGATCGGCCGTTCGTTGAATGCGGCGCGCCCGGACCGGCGGCGTGATTTCGAAAAGACGGTGCTGCGACTGGAAAACACGCGTCTGCTGCCGGAAAGCGCACCCTTTTCCCTCTCCGTCCGGGAGGGAGAGGTGGTCGCCATCACCGGCGTTCTCGGAGCCGGTAAAAGCCGTCTTCTGTCCACGCTATTTGGCCTTGGCGCCTTTTCGGGCGGACAGGCATTTCTGGATGGCAAGACCTATGCGCCGGGCAGCCCCGCCGAAGCGATCGCCGCCGGCGTGGTGATGGCCGCCGAAGACCGGCACAGATCCTCTTTCATTCATGCCGACTGGCCGGGCGAAAGCATTGCCGCAACGATCAGCCTGCCGCATCTCGGAAAATGGTATCCCTCCGGTTTCCTGTTATCCAACCGGGAAAAAGAGGAAGGCCGGAAAGCGATCCAGCGCCTGTCGATCAAGGCGCAATCGGCCGACGCCTCCATCTGGTCGCTTTCGGGCGGCAACCAGCAGAAGGTCGTCATCGGCCGCTGGGAAGCCGAGCCCAGCCGCCTGCTTTTGCTGGACGAACCGTTCCAGGGCGTCGATGTCGGCGCACGGCAGGATATCATTGCCGCCATTCGCCGCCATTCCGGGCGCGCCACGCTCATCGCCACATCCGATCCGGAAGAAGCCTATGAGGTGGCTGACCGGGTTCTCGTGATGGATAGCCACACCCTTTTCGAACAAACCAACGATGCCGGAACGCCGCATCTTCACAAGGAACCCGCCTGATGGTCGACGGCACCCGAGATATTTCAGAACAGTCAAAAGAAACGGCGACACTGGAAACGCTGCGAAACGCGATAAGACGGGGCGCGGTTTTCCTGTTGCTCGCGGCGATGGTCGTCGGTTTTTCGCTCGCGCAGCCCGCCTTCATCAACATCAACAATCTCATGAGCATCCTGCAGGCGGTCTCCGTCGTCGCCATCATCGGTGCCGGCGTCAGCGTCACGCTTGCCATCAACGGCTTCGACCTCTCGGTCGGGGCGGTGGCGGCATCCAGCGTCATGGCCGCAAGTTATGCGATGATCGTGCTGGGGCTGAGTGCCTGGCAGACGGTGCCGCTGGTACTGGCCTTCGGCGCGCTTGTCGGCCTTGCCAATGCTTTCCTGATCGTCAGGCTCAAGGTGCCGGACCTGCTGGCCACACTCGCCACCATGTTCCTGCTGACCGGCCTCCAGCTCATCCCGACGGCCGGCCGTTCCATCTCCGTCGGCCTCATCCTGCCTGACGGTTCGACGGCCAGCGGCAAATACGATCCCGCCTTCCTGACGATCGGGCGCTCCAGCCTGTTCGGCTTCATCCCCCTGCCCGTGGTGCTGATGGCCATCGTCGCCGTCGTTCTGTTCATTCTGACCGAAAAAACGAGGTTGGGCCGCCTGATCTACGCCACCGGCGGCAATGAAACGGCGGCGCGGCTTGCTGGCGCCAATGTCGACAGGATCAAGACCTTCGCCTACGTGCTTTCCGGCACGCTCGCGGCGCTTGGCGGCATCATCGTCGCCGCCCGCGTCGGCCGGGGTGACGTTTCCTCCGGCGCGTCGCTGCTGATGGATTCGGTCGCGGCCGCGCTGATCGGCTTTGCGGTTCTGGCGCTTCGCCGTCCGAATGTTCTCGGCACGCTTGTCGGCGCCGTTTTCGTCGGCGTGCTGCTCAATGGCCTCACCATGCTGAACGCGCCTTATTACACGCAGGACTTCATCAAGGGCGCCGTTCTGGTTGGCGCGCTGGCGCTGACCTACGGCGTTGCCCGCACAAAAATCTGACCTTTCAATATCCGTCCAGAGAAGTGGAAACCATGTTCAAGACCGTCAAGACACTGGCCGCGGCCGTCATCTCGCTTAGCTTCCTCTCCACCAGCGCCTTTTCCGCCGGCATCGAAGGCGCCCCGGCACCCTTCGACAAGAAGACGGTCAACATTGCCGTCGTCAGCTTCCTCGGCAGCGGCGACTGGCTGCAGGCCTTTGAGGCGGGCGTCAAGCGGCAGGCCGATACGCTCGGCGTCAAGCTCACCGTCTCCCAGGCCCGCAATGACAATGACACGCAGAGAAACCTCGTCGAGCAGGCGATCAATCTCGGCGTCGACGGCATCATCATCAACAATGGCCGCCCGGAAGTGCTGAAGGACGTGGCGCAAAAGGCGCTCGACAAGGGTATCAAGGTCGTTGCCTATGACGTGGACCTCGAAAACCCGCAAATCCCGCAGATCGAGCAAAGCGACAAGGACATGGCGAGGCTGGTGCTGGACCAGGCCGTAAAGGACAAGGGCGACGGCTTTGTCGGCGGGGCGGTCTATGTCGCCGGCTTTGCGCCGCTCGACCGGCGTTACGCCGTGTGGAAAGACTTCATCGTCAAACACAATCTGAAGGAAAAGGCCGTCTGGGGCGTCGTCAACGATACGGTGCCGGCCTCCGTCGCCGATCAGACGAAGGCCGTCCTGCGCGCCAATCCGGATATTTCCGTCATCTTCACCCCGTGGGATGAATTCGCCAAGGGCGCGAAGCTCGCCATCGATGAACTTGGCCTTTCGCAGCAGGTGAAGATTTACGGCGTTGATATTTCGACCGCCGACATCCAGCTCATCACCGAGCCGGACAGCGCCTGGGTCGCCACCGCCGCAACCAACGCCGCCGTCGTCGGCGAAGTGTCGGTGCGTGCCGTCTCGCTTTCGATCGCAGGCCAATTCCCCGGCCGGTCGGTGCTGTTGCAACCGACCCTCATCACCCGTGACGATCTGGTGAAAAACGACATCGGCACCATCGAGGACCTCCAGAAGAAATTCCCGGCATTTCTGAAAAGCGACGCCGCTACCGCCGCCTGGATCCCCGCCGTCAAGCATTGATCGCCTTTACCAAGATGCGCCGCCGCCCGCAGGCGGCGCTTTTCCCATAGCAACGCAAGAGCAGACCATGGCCGCCCCAGACCTTCCGAAACCCGATTTCACCCGCAACATGAAACTCATCGGCCATAGCGATATCGGCGGCCGTGGCGATGGCCTGCAACTGATGGTCCATCGCGGTTACGCCTATGTGGCACATCCATGGTCGCAGGGTTTTTCGATCATCGACGTGCGCGACGCTAAAAACCCTGTCACCGTCAACTACGTGCAGGCCCCGTCCAACACCTGGAACATTCACCTCCAGACCCATGACGACCTGCTGCTGGTCATCAATGCGCTCGATCTTTTCGCCGATGTCCAGTCCTTCACCGACGAAAAGGCCTATTATACCAAATCGGTCGGTGAGACGGTCGCTGCGGAAAAACGCGAGCGGGTGTGGACTGCGGGCATGACGGTGTTCGACATCTCGACACCCGACAAGCCCAGGAAAATCGGCCAGCTGGATGTCGACGGCATCGGTTTCCACCGCCTGTGGTATGTGGGCGGGCGTTACGCCTACGCTTCGGCGCTGCTGGACGGCTTTTCCGATTATATCTTCGTCACCATCGATCTTGCCGATCCCACGAGGCCACAATTGCTGGGCCGCTGGTGGCTGCCGGGCATGAACATGGCCGAGGGTGAAAAACCGGCATGGGGCGAGGGAAAACGCTATGCCCTTCATCACGCGCTGGTGCATGGCGACACCGCCTATGCCTGCTGGCGTGATGGCGGCCTGACCCTGCTTGACGTCAGCGATCATTCGGCTCCCAAGCTCATCGCCCATCGTAACTGGTCACCGCCCTATGGCGGCGGTACCCATTCGCCGCTGCCCTTGCCGGGCCGCGACCTGCTGGTAGTCGCCGACGAGGCCGTGCTGGACAACGAGGAGGATGGGCGCAAGCACACCTGGATTTTCGACATCCGCGCTCCGGAAAATCCGGTCAGCATTTCGACATTCCCGATCCCGAACGAGATCGATTATGGGAAGAAGGGCGGCCATTTCGGCCCGCATAACCTGCACGAAAACCGGCCGGGTTCTTTCGTGTCGGAAACGCTGATCTTCGCCACCTGGCAGAATGCCGGCATCCGCGCCTTCGATATTTCCGATCCCTATCATCCCGTCGAAACCGGCGCGCTCGTTCCGGCAGGGCCGGCAACGATGACGGACCGGCGGCCGGGCCGGCCGAAGGTCATCCAGTCGGCCGATGTCTTTGTTGATGCCAATGGGCTGATCTACGCGACCGACTATAACGCCGGGCTTGAAATCATCGAATATGGCGGTTGAAGCAACGTGACCTGACGAAAAAATCGCCCGGGAAAACCCGGGCGATTGTTGGTAAGACAGAATGCATCAGACCACTTCGTCGTGGGACGGTTTTTCCCACAGATTGATGCCACCTTCGACGGCATAACGATCGATTTCCGCCAGCTCTTCCGCCGTAAAATACGGGTTCTTGAGCGCCGCGACATTTTCCTCCACCTGTCTGGCGGAGCTTGCGCCAATCAGCGCCGAGGTGACGCGCTTGTCGCGCAGCACCCAGGCGATGGCGAGCTGCGCCAGCGACTGCCCGCGGTTTCTGGCAATCTCATTGAGAGCGCGGGCTCGATCGATATTTTCCTGCTTCAGATGCTCCGGCCGCAGGAAATCCCCGCCCGGACGGTTGACGCGCGCATCCTGCGGCACGCCGTTCAGATATTTATTGGTCAGCAGTCCCTGCGCCAGCGGCGTGAAAGCAATCACACCCGCACCGACCTCGTCGGTCGCATCCAGAAGGTCCTTTTCGGCCCAGCGGTTGAAGAGATTATAGGCAGGCTGGTTGATGAGAAGCGGCACGCCGCGCTCTTTCAGCAGCGCCGCAATTTCACGCGTCTTCACGCCGGAATAAGACGACACGCCAACATAGAGCGCCTTGCCCTGACGAACGGCCTGCGCCAGCGCATCGGCAGTTTCTTCAAGCGGCGTTTCCGCATCGAAACGATGCGAGTAGAAAATATCGACATAGTCCAGCCCCAGCCGGGTCAGGCTCTGATCGAGGCTGGAAAGCAGCGCCTTTTTCGAGCCGCCGCCACGTCCATAGGGACCGGGCCACATGTCCCAGCCGGCCTTGGTGGAGATGATCAGCTCATCGCGATAGGCCGCAAAATCCTGTTTCAGTATATGGCCGAAATTCACCTCGGCGCTGCCGGCGGGCGGGCCGTAATTATTGGCAAGGTCGAAATGGGTGATGCCGAGATCGAAAGCCTTGAAAAGAATGGAGCGCTGAGTTTCGAGCGGCGTCGTATCGCCGAAATTGTGCCAGAGGCCGAAGGAAATCGCCGGCAGTTTCAGGCCGCTGCGCCCGACACGGCGGAAGGTGGCGTCTTCATAGCGGTTGGGATCTGGATGATACGTCATGGTCTCTGTTTCCTGATGGCGTTGAATGGTCGTCCGGCGATCGGTGATCGCCGGTTTGGGTAGGGGATTTGTGATTTTGAAACCGGACGCTAGATGGCCCCGTGACGCGGCGGCAGCGTGCCGTTCAGATAGAAATTGCCGATATGGTGATATTTCCAGCGGACGGGATCATGCAGCGAATGCGTTCTGGCATTGCGCCAGTAACGGTCGAGCCCATAGCTTTCCAGCGTGGAACGCGCCCCGCCGAGTTCTATGAGCTTCGTAGACACAAGTTGAGCGGCTTCCGTACCAAGCGACTTGACCTCCGCCACCGCGATGGAGGCCGCTGCCACCGATTTTTCGTCCGGTGCCGCACTCGCACTGTCGAGGATGCGGCCGGCTCTTGCGAGAAGCGCGTCGGCCGCATGCACGCGGATGGAAACGTCTCCGACAGCATGGATGGTGTGCGGGTCTTCATAACCGTGCTCGATGCTCAGCTCGAAAAACGGGCGAGCATGGGCGCGAACATAGGAGATCGTTTCCGCGAGAGCACCGCGTGCAATGCCGACCTGAACGGCGGCATGGATGATCTGCGCGAAAGGCCCCATGGGTGTCGGCCGCTCGAAGACGACATCGTGATCCACGACCTGGAACGGTGTGATTTCTACCTCATCGAAGGTGACAGTGCCGCTGCCTGTCGTGCGCTGGCCAAAGGACGTCCAGTCGTCGACCAGCGAAAGCCCAGCCGTTGCGCGATCGATAAAGACGATATTCACCCGCCCATCCGGCCCCTTGGCGACGACAACGATGATGTGGGCAAACAGAGAACCGGTGGAATAGAACTTCTGTCCGTTCAACAGCAGCCTGCCATCCCGCTTGGCGAAGTGCGTCTTGTAATCGACCGGGGTTTTTGTACCGATTTCGGTGAAGGCATTGCCCAGCCGGTCTCCGTCGAGAATGCGCTTAAAAAAATGCCGCTTCTGTTCCTCGCTGCCGGCCAACCGCAAGGCCTCGACCATGTAGAAATGGTTTTGCGGAATTTGCCCGATGCTGCCATCGGCGGCGGAAATGATCGCGGTCACTTCCGCAAGCGTTACGGCCGAAACGCCGGCACCGCCATAGTCTTTCGGCACGGTGATGGCCCACAACCCGCTTTGCGAGAAACGCTCGATTTCGGCGAGCGGCAACCGCCGCTCCCTGTCGCGTTCCGCCGCCCCGGCGGCAAAGCCGCGCGCAAGCTCCTGCGCAACGGCAATAGCCTCGGCATCGTCCTTTATGATGTGAGCCTTCGTCCGGCGCGGCGGGATATGCGGCGCAGGTTTTCCCGAGGTCAACGCGGCCTCGCGATGCAGCTTCCGGTCAGTCGTTGTCATGGAAACAGCCTCAATTCCAGGCATGGCGCGGGGGGTGTGCGCCGTTCAGATAATAGTTTCCGACATGGAAATATTTCCACCGCACCGGATCGTGCAGCGTGTGGACACGGGCGTTTCGCCAATGCCGGTCCAGCCCATGTTCGGCAAGTGTCGAACGGGTGCCGGCAAGTTCGAAGAGCTTGTTGGTTGCTAGAATAGCGATTTCGGTGGTCAGAACCTTCGATTCCCCGGTCCTGATCGTCGCTTCCGAAACGGTTTCCAGCGTCGTGTTCCGCTTTGCGGCATCGATGCTGTGACCGGCGATTTCAAGAAGCGCCTCGGCTGCATGCAGACGGATTTTCAGATCGCCGATGGCGGCAATGGTGAAGAGATCTTCGCCCGCCGTCTGCTTGCCGCTGTCGAGCCACGGACGACTGTGCTTGCCGATGAAGGCGATGGTGTCATCGATCGTGCCGCGGGCAATGCCCACATCGATTGCCGACTGGATGATCTGCGAGACCGGGCCGCCAATGGTGGGGTGATCGAAGGAGGTGACCTTTACCGCCCTCTCCTTGGGAACACGGACATTTTCGATCTTCACCGATCCCGATGCCGTGGTGCGCTGGCCAAAGCTCGACCAGTTGTTGGTCACCGTCAGGCCCGGAGCGTCACGGTCGGCGAAAACGAGATATCCCTGCCCCGTTTCATCTAGAGCGACAATCGGCACGATATGCGCGAGAAGGGCTCCGGTCGTATAAAATTTCTCGCCATTGACGATCACGCTGTCGCCGTCATGGGCCACTTTCGTCTCGAAATCGGCGACGGTCTTGCTCTTCAACTCGGAGAAGGCGTTGCCGTAACGAATACCCTGAAGCGCCCAGCCGAAAAACAGTTTTTTCTGGTCTTCCGTGCCGTCCAGATCGACGGTGGCGACGATTGCCAGATGGTTCTGGGTGATCTGGGCAATGGCGGGATCGGCCGCCGCAATCGTTGCGATGACCCTGGCAAGCGTGGCGTACGATACTTCCGGCCCGCCATAGGCTTTGGGAACGTTGATGCTCCAGAGACCGCTCTGGGAATATTCGTCCAGCTCATCAATCGGCAACAGGCCTTCGCGATCGCGCAGCGCCGCACCGACCCTGAATTTTTCCGCCAGCCGCTGCGCGATTTCTATCGCTTCCGCGTCCGACGAGACGATATGCGCCGGGGTCGCCGGCCGCGGACGCGGCGCAATCAGGTCCGCGGAATTGACGCGCGGATGAACACTATAGTCGATCTTGGTCTCGGAAATCGTGCCCATGGGACGCCTCTCAAACACGGTGAATGATGGCGTGAGCATCGCACAAGGCGCGGCGCAGAACAGTAATTCTATGTTTTTTATGCTCTATAATAGAGAAGGTTTTTCTCTGAATATCGAAAAAAATGAAAGAGCGCCTCGGCGGGTCAACGCGCCAAAATACGCTTGGCGTCTTAAGCCTCATGTCTGGCGGAAGAGGTTTCTTCCGCCAGATATTTTCTTCAGGAACCTGATGCGACTTTCACATTGCCGCCATGGCCGCCACCGCCGAACACCTGTTTCGCGCCGAAGGAAGAGCGAATCTCGTTTCGCGGCCCGCCGAGGCCGATTTCCGGAAACAGCAGCTCGGACAGGCGATAGGCCTCCTCCAGATGCGGATAACCGGAGGCAATGACGGTATCGATGCCGAGCTCCTGATATTCCCTGAGCCGTGCCGCGACCGTCTTCGGTGAACCGACAAGTGCCGTGCCTGCGCCCGAACGAACCAGCCCTATGCCCGCCCATAGATTGGGAGAAACTTCCAGCTTGTCGCGCCGGCCATTGTGCAGGGCCTGCATCCTCGCCTGCCCGACGGAGTCCGAGGCCTTGGAGAAGACCTCCTGAGCGGAAGCGATGGTCTCATCGGAAAGCTTCGAAATCAGCCTGTCGGCATCGGCCCAGGCTTCCTCGTCCGTTTCACGTACGATGAAATGCAGACGGATGCCGAAGGTAACCTTCCGCCCCCTTTTTGCGGCGGCCGCACGCACCTTGGCAATTTTTTCCGCCACCTGTGCCGGCGGCTCGCCCCAGGTCAGATATTTGTCGGTGATCCCGGCCGAAAACTCGATGCCGGCATCGGAAGAGCCACCGAAATAAATCGGCGGGCGCGGCTCCTGCACCGGCGGCAGACCAAGCCGGGCATCCAGCGCCTTGATATATTTGCCGTCGAGATTCCCCTTGCCGGTTTCGATCAGTGAGTTGAAGACCTGAAAGAACTCGTCGGCGTGATCGTAACGCTCGTCATGCGGCAGGAAAATGCCGTCGCCGGCCAGTTCCTGCGCGCTGCCGCCAACCACGATGTTAAGCAGCAGCCGGCCATGGGAAACACGATCGAGCGTGGAAGCCAGCCGCGCATAATAGGCGGGTGATGCAACGCCCGGACGGATGGCGACGAGGAATTTGAGCTTCTCGGTAAAAGCAGCGAGATTGGCCGCCAGAATGAAGGATTCCTCACAGGCAACGCCGGTGGGAATGAGCACGCCGGAGTAACCAAGCCGATCCGCCGCCTGGGCTATTTCCCGGAAATATCCGGGATCGGAAGGTCGCGACAGATCATCGGAACCGAGATAGGAACCATCGCCCGATGACGGGATGAACCATAAAAAATCAAGCGGAGCGTCTGTTTTCGCCATCTGGAATATCCTTTCGTGTTGTCCGTTCAGCGACGGCTTTCCGTCGCGGCCGATGCAAGGCTGTTCGCAATCTCCGCGGCCACATAGACCGCATGTTCCGTAACCTGTGGCAGGCCCATCAATTCTCCGAAGGTTCCGCGAGCCAGAGGACCGCCGATCAACAGCGTCTCGACGGCCTGACCCTGACGGTCGATGGCGCGTGATCGCTCGTCGCAACGGATGCCGAGGCCGGTCGGGCAGAGTGTCAGAAAACCCGCCTGCTCCAGCCCGGAAAGAAAGGCCTGCGATTTCAGAATCCCGCCATGGGCAGGCCCGGTGGTGACGATGATCGCCTCCACATCGATCCGCGCGATGTCCTTTTGGCCACGAAGCATGAGATCGACAAGCAGCGAACCGTTCCGGTCATCCTGTGCTGATACGAGCGAACCGGCGACAATCCGCAACTCACCAGAAACGACGGCTTCATCCAGAAGCGCCTCGACCTGCGGCGCAATCCTGAAACGGTGCGCGTCCCAGAAAGGTCGCAGCCAGCGCACGACCCTGCGCCGTTCATTCAAGGGAAGATTGTGCCATATGTCGCGCCCCTGCAGGCGCACGGCATCCAGAACGCCATGCCAGGTAACACCGGTTGCCTGCGCTGCGCGCAAAGCCTCACGGATCCGCCGCAGCAATTCCGACGCGCTTCCCAGCGGCGGATCGGTAAAATCCCCGTAGGGCTCCTGCGGCGCGGCGGGATGGCCACGCGACCGCAGACCCCGGCGCGACAGTGAAACGACCGGCGCGTGATGGCCACGGCGCTTCAGTGCGGCAAAAGCATCGGCCGCCGTCAGGCCATTACCGACGATCAGAACGCGATCATCTGCGGTGATATTGTCCAGCGCAGCATCCGCATTCAAGTCAGCCACCAGTTTCGGATGGCCGGCAAGCGGTCGCAGCACCTGCGGAATGGCCGGCGGCGGATGGCTTGTCGCCACCACCACGATATCAGCGACGTGACTGTTGCCGTCTGCGGTAAGCAATTCCCAGCCCTCCCCGTGGCGGGCCACATGTTCCACGCGGCTGCGCTCGTGTTCGACGATGCCCGCTTCCAGCAAGGGAGCTATCTCGGCGGCAACATAAGCGCCGAAGACACGGCGCTGGGGATAGACCTGACCATCCGGCAGAAGCGCAGCCGCATCCTCCGCCAGCACATTGGTTTTCTCGATATAACGGACAAAACTATCCGGATCATCGGGATAAAGCGTCATGCGCCCGGCCGGCACATTGATCCGGTTGGCAGGCTCCGGCGTGGAATAGGCAAGCCCGGCGCCCAGCATCTCCCTCGGTTCGAACACGACGATCCGCACCCCTTCCAGCCGCGCGGCAGCGCGATGGAGGTGAACAGCAAGCGCTGCTCCGCTAAACCCACCGCCAATGATGGCGACAATCGCATTCTTCCGGTTTACTGGCATCTCAATCCGCATGATCTTGTCGCCTCGCGACTGGAGAAAATCTACAACATTTGTCGATTTAGTAGCCTTACGAACTTCCAATTTTGGCGGGCGGAACGAAAAAATCATCCGCGTCGCCTGTCATCCGGCATCGGTTTCATTCAGTGGCGCCTGTCGCGCGTGTCCGGGGTGACGGGACAGGGCTGTTGCCTGCTCCACCCAGCGCGGAATTTTATTCTCCAAGTTAGTCTATAAAAAACATCAAGAAACTGTCGCGCGCGTCATGCCCCCTTTATCCTCGGCTCCGACATATCTGGGAGTTTAGCATGAGCAAGACCATTCGCTTCAACGCCTTCGACATGAATTGTGTAGGGCATCAGTCACCGGGCCTCTGGGCGCATCCGCGCGATAAATCCTGGAAATACAAGGATCTCGATTATTGGCAGGATCTGGCCCGCACGCTGGAACGCGGCGTGTTCGACGGTATCTTCATTGCCGACGTCATCGGTTATTACGATGTCTACAAGGGTTCGAACTATCACGCCCTGCATCAGGCCGCGCAGATACCAGTGAACGATCCGCTGCAGCTTGCCGCCCCCATTGCGCTGGCGACGGAACATCTGGGCATCGGCATCACCGCTTCCACCTCGTTTGAGCATCCCTACACATTTGCGCGCCGGCTTTCGACCGCCGATCACCATAGCAAAGGCCGGATCGGCTGGAATATCGTCACCTCCTATCTGGAGAGCGGGGCGAAGAATATCGGCCAGGGCGGCCTGCGCCGTCACGACAACCGTTATGAAGTGGCCGCCGAATATATCGAAGTGCTCTACAAGCTTTTCGAGGGAAGCTGGGAAGAAGGCGCGGTGCTGCGTGACCGTGACCGACGCATTTTCACCGATCCCGCCAAGGTTCACGAGATCGGCCACAAGGGCAAATATTTCGAGGTGCCGGGCTATCATCTGAGTGAACCCTCGCCGCAACGCACCCCCGTTCTCTATCAGGCGGGCGCTTCAGGCCCCGGCAAGGCCTTTGCCGCCGAACATGCTGAATGCATCTTCGTCGCCGCCCCGACCAAATCCGTTCTCAAACAGCACGTTGCGGAAACCTGCCGACGCGTCGCCGAAGCCGGACGTGACCCCAAGAAGGTCTATATCTACACGCTGGTCACGATCATCACCGACGAGACGGACGAAAAGGCGCAGAAGAAGTTCGAAGAATACCGGGATTACGTTTCCTATGACGGCTCTCTGGTCTTCATGTCGGGCTGGAGTGGCATCGATTTCGGCCAATATGCACCGACGGACCAGGTGCGGAAGGTCGAAACCAATGCAATCCATTCCTTCGTCGAGCACATCGCCGGCGGCGACAAATCCTGGACAATCGACGAACTGGCGAAATTCGGCGGCATCGGCGGGATGGGGCCGGTCTTCGTCGGCTCTCCTTCGCGCATCGCCGATATCCTGCAGGAATGGGTGGATGATACTGACGTCGACGGCTTCAACCTCGCCTATGCGGTGACACCCGACAGTTTCGAGGATGTGGTGGGTTATATCGTCCCTGAACTCCAGAAACGCGGTGTTTATCCCACGGCATACAAGCAGGGCACACTACGGGAAAAGCTTTTCGGCGATGGCGACTATCTGGCGACCAACCATCCGGCCAACCGTTATCGTGACATTGAAGCGATCAAGCGGGAAGAGGCGGAAGCGGCCGGCACGATACCAAAGAGTGCCGCGGTCTGAAACGGCCTCTCGCCCGGCCGTCTCGCGCCTGTGATCCAAAAACGCCATCCTCGCGCCGCCCCTTCCGGGGCGGTTCATGCATGTGCGGTCGCCTTCCGATTGGCGAAGCCGATGGCAAGCACAAGGAAGATCAGCAGTCCCGTACCGACCTGCTGCCAGTAGAAATTCAGGCCTGACAGCAGAAGACCATTGGCGACGATGCTGAGCAGCAGCACACCAAGAACGGTGCCGGGCACATTCGGCCGTCCCCTTGGATCAAGCGTCGTGCCGATGAAGGTTGCGCCGATCGCATTCAGCAGAAAGGCGTTGCCGGATGACGGGATGTAGACGGTCACCGTCGAGGTGATAATGAGCCCCGCAATGGCGGCGACGGCTGCCGCCAGAACATAGACCACCGCCACATGACCGGAAAGCCGGATGCCCGAATAGCGGACGACACTGGCCTGGATTCCGGAGGAAACGACGACGCGGCCGAAGCGCGTGCCGGACAGGATGCTCCAGGCAGCGATGACCACGGCGAAGGCGACAATCAAGGAAACGGAAACACCGAACAGATTGCCATGACCGAGGAACCGAAAGGCTTCGGGCACACCGGCGGGAGGCAGATAGACGGGATTACCGCCATTGGTCAGCAATTGCTGGATGCTGCGGCCGACGAACAGGGTGCCGAGCGTGGCGAGGAAAGGCGAAATGCCGATGCCCGCAATGAGAATGGCATTAAAAATGCCGACCAGCGCACCGGCCGCAAGCCCCGCCAGCGCAGCAATTGCCACTGGCTGTCCCGCAAGAACCAGCGACACGAATGCGAAACTTGCAAAATCAATCGCGGCGCCGACGGAAAGATCGATGCCGCCGGAGGCCACGACAAAAGTCATGGCGATGGAGACGATTGCCAGCAGCACGAAATTATTGACCAGCACGCTGATGAGGTTCGTCGTCGTCAGAAATCCGGGCGCAAGGCTCGCGAACAGGGCAAAAACGATCAACAGAGCCGACGGTAGCGCAAAGCGCGCGACCGTCCGCACGACCGAGATGATCGTGGCTCTATTGCCCGGAGCGATGGCAGCAGACGACATATTAGCGGTTCTCCCGACGCAAAAGGGTCGTGGCGGACACGACGAGCAGGATCAGGAGACCCTGGACGCCGCTCACCAGCGTGCTGGAAATGTTGAGAAGCTGGAAACCGTTGACAAGGAAACCGACGAAGAGCGCCGACAGCAGCGTGCCGGTCACCGTCGGCACCAGGCGACGTGAAAAGACGGAGCCGAGAAGCGCGGTGACCACCACGGGCAGAAGCATTTCACCGGAGCCGGTGGTGCTGCCGCTAAGGTAGGACACGGACAATATGCCTGCGAAACCGCCAAACAGACCGCTCGTCACGAATGCGCCAGCCACGAAGGATTTTACCGGCAACCCGGCAGCCCTCGCCGCCTCGGGAAATTCGCCGACGGCATAAAGCCGCAATCCCAGGGGGGTATATTGCACCACCGCTGCCACGAGCCCCGCAAAAAGGATGAGGACATAGGCCAGCACCGGTATTCCGGCAGGACCGGTGGCGGAAAGGGCCGAGAGGAATTCGGTGGAGGCCGGGATGACGGTATTCTGCGTCAGAACCAGTTCGAGCCCGGCCACGACATTCATCACCGCCAGCGTCGCCAGAAGCGGTACGATGCCGACGACCGTGACGGCGAGCGCGTTTACGGCACCGATTGCGGCCCCCGTTGCAAGCGCTCCTGCAGCCGCCGTGGCATCACCATAACCGGCCTGCGTGAGGGTTGCGTAAACCGCCGCGCTCAATCCCATATTTGCCGCCAGCGACAGATCGATGCCCCCCGTAACCACGTTGGAACCGCCGGCAATGATCACGATCGTCAGCCCGATGGCGAGGACGCCGCCAATGGCCGATTGCGCCAGCACGTTGCCGATATTGCCCACTGACAGGAAAAAGGGGGCCGCAAGCGAAAAGAAGGCAAAAACCGCGACAAAAACCGCAAGCGCGCCGCCGCGCAGGGCAAAGGTCGCAAGTCTGCGACGGATATTGCCTTCGCGCGAAAACCGGAAGGGTGCCTGCTGCGGGAAATTCAGATCGTGAGGCGCGGTGGACGCGGCTTCAGCGACTGTGAGTATGGGCGTCCGAAGCACCTGTGACCTCCGATAGAATTTGTTCCTGCCGCGTGTCTTTCGAAATGAACTCGCGCGTGATCCGTCCGCGGAAAAAGACCAGAACCCGGTCCGTTATGCCCAGAAGCTCCTCGATATCGGAGGAGAGGACGATGACGCCGGCGCCACGCGCCGCGAGTTCGCCGATCAGCGTATAAATCTCGACCTTGGCGGCGATATCGACGCCGACCGACGGCTCATCGAGAAGATAGATTTCCGACTGACGGCTCAGCCATTTGGCGATTGCGACCTTCTGCTGGTTGCCACCGGAAAGGGTTCTGACCAGCGCATCCGGACCTTCCGTTTTGATCTGCAACCGCTTGATCAGATCTTCGGCCTGGCGCCGTTCGTCTGTCTTCCTGAGAAAGCCCAGGCGGGAAAAGCGCCCGAGACTGGCAAGTGTTGTATTTTCAGCGACGGTGAGATCGAGCGCCACACCATCGCGACGACGATCTTCAGGAACGAGCGCGAGCCGCCGCGCCGCCGCATGTGCCGGGCTGGCGGCCGATATCGTCTCGCCACCCACCTCCACCGTCCCGGACGACGGTGTCTCCAGCCCGAAAAGAGTGCGGATGACTTCTTTTGCGCCTGAACCAACCAACCCGGCGAGGCCCAGCACCTCGCCCTTTCTCAGCGTGAAGCCGACATCCGAGTATCTGTCGGCAAGCGAAAGACCTTTCACCGACAGGAGATCCTCCCCCGGAACGATCCGGGGCTTGGGGTAAAATTCGGTGATATCGCGGTTCACCATCAGCGCGCCGATTTCAGCGGCCGATGTATCGGCGACAGAAAGGGTTGCGACATCGCGGCCGTTGCGCAGAACCGTCACCGTATCGCAGATATCGACGATCTCGCCCAGATAATGCGAAATATAGATCACCGTTATGCCGTCCTCCCGCAGCCGCCGGATCAGCGAGAACAGGAGTTCCGCCTCCCGCCGCACAAGGGCTGCGGTGGGTTCATCGAACACCAGCACCTTGGGATTGTCGATGAGCGCGCGCGTGATCTGGATAATCTGTTTTTCCGCTGCCGAAAGATCGGAAATCAGCGCCGAATTCGGCAGGTGCAAACCGAAATAGCGCTCAAGCACCTCGGCGGCACGACGGCGCATCAGGGTGCGGTCAAGAAACGGTGTCCCTTTGATCCGCGGTTCACGCGCCAGAAAAAGCGCTTCGCCCACCGTGAATGTCGGCACCAGCAACCGGTCCTGATGGATGAAATGGATGCCGAGCTTTTCCACGAGATGCGGCGTCAACCGATCGTAGGATTGTCCATCGATCTCGATTGAACCGCCATCCGCCCCGTGCAAGCCGGCCAGCAACTTGATGAGGGTCGACTTGCCGGCGCCATTCTGGCCAACGAGGCCGTGAACGGTGCCGCGACGCACGGCAAGCGATGCACCGGACAAAGCCTGGGCACCGCCAAAGGATTTGGTAATATCGCGCAGACGAATGATGTCGTCCGTCTCGCGAGCCTCGACCGGATGGTCCGGATATGTTGCGACAGCCACGGCAAATTCTCCATGCACGGCGGTTCAGATCATCCGAACCAGAGCCTGAAGGCGCGAAGCGGCTGCATCGCGCCTTGCGGGTTCACGCCTCAGCCAATGCCGAGCTTTTTGGAGACCTCGCTGACATTCCCCTTGTTGGCGATGAGCGCCGGTACGTAGGTTTCGCGCGGAAGGGTTTCGCCGGCCAGATAACGCGCGACATTGCGGATGGCCGTTCTGCCGAGTTCGGCTGGCTGCTGGGCGACATCGGCCGCAGCGGGAGAGTTGGGATCCGCCACAAGCTGGAGAACCTCTGGGCTGCCATCAACGCCATAGGTCTTGATTTCAGTACGGCCCGCCGCGACCAGTGCCTGCGTTGCCCCGAGCTGCGGAATATCCCAGGCCGACCAGATCGCCTTGATCGAGCCCTTTTCCGGATATTTGCTCAGAATTGCGGTGATCTGGGTAAAGGCATCCTGCACCGTGTTCGGAATGACGTCGCGCAGTTCCGGCTGGATGATCTTCACCTTGGGGAAATATTTCGTGACGTTGACGAGCTGGTCATAACGGATGGCGCAGGGCGTCACGCCGTAAAAACCGTTGAACACGACGATATTGCCTTCGCCTCCGATATCGGAAACGAGCTGCAACGCCAGATCCTTGCCGATGCCCCAATTGTCGGATGTGGCATTGTTCAGCGAATTGGTCGAGCCGACATCGATGGTGAAGACGGGAATGCCCGCATCACGCGCCTTTTTCAGCCAGGGATCGATGACGCTCAAGGTGCCCAGAAGCTGCACGATCGCATCCGGTTTCTGGGCGATCAACGTCTGGAGCTGTGATACCAGCTTGCCGTCATTGCGGCTGGCGTCAACCGCGATCGGCTCACCGCCGAGACGCTTCACTTCCTCGATCTGGGCATTATAGGCCTGCAGATCGAAGAAATGATCCGTACCCGTGGCACTGATGCCGATACGCTTGCCCTTCAGGGAAAGCTCCTGCTCGGCGAAAGCCCGCGAACCGGAAGCGGCCTGCGTGCCGATGGCCGCAGCGGTGACCGCCGCCAGTTTCAGGAGGTTGCGGCGGTTAAACCCGGAGAAAATATCTTTTGTCATGTGCGTCCCCAAAATAGATATAATCCATAAATAAAATATGGAATATGGCGCCAACAGACAGGATTTTCCAAATGCGGGCCGATGCGGGAAAATTTTAAGCCGGCGGGTGAGCTTGATTGGGCTTCGCGGCAAGCAGACTGATTGAGCCTTGATTTCGCAATGCCAACGATAAGGCGGCGCGATCCGTCGGGGGCTGAATGTCCGAACCGTTTGATGTCGGCAGCAGGCATATGTGTTGATGCGAAGGAGCTTGCCGGGCGTATGAATATTCCTACGCATTCGATCTGCAAGAGTTGCCGAAGCTCATTGCGATGGTTCAAAGTTTCAGCATAAAATCATCAGGGGTGGAGTTTAGGCAAACGGCGGAATCGGGATGAAAAGCGCGCTTCAGGATCAAGGCAGAAGACGAAGCAATCAGCCGCAGGATCTGGATGGTTTTTTCGACAGTGCCATGGTGGAGGCTGCTGCATTCGGGCTTGAAGGCCTGATTTACGACTATACGCCCGTACCGTTCACGCCCGATGGACAAGTGGTGCCTCCGACCATCGTCGGTATGCGCAACATGCCCAAAGATATGGAATCCATGTGGTTTGACGGGGGGCTCTATCTTTCAGACCCGGTCCAGATTCTTGCGCTCAGATCAATCCAGCCACTCTATTGGTCTTATCATTTCGACGAACCATCGGTTCTGACACCCACGGCCCAGGGGGCGGTCGCGAACTATCTCCGGGACTCCGAAATGGCGCGCGGATTGACCGTACCGGTTCAGACCCCATCAAAAGGCTGCGCCACGGTGACCGGTTTCTGGCGACGACCGCCGGACAGGCAGGTTCTGGAAAGCCTGTTCGTGGCGGAATTCATGTTGTTTGCCCACAAACTGCATGGAAAGCTGTTGG
Source organism: Agrobacterium sp. SOY23 (assembly GCF_027212525.1). Classification (NCBI taxonomy): domain Bacteria; kingdom Pseudomonadati; phylum Pseudomonadota; class Alphaproteobacteria; order Hyphomicrobiales; family Rhizobiaceae; genus Agrobacterium; species Agrobacterium sp. SOY23. The sequence continues at coordinate 111,980 of NZ_JAPWDT010000005.1, read as the reverse complement.
CAGAAGCCAGTCAGGAAGACCTGGCAACGGTTGCCGTGCGGCTGACCCCGCGCGAAACGGAATGTGTCCGCCTTTGCGCGGAGGGCATGTCGGACAAGCAGGTGGCATATGCGCTGGACCGCTCGATCTCGACTGTCGTGATGCATCTCCAGTCAGCCATGCGAAAGCTCGGAGCACGCAACAGGGCGCAGGCGATTGCCCGCGCCGCCCACTACGGAATATTGCAATAGATATTGCCTGGCGGGCCGGAGCGCGTTCTCCTATGCCTCGGCCGCATGCGCACGCCAGCGGTTAATGTGTCGACCAACGATTTCCGCGAGCTGCGGACCGTCGCGCCTGCGCAACGCCTCCACCATGTCGAAATGATCATCCGACGAGGCTTTCAGAGTGCTCGTGCTGACCCAGCCCGACCAGGAACCCGGCAGATCGCGTTCCCTCAGGTCATTGAGCAGGTTCGCCATCATCGTGTTGGCAAGCGAGGCATTCATGGTCCTGTGAAATTCGTGGTTGAGGCGTCGTAGTTCCACATACGACCCCACTTCGATGGCCTGTTCGAAAGCCGCCGCCGCCGAGGCGATTTTCTCGATATCACTCGATCGTATATCCTTGACCATGAGGAGCGCCGCTTCCCGCTCCAGAATGGTGCGGATCTCCGAAATCTGCGACCGTGCCTCGGTACTCGGCATCACCAGGCGGATACCGCGATTGGGCACATGCTCCGCCATGCCCATCAGCACCAGGTCGTCCAGCGACCGGCGTATCTGCGCCCGGGTTACACCGTAGGTCTCCTGCAGATCAACCTGCCGCAACCACTCACCGGGGCGATAGGTGCCCACCAGAACATCCGAACGGATACGCTCGGTAAGCGGGCGTACCACTTCGGCCGGTTTCGCCGTTTCCGGCCTATCCAAATCTCTGTCCTTGCCGCTGTTCATCAGGTCTTGTCTTTCGCGCGTTCATCCGGCGGGAAAATAAGCGCATTCGCCCGATCGATCCAGATATTACCTTGTCCTTCAGGCGCCGGCCGGATTGCCTGAAGACGAAGACGGCATTCTCCGAGAAAGGCTTCCTGCTCAAACCGGTCGCCGAGATAATTCGCGGGGCCGAAGCGAACGAGAAGGCGATTGGCGTCTGGCACCTCGGCCAGCCGAATATTCTGGGGCCGCACCGCAACGAGAGCCGGGCTGCCCGACTGGAGCGGCAATGGCGCAACTCCACGAATGGCCTGCCCGTCCCCGAAGGTGATGACCGCCTCTTGCTCGGAAACCTCGGAAACAGACCCGCCCGCGATCAGATTGGCGCTGCCGATGAAACTCGCCGAGAAGGGATGTACGGGCCTTTCATAAATATCCTGCGGGGTGCCCATCTGAATGATATGGCCTCCGCGCATCACCACGATCCGGTCGCTCATCGATAGAGCCTCTTCCTGATCATGGGTGACATAGATCGCGGTCAGGCCAAGCTCGCGTTGAATGCTCTTCAGCCAGACGCGTGCCTCCTGACGAAGCTGGGCATCCAGATTGGACAGTGGCTCGTCCAGCAGAAGCAGTGCCGGGCGGAACACCACCGCGCGTGCCAGGGCCACACGCTGCTGCTGCCCACCGGACAATTCGCCGGGATAACGTTTTGCATAGGCAGTCAGTCCGACGAGTTCGAGCGCCTCCCCTACCCGCCGGTTTCGCTCGGGCGCCGCGACCTTCCGCAGCTTGAGGGAGAGGCAGACATTGTCTTCCACCGTCATGTGGGGCCAGAGCGCGTAGGACTGGAAAACGACGCCAAACCCCCGTGCCTCGGGCGGAAGCGCAATCCCTGCGGCGGCATCGAACAATGTGCGGCCCGCAAAGTTGATGCGGCCATGGGTCGGTTGGTCGAGGCCGGCGATCGCGGCAAGCGTCGTCGACTTGCCGCAGCCTGACGGACCAAGCAGGGTGAGAAACTCTCCGGCGCCGACCGTGATGTTGATGTTGTCTATGGCGTTGATGGCGCCATAGCTGCGAGTGAGATCGGAAAGGACGAGATCAGTCATAGAGTTTTACCCGGAAAACGAGCCGCGTCGCGACGAGGAAGAGAGCAATGAGAACCATCTGAAGCGTTGCAAAGGCGGCGGTTACACCAACATCACCATTTGTCCAGAGGCTGAGCATCGTCACACCCATCACTTCCAGCCCGGGGACGATGAGGAAAATGGCGATGATGTAGGATTTGAGGTGGAAGATGAACAACAGCACGAAGCTGCCCAGCATGGCCGATCGCAGAAGGGGCACCATGACGATGCGCATCGAACTGAACCAGTTCGCCCCCACCGTGCGCGCCGCCTTGTCGAGATCCGCGCTGATCTGGATGACGGCCGGCTGTATGGCGCCGAGCGCGAGCGGCAGCGTCGCCATGACGTAAGCGAGGACGAGTATCCACAGGCTGCCACGCAGCCAGCCCAACGGTGCGAAGATGACGGTCGCGTAGAAGATACCCAGTCCGGTGATGAGGCCGGGGATGACGCGTGGCGAATAGGCGAGCGTCTCCAGCGTGCGTTTGAACGGAAAGTCCGACCGTTGAATGAGCAACGCCACCATCACCGCCAGTATCGTTCCCGCCGACGCGGAAAAGAAAGACACGAAGAAGGTGTTGCGAATCGCCCGGACGAAAGCCTCCGAAGCCAGCAACGTATTGAAATTCTTCAACGTCAACGTGGTCCAGGGTGCGACGAGCGGCGAAAGGAAGGTGGTGAATGCGCGCAGAACAACACCGAAGACCGGCACGATGACGAGGAAGAAAGCCAGCAGTGCCACGATGACGACAATCGGCCACTTCAAGCTGCCGAGCCTCAGGAGAGCCGGACGGCTGCCCTTGCCTTTCACCGTCTCGTAGCGATGGCTGTTCTGCAGCAGCAACCGCTGGACAAACAGTGTCGCCGCCACGAGCACGACGAGGAGCAGGGAGGAGGCCGCAATCAGGCCATGGTCCGGGTCGCTTGCCGCAATGCCCTGATGATAGAGGAATGTCGACAGCGTTTCGATCCGTGCAGGTCCGCCGAGAAAAAGCGGGATGGACAGCGTTTCGACCGCAATGATGAGGTTGAGCGCGGCGGACGTTATGATCGAAGGGATCATCAACGGTAGGGTCACGCGCGCCAAGACATTCAAGGGACGGGCACCGACCGTGCGCGCCGCATGTTCAAGCGCGGGGTCGACGGATCGAACGGCGCCATAAAGACAATAGAGATAGGCGAGCGGGATCTGGGACACGCCGGCGACAATCCCCATACCCGTCAGGGAATAGAGGTTCCAGGGTGCACCGCCCAGCATACGCGCGAGCCATTGGGTCAGAAATCCGGACGGACCATACATGATGGCCCACCCCATGCCGAAGATCAGGTGGGAAAGGTAAAGCGGCCACATCAGGACGCCGCCTATCCATTGTCTGCCGGGAAGATCGGTGCGCCCGAGGAGCAGAGCGGCCGCCACGCCGCCGACCTGCGCGATGACGACGGTGATCACGGCGAAGACAGCCGTTGTGCCAAGAACCGAAACGAGCTGCTCAGACCCGAAGAGCTTGCCGAAATTGGCGAAGGTAAAGACCCAGCCTTCGGAATAAAGCGGCCGATCGATAAAAACCTGAACGGCGATGGGAATTGCCGGCGCCAGCATGAGGATCGCCGTCACGACGAAGATCAGCAGCTGAATGAGCCGTGAGTAGTCCGGCAAGGTTGACGGCGCCTCCCCTTGAGGGATCGCCGAAGAAATACGAGGGCTGCGGCCCATGATTGTCCACCCTTTTGTCAGGGTCCGGCGCGACATCACGCCGGACCGTCAATCACATTTTGAAAGCAGCGCCCCAGCGGGCCGAAAAGGCCGCATTGCCATCGATCATCTTTCGGTCGTAGCTGATCATCTGCAGGTTCTGTTTTCCGCCCACGGCCTTGGCCACCTCGTCCAGCGAATAGGACAGGTCGCCCTCCGCGACAAAGCCGGGGCGGTATGGCGTGAGCTTTCCGGCTGCAACCGCCGCCTGGCCTGCCTCGGAGAGAAGGAAATCAAGGAAAACCCTGGCCGCGGCCGGGTGCGCAGCCTTGGCGGTTATGCCCATTCCGCGCGGAAAAATGACGGTGCCATCCTTCGGGAAATTCCAGCCGATGATGTCACCAAGCCCGTCGGCGATCTTGCTGAACACCACCGGCCCGGAGACAAAATAGGCCGAAGAGAGTTCTCCGCTCAAGGTGCGCTCAATCATGCCACCCGCACCGCCGCCGGGCTTGATGGACGGGCCGGCTTTTTCGAACCAGCCCCAGGCCTTGTCGCCATATCGCTCCACCAGAGCGTAATTGAGCGCACCACCAAAGGCATAACGACCGTCATAGGTCCCGACCTTGCCGGAAAACACCTCCGGATGCGCGGAGATATTGGCGAAATAAGCCTCCATGCTGTCGACCTGAAGCTCCGCCGGAACCGTCAGCTTGTTGTAGATGGTCACCATGGGGTCAGCGGAGAATGTATAAAGGCCGGCGTGCGGATAGCTCCATTCGGGCAGTCTTTCCCGTTCCGGCGAATTATAGTCGGTTAAAAGGCCATCCTTGATCGCGCTCATCCAGTCGACGATCGTGCTGGAGATCAGGAGATCGGCAGATTCAACACCGCTCCCCACCTCGGCACGATAGCGGGAAAAGGCTTCGGAAGGTCCCATTTCCAGGCTCCCGACCTTGATGTCCGGATAGGCCTTGTTGAAAGCCTTGATAACCGGCGCGATATTGTCTTCGCTGAGGTTCGTGTAGATGCGCAGGCTGCCCTCGGCTTTCGCCTCCGCAACGAGTTTGGAATAGCTGGCAGGATAACCCGCCGGCACATCCTGCGCCTTGACGGCACCGGCGGTGAGTATGACGGCGGCAGTCAGAAGATATCTGTATTTCACGGCTTCATTCCCCTTTTTTTATCGGCGATGTCTGGCATTCCCCGGCATCGATCCATCGCGCGATCAACTCCGCGGCTTTCAAGGTGACGGGCCTGAGTTCATGACCCACACCCTCGATTTCATGGAGAACGGTCTGAATATCGTGGCTCCGGAGGCTTTGGCTCAGGCTGTGCGCACGCTCCAGACGACTGGCCCCGGCCACGCCTTCGTAAAGGGATCCATGCGGGGCACCGGCGGGCCGCGCAACGAGGCCGCCTGCCCGGTCTTCCGATCCGATGATGATCCCGACCGGAAGCTTGCGCAGCGAAGCAATATCCGTTGCACGGCCAATTGCCGCGCCAGCGCCGCCAAGCCCCGGCCACCATTCGAGCGTTTCATCAAGCAGCGTCACATTTCCGGGTGAGGCGACAACAAGCCCTGACAGTTCCGATGCACAAAACAGCGCATATCGATGGGCAAACTGCGCACCGCCCGAAAATCCGAAGAGATAGACGCTACCAAAACCTCCGCCCAGCCGCGAGGCTGCGGCAATCATGGATTTCGTCACCGAAATATAATCGATACCGGCCGACACCAGGAATTTATAACCGTCGGAATGATCCTCTCCGTCGATCTCGGAGGCAAAGAGAGGTGCAAGAATGGAGACTGCCCTCCCCCCAAGCCCTTCGCGCATGGCCTCGAGCATGCCGGCTGCATCGCGATCGGAGCCGTGAGCGACAATGACCAGAGGCGCCTTGGCCGCGCTCGGATCGGCCCCCTCCTCAACAGGAGCGCCTGCCGGAGAGAACAGGAAACCGAAACGCGGCTCACCGTCGGTAAACGCATGGATCGGGCTCGTCGAATGAAACGTCACGTCGTTCTTGCTCCTGTTGGCCCAAGCAATCTGAACTTCTCAAACCAATAACGCAAACAATATTGGCGCCAATTTTGCTTGCGGAAACTGAGGCGGGTGCCGTTGCTCATATTTCAGCGACCTTCGACCATGGTGGTTGCCCCGGAAATATCGCAGAGGCGCTCACCGCGCCGCAGGCGTGCAATAACGGATGCCTCGTTCTCCTGCATGGCAATTGCGCGCGAACAGATCGGCATGATCTGTTCCGATTTCAGCAGCACGACGCCATTTTCGTCACAGAGAACGCCATCGCCTGGCATCACCGATATTCCGCCGACGCTGACCGGGATGTTGATGGCACCACCGAGGCCGACGAATTTCGTCGTTTTCGACGAGGTTCCACGACACCAGACGGGCATATCGTGACTGCGTATCTCGGCAAAATCGGTCGCTCGCCCATCGATGACGGCGGCGGCAACGCCGGCCAGCTTGGCCGCGAGGGTGACCACTCCGCCCCAGCAGGCATGCGTATCATCGCCGGCGCGATCGATGATGAGGATATCCCCGGGGCGAACCATGGACAGCGCATAATGCAATGTCGCCGAGTCCATGCCCGGAATGCGAACCGTGAACGCCGTGCCGGCCACACGCTTGCCGGTAACCACCGGGGCCAGAGCCGGATCACAGAAACCATCATGCAGGATATGGCCGATGGTTGCCGTTTCAGTCCGCGACATCAGGTCGACAAGATCAGATGAAAGCGGCGCTGCGGGCGGGTTGACCTGATAAAGCGACGCCGTCATGAGAGACTTCCGGCAAACACTGTCATTGTCGGCCGCAGATCCCGGCCCTGGGTGAGACCGGGCAAACGACGGCGGGTTTCCTCCACCTCAGCCGGATCGATATCTGCGACAATGACACCGGGCTCTTCACCCAGTGAAGAAATGACCTCTCCGAACGGAGAGACAATCATGGCATGACCATGCGTATGCACACCATCCCGCGTACCGCACTGAGCCGCAGCAACGACATAGCTTCCGGTTTCGATCGCACGCGCCCGCAGGAGAGTTTCCCAATGCGCCGGCCCGGTAACAGGCGAGAAGGATGCCGGGATCATCAGCACATTTGCACCCGCGGTGGCCAGCATCCGGAAGAGCGCGGCAAACCGCACATCATAGCAGATCGACAATCCGAGCCTGACATTTGAGGCGCCGAGATCGACAACGACAGGCGGGCCCTCGCCCGGCTGCACGGCCCGCGATTCCCGGAAATCATGCCCATCGCCGAGCTTCACGTCGAAGGTGTGCAGCTTGTCGTAACGCGCAACGATGTCTCCCGTGGGAGAGATGACGTGGGTGCGGTTCCAGATGCGCGTACCGTCTTCCGTTCTGATCAGAAGCGAACCGTCGTGCAGCCATATTCGCAGTTCGGCGGCCAGTCGGCGGCAAAGCGCCAGGGTCGTATCGTCATCTTCGGCAACGCAGGTGCCGGCATACTGCAAATTATCCTTCAACAGGATATTGGCGGCTTCCGGCAGACTGACAATAGTCGCTCCCAGCCCGGCCGCCTCACGGACGAACCCTTCAATGGCGCGGTTATTCGATGCCACATCTGCGGTGCTGCACATCTGGATGGCGGCAAAACGGGTGGCGGTGGTCATGCGGAAACCCTCAGGTCGTGTTGGCTCAGAAATCCTTCAACGGCAGCCATGGTGTCGGCGCGCTCCTCCAGATGACACATATGCGCGGAGTTCGGCATCACGATCTGCTGCGCATTCGGAATGAGCTGCACGAAGGGCTCAACGCAGGCCTGCGTCGCCTCGTCATGATAACCGGACATAACGAGCGTCGGTACGGCAACACGGTGAAGCCGGTCATCCACGGTCCAGTCCTTCAGCGTTCCGATGACGTGGAACTCCGTCGGTCCGTTCATCGCATGATAGACGGTGGGGTCTTCCGCCAGCGCCCGGAAGGTTCGCACCACATCGTCGGGCCAGGGGTCGAGGCGGCACACATGACGCCGATAGAAGACATCGCTTGCCGCCTGATAGTCCGGATGATCATAGGTGCCGTCCGCCTCGTGGCGTGCAAGCGTCTCCTGCACGTCGAGCGGAAGGGCCTTGCGCAATCTCAGCGCCTCGACCACCCAGACCGGCATGGAGGATGGTGAGGACGCAATGACGAGGGCATTGAGCCCCTCCGGGCGCCGAACCGCATGTTCCGCTGCCAGCATTCCACCCCATGACTGTCCAAGCAGATTATAGCGCTGCCCTATCCCCAGATGGCGCAGCAGATTGTCCAGTTCACCGAGAAACAGATCGACGGACCAGAAACCCTCAGGCGCACCGCGCAGGTGAGTCGAGCGGCCATTTCCGATCTGATCATAATGAATGACGCAACGGCCACTCTGCGCAATATCTGCGAAAGACAGCACGTAATCATGGGTGCAGCCGGGACCACCATGGGCCACGATCAGCGGCACGTTATCGGAATTCGGGTTTCCCGTCACCCGAAACCAGGTCTTGTATTCCCGAAAAGGGGCATGTCCCTCAAGGACTTCAGGCCTCTGCTGCATCGATATGTCATCCGTGTGAGTTCAATATGCCCACAGCATGCCAGCGCTGAAACGGGCTGCCTACCTGCAAAGAATTACAGGATTGCGTCCCGCGCCAACGCGCGCTCTTTTCGCCAGAAACCCTCTGGAGACGCAAGCATGCCTGAAACCGATCGCCCCGATCTCCGCGCGCAATTGCACGCCGGCGCAAAGGTGCAGGGCGCATTCCTGTTTTTGGCCTCTCCCGACGTGGGGGAAATCATGGCGCTGGCGGGTTACGGCGCGCTCGTCATAGACAGGGAACATGCGGCAGCCGGCCTTTCCGGCGCACTACACGAGTTACGCGCGATAAAGTCCGTAAGCACCGTGCCAGTGCTCGCGCGCGTGCATGGCGCCTCGGCGGCGGACATCAAACCGCTACTGGATGCCGGGTTCGACGGCATCGTCGCGGCGGATGTCCGTTGCGCGGAACAGGCACGCGCACTCGTCGAAGCCACCCACTATCCACCTCTCGGGCGACGTGGCGCCCAGTTCACGGTCTCCCGTGCCGCGCGTTACGGCCTGGACCGGCTCACCTATGTGGAACAGGCCCGATCCCGGACGCTGGTTGTCGCCATGATCGAATCACGCGAAGGAACCGAAGCGATCGATGCCATTACGGCGGTCGAAGGCATCGATATGCTGTTCATCGGCCCGCTCGATCTCACCTCCGGCTTCGGGCCTTATGGCGATCTCGGTTCGAGCGAACTCAAAAAAGCGATCGCCCATATCGAGGAACGCGTTCTCGCATCCGGCCGGTTGCTCGGCGGTGCGGCAATCGACCCTTCGGATCTCGGCGACATGTTTGATCGAGGCTACAGCCTCGTGACAACTGCAAGCGATACAGGCCTGCTCACACAGGCATCGAGGGCGGCGTTACGGCCGAAGACAAGTTAAAACATGCCCCGAGCAGACCGGGACTAACGTCGGATGCCGTCTTGCTGATCGATGGGATGGCGCTTGTTGGGCGATCACGATGAGTGGACTGGAACAGGTGTAGGCGCTTCGAACGCTTGCAAAAGTTCGCTCAACAGATGGACTGCCCCTCAAGGCGGGAGGCGAGAGATGCCGAACAATCGAAACGCCCGCATCTAGGAAAACTCAATCAAATAATTGGATTTGCGATATTTTATCGTACACCACCGCTTGCGGTATGTCCGCCACCATTCGCCTTGCGGTGGCCACCAGTTGCTCCACCTCGAAAATGACCGGCCGGCCGGCCGCCGTGACGAGGCCCCACTGGAACGGTATGTGGAATGAAAGAGGCAGAACGCGGACACCCTCCACCGGCAGGCCCCAGAGGGTGATCGATTCGACGATGGCGATGCCGAGCCCCATGCGCGCAAGCGAAAGGGAAACATAGGTCGCATTGCTGTCGATCACGGAGGACAGGTCGACGCCGAGATTGGAAAGCACGTCGTTGATCCGCATACGAAGGCGGAAGGGATTTGCGGACGCTATAAGCCGATGTCCGGCGAGGTCTTCCGCGGAGATCACCGCCTTTTGCGCCAACGGGTGATCCTCCGCAACCACGGCCACGCATGGCACCTCCCCCAGCCAGTGGATGTCGATGCCGGGATTGTCGAGCGGAAGACTGACGGCGCCCAGATCCGCCGTCCCCGCCATCACCGCCTGCACGACATTTTCCGAAGAAATGCTCTGCAGATGCACGTGATCGGGAAACCTGTCGGCCGGTAGGGCGGCAAGCGCCTTCGGCAAAAGGCTGGCCGCAATCGCCGGAATCGACGCCACCTCGATGGCCGTACGGCGCGCGCCTTGAATGCGCCTTGCGCTTTCGCTGATCGTTCTGAGGCCGCCGAGGAACAGTTCCGCCTGGGCGAAAAAAGCGACACCCTTTTCGGTGGGGGCGATGCGGGGTCCGTTGCGATGCAGCAGCGCAAAACCGATTTCGCCCTCCAGGTCCTGGATGAGGCGCGTCACGACGGGTTGGGATTTGCCCAGCGCTTTTGCTGCACCCGTAATGCTGCCGATCGAAACCACAGCCACGAAAGCCTCGAGTTGCCGTGTATCGAGATAGTCAGACACCATTTTCCACTCCGCCCCGAGACCTGTGTTTCTTCGTCATCGCCACCAAGCGCTATACCGGCCGACGATCTTCATGACCAGCCGGCAGCCAGAGCGCCTCGCGCCCGTCGAAGGGATCGAGAGTGACACCAAACCCTGTTGGCCCCGCCCGCAGAACCATCGGCTTTTCGTCATGATAAAGCGGCCACGTGCCGTTCGGCGCGGTCGGCCGTACGCCCGTGATGAATGAGGCCCACAGATCATGGATCGCTCTTGCGAAGCCCGCATCCGGCACGCGCTGCCTCTCCGGCAGGTCGCGGCTGTTTGAGCCATCGCGATACCAGACGGAACCGACTTCCGCCCCATGCGGCGCACCCAGTTCATTGGCACCCAAAGAGCCGTAGAGATATTTATAGACCGGGTTGAAACGGGCATGCAGCTTGGCGAAACGGATCGCTGGAAGCTGGAAGACCAGATCTCCGGCAACCGCGCGCCAGATGCCGCGTGGGCTGTGGCCTGGCAAGGCAGCGCGATAGCGCTCCACAATGCCGGAACCGCTGTGGCCACTGGGCAAAACACGCTCATGCAGCAGCTTTGCGCAGAGCGCGAAATCCATTTCCGGCTGCGCCGTCGCGTGGGTGACATATTCTCCGGTCGTGCAGCCGATCATCATCGGCACGGCGGCGGTGCGCCCTGCCTGCGCGGCAGTTTCCGGATGTTCGGGCAGGGTCACCCCGTCGACGACAGGCACAAAGGGCACGCCGAGCATCGCGGCCGCCCCGTCGCGGGCAAAATCATGTTGCTCATAGGACTGGTTGCAGAGATCGCGCTGGATTTCGAGCAGCCTCTGCATGGGAAGCTCGGCAAGCGACGCATCGTCCGTTTCCGCCGCCGCCCGAAAGCGGCGCGAAAGCTTGGCGGCATCCTCTTGCGAGGCGATCGCCGTGCTTGCACCGCTTTGCGGCATGGCCCGGTGAAAAAGCCCCCGCGCGCGCGGCATGGCCATCAGCGTCGCGACCGCGAAGCCGCCTGCCGAGCGCCCCGCGAGGGTCACCCGTTCAGGGTCACCACCAAAGGCGGCAATAGTGTCGCGCACCCATTCGAGCGCGGCCACAAGATCGAGCAGACCGCGATTATCGGGTTTTCCCTCGACATGGAGGAAGCCGAGTGCACCGAGGCGATAATTGACGGTAACTTCGACGATGCCGCTTGCCGCGAAAGCACCGCTTTGCAGCACCGGCTCGTTTGCAGAACCGACCGCATAACCACCGCCATGGATCCAGAAGAGCACCGGCGCCCGGCCAGCAGGATCCGGCGTGCGGATATTGAGCGTCAGGAAATCCTCGCCGAAGGCCAGTTTCGAGGTGGCGGCGGTGCCTACCGGACCGTAAGTGGGAATTTGCGGGCAGACGGGCCCAAGCCGGGTGGCGTCCCGCGTGCCCTGCCATGGCAGGACTGGCTGCGGAGCTTCGAAGCGGCGTTCCGGCGTGACAGGTGCGGCATAGGGCACACCGAGAAAGGCGTGAATTCCGTTTTCCCTGACACCCTGCAGCGCACCGGCCGCGATTTTTACCATCGTCATGTCACAACACCTTGCGCAACCCGATCAACCGCTCGACCGCCACCACGACGATAACCGAAATCAGAATGAGGATGACGGAGAGAGCGGCAATCTGCGGATCGGTGGAGTATTCCAGATAGTGATAGATTTCCGTCGGCAGCGTCGAGGATTTGACCGAAACGATGAAGAGCGAGATCGTCGCTTCATCGAAAGAAATCAGGAAGGCGATGACAGCCCCGGCGATGAGGCCGGGCCGCACCAGCGGCAGTGTGATGCGCCACAGCACCATGGCGGGCGATGCGCCGTGAACGCGCGCCGCTTCCTCGACACGGCGATCCACCGCCATCAGGCTCATGGTGATGGTGCGCACCGTATAGGGCGTGGTGATGCCGAGATGGGCGAGGAAAATGCCGGTATAGCTGTCGAGCAGGCCAAGCGGCCCAAGCACCAGCATCACGCCGACAGCAAGCACGATATGCGGCACGAGGAAAGGGGCGAGGATGAGGAAGTTGATCGCGCCCTTGCCGCGGAATTCGTGCCGCGACAGCGCCAGCGAAAGAAGCAGCCCGGCAAAGATCGAGACGCAACCGACAAGCAGGCCTATGCCGAGGCTGCGCCAGAAGGCGCCGATGAATTTGGCATTGGCGAAAACCTTGGCATAGGAGCCGAAGGACAGGCTTTCCGGCGGAAAGGCCAGATATTGCCGCGTATCGAAAGAAATTATCAGGACGACGATGATCGGCGCCAGAAGAAACAGATAAAGCAGCGTCAGCAGCAGAGCGTGGGCGAGACGTCCGAATTTTGCGTCCATGGCCGGCCTCACGTCTCAAACGCGCGCATGGCGCGCTGGTAAATCACGATCACGCTGCCGAACAGCACGAGCAGCAGCACCGAAAGCGCCGCCGCCAGAGGCCAGTTCAGCGTCACCGTCGCCTCGTTATAAACCTCCGTGCCGATGACGAAGACGCGGCCGCCGCCCATCAGGCGCGGCGTGACGAAGGAGGAAATCGCCAGGACGAAAACGAGAAGTGCGGCGGTGAGAACGCCGGGCAGAGAAAGCGGCAGCACGATGCGGGTGAAGACGCGCAGGCGGTTAGCACCCAGCATGGCGGCGGCTTCTTCCAGCTGCGTGTTCAGCCGGCCGAAACCGCTCAGCATCGCCAGGATCGCATAGGGCATCAGGATTTCGATCAGCGCGACGGTGGCACCGAAATAATTATTGGTCAGCCGGATGACGCCGTCCGTAAGCCCGGAGGATTGCAGCGCCGTGTTGATGACGCCCCTGTCCCCCAGAATGACCATCCAGCCATAGGTGCGCACCACCGAGGAGGTGAGAAGCGGGGCAACGGCAAGTGCCGTCAGCACCCCGCGCCAGCGGCTTTGGGTGCGGGCGAGGAAAAGTGCGATAGGATAGGAAAGAACGACCGCGAAAATGGCGACATTCACGCCGAGATAAAGCGTGTTCCAGGCAATCTTCCAGTAAAACGGGTCGAACAGCACGGTTCTGTAGGATTCGAGCGTCCAGTCGCCGCCGCGAAGTGCGGCCATGGACGAGGATGCGAATGAGGCGCGCACCAGCCAGATGAGCGGCAACAGAAACGTCGTCAACAGTGCGACGAGGCCCGGCAGAAGCAGGAGAAGCAAAACGCCGCGATGCGACGTGCCGCCACCGGAAGCATGGCTTGCCGCCGCCATCAGGCCGCCTCCCCGATCAGCGTCACATCCTCGGGCGCAACGGAAAGCGTCACCCGCTCACCCTTCGCCGGCAAGGCAGCGGCATGGGTGGGCAGATCGGCCTGAAGGCGATGATCGCCGGCGCGCACGCCAAGCGTCAGCATCTGCCCGCGATAGGTGACGTGCTCGACGATGCCCGAGAAAGCATTGACGCCATCGCCAAGGAGAAAGCGATGCGGGCGAACCAGAAACCGCGCTTTTTGGCCAACCGGGACAGCGCCCGAGAAATGCAGGAAACCGAGACCGGGAATCTCGGCGCGTCCCGGCGCAACCACGGTGCCCGCAAGGAACGAGCCGGTACCAATGAACGAGGCGACAAAATCCGTTTTTGGCCGGTCGAAAATCTCGCGCGGCGTGCCGATCTGCTCCAGCCGGCCTTCCGACATGACGGCAAGCCGGTCGGCCATGGACAGGGCTTCGTCCTGATCATGCGTCACGAAAATACTGGTGACGCCGGTTCGGTTCTGGATATCGCGGATTTCATCGCGCATCTCGTCGCGCAGCTTGGCATCGAGATTGGAGAGCGGCTCGTCGAACAGCAGCAGAGCGGGTTCGATGACGAGAGAGCGGGCAATCGCCGCCCGCTGCTGCTGGCCGCCGGAAAGCTGGGAAACCCGCCTTTCGCCGAAACCGGAAAGCTTGACCAGATCGAGCGCTTTTTCCACCCGCTCCTTGCGCTCCGACTTGGCGATGCCACGCATTTCCAGCCCGAAGGTGATGTTTTCGGCGACATTCATATGCGGAAACAGGGCATAGGCCTGAAAGACCATGCCCATATTGCGCCTGTGCACCGGGGTCGCAGAAATATCGCGACCGTCCAGCCGGATTTCACCCGAGGTTACCGGAATGAGGCCGGCGATCATGCGCAGGATCGTCGTCTTGCCGCAGCCGGAAGGCCCCAGCAGCGCCAGCATTTCCCCGCGCGGTAGGGAAAGGCTGACGTGATCCACGGAGGGCTTGAAGGCGCCCGGATAGGTCTTCACGAGATTGTCGATCTCGACATGATGATCGGCCATGGCGTCCTCTGCTTCCTGTCTCAATTCGCCGCGATGACCTCGCGGTTGATCCGCTGTATCCACGCCGAATATTTGTCCGCCACGAAGTTCCAGTCGAGAGAAGACTGCGCGGCCTGGGCCTCCTTGCTGCCGTAGATGCGGGCGGCAACGGGTTCGCTGAGCGCGACCTTGCTGTTGACCGGACCGTAGAAGCTCTTTTCGGCAAAGGTCGCCTGTGCCTCGGCGCTCAGCGCATAATTGACGAAGAGTTCGGCAGCCTCCTTGTTGGCGGAGCCTTCGACAAGACCGATCGTGTTCGTCTGGCCGATGGAGCCTTCCTTCGGCAGGGCAATGCCGATCTTGCCGCCCTGCGTGTCGTGCAGATATTGCGCGCGGCCGTTCCAGCAGATGGAAAGATCAACTTCGCCGCTCTGCACTACCGCATAACAATCCGGCGCAGGTTCGAAGGTCGAGACGCTCGGCGCAACTTCCTTCAGGAAATCAATGGCCGGATCGACGGAGGTCTTGTAGTCCCCGCCCTTCAGCTTGGTGAGGATCGGCAGCAGGATGACGCCGCGCGTATCGGAAAGCTTGGCGGCGATCTTTCCCTTGTATTTCGGATCGGCGAGATCAGCCCAGCTTGTCGGCGGCTCCTTCACTGCGTCGGTATTATAGAGGATAGCCAGATTGTCCTGCGAGAAGGCGACGGCGCGGTCACCGTCGATGCGCGCCCATTCCGGCTGTTCGGCAAGGTTCGGCACCCTGGCGGGATCAAGCTTGGTGAACAGCTCTTCCTTGTTCGCCTTGATCGCCACCGAAACGTCGATCAGGGCGACGTCGACCTTCGGCTCGGCGCGCTGAAGGGTGAGAAGCGCCAGCGTTTCGGCCGAATTCTTGCTCTGCTGATAATTCACCTCGATGCCGGGATGTTTGGCCTTGAAGGCGTCGATGATGAATTTCTGATAGTTATCCGCAAAGACACCGGAGAAACCGACGATGTTGACGGTGCCCTTCGTCGCATCCTGCGCAAAGACGGTTCCCGAGAGCGATGCGATCCCGGCGGCAACGATACCGACGAAGAAAGCGGCCTTGCGGCGCTGATGAGCATTTTTCATTTCAGTTGCCTCCGTTTGTTTTTGATATTGTCAGTTTGCCGGCCGCCAGGCGGTATCCAGCACGCGCAGCCAGTTCTGGCCGAGAAGTTTGAGGACGAGTGTTTCGCTCCAGCCGCGCGCCAGCATGCGGGCGGTGATGTTGGGAACCTCGCCGATGCGCTCGATGCCCTTCGGCTTGGAAATCTTGACGGTCGCAAATTCCGTCAGCGTGCGGGCCGTGCCCTTGTCACGGTTGGCCCAGAGCTGCCAGGGGCCGGGGCGCGGCCGCTCCTGCGAGAAATCCGTGCCGATGCCGACATGATCTTCGCCGACGAGATCGATGACATAGGCCATGGCGTCGAGATAATCCTCCACCGTCGCATCGTTTCCGGCGGCAAGTCCCGGCGCAAAAAGGCTGATGCCGATGATGCCGCCCTTTTCCGCGCAGGCTTTGAACAGTTCATCCGGCTTGTTGCGCTTCACGTCGCGCAGCGCCCGTGGCAGCACATGCGAAATGCAGACCGGCGCTTGCGAGCGGGCGATGACATCCGCCGTGGTTCTGTCGCCGACATGGCTCAAATCGCAGAGAACGCCGACACGGTTCATCTCCGCCAGCACCTCGCGGCCGAAGCCTGTCAGGCCGCTGTCATTTTCTTCCAGATACCCGGCACCGGAATAGTTCTGGGTATTGTAGGTCAGCTGCATGATGCCGACGCCGAGATCCTTGAAAATCTCGACATAATCCAGCTTGTCCTCGAGCGGCGAAGTGTTCTGCCAGCCGATGATGATGCCGGTCCTGTTCTCGGCCTTGGCCGCGTGAATATCGGCAACCGTACGCACCGGGCGGATAAGGTCGTCGTTTTCCCGCAGGAAACGCTTCCATTCGCTGACATAACCGATGCCCTCGCGGAAATTTTCCCAGATCACGCTGGAGACATTGACGGCGGTGAGGCCGCCGGCGCGCATGTCCTCGAATATGGACCTGCTCCACTGGCAGGTCTGCAGACCGTCGATGACGATGGCCTCATTGTGAAGTTTTGCGGCATCGGTCATGCGGATGTCCTCACTGCGGATTGTGAAAGCTGCTGCTTGAGCGCCCCAAGGGCGCGGCTGACGAATTCCAGACGGTCCTGCCCCCAGAAGAGTTCGCCATTCACCACATAGGTCGGCGTGCCGAAAATCCCGAGACGTTCGGCTTCGGCGAGATTTCCCTGCCATTCCGCCACGATGTCTTGCCGTTGCGGATCGCGCACGAGGGCCGCACCTTCAGAGCCGAGAACCGCCTGCGCGATGGCGCGGAGCGTCTCGAGATCGGCAATGTCACGCTCTTCGCTCCACAAGGCGCGCTGGATGGCGAAGGACAGGCTGATCGCATCAAGCCCGGCCTTCTGCGCAGCGATGATAAGCTGGGCAGCGCGTTCGATGGTGGCGCAGGGATAAAATTTCGGCGTCAGGTTGAGCGGCATGTCGAGATAGCGTCGCCACCGGTCCAGTTCCATGGCATGATAGCTCTGCCGGGCATCCGGGCGGCTGCGCAGCGGAATTCCGCCATTAGCCTCGATGATGCGGATGGGCCGCAGCACGATTGCGGCGCCATGTGTGCGGGCGACTTCGACGGCCCGTGGTGCGCCGAAATAGGCCCATGGCGAAGAAATGCCGTAAAATATCTCCAGTTTCAGCGCCGCTTCAGCCATTGGCATGCTCCTTGATCCTGTCCTGCGCGTCCGCATCGCGCCATTCCTCGCCGGTGATTTCAGCGGCGTCGTGGTTCATGAAAGTTTCGAAATGACGGGCGCGGTCTTCGACGAAGAGAGACCGCGCGATGCCCTGCGCCAGCCGCTCCGCCCCCGGGCTTATGGCCGGAATGCCGCTGGTGATTTTCCCGTGGGACGGGACGGCCGGATAGGCGAAACAATGGATGCGGGAAATCGCCTCCGCCTCGGCGGCCGGAATATCCGGTTTGGGCAGAAACTCGAAGGCCGGCCCGAGATAGGGATAGGACCCCAGCGCGTCATTCTCCTGCCCGGCCGGCGGCTGATAGGCATCGCGCCAGAGCAGGACACGGTCGTTCAGGGCTGAAAATTCCGGCCGCCGGGCGAACTCGACATCGAAGCCGGTGGCGAAAATGATGAGATCGGCGAGATAACGCCCCTTCGGGGTCTCGATCTCTACCACATCGCCCACTTCCGTCAGGCTGAGAATGGGACTGCCAAGATGGAAGAACGCATTGTCATGGCGCGAGACCCTGAGGACGCTGTGGCGCGGCGGCGGGATCTGCGTCCGCTCCGCCTCAACCATGAAGGCCCAACGGTCGGCATCGGGCAGGCCGATATAACCGTGGGTCATGCCGAGACTGGCGACACCGCCGAATTTTTCGACCCGCGGGATATCGGGCCTGCGAATGAAAAGATCGACACGGGCGCCCCCCGCTTCCAGCGCTGCGGCTGCATTGTCCATGGCCGAAGCCCCGGCACCGACCACCGCGACGCGCTTGCCACGCCATGCGCTCACATCGAATACATCGCCGCTATGGCGCACGAAACGGGTGGGAACCGTTTTCGCCACATCCGGCAGGCGCGGCGCACCGAGACCATCGAGCCCCGTCGCCAGGATCACCCGGCGCGCCAGAACCCTGGCAGGACCTTCCGGCCCAACAAAATCAAGAGCGAGCAGGCCATCTTCGCGCAAAACGAGACCGGCAAGTTCGGTATCGTTGCTCACCGGCAGCGCCAGCACAGTGCGATACCAGACCATGTAGGCCATCCAGGCTTCACGCGCTATCAGCCCCATTTTCTCATACGCACGCGCGCCGAACTGCGCCTCGAACCACGCGCGGAATGTCAGGGAGGGCACGCCGAGCGCCGGCCCGGCCAGTTCCTTGCGGGTGCGCAATGTCTCCATGCGCGCGCTGGTCACCCACGGGCCTTCCCGCCCGCTGGGCGCCCTGTCGAAAGCCCTGACATTGTCGATCCCGGCAAATGAAAGAGCGGCAAGCGCGGTCAGTCCGCAGAGCCCGGCACCGATGACGGCGACGTCAAGCACTTCAGAGCCGTTGAGAGAGGTGCGCGGCACCCACGGCTTTGCAGGCCGCTCAAGCAGGGCGAGCTCCTGCGCAAGCCTCGCCTCCAGCGCCGGCAAGCCGCCCGCATCCACAGACACTGCGTCGGTTTTGCGATCTTTCATCATGTTATTTCTGAATTAATGAGCGTTAAAAATTCTATTTAAGCATTATAAGAAACACAGAAGCGGAGATCCGGAAAGCAAAATTCTTCTAATCATCTGCGGTTTTCGGCAAATTTTGGCGCGGGCGGCCGGAAGTGACGTCCGACCCTTTGGTTCTCCCGCTCAACAGGGTGGAAACAAAGCCGCGTGGGTGGCGGGATCATCGCCAAATGCGGAATTTCGGCAAAAATCTTTCGGTTCGGAAATCATAATCGGAATAGTCTTTGCCGCGCCGATCCTCCGGCAGGGATATCGTCGCCACCAGCAAAGGCGTGCCTGCGGCTGCGGCCATCGGCAACGAGTCGCGCAAGCCAAAAACATCAACGAAAGTGAAGCCCAATGGCAAATGATCGCAAACTGCATCTCGGCGCCTTCATGCGGCCCGTTAGTCTCCACACGGGTGCATGGCGTTATCCGGGCGCATTCCCGGATGCGAATTTCAATTTCGCCCATCTGGCGCGCTTCGCACAACAGCTGGAAGCCGCGAAATTCGATGCCTTCTTCATGGCCGATCATCTGGCGGTGCTGAACATGCCCACGGAAGCACTGCGCCGCAGCCACACCGTCACCTCCTTCGAGCCCTTCACCCTGCTTTCGGCGCTTGCTGCCGTCACCTCCCGCATCGGGCTGGTCGCCACCGCCTCCACCACATTCGATGAGCCCTATCATGTGGCCCGGCGTTTCGCCTCGCTCGATCACCTCAGCAACGGCCGCGCCGGCTGGAACATCGTCACCACGTCCAACCCGGATGCGGCGCGCAATTTCGGCCGCGACGATCAGCCTGATCACACCGAGCGTTATGCGCGGGCGCGGGAATTTTACGATGTCGTCACCGGCCTCTGGGACTCCTTCTCCGACGAGGCCTTTATCCGGGATGTCGATAGCGGGCTGTTCTTCGATCCTGAAAAAATGCATGTGCTCAACCACAAGGGACCGGAATTTTCCGTGCGCGGGCCGCTCAATATCGCCCGCCCGGTGCAGGGCTGGCCCGTCATCGTTCAGGCCGGGGCATCGGAGCCGGGACGCCAGCTTGCCGCCGAAACCGCAGAAGTGGTCTTTGCGGCGACACCCACGCTTGCGGCGGGAAAGGCCTTTTATAAGGACGTCAAGGACAGGACCGTCGCCGCAGACCGTTCCCGCGACGGCATCATCATCCTGCC
This sequence comes from Agrobacterium sp. SOY23, assembly GCF_027212525.1. Taxonomy (NCBI): domain Bacteria; kingdom Pseudomonadati; phylum Pseudomonadota; class Alphaproteobacteria; order Hyphomicrobiales; family Rhizobiaceae; genus Agrobacterium; species Agrobacterium sp. SOY23. The sequence goes on along the minus strand of NZ_JAPWDT010000005.1, from coordinate 91,863 downwards.
GGGCGCTTTCGTTCTGGTCGGCGATACCGTGGACGAGGCGAAAGCCAAACGCGCCAAACTCGACAGTCTCGTCCACTATGAAAGTGCAATCGCCTCGCTTTCGATCGCGCTCGGCCACGATGCTTCGAGCTTCGATCCCGATGGCCCCTTGCCTGACATCCCTGAGACGAATGCGAGCAAATCCAGCCGTGAAAGGGTCATCGAACTCGCCAGAAGCGAAGGCCTGACGGTACGCCAACTCGCCCAGCGACTGGGTGGTTATGGAGGTCTCGCATTTGTCGGCACGGCCAGAACCATCGCCGACGAGATGGAGCAATGGCTCCATGAAGAGGGCTCGGATGGTTTCAACGTCACCTTCCCTTTCCTGCCTGCCGGTCTGGACGATTTCACGACGCAGGTGGTGCCGGAACTGCAAAGGCGCGGGCTGTTCCGCAAGGATTATGAAGGGCCGACATTGCGCGACCATCTTGGCCTGCAACGACCGGCCAATCGATTTTTCACCTGAATAAAGCGCCGTCGCGCCGATCGCTCTCCCGGTAGGGAGATTTTCCACGCCGGTCGCAAAGTTTGGCATGAGGTTCCAGAAGGGCGGATTGACCTTAAAAACACCCGCCCATACCCTTTAAATACACAAAATACATAAATTAGGTGAATTAATATGAAGGCTGAACATTCCCGCCGCCAGATCCTCAAATTCGGCATCGCCGGCGCGCTCGCAGCACCACTTGTCACGGGCAATGCACTGGCCCAGAATTCACAGGAGTTTCCTGCCGAGCTGAAGCTGGACTGGGGATTTTACTCCTCTCACACGCTGCTGATAAAGAACAAGGGCTGGCTTGAGGAAGCTTTCAAGGATGTCGGCACCAAGATCACCTGGGTGCAATCCCGCGGCAGCAATAATTCGCTCGAATTCCTGAAGGTCGGTTCGACGGACTTTGCCGGCTCGGCCGCCCTTTCCGCCTTTCTCGCCCGCGCCAACGGCGTGCCGCTAAAGGTGATCTATGTGGCGAGCTGGGGCGGTTCCTCCATCATTCAGGTGCGCCCGGATTCACCCATCAAGACCGTCGCCGACCTCAAGGGCAAGACCATTGCGGTCACCAAGGGCACCGCACCCTATTTCACCCTCGTCCGCGCGCTTGACCAGAACAAGCTGTCCATCAACGACCTCAAGGTCGTGAACCTGCAGCATCCGGAAGGTTTCAACGCGCTTCAGCAGGGTCAGGTGGATGCCTGGGTCGGCATCGATCCGCACACATCCCAGGCCGAGCTTGCCGGCGACCGGGCGATTTTCGACGAGCGCAGCTGGCGCGACGGCAGCGTCTTCAGCGTGTCCGAAGAGTTTCTGGCGAAGTACCCGAAAGCGGTCGACAGACTTCTCGGTGTCTGGGTGCAGACGCAAAAATGGATCCGTGAAAACAAGGGCGAATTCATCGATTTCGTCACGCAGGTCACCGGCAACGATCCCAAGATCACCAAGCTCACGATCGAGAAGCGCGACTGGAAGGATCCCGTTCCCGGCGAAGAATTGCTGAACTCGATCCGCATCGTCACGCCGCTTTTGGGCGACGATGTTCTGCGCCCCGGCGTCAATGTCGACAATGTCCTTTCTTCGCTGATCGATCCGACACCGGCGAAAAAGGCACTTGGCGCATGAATTCCCATCCGCGCGAATTCCAGCGCGTGAAACAGACTACGGGACAATTCCCTTCCCGATTGCCGCTCGCGCAAAGGGTGGGGAATTTCCTTGGCCGTTTCGACCTGCGCGGCGCAATCGTGCCCGTCGGCTCGCTTTTGCTTCTCGAGCTTTTCGTTCGCCTCGGCTGGGTCAGCCCCTATGTGCTGCCGCCGCCCTCCGAACTTTACGACACGTTCCTGCGGCTTGCGGAAGGTCCCCTGTGGACGAATGTTGCGGCCAGTACTGCGCGCGTCTTCGTCGGCTTCGTCATCGGTTCCCTGCTCGCCATCGTCGTCGGTTCGCTCGTCGGTCTGGTGATTGCCGCCGAACGTTATCTCGAGCCGACGTTTCAGGCGTTGCGTGCGGTCCCGAGCCTCGCATGGGTGCCGCTGCTGATGATCTGGTTCGGCATCGGCGAAACCTCGAAAATCGTGCTGATCGCCAAAAGCGCGTTTTTTCCGGTCTATCTCAACCTTTTTTCCGGCATCAGGAATGTCGACCGCAAGCTGGTGGAGGTGGGCGAGATGTATCGCCAGCCGCTGCCCGTGCTGGTGTGGCGGATTTTCATTCCCGCCTCGCTGCCGCATCTCTTCACGGGCCTGCGTTACGGGTTGTCGCTCGCCTGGCTGAGCGTCGTCGCGGCCGAACTTCTGGCTGCCTCGGAAGGTATCGGCTACATGCTGTCCGACGGGCGGGAGCTTTCCCGGCCCGATCTCGTCATGATCGCCATCATCTGCCTTGCGGTGCTGGGCAAGATTTCCGATAGCCTCTTCAAGATCGTTGAGGACCGCTGCCTGCGCTGGCGCGACACCTATCCGCTTCAGCAGGAAGGACGCCTGCGATGAGTTTGCTGAGTGTCGATGTGCGCGAGAAGGCTTTCGGCGACACGGTGGTCCTTCAGGATATCCAACTCACGCTGGGTGATGGCGAAGCGGCGGTCCTTCTTGGCCCCAGCGGCTGCGGCAAGAGCACATTGCTGCGCATCGCCGCCGGCCTCGACCGGCGTTTTTCTGGTGCGGTCAGGGTTCAGGAGGACGAGGCGCAGGCATCGGGCTCACCGCCCATTGCCTTCGTCTTTCAGGAACCCCGCCTGATGCCCTGGCTGACGGTTGCCGAAAACATCGGTTATGCGGCCGGCAGGAAATATGATGTCGGGCGCGTGGAAAAGCTGATCAACGATGTCGGTTTGAGCGGCCATGGCGGAGCACTGCCAAAAGCCCTTTCGGGCGGCATGGCGCAACGTGTGGCGATAGCAAGGGCGCTCTATACCGAGCCGCGCATCCTGCTGCTCGATGAACCCTTCAGTGCGGTCGACGCTTTCACGCGGATGAAGTTGCAGGATCTGGTGCTGAAGCTCGTCGAACAGCGCGGCATTTCCTTCCTGCTCGTCACCCATGACATTGACGAAGCGCTCTACCTCGGCGACAGGATTTACATGATGGGTGCCCATGACGGCCGCATCCAGCAGCATATAGAGGTGGACGTGCGACGTCCGCGCGACCGAAGGTCGCCGCAACTCGCCAGCCTCAAGAACGAGGTGCTGACCGCCCTGCACAACGCCCACGTCATCTGACGGCTACGGCTTGATCCGAATAGTCTGCGTGAAGCTGGCCGGTGAACTGGGAAAGCATAAAATGATAGGCCTTGCACGGCCTTCCCACCATGGGCGTTGCAACCCATCCCAATATTACGGAGCTTAACGCGATGACCCTGTCCAGTCCGATCACCAAACTTGAAACTCCACAGCAGCGGGTTGAGGCCCGTTATGGAGCGCAGGCCGACTTTTCTCCGCCCTTCTGGAACGACACCATTGACGCCTTGCTGAACCATCGCACCGCCCGCGCCTATCTGCCAAAAGCTCTGCCGCAGGGCACTCTGGAACTTCTGATCGCAGCCGCACAATCTGCACCGACATCGTCCAATCTTCAGGCTTGGAGCGTGGTGGCGGTTCAGGACAGGGAGCGCAAGACGCGACTGGCAGATTTCACGGGTGGTAACGGTCACATAAAGGACGCACCCGTTTTCCTCGTCTGGCTGATCGACCTGAAGCGGTTGCGCACCGTCGCTTCCAAGCAAGGCAACAGGGGCGAAGGGCTGGATTATCTGGAGAGCTTCCTGATCGGCGCCATCGATGCGGCGCTGGCCGCGCAGAATGCCGTTGCCGCCATTGATTCACTCGGTCTTGGCTCCTGCTATGTCGGCGGTATCCGCAACAGGCCGGAAGACGTGTCCCGCGAACTGAACCTTCCTCCCGAGACCATCGCCGTCTTTGGCCTCACGGTCGGCTATCCCGACCCGGCGGTGAAAACCGACGTCAAGCCGCGCCTGTCGCAATCATCCATTCTGTTTCATGAAACCTATTCAGAACCGGCAAGCGATGATCTCAGTTCCTATGATGAGGTCTTGAAGGTGTTTCAGGAAAAACAGGGCCTGCCGCAAAACGGCTGGACCTCACCCATTGCCCAGCGCGTGGAAAATGCCGCCGCGCTGAAAGGCCGCGCGGAACTGAGCCAAACATTGCGCCGCCTCGGTTTCGGTATCAAATAAAGATTGTTGCGGCTGCCGGCATCGAATGCAGATGCGTCCCTGTCAGCCAGAATGAAGCGCCGGCCAGGAGCAGCGCGATCTCTCCCGAAATCGCTGATTTCGGGAACTGATTTTCTATAAAATTAGTAGATATAGAATGACCGGTCTTCCTTTACACGGCGGGCAGGCTTTACGATCCGCTCCAGAATAATTCTGAACCGCTTCCACCCCCATCCCCAATTGCCGCCCGCGCAGACCGCCAACCAATGAACAGCCGACGCCCTCCGGAAAATCCGGGGCGTGAAAAAAGACGAGAAACAACAGATGCCACGTTACGTTATCATCGGCGCCGGTGCGGTGGGCGCGAGCCTTGCAGCACAGTTTGCACTTTCCGGCATTGACTATGCGCTTTTCGGACGGGGTGCGCAGATCAATCATATCAGGCAACATGGCCTTACCTTCCAGCGCCCCGCGGAGACGCGGCAGATCGATCTCAAGGTTTTCGACCTGGCGGATCTTCCGGAATTGACACTGGATGATATCCTCCTGCTCACGGTGAAAGCTCAGGATGCCGTCAGCGCACTTGCCTTCTGGTCCTGGCAAAGCGTCTCGAACACGACGACGCCGGCAGCGGCAAACCTTCCTGTCGTGACCTTTCAAAACGGACTGGCGACCGAAGCAAATGCGCTGAGAACATTTTCCAGGGTATATGGCGCAAGCATTCTGACACCGGCGCGGTTCACGGAAACCGGCAAGGTAGTGGTCGGTGGCGAGCCGCAGTTGGGCATCGTGACGGTTGGGCGTTTTCCGGACGGACAGGATGACGTGACCACGCAGGTCACGGCGGACCTGAACAGGGCGGGATATCTGGCCGAGGCGAGCGACGATATCCGCCGGTGGAAATCAGCAAAACTCCTCCACAACGTTCGCAATGCCCTGGAACTTTTCGACGGTCCCCGGGATCTGAACGACAGGATCAGCGCGGCTCTGGTGGATGAGGCCCGCCATGTGCTGGAGGCAGCGGGTTACACCCTTGCCTTGCCCTCCGAGCGGACCCTCGACATCTCCAACTGGCACGTAGCGCCGAACAGCGGCATTCATCCGGGCCAGCAATCAACATGGCAGAGTTTCAAACGCGGAGCCTCGAGCGAGGTGGATTTCCTCAACGGCGAAATCGTTTTGCTCGGCCGGCTTCACAATGTTCCGACGCCCTATAACGAAGCCGTTCAAACGCTTGCCGGAAATCTGGCGCATCAGGGCGGGTTTTCAAAACCGCTGCCACTCGATGCGATCACTTCTCTCATCGTCGCTCCGGGCCGGGCGGCACATCCCGGTCCTGCCGCCCTTCATGACGACAACCCGTAGCAGTGCGATTTATGAAACGACAGTGTGAAACGATAAAATGAGAGAAGCCATATCAGACCATATCCTTGCCGCCGCCGGTACGCTCTTCTATCGTGAAGGTATCCGGGCTGTCGGCATAGATCGGATCATTGAAGAAGCGAATGTTGCGAAAGCCACGCTCTACCGGCATTTCCCGTCCAAGGATCACCTCGTTGCGGCCTATCTAGAGGCACGGCACGAGCGGGTAATCTATTCGTTTCAGAAAGTGCTGGATGCGGACATGGCTCCGAAGGAGCAGATCCGGTTGATCTTCGATCAACTCCACGAAAAAGCCGACAGCCCGGATTTTCGCGGCTGCGCTTTCGCTCTTGCGGTTGCGGAACATGGCGAGTCCGAGCGTGTCGTATCCGTTGCACGTACCCATAAGGCCAAGGTCAGGGACGTATTTGCCGCTGTCCTCGCAAGAGCCGGCAGCACTGCGCAGATTGCCACCGCCCATCTTTCGCTTCTTTACGAAGGGGCATTGGCTACCGTCGCCGTCGGGCGGGATCCTGAAGCTGTCCTGATTGCGCGTGACTGTGCTCTCTCCGTCTTCGACATGGCCGCCTCCACCAATCAATCCAACTGAAAGCAGCAGACAATGACAAAGACGATCGATTATTTTTTCAGCATCGGCTCTCCCTGGGCGTTCATCGGTCTCGAACCCTTTGCTGCCCTGGCGAAAGAACAGGGTGCCACGATCCACCCGCATGTCATTCCGCTGATCGAGGAAAATGGCGGCATTTATTCGCGAAACCGGCCCGAGGCCAGACGTGCCTACTGGATCAGGGATCTGAAGCGCTGGGCGGAATTGCGCGGAAAAGTGCTCAATTTTGACAATCGCGCAGCTCTCTCCGATCCCTCACCGGCAGGCCTGATGGTTGCGGCAGCGATCGAGGCGGGTCAGGACTGGCTCAAGCTTGCACTTGCGCTTCAGGAGGCTTTCTGGGTTCGCGGTGAAGACATCGGCAATGCGGATGTCCGGCGGGCGATTGCGACAGCCGCGGGCTTTGATGCGGCGGCGCTCGATGAACGTGGCCAAAGCGATGCGGTTGCGGCCCGGCAAAAGGCCAGTTTCGAAGCCGCCAGGACAGCAGGTGTGTTCGGCGTGCCGACCTACCGATATCAGAATGAACTCTATTGGGGGCAGGATAGTCTTCCGTTCCTCGAGCGTCACCTCAGCGGTGAGAAGCTCGCCGCCTGATATCGCCGCCGGACGGCAGGAGACGGTTTCGCGGTCCTGCCAAGGCGTTTCGTCCTATGTTCATAAAGCCTCTCGCGGCTTTCTCCCGCAAGGCTCCCATGGAATCTCCTTATGCCCGATCTGCCCGCTCCTCTTATTCAATCCCTGCAGGACCTGCTCGGTGAGCGTCTATCGACGTCACTTGCCCTGCGCGAGCAGCATGGGCGTGGCGAAGCGCATCATGCAGCCGCGTTTCCCGACGCGGTCGCTTTCGCTGAAACCACGGCAGAAGTATCCGAAATCGTGCGGTTATGCGCGGCAGAAGGCGTGGCCGTCATCGCTTTCGGCGCCGGCACTTCGCTCGAGGGGCATTTGACGGCCGTTAAAGGCGGGGTCTCGATCGACCTTTCACGCATGTCGAAGATTGCCCGTATCAGCAGTGACGATCTGGATTGCACGGTTGAGGCTGGCGTAACGCGGGAGCAGCTGAACACTTACCTGCGAGACATGGGGTTGTTCTTTCCCATCGATCCCGGCGCAAACGCCTCCATTGGCGGCATGGCCGCAACCCGCGCTTCCGGCACCAATGCCGTCCGCTATGGAACGATGCGGGAAAACGTGCTCGGGCTGACCGTGGTGCTGCCGTCCGGCCAGATCATCAGGACCGGCGGTCGCGCCAGAAAATCTTCCGCCGGATATGACCTGACGCGGTTATTTGTGGGCTCGGAAGGCACTCTCGGTATCATCACCGAAATAACGCTTCGCCTCTACGGAATACCGGAGACCATCTCGGCAGCACTCTGCTCTTTCGAGAGCGTCGAACAGGCGGTGGCGGCTGCCATTCAGGTCGTTCAGCTGGGCATCCCGGTCGCCCGCATGGAGCTTATGGACCGTGGCCTGATCAGGGCCGTCAACGCCTATTCCGGGCTGGACCTGAAGATCGAGGATACGTTGGCTTTCGAGTTTCACGGCTCGCCCGCCGGCGTTCAGGAGCAGGTCGATATGGTATCCGCCATCGTGGAGGACCATGGCGGCAAGGATTTCGAGTGGGCCAATGCGCCCGAAGAACGCAATCGTCTCTGGAAAGCGAGGCATAATGCGTTCTATGCCGTCGTATCCCAGAGGCCAAATGCCAAAGGCTGGTCATCGGATGTCTGTGTTCCGGTCTCGCAGCTCAGCAACTGCATATTGAAGACCCGCGAACTTCTGAAGGATTGCAGCGTCCCGGCGGCTATCCTCGGCCATGTCGGCGACGGCAATTATCACGTCGTCTTCGCCTTCGATCCCGGCAATGCGGAAGAGCTCGGCGAAGTGGCGGCCATCAACAAGAAGATGGTGCAATATGCCCTCTCTGTCGGCGGCACTTCGACTGGCGAACATGGCGTGGGCACCGGCAAAATCGCTTATCTGCGTGAAGAACATGGCGACGCGGTTGATCTGATGGCGCTCATCAAACATGCGGTCGATCCCGCCGGTATCATGAACCCGGGAAAAATCCTGCCGAAATAGAATTGCCATTCTGCAATCCTGATCGTGAGGTCATGCGATGAATTCCTTCAAAACTCACAGTTCCCATTGGGGCGCGTTCTCCGGTCGGTTTGCAAATGGGCGACTGGAGATAGAGCCGCACCCCGGCGACCCGCACCCGTCACCGCTTCTGGGCAATCTTCCCGCAGTTGCCCATAGCCCGGCTCGCGTCCGGCGGCCTGCGATCCGGCGTGGCTGGCTTGAGCGCGAAACGGGCCATACACAGCGACGCGGCGCTGACGATTACGTCGAGGTCAGTTGGGCCGAAGCAACGAAACTGGTCGCGGACGAGCTTGGACGGGTCTATGACGATCATGGCCCGGGCGCGGTGTTCGGCGGCTCCTATGGTTGGTCGAGTGCCGGCCGGTTTCATCACGCACAAAGCCAAATACACCGTTTTCTGAATGTCCTTGGCGGATATGTCCGGTCCGTCAACACTTACAGTTCCGGCGCGGCCATGGTGATAATCCCCCATGTGCTTGGACCGTATGACAGCTTCGACCGCAAGAGCGTGACCTGGGATGCGATCGAACGCAGCAGCGAGCTGGTGCTTGCCTTCGGCGGCATGGCGATCAAGAACGCCGATGTCCATGGTGGAGGGATCAGCGTGCACACCGTCCGGCAGAAACTGGCTGGCGCCAGGGCTCGCGGTGCGCATTTCACGTTCGTCAGCCCGCTGGCAGACGATTTTCCCAGTGATGTGAATGCCGAGTGGCTTTCTATAACTCCCGGCACGGACGTGGCGATGATGCTGGGGCTTGCCCATGTCCTCGTCACAGAAGGACTGCACGACCGGGCGTTTCTGGAGCGTTACACGGTTGGATATGACCGTTTCGAGACCTATCTTCTCGGCAAGGAGGACGGCCAGCACAAAAGCCCGGAATGGGCGGCCGCGATCTGCAACATCGCGCCGGAGACGATCCGCGAGCTGGCGCGGAAGATGTCCAGTTCGAGGACCCTGATCACGGTCAGCCATTCGCTCCAGCGGGCCGATTATGGCGAACAACCGGTGTGGATGGGCATTGTCCTTGCCGCAATGCTTGGCCAGATCGGATTTGATGGCGGCGGATTTTCCTATTCCCTCGGCGCACTGGGCAATATCGGCAAGAACCTGCTCGCCGTTCCCTTGCCAACATTGCAACAGTTCAAAAACCCCGTGCCGGACTATATCCCCTGCGCACGCATCGCCGACATGCTGCTCAATCCCGGCGACGAGTTTCATTACAATGGCCACACGCTTCGCTATCCCGATATCCGGCTCGTCTATTGGGCGGGCGGCAATCCGTTTCACCACCATCAGGATATCAACCGGTTGCGGGCCGCTTTCCGGCGTCCCGAAACGATCATCGTCCACGAATCGGCCTGGACCTCGACCGCGCGACATGCCGATATCGTACTTCCCGCCACCACCACGCTTGAGCGTGACGACATCGGCGCTGCCGATCGCGATCCCCTGATGATCGCCATGAAGCGCCTGATCGACCCCGTTGGTGAAGCACGCAATGATTACGAGATATTCGCCGGCATTGCGCGGGAAATTGGCAGGTTCGACGCCTTCACCGAAAATCGTAGCAGCAGGGAATGGCTCGCCTTCCTGTACGAGACCACCCGTAACGCGCTCGCGGCAGGCGGGCATGATGCGCCTGATTTTGAAACCTTCTGGGAGCGTGGGGAGCTGCTTCTTCCGATTAAAACCGACGAAGGAGGCCCGGCCCGCAGCTTCCTGCTGGATCCCGAGACTAAACCGCTGCCAACGCCTTCAGGAAAGATCGAGATTTTTTCCGGAACTGTCGAGGGCTTCGGTTATGACGACTGCAAAGGTCATCCGCGCTGGTATCCGCCACGAGCGGAGATATCGGATGACGCGCCCCTCCACCCCCTTCATCTCGTCTGCAATCAGCCGTATCAGCGTCTGCACAGCCAGCTGGACTACGGCGATTTCAGCCGTTCGACCAAGATCAAAGATAGAGAACCTGTCCGCATCCATCCCGCCGATGCGTCTGCCCGTGGAATATCTGATGGCGACGTCGTCAGGCTTTTTAATGCACGCGGAAGCTGCCTCGCCGGCGCTATCCTGAGCGATGACGTCATGCCGGGCGTGATGCAGCTTGCCACCGGCGCATGGTTCGAGCCGCTGGATCCCATTGCGGACAATGCCGTCTGCATCCATGGCAACCCTAACATCCTCACCCGCGACATCGGCACTTCGAAACTGGCGCAAGGTTCGACCGGCCAGATCGCCAAGGTGGAGGTTGAGCTTTTCACTGGCGACCTGCCGCCGGTCAGGGTTTTCGAAGCCATGACCTTTGTGCCGCGTGACACAGTATCTTCGGCACTGCGACATCATCTATCGCCGGTGCGAGACGGCAATTTACATGCGTCTGAAACACCAATCCAAACTGCTGGCAAAATGGCGATAAAATAATTCACTAAATCGATAGAAAAAGAATAACCAGTCTTTCTCCCTCACGCCCGGCTGTTAGGTTATGGGCAAGATAAACACCGCAACGAAGGGGCCGCGTCATGACTGAAATATGTAGAAGCGGGCGCGCTCCTCATCCAGGCAAGCTGCCAGGAGCCGCTCGCTAACCCTCGCGGTCAACCCGCTCACCCAATGAACTCAAGCATTCCCCCGCTCGGCTGAAAGGTCGGTGCGGCAACGGTTTAACATGCGTTGTGTCAACGACGGCAACAGCATGTGCGACCGCAGGAGATGCCGAAATTACAACGAAAAAACTTTGAATTTTTCAGGATCATATCATGACACAACGTTCTTTCTCATTCTCCCTCTCGCGTCGCCGGTTGCTTTTCACAGCCTCCCTGGCAATCTCCGCCTCGCTGTTTTTATCGACCGCAGCACCTTTGACGGCAATCGCCGCGGATACGCCGCGCGATGGCGGTGACATCACATTTCTGATCGATTCACTGGGCGATACATGGATCCCCAACAACAGCGCCATCTCCAGTTTCCAGGGCCATATATGGGGTCATGTGACGGATAAGCTGCTTTACGTCGATGCCGAAGGCAAGGTCAGCCCATGGATTGCCGAACGTTGGGAGCAGAACGACACCGCAACGGAATTCACGCTTCACCTCAAAAGCGGCGTGACTTTCTCCGATGGCGAACCGCTTGATGCCAAGGCCGTCGTTGCCAATCTCGACATCTGGTATGCCGGCCGCAAGAGCGAGGGGATCAACCCGATCGGCCTCTTCCCCAAGACCTACGATCACGCTGAAGCGGTCGATGCCACGACGGTCAAGGTATTTTTCAAGAAACCCACGCTCGGTTTCATTCCAACCCTTGGTTATCACGGCTCCATCCTGATCTCTCCCAAGAGCATTGCCCAGCCGGCCGGCCAGCAGGCTGACCTCAGCAAGACCGCCGGCAGCGGACCTTACGTGGTGGAGTCCTGGAAAGAGGGCGACCATGTCACGCTGGTCAAGCGCAAGGATTATAATTGGGGACCTGCCGCAGTCGGCCACACCGGCCCCGCCTATCTCGATACCATCACCTACAAGCTGGTGTCGGAGCCATCCCTCCGCGTCGCTTCCGTTCAGTCCGGTCAGGCGGACGTCGCTTACAATGCCTCACCCCAGGAGCTGAAATCGCTCAAGGAGGAAGGCTTCACCGTCGCGACCCCGCGTTATCTCGGCTTCGTCAATGGCTGGGCGGTCAACACCAAGCTTCAACCCTATGATGACGTGAAGGTGCGTCAGGCACTCCAGGCAGGCATCAATCGCCAGGAGATCATCGACACCGTCTATACGCAGGACTGGAAGCTTGCGACATCGTTCATTCAAAGCAATGTCCCGGGTGCCACGGATCACAGCGATCTCCTCGCCTATAACCCGGACAAGTCGGAAAAACTTCTGGACGAAGCCGGATGGGTCAAGGGCGCGAACGGCGTTCGGGTGAAAGACGGCAAGCCGCTGGAACTGACGATCCATTCCAATCCTTACCTGGCAACTTCGAAATCCGTCGATGAGTTGATTGCCCAGCAGCTTGGCAAGCTCGGGTGGAAGGTCAACATCAGGGCTTATGATGTCGTGACCTATGGCGAGAAGGTCAAATTCGGTGGCGCCGCCGTTCCCACATATGAAGTCACGCGCAGCTTCATCGACGCCGGCACGGTCGCCAGCATCCTGACCAACGCCAACAATGGCGAGAACTGGTTTGCGCTGGATGATCGTGACGCCAAGCTGAACGATCTGCGCGACAAAATCGCCGGTGCGGGTTCCGTCGAAGAACGAAAGCCTCTTTTGGACGGCCTGCAAAAATACCTGCTGGAACAGGGCTACTTCATACCACGCACGCAAATCGTTCAGCGCATTTACGTGCAGTCGCCGAAGCTGAAGGGCGAAGTCTATAACGGTGTCGCTTACGCCAGCTATTACACAGCGTTCATTGCCGAATGAGGCCAGCACCCACCGAGTAACGTCAAGGAGGTGACGGCATGAGCAATGCCTACCTAACCTACGCCGCAAAGCGGCTCGGCCAGGCGATCGTCGTCATCCTTCTGGCCTATGTCTTCACCTTCGTGGTCGTCAGCGTTTTGCCTGGCGACCCGATCACCAGCGTTCTGCGCAACCCTCAGAACGGTTTTTCGGAACAGGAGATCGCCGAAATCATTGCTGCACAGGGGCTGGATAGGCCGATCATCGTGCAGCTCTGGCACTCCCTGTCGGCATTCCTGACGGGCGATCTCGGCATTTCCATGCGCTCCAATCGACCCGTGGCGACCCTGATTGCCGAAGTGCTGCCATCGACGCTGGTTTTGGCCTCCGCAGGGCTGACGGTCGCCTTGATCCTCGCCTTCGCCGTTGCCTATGGCACGCAGGTCGTGCCGAAACGATATGGGCAGGGGTTGCTGCGGGCCTTCCCGTCGCTATTCCTGTCGACACCCAATTTCGTCATCGGCCTTTTTCTGATCCATCTCTTCGGTTTTCAGCTCAGGCTGTTCCGGGTCATCGAACCCGACAGCTTCTGGGCGACGCTGTTTGCGGCGATCACCATCGGCATACCGTTTTCCGCACAGATCGCGGAAGTCCTGATCGCCAATCTCGATCATGAAGCGGAGCAGGATTACGCAGCGGTTGCCCGCAGCCGCGGCATCGGCCCGAAACGGCTTTTCACGACACATCTGCTCAAACCCGCCTCGCTACCGGTGGTGACCGTCATCGCCCTGACCGTGGGTGAACTTCTGGGCAATTCGCTGATCACGGAAACGGTATTCGGCCGTACCGGTATCGGCAGTCTCGTACAGCGCTCCGTCAGCACGCAGGACCTGCCCGTCCTGCAGGCCATCGTCTCGCTGGGAGCCGTGGTGTTCGTCGTCGTCAACCTCATCGCCGACCTTCTCTATCCGCTGCTCGATCCGCGGGTAAAAATTATCGTTGGCCGCAAACGTCGTCTCGCGACCATCGATGACACGCCGCTTGGCCTTGAAACGGGGGCCAAGCCATGAGCCTTATCTCCAGCCCGGTCTCCGGCAGCAATCCGTTCGAGAAGCTGAGAGCTCTCAACATCACCGCAACGGTTGCGCTTTCCCTCCTCGTCATCGCGATTGTCGTCGCCTGGTCGATTGCGCCGCAACTGTTCACCAGCCAGAGCCCGATCAACGGCGTCCCGGCCGACAAGCTTCTTGCCCCCAGTTTTGCGCACTGGTTCGGCACGGATCATCTGGGGCGCGATCTCTATACGCGGGTCGTTTATGGCACAGCCTCATCCGTATCGAGCGCTTTGGTCGCCGTCGTCATCGGCGTCTTCATCGGTGGTGTGATCGGTTTGCTCGCCGGGTTTTTCGGCGGCTGGGTGGATATCGTCTTTGCGCGTTTTGTCGACGTGCTGCTGTCCATCCCGAAGTTCCTGCTCGCGGTCATCATCGTCACGGCCATCGGCTTCGAAACGATCAATGCCGCGATCGCGACGGGCATATCGGCCATTGCGTTTTTCGCCCGCGTGGCGCGCTCCGAGGTCATCAAGACCCGTCAGGCGACCTTCGTGGAGGCCTCGTTTCTGCTGGGCGGTTCACGCCGCTACATCGTTCTGAGACACGTCCTTCCAAATGCATCCCGCTCGATGCTGCCGCTCGCCGTGCTGCAATTCGGCGAGTCCATCCTGGTCATCGCCAGCCTCGCCTTCCTCGGCTACGGCGACCCTCCGCCTTCTTCCGACTGGGGCCTGCTGATTTCAATCGGCAAGGACTACCTCAAATGGCCCTGGCTCGTTTATGCGCCCGCGTTCGTTACGATCGTGACCGTCCTCTCTGTCAACAGGATCAGCCGATGGCTTCGCAAATCGCACTGAAAACAGCGCCAGTCCTACCCGAGATCGTGGCAGCGTCTCCACTACACGCAACGCCCCTCCTCAAGGTCGAAAATCTTGCCGTTGCCTACGGGAGGCAGGAGGTCGTCCATAATGTCGGTTTCGAAATCGGGCGCGGCGAAAGCCTCGCCCTCATCGGAGAATCCGGTTCTGGAAAATCGACAATCGCGAAAGCCGTGCTGAGGCTTCTTCCCAACGGTGCGAACTCTACGGGGCAGGTCGTTTTCGACAGGCAGAACATTCTCGCCTTGCCGGAACGCCGCTTCAGGCCGTTTCGTGGCCGTGAAATCGGCTTCGTGCCGCAGGATCCGGGCAACGCTCTCAATCCTGTGAGAACAATCGGCTCCCAGGCACTGGAGGCCGCAGCGCTGACGGAAGAGGCCAATCCTGCGATCCGCAAGACACTTATCCTCGATACATTCGCCAAGGTGGGTCTCGACAATCCGCAACGGGTCTACGATTCCTATCCACACCAGCTCTCCGGCGGGATGCTGCAACGCGTGCTGATCGCTCTGGCAATATTGCCGCGCCCTGCATTGCTGGTGGCGGACGAGCCGACTTCGGCACTCGACGTCACGATCCAGAAGCGCATCCTCGATCTCCTCTCCCGCCTTCGCGACGAGCTGAACATCAGCCTGCTTCTCATTACCCATGATCTCGCAATAGCGGCAGAAAGGGCAGACAATCTCGTCGTGCTGAAGAACGGTGTCGTGCAGGAAGCAGGCAGGACGTCGGCCGTTTTTTCCTCCCCCTCCTCACCCTATGCGAAAAAGCTTCATGGCGACGTGCCCGCGCTCAACCCGGAGCGTTATGCCAAGTTCCGCGATCCGGGCTTCAGCCTTCTCGAGAGCGTCAAATCGCCAAAGATCGCCGTCAGCGGCGTCACCAAGCGCTTCACCGTCGATGGCAAAACCCTGACGGCGGTGGACGATATTTCGTTTACGGTTCCGGCAGGCACGACCCATGCCCTCGTCGGCGAATCCGGCTCCGGCAAGACGACGACGATCCGCCTGCTGCTGGGGCTCGAAGAGCCGGAAAGCGGTACGATCACGGTTGCCGACGAGACCGTCACGAGCAAAAGCCGCGCTTCGCTGCGGTCCGTCTGGCGGCATCTTCAACTGGTTTACCAGAACCCGTTTACATCACTCGACCCGACATGGAAGGTGGGACAGCTTGTTCGTGAACCACTCGACCGGTTCGAAATCGGGACGCCGAAAGAGCGCTCCGAACGGGTACGGGAAGCTCTCGCGAATGTCGGCTTGAGCGAGCACTTGCTGGAGCGCAAACCGTCGGCCCTGTCCGGCGGGCAACGTCAGCGTGTGGCAATCGCCCGTTCGCTGGTTCTCAAACCGGATGTGATCGTGCTGGATGAGCCCACCTCCGCTCTCGATGTCAGCGTTCAGGCAGATATCGTAGAGGTTCTGCTGTCCCTGCAGGCAAAGCTCGGCCTGACCTACGTCTTCGTTTCACATGACCTCGCCCTGGTCCGGCAACTTGCGCACAGCGTTTCGGTGATGCAGCGGGGACGCATCGTTGAACATGGCACGGTCACCGAGATTTTCGGCAATCCGAAACATGAATATACCGCGTCGCTGCTGAACTCCATCCCGTCGGGCATTGCCGGGACGGTTCGCGTTCCCGCGGTCCGGCACGCTCTGCGCAAGGAGCAACTCGCATGAATATTGCAGCAGCTTCCCGCGACCTTCCCGCGTTGTTTCGACCGAAGCAGCGGCTTGGTTTCAATACGCGGGTGTCGTTCAACGACGATGACGGTCCGGCAAAGGGGCTGCGACAGGGCATAGAACTGTTCAGGCAGGCGGAAAGGCTGGGTTATCAGTCAGGCTGGGCCTATCAGCGTCACTTCGATCATTACCTTTCTTCGCCGTTACCCTTCTTTGCGGCAGTCGGCCAGCATACGCGGCACATCACGCTCGGCTCCGCCGTCATCCCGATGCGTTATCAGGACCCTATCCTCCTGGCTGAGGCGGCGGGAACAACCGATCTTTTGATCGACGGCCGGCTTGAACTTGCCATTTCGACCGGGGCCAACGGTGCGTTCGACGCCGTTTTTGGAACCGTCGATACCGATGCCCGGACAGAGGCAAAGCGGCGCCAGTCGCGTTTCCTCGCCGCCATTGCCGGCGATGTTCTGCACACGGTTACGGAGCGGGACACAGGCGCGCCTGCGGGAGCCGAGTTACGCGTGACCCCACATAGCCCCAGTTTGCGCGGCCGTATCCGGCAAGGCTCTGCCAGCCTCGATTCAGCGATACAGGCCGCCGAACTCGGGATCGGCCTGATTTCAGGAACCGTGCTTCACGATCAGGCCGAGGGCGAGACTTTCGGTCAATATCAGGCGCGGATCATCGAAGCCTATCGCACCCACTGGCTGCGCATCTGGAAAACGACGCCGCCACCGGTCGCCGTTGCCGCTTCCATTCTGGTCGGCACCACCCCGGAGCTGCGGGAGAAATATGCGGCCTACGATCTTGAGCGCCGCACGGCGGGAATTGCCGCCTCGCGCCCGAAGGGGGCGCTGGCTCCCGCCGGCCAGCCGGTAGGTGCGATGATTTCTCCGGTCTTTCAAGGAACACCGGATGCCGTCATCGAGGCGGTGTTGAGCGACCCGGGGCTGGCAGCAGCAGACGAACTTGTCCTGTTTCTGCCTCCCGCTTTCGGACTGTCCGAAAACATAAGATTGCTTACCGATCTTGCAACGACGGTTGCTCCGTCTCTGGGGTGGAGACCTACTCCGCATCACGACGAACCGGAACAGACGGCAATCGAGGCTTCTAGACCATCAGCATAGTCGGGCAATATTTTCTACATATTCCATAGAAATAGAAAGACCTGTCTTCCTCATATGCCGTGCCGGCTTTAGCTTTTACCCGACACACAGAAACACCAAGGAGCTCCCATGGCTGCGGAATTCATCAGCGTCAGCTTTCCCAACGCGTCCAATGATCTGAACCCCATCCCGGATGCTCCGGTCGATCCGCTTTTCCTCGAACGTTATGCGCGTGCGCTGGACGACTACGGGTTCAACTACACGCTCATTCCCTATTCCTCCTCCTCATTCGATCCCTTCACTTTGGGCGCGACGGTGCTTGCGCATACCAAGCACATCAAGATCATCGTCGCCCTCCGGCCCAACACCGTCTATCCGACGGTTGCGGCCAAATCGCTCGCCACGCTCGACCAGTTGAGCGGCGGGCGCGTCGTCGTCCACTTCATCGCGGGCGGCAGCGACGAGGAACAGGCGCGCGAGGGAGATTTCCTCAACAAGGAAGAGCGTTACGAACGTCAGGAAGAATATATCCGCATTCTCCGCCTTGCCTGGACGTCGACCGAACCCTTCGATTTCGACGGCAAATATTACCAGTTCAAGCAATTCCGCAGCGCCGTGCGCCCCATCAACGGTGTGATCCCGATTTCGCTCGGCGGTTCGTCGGACGCCGCCTATCGTATCGGCGGCTCACTGTGCGATATTTTCGGCCTCTGGGGCGAACCTCTGGCTGAAACCAAGCAGCAGATCGACCGTATCTATGCCGAAGCCGCAAAAGCAGGCCGAACCGATCGACCGCGCATCTGGGTTACCTTCCGGCCAATCGTGGCTGAAACGGACGAACTGGCCTGGGAAAAGGCACACAGGGTTCTCGACCGCCTGAACGAGAACCGCCAGAAGGGGCTTTCCCGCGCACCCGTCAACGCAACAGCCCCCGCCAACATCGGCTCCCAGCGCCTGCTCGATATCGCCAAACGCGGCGATGTTCACGACCGGGCGCTGTGGTATCCGACGGTCACCGCGACCAATGCAAGCGGCGCGACAACCGCTTTGGTCGGATCACCACGAACGATCGCCGACTCCATTCTCGACTATATTGATCTCGGCGCCGATCTGATTTCGATCCGTGGATACGACAATTATAATGATGCCGTAGACTACGGACGATACATCCTGCC
This sequence comes from Agrobacterium sp. SOY23, assembly GCF_027212525.1. Classification (NCBI taxonomy): domain Bacteria; kingdom Pseudomonadati; phylum Pseudomonadota; class Alphaproteobacteria; order Hyphomicrobiales; family Rhizobiaceae; genus Agrobacterium; species Agrobacterium sp. SOY23. The sequence goes on along the minus strand of NZ_JAPWDT010000005.1, from coordinate 73,281 downwards.
CCTCGTCCGCGAAGGCATTCGCGAACGCGAAGAGGCAAAAAAGAAGGCCGCCGCCTGATCGCGGCAGTCCGGCCACGCCGTCGGACCTATGCACTTTCCTTCCAGGACGGGATCATCCGTGCCCGTAACGGGTGATCCCGCCTCTCGACCTCCAGAAAGCCGTTATCCGCATGTCGTTTGATCCCACCGCACTTGACGCAGCCGTGCGCGTCCTTTCCGAAGCCGCACCGGATGCCGATCAGACCGGCCAGTTTCCCTGGACCGGTATTCGCGCCGTTCATCAGGCGGGGCTTCTCGAGAGCACCGTGGCCACACGTTACGGCGGCCCGGCAGGGACCCTGAGCACCGCGGCCCATATTCTGGCAGCGCTTGGACGCGGTGATCCCTCTGTGGCCCTCATCAGCGCGATGACGATCTTCACCCATCTGGGGCAGGCAACGAAGGACCACTGGCCTGACGGCCTTTACAGAGAGCTTCTTTCCAGGGCCAAACATCAACCACTGCTGCTGAATGCCGCCCGCGTGGAACCCGAGCTGGGCTCTCCGGCACGCGGCGGATTGCCCGCCACACGCGCGCACCGGACGGCAAATGGCTGGTCGATCACGGGCCGCAAGCGCTTTGTGACGGGTGCGCATGGCCTCACACACTTCCTCGTCTGGGCGCACACCGATGAGGTTCAGGCGCGGGTCGGCACCTTCGTGGTCCCCAACGACTTGCCCGGCATCAAGATCATAGAGAACTGGAAGAGCCTCGGAATGCGGGCGACCGGTTCGCACGACGTCGAATATACCGAGGTTGAAATCCCGGCAGAAAATGTGCTGGAGCTCGTTGATCCCTCGGTTGCCCAGCAGGATAATCGCAGCCACGCGGCAATGACCCTTGCGCTGACAGCAATCTATCTGGGCGCGGCCGAGGCCGCTCAAGAAGCATTCATTCGTTTCGCCCACGAACGCGTGCCCGCCAATCTCGGCCATCCCATTGCGCGGACAGAACGTTTTGTCACGCTTTCGGGTGAGATCGACCTTTTGGTCTCCGGCGCCCGGCAAATCATCTTCGACACGCTCGCAAGCCATATCGGCGATGCCGAACACCTGATAAGGGCCCGGCTTCTCGCCGGCAGGCAAATCCGGGAAGCCGTGCAACTGGCTGTCCGCGGCATCGGCAATCCCGGTCTCAACGCCGATCTCGGCCTGGAACGGCATTTCCGGGATATCCAGTCCGTTCTCGTCCATGCTCCCCAGGAGGATACGTCCGTCGCCATTCTCGGCCGAGCCGCCTTCGAGCGCTGGAAAACAGGCGAGAATGAGCGATCGACACATCCGGCCGGTCTGTCAATCCTGAAGACGGCCTGAGGCTCGGTGGCAGTGCCAGGGTCAAGAGCCGGGCAGCTCCCGTTAACTGGCGCAAATTCACCGGCGGGCGATCAGGCCGCCTTCCGCTCCGCCATCCAGTGACGATACCGACGCGTGCTGCGCTTTGCGCATATCTGGGAGGTGAGCAGCGCCCAGACCGGCGACACATTCGGAGCCGTGCGCCGGCGACGGCTGAGGCGGACCAACTGGTAGCGGACAGCGGCCATGTGCGCCGAAGATGCAACTGGCTTGTTCTTCCAGGTGATCGGCTTTAGCGCCGGAGCGTCGTTTTTCCCGAGGCTCCAGTTACGCGCCAGGTTCGGCTCGATAGCGAGCGCTGTCGCGATCCCCGCCATGGCCACACCACTTTCGATCACCATCTCCGCCACCTCGCGACGCCTGATGCCGCCTGTGACCATCAGCGGCATCGTCGCGGCTTCTGCGATCTTGCGCGCAAATTCGAGGAAGTAGGCTTCGCGTGCCAAGGTGCGGTCATCGCGCGCCGCACCCATCATCGCTGGCGCTTCATAGCTGCCGCCGGACAACTCAACGAGGTCTACACCGAGGTTGCCGAGCATGGCGACCACGGCTTGCGCATCGTCAGGCGAGAAACCGCCACGCTGGAAATCGGCCGAGTTGAGTTTGACCGCCACGGCAAAGCCCTGCGAGACGGCCGCGCGCACGCTGCGAACGATATCCAGCAAAAGACGCGCACGGTTTTCGAGGTTTCCGCCCCAGCGATCCTTGCGATGGTTGGCGAGTGGGGAAAGGAACTGGCTCAGCAGATAGCCATGGGCCGCGTGGATCTCGACGCCGGTGAAACCAGCGCGTTCCGCCAGAACCGCAGTGTTGACAAAGCGGCGCTCGATCTCGGCGATGTCGTCGGACGTCATCTCGCGCGGCACGGGGAAAACTTTGGACTGCGCGCCAAGATCGAGCGCAATCGCGGATGGAGCCAGTGTCGGCTGGCCAAGCCCAGCCGGCATCTGGCGGCCGGGATGATTGATCTGCATCCAGACCTCGCCACCGCCCGCTCGCGCGGCGTCCGCCCATGTCTTGAAGCGGTCGAGGTAACGATCGTCTTCCAGGACAATACCGGCCGGGCCGGTCATGGCGTGGGCATCGATCATCACATTGCCAGTGATGATGAGCCCGGATCCACCCGCGGCCCACGCACGATAGAGGCTGATGAGCTCGGCGGACGGCGCGTGGTCACCGTCCGCCATATTCTCTTCCATCGCAGCCTTGGCGATGCGGTTTGGGATAATAACGCCATTGGGCAGCGTCAGCGGGGAAAACAGGGACATGACAAGGTCTCCAAACTAGGTTTGGACAGACCCTAACGTTTAAGCTAAGTTGAAGGTCAAGCGACTTCCCGGAGGAATTTTGCAGATGAATATCGGTGAACTGGCGAAGCGTACGGGGCTGACGAACTCGCGCATCCGCTTCTATGAAAGCGCCGGCCTGCTCAAGATGGTCGACCGCCGTCCGAACGGCTACCGCCGCTATCCGTCGGAAGCAGTGACGGTGCTGGAACTGATCACCACCGCGCAGGCCGCCGGCTTCAGCCTTGATGAAATCCGCACGCTTCTGCCGTCCGACCTGGACCGATGGGACCATGGCAGCCTGATTGAGGCGCTCCGCCGCAAGGTGGCGGATATCGAGGCACTGGAAACGCGGCTGGCCCAAAGCAAGACGCAGCTCGTCGCACTCCTTGAGGATATCGAGGCCAAGCCTGGCGACATGGATTGTGCAGCCAATGCGCGGCGTGTTCTGTCCCGTATACTCGGCAAGACGTGAGACGCCGCCACCCGCAGGGCCGGGCGGCTCGACACACGGCCTATATGGACATCGAGTGGGAAAGACGGCCCGCAGCGTACCTCAACTTGTCGCGCCGACCGCAGGAATTCCGACTTGCGGTCAAAACCAATGTTGCGATCCCTACCTACGCCGCACCGGCCCCGCGGTATCGCGGCTGATGAAGCGCGCGCCCAGAACGACCTTCATGTCCTGAAGGCTTTTGCCATGCTGGATAGCGTCTTGCAAAAGCTTCAATGCATGTCGCCCTGCCTCCTGCGACAGGCCGCTCAGGGTCGAAAGGGCGGGGTAGGTCATGGCGGGTAGCGCATCGTCGCAACCGATTAGACTCATGTCCCGCGGCACCACGATTCCCAGAGCGGAAAGTCGGGCGTGTGCACCTTGCGCGGTCAGGTCATCAAACGCCAGAATGGCTGTCACGCCTGCGGTTACAGCCTCTTCCGCCGCCTTCTCGCCGCCTTCGAAGGTGGGTTCGGATAATTGAATTACCTCAAACCGCACGCCTGCCTTCCGGCACGCTTCGGCCGCGGCCTCCAGTCGCTGCTGGTTCGACCAGGACTCCTTCGGGCCGGAGAGATAGGCAATATCACGATGGCCGTTCTCGAGCAGGAAGCCGATGGCATCCCTCACCGCCGCCTGCGTGTCTATCAGCACACGCGGCAATCCCGCGATGTCGCGATTGATCAGCGTTACAGGGTGTCTTTCGGCGTGGGCCCGCACCTGCGCCTCGCTGAGCCGGGTCGAGGCCAGAATGATACCGTCCGTCTGGCTCGCCAGACGCTGGAAGAGCGTGTTTTCCCGCGTCGCGCTTTCGCCGGAAGATCCCAGGAACAGGCAGAGGTCATAGGCGTCGGCATTCTGCTGAATAGCCTTGATGAGCGGCGGAAAGAACGGATTGGCTATATCCGGCACAAGCAGCCCGATATTGCCCGTTCGGCCCGTGGAAAGCGCACGGGCCATGTTGTTCGGCCGATAGCCAAGTTCCTCCGCGATCGACAATATCTGCTCGACCGTCTTCGGATTGAGCAGGTCCGGCCGACTGAAGGCGCGTGAAACCGTCGAGCGGGAGGTATTCGCCCGATGCGCTATTTCCTCCAGCGTCGGCTTCGCACGCTCCTTCGACTTCTGTTCCTTCTTACCAGTGATAGTCCTGTCCCCCGTCTTCCGCGCTGAGAGCGGCCAATGCCGCGATACGACTTGCCAGAAGCGCCTCCCCTGTCGATACCTGCAAAGGCGCTACCCCTGTCAATGCATCAAGAGCATCCTGCGCCGGCCCGATGGGCGACGGCAATTCCGGCTCCCAGAGGCGGCGCTTATCGGTTTCCACCAGCAGGCGTCCTTCTCCAAACAGAATATCCATGCGTCCGCGGGTTCCGACAAGACGCATTGCGTAATCGCCATGCCGGATCGCGGCCTCGGGTTGACGCCAGTCCATGTCGATTGCCGCCTGCACGCCGGAATCGAGGGTCAAAAGCGCACGCCCCGCCAGCGAAAATGCCGGGTGCCCCTCAGGATGGCGCGGGCTTTTCCAACCGCTGATGCGGCCTGACGATGCCGCCGTCAGCCACAGGACGAGATCGATGTCGTGGACAGCAAGATCGTTGACGATTGTGCCATAGAGCGCTGGATCGAAAAACCACGCCGGACGCGCCGATGGCAGGAGCTTGTGGGGACCTGTCGCGGTAACGGCGACGAGGTCGCCGATCTCACCGTTCAGAAAGAGTTCTCGCGCCTTTCGCGTTACCGGATAAAAACGCTTTTCCAGCATGAGCGCCACGCGGTTGCGGCCACCATCTGCCTTGCCGATCCGATCGACCTCTTCCATGGTCAAGGCGAGGGGTTTGTCTGCGATAACGAAAATATTCCTTTCAAGGCACGCCTCGATGAGCCCTGCGCGCAGGCCGGGTTCGGCAATCACGGCGGCACCATCGATTTCGTGCGCAGCAAGAAGCGCATCGAGGTCCGCATAGGCCGGCACGCCGAATTTTTCGCTGAAGGTGCGGCGGCGTTCCCCATCATGATCGGCCAGTGCCACAAGCTCGACGTCTTTGCGTCCGGCAAGGCCATCGGTGACATAGCTGACATGGCCGTGCGCCGCGCCCAGTATGGCAAGTTTCTTCACGGACATCATGCGTCTCCCACGTCGCTCATGACAATTCTGCGCCCGGATTCAGCAGATCGATAGATCGCAGTGATGACACGTACCGCTTCGAGACCGTCCCGAAAGGTAATATCCGCCGGACGTCCGTCGCGGATCGCATCGCGGATATCGAGCCACTGATCGACATGACCGCGAATGCCAATGCTGACCTGGCTGCCCGCGCCACTTTTGATCGAGGCATCGGCAGCGACCGGCAGCGGCTGATCCGGGAATGTCCACTCAACGACATCCGTATGATTGATCGCCACGTGGCCGCGATCCGTGAACAGCATCAACGAGGCGGGGCGTCCCGGCGGCGTGGCCGTGCTGGTGACGATGATGCCCCGAGCACCGTTTCCGAAGGTCAGAAGGGCCTGGCAGAGATCCTCGCTGCCGCCTTCGCGCCCCGCAACATTGGTCGTTTCCGCCATCACGCTTACGACCGGACCGAAAAGCCAGAGCATGAGATCGAGCGTATGGATGCCCTGATTGAACAGCGATCCACCGCCCTGTCGATCGAGCTTTCGCCACGGCTTTTCATCGTAATAGGCATCCGAACGGTGCCAGTAGACCTGACCTTCGATAGCAACGGGCCGCCCCAGTTCGCCTGAGCGCAGACGGCGATGGATATCCTGGTGCTGAGCCTCCAGACGCCGCTGCGACATGGTGGAGCAGACAAGACCAGCCGCTTGCGAACGCCGATAAAGATCGGTCGCCTCATCGAGATCGACAGCCAGCGGCTTTTCGACGACGACATGCAGACCCCGGTCCAGCGCCGCCCGCGCCGGCGCATAGTGGGTGCCGCTCGGGGTGGCGATCACGACCACATCCAGGTCGGCCTGCTCCAGCATCGATGCGGCGTCGGTGAAGAGGCGCGCGCCCTGCGGTACGGCGAAGAGTTCCAGCTCCTCTGCGGTGCCGCCTGCGACGGCGGTCAGTTCGATACCTTCAACAGCACCGATCGCATCGCGATGAACCCTGCCAATTGTTCCGGGCCCAACCAGCCCGACCTTGATGACCGACACGTCTATCTCCTTCCTGAGCGAGTGTAGTGCACATAACATCTATGCAACCGATTTCATAAAATTTTGCAATAGGCGCCGAGCAAAAATTATGAATTCCTTGGAAATTACGGCAATCGAGACAGGTTTTCGCAAAAAATTGCACAAAAACACTATTGACTTATGCAATCGGTTGCATTTCTCTCGAAGCAACAAATGGGGAGTTTGCATATGTCGCCGTCATGGCAGGTTGATCGTCTCATCATCCGAAGCGGAGCGTCGCGCAGCGACATGGCCAAAATGGCCAGCCTTGATCTTGCCGGCACGCTACGCCAGCTTCTCGCCACGAAGGATCGCGCTTCGGTCATGTTCGCCGCCGCCCCCAGCCAGCAGGATACGCTTGCCCTTCTCTGCCAGGAAAAGGATATCGACTGGTCGCGGATCACGGCCTTCCACATGGACGAATATATCGGGCTTGAGACTGGCCATATGGCGCGTTTCGCCAACTGGCTCGACCGGCATCTGTTCTCACACTTGCCCTTCGGAACCGTACATCACATCGAACCGCATAGGTTCGCGTCGCCCGAAGCCTGTGCTGCCGATTATGCCCGCCGCCTCGCCGATGAACCGCTCGACCTCATATGCCTCGGTGTCGGCATCAACGGCCATCTTGCCTTCAACGATCCGCCGGAAGCGCGGTTCGACGAAAAAGAGGCGGTTAAGGTCGTGACGCTCGCGCAGGATTGCCGTGTGCAGCAGGTGGAGGACGAATGTTTCGCCGAACTGGCCGACGTGCCGCAACGGGCGATCACCGTTACCATTCCCGCACTTCTCGCCGCGACCAGCATGATATGTGTCGTACCCGGTGCGCTCAAGAAAGAGGCGGTGACCCGCATGCTGACCGGGCCGGTTGAGGAAGACTGCCCCGCGAGTATTCTACGCACCCATAATCAGGCGCGGCTCTATATCGATGCTGATTCCATGCCCGACATCGACAGGAGCGCCGCATGATTGTCGGACGCGACGCCATAAGCGGAAAGGTCATCGGTATTGCCGTCGAAAACGGCTGGATCGCCGCTCTGCGCCCCATCGAGGAAGACCTCGGTGAGGATCTTCCCTGGCTGGCGCCCGGTCTCATCGACCTGCAGGTAAATGGATGGGGCGGCCATGATTTCAATCGTCACGATATCAACGAGGAGACGGTACTCGCCGTTGCGGCGGCGATGCGCAGCCAAGGCATCAGGGCGTTCCTGCCGACGCTGATCACCGCATCAAGCGATGCGATCTGCAATGCGCTCTCCGCCATCGCGACCGCCCGTACAAACCATCAATGGCTCACCGAGATGATCCCCGGCGTTCACGTCGAAGGCCCTTTCATCTCGCCGGAAGACGGGGCACGGGGCGCGCATCCGCGGGAGCATGTTCGTTCTCCATGCTGCGAGGAGTTCGACCAGTGGCAAAAGGCCTCGGGCGGAATTGTGCGATTGGTGACGCTCTGCCCGAAGCAGGCCGATGCACGCGCCTTCATTCGTCATGTGCGCAACGCGGGTTGCCTTGTTTCCATTGGGCATTCCTCGGCCGAAGCCGCTGATATCGCCGAGGCGTCGCAGGCGGGAGCCGGCTTCAGCACCCATCTCGGCAACGGCGTCTCTCAGACATTGCCGCGTCATCCGAACCTGATATGGGCGCAGCTCGCCAATGACGGGTTGCAGGCAATGTTCATCGCCGATGGCCACCACCTGGACCGGGTAACCCTCACTGCGATGTTGAGAGCGAAGGGTGTGCAGAGATCGATCCTTGTCAGCGATATGGTCGCGCTTGCGGGCATGCCGCCGGGCCGCTACCGGCAGCCGGTCGGCGGCGACGTGGAGCTTTCGGCCGAAGGCCGCCTCTCCATGGCAGGCACGCGGCTGCTTGCCGGTGCGGCAAAACCGCTTTCGGATGGCGTCGCATTGGTCGCAGGCCTGGAAGGGTTCAACATTAGGGATGCGATCACCATGGCCGCAGTCAATCCGGCAAAAGCACTCGGTCTCGAAACCGGTCTGCGCGAGGGCGCCCGGGCGGATTTCATTGCCTTCCGCTGGGTGCCGGGAGAAACGAGCCTGCGTCTTTGCGAGCCAGAATCGGGGGCGGAACCGTCCGCCTCTCAACAAGCATAGTGGGGAAGTAAGATGGCACGGGTGGAAATCCGCAAACTGCATAAACATTACGGCGACTTTCACGCCCTGCGCGATCTTAACGTTGCGATGGAAGATGGCGAATTCGTCGTACTCGTCGGCCCGTCCGGTTGCGGCAAGTCCACCCTCCTCAGAATGATTGCGGGGCTTGAGGACGTTTCGGATGGCGAAATCCACATCAATGGCCGGGTGATCAACGACATCGAGTCGAAAGACCGCGATATCGCGATGGTGTTCCAGAACTACGCGCTTTATCCGCACATGACGGTTTACGACAACATGGCCTTCTCGATGAAGCTGCGCCGTGCTCCGGCCGACCGCATCCGCAACGAGGTGGAGGCCGCGGCCGCGATCCTCGGCCTCAGCGACTACCTGAAGCGCTACCCACGCCAGCTCTCGGGTGGCCAACGCCAGCGCGTCGCCATGGGACGCGCGATCGTGCGCAAGCCAAAGGTCTTCCTGTTTGACGAACCCCTGTCCAATCTGGACGCCAAGCTGCGCGTGAAGATGCGCACGGAAATCAAGTCGCTGCATCGCCGGCTTGGCAACACGATGATCTACGTCACCCATGACCAGGTCGAAGCCATGACGATGGCGGACAGGATCGTGGTCATGCAGGGCGGTATCATCGAACAGGTCGGCTCCCCGCTGGAACTGTACGACCGGCCCGCCAATCTCTTCGTTGCAGGCTTCATCGGTTCACCGGCGATGAATTTTCTCGAAGGACTTTCGATGGAAACGGATTTCGTGATGCGTGACGGCACAAAAATACCGCTTCCGACACGATTGGGCCGCCCATCGGGCGAGATACTGCTCGGCATCCGGCCCGAAAGCCTGTTCCTCTGCGCACCCGACGATCCGGCACGCATCGAGGCCTCCATTGTCTCCGTCGAGCCGACAGGCGCGGAAAGCCATGCCACGTTGAAGCTCGGGGGAGAGGAAGTGACCGCCGTTTTCCGGGAAAGATTGCCGGACAATCCGGGTGCCACCCTGTCGCTGAAACTATCCCCTGCCGGAACGCACCTGTTCGACAAGGCAACCGGCGCAAGGATCGAAGGCGATCAGCGTTAACCGATAAATATAACGACAAAAAAACAGTCGATTACCTAAGAGGAGAACAGAAATGGCATTGCATCGCTTAAAGACACTACCGATTGCCGCACTTCTGGCTGGCCTTTCCTGGACAGCGCAGGCGGAAACCCTGACGCTTTGGGGCGGATCGCCCGAGCTCGACCCCTTCTACCAATACGTAGCCGGACAAATGAAAGCCAAGCATCCGGATTTCGAGTTGAAAGTCGAAACCATTAGCCTGCGCGAACATGAAAAGCGTCTGGCCTTTGCCCTGCCCGCTGGTTCCGCCGCCGATATTGTCGAAATGCAGTCCGAGGCGCCTCGTTACGTACAGTCGGGCTTGCTGGCGCCCGCGCCGGATAAAGTGGTCGCCTTCGTGAAGGACCCGAAGAACTTCAACGCCGTCTATTCCGCCGCCGTCTCGGATGGCGAGCATGTCTACGGCGTGCCGCTTTATCACGGACAGGCGGCACTCTATTACAATACCGAGAAATTCGCCAAGGCCGGCCTTTCCGGCCCACCGAAGACGATGGAGGAGTATTCCGAATATGCCGCCAGGCTGACCGAGCGGGATGCTTCTGGAAATCCCGCCGCCAGTGGCTGGTCCATGCGGCTTTCCGGCGGCGGCCAGGGCATCAGCGAAAAGTTCTGGATCAATCTTCACCAGTTCGGCGGTACGTTGATCGAGAGGAAGGGCGAAGGCTGGAAAGCGGCGATTGCCAGTGAGGCCGGGCGCAAGACGCTGAAGCAATATCTCGAGCAGCTTTTTGTAACGAAGACCGTCAGCCCGCAGATGAAGGCGGATGCGGAAGCATTCGAGCTTGGGCAGACCGCGATGTTTATCCGTGAATCCTGGGTCATCGGCGACATCGTCAAGAAGGCGTCGAGCCTGAAATACGCAACCGCGCCGCTGCCCAAGGGCTCTCTGGTGGTGCCGGCATCGCTGTTCGTGCCGGCCGAAAACGACCGCAGTGCGCTTGCCTGGGAGTTCGTCGAGAGGACAAATGCTCCTGAGAATCTGCAATGGCTGCTGCAGAATGTCGGCTGGCTACCATCACGGGATAATATCGACTACGCGGCCATCATCGCCAAAAACCCGGCGCTGGAAGCATTTGCTGCCCCACCAAAGGATTACACCTATTTCAGCTTGCCGCCGATCGCACCCTCAAGCGAAATCTTGACCCGTTTCGCTGCACGTCTGGAAGCTGCTTTCGCCAATCCGGCGCTCGCGACGGACGATGCGGGTATCGACCGTGTGCTTGCCGACGCCGCCAGGGAAATCGACTCCATCCTCGAACGGGAAGGCCTGCTGGCGAAATAATCGCCAGGGCCTGAAGTAACGTGCCGGGGACAGCCTTGCTGTCCCCGCGGCAAAAGGACTGTCAGATGAAACGCCGCAAACAATTGAGCTTCGTGATAAGCGCGCTGGCCGTGCCGCTGACGCTGTTCGTGCTCGTCCGTGTCGTACCGATCTTCGAGACGTTACGGCTCAGCCTGTTCAAATGGGATATCATTTCCCGAAACAAACCTTTTATCGGCCTTGCCAATTTTCAGGAGCTTGCGGGCGATCCGCTGTTTCTCGAAGCCCTGCGCAACACCACGATCATCGCCTTCGGTGTGCTGGCGTTGACGATCCCCCTTGCGCTCGGTCTTGCCGCACTCATCCAATATCGCTTCGGCAGCGCATTGGCGGGGTTTTACGAAACCAGCCTCTTCATTCCCCATATCGTGTCGCTCGTGCCGGCGGCCATGGCCTGGAAATGGGTTTTCGATGCACAACTCGGACCGTTGAATGCTTTCCTCGGCCTCTTCGGCATGCCTGCGCAGGCCTGGCTTTTTGATCCTGTCTGGTCGATCGTCTGCATCATCGTCCTGTGTTCCTGGCAGGCGCTCGGTTACGCGGTCCTGATCTTCCTGATCGGCCTGCGCAATATCCCGGTATCGCTCTATGAAGCCGCCCGGCTGGACGGTGCGACGGCATGGGAATGTTTCCGGCATATTTCTGTGCCGCAGCTGCGGCCCGTGACGCTCTATGTATCGGTCGTCACCATGATCGCCGCCTTCAATATTTACGGACAGGCTTTCGTGCTCGCCTCGGACTCCCAGGGCGCGCCCGGCAAGCTCGTCAGGGTACTCGTGCTCGACATGCTGGAAAACAGCTTCCGCAATTACCGCGTCGGATACGCCGCAGCGGAAGCCGTGGTGCTTCTCGCCATCGTGCTTCTCCTGACGGCCGGTCAATTCGTTTTCTTCCGTGACAAGGCGGCGCGCCGATGAACCACACGTTACAGAACCGGAAATCCGGGGGCTTTTCCTTCCAGAAACTCACCGTAGACGTCATTCTGACGGTCTTCGGCGTGCTGATGATCCTGCCGCTCATCATGCTCACCGCCAACGCCTTCAAGACACCAGCGGAACTCCTGGCGTGGCCGCCGCGGCTCATTCCGCAATCGCCGACGCTGGATAATTTCTCCTCCGTCATTACCGAAACGCCGCTATTGATCTGGATGGGCAACAGTCTCGCCTTCGCGGCCATTTCGACGGTCGCCATCGTTCTTACGTCGTCCGTCACCGGTTATGTCCTGGCGAAATTCCGCTTTCCCGGCGTGAACCTGATATTCTTCGGTGTACTCGCTACCGCTATAGTGCCATTCGAAGTATACATGATCCCGCTTTATCTCGGCGTGCGGCAACTGGGGTTGCTGAACTCCCTCGGCGGACTTCTGGCCGGCTATCTGGTGATGAGCTTCGGCATCTTCCTCATCCGTCAATACGCGATCTCCTCCATCCCCGACGAGTTGATGGAAGCCGCGCGCATGGATGGTGCCGGGGAATGGTGGATTTTCTTCCGCATCGTTCTACCGCTCATGCGTGGCCCGATCGGCACGCTGACCGTTCTCGCCTTCTTTCAGGCATGGACGACCTTCGCATGGCCGATGGTCGTCAATACCGCCCGCGACAAATACGTTCTCGAGGTCGGGCTTGCCCTTTTCCAGACAGGCTTCACCGTCGATCTCGGTCGCCTCAGCGCTGCTGCTGCCCTGTCGCTGATCCCGAGCGTCATCTTCTTCGGCGCGATGCGGCGGAACTTCGTCAAGGGCGTCGCCGCCAGCGGCATGAAGGAATAGCGGGAGGCCCAACCTCCCCTCTTCCTTCATTCGCCAAGCTTCATTCACACAATCAGAAAAGGACTAGAGATGCGGCAGACTTGGCGTTGGTTCGGCCCTTCCGATCCCGTATCGATCGATGACATGCTGCAGGCGGGGGTCGAAGGTGTCGTAACGGCGCTGCACCACATCCCGCCCGGCGAAATATGGTCACCGAAGGAAATCGCCCGGCACCAGCGGGATCTTTCCGTCATGCGCGGCGGTCAGCCATCCGGCCTGACCTGGGAGGTGGTGGAAAGCCTGCCCGTTTCAGAGGATATCAAGCGCCAGAGCGGCGCCTGGCGCACGCATATCGAAAACTGGAAGACCAGCCTCTCCCATCTGGCCGGCGCCGGCATTCGCACGATCTGCTATAATTTCATGCCGGTTCTCGACTGGACGCGCACCGATCTCGCCTACCGCCTGGGCAACGGCGCAACCTGCATGCGCTTCGATGCCGTGGATTTCACCGCCTTCGATCTTTTCCTGCTCGAACGCCCCGGCGCCAACGGGGGTTTCGATGCGGAGCTGATCGAAGAAGCGCGGCAGCGTTTCTCGGAGATGGACGATCGCCGCAGACAGCAGCTTGTCGCAAACGTCGTGTCTGGCCTGCCCGGGGCAGCGACCCATATGACCATCGATGAGGTAAAGGCGCATCTTGATCTCTATAGCGGCATATCCGCCGACCGGTTGCGCCAGAACCTGCTGGATTTTCTGGGCGAGGTCGCGCCTTTCGCCGAAAATCTCGGCCTGAGACTATGCTGCCACCCGGACGATCCGCCATTCCCGCTGCTCGGCCTGCCGCGTATCATGTCGACCGAAAAAGACTATCGCGATCTGATCGACGCCATCGACATTCCGGCAAACGGTATCACGCTCTGCACGGGCTCGCTTGGTGCCCGCAGGGACAACGATCTGCCCGGCATGATGGCGAGGCTCGGAAGCCGGGTGCATTTCCTGCATCTGCGGAACGTGGCGCTGGAAGACAGACGCGCCGGCGGTTCGTTTCATGAGGCCGCCCATCTGGAAGGCAATACCGATATGGTTGCCGTCATCGCCGCAATACTTGCCGAAGAAGCCCGACGCAAACGGCAAGGCCGGGAGGACTGGCAGATACCCTTTCGCCCGGACCATGGCCAGAACATTCTCGACGATCATGTGCGCCAGACCCGCCCCGGTTATCCGGCCATCGGCCGCCTCAAGGGACTGGCGGAACTGCGCGGCATCATGACCGCGATATCGCATCCGATGTTTTCCGGGGAACGCACCTGATGATGCTCGGCGCCGCCAGCAAGCCAATTGTCGGCGGGGCCGCCCGAACCTCTTCCCGCCGGCGACCGTAGTGGCCTATTTCATACCGCCGCGTAGAAATCTGGATCGAATACCCGTCGGATCGACAGAGAGCCATGCAAAGTTTTGGTTGACCTCTTTGACAGCGAGGTCACAATTGAAAGCCAAGACGGAGGAAAAATAATGGATCAACCACGCCGATGGCGTCATATGGCAAGCGCGCCAAAAAATGGCGATCGCATTCTCGTCACGATCCGCTCATCCGAACAAGGTCCGTCCCAGGTGGACCTTGCGTACTGGTCGAAGGGTGACCAGCACGGTTCAGAAGGCTGGCGTGCTTCTGACTCGTCTCCAGGGCGGATCATCGAGTACCCGGAGCCGGAATTGAAGTGTTGGATGCCCATGCCCTCAGCAGATGTCGACGGCCTCTCGATGCCCACTCCCTGGGAAGGCGAAGACGCCCGCGAGCTTGACGGGTCGGGTATCTGAGCTTTCCTGCCGCGCCATATTCAGATGAGTGAGCTTGTTTTTCTGAAGTTTTCAGAGTGCTTCCGCAAACGCCCCCAATCTGGCCTCGAAGGGCGCGGACTGGACGATTGCCGAGTTGGTGGATCCGTAAGGAACTATTCGGTCAATGACAGCTTCCATCTGCTGCACGTCCCGGACATGCGCGATAGCAACAAAACAGTCGTCCCCCGACACGCGGTCACACCTTACGATTTCAGGCGTGTTGCGGATCGCCTCAATCATGTTCTTCATTTCGCCTGGCAGGGGCCGCGCCCGGATCATGATGGTAAGCGCAAGCCCCAGCTTGCTATGATCCACACGGGCACCATAGCCGGTGATCACGCCCCGATCTTCCAACCGCCTGACCCGCTCTGAAACGCTGGGCGCCGAAAGTCCGACCTGGCGTGCCAGTTCCGCATTCGACAGGCGCGCATTTTTATACAGAGCGGTCAGCAGGCGCGCGTCGATCTCATCAAACCCGGCCTCCAACACTCCCTTTCTATTTTGAAAGTGCATTGTCTTTTTCACCTTTGATCATGAGGCATTATCATTAATTTCTGAGTTCAATCGTTATTCCGAAGGCTGAATTGCCTTGGTATCATGCTGACATGAACAATCAAGTCTCACCCACCGCTCCTTCACAACAGTCAACCCACATTGCCGAGCGGGTTCCGCCGCACGCGTGGTTCGGCGTTTCGGCCGTCTTTCACTATCTTGGCCCATCATTTGCCGTGTTGCTGTTTCCTGCTGTCGGCGTCCTCGGTGTTGCCTGGTTCCGGATTGCCTCGGCCGCACTGATTTTTGCGCCGTTTACCAAGCCTTGGCGGACCTTCGCGCTTGCCTCATCAAGGGAGCGGCTGCTCCTTCTCTCATTGGGCGCGTGTCTCGCGGTCATGAACTCCGCATTTTATCTGGCACTTGACCGCCTGCCGATTGCGCTCGTTGCGGCAATAGAGTTCGTCGGGACCATTGGAATAGCGCTTTGGGGCCTGCGAACCGGCAGAAACTGGCTCGCCTTCGCCCTGACAGTTTTCGGCGTCGCCCTGCTGATTGACGTGCCCTGGCTCATTGGCATGGGTGGGGGCAGAGAATGGTCTGCCGATCCGCTTGGCCTCGTCTGGGCATTTGTGAACGGTGGTCTTTTCGTTCTCTATATCGTGCTTGGACACAGGATTTCACAAAGCGGCGCATCGAAGGGGGTGGAGCGTCTGGGCGCGGCGATGGCGGCGGCCTTCATCTTCGTGATCCCGATCGGATTTCTCGATGCGCTCAATGCCTTCGGTGCGCCGCTTTTGGTTCTTGCGGGGATCGGGGTCGGGATCTGCTCCTCGGTGATCCCTTATGTCTGTGATCAATTTGCAATGTCGCGCCTGCCGCGCTCCAGCTTTGCGTTGCTCCTGGCGCTCCTGCCGGCAACGGCGACAATCATCGGCGTGGTCGTCTTGCGTCAGATACCCGAATTTATCGATCTCGCAGGCGTTGCCCTCGTCATGCTCGGTGTCGCGATACACAAGCCGAATTAGCCGGAAATCTAAAGAAAGGAGATCGCTGGATCATGCCCGATACTGCCACAGTCGATACTGTCCTCGCCCATGTCGATGCCGGGCTTGACCAAAGCGTGGAGCGTTTGCAGGACTTGTTGCGGATTAAATCAATCTCGACGGATCCCGCTTTTGCTGAGGACTGCAAGGCGGCCGCACAATGGCTTGTTGACGATCTCACCGCATGCGGCTTCGAAGTCGCGACGCACCTGACGCCCGGCCACCCGATCGTCGTCGCCCATGATCGTGATGGGACCGATCCACACGTGTTGTTTTACGGCCATTACGACGTCCAACCCGTCGACCCCCTCGATCTCTGGGACACCGACCCGTTCGTGCCGCAAGTCAAGACCATTGCCAACGGCACCAGGGTTATCACCGGCCGCGGCGCTTCCGATGACAAAGGGCAGCTCATGACTTTCATCGAAGCATGCCGTGCCTGGCGTCATGTCGTCGGCAAGCTGCCAGTCAGGGTCTCCATCCTTCTCGAAGGCGAGGAAGAGAGCGGTGGCAAGAATTTGCCCGCTTTCATCGAAGCGAATACGCAAGAGCTTAAGGCAGACATCGCACTCGTGTGCGATACCGACATGTGGGACCGCCAGACACCTTGCGTCACCACCATGTTGCGCGGGTTCGTGGGCGAGGAGATGACCATCTTCTGCGCCAACAGGGATTTGCATTCGGGCACGTATGGCGGTGTTGCGCGCAATCCGAACCAAATCCTGGCGGAGATCATTGCATCGCTGCATGATGCGGATGGGCGCGTTGCGCTCGAAGGTTTCTACGATGACGTCGCTGAACTGCCGACCAACGTCAAAGAGCAGTGGCGCGGCCTCGGCTTCGATGACAAAGCGTTTCTTGCTGATGTCGGCCTCTCCCTGCCATCCGGCGAACGAGACCGCTCGGTAATCGAGATGCTCTGGAGCCGTCCCACCTGCGAGATCAACGGTATCTCCGGCGGATATATCGGCGAAGGGTTCAAAACAGTGATACCCGCCAGGGCCAGCGCAAAGATTTCTTTCCGCCTTGTCTCCAATATGGACCCACGAAAGATCCGGGACACCTTCAGAGCTCATGCGCGCGCCCGCATCCCTGCCGATTGTTCGGTGACCTTCACTGATCATGGTGGGAGCCCGGCACTGACCGTTCCCTCCGAAGGCGCGCTACTCAACAAGGCCCTTGCTGCGCTCACGCGCGAGTGGGGCAAGCCCGCCGTCATCATCGGAGATGGTGGCTCAATTCCCGTTGGCGGTGAATTCAAGCGCATTCTGGGCATGGACACCCTCTTCATCGGTTTCGCCCAAAATGATGACCGAATTCACTCGCCCAACGAGAAGTACGACCTGACGAGCTTCCACAAAGGCATTCGCAGCTGGGTTCGCCTGCTTGACGCTTTCGCCAGATAGACCATCATGGTGATGGGTTCGTTTAGATTCACGAGAGTGGTCGACCTTAACGTTCACCATCGTCAAATCGACGGGTCCACCATTGTGTATATTCCATCTCATCGACATCGTGGGGCGCTTGCAGATAGGGATAATCCCAGGCCTCGTAACGCAGGGGCTTGAGAAAATCGTTGACCGCGCGGTACGCCGCAGGCACTCGCCCCTTGTTCAAGTCGCCGAGCACAGGCCGTTGACTCGCCTGGAAAACGACGCCTCCCTCGTAGGGATGGAGGACAATCTCGTCTGCGAGCACTTCTCTCGCCTTCTCTAGACCACCGACGCGCGCAAGCAGTTCATCGTTGACGGCTGTCAGCCAATTCACGTCACGGATCACATCGGTGCGCTGCGAAATGATTAACCCAAAACGGATGCCGTCCTCATAGAGAAGGCCGGGAAATCTGCGGAACAAGGGATATGCCCGTTCAGTTGCACCTGCCGCATAGGAATAGAAGAAAAGCGACATCCCCGAAACGGCATAAAAAACCCGGAGATCACGGCAGGCGTCAACAAAGAGGCGAACCACGCCAGTTGGATTGCGTGATAATTCCGATAGCCGCGTCTGATACATCACGCGCCCGTTGCCGCCGCGGTAACCGATGCCTGGAAGAAGGGCCGTAAGGTAGTCGCGAACCGGATTCGCCGAACGCAGCGCCTGTTTTGGCATGTGCCTGATATAGAAGCTCGCCGTCTCGGCCTCGTCGAAATATTCATCTTGTGACAGATATTGCGCGACGTCTTCCCGTGACGAGATGCGACGCACACGCTCGTTAAAGGACAACAGATTTGTGTTGCCTTCCGCAAGGTCGTAGTAACGTAACGCCAGATCGAGCATGGCTTGGCGCGTACGCCGTGTTTCACCATCCGCAAAATAGAACCCGGATGTCAGCCCGAACAGCCATTGGATGACATTGCCGGGCGGCAGGCCGATTTCATCCAGTTTTTCGAGTTCACCGCGCTCCTCGAGGATCGCCATCGTGGTGATGAGTTCGTCTATATCCAAGAAACCGCCCTAACGCTCGCCACCATCAAACCGGCGTGTCCACCATTCGGTGTACTCCATCTTATCGACATCATGTGGCGCTCTAAGATAGGCGCGCTCCCAGTTCTCATAACGCAGGGGCTTGAGAAAATCGTTGACCGCGCGATATGCCGCGGGCACCCGCCCCTTGTTCAAGTCACCGAGCACAGGCTGGTCTCCAGCCTGGAAAACGACGCCGCCCTCGTAAGGGTGAAGGATGACTTCCTCGCCGAGTACCGTTCGTGCCTTTTCAAGGCCGCCAACCCGCGCGAGCAGTTCATCGTTGACGGCTGTCAGCCAGTTCACGTCGCGGATAGTGTCCGTCCTGTCTCGTATCGCCAATCCAAAACGCGCGCCATCCTCGTAAAGCAGCCCGGGAAACCTGCGAAAAAGAGGGTAGGCTTTTGCCGTTGCGCCCGAGGCGTAGGAATAGAAAAAAAGCGATAAACCCGATACGGCGTAGAAAACCCGCAGATCGCGGCAGGCGTCAACGAAAAAACGGACCACGCCATCCCGATCGCGCGACAACGCCGATAGTCTCGTCTGGCACATGAGGTGTCCATTGCCGCCGCGATAACCGGCGCCGGGAAGAAGGGCAGTGAAGTAGTCGTGGACCGGATCCGTCGAACGCAAAGCCTGTTTTGGCATATGCCTTATATAGAAACTCGCCGTCTCCTTCTCGTCGTAATAGTCGCCCTGCGACAGATATTCCTCGATCTGTTTTCCCGCTGAGATACGGCGTGTCCGCTCATTAAACGACAATAAATTGGTGTTGCCCTCTGCGAGATCGTAATAACGCACTGCCAAACCGAGCATGGATTGGCGTATCTGACGCGTTTCTCCATTGGCAAAATAGAACCCGGATGTCAGCCCGAACAGCCACTGGATGGCATTGCCGGGCGGCAATCCGATTTCATCCAGTTTTTCGAGTTCACCCCGCTCCTCGAGGATGGCCATCGTGGTGATGAGTTCGTTTAAATTCATGATATTATCCTACTTGATCGGTATCGGGCGGCCGGGGAACCGACGACCGGGCAAGGGCAACCAGATCGGATTCTCCAGACCTTTCTGGAGTTCGCGCCACCGTCTCTCAGCTTCCCACTGCCGCTCCTGTTCGCGCTGCCTTACCGCTTCCTCACAGTTGTCACACTCATCCAGCACCACGAACTCACTATATTCAGCACCGTGCCGGTCAGCGATATCTTCATATGCCCTGGCCTTCGCCGCATCATTCGGAAACTTGTCTCCCGGAAATTTCATGTCGTACATATGGGTCATCTGGCCGTTCTCGACTTTCACCACGTCGAGCCAGCGGGAGCCACGCACGTTGAACCATCGCGTACCGCCCCAGGGCGCCCGGCGGGGAACCTTGGGAATGTCGTGTTCCTCTCCCTGCAGGATGACATTGCCGGGCGGTTTGTCCGGGAATGTGTTGTTCGGATTGTTCGGGTCCCAGAAGCCAAGTTCGGAAATATAGCCGTAATTGGTGCGCGGATCGCCGACCGGCATGCTGCTGCCAAGGACCGTGTTCGGATATTGCGCCTGGATCGTCGCATCGACACAGCGCTGGTAGCGGCCCGGGCTCGCCTCGTCGTCGCGCGGCAAAACCTGATCCATCCATTCAAGCCCCTCGGTAACGCTGTTTCTCGGACGATGCAGCGCATAACAGCGGCAGCCCACCTCGCAGAGATAACGTTCGGGATCGCCTTCGGGCAGATCGGTCTTGTAGCCGCCGACCGATACGGTGTTGCCCTTGTTAAGCAGCATCTTGTCGGTAAGGCGCGTCACCGCGCGGCCTTGCATGAATACGTTGGGAGACCAGGACAGGAAAGTGGCCTCATGCAGATGCGTGCCGGATTTGACCCCTCCGGACGAACCGGGCTCGTCACCGATCGATTTGGCGAACCGGGAGCCGCGCACGCCATTCATCGCCCCGCCATGCGAAAACACCGTGGTGGTGCCATCGGCGAGGTCGCGGGCGAATGCGGTATTCGTATACGGCACGGGCACAGGCTTGGGCGGGGTCAGGCATACATCCGGCAGCGTCGAGCGGACATAGCCATTCGAGTTTTTATGGCAGAGTGTAATCCCGTTGATGCGGATTGTTTCCTTCATGCGTCTATCCTGCCGGTTTCCATGTCGCGCTGGACGCTTTCCACGATTGTCGCCGCTCTCAACCCGTCACGGGAACTGGCGGACAGCAGGCTGTAGAGAAATTCCACGCCCCCCGGCTCCGCCTTTTCTACGCGCGATCCGGGCGCCGGCCCAAGCGCAAGCGCCGCCATCACAAGCCCGCTCGCGGCCCCAAGGTCACCCAGCTGAAGCGCCGGGATTTCCGCCCTGTCGGACAGGTCGGCCATTTGCGCGGCATTGGTTGTGATCGCATATCCAAATTCCTCGGCGCGGACGCGATCACCATTGAGATCGACAATGAAGCGATCCGGAGAAAAGCCGCCTTCGAGGAGGGCCCCATAACAGCTCGCAAGGGCGCGGCCCATCAATCCGCGCTCGGGATCAACAGGGCTTTCAGGCTCTTCCATGATAGAAAGGCGCGCAATCCGGCCGAGCCGCGTATTGTCTTCCGGCCCAAGCGCCAGCACAGCCGCAGCTTCACCGGGAACCATGCCGTAGGGGTTGTCCCGTGTCAGCAGTTCACCGTGATAGGCCAGACTGTCGAGCATGTCCGAGTGAATATAACTGTCGACAACCGCAACAAGGACAACTCTATCCGTTCTCCTCACGATTTCCGGACCATCCCGGCCAACAAGCTGCAGGCTTTCCGCCTGTCCGCCAAAGGAAACGGAGAGGCTCTTCACCTGCGTCAGAGGGGTTTGCTTAAGCCTGGCATCAAAGGCCTCGGCGACAACCCCGCCCTCCATCCAATAGGGCAGCAGCAGAAGCATCGCATAATCCGCGCTTTCCTGCCCCCGCTGCGCCAATTGCGCAAGGCAATCGGCAAGCGCGCAGGACAGTAATTTTCGCAGCCGCTCGACATAGTCCCGCTCTTCCGTCAACGGATAGACCGGCGCAAGGGTCGGTGGTCGCCCGTCCGCCATCACCAGGTTGCGGTCCTTCTCGGTAAACCGTTCGCCACGCGAATAGGCGGCAATTGCCGTTTCAAAATTTTTGCCCGCCGGACATGTCAGACCGGCCGCCAGAATTGAAACCGCCGCCCTCATGAGACGACCCCGGCCATTTGCCTCAATCGAAGGAAAGAGACTTCAACGTCCTGATCGCGCCCGCCACAGGGCACATGGGCGTTCCATACCAGATCCACGAGACGCTCATCGCCAGTGATTTCCACCTGAACGAGCCTGAACCTGTGCGTCAGCGTCTTGCCGGCGATCCGAGTGTCCGCTTCGAGGATACATTGCGGCAGGCGAAATGCGTAACCGCCTTCCGGATGAAGCCCTTCCAGTCGCACGGGTTCGCCACCACGCAACTCGCCGGGATAGATTTGATCGACCGGCGCGGTCTGGTGGAAATTTTCCGAGAAATCGGAAGGCAAAAGCGGCGACCTGTGTTTCATCCACGCTTCATCATAGGTGCCGGCGTGGATACGCCGCGTTGCCCAGGCCGGCTGAATCGCGCCGAAGCCAACCGGCTGCGAAAGCGGACGGCCAGGATCGAAGACATCGGCGGGAGCCGCGATCTGCGGCATGGCCAGTTCCGCACCCTCCGGCGCGCGCTCAAAATAACGGGACCAACCCCGGCCAATTGGATTGGCTTCGCACTCGGCGCCATCGTCATCCGCAAAGAGATCGCTTCCGCCGAGCGAACGCGTCCATGACAGTTCGACGCGTGAAACCCGCTCTCTTTCAGCAGCCTCCCAGCCGCGCCTTTTTTTGATCATGCGCGCTTCGCCCGTGACGGCGGCCTGCTTGGTCATTGTACCAACAGCAACGGTGACATCGATACGGTCCAAAGGCTTTTCGTCCAGTGCCACAGCCGAGCCATGGAGAAGAATATCTGCGGCGGGCCTGAAAGGTGCGAAATCAGCATCCGCGAGGAGCTCATTTGCCTCGGCATCACGATAGGCCGGCGAGAGCCGGACAGGCTGCGGCTCAAGAAGATCAGTCATGCCGTCGGGACGCGCACGAAACCGCCCGCGCACGGCGACACACCAATATTCCTTTCCATCACGATCCCGAGTGAAATAACCGTCCGCGGAGAAAGGCGTGTTGTTGCTGACTGCCCACATGCCGGTCAGTTCAGGTCGATATAGGCAGCGTCCAGTGCGATATTCTGGCGAGCCGTCTGGATGATTTTCTTGCCTTCCACTCTGACGACTCCATCAGCACCCAGCACGATGCGGGCTTCGCCATTACGGATTGCCAACGCACCGGAACCGTCAAACTCGATCATTGCCGCAAGCTTCAGTAGCTTGCCCCAGGCGTCCTCCGATAACGGAAGAGCTTGTGCCAACAGCGCTTTACGATCAGGGATTTGATTCATACCTGCGAACTCCCTCTAAATTCACCCAGATGGAAGGCCGATCCCAAAATGAGCGGCACTTCCAGCGACCACAGATCTCTATTTCAGTTGTTTCACCAAACCTTCTTCGATGGTACGCGTAACGAAATCGGTATGGATCATTGTTGCAACGTCCTTCGGCGCAGCAGGAAACGCAGTAAGCGAAGCCACTGCGGTGACAACGCCTTTCCCGACACTCAATACGGTCCTGGCACGTATCTTCTGCTCGCTGCCCTGGAGAGTAACGATGTCGATGAAACCTTTATCCACGTCACCGACTTTTTCGCCGGGAACGAAACTGACGTCCTCGTCCAACTTGAAGCCCACGTCCGGCATGAGATTCTGCAGCTCTATTTCCACCACTTTGGCAGCGAGTTGACGCAACTGGTCGTCAGTTGGCGACACGTCCGACTTAGGTGTTGGAAAGACGAACAGGGATACGGCTGCGTTTCCGTCCGGATCATTGGAATTTGTGAATATCGCTCCCGTATAGGACGGATTGGGATCGCTGTTCTGTGTCAGTTTTTTCCATCCATCCGGCAGGCGCGCGGAGTAGACCGTGCCGCCGCTCGACGGCAATTTTTCCCAATGCATCGAGCCTTCAATGCTGTCAGCCGTTTCGTTGTCGAGCTTCAAAGCTCCGAAAAATTGCCCGATCTGGGGTTCGACGCGGGCGGCCTCCTCTTCTGCATAGCCGGCACGCACAATGAGCAGAGACTTGTCCTCGCGCCAAACCGCAACCCTCTCACGGCGGTTGAATCCATTATCCGGCCCGAGGGCAAACACATCGCCAGCATCGCGACCATGTTCCTTCATCGCGGCGACCGAAGGTGCCCATTCTTTCGCGAAGAGCCGGGCGTAATCGACCCCACGGGCAACCTTTTCCGGTTTGATCTCGGCGGTGATGATCTGGATTTCGAAATGATCGCGATTGGCGGGATCATAGCCGATCGTCTGCAGGGTAACATTGTCAAAGGTTTCGTACTTGTCCCATTCGGACAGTGCCCGCTGTTCCTTGAACCACATGAACTTGTCGATCTTGACCGAGTGAAAGTTAAGATCCTTGGCGTCTTGAAATGTATATGGCTCGGACGCCTTCGCTGTGGTGTCGAGGGTCAAACGGCTCGTATAATCTTCAGCCATAACATCCAATCCAATTGCGGTCGTCATTAAAACCATCGCCGAAAAAGACAGTCGGCGCAGCACCAAAAATAGAGGCTTCAACGTTCGGTTCTCCGTATCATTTTCCCCACCATCCCTTGACGAGGTCTGCCGCCTTATCAAGACCCGTCAGGCCGCCAGACACTTTCGCGCCGCCACCCACGCCCAAGCCAAGTTTTGCGCCGACTTCGGCGCGCGCCTTGCCCTTTTTCACGCCAGCTTCAGCAGATGCCTCAGCCTGAGCGCCAACAGCTCCCTGCAACTCACCGCCAACACAAACACCTATATCCCATTTGTCCTCGATGAGCTGGTTGTGCTCTTCGAACAACCAGTTCCACGCTTTGATGACAGGGTTGCCGACACGGCTTGGCGTCAGGCAGAGCTCTCCGTTGACCGATCCCTCGATGACGTTGGCCTTGGCGGCAAGTTTCAGTGTTCCCGTTACCTCTTCAGGGTTACCGACAAAGGCAACCTCGCCCTCAAGCTCTCCTTTCAGCACCGCACCTT
This sequence comes from Agrobacterium sp. SOY23, assembly GCF_027212525.1. Taxonomy (NCBI): domain Bacteria; kingdom Pseudomonadati; phylum Pseudomonadota; class Alphaproteobacteria; order Hyphomicrobiales; family Rhizobiaceae; genus Agrobacterium; species Agrobacterium sp. SOY23. The sequence continues at coordinate 48,634 of NZ_JAPWDT010000005.1, read as the reverse complement.
TCGCGGCGCCGGAGATGACCTGGTCCTTGAGAACTTCGACCTTGCCCTGGGCGGCGGCGGCACTGGCTTTTGCGCTTAATTTGGCATCAACGCCGCCTTTGGTGACAGAAAAACCGGCCTTTCCATCACCTTCCAGTGCTCCGAGCTTGTATTCTCCTGAAGCCCAATCCTTTGCCGGGTCGCCAAAGCTGTCTCCGGCCAATTTTTTATCGGCTTTCCACCAGGTAAATTCGGCAACCTGGAAATTGCGTTCCTTCCATTTGCCGCGCCAGTCAGTGTCGTGGGCGGTCTTTCCGTCCGGATTGCGGCGTGTGTAGCCCGAAGCAAGATACTCTCTCACGCCTCGTTGATATTTCTTGCCGACGCCCGCATCCTTGTAGTCCTTGCTCAGCTCACCAAACTTCCAGGCGTTTTCCTTGGTCTCGTTTTCACGTTCTTTCTGGGGAAGGAGCTTGTTTGCGCTGGACGATCGTCCGAAAAGCACGGTCTCGTCCACAGCCGGTATATATTCGCACATTCCGCCGTTGGAATTGAACGACTGCTGGGGCGCATCTGCGCGATATGGCGGCGTGATCCGCGGAGATACCGGAAAAAACGGATGACGCTTGAATGTCGACAGGTCGGTTTTCAACATATCCAGAACATTGTCGTCGTCATATGCGGAAAACGGCACACCCAGCATGCGAGACGGCGGCAATCCTGATGGTTTCTCAGCCATGGCCTACACTCAGTTCTGTGTAATCTGGTCGGCTTGGAAATGAATATGCTTCCCTTGAATCACGATATGCCCCTCGCGCGACATCGTCAGCATCGAGTTCTCTCCCACCTTGATCGTCAATTGTTCGCCTACCCGGATGTTCATGATGCGCCCGATATCCGTATCGGAGCGCCCCCGGACGATGACACTGTGAGACTTACCCACCGTCGTTTGATAAGTGTGTCCAACGACCGTTGATTTCGCCCCGCCGACAACCTCCGAGGACCCGATACCGACGACCTGCGAGTGATTTTTCTCCACGAAAAGCTGGAAATTCCCTTTCGCGAAATTGAATGGGTCCGGGATCTTCATTTTGCCCAACGCAGCGCCAACCTTGTCGAAGACGAGCTTCGTCTTGTCCCTCAGAAGGTTTGACAAGGCATTTTCGCCTACCGCAATAGACATGTTGCCGGCGATAACCTCATCATGGTCGCCGCCAACTTCCGTCGATTTGTCGTTGGCCACGAGTTCCGATTTATCGTGTCCCACGCGCTTGGAATAATCGTTCAGAATTTCAAAATTCGTGTCCTTCTGAGCGTGGAGAAATACCTCCTCCTGCTCCGCTTCGTCCTCAAACCGCAATTCATTGAATCCGGACCCTTTGTGCGTATTGGTGCGGAACGTGCTGCGCGTCTTGTTCGCCGGCAGATCATAAGGAACGGTCTGCCGCGCATTCGGCACCACGCCGGTCACCAGCGGCCGGTCCGGGTCGCCATCGACAAAGGCAACCATGACCTCCATGCCGATACGCGGAATGATCTGGCCGCCCCAGGTGGAGCCCGCCCAGTTCTGCGCCACCCGCACCCAGCACGTATCCGTGCCATCCTTCTTCGCCTTGCGGTCCCAGGGGAACCACAGCTTGATGCGGCCATATTGATCCGGATGGATTTCTTCGCCTTCAGGGCCGGCGACGATCGCCACCTGCGTGCCTTCGATGCGCGGGCGTTTTGTTGACCGGTGCGGCGTCAGCGGCACGCGGGCCGGAATCGCCTCGAAGTGGTTGCGATATTCCGGCTCGTTGCTGTTTGTTTCATAGGACAGGTCAACGATGCTGTGGCTTGCCCTGATGATCACATGCTCCTCATAGGCATGTTCGGGATGGGCGACCTCGAAAGGCGTGAAGCGCCGGCCAGCCTCCAGAATACGCGCGGTCGACGAGCCGAACACCCGGTCGTGATCGGCTTCGATGGACTGGGTTCTGAGTTTCTGCGCCCGCTCCGCCTCTTCCACCGTCTTGATGCGGGCCGGATATTCGTAAAGTTCGCGTTTGGTCGCATCCGGCATCTGCACCAGCGATGGCGTCATCGTGCCCGGCACCATGCCCGGCGTTTCGAAATTCCAGTCCGCACCCGCCCGCTGGCCGGAGACGTAAGAAAAGCGCCGCGCCCAGTCATTGATATGGTTGCGATCCGACGAGCCCTGCGCCAGCCGCACCGTTCCCTCGCCCTGTGCGGCCGGTGATGGCCCGAGCCAGCCGCTGGCGCTATCGGCCACATGCAACTTGTGGGAGCCATCCTCATGGCTGAACCAGTAGAACAGCCCGTCCTCTTCGAAACGGCGGGTGAGAAAATCGAGATCGGTCTCGTTAAACTGCACGCTATAATGCTGCGCAGGCGGTGGCGAGATGATGCCGGATGTATCGGGTGCCGGAATGCCGTGTTCGGAAAACAGCGTCTCGACGATCTCGACCGCCGTCTTGTCCATCCAGATGCGGCAATCGGACCGGCGCGACAGCAGCCACATCTGCGGCCGGATGGTCAGCGCATAGGAGCGCATGCCACGGGTAATCGGCGGTCCCTCGTGCAGTTCCGTCACCAGGCCATTGAACGGGCGGCGAACACCGCCGCCATCGCCATCGCCCTGGCTGATCTCGACCGAAACATCGACCAGCCGCCCGATCAGTTCCTCGGGTTTGACCGCTTCCTTCTTGGCCCGCACCGTCAGGTGGATATCGAAGAGCTGCGACACGCCCTCCTCGACCGACAGGCGCTCCGGCAACAATTGATCTTCGCCCAAAGGCGACCTGACCTTGAGAACGCGGCTGGCCTGAACGAAATCGGAAACTGCGGGCTGGTCATTCATCGCGAACCTCGATAGCAGAGCCAAAAAATCAATCAGCTGTCAAAATCTCGACAGAATGCAATCAAACATTGTGGCGAAACCAAGGATTCACCACGAATTCTGCAACCTGGATATGCCAAAATTCCATCGATGAAATCTGACAGGCTGGGGTACGGAGTGACGATCGAAAAACAATCGAGGCAGACGAAACACGACGCCGATAATTACGGCCTGCGTCGGGAAGAGGCTGTCGGCGCTCGCCGTAGTGGCGGATGGTGGGTCAGTGTGAGGCGGCGTGGCCACAGGATTGTCAGGCTGTTCAAGGACAGCATCTACGGTTCGGGCCATGCCGCCTATTGTCAGGCACGCGCCTACCGCGACGCCATCATCCTTGCCATTCCGCCCGCCACCAACCTCGAGCAGGCCGTACTTGTGCGCACGAACAACCGAAGCGGCATCTCCGGCGTCAGGCGTGTCGAGACCGCCGACGGCGATGCCTGGCAGGCAACGCTGATGACCCGTGAGGGGCAGAAAAGAGAAAACTTCTCCATCGCCAAACTGGGCGAGGAAGCGGCAAAATCGATGGCAATCACACAACGCCGCAAATGGCTGAAGGCATTGCCCGTGACCCATCTCGCCTATGCCCATCACGCTGCAGAAGTGGCGCGCATGCAGTTTGGAGACGAGCTTGCGCCTGTAGACGATGTCATGCCGGAAGCGCATTACAGCGATGCGGATATTGAGGCACGCATCAGAGCCATCAACGATCGCTTTGATGCCGAACGGCCGAAGCGCCTGCGCGTTCGGGTCAAAAGCTACTCAACAGACAGGATATCCATTGCGGTTTCCGACGCGGGTAACCCCGCGCATAAAAAACTCAGGCATCTCAACAGGCGAGGCAAGACCCGGATCGACATCATCGACACGATCAAGGAGAGTGTACGGGAGAGCGTGACGGCAATTCATGACGAGAGCACCGCGTTCTGGTTCAGCTCCGAACACGCAAACAAACTACTCGACCTACAGACCTTCAATGTTGATGAAGGCTTTAACGTGCTCGTTTTTGTGCCAACGGAGTGGCGGGACAGATGACGAACGGGAGCGATGTGGCAGTGATCGAAATGTAGTTTTCCAAGCTGAGCCCACCCTTGAAGCCTGCGATACCCTCTCGAAATATACATTCGACATCTCCTGGCGCTCGTTAAACCGCCCACGAAATCGATCCGTTCAAGCGTTGTCTATTGGGCTTCCAGGGGAGGTCTTGACCGCCTCATCGCTCAATAATTCAATTCGGAGCTGACTGCTGTCATCATCGCTGAAATGCCGAACGACGTCTGAACGTTGTGAATCATGCCGCCAGCGAACTGCCTGCTGCAACATGCTCCGTGCCGGAACCTGACACATCATCGTGGAGCGACTCACTCTTGACATCCTCTCGTAAACTCTGTTTATACGTATAAGCAGCTAATACGAATTAGCAAACGCCGGGAGATGAGGTTTCGATGGTTAGGCGCTTGACGCAACGGGACATTGCGATCTTCGCGGGTGTCAGCCAGGCGACGGTTTCGCTCGTGCTCAACGAGGCGAAATCCGCTGAAGGCCGTATTCCGCCGGAAACGCGCGAGCGTGTGCTGAAGGCCATTCGGGATACCGGTTATGTGGCGGATCCCGTCGCACGCAGCATGGTCAAGGGGGCCAACCGCATTCTGGGCGTTTTCACCTATCAGCCGGCTTTTCCGATCGCGCAGGCCGATTTCTACACGCCTTTTCTGATGGGGATCGAGGAGGAAGCGGAGAGGTTGGGCTACGACCTTCTGCTGATGACGGCTGCGGCGCGCGACGATAACGGCCGCAAGCGCATCTTCGGGGAAACGGGTCGGCTTCGACTAGCCGACGGATGCCTCATTCTGGGCAGCCAGTTCGATCGCGATGAGCTGGCCCAGCTGGTTGCCGGTGACTATCCCTATGTCGCAGTCGGCCGTCGTGACGATGCTGGCGGGCCGGTGCGTTATGTTGGCGCGGATTATGTGACTGCCACGCATGCTCTTGTCCGAGAGGCGCTTGCCGCCGGCCATCGCCGTTTCGCCTTTATCGGCGCGACGGGTCCGGCGGAATCCATCAGCGATCGCTGGCGTGGTTTTCTGGCCGCGATCGAAGGTGCGGCCGAGCTGGTCTATTCCCATGAAAGCGAAAATGGCGATCCGGCAGAGCAACTGACCGCCGTTCGCGCCAGCGGAGCGAGCGTGGTTTTTTTTGCCGAGGTGGCCGAAGCGGTGGTCTTCGATAATCATGCTCGTGCGCAGGGGGTGAGCGTTCCCGGCGATCTTTCCATCGTGGTGCTGGGCAGCGGCACACGCACGCATACGCTCCGCTTGCAACGCGTCTTTACCTCCTATGCCATCCCCCGAGAAGAGATGGGCAGGCAGGCGACCTCCATGCTGGTCGAAACCCTCACCAGCCCCCCCGGCCCCGTACGGCAGATACTGCTGGGCTGCGACATCGTGGCGGGCGAAACGCTTGGCTCCCCAACTCAAGCCCCAACTCAAGGAAAGAGAACCTGACGTGAGAGAATACAATGCAGATATTCTTGTGGTTGGCGGCGGACTTGGCGGCGTGGCGGCGGCGCTTGGGGCCCTGCGCAACGGCCGCAGCGTTATCCTGACCGAAGCATTCGAGTGGATTGGCGGCCAGCTGACCAGCCAGGCCGTGCCGCCCGATGAGCACAGCTGGGTCGAACAGTTCGGGATCACGGCCAGCTATCGCGCCCTGCGCACGGGCGTGCGGCAATATTACCGCGACCACTATCCGCTGACGGACGCCGCCCGGGCGGATCTGACGCTCAACCCCGGCGACGGCAATGTATCTCGCCTGTGCCATGAACCACGGGTTTCGCTGGCGGTGATGGAGGCAATGCTTGCCCCTTACGCGGCCGGCGGCAAGCTGACCATCCTCAAGCCCTATGAGCCAATTGCGGCCGAGGTCGACGGCGACACCGTGCGGGCCGTAACGCTGCGCCATTGCAATACGGGCGATCTCATATCCTGTTCGGCCCGCTACATCATCGACGCCACCGAATTGGGCGATCTGCTGCCGCTGACCGCAACCGACTATGTCACTGGTTTCGAAGCCCAATCCGAAACCGGCGAACCGAGCGCGCCGGCGGAGGCGCAACCGGATAATCAGCAGGCCGTCTCGATCTGCTTCGCCGTCGATCAGGTTGACGGCAATCATGTCATCGACAAGCCCGCCCGGTATGACCACTGGCGTCAGGTTGCCCCCGAATTCTGGGGCGGCCCGCTATTGAGCTGGGACTCGCCCAATCCGCGGACGCTGGAGCGCAGCCGCCGCTTTTTCGATCCCAATCCGGTCGACAATGCAACACGCGACGTTGCCGACCAGCGCCACAGCGCCGGCGATATGAGTCTCTGGATATTCCGCCGCATTGCCGCCCGCCATACATTTCGGCCCGGCGCCTATGCCAGCGATATCTGCCTCGTGAACTGGCCGATGATCGATTATTTCGAGGCACCGATCATCGACGTCACTCCCGAACAATATGCCGAGCGGCTGGCCGATGCGGCAAGCCTCTCCTATTCCATGTTCTACTGGATGCAGACCGAGGCGCCTCGCCCGGATGGCGGTCAGGGTTTTCCGGGTCTGCGCCTGCGCGGCGATATTACCGGCACGGAGCATGGCCTGGCCATGGCACCCTATATCCGTGAAAGCCGTCGTATTCGCGCCCTGACCACTGTGGTCGAACAGGATCTGTCGCTTGCCGTGCGCGGCGATCGCGGCGCGGTGTATTACCGCGACAGCATCGGCGTCGGCATGTACCGTATCGATCTGCACCCCTCGACGGGCGGCGATAATTATATCGATGTCGGCGCCTGCCCTTTCGAAATTCCGCTGGGTGCCCTTATTCCCCGCCACAAAACGAACCTGCTGGCGGCATCCAAGAATATCGGCACGACGCATATCACCAATGGTTGTTACAGGCTGCATCCGGTCGAATGGAACATCGGCGAAGTGGCCGGCATGCTGGCCGCCTATTGCTTCGACAGGGGCGAGACCCCGCATGGCGTGCATGCCGATGAAAAGCGGCTGGCGGAGTTTCACACCCACATCGAACGCCAAGGGGTGGAGCGCCATTGGCCTGATATTCGCGGCTACTAGCCAAAACGTATAATCTGGGAGGATTATTCATGCGCAGGAGTATAGTCAAAATTGCAGTGACCGGTTTTCTGGTCACATCCGGGCTGGTTTCTCCGGCTTTGTCGCAGGAATTGCGAATGGCCATCTGGAGCGCCAACGAAGCCCATCTCGCCCTCTTCAACGAGATCGCCGGTGAATTTGAAGCCAACCATCCCGGTGTCAAGATCACCTATGATTCGCTTGCCTACGAAGGTTATGCCACCACCCTGACCACCCAGATTGCCGGCGGCAATCCGCCCGATCTGGCCTGGCTGTTCGACACGACAGCCCCTGACTTCATGGCGGCCGGGGCGCTTTATCCCCTCACCGAAACCTTTGCCAATACGCAAGGTTACGACATGGGCGACTTCCCCCCGGCAACACTCACCGCCTGGTCGTATGAAGGGGTACAATATCTCTATCCCTTCTCGACATCGCCCTTCGGCGTTTTCGTCAACAACGACATGATCCGGGCGGCAGGTGCCAAGACACCCGCCGAGATGATCGCTGCCGGCGAATGGAACTGGGACAACGCCATTGCGACGGCCGCGAAAGTCGCCGCCACCGGCAAACAGGGAGTGATCATTCGTGATTTCGAATACAAGGCCTGGGAGAACCTTGCCGAAGTCTATACCGGCTGGAACGCCTATCCCTGGTCGAAAGACACGAAGTCCTGCGCTTTTGCCAGTCCGGAGATGGTTGAGGCCATGCGCTTCATCCACGATGCGATCTTCGTGAAAAAAGCCATGCCGGGCCCCGGTGTTTCTGCCGACTTTTTTGCCGGGGATGCGGCGATGACGACCACCCAGATCAGCCGCGCAGCGCTGCTGCCGAAAGGCGACAAGGCCTTCGACTGGGATCTCGTGCCGTTGCCTAAAGGACCTGCAGGTGACTATGCCGTAACAGGTCGGGCAGGCATTGGCGTCATGGCCAGCGGCAAAAACCCGAAGCTCGCGGCGGAATTCCTGGCGTTTTTCTCCTCCAAGCCTAATGTAGCCAAGCTCGCGCGGTTTTTCCCGCCGGCACGGCAGAGCTTGCTTACCGCCGATGTCCTCGCGGCCGCCAACCCATTGCTGTCGCGCGAACAGATAGAGGCCGTGGTCATTCGCGGCGTCGCCACGGGCCAGTCGACGCAGCAGGTTCTCAATTTTGCCCGGCTGCAACAGACTGTTCGCGCTGGCCTCGACGGTCTCTGGCGCCCCGATGCCGATGTCGCGGCTGTCCTGCAAGCGCTTTGCGGCCGTCTCGATCCCTTGCTGGCGGCCAATTGACGCTTCCTAGTCACCCGATTTTCGGTGGATGCGAAAGGCAGAAGGAAGAAAAGCCATGACGCTTGCCCTCCAGACAGTGCAGACACAGGCTAGGCGCGGCTTCTGGACCATGGCGCGCCGTGACGCCGCCACCGGTTATCTGTTCATAGCGCCGCAACTCATCGGCATCGTTGTCTTCGTGCTCGTGCCGCTGGTGCTGGTCTTCTGGTATTCACTGCATGAGTGGAACGTGCTCGCAGGATCTTTCCGGTTCACCGGCGTCGCCAATTACCAGAAGCTGCTCGGCGACCCGGCCATAGGCGAAGTGCTGGCCGTGACCGCCGTGTTCTCGGCCGGGCTTGCGCTCCTCAATATGAGCCTGGCGCTGGGGCTTGCGTTGCTGTTGAACCAGAAACTGGCCTTCATGACCGTGTTCCGCACGCTGTTCTTTTCACCGGTCGTGGTGTCGCTGGTCGCCTGGACAATCGTGTGGAGCTTCCTTCTGCAGAACAATGGCGGCATCAACGGCCTCCTGCAAATGATTGGCGTCGAAGGTCCCAACTGGCTGCGCCACCCAACAACCGCGATGATCTCGGTCATCGTGGTGCAGGCGCTCAAGAATCTCGGCCTCAACATGATCCTGTTTCTGGCCGCGCTGCAGGGCGTGCCCCGAGAACTGTTCGAAGCCGCGCGCGTCGATGGCGTGCCGCGCTTCAAGCAATTCTATCGCATCACCCTGCCGATGATCAGCCCCACGATCCTGCTCGCTTCCATCGTCACCATCGTCGGTGCGTTGCAGGTCTTTGCGCAGATCATGATCCTCACGCAGGGCGGACCGGGTTTTTCCACGACGGTTCTCGTTTATTACCTCTACCAGCAGGCCTTCCAGTTCTACCTCTTCGGTTACGGCTCGACACTCTCCATCATCCTGCTGGTCATTGTCGGCGCGCTCACCTTCATCCAATGGCACCTGCGCAGAAAGTTCGTATTCTATGAAAACTGAACTCAGCCCACGCGCGCAGACGCTGATCTATTTCATACTCTGCGTGCTGCTTGTCCCCTTCGTTTTTCCGACCTGGTGGATGGTCACGTCGTCGGTCAAACCCGTCAGCCAGATATTTGCCTTTCCGCCTGATATCTGGCCGCGCGCCTTTGATTTTTCGTCCTATTCCGACGTTTTCAGAATACAGCCCTTCGCGCTGCAGTACTGGAACTCCGCCTATATCGCCGCAATCGTCACCATCGGCACCATGGCAGTGGCGTCGATGGCCGGATATGCCTTTGCGCGCATCAGGTTCCCCTTCGCCAACGCCATATTCATGGTGGTGCTGGTGGGATTGCTCATCCCGTCCGAAGTGACGCTGGTTCCGCTGTTCCGGATGTTTCTCAAATGGGGCATGATCAACACGCACTGGCCGCTGATCCTGGTACCGATCTTCGGTGCGCCGGCGGTCTTTGCCACCTTCATCATGCGGCAGTTCTTCATCTCGCTGCCGGTGGAACTGGAGGAAGCCGCACGGGTCGATGGCCTCGGCCGGTTCAAGATATTCTGGACCATCGCCCTGCCGCTTGCCCGTCCGGCGCTGGCCGCCGTTGCGATCTTCACATTTCTCGGCAGCTGGAACCTCTATCTCGAACCCATCGTCTTTCTTTCCAGCCCGGACAAATTCACCCTGCCCCAGGCACTGACACAATTTACCGACGCCTATGGCGGGCCGATGTGGAACATCCAGCTTGCCGCTGCGACGATGACCGCCATTCCCGTCCTCATCGTCTTCATCGTTGCGCAGAAACAATTCGTCGAAGGCCTCGCCCATACCGGCCTTAAAGGCTAATCGAAAGGCTGACCCATGGCACCCGTTACCCTTAAATCCGTCAAGAAAAGCTATGGCGCACTCGCCACCATCCATGGTGTCGATATCGATATTGCCGATGGCGAATTCGTGGTCCTCGTCGGCCCTTCGGGCTGCGGCAAATCCACCTTGCTCCGGATGATCGCCGGCCTTGAAACCGTGACCGGCGGCGATATCTCGATCAGCAGCCGTGTCGTCAACGAGATCGAACCGAAAGACCGTGACATCGCGATGGTCTTCCAGAACTACGCGCTTTATCCGCATATGAGCGTGGCAAGAAACATGGCCTTTTCGCTCGAGCATCGCGGCGGCAGCAAAGCCGAGATCGCCGAGCGGGTGAGCTGGGCAGCTGACATATTGGGGCTGACGCCGTTACTTGAACGGTTCCCCCGCCAGCTTTCCGGCGGTCAGCGGCAGCGTGTCGCCATGGGCCGCGCGATCGTCCGCAATCCTCAGGTCTTTCTGTTCGACGAACCGCTCAGCAATCTCGATGCCAAGCTGCGCGTCGTGATGCGTGGTGAAATCAAGGGGCTGCACCAGCGCCTCGGCGTCACCACCGTTTACGTCACGCATGACCAGGTGGAAGCCATGACCATGGCCGACAAGATCGTGGTGATGAATGCCGGACGGGTCGAGCAATGCGGGGCGCCGCTCGAGCTTTATGACCGGCCGGCCAATCCGTTCGTCGCGGGTTTCATCGGCTCGCCGGCGATGAATTTCATCAAGGGACGACTTACCGCCGGTGGCTTCGAGGCTGACGGCGTCGTCCTGCCCCTCCCGCCCGGCCACGTCTCGGGTGACGCGATCTACGGCATCCGCCCGGAACATTTCGAACTGGCCGACCATGGCCTCCCCGCGACCGTTTTATTGGTGGAGCCGATGGGGTCGGAAACGCAGGTCACGATGATGCTCGGCCAACACCAGGTCATCGGTGTCTTCCGCGAGCGTGTGCAGGCGCAGCCGGGCGCGACCATACAGGTTCAGCCGGATCTGGCATCGATCCATTTGTTCGATGCCGCGACCAGTCAACGCCTCAACTAACGTTGATGAAACCGGGCGCCCCCCGCTGAAACGAAAGACGCCATCACAATTCGTCAACACGCGCCAAACAGGAAAATTTGCAACGTGCCCGTCTGAACCAAACACCATATCGCAATTACCCGCATGACATCCGATTACGCTATATTCAGCTAAGCCATTGCTATAGCTTGTTAACGGACCCCAATTGGAAAAATCGCCGTGACCTATGTTTCCAAAACGATGCGTAGCCAGCTATCCAGCCCGCACGCCATTTATCACTCTGTCGTCAAGCTCACGCTTTTGAGCATCCTGCTGCTGGGAACGTGCGGGGTCGCCCTTTATTTTGCCTATCGGATTTTCAGCAAGGCACCGGCCGGTGCACCGCTCGACAGACCGGTATGGCTGCTTCTCATCGCAGCAGGAGCCGGCTTCCTGTTCTTCTGCCTGCGTGCGCTGCCGAAATGGCTCACGCTCGGTGCGCCCGTTCTGATGATTTCGCAGGAAGGTCTGACGTTTCGCGGTAAACCGCTGATGCGCTGGCATGACATCATCGAAAACGAATGGGTGAGCCTTGGCAGCTTTGGTCTCACCACGGGGGCAGCGCTGCATGTCCGCACCTTGGACAGGAAGATCAAGCGCGAGGCCATCACCTTCAATTGCTCCGCGAGGGAATATATGCGCCTTTGCGAGCTTTATGAGCAGAGCAGCGGGCAACACTCCGACGATGGCCCTGCCGCTCACGGCGGTGCCCGACACCCATGACATCCATCCTCGGTGAGCGCTCCATCGGCATAAAGAGAGGCTACGATGCCTTGGACCTCGAGGGCATCGACGAGATGCGTGTCTCTCGCCGGTTTCCAGTCGGCGCTTTCTTGTGGAGCCTCGGCGGCCTTCTGGTCGCCGGCTTTTTGGCGGCGGTTGTCGTAAATGCCAAACTGAATTCACCGCATCGCAACTTCCCGAACATGGGATACGCCTATTTTTTCGCCTTCGCGGCCCTGGCCGGCACCGTCTATTATCTGCCGACGCTCATGGCTTTCCTGTCGGCGCCGCGCCCCTTTATCATTAGCCGCGATAGCTTCCGTTACGGTCGGCGGCAACTGAGGTTCGATCAGGTTCGTGGTCTGCAGAACGATGTCGGGAGGTCCTCCACCCGCCTCTTGCTGGATGAAGGCCCCTCGATCAGGCTTCGATGGCCGATCTGGCATGACAGCGCGCTATTTGTGGATCTGCTCGAACATCGCTGCCAATCCCATCTGTTATCGGCAGCAATCGCGCAGTTGCGGGCGGGCAAACGTGTTTCGTTCGGCGCAAAGCTGGCGCTCGACCAGAAGGCAGTGCACATCAAGGGTAAGGTTCTGCCGTTGGATTCCGTCACGGATTTCCATTTTACCAGTCAATCCGATCGCGGTGACGAGACATCGATGCTGAGGCTGCGAACCCTCAAGAGGGAATATCTGCTGGACGAGCGGCATATTACCAACGCCAAGGTGTTCGTCGGCGCGTTCAAGCATCTGTCGGAATTGGGAAATAGCCGATCGCCATGACACGCCATCGCAAACCGGGCTTGAAAGTGTACCGCCCGAACTGCAGCACCGCCTGAGTGCAATGATCGCGGAATCGCGACGCAGGACAGGATTCAATGATTAAAAATCACTGCTTATGGGAGCCGTGTAGCATTGAACCTGGGATAGACAGTACGAAATCGGCATGTCACCTGTTGGAAAAGCCGTAACCGGAGGGCATGCAAATTCGCAAGAACGCAACGCGCCGCAATATCGGTCTGGTCCCTCCCCTCTTTCTCGCTGCCGGGCTGATATTCCAGGCAACGATAACAGTCGGCCTCGCACAGGCGGCAGAGAACGTGACCGTTCCGCCTTATGCGCCTGCCGTCGGGACTGAGCGTCATTATCGCGTTCAAAAGACGACCGAGACCGACATGTCGCTTTGGCTCGACAAGCCGGAAGCATCCTCCGTTGTCTTGCGTGGCGATTTCCGTCAATCGGCAACCGTGCTATCGCGGGACGACGAGGGCATGCGGGTGCAATGGAGGCTTTCCGCCGATCTCCCACCGGATGTGGCGGATGCTGCGGATTCTTATCCGATGAACGCCATGTTTCGCAATTCACTCGCCGCCTACGGCGTTCAACAATTGGAATTCGAGGCCGATCCGAGCGGTACTCCGACGGCGCTGATCGGCGCGGATCAGATCGTCGCCAATATGGAAAGACTGCTGTCCAGCTCCGCACCAGATAGCACAGCCTCTCGCATGCTCCAGACCGTCAAAAATAGCCCTCTCACGATTATCGACGTTCTTGCGCCTGAAATCATGACCCTGGGGCTTGGACAGTCTTCTGAAGCTTTCACGGCCGATATCGGACAGGAGTGGACGGTTGCAGGCAATGAAGAGCTGAAAGGCATGCTCGTCCCGACAAGCACCGTGTGGAAACTCGAAGCTGCCGACAAAACGAGGCAAACGGCCACTTTCATCGCTAAGGTCACCTACGATCCGGTTACCCTGCTGCAATCGCAGCAAGCGTCGATCGATGGCATCATTGCAAGTTTCGGAGACCGGGCGAAGCAACTGACTGACGCCCAGCTGGCGCAGGTCAGAAGCGCCGCGAAGTCACGGACGGTGACCTATGTCAATTCGACACGCGACGGCTCGACACTCGAAGTGCTGGAAAACACGGTCGCAAGTGTCGGCGGCATGACCGTCACCGTGGCTGTGCACATATGGCAGGAGGATCAGCCACCGGTCCTGCCCGCGCCGCATGCATGGAACGCCAACGCCCTGTCTGGCCAGCTCGTTGAACCCTTGCCCAAAAACAATGCGCAAACTTCGATCGATCTGGATCAGTACCGCCCGAAGACCGATGCCGATACGCCTCCCTCGCCCAACCAGACCGATGGCGGCAAAACCTCTATCGACGGCGCCGGAGACATTGCACCCGTTTCGCTCAAGGTCGCAAGGGCGAAAGCCTCGGTCGATCCCGCTGCCGGGCCTAGGGTGGAAATTGCGTTGACACGGGAAAGCACAAAGGCTTTCGAGAATTTCACGCATGCAGCTCTCGGGCAAAAAATCCAGCTGCTGGTTGATGGAGAAGTCATCTTCGAGCCGGTGGTGAGAGAGCCAATTATGGGCGGCGTAGTCCCCATCGGTGGTATTGATTCAGCGCAAGCTCTGGCCATCGAGCGACAGTTATCGTCTTCTGGGGCCGCGATCATTGTGCGGTTGGCACCGTGAGCACGTCGCGTTGATTGACGCCGGAACTGGGCTCGAAGCGCCAGTGCAGGAGTAATTGAGGCATATTACAGGTGCTGAAATTTCCCGCCTGAATGTCCCTTTCACCGTCTTTCAAGGCTTGTCAGTGATTTGCGTCACCACAAGGCCGGCCCGCGCGATCAAACTGTCGGGTGTGCAATGGACCGGAATTTGTTCCGATGGTCCGATAAATTTGACTTCGTGGTCAATATGTAGCCGTGGTGACAAGCGCTCGATCAACCGTTCGCATGCGGAAGCATTATAGTCCCTCTCGCCCGTCAGCCTGCCGACGAGGCGCATGAACCAACCGTCATAGGCCTCAACATACAAAAACCATCGGGTCGGCTTTTGGCTGCTCGGCGGCGTGTCGCGGCAAAGCCAGATGGCGCGCGCATGCTGATGGAGCGGCTGGAGCTTGCTCTGCAGCAATGCGAGTTCGGACGCCTCCATTCCGTGTGGAAAAAGGCCGGCTGCCGCGGTTTGCCTCACCTCCTCGCTTGCCCACAATCGGTCTGCAATGTGCCGGTGATCTTCTGCCGCTGCCTTGTCCCCCTGCCGCAGATAAAGTTCACAAAGACGGCGATGAGCCCGGACCTGGAAAGAAGAAGAGGGCTGGCCGATGCGATGCCACAGCGCAATCGCCTCATGGCTGTCGCCGGCCTGCTCCAGATCATCAGCTTTTAGCTGCAAAAGCGCCTGGTCTTCGGGAAAGTGTTGCAATCCCTCTGTAATCGCTTCAGCGCGAAGCACCCCTGTCTGATCGAACTTCTTCGCCAGTAACGCCAGTTGCAGCCAGTCCTGCTCGTCAAATAGCTGCTGCCTGCGACGGTGTAGCAGGGTTTTAAATTCGTCATGCCGGTTCACCTGCCAGCGCTTTGCATTTCGCCAGTCCTGCATGGCATTCTCGCGCCAGCTCTCATCGAGTTGTGTGGCCAGGGCGGGCGCCTCCTTCCCCAGCCAGTTTGCGGCAGCCGACGCCTGATCAAGTCGCCAGGGCAGGCGATCGGGAAGCGGACCGGAGGGATCGAAACCGGTCGTCTCGACACGTTCGAAAAGGGATGGATGTGTGCTGCCGGGGTCCGGCTTTTCGCAGAGGCTCTCGTGCAGCCAGACGGCCGCCTGCGCACCATCGCGCGGATGGCTTGTCGCGGGCTCGGCAAGTAGCGCCGTAAACGGCCTGGCGGAGCCAATATCCGCTTCTCCCGCACACTCGAATATACCCGGCCAGAAGCCGTCAGTCATTGCTCTCTGCCGCAGAGCCAGGGCGAGTTCCGCCTTCAGGGCAAGTTCCGAACCGCATATCTCGACTGCCTGCGCATCGGCGACCTTCTCACAACGGCGGGAGAATTCGAGCGTCTCGCGCATCATGCGCGGCACGTACCAGGACAAAAACAGCCGCAGCGGCGCGGTAATCAGCCGATGGTTGCGCTCATGCAGTTCGCCCAGCCTCGCCCAGCGCTGCCGCGCCATATAGGCCCAACGGGCGAAATGGCCGTGCAACCGGGAAATATGCGCATATTCATGAACAAGCACAGCTTCAGCCTGGGCCTTCGTCAGCAAGGCCAGAAGCGGCAGACCAAGCACGAGAATGTGCTTGCGCGAACCGGAGCGCGCTCCCCTCTGGTAAATGGACGCATTGAGCTCGGCGTTGACGCAAACCTCTGTAAAACCGGGCGCGTCGCAGGCAAGCCGCAACCGTTCGAGGTCGCGGACCAGAGCCGGAAACTTTTCGGGATCGAGCAATATTTCACCCGAGACCGGCGATGGTGGTGGCACGGCGCGGGCGCGCAGGACCATCAGCCCATAAAAGAACCACGACAGCGACGGCAGGGCGAAAATCGCCAGCAACAGCGGCGAACTCAGAAAAAAGATCAGCAGAAGTGGGGACAAAACCAGCAGGACGCCGGAAAACAGCAGAACGGCGTCACCGAAAGCGAGCCAGATCAAGGCTCTCCATCGACCATCATGCGGCGGCGAGTGCTTTTTCATGGCCCTTATTTCGGCGGCAAATGGTCACTGGAAAGTTTGTTGCCGAAGAAAGCGCGGATCGCCCGCCCGGCCATCTGCCAGCCACTCGAACCGTAAACCTGCGTTTCCATCCAGTCGAGCGACGAATGATCGGGGAACAGTTCCTTGTATCGATCAAACCACTGCATGGCGATAAACTCGCTCTTGGGAACACCGTCGCCGTATTTATAGGCGAGGACGACCTGCCCATAGGCTTCGCCGGCGAGATGATCGTCATCGTGGCCAACAAGGGATTTCATGTCGGCAACGGCCTGCTGCTTTTCCTCCGGCGTTCCATGCCGGCGGCTGACACTGGCTACTTTGATCGCGGATAGCTCCAGGCCGCCATGCATTGCCCCGATATAAAGATTGCGAACCTGTTCGAAGTTCTCGCGGATCGTCAGATCGGTGTTTTGAACATTTTCAAGGCGCCAGGCGTAGTTATAAAACGCAACCGGGTCCCCTTCCTCGACGGCCCGCTCAAGCCAGTAATCCGCTTGGCTCTCGTCAAGCAGATGCGGTTTGGCGTCGTCCCGCGTACCCCTGACGATATCATACATGCTGGCCGCCGCCGCATAGGCACGTCTTTCCGCAAAGGCGCGCGTGAGATAAGCGGACTCGTCCTGAAAGCCACCGTCCCATATCATCCGGCAGGCGTGCATCGGCGTGAATTCGTCCGGTTCGTAGAGCGGTGCAAGCTCAGCCGCCCGGTCGATCAACCGTGTAGCGATCTCGGGGTCCGCCCCTATGCCCCACATGCCGAACTGCCAGGCAAAAGCCGCCATGGTCAGCATCGTCGGCTCATCGAAACGGCGCACGGCAGTTTGCAGCACCCGCGCATAGGCACCTTCCACATCCTCGACATGGTGGATCAACATCAGATTGGTGAAGTCCCGGAAAGGCCCGTCCACACCGGGATATGTGCCCGGTTCCTTCAGGTAACGGACAGATTCGACATGGCGCTGATGCGCCAGTTCTGCGTCCTGCAGGGAATAATGCGTGAAATTGGCGTATTTGCCGAGAGCAATGAACCGCAGCCGGTCGGGAAGGTCTCGTGACAGCCACTGTTCGAATTTTTTCTGCCGCGCGGCAGCGCCTCGAACATCACCCGGCTCGGGATAGTCGGGAATTGTCAGCGTATCGTGAACGCCCGGCCAGCGGATAGCGTTGCGCTCCTTCTCACTCAGTTGCGCGCACAGGGGGCCGGAAGCGAATTTTTCGACCTCACCCTCCGAACCGCCCCACCGCGCGCTCAGATATTGCGCATAATCCGCCAGCACATCCGCCCAGCCGGGCTTGATCGACAGGCAATAACGCAGCCAGTAATAACCGGGATTTTGAAGATCCCCCTCCTGTACCGGCGGTGCGGAGGCGGGAAGCGTTGCGGTGGCGATGCCGGGTGGTTTCAGTCCGTGCCTTGCAAGCTGGGCGCAAGCCGCCTCGTAAGTATCCGGCTCGAACTCATCCCGCTGCATGGTGTTTCGAACCGGCCCGCCGTCAAACAGCGCATCGACGAAATCCGGCTGACCGAGATACTGGCATATCTGCATCATGATTTCGCAGGCGACCGCCGGCCTCTGCGAAAGCGTCATTGCCTTCAACAGATATTCGGCTGCGTTGATGCAGGCCATATGCGCGGCGACCCACTGATCTTCCCCCACCTGTGATGCCCAGGACGCCGTGCGGATATCGCAGGCCCGGCGGAAGTAATAATCACCGGAAACCATATGCGCATGGTAGGAGGCAGGGTGGGATCGCACCCACTCGTTCAACAGTTCAAGCCTCAGGGCCGCATCGACACCCGTATTGTCGAACAGGGCGGAGCTGGTTGCAAGAAAGGTATAGCGATCGTCCGGAACGGCGGCGACTTGCCACCATGCCTCCTCCAGTTCCGCCAAAAGACGTTCGACTTCGTCGAAACGCCGCTCAAGCATCGCCCTGCGCAGTTCCTCCTGCTGACGCAGCCGAATCCACGACGGCCCATCCAGCGACAAGGGGGGCAGGCTTTCGACAGTCGGCATGGACGATTCCTTGAAACAGTTAATGAAAGGCGATCTTCAGGTAATTCATTTCATGGCCCGGTTGTAAGGGTTTTGCAACTGCTTGAAATAACCGACAAAGTAGCGGCTCTCATCCGTAGTCGAGCCGCGATCACCGATGAGGGCACCAACGGTGCCCCTTGCCCAACCCGATGGAATACGGCTGATGTTCGAAGCCGCGATTGCCAGAACGCGCGACCATCTTTTCCTGGCCTGTTCCAATCAAGGCAAATGCTTTGATGGCTTCGCCCGCATGCTTGGGAACCTTGAACCGCAGCCAGGATGCCCGAATCGTTGATAACGATATCGATTTCCCCAAAAAACGCGTTACCGTGTCACATCCAGCCTGTTGATCGCCTGAACATTGCCTGCCGATGGGCCGTCAGGATCGAAACTTGAAGCCAGCCAGGTATCGACGATTGTCTTTGCCAGTTCGGGACCAACGACGCGCGCGCCCAGTGTGATGATCTGGGCGTCGTTCGATTTGGCGGCGCGCTCCGCCGAATAGGTATCGTGCGTGAGAGCCGCACGTATGCCTGCCACCTTGTTGGCCGAAATACAGACGCCGATTCCGGTGCCGCAAAACAGGATGGCCCGATCGTGCCTGTGCTCCAGAATATCCTGCCCGATCCTGGCTGCAAGATCAGCGTAATAACCGGATTGGCTAAGGTCGGTGACCTCGATATCCGGCCGCCCGGCCAGATGGGCGGCAATGACATCCAGCAGGGGTTTGCCGGCACTGTCGGCTCCCAGGGCAATTTTCATGGCGGTTTCCTTCCCTGTGTCTGAAGAACGAATTCGTGGCTGCGCAGCCGGCGCGGCCTGAGGCTCAGGCAAAAAGTGTGGAGAAATCGAAGTCCAGCGCGCCGCCATCGAGCACGGCGGCGATGATCGCGCAGGCGAGTGGAAAATCGGTTTTCGCCGAAGGAACAGTGCTGAGCAATTCCGCCAGCACGCGGGCCGTGTCGATACCTTCCACTGTCTCGCCCGCGAGTTCACCGGCCATCATGCCGCTCACCGTTCGGTTGCGTCCGAGACCGTGGCCAAGCCGACTGTTGCGACCACCACCAACGGTCACATGCAGATCACCGATGCCGGCAAGGTCGAAGGCGGTGTCGCCCCGTCCACCGATCCGCTCGCAGAGTATCGCCATTTCGCCGGCGGCCTGTGTGAAGGCGGCCGCCGTCGGGTTTTTGGATTGCCCGTCGGCGCGCGTGGTATCGGGATAACGGGTCTGCATGGCACTGACGCCGATGGCGAAGAAATTCTTGAGGGCGGCGCAGGCTTCGACCCCGATCACATCATCACTGACCGCAAGGCGGTAATAGGGGGTTTGCAGCAATGCAGCCGCAAAATCGGCGGTTTGTCGGTCACGGCAGGCATAGACGCTCGTCGTCGGATAGCGATTGGCCAGTTCCCGCGCAATGCAGGGTCCGCCGATGCCGATGAAGGCTGCCATATTCGCCACCTGCCCCGGCAACGTTTGCGCATAAGTGACGATGCGACCATGCTTGCGGTCGAGTCCCTTGGTTACGAAGGCGACCGGTTTCGGCGTCAAAAGGGTCTCGTTGAGCCGCTTGATTGCCCATGGAATCCCCGGACTGCTGACGCCGATGATGACTAAATCGGCGGACGCCATATGCTCGGGCGTCAATTCGTGATCGGCAAGGATCGTAACATTGTCCGGCAGCGGCCGGTCGAGCTTCGGATGCGCCTCGCCCGCCTGCATGCGGCGAACAGGTTCGCCATCGAGGGGCGTGCCCACCAGGGTGACCGTGTGGCTGTTGTCCGCCGCCGGCACGCTTAGCGCACTGCCCATCACGCCGGCGCCAAGAATGAGTATTTTTGCCATGGTCTTTTCCTTCAAACCTTTGGGAGACAGGCTTCAGCGCATCATCGCTGCGACATTGCCGCCATCGACGGTGATCACCGCTCCTGTTGAGCTGCGCGCTTTCGCAAGGTGCACGAAGGCCGCCGCCACATCCGCGCCCGTCACTTCACGGCCGACGAGATTGCCGCGCATATAGGCCTCCGGCGTCAGGCCGCGCGCTTTCGAGCGCTCCTGCACCATCGCATCCGTCATTAGGCCGGTGCGGATACGGTCGGCATTGACGGCGTTCGAGGTGATGCCGGATACGCCGTGCTCGATTGCGTATTGGCGCATCAGCGCCATCAGCGCCGCCTTGGACGTGCCGTAGGGACCGAAATCGGCGCCGGGATTGACCGCCTGTTTCGAGACGTTGAAGACAATCGCCCCGCCGGTCTTCTGCTTCTCCATAACCCGCACCACGGCGCGCGCCATATAATGATGGCCCCAGAAATTGAGGTCGAACGCCTTGCGGAAGGTCGCCTCATCGACGGAAAGCAGCTTGCCCTGGAAGGCGGCCCCGGCATTTGAGATCAGAATATCGACACCGCCGAAATGCCGCGCCACGCTTGTCACCGCCGCATCCACGGAAGCGGGGCTGGTGACGTCGCATACCACCGGAAACGCGCCGATCCGTTTGGCCTCCCGCCTCACCGCCTCGTCGGAAATATCGAACAGCGCGACTTCCGCCCCTTCCGCCTTCAGCGCTTCGGCCACGGCAAGACCGAGACCACTCGCCCCGCCGGTAACGATGGCCACCTGCCGGGTCAGCGGCTTTTCCTGAACCTTGGTCAGCTTCACCTGTTCGAGCGACCAATATTCGATGTCGAAGAGATCGGCCTCTGAAAGCGCCTCGAAGGCATCGATGCCTTCGGCATTGGTGATGACCGATACGGTGGCTTCCGCCACATCCGCACCGACGATGGCGTTCTTGCGCGCCGCCCCGGCCGCGAAGAGGCCGATGCCGGCGACGTAGAACACGCGCGGCATGGGGTCGAGCATATGTTTGATGCCACCGACGCGGGCATTGTTGCGCTCGAAATAAGCCGTGTATTCGGCCTGATAGGCGCTCACCGCCGCACGGACCGTTTCGGCCCATTGCTCCAGTTCTCCTTCCGCCGGGGCCGGCAGCGCCACGCCGAAGCGCTTGATGTGGATGATGTGTTCCGGCGTCGCATTGCCGCGCTTGACGAGGCTTTCGACATTTTCGGCATTGCAGAAGTCGAGGATCTTCTCGCCGGTGCGGTGTTCGAGCACGAAACGTTTCGGCGCGCCCTCGATGCCGGTGTCGATGGCGATTGCGCCGCGCAGGATCGGCGCGATATCGGCAGCGGTGGCGAGCCTATCGGGAATGGCGATGCTTTTGAACGGCTTCGCCCGGCCCTGCGCGATACACCGTTCGGCCCTGTCGATCTTCTCGATCATGTCCTCATAGGATTGGCGGGGGTCCTCAGACCAGGTGAAGATACCGTGTTTGAGAAGGACCATCCCGTCGCCCTTCGGGTTCGCCCGGAAGGCTGCGTCGCAGGCCTTGGCAAGGTCGAAACCCGGCATGACATAGGGCACGATGATGCTGTCGGGGAAGAGTTCGCGCACGATCTCTTCGCCATGCGGCTGGTTGGTCAGCGACACGATGGCGTTGGCGTGGGTGTGGTCGATATGTTTGAACGGCAGCAGCCCGTGCAGGATCGCCTCCACGGAAGGATTGGGAGCGGCCGGATCAAGCAACAGCCGGCGCTGCAGCATCACCATGTCGTCATCGGTCAGCGTTTCGAAACCGACCATGGCCTTCAGCGGATCGAGGCGCACAGCCGGCAGGCCCGGCGGTTCGATGGTGCCCATGTCCCAGCCGCTACCTTTGACGCACAGGACATCGACCTCGGAACCGTCCATTTCCGTGAACACCGTCTTGACCGAGGTGTTGCCGCCGCCATGCAGCACCAGCTCCGGATCGACGCCGAGAAGCCGTGTCGTATAGGTGCGGATGGCGAGGTCGCGGTTGATTCCCTTGGCGACATAGGCATCGACCACGGATTTGAACTCTGAGTCCGACCAGCGCGATTTCATTGCAAATTCCTTTCCTGCGGCCGTCTGCCCGGCCCGATAGTCGCGATATTGTGAGATTTGGCGCGCGCACCCTCAGATGCGGACCTCCGTTTCGGCATCGAAGACATGAACCTTGGCGGGCGCGATGGAAAAACGCACATCGCTGCCCTCGGCAAACCGCGCCGCCTTGTCCACCACCGCCAGGAAGCGGCCGTCCGGCCCGTCGCAGAAAAGCTGCGCATCATGGCCGAGCCGTTCGAGCAGCACGGATTTCGCGGCAAGCGGGCCTGCCTCGTCCACCACGACATCGGTGGGGCGCAGGCCGACAATGACCTTTTGCCCGGTCCTTGCCGTCGTCGTGGCTTCGAGCGGCACCCGTCCGGTCGCCGTATCGACGGCGGGTGTGCCGTTCGATGCGACGACCGTTCCGGGGAGGAAATTGATCGACGAGCTTCCGATGAAGTCGGCGACATATTTGCTGGCGGGACGGTCATAAACGTCGTCCGGCGAGCCGATCTGCTCGATCTTGCCGGCCCGCATCACGACGATCTTGTCGGCCATGGTCATGGCCTCGATCTGGTCGTGGGTGACATAAATCGTCGTGGTTTTCAGGCGGTTATGCAGCTGGCGGATTTCCGTGCGCATATGGGCGCGCAGCTTCGCGTCAAGGTTCGACAGCGGCTCGTCGAACAGGAAAACCTGCGCCTCGCGCACCATGGCGCGGCCCATGGCGACGCGCTGGCGCTGTCCGCCCGACAGTTCCTTGGGGTAACGGTCGAGATAGGCGGTGAGATTGAGCGTCGCGGCCGCCCATTCCACCCGCTTCCTGATCTCGGCCGGCGGCACCTTGGCGACCTCGAGGCTAAAGGCGATGTTGTCATAGACTTTCATGGTCGGATAAAGCGCGTAGTTCTGGAACACCATCGCAATCGAACGGTCGCGCGGGTGAACCTCATTGACGCGTCTGCCGCCGATCAGGAGATCGCCGCCGCTGACGGTTTCAAGACCCGCCGTCATCCGCAAAAGGGTCGTCTTGCCGCAGCCCGAGGGACCGAGAAGCACCACAAATTCGTGGTCCTCGATCTTGAAGGAAATGTCGCGCATGATCGTAAAGGCGCCGAACGATTTCCCGATGCCCTGATATTCCACGGTCGCCATAGGGTTCCCACTCCATTTTTATCAGCCTGCCGGACCCGCCGGCGGCACGGTCAATATTTCTGCCGGGTCGGCGTGATGACGATTTCCTGAACGATGGCCCGCTGCGGCAGCCGGTAGGCGTCGAGGATGAGACCGGCGACGACATCCGCCGAAATTCCCCCGCCAATGGCCTGCTTGTTGGCCCTGTAGCCGGCAAGCGTCGCCTCGTCCTTCACGTGATCGAGCACTTCCGTATCGATGATGCCGGGAGAAACGACGATGACGCGGACATCGTGCGGCGCCAGATATTCGCGCAGGCTCTCGGACACGGCATGCACGAAGAACTTGGTGCCGCAATAAACGGTATGGTCGGGATAGACCTTGCGGCCGGCAATCGAACTCATCATGACCAGTGTGCCGCATTTGCGCGCGATCATGCCGTTCATCACCGCATGGACGCTGTTCATCACGCCCTTGGTGTTGATGTCGATCATCTCGTCCCATTCTTCCGGCGGCTGGCGGCCGATATCGCCAAGCCTTGCGATGCCGGCATTGGCGAACATCATGTCCACCGGCCCGAACGTCGCCTCGGCCTCTTTCACCGCTTCGGCAAGCGCGGCGCGGTCGCGCACGTCGGCCTTTTTCAAGACGGCGTTCGGCAGACCGAGCGCCTCCAGCCTCTCGAGGCGCCGGGCGATCAACAGCAGCGGGTGGCCCGCTGCGGAAAAAGCGCGCGCCACGGCCTCGCCGATACCGGAACTCGCACCCGTGATCGCGATCAACGGTTTATCCGCCATGATAGTCCTCCCGTTTTCCCTTGTCTTTCCGTTTGGAAGGGCGACGGCCGCGCCGCCGCCCTTGCCACTTCTCGGATCAGCCCTTCAGCACCGCTTCAACCTGGGAGGCGATGTCGTCCATCGCCTGTTTGGACGAGCCGTAATTGCCGGCGAAATACTTGCCGAGACCGACCGGGATCGTGTCGTTGGAAAGCTGCGCCCACTCCGGCAGGTCCGGCTCCGACCCCATGTATTTGTCGATGGTCTCGCGCACGACGGGCAGGTGACGGGTCGTGCCGGCACCGACGCGGGCGTGGGCCTTGACGCGGGGATCGTTATAGACCGAGGTGCGGGTCGGCCCGGTGCCGCCGCCCAGCGTCGTGATGAGGGCCTGCGTATCGGCGCAGGTCGCCCATTGCATGAACAGCCATGCCGCGTCCGGGCTTTTCGAATATCGCGAGACGGCAAGCGAGGAGCCGCCCTGGTGGCCGACGCCGGGGATTTCGCCGTAACCGCATTCCGAAGGCTTGCGCAGCGTAATCGGCTGCGGCGGAATGACCGCTTCGCAAAGTCCGGAAACCTTGGTCTGCGTCGGATCATCGAAATAGGGGAAGAACTCGCCCCAGGAGAGCATGGAGGCTGCGACGCCCTGCGCGACCGCCTGCCCCTGCCCGTCCCATGTCCACTGATCGACGCCGGGCGGCATGACCTTGCGCAGCGCCGTATAATAATCGATCGCGGCGATGCCCCGCTCGTCATTGCCGGCAAATTTCTTGTCGGCGGTAAAGACCGAGCCGCCGTGACCCCACAGCATGGAAGTCCATTCGCATTCCAGCGCATAATGGCCCGATTTCATCTGGCCGGCATAACCGTAAACCTTCGGTCCCATTTCCTTGGTGATGGTGACGGAATTGTTGAGGAGATCCTCGAAAGTGGTCGGGGCCTTCAGGCCGAGCTTCTCGTAGATATCCTTGCGATAGATCATGATGAAGATCGGGATATCGTAGGGCACGCCCACCCAGCGATCTTCGTATTTTGCGATACCATCGACCAGCGCCGGCATGAAGTCGTCGATATTGTAGTTCGGCATGGCGAGGTCGGGCTTGGCCTGAATTTGCTCGCGCGGGTCGAAAACATCCTGGCTGAATGAGGCCGCCCAGCTCTGGTCGATGTAATAAAGGTCATAGGTACCGAGCGAGGAGGCGACGTCGAGCGTCAGTTTTTGCAGAACCTGTTCGAGCGGTAGAACCTCGATTTCGACCTTGATGCCGGTCGCTTCCTCGAAATATTTCTTGAGCTGCGAGTTGATGGCGTTGGATGGCGGCGTCGATTCCGTCGCAAGCTTCAGCGTCGTGCCGGCGAAAGGTTTGCCGACGTCCTTCAGCCACGCGAGAATGTCCGGGCTGGGGGTCAGCTGCTCCTCAGCCAGTGCTCTGTTCATGACGAATGGACGGCTGCCCATACCCATGCCGAGCGCGGCGGCTCCAAGACCAAGCTTGCCGGCCGAACTCAGGAACGAACGGCGATCCATTCCCCCGCGCACGAACCGGTCGGTGATGGATGCGAGATAAAGCTTTCTGTCTTCCTCTTTCATTTTCTCTCCTCCTCTTTTCCCTCGCCGTGTTTGACGACGGGATTCCCCTGTTGATCCGCGCACTCCTCATGCGCAGTTTTGTCACTGTTTCAGCGAACCCATGGTCAGACCGCGCACCAGATGGCGCTGGACGAGAAGGATCACGATGAAGGCCGGTACGATCGCCGCAGCGCCAAGGGCGGCCATGTTGCCCCAGGCGGTGCCGATCGACGTTACGAAGGTGGACGAGACGACGGGCACGGTCTTGATGCCGGTCTGCGTCAGCGTCAGTACGAACAGGAACTCGGTCCATGAAAAGATGAAGCAGAGGACCGCGGTGGCCGCGATGCCGCCCTTGGCCATCGGCAGAACGATGCGGCGGAAGATCGTCCAGCGCGAGGCGCCGTCGAGCAGTGCGCTTTCATCGATCTCGGCCGGAATGTCGTCGAAGAAGCTCTTCAGCAGCAGCACGGCGAGCGGCAGGTTCATCAGCCCGTGGATGAGGATGATGCCGATATAGGTATCGAGCAGGCTGAACTGCTTGAAAATGAAGAACATCGGGATCGCCACGGCGACCGGCGGCATCATGCGGGTGGACAGAACCCAGTTGACGAAATCGTGGCGGCCGCGAAAATTCATCCGTGACAGCGCATAAGAGGCAAGCGTCGCGACAACGATGGCAAGCACGGTCGAGAGCGAAGCGACCACAATCGAATCCCAGAGACGCGGTCCCATGTAGAAATTGCCGCCGCCGGGCGACACGCTGGCATCACGCGCAAAACCAAACGAGATGCCGAAGACCTGCTCGAAATTGCGCACCGTCGGCTGGAAATCGGCGATGATCGGCGGCCAGTTGAAGATGTCCTTGGCGTCCCGGAAGGCCACAGAGGTCCAGAAATAGATCGGGAAGAAGAACGCCCCGACGACCAGCCAGCCGGCAATGGTTCTGAGGGTGCGGGCAAAACGGCTCTGATGCATGATTACCACCGTATCTTTGCAACGCGGATGAACAGATTGGCGAGCACCATGACGATCACCAGACTGGTAAGGCTGAGCGTTGCGCCGTAACCCCATTTCAGGAAGGAGAAGGTCTGCTGCCAGGCATAGAGGCTGAGCGTATAGGTGGAGGTTCCGGGTCCGCCGGAGGTCATCACGAAGACGTAGTCGAAGACACGAAACAGATCGATGCCGCGCAACAGCACCGCCACCGCAATCACCCGCGACATCATCGGCAATGTCAGGCGGCGGAACATCTGGAACGACGACGCCCCGTCGATCATCGCCGCCTCATAGGGTTCGCTTGGCAGCGAGCGCAGACCCGCCATGAAAATCAGCACCATGAACGGCGTCCACTGCCAGATTTCCGCGACGAGGACCCCGGCCAGCGCCAGCGAGGATGTCGCAAGGATCGGCGTCGATTTGTCGAGCAGGCCGAGCGTATCGAGAAGATAAGGAATGATGCCGAATTGCGGGTCCTGCATCAGCAGGAACATCATGCCGGCAATGGCCGGCGGAATAACCAGCGTCATCGACAGAATGGCGCGCAGCGCCCCGAAACCCGGCAGCTCGGCATCGAGGAGTAGCGCAACCGCCATGCCGAGGACGATCTCGATGGTCAGCGCCACGACGAAATAGACGAAAGTCACGCCAAGCGCGCCCCAGAAGCGGGTGTCGTTCCAGAGCTGGATCCAGTTATCGAAGCCGACAAAAGCAAGCGTGCGCTTGCGCGGCACGAATTCATGGAAGCTCAGCCAGACATTGTAGATCAGCGGATAGATGGTGAAGACGATCAACAGCGCGATCAGCGGCAACAGCCATGGCCATGGCGAATCCGAAATCGCGATGCGTTTTACCTGTGCAACAGACATGCTGTTCCTCCTCCTCGGGCCGTCGTGGAACACGCATGGCGCGTCCCGCGTCCTCCCCTTATTTTTTGAAGTCTCACGGATATCCGTGTAACTGCGCCCACCTCTCCCAAGGGTGACGGCATTCCTATCGTGCAGCACTCACTCTTTTCGGAACCGAGCGGCGCTGGCGCATCCAGCTGTCCAGCGCCTCGATCTCCGCAACCGTCATTCGCAGGCCCGACTTCGTGCGCCGCCAGACAATATCGGCGGCGGTGCGCGCATATTCCCGCTCCATCAGGAAATTCACTTCCGCCTCCGTCAGCGAGCCGCCAAAATCACGGCCGAGGTCTTCCCTGCTCCCTGCAGTGCCGAGTATCTCCCTTGCCTCGAGACCATAATGGCGGACCAATCGGCGCGCTTCGCGAACCGACAGGAACGGGAAATCCGCACGAAGGGCGGAGATGAGATCGTCGGCCGTGCCGACGGGAAAGCCGCCACCCGGCAGGGCGCGTCTGGCGGTCCAGCCGCGATCCCTGTTCCAGTCGGGAAAGATCGCGGCAAGCCTGTCGAGCGCATCTTCCGCCAGGCAGCGAAACGTGGTGATCTTGCCGCCGAAAACCGAAAGCAGCGGCGCTTGCCTTTCCGGCCGGTCGAGCAGCAGCACATAGTCGCGCGTCGTCTCCTGCGCTTTGGCGGCGCCATTGTCATAGAGGGCGCGCACGCCGGAATAGGTCCAGACCACATCCGCCGCTGTCAGCTGCCGCTTGAAATAGGAAGACGCCGCCGCCACGAGATAGTCGATTTCCTCCGCTGACGCTTCGACCTTGTCCGGCGCACCATGGTAATCCCGGTCGGTCGTGCCGATCAGCGTGAAATCCTCCTCATAGGGAATGGCGAAGAAGATACGGCCGTCCGGATTCTGGAAGATATAGCAGCGGTCGTGATCGTAGAGCCTGCGCACGACGACATGCGAACCCTGCACGAGACGGACCTGCTCCGGCGCTCCGCTGCCCGTGATATCGCCGACAACCTTGTCCACCCATGGACCGGCGGCGTTGACGACGGCGCGGGCGCGCACGTCACTGCCAGCGCCGGTCTCGGCATCCTCAAGCCGCACGACCCAAAGCCCATTGTCGCGACGGGCGGAGACGCACCGCGTTCCAACCCGTATATCCGCGCCCAGCGACGCAGCATCGCGAACGTTGAGGACAACGAGGCGATTGTCCTGCACCCAGCAATCCGAATATTCGAAACCCACCGAGGACACGTCACGCAGCGGCGCACCGGCGGGATCGGTCTTCAGCCGAAGCGTCGCGGTGGCCGGCAAAAGCCTACGTCCACCCAGATGGTCGTAGATGAACAGGCCAAGGCGCAGCAGCCATGCCGGACGCAGCCCCTTGCGATGCGGTAATACAAACCGCAACGGCCAGATGATATGCGGCGCAATCGCCCACAGACGTTCGCGTTCCGCCAGCGCGTGGCGCACCAGCCTGAACTCGTAGTGCTCCAGATAACGCAGGCCGCCATGGATGAGCTTCGTCGAATTCGACGATGTCGCCGAACCGAGATCGGCCTGTTCGGCCAAAAGCACCTTCAACCCACGACCGGCCGCATCGCGCGCGATGCCCGCGCCATTGATGCCGCCGCCGATGATGACGAGATCGTACACGGGTTCGGTCATGCCGCGTCCCTCCCGCCGCGCGCGCCGAGAATGCGATCCGCGACCTCCACAAAACCGTGGCCACCTTCCCGGACCGTCACATAGGCCGGTTCCGCCTCGATGCGGCCACGGAACTGAAGCACGTTGGCGACCCCGCAGGCATGGGGAAAGAAGCCGAACATCGGCGCGTCGTTCGGACTGTCGCCAACGAAGACCACGCGGTCACGATCCCGCTCGATGTCGAGATCAAGGATTTCGGCGGCGAAACGGCGGGCCATTGTCAGCTTGTCGTAAGCGCCGTACCAGCCATTGACGTGGATGGACGAAATCTTCGCGACCGCGCCCTCCTCCTCGAAAATCCGTTTGATCCGGTCGATATGGGCGACCGGCAAAGGCGGCACGTCCTCGCTGAAATCGATGGCGAGATCGGCTTCGCGATAAAGCTGGTCGGCCGAGACCGCCGCCCCCGACACCTCGGCCAGCACCCGGGCGCGAACCTTTTCAAGCTTTTCCCGATCCAGCGTGCGCTGACTGTCCTCGATGGCGAAGACGCGGCGCATGCAACGGGCATTCTCATTGTACGCAAAATAGAAGGCACCGTTTTCGCCGACAACACCGGCCACAGGCCAGAGGCGGGCGATCATGTCGCACCAGCCGGCCGGCCGGCCGGTGATCGGGGCCACCGCGATGCCTGCCTGCGTCAGCCGCTCCAGCGCCGCGTAAGCGCAGGCCGGAAGCCGCCCCTCATTGGTGAGCGTATCGTCGATATCGCAAAACAGCACCGTGACGTGGCGTGCAATTTCGATGGGCATATCCGCGATCGCCTGCATCTGATCAAGCCTCCCCGGACACGAAATCGGCGAGGATGCCCTCGTCGGCGGCAATATCGAGGAAGGAATAGCGATTGCGCATTTCACGGCAATGAAGAACCGACTCGCGGTAGAACTCCACGGGCAGACCGAGATCCGCCGCCGTCATCGGCCCGCCCGCATCGCGAAGCAGCTGCTCCATTTCCGCAACCGGCAGCGCGAAAGCTTGCAATTCCTCGCGAAGGGTCGGCCACAATTCGGCGAATTTTTCGTTCATCGCGTCGGCGGCGCGCGCGTCGAACAGTTTCGGCTGGATTTCCGCAAGGCAATGCGCGGCGATATCGCCGCCCATGCGCCGCGCCATGTCGGCCGGATCGATGACGCTGGGCCGGATGACCGGCGGCGTTTCGCTGGCGAGGTAATGCGCCTGCAGCCGCGCCATGGTCAGCGTCGCAACACCGACCTGTTGCCCGTGCAGCGTGCCGCGATGGCGCTCGCCGGCAAAGCAGTCGATATAATGGGAAATCTGATGCTCGCCCATGGACCCGTGGTTCGACATGCCGGTGAAGGACACGCCGAGACCGCAAAAGGCGAGCACGCGGTGCAGATAGCCGTTGGCCGCAACATCGCCGGCGGCAAGCCCTTTCGCGCGAGCGTTCAGCTCCGCCTCGTCCTTCTCCTGAAGAATATAAGGAACGGTCGAGTAGAGGCTGCCAAGCAGGCGGTGCGACATCCACCAGTCGATCTGCGCGACGGACCGTACCAGGCAATCCGCAAAGCCGGATGCCGAAAGATAGGTGGGGGCGGCGGCCGTCACACCCAGATCGACGAAGAAACCCGCCGGCGCATGGGACGGCAGCGAGACCTTCAAGCCGTTTTCGAGCGTGATCGAGGCCGTCGTCGAGGTGTAACCGTTCATCGACGCGGCCGTCGCGAAGACGGCGTAACGCCGGTCCGTCTTGCCGGTCACGAATTTGCAGAGATCGTTGATCGTGCCGGAGCCGACGGCGATCACCGCCCCGGCATGCTTCAACTTTTCGGTGAGGTCGGCGACGGTGGCCATGTCGGCATGGGGATGATCGAGGATCACCGTTTCGACCGGGCCGAGTGCCTTGAGCGCCCCGGCCACCCGCGACCCCATGGCATCCCAGGTATCGGGATCGGCAACCACGGTAAAGCGCTCACCGAGACCGAGACCCGCGACGAGACCGGCCTCCGCGCCGTCCAGCGTGTCTTCGATGACGATCTTTTCATAGGGAACGGTGGCGCGCTTGCCGGTTTCAGGATTGGTCCAGTTGCCGGCCACCAGATCGTCGATCAGCGCCGTCCAACCACCCTGAGGCGCCTCCGTTCCCAATGCCGCCGTCATCGCTCTTTCCATCTCCCAAGCCCTCGCCTTCCATGTCTATTTTCAACAAGTGACAACATCATCTGTCATTTGTCAATACACATGACAGGAGCAGTTGACAAATGACACCCGCATGCGCCAGATAGCGGCATGACACAGGAAAAAACTTCAGGAAGACCGGCCGGAGAGACCGGGGCCATGGTGCCCACGGAATTCGGCGACGCCATCATGTGGGCCGCCTGGCTCTATTATGCGGATCAGATGACCCAGAGCGAAATCGCCAAACGGCTCGGCGTTTCGCGCGCGACAATCGTGAATTATCTGCAGGAAGCCCGGGAACGCGGCGTCGTCTCGGTCCATATCAGCCCGGCCGCCGGCAGCCGCACCACGATTGCCCGGGCACTGATGGAAAAATACGGTCTCGACGGCGCCTTCGTCATACCGAGCGCTGACGAGCAAAACCTCGCCGACAGGCTGGGGGATGCCGGGGCGCGGGTTCTGGCCGATATGCTGGTGGACGGCGATACGATCGGCGTCGCCTGGGGCCGCACGGTGCTGGCCGCCGCCGACCGCATTTCGCTCACCCGCCCGGTCAGCGACCTGACGGTGGTGCAGGTTTCGGGCAGTTCGACGGGCGAGCGCGATTTCTCGCCGGAGTTCTGCACCTCGCTCCTGTCGAACCGCATTCATGCGCGTTGCGTCAACCTGCTCGCACCCGCCTTCCTGACGACGCGGGAACTCAAGGCCCAGCTGCTTGCCGAGCCTATCCTCAAGAAACAGATGGAATTGGTGCATTCGACCAATCACGTGCTTTTCGGTGTCGGCGATATCGGACCGAAAAGCACCGTGCGTCTCTCCGGCATCGCCAGTAAAGAAGAGATGGAAGATTATGTGGCGCGTGGCGCGGTCGCCGTCATCATCGGCCGCTTCATCGGTGCGGATGGCCGCCCGCTCGGCGGCGATCATGACGAGCGCATGGTCGGCATCACGCTTGATGAGCTGCGTCGGGTGCGCAACCGTATCTGTCTGGCGGGAGGATCGGCCAAAATCGCCGCGATCAGGGCAACGCTGAACGCCGGTTACGCCACGCATTTCGTGACGGACATGGCAACGGCTGAAATCCTGTTGTCCGGCTGAGGCCGCGACGGGGCACCCGGATGGCGAGGGAGACGCCGCCCGGGGACAAAGGCTCGTAACATTGCGAATTCACCGGGCTGGAAGAAAGCGGAACCGGGGCATGGGGATGGAGGAGTGCTTATGCAGGACAGGGAACGCTATGTCGTCGGCATCGATTCATCGACCCAGTCGGTGAAAGCGATCGCCTGGACCATGGACGGCACGCCGCGCGCGGAAGGTCGCGCGCCACACGTCATCAGCACACCTCACCCTTTGAAAGCGGAACAGAATGCGGAGGATTGGTGGATTGCCGCCACCGACGCGCTGAAATCCCTCACCCGACAGGTCGCCGCCGACAGGATCGATGGTATCGCCATTTCCAACCAGCGCGAAACCATGGTCCTGCTCGATGCCGAAGGCACGCCTCTTGCGCCGGCAACCCTTTGGCTGGACCGCCGCGCCGCCGAAATGGTTCCCGTCCTTGCGCGAGAACTTGGCGGCG
Source organism: Agrobacterium sp. SOY23 (assembly GCF_027212525.1). Taxonomy (NCBI): domain Bacteria; kingdom Pseudomonadati; phylum Pseudomonadota; class Alphaproteobacteria; order Hyphomicrobiales; family Rhizobiaceae; genus Agrobacterium; species Agrobacterium sp. SOY23. The sequence continues at coordinate 15,510 of NZ_JAPWDT010000005.1, read as the reverse complement.
AGCGCATACACGCCATTTCGGGAAAGCCGGTCGATGTCATTCCCTGCATTTATCGTCTGCGTCATCTGCGCGAGACCGATCCCGCCCTCCTCGACAAAGCCGCACAGATACTCAGCGTCCATGATTTCCTCGTACGGAAACTGACGGGGGAAGCAGCGGCAAGCTGGACGAGCGGCGATCCCTTCGGCATTTTCGATATAGAGAAAAAAGCCTGGTCACACGAAATTCTCGACCATCTCGGCATCCCGCCGACAAAACTGCCGCCCGCCCATCGCCCGGGCTCTCTCATCGGTCACGTGACGGCCGATGCCGCATCTTCGACAGGGTTGCGGATCGGCACGCCCGTCTATGCGGCAGGGGGTGATGGCCATTGCGCGGCTCTCGGCGTCGGCGCCATCAGTTCCGGCATCGCCTATCTCAACCTTGGAACCGCCGTCGTGGGCGGTCTTTGGTCGCCGACGGCTGAACTGAGCCGATACTGGCGCACGCTCACCTCGCCGAGCGGGGAGGGTTATCTTCTGGAGAATTGCCAGCGCGGGGGCGCCTATTTCATCAACTGGTTGCTCGAAACCTTCGCGGGCAGCCGCAGCAGCGCGGAACTTTTCGGAAAACTCGAAGCGGAGGCGCGCGGATTGCCGATCGGCTCGGGCGGTGTCACCGTTTCCACCTATCTTCTCGGCTGCATGGACCCCCACTGGGATATGACCGCGCGCGCCGCTTTCGTCGGTATGGGCCCCGAAACGCGCATGGGCCATCTCTACCGCGCCTCGATAGAGGCGATCACGCTGGAATTTGTCCGCTCACTCGAGCAGATGCGCGCGGTCGGTATCGAAGCAGATCGTATCTTTGTCATCGGCGGCGGGGCCGAAAGCGCGCTGTGGCGGCAAATCGTAGCGGATGCGAGCGGCCTGCCGGTAATCCGCAGCCTCTCCAACGAAGCCTCCGCCCTTGGCGCCGGCATCAGCGCCGCCGTCGGTCACGGCTGGTACGAAAATTTTGCAACGGCAACCAACGCCATGACCCGCCTCGCCGAGCAGGTTGATCCGGATTTGCACATGCGTGACGATTGGCGCGCCCTTTCGGCACGTCAAAGCAGTCTTTATCCTGCCTTGCATGCCGTCATATGATTTCGCTTGCAGTTATAAAAACTGTACGACGTTGATCGTAGATGCGATGAAGATTTGTCATTATCGGTCCCCGCTCTATGCAACATCAACGCGTTCCAGTCGCTACTGAGTACCCTGTTCCGGTTTGCCTCTGAAGCCGCAAAAAACCAGGCTTTGCTACGAACTGAAGTTGCGCCCGAGGAGCCGGGACGGAGGCCTGAACGCATGGAGACTTGTAGGCTCTCCGCCCAAGTCAGCCGAGATCGGCATTTTCCATTTCGCACTAGAAGCGGATTTAGATGCTAGCCTGATCCTGGAACTGGCGACACGCTACACACTGACCTCATATGATGCCAGCTATGTCGCGCTTGCGAAAACACAAGGGCCACCTTTGGCGGCCAGCGACCAAAAGATGGCGACTGCCGCCTTCAAGGAACGCCGTTTTGAAGCGTGGAGGAACTGGAGCCTGACGCCATCCTGCCCTTCGATCGCCACAGGCCCTTATCCGGCGCTCAAGTCGTCCAGTTCCGTCCAAAGGGGATAGTGATCCGAGCCTTTTGCCGTTTTGTCAGCCCAGCATCGTCTTACCTTTCCTGCCTGTGACGCGGAAACGAAACAATAATCGATGCGGCCCCCTTGCGGATGGGTGCTGCCCTCACCTTCCGGGTTCCTCCCGGCAACCCAGGCATCGATAAGCCCGTCGCGATTGACCAGGCGGCCGTATTGGCCCGCCTGCGGTCCGATCATGCGGGCATATTCAGCGCTGTCGGCGGTGAAATTCATGTCGCCCATCACCACCATGTCGCGCGGCATCGGCGGCATATTGCCCTCCGTCCAGCCGGCGGCAGGATCGGGATGGCCGCCGCACCATGCTCCCCCCTCAGCCGGCGCCCGCGCGAAAATATCAAGCATGGCCTCCACCTGCGGCAGGCGGGTCTCCGCGCAAAGATGGCTGAGATGGACGCTGTAGACGCGCAACGCCCCTTCGCCCACCGCAATCACCGTTTCCAGCATGCCCTGCTGGATCGAGTGTTGCGTCAGCGTGGCGAATTTCGGCAAGGGGAAATTGCGGCTGGAAAGGATCGGAAAGCGCGACAGGACCATGGTGCCGAACTGTCGGCGGCGGGAGACGAAGCGTCCCTCGCTTGTCCGAAAACTCGCATCCATGTCCGCATTGGCGCCATAGACCCAATAGCGGTCGCCAAGCGCGTCGGCGATGACCTGCGGCTCATCGACCATGCCGGAGCGCACCCAGTAACGGTCCACTTCCTGCAACGCGATGATATCGGCATCGCGGATTTCATCGGCGATGCGGGCAAGGTCGTAACGCCCATCGGCGCCGAGCCCGTACTGGATATTGTAGGAAACAAGCTTCATGCCGCGATCCTCCCGCGTGCTTCGGCAAAGAGGTCGGGACGATCGAGATTGATGTAATCCACGCCGGCTCCGGCGATTTCAAGATGCGTGGCCGGATCGTCCCCGCCGTAATAGACCATGACATCCAGTCCCGCAGCACGGCAGGTGTCGACAAGACCCGGACGCATCATCTGCGCGGGCGTGATCTCCAGGATCGACGCATGATGCAGCGGCCCCGCCAGCGACGGCGATTTCGCCATGTCGAGCGTGATCATCTTGCGAAACTCGGGGGCAGCGGCATGAAGACCGTCGCGCATCTGCGCGCTGAAGGAGAAATAAAACGTGTCATCTACCATGCCGAGATCGCGAACCAGTGCCGCAAGTTTGACCGGATCGCAAAGCTTCAGCTCGATATAGACGCCGCAGCGGCCGCGCAGATGCTCCAGATAGGCATCTAGGCGCGGCACGGGCTCGCCCGCGAATTCCACCCCGAACCAGGCGCCCGCATCGAGCCTGTCGATCTCCTGCGCGCAGGCGTGACCGATGGGGCCGGTGCCGTTCGTCGTCCGCTCGAACGTCTCGTCATGCAGCACGTACAGCACGCCGTCGGCGCTTTCGCGAACATCGAGTTCGATGTAATCCGCCCCCTGTTTCAGGGCCAGGTCCGCCGCAGCGAAGGTGTTTTCCGGTGCAAAGGCGTTTGCACCGCGGTGGGAAACGATCAGCGTCATTGGGCGACCTCCGCCGCATGGGAAGATTGGAACACGGACGGCACCGGCTCATGGATGGTCGTGGTGATATCGGCGTGGAGGCCCGGAAGCCGGTTACCCTCGGCATCGAAGAACAGCGTGCGCTCCGCGTCAAAGGCGAGGCCCGCGGCTTCGCCGATCGCGAAGCGCGCCTTCTCACCGGCTTCCAGCGCGTGCAGACGGCCGAACGGGGTGTCCAGCGTGTAAAATATCTCACGGCCCATCGGCTCGATCAGCGATACTTTGCCGGTCATCGTCGCCTCCGCCGGTGCAATCATTGCGATGTCCTCGGGCCGCAGGCCGAAAGTGATATCGCCGCGGTAGGTCGCGGAAAGGTTCATCACCCGTTTGCCGACCAGCACCGTGTCGACACGCGCCTCGCCCTTGATCAGGTTGATCGGCGGCGAGCCGATGAAGCCGGCGACGAAGATGTCGCGCGGGCTGCGGTAGAGTTCGTCGGGCGTACCGGTCTGCGCAATGCTGCCGTTGTTCATGCAGATGATCCGGTCGGCCATGGTCGTCGCCTCGATCTGGTCGTGGGTGACGATCAGCGTGGTGATGCCGAGGCGAGCCTGGATCGCCTTGATTTCGGCGCGCATGGCGATGCGTAGCGTCGCATCGAGATTGGAGAGCGGCTCATCGAGCAAAAGGATGTTCGGCTCCTTCACCAGCGCGCGGGCCAGCGCAACACGCTGCTGCTGGCCGCCGGAAAGCTGGCCGGGACGGCGCTCTAGCAACATGTCCACCTGCACGAGGGCCGCCGCCTCGCGCACCCGCCTGTCGGCTTCGTCGCTCGGAACATCCTTGAAGCGCAGCGGAAAGGCGATGTTCTGCTGCACCGTCAGATGCGGGTAGAGCGCATAGGACTGGAAGACGATGCCGACATTCCGGTCGCGGGCGTCGACGCGATTGACGGTGTGATCGTCGAAGAGGATCTGTCCCGAGGTCGGGGCATAGAGGCCCGCGAGCAGGAACAGCGTCGTCGATTTCCCGCACCCCGAAGGACCGAGGATGGCGACAAATTCGCCGTCGTTGATGGTGAGGTCCATCGGCCGAAGCACCTGGGTCTGGCCCCAGCTTTTGGTGACTTTGTCGAGTGTGATCTTTGCCATTCTTTTATCCCTTGATCCCGCCGAAGCTCATCTGGGTCAGGTATTTTTGCGTGAAGATATAGAGGACGAGCGCCGGCAGCACGTAGACGACGCCAACGGCGGCGACGAGGCTGTAGTCGACGCCCATGCTGTCCTCCGAAACGAAGAAGAGGTAGAGGCTCATCGTCAGGCTGGTCTTTTCGATCAGCAGGGTCTGCACAAAGACATATTCCTCCCAGCCGCGCAGAAAGGTGAAAGTCCCGACCGCGATCAGCCCGCCGACGACCTGTGGCAACACCACCATGCGGAAGGCCTGAAAACGCGAGGCGCCGTCCGTGATCGCGCTCATCTCGATGTCCCAGGGAACGGCGTCGAAGAAGCCCTTGAGCACGAAGATCGCGAAGGGCAGTTCGAGCGCGCACAGGACAAGGATGACGCCGGAGAGCGAGTTGAGAAGACCCATCCAGTACATCTGGATGAAGATGGCCACTGTCAGCGCCAGCGCCGGAAAGGCGTGCAGCAACAACAGCCCGCGCAGAAAACTTTCCCGCCCGGCGAAGGAAAAGCGCGACAGTGCATAGGCGGCAGGTGCGGCAACGACTGTCACGATCAGCGTCTGCGCGCCGGCAAAGGCGAAGGAATTGCCCATCGCCGACCAGACCGACGGCATGAGGCCGATGCGGCTCTGGCTACCGCGCTCGGCCGCCACGCTGGCAGGGTCCCAGAGAAAGGCAAAATTATCGACGGTCAGGTAGGGGCCTACTCCGGCAGCGAAGACGGCGACCGTTGCAAGCATCACCCCCCATCGCAGCCGCCTGGCTGTTTGCCCCTCGGGGGCAAAGAGAGCGATGGCGATCAGGGCGAGATAACCGGCCGCAGCGACAGCGAACAGCCGCCAGAGGATGGCGGCTCCATCACCGCCCTTATCCGTCAGCGAGATTGCCAGCAGCCAGAGGTAAGGCAGGACGATCGGCAGCGAAATGACGGTGAGGAAGCCGATGACGATGGCCAGAAAGCCGGTGCGGTTCCAGAGCGTCCGGCGGGCCAGGCGGCTCCAGTCCGTGGTTTTTCGGTTCGGGACCCCTGCGGTGGTGGTCATGGTCATTTACAATACCTCGATCTTCGGGGCGGTGAAGCTCTGCTTCATGCCGGTCATGCGCCATTGCAGCAGCGTGACCGCAACGCCGATCACCATCAGGCCGAGCGCCAGCGCCGCACCGTAGGCATAGGCGCCGCTTTCGAAAGCGCGGCGATAGACGTAGAGCGCGTAAGTGGTGGAATCATAGACCGGTCCGCCGCGGGTAATCAGCAGGATGTATTCGTAGGTCGTCATCAGCGAGAGCGCCTGGTAGATGGTGATGAAGCGCAGCGGCGGCAGCAGCGCCGGCAGCACCACATGGCGCAGCACCGACCATTCGCCAGCGCCGTCGATGCGGGCGGCGCTGAACAGATGCGACGGGATGGAACGGATCGTCGAGGTCATGATGACCATGGCGAAGGAGGCGCCGACCATGCCGTTTGCGATGACGATCAGAAGCAGCGGCTGGTCGTTGCGCAGATTGAGCAGCGGAAAGCCGAGAGCGCCGCCGATCTGATTGATGAGGCCGTAGGAAGTCGGATCGGCGACCCAGATCCACAATACGCCGTAAAGCACCGCCGGGCTCATGCGCGGCAAAAGCCAGAGGCCGCGGAAGAAGGCGCCAAGCCGCTCCGGCACCGCCGTCGTCGTAACGGCAAGGATGGCCCCGAGGCCGATATTGAACAGGAACAGCGTGGCTGTCACGTAGATGAACGTCGTCATCAGCACCATTGGCAGGCGGCTGTCGCGGCCGAGCATGCGCATGACGTTATCGAAGGTGAATTTCTCCACCTTCAGATTTGCGCCCATATTGGTGAAGGCGATGACGACATCGATCAGGATCGGCGCGATGAAGAACACCGACAATATGACGATCGCGGGCATCAGATAGAGGATCGGGCGGGCGGGCCGGTGGTGTCTTGGCGGTCGTGACATCATGGATGGGGTCCTGAATGCCGAAGGCAGGCGAAAGCTTGGCCCGCCTGCCTTCGCTGATCGTCAGTTGGCGAGCGCGTCGCGAATTTCCACCTCGCTGCCGAACTGGACTTCCAGCTCGTCGGCGATGAATTCGACGGCCTGGGCAGCGCTCATGCGGCCGGTCTCGACGGCCTGGAGGCCGCTGAACAGCACCTTGTTATAGCTGCCGAACTTGGTGTGGTTGGGTACGAATTTGGCGTGCACCATCATCGGCGATGCAGCTTCGAGCGCCCAGTTCGCCTTGTAGTCCGGCATGGCAGTCTGGGCGTTACTGATGGCGGTGTGGTAGGAGGAAACGGCGTGCTTGGTGTTGAAATAGGGAAGCGAGGCGAGCGCCACCAGATCGGCAGCGATCGCGGCATTCGTTCCCTTCGGGTTGATCGCGTAGGCGATCGGGTGCGACAGGTTGGCGGGTTTTCCGCCCTTTTCGGCGGCCGGCGCCGGGATCCAGCCGATCTTGTTGAAATAGCCCTTGCCGTCCGTCGGCCAGGTTGCGCCGAGCTTGTCGCCGACCTGCCAGGCAACAGCCCACACGCCCTGATGAAAGACGAAGGCCTTTTCCTGCTTGAAGGCGGTCTGGATCGCCTCCCAGCTCATCGCCGTGTTGTCGACGGGGGTGACACCTTCCTTGGCGTTGCGCTCATACCAGGAGAGTGCCGCTTCCATTTCCTTCTTGGGGAAAAGCAGCTTGCCGGTTTTCTCGTCGGTAAACTTCACGCCATTCGACGCGAAGACCATCAGATAATCGATACCGACATTCGGGCGATGCAGCATCCCGTACTGGGCGGCACCCTTTTCAACCACTTCCTTGCTGAGTGCGGTGAAATCGTCGAGCGTGAACTCACCCGTCTCGACCTTGGCGGGAATGGCATCGATAAAGGCTTCGTCCTTGCCGATCTTGCGCAGCATGTCCTTGTTGTAGAAGAACATGCGGATCTCGGCGTCCTGCGGGATCGCGTAGACCTTGCCATCGGTGCCCTTGACGGAATTCCACAGCACCGGCAGCACATCGCCGTAGACCCATGGCTTGGCGGCGATTTCCTCGTCCAGCGCCTTGGCATAGCCGTCGGTCGCAAACTGGCCGATCCATTCGTGCGGCAGCAGGTAGATATCCGGGCCCTGATTGACCGCAAAAGCCTTCAGCGTATCGAGAGCGTAGTCGTCCCAACCCTTCTGGCCGCTGTTGTTTACCTCGATCACGATCGTCTTGTCGATGCCGGCAGCCTTGTACTGGCTGTTCAGGATAGCGGCGGCGTCCTCAATGTTGGTGATGCGCGCAGGGCCATTGCGATCGGCAAGGGTCCACAACTTCAGCTTGATTTCTTCAGCATTTGCGGCCGATGAAAGAAGGGCGACGGCCGTCGCTGCAAGAGCCAGAGTTCGAAACATGATTACCTCACTTGGATTTGGTGGAATAGCGATTGTTGATTAATTAATTAAGTTGCTTACTTAACAATAAAATGACAATTCTGTTGTCGCGCGCGATTTTTTTGAGACATCGAAAATGCTGAATGAAAAAACTGGTTTAATAGGACTGAGCGGCAGCCATCAGCGGCTCATCCACCTTCTGCGGCGCTCGGCGCCCGCGTCACGGGCAGAGTTGGCAGCCCTCTGCGGCCTCACCCCGGCAGCGGTCAGCATGCTGATCCACGAGTTGATGGTGCGCGGCATCGTTGTCGAGAGCGGGCGGCGGCAAGGTCATCGGGGACCGCCGCAAATCGATTTGCGGCTTTCACCGGATGCGGGCTATGCGCTCGGTATCCATGCCGACTACTATTCCGTCTATCTGACGCTCCTCGATTTCTGCGGTACGCTCCGCGGCGAGCACCAGATCCGCAACAGCTTCGCAACCTTCGATAACGTTGCGGCGACGATTGCGGGAGGCGCGGAAGCGCTCCTGTCGCGAACCGGCATATCGGCCGCCGACCTGATCGGCGCCGGTTTTGCGCTGCCCATCCGTTTCCGCAGCACGGAGCCCGCCCTCGATCTGGCCGAGGATGTGGGCCGATGGGGCGGCATCGACATCGCGGCCACCTTGTCGGATGCGTTGGGCTGCTCCGTGATCGTGGAAAATGACGCCAATGCCGCCGCCATCGGCGAGTTGACGGTCGGCAACCCGGAACATCACGAGAGCTTCTTCCACCTCTATCTCGGCAGCGGTATCGGCGGTGCGGTCGTTCTCAACGGCAATCTCTATCGCGGCGCCATCGGCAATGCCGGCGAGATCGGCGCGCTGCGCCCCCGCTCCATATGCCGGCCGTCGTTCGACGACCTTGCCGCCTGGCTCAAGGCCGACGGCGTGGTCCTGCCACAGGGTCGCGATCCCGATGAATGGGAAACCGTGCTGGCCGCCGCACCGGAAAGCGTCGAACGGTGGCTGCAACGGGCCGGGCCGGAAGCCGCGCGCCTCGCCTTCGCAGCCGGCGCCATTCTCGATCCGCCCGCTATCTACATCGGCGGCACGCTTCCCAAAAGTGTCCGCCGCGCCCTGATCGGATGGATGGATTTCTCGCGCCCGGCGCTTTTCGACGGCGCCACGCTTGGCCAGCCCCGCATTCTTCTGTCGGAAATCCCGGCCACGAACAGCGCCGCGCTCGGCGCGGCAGCGCTCGTCCTGCACCACATGACTTCGCCGCCCTAGGCCGGCGCCAAGCTACGATAATTTACGATCCTCTCTGGTCGTCAATCGAACCGACTTGGATATCTCTAACACTGCTGGTCGCGGGAAATTCGGTCGAGCGCCTCGGCGCACAAAATGTCGAACCGCCCTGCCTGTGCATCATCCAGCAACCGGGCGATTCCCTCCCTGCCACGCATGCTGGCGCCGGAATGGCTTCATCGCGATAGTATTGAACGACCTTCCATCCCTGACGCTCTGCGGATTGGCGCTCGTCCCAGGCAAACGCACAAAATCATAGCTGGCTTATTCACTCAGCTCTTTTTTTGGCCAGACTCTGAGTTTCGTGCCAACTGGGCAGTCGCGAAGTTCTTTCGGGCAACGGCCAATCGCAAGTGCGGTATCGTAGCCCTGTCCGCATCAGCGCCGGTTCGGGCAGGTTCCGGCTCTGCCTCGTTTTCGACGAGGCTGGCGTTCGCCTGCAGACGCAGGCCCATCACGGCCACGAGGAGGAAAAACCAGACGAAGCCCGCGCTAAGCAAGAATAGAGTTTCCAGAAAGCCGTAGAGCAGCACATAAAGCCAGATACCGACGTAAAGCCGCGTCAACGGGCTGTTGCGCGTCACCTCATCCATTTTGCCGAGATAATGAAGCGGTAGCAGATAAATCCACGCCATCACCAGCACCAGGCCCGGGATACCACCCGCAAGCAGCAGATCGAAATATCCGTTGTGTGCCGCCGGCGCAGTCGTTGCCCAGCTGTTGCTATCGGTGATGCTCGACATCAAGGTGTCGCTGCGCCAGAACGCCTGATAACCGTAGCCAAGGATCGGGCGTTGGCGGATATAATCGATCGCGACGGCCCAAATATCGGTTCTTCCGGTGAAACTGGCATCGAGCCCCATCCTTGTCAGCATCTGCGAAAAGACCGGATCGATTGTGGTGCCAACGACCACAACGGTAAAGACCAACAAAAGCAGGGTCACCACCATATAGCGCCAGCCGGGCCAGCCGACGATGAACCAGCCCGTTGCGATGATGATCGGCACCAGCCCGAGTACGGTCTTGCCACCTGATTTTATCAGAAAGAACATTGATAGCAGCAGCACCAGCAAACCACCGATGAAGGACCAGCGCTTGCAGAGATAAATCGCAACGATGATCAACACCGCCATGACCGAGGCAGCCTCGTTCTTGTGCTGGAAGACCCCGCGCCAGTTACCCGCAAGAAGGGGCTCAAGCGCATCGCTCGCCTGGTGGATCGACCGTGACGGCAGGACGATGACGCCGAAATAGCACAGGAAAAGGATAATCATCGCGCAGCTGGCAAGCAGCGTGGCGAAATGTCGTTCCGTGCGCGGCAATTGCAAAAAGCAACCGGCAAGCACGCAGATGATGGCGCACATGACGAGCCGCCGCAGCGAAAACATCGGCGCCTCCCCCACGACAGAGGTGAAGATATACCAGCCGAAAATCGCCGCCATCAGCAGACGCGGCGTGAAGACGATGGAGAAAGACCGTTCCTTCACCATGAACACCATGAAACTGAAAAGCAGGATGATCGCGGTAAGCTGGTTCAGCAGGTTGGACCCCTCCGCCATGGCGGAGCCCAGATAGGTCGACGAGAGAGAAATATAGGGCGAGAAACCGACCGTAAAATAAAGGAACGTCACATAAAACAGTGTATTCCGCCAATTTCCACGCGTCTGTTCTTCGTGCGCTGCATCCATAAGGGGATCTTCTCTGCCATTTTTCCCATGTGTGCCCGATGCTTCATTCCGGTGACATCAATATCCCGAGAAAACCCTATTTTTTAGTTATCCCGAATGCACGGATGAATAGCAATTCCGTTATGAAGGAAAGAGGCCTAAGCGGAGAAACAGATGCTTTTCTGCAATCAAACAGTGTGCAGATTCTGGCTCGGGTTAGATTCTCTTGTCGTCCCGATAAACTCGATAAAGTGGTGCCTTTGCGACGAACTCCCAACTCGGCACTTGACGGGAAGATGCCAGTTCAGGCTTATGGGCCTCAACTAGAAGATGTCTTTGAATGAGGGTATCGTGAGGGGTTCTTTACAGACCTGACCGGGGACGTCGGGCCCGGCATTATCCCAACACTGTCAAAATCGACTAGGTTGCGACATATAGACGTCCGTAACCAGGGCGTTAGTCAATTACACATGAGATGGCTGCTTCTGGCAAGAATAATTCTGGTCATCTGGCTCTTCAGATTTTAGGTATTTTTTTGAACGTATACCTCATCAATCCTTGCAAGCATCGTAATCAGGAGAGTTCGGCAGCTTTTTCGAGTTGGCGCGACTCGCTGCCTCTGTCTGCATTTGAGGCGAAGGACGTGAACGGTTGAGTACTTCAGGAGCGGCAATGCAAAAGGTTTATTCCATCCAGTTTCTGAGGGCGCTCGCGGCGTTTTCGGTCCTGCTGTTTCATATAATCGGTGGCCCATTTACGATTGGGGCGGCGGGTGTGGATGTCTTTTTTGTCATCTCCGGCCTCATCATGGGTTCTTTCGCGACGGCGGCGGGACCGGGGGCGTTTTTATATCACAGGCTGGTCCGTATTGTGCCCTTATACTGGGCCGTGACCTTGGTGATGTGCGCCGGTGCGATGGCGGGCGTTTTTTCCACCTTTACCTTTACCCCCGAGCATTTATGGAAATCGCTGCTTTTTATTCCCTATGCAGGCGACAACGGTGAAGTAGCTCCCCTTTTGGTTGTGGGCTGGACCCTTAATATGGAAATGTTCTTCTATATTGTCTTCGCGCTTGGACTTGCCTGGCGCGCGCCGCTGGCCGTAACGGTCGGCATCCTGTCCGTCATGGCCCTGGCGGGACAGGTTTTACCCACACAATCCCCCTTCATACAAACCTGGACCTCGCCGCTCTTGCTGGAGTTCCTTGGCGGGCTTCTGCTGTCGCGCTTTATGTTCCAGGGCGGACAAGCGGGTATCGCCGCGCTTGTCATATCACTGACGGGTTTTGTTGCCGCGGCCATGATAAGCGAGCAATCTGGAATGCTGCGCCTGATAACATGGGGCGTACCTGCCTTTTTCCTTGTGGCCGGATGCGTGTGGCTCGAAAATGCCGGACTATGGCCGAGACGTCTGCTGAAACCAATCGAGATTATCGGGGACTCATCCTACGCCCTCTATCTTCTGCATGGCCTGGTGATCTCAATCATTCATAAGATATTGGCGCCCGGTATTCTCGCAGGAGCGGTCATCATCGTCGTTGCACTGGCCGTGTCGGTCTTTGCGCATTTCCTGTTCGAGAAACCGCTTATCAAGCTTTTCAGACGCAAGGGTAGCGCCGTGCCGCGCCAACGGGACCATGCCGTATCGATGCGCTGACGCCGGGATCGACCGCGAGGACAACACCAAGAAGCACAGGAACTCCGATCTTTTCTGAATAATCGGACGGCTTATCGGTGCCGGATGCGGACAATCACCATCCTGAATCAATCATCGGTAACCAACGCCATTCTTGAATTTGATCAAGAAGGGTGGATGGAGCGCCGTACTACCGCGACCGGATTGTCGACATGTGCGAGGAACAGGTCAATTGACGCTCCTGCAAGGGACCTTTGAAAGATGGCATCGGCGCGCGGAGCTGGTTCTGCGACCCCACTGCACCGTGGCAAAAGAGTGCGGTGGAGAACGCCAACAAGCGCATCCGCCGGTTCATGCCAGGTGATACGTATCTCGCAGCCGTGTCGCAACGCAAGCTCGTCCAGCCTGCGCGCCATCTCAACGATCAGCCGAGAAAATGCCGCGACTACAGAACACTGGCCGAAGTGTTCCGGAGGGAGCCACCTCTGAAAGGGAAGTGGGTGCACCCTGTAATATTACGATGGCAGACCGCCAAGGACAAATATATTGTTTTGATCGTCGAAATGTACAGTTTGTGTGGCGTTGCTTGAACTGAAGTCGAGGATCAGGGGGGGCGGCGATGAGCCTTGCAGAACGATGCGACCGTGTCGCATGCATGCGAAGCGTTCACTCTCTTTCAGAGCCCTCGCGATATCCTGTTCGACCAGCACCAGCGAAACCTCGGTCTCCTTGACCTTTCGAAGGCCGGCGTAGACCACATCGACCGCCGAGGGTGAGAGGCCAAGCGAGAGCTCATCGCACAACAATACCCTTGGATTGGCCATCAAGGCGCGACCGACCGCAACAAGCTGCTGCTGGCCGCCAGACAAGGCCCGGGACGGTCTTCGGCGCAGTTCCTTTAAGACAGGAAACATGTCGAAGACGCGATTGAGCGACCACTCTCCCGACCTCTTGCGATAGGCGCCCAAGATCAGATTCTCCTCAACCGACAGGCTCGGAAAGAGCTTTCGCCCTTCCGGCACCATGACTATTCCCTGATCGACGATTGCCGAGGTCGATTTGCCGAGCATCGGGAGGCCATCGAGGGTTACCTCTCCCGCCGTCGGTTTCAACAGGCCAGTTATCACGCTGAATAGCGTCGATTTACCGGCGCCATTGGAGCCGATCAATGACAGTGTTTCGCCCGGCCGCAGGTCAAGGTTCACACCGAACAATACCGACATCGAGCCATAGCTCGCCTCCAGATCACGAATGCTAAGCATCTGCGTCGGGCTCCATCCCAAGGTAGATCTTCTGTACGGCCGGTGTAGCCATCGTTGCCTTCGGTTCGCCGTCGGCAATGATCTTGCCTTCACCGAGCACGACAATTCGAGAGACTGTCGAGGTGAGGATGTGCACCAGATGCTCGATCCAGATCACGGCAATACCCTGGCTGTTCACATGCTTGACGAGTTCCGCAATCTCTGCCGCCTCGTTATCGGTCAGCCCGCCGGCAATCTCGTCGAGAAGCAGGAGCGTCGGGTTCGTCGCCAATGCCCGCGCCAGTTCCAGCCTCTTCCTGTCGAGCAACGGCAACGCCCCGGCGAGAAGATGGCCGCGACCATGAAAGCCGGTACGATCCAGAATATCCCGAGCCACGACTGTTGCAGCCTCATGATTGAGGTTCCCCGCGAAGCGCGCGCCGACAAGCAGGTTCTCGAACACGGACATGTTTGAAAAGGACTGCGGCACCTGAAAAGTACGCCCGATCCCGCTCCTTGCCCTTTCCGATGCCGCAAGCCGCGTGACGTCCTCGCCATTCACAAATATCTTTCCGGAATTGGGCACAAGCTGTCCGGCGATGACGCCAAACAAGGTCGTCTTGCCTGATCCATTGGGTCCGATGACACCCAATAACTCGCCCGGATGGACTTCCAGACTCAATTCCTTGAGAACCGGAAGCCCATTACCGTAGGATTTTGTGATGTTTTCAACGGCGAGAGACCTGTTTTGCGAGTGCATAGTGTCCCCACGTATGGCGCTCATGCCCCGATCTTCATCTGAAACGGCCCGGTAACGGGAACCTGCGGTATGCCTTGGTTGGAGACGACAGCCAGATTGAAATCGCCATTTGGCTCCACGCGCCACTGCCCGCCAGCGATTGCCATCTTGGCCACGCTCTTGATCGGGCTATTGGCCCAGTCGAGTGTTCCGACAACCGTATCCAGCTTCATCTTCTTGATAGCATCGGCGACAGAATCCGGGTCCGTCGGATCGTCAGCCGTTCTGAGGGCGTCAACCCCCGCCTCCAGTAGCGCGTGAACGACCCCAATCGGTTGCGTCCAGCGTTTTCCGGTTTCCGCCTCATAGGCCTTGACCAGTTCTCCGCAGGATTGTCCGGTAATCGAAGATTTGAAAGGATAATCCGGCGTCCACCAGACCTCGGTGGACATGCCGTTCGCCGCCGCACCGAGAGACTGCACGCCTGCCGGGAAAAGAAGCGCTTTGGCGATGGTAACCACCTTCGGCTTGAAGCCTGCCTGCATGGCCTGGCGCCAGAAGACCACCCAATCCGGCGGATCGAACAGCCCCGTCATGATCTCGCAGCCCGCATCGCGGAAAGCCGCGATCTGGCGCGAGAAATCGTTCGAACCCGGCTCGAAGAGGCCCACATCGACCATTTCAAACCCCGCCTTCTTCAGGGCAGGCGGAAAGCCGATCTCGTTGCTGAAGAAGGTTTGTCCCGGCGGATCGTTGGTGAAGCAGGAACCGATCTTCTTGTTGGTGTCGAGCGACGACCACATTCCCACATATGTGGAGATGATGTCCTCGATGCCCCAAAAGAAATGATTGGCATATTTGAAGCCCGTTTCAGGTTTGCCTCCTTGAGGAAACAGCCAGCCCTGCCAGGGGTCCATCGTCGTAATCGAGGGAACGCCTGCGAGTTCGCACTGGGCACTAACGTTCTTGATGCCGAGAGCCCCCTGGGCGAGAACGATATTCACCTCATCCGAATTGATGAGCTGCTGGGCCGCACTCGTCGATCTGTCGGGATTGGTCTGATCGTCGATGGCGATGATCTCGACGTCATATGTCTTGCCATTGTTGACAATACCGCCCTTCAGTGCCTGCCGCACCTGCTTCAGCAAAAACGGATCGGCCTCGGCAAAGGTCGCGAAAAGGCCCGTGACGGGGCTCACATAACCAATTTT
>NZ_JAPWDT010000004.1:0-607588 GCF_027212525.1 Agrobacterium sp. SOY23 | reverse complement strand
TGTGCTGGATTTCGAGCATGAGGACGAGGTTCTCGCCCGCGCCAATGCCACCGAATTCGGGCTGGCCGGCGGTGTCTTCACCGCCGATCTCGCCCGCGCCCACCGCGTCGTGGATCGGCTGGAGGCGGGTACGCTGTGGATCAATACCTATAACCTCTGCCCGGTGGAAATCCCCTTCGGCGGCTCCAAACAATCCGGTTTTGGCCGGGAGAATTCAGCGGCGGCGCTGGAGCATTTTAGCGAGCTGAAGACGGTTTATGTGAGCACGGGGAAGGTGGACGCGCCTTATTGATGGTTGTTGGGTGGGGCTTACCCCCCTCTGCCCTGCCGGGCATCTCCCCCTCAAGGGGGGGAGATCGATATGCGGCGAGGGTCGCGCCCATCTCAAGGTCAGAGAATGAAGTGGCGGTAGCGCCTCTTGCCGATCTCCCCCCTTGAGGGGGAGATGCCCGGCAGGGCAGAGGGGGGTAGCCCACCCGCCGACAGTCAATCGGAACAACCGCTCATCGGAGAGCACAAATCATGCAAGCAGATTACGTCATCGTCGGTTCGGGTTCCGCGGGCTCCGCCATCGCTTATCGCCTGTCGGAAGACGGTCGTTATTCTGTCATCGTCATCGAGGCTGGCGGTTCCGATTTCGGCCCCTTCATCCAGATGCCGGCGGCACTTGCCTGGCCGATGAGCATGAAGCGCTACAATTGGGGTTATCTTTCCGAGCCTGAGCCCAATCTCGACAACCGCCGCATCACCGCCCCGCGCGGCAAGGTCATCGGCGGCTCGTCCTCCATCAATGGCCTCGTTTATGTGCGCGGCCATGCCGAAGATTTCAATCGCTGGGAGGAGCTTGGCGCGCATGGCTGGGCTTATGCGGATGTGCTGCCTTATTTCAAGCGCATGGAGCATAGCCATGGCGGCGAAGAGGGCTGGCGCGGCACGGATGGGCCGCTGCATGTGCAGCGCGGGCCGGTCAACAATCCGCTGTTTCACGCCTTCATTCAGGCGGGCGCGCAGGCCGGTTTCGAACTGACGGATGACTATAACGGCTCCAAGCAGGAGGGTTTCGGCCTGATGGAGCAGACCATCCACCATGGCCGTCGCTGGTCTGCCGCCAATGCCTATCTGAAACCCGCACTGAAACGCGGCAACGTCACGCTGGTCAGCGGTTTCGCCCGCAGGATCGTCATCGAGAATGGCCGTGCCGTGGGCGTCGAGATCGAGCGTAAGGGCGTGGTGGAAACCATCAAGGCCGGTCGCGAGGTTATCGTTTCCGCCTCCTCCTTCAATTCGCCGAAACTGCTGATGCTCTCGGGCATCGGGCCTGCCGCCCATCTGCAAAAAATGGGTATCGAGGTAAAGGCGGATCGCCCCGGCGTGGGTGCAAATCTTCAGGACCATATGGAGTTTTATTTCCAGCAGGTCTCCACCAAGCCGGTCTCGCTCTATTCATGGCTGCCCTGGTTCTGGCAGGGCGTGGCGGGCGCGCAATGGCTGCTGTCGAAAGGCGGGCTCGGCGCCTCCAACCAGTTCGAGGCCTGCGCCTTCCTGCGCTCCGCACCCGGGCTGAAGCAGCCAGATATCCAGTATCATTTCCTGCCGGTCGCCATATCCTATGACGGCAAGGCGGCTGCGAAAAGTCATGGTTTTCAGGTGCATGTCGGTTACAACCTGTCGAAATCGCGCGGCAACGTCACCCTTCGCTCGGCCGATCCGAAGGACGATCCGGTTATCCGCTTTAACTATATGAGCCATCCGGAAGACTGGGAGAAATTCCGCCATTGCGTGCGCCTGACCCGTGAAATCTTCAGCCAGAAGGCCTTTGACGATTTTCGTGGCCCGGAAATCCAGCCGGGTGAAAAGGTGGAAACGGACGAGCAGATCGACGCCTTTTTGCGGGAGCATCTGGAAAGCGCCTATCACCCCTGCGGCACCTGCCGCATGGGTGACCGAAACGACCCGCTGGCCGTTGTCGACCCCGAATGCCGGGTGATCGGCGTCGAAGGATTGAGGGTTGCCGACAGCTCGATCTTCCCGCATGTGACCTATGGCAACCTCAACGGCCCGTCGATCATGACGGGCGAAAAGGCGGCGGATCACATACTCGGCAAAACCCCGTTGCCGCGCTCCAATCAGGAGCCGTGGGTGAACCCGCGCGCGGCCGTCAGCGATCGATAAGGATCAGTGGTAGTCATCCTCGCGCTGGTGGCGGTTCGGGGCTGTCGATGCCGAAATAACCGAGCCCCGGTATCTTCACGCCGGGCCGGATGAAATCGATGCCCGCGACCAGACCGAGGAAATTGATCTCGAAGCCGCTGCGCGCGCCTGCCGAAATGCCGAACAGCCCGCCGAGCGACAGGCTCGCATCCTTCCAGTCATCGGCGATGTGGTAAAAGGCGCCGTTGGGCAGATAATCGCGGCCCACCGCATCGGGCGGCAGCACCGCGCCCAGTTCCGGCACGCTGCGCAGCACATGCGCAACGAAGGTGTTGGAGTTGGGGCCGGGATAGATGCGGTAGCCGCCCGGTTGCCCGTAGGGATAATCGGCAATGGCTTTCTCGATTTTCGGAATGAGCCTTTCCGCTTCCGCGCCGTGAATGGCCACGACCTCGCGCGGCATGTTGGAATACCAGTAGGCGTCCGCGGCATAGCCGTTGCGGCGGATCGGCATGCCCCAGCCCACCTTGTCATAACGGTCATAAGCTTTCGCACCCGGCTTTTTCAGCACGATCCAGGCATGGCTGGCGACGGAGCCCTTGAAGCCGCCGGTCATGGCGGAAAAGACGTAAACCGCCGCCTGACCATCGGCGCTGGCTGCCGGCAAAGTGCCGGACGAGGACCAGCGGGCGTCACGCCAGCCCTGCGGATGTTCCCGCATGGCCCACAGACCGGCCGACGCCAGTGCGGGAAGCAAATAGACAACGGCAATCGCCAGCAGCAGACGTTTTGCAAATTTCACGAACAGCCCCGTGCATCGAAAAATCAATTGCGGTATCAACGGCATAAAATCAGAATTTTTTGAGGCTGTGAAAATGAACAATTCCGTTACCGTCGAAGTCACCCGTGGCAATCTCGTTGAAAGTCGCCATCAGGGCCTTGCGGTGGTGGTGGATGGTGATGGCGGCGTGCTGTTTTCGGCGGGCGATATCGAACGCGGCGTTTTCCCGCGTTCCGCCTGCAAGGCCATGCAGGCACTGCCACTGGTGGAAAGTGGCGCGGCGGATGCCTATGGTTTCGGCAACCGCGAACTGGCGCTTGCCTGCTCCTCCCATTCCGGCGAGGACGCGCATGTGGAACTCGCCGCCGCCATGCTTGCAAAAGCCGGCCGCAATGTAGAGACGCTGGAATGCGGCGCGCATTGGTCTTCCGACCAGAAGACCATCATTCACCAGGCCCGCACGCTGGAAAAGCCGACGGCGCTTCACAATAATTGCTCCGGCAAACATTCCGGCTTCATCTGCGCCTGCTGCCACACGGGCACCGACCCCAAGGGTTACGTCGGTTTCGACCATCCCCTTCAGAGGCAGATCCGCGCCACCATGGCAAGCCTGACGGGGGCGGCGCTCGGCCACGACAATTGCGGCGTGGATGGTTGCTCCATTCCCACTTATGCCGTGCCGCTCAAGGGGCTGGCCCATGGTTTTGCCAGGATGGCGACGGGCAGGGGCCTTGAAGCGGGCCGCGCCACAGCTTCGCGCCGTCTCATCGAGGCCTGCATGGCCGAACCCTTTTACGTGGCGGGCACCGGCCGCACCTGCACCAGGCTGATGGAGATCGCGCCGGGCAAGATTTTTGCCAAGACCGGCGCGGAAGGCGTCTTCGTGGCCGCCCTGCCGGAAAAGGGCATCGCGATGGCGGTGAAATGCGAAGACGGAACGGCGCGTGCGGCAGAAGCGATGGTTTCGGCACTGCTCGCCCGGTATTTCGATGAAGGCAGCGCCGAGCAGCAGGCGCTGAGCGGCATGGCCAACCGGCAGATGCGCAACTGGAACGGCATCCATGTCGGCGATATCCGCGTCGTCGGCGCTTAAATAACCTTTGACGCGGCCGGTTGCCGGCACGATGATGGCTTGCCCCTGCGCGTCATGGCTGCCTCAAGGCCGCCAGCGAGGGCCGGCGTCCGCGTGAGGAACAGGCGGGCGCCCTCATTGCTTTGGAGGTTGCATATCCATGTTCACACTGTTTTTCTCCCCCGGTTCCTGCTCCCGCGCCAGCCATATCGTGCTTGAGGAATCCGGTCTGCCTTACAAGGCCCAGCGCGTCAATTTCGCGGAGGGCGAGCAACGCTCCGAGGCATTCCTGAAGATCAATCCGAAAGGCCGCGTGCCGGCACTGGCCACAGCGAGTGGGGTGCTGACGGAGACGCCTGCCATCCTCGCCTTCATCGCCCAGATGGCGCCGGAGAAGAAGCTCGCGCCACTCGATGATCCCTTCGAATTCGCGCTGATGCAGTCGTTCAACGCCTTCATTTCCTCCACCGTGCATGTCGCCCACGCCCATGGCCGTCGCGGCAGCCGCTGGGCGAATGAGGACAGCTCGCTTGCGGATATGAAGGCCAAGGTGCCGCAAAATATGGGGGATTGTTTCGAACTGATCGAGCACGGCATGCTGCACGGCCCCTGGGTTCTGGGCACGGCCTATTCAGTGGCCGATCCCTATCTTTTCGTCATGTCCGGCTGGCTGGAAAGCGATGGCGTAGACATTGCCCGTTTTCCCAAGGTGCACGACCATTTCCGCCGCATGAACGACCGCCCGGCGGTGCAGCGGGCGTTGGCGGGGGAGAGGGGCTGAAAGGCTCAGTATTTCCGTCATGCCGGATCAGGTCCGGCATGACGAAAGGAAAGGGGGCTTGACGATCAAGCCGCCTCGGCGGTCCGGCTGTCCCACATGGACTTGAACGCCGTGCGCGCCTGGCAGCGAGCGAGCCAGGCTTTCAGCGCCGGATGCGCATCGAACAGCGACGTGTGACCCTGCGCGTAACGAACGATTTCCGCGGCATTGAGGTCGGCCACGGTGAAGCGGTCTCCCACCAGATAATCATGGGTAGCGAGATGCTGCTCCAGCACCCGGAAGGGGCGCTTCAGCAGGCGCCCGGCGACATCGATCACCGCCTTGCCGGCATCGCTTTCCGACAGGCCTTCGGCGATGGCGGAGGAAATCTTCAGCGAATTGGTCTCGATTTCGGTGGCGGCGAAGAAAGACCATTGCAGCATCGCCGCATCTTCCTTCAGGTCGACCGGGGCAAGCGGCCCGCCATATTTGCGGGCGAGATAGAGATTGATGGCCATGGATTCGTAAAGCACCATGCCGTCATCCTCGATGCAGGGAATGGTGCCCATCGGGTTGATGGCGAGAAAGGCGGGAGACAGCGTGTTGAGCGGCGCATCGGCTGCCAGCGGGTCGGCAAGGCGGCGGGCCTGGATGACCGGCACATGCTTGAATTCTATGCCCAGTTCTCCCGCCAGCCACAGCGTGCGCGTGGCGCGGGAACGGTAAACACCGTAAATCGTCAACATCGACATTACCCCTTCAACCTGTTCGATGCCGGCACGTTACGGTCTCGTCGTTTTAAAGTGAAGTTGCAGATCGCCGGGTCACTCATGATTTTTTCTGATCCGTGAAGACGTCCGCATCCGGCGAGAGCCGGCATTCGAAACGGTCGATGAACCGTTCGAACAGGCGGGCGAATGTCTCCACATCCTCCGCCGGCCAGCCATCCATCACGTCCTCGATGACGCTCATCTTGGTTCGGCGCATTTCCTGCAGCAGGCCGGTGCCGAGCGGCGTGATCTCGACGATGCTGCGGCGGCCATCCTCCTGGGAAACGCCACGTTTCAGCAACCCGCGCCCCACCATATCAGCCACCACCCGGCTGCCGCGCGAAGGGTCGATGCGCATGCCCTCGGCAATCGCACCGACGGTGACATCGCCTTCCGCACGGCGCAGAATGTCGAGCACGTCGATATGGGAGAGTTCAAGACCCGGAGCGATCTTGGCAAGCGCCATGCGGCCGATGATGCGGCGGCCGATCATGATGCGCATGCGCGTCATCGTATTGCCGATCCGCTTGATGTCGTCGGGCAAATCTTCGTTCCAGTCTTCCTCAGTCGCCACGCTTCGCCGTTCCTTTCCTGCCAGTCGGTGATCACATTTAGCGTCATTAGCACAGATGTCAAAAACTTGCCATTGACATATATGTGCTGATAGCACACAAATTGCCGCAGCAAAATCGCCGGAACTCAACGAGATTTTTCATGGATATGTCCACCGCCCCCGTGGCGCCGCTTGTGTCGGATCACCGGCGCAGGCTCATCGTCTTTCTGTTTCTGATGCTGGCCATGTTCATGGCCACCCTCGACAACCAGATCGTCTCGACAGCGCTTCCCACCATCGTCGGTGAATTCGGCGCGCTGGAGCGCTTCGGCTGGATCGGCTCGGCCTATCTTCTGGCGACCAGCGCGGTCATGCCGGTCTATGGCAAGCTCGGTGATCTGTTCGGCCGCAAATATGTGATGATCGCGGCGGTCGTCATCTTCACGCTCGGTTCGCTCGCCTGCGGTCTCGCCTGGTCGATGGATTCGCTGATTGCGGCCCGTGTCCTGCAGGGGCTGGGCGGCGGCGGCATCATGGTGTCGATTTTCTCCGTTAATGCGGATCTGTTCGAACCGCGTGAACGCGCCCGTTACCAGAGCTATTCCAGCCTCACCATCATGGCATCCGGCAGCGTCGGACCCATCCTCGGCGGCACGATGAGCGATCTCTTCGGCTGGCGCTCGATCTTTCTCATCAACCTGCCGCTCGGCCTCATCGTCATCACCGGCCTTGCGCTGTTGCTGCCCTATCGCCGGCCGGCCCGCCAGCCGAAGATCGATTATCTCGGCGCTGTGCTGCTGGCGGCCACCATCGCCAGCGTGGTATTCTGGGCCGATAGCAGCGAATTGTTCGGCTCGCTGATCGCCGGCCCCAGCCTCGGCATCATCGCCTTCGCCGTCATTGCCGCCTTCCTGTGGGTGCAGGTGGAGCGCCGCGCGCCGGAACCGGTCGTGCCGCTCAGGCTCTTCAAGGACAGCACCTTTCCGCTGTTGATGATCGTCTCGCTGACGAGCGGCGGTATCGGCATCGGCATGGTCAATTATTACGCCCTGTTCCTGCAGACCACGACCGGGCTTTCGCCCTCCCACGCCGGCCTGTTCTTCATCGCCGTCACCGGCGGCATCGTCATGGGCTCGCTTTCGGCGGGACGGTTGATCTCGATCACCGGCGTCTACAAGCCCTTCTCGGTGGCCGGCCTCACCATCAATGTCATCGCCATGCTGGCCTTCACGCAGATGCATGCCGGAACGCCGCTTTGGCTGATCGCGGTACTGATGCTGGCGCAGGGTTTCGCCGTTGGCCTCGGCCAGCAGGCGCCGATCATCGGTGTGCAGAATTCCGCTCCCAAGGCGGATATCGGTGCGGCAAGCGG
Organism: Agrobacterium sp. SOY23; assembly: GCF_027212525.1. Classification (NCBI taxonomy): domain Bacteria; kingdom Pseudomonadati; phylum Pseudomonadota; class Alphaproteobacteria; order Hyphomicrobiales; family Rhizobiaceae; genus Agrobacterium; species Agrobacterium sp. SOY23. Next base: position 600,129 of record NZ_JAPWDT010000004.1, on the reverse strand, counting down.
TGCGGTGACGCTGACCCGCATGGGTGGTGCTGCCATTGCCATTTCGGTCTATGGCGCCATCGTCTCATCGAGCCTGAAAGGTGTCGCGGTCGATATTCCCGGCGTCGGCAAGATCGAGGAACTGACACCGAAAATGCTCGCCGAACTGCCCGCCGCCTCCCAGGCCGCCGTCGCCTCGCTTTATTCGGATGCGTTTACGCCGCTGTTCTTCGCCGCTGCCGCCACCGCCGCCATCGGCCTTGCCGCAGCGCTGATGCTGAAACCGGTGCGCCTGCCGGCGGCGGTTGAGGCGAAGCCGGCGGAAGCGGCGGGGGAGTAGCGTGGCAGCAAACGTTGTCACCTTTGTTTCTCGCTGAGACCTCTCCTCCGTCATACCGGCTCAAGGCCGGAATGGCGGAATCTCTCCAAAAAACAAAAACACGTTCACTGGAAATATAAGGCCCGTTCCGCGTTAACATCGAAAATCTCTCGATTCGCGCGGGCGGCCTTATCTCAATGAATATGAAGCCGGAACAGCTTTTGAATTCCACGCCGAAGGGCCTTTATTGCCCGGCGGGTGACTTTTACATCGATCCCGTGCGCCCGGTGGCGCGGGCGCTCATCACCCATGGCCATTCCGATCACGCACGCGCCGGCCATGGTGCGGTGCTGGCCACGCGCCAGACGCTCGATATCATGCGCATTCGGTATGGCGAGGATTTCTGCGGCAGCGAGCAGGCGGTTGCCTTCGGCGAGACGGTGGTGGTGAATGGGGTCACCGTCGGTTTCCATCCGGCCGGCCATGTCCTGGGCTCCGCACAGATTTCCGTTGAAATGAACGGTCTGCGCATTGTTGCCTCCGGCGATTACAAGCGCGGCATCGACCCCACCTGCACGCCTTTCGAGACGGTGCCCTGCGATGTCTTTATCACCGAGGCCACCTTCGGCCTGCCGGTGTTTCACCATCCGCTGCCGCGTTTGGAAATCGGCAAGCTGCTCACCTCCATCCGGCAGTTTCCCGAACGCACCCATCTGGTCGGAGCCTATTCGCTCGGAAAGGCGCAGCGCGTCATCCGGCTTTTGCGCGACAATGGTTATGCCGACCCAATCTACATCCACGGCGCGCTGGCGCGGCTTTGCGATTATTATGTTTCGCAGGGCATCGATCTCGGCGATCTCAGGCCCGCGACGCTTGAGAAAAGCGATCCTGCCGATTTCAGGGGCGCCATCGTCATCGGCCCGCCTTCGGCCTTTCAGGAGCGCTGGGCGCGGCGCTTCAACGAACCGCTGATCGCCTTTGCCTCCGGCTGGATGATGGTGCGGCAACGCGCCAGGCAGGGTGGCGTGGAACTGCCGCTGGTGATCTCCGACCATTGCGATTGGCCGGAACTCCTGGAGACCATCAGGGAAATCGGCCCGCAGGCCGTCTGGGTGACGCATGGCCGCGAAGAGGCGCTGGTGCGCTGGTGCGAATTGCAGGGCATCGCCGCCAAGCCGCTGCATCTCGTGGGTTACGAGGATGAGGGGGATTGAGATGAAAGCCTTCGCCACGCTTCTCGACCGCCTCGTTCTCACCCCATCCCGCAATGGCAAGCTGAAGCTGCTGACCGATTATTTCCGCGATACGCCCGATCCCGACCGGGGTTACGGGCTGGCGGTAATTGCCGGCACGCTGGACCTGAAGAGCGTCAAGCCGGCCCTGTTGCGCGAGCTGGTGCTGGAGCGCATGGATGAGGTGCTGTTCCGTTATTCCTATGATTATGTCGGCGATCTGGCCGAGACCATCTCGCTGGTCTGGGGCAATATCGGCGGCGCGGATGACGCCGAGGCACAGGATCCGCGCCTTGGCGAGGTAGTAACGCTGATGAATTCGCTCGGCCGCACCGAGGTGCGCGGTGCGGTGCGCGATCTGCTCGACCGGCTGGATACGTCTTCGCGTTTCGCCTTCCTCAAACTCGCCACCGGCAGCCTGCGCATCGGTGTTTCGGCAAGGCTGGCGCGGCAGGCGCTGGCGGATTTTGCCGGCAAGGACATCACTGAAATCGAAACCCTCTGGCACGGCCTGACGCCGCCCTATCGGTCTCTCTTTGCCTGGCTTGAGGGCAAGTCGGACCGGCCGGTGCTGGCGACGCCCGCCATCTTCCATTCGGTGATGCTGGCGACGCCGGTGGCCGAAGGCGATCTTGATGCGCTCGACCCCGCCGATTATGCGGCGGAGTGGAAATGGGACGGCATTCGCGTGCAATTGTCCCGCTCAGGCGCCACGCGCAAACTTTATTCCCGCTCCGGCGACGATATTTCCGGTGCCTTTCCCGATGTTCTGGAAGCGATCGATTTCGAAGGCGTGATGGATGGCGAATTGCTGATCGGCGGCACTGCGCGCTCCAACAATCTCACCCGCACCTTCTCGGATTTGCAGCAGCGGCTGAACCGCAAGACGGTGACGGCAAAGATGCTGGATGACTATCCGGCCTTCATTCGCGCCTATGACCTGCTGTTCGATGGCGAGAGCGACATTCGCGCGCAGAACTATCTGCAACGCCGCGGCCGGTTGTCGGATATCATCGAGCACGCCCCGCATGATCGCTTCGACCTCTCGCCGTTGATCGGCTTTTCCAGCTGGGCCGAGCTCGACGCGCTGCGCGCCGCCCCGCCCGATCCGGTGATCGAGGGGGTGATGATCAAGCGCCGTGACAGCACCTATCAGGCCGGGCGCGCCAAGGGACCGTGGTTCAAGTGGAAACGCGATCCCTACAATATCGATGCGGTGATGATGTATGCGCAGCGCGGCCATGGCAAAAGATCGAGCTATTATTCCGATTTCACCTTCGGTGTATGGGCGGAAGGTGAGGATGGCGAACAGCTCGTGCCAGTGGGCAAGGCCTATTTCGGTTTCACCGATGCGGAACTCGAAGTGCTGGACAAGTTCGTGCGCGACAATACGGTCGAGCGTTTCGGCCCGGTGCGGGCGGTGCGCGCCACGCCGGATTTCGGTTTCGTGCTGGAAGTGGCCTTTGAAGGTATCAACCGCTCCAACCGCCACAAATCCGGCGTCGCCATGCGGTTTCCGCGCATTGCGAGGTTGCGCGCCGACAAGCTGCCGGCCGAGGCGGACCGGCTCTCGACGCTGGTGGCGCTGATCGACGGCGCGGAAGGGTAGGGTGGCCGTCCAGAAATTGCCATGAAGGCTGCGAATACATTGTTGTCCTTCGCGAATCCGTGATTGGACAGCCTCCCGCCGCAGTGCTGAACTGCAACCACAATCATCCCGTCAGGTGCACCCATGGTAGAAAAACGCTTTCTTTCCTCAGCCTTCGGACAGGAAGAGAGCGGCATGATTTCCCCGAGCCTGACGCGGCGCAGCCTGCTGGCCGGCGCCATGGGCCTGTCTGCGGCCGCGCTTCTGCCGCCGGGTGCAAAAGCCTCCATTGCCGCGCCGGAGGTTCTGCCGCTGGAACGGCAGGATTATGCGGAGGCGCGGCGGCATTTTCACACCCATCTGTTGCGCAAGATGGCCGCGCCGGAAAAATCCTCAGCGCTCGGCACGCCGCCCGGTGCGGATCGTGTCACCTATCCCGGCGGGCCGGATGGCTCCATCGAGCTCGTGGCCTGGCTTTCCCGCTACCAGCCTTCCAAAACGCCAAGACCGGCGGTGCTTTTCCTTCACGGCGGTAATGCCACGGGGGATGGCCATTGGGCGATGATGAAACCCTATTGGGAAGCGGGCTTTGTCGTGCTCCTGCCATCCTTCCGGGGCGAGAACGGCCAGAACGGTAATTATTCCGGCTTCTACGATGAGACGGCGGATGCGCTGGCGGCTGCGACCTATCTGGAAAGCCTGCCCGGCATCGACAGGAATCGATTCTTCATCGCCGGCCATTCCAACGGCGGCACGTTGACGCTTCTGGCCGCCATGAGCCGCAAATTCCGCGCCGCCACGCCCATCTCCGCCGGCGTCAACTCATGGCGTTATTTCAATCGCTATACCGACGAGATCTGTTTCGACGAAACCGACGAGCGCGAATTCATCATGCGCTCCTCCGTCTGTTTCGGCCCCAGCCTCAAATGTCCGGCGCTGCTTTTGCGCGGCACGGAGGAGCGGCCCTTCGACGCCGATCACCAGCTTTTCGTGGATCGCGCCCTGACATCCGGGTTCAAGGTCGACAAAAAACTGCTGCCCGGCACGCATAATGGCGTTGTTCCGGGCGCGGTGGCGGAAAGCATCCGCTTTTTCAATCAATTCACTTGAGAAGTCTAGTGCCGACCTCATCCCCGTGGGACCGGGGATGAGGTGACGGAGTTTTTATGCCTTTTGGCAACCGTCAGGCGCTCTTCTTGAAGTAACCGAGCAGCCGCATGGCATTGGCGGTCACCAGAACCGTGGCACCCGTATCGGCGAAGACGGCGAGCCACAGGCCGGAAACGCCGGTGACGGTCGTGACCAGGAACACCGCCTTCAGGCCGAGCGCGATCGTCACGTTCTGGCGGATGTTGCTCATGGTGGCGCGCGACAGGCCGATGAGGCGGGCGGCATCGCCGACATTGTTGCGCATCAGCGCCGCATCCGCCGCTTCCATTGCCACGTCGGTGCCGGAGCCGATGGCAACGCCGACGCTGGCCGCCGCAAGGGCCGGCGCGTCGTTGATGCCGTCGCCCACCATCACCACGGTCTTCTTTTCGGCGAGCTTGCGGATTTCCTCGACCTTGTTCTGCGGCAGCAATTCGCCGCGCGCCTCAAGGCCCAGCTTGTTGCCGATTGCCTTCGCCGTGCGGGCATTGTCGCCCGACAGCATCAGCGAGGAGATGCCCATATCCTTCAGTGCCTTGACGCCTTCCGCCGCATCCTTGCGCGGCTCGTCGCGCATGGCGAACAGACCGCTTGCTTCACCGCCGGCCATCACGACAGCCACCGTCTTGCCTTCGCTCTCCAGCTTGGCGATGCGATCGGACAGGTCCTTCGAAACGTTGCCGACTTCAGTGGCAAAGCGCGGTGCGCCGATGAAGAGGCGCTTGCCGCCGACATTGCCCTGCATGCCGCGTCCGGAAATCGCCTTGATCTCGGAGCCGGGCAGGGGCTTCACGCCCAGCTTTTCGGCGTGGTTGACGATGGCGCGCGCCAGCGGATGGCTCGATTCATGTTCGATGGTCGCGGCCTGCGCAATCAGCTCGGCCTCGTTGCCGTCAAGCGCCACCACGTCAGTGACCACGGGTTCGCCGAGTGTCAGCGTGCCGGTCTTGTCAAAGGCGACAGTCTCGGTGCGTGCCAGCATCTCGATGACCGCGCCACCCTTCACCAGCATGCCGTGGCGTGCCGCAGCCGAAAGGCTGGAGGCGATGGCCGCGGGAACCGAGATGACCAAGGCGCAGGGGCAACCGATCAGGAGCAGGGCGAGACCGCGATAAATCCAGGTATCCCAGTCCCCAAGGCCGGCGAGCGGCGGCACGATGATCGTCAGCACCGAGATCGCCACGATCAGCGGCATGTAATAACGCGAGAAGCTCTGGATGAAGCGTTCCGTCGGGGCGCGGGCATCCTGCGCTTCTTCGACAAGCGTGATGATGCGGGCAATGGTGTTGTCTTCCGGCGCGCGGTCGACACGGATGCGCAGCGAGCCGTCATGGTTGATCGACCCGGCAAAGACGCGAGCGCCCTTTTCCTTGGCGACGGGAATGCTTTCACCGGTCATCGGCGATTCATCGACGCTGGACTGACCTTCCATGACAACGCCATCGGCGGCGATGCGGTCGCCGGGGCGTGCCACGACCACCTGGCCGATGCGCACCTGATCGGCGGCGATCTGCCGAAGCGAGCCGTTTTCCTCCACCAGCGCCGTTTTCGGCAGCAGCGAACCGAGCGCCTTGATGCCGGAGCGTGCGCGGGCGGCCGCGAACCCTTCCAGCAATTCGCCGACGGAGAACAGCAGCACGACGATGGCCGCCTCTTCCGCCTCACCGATGATGATCGCGCCGATGGCGGCAATCGTCATCAGCATCTCGATGGTGAAGACCGCGCCGAAACGAGCGGCGTTGAAGGCATTCCTCGCGATCGGGAAAAGCGTGACCAGTGTGGCGACGATGAAGGCATAGCTGCCCCATGCCGGGAAGGTGAGTTCCGCCGCATAGGCAATGGCGACCAGAATGGTGCCGGTGAAGGTGTTGCGCGCCTTTGCGGTGCGCCACCATGCGCCTTTTTCATCCGCGCCATGGGCATGGCCTATCTCGGCGCCCTGGCTTGCGGCGGCAGGTGTAGCAGCGTGTGAGTGGCCCGCATGGTCGTGGCCGGAATGATCGTGACCTGAATGATCATGGCCGGCGTGATCGTGGTCATGCCCCTTGCAGGACTGGTGATCGTGTCCCGAATGGTCATGCGCCGCGTGGTCGTGCCCTGAATGGTCATGGTCTGAATGATCATGCCCGGAATGGTCATGATCGTGGTGATGGCCGCCGCATGTCGCGTGGTCATGCTCGTGATTCTGCTCCGGCGCCTTTTCGCGCGTGGCCTTTTCCTGCGGCAGCAGAGCGGGCTTGAAGCCGAGCTTGCGCAGCGTGTCTTCGATCTTTTCGACCGGGGTTTTGTTTTCGGCCAGCGAGAGGTTCAGCCTTTCGCGGGCCACGGATACCTTGACGTCGCCAACGCCGGGCAGGCGGGAAAGCGCGGTTTCGATCTTGGCGGCACAGCTGCCGCAATCCATGCCGCCGACCGAGAAGATCAGCGCATTGTTCTTTTCAGCGACTGTTTCAGCCTCGTCGTGATGATGGCCGCCGCAGGAGGAGTGATCGTGATGATCGGCCTCCGGCTTTGCTTGGGGAGCTTTGTCGCGCGGCAGGAGGGCGGGTTTGAAGCCGAGCTTGCGCAGCGTATCCTCGATCTTTTCGACCGAGGTTTTCTGTTCGGCCACGGAGAGGTTCAGCCTTTCGCGGGCGACCGACACCTTGACGTCTGCAACGCCGGGCAGGCGGGAAAGCGCGGTTTCGATCTTCGCCGCACAGCTGCCGCAATCCATGCCGCCGACCGTGAAGGTCAACTCCTCCGATGTCCCATTCAAACTGCCACGTGTCGAAATATTCATGGTTCTCGCTCCTGAATTCCAGTCGACAGCCAATCTGGCACCTCTAGCAACTAGAGCTTCAAGAGGAAAAATGCGGTTTTCCGATTTTTTTTGAAAAACCCGACGCCAGCTTCGCGCCAGCCGCGCGGTTCATCATGCCGGCAGATTGGATTCCATGAAGCGGTTCAGATGATAGCACTCCTTTTGAAAAACGGTCGCCGGGCGGCCTCTCTGGTGGGCCTTGCGGTTCTGCCGCTCCTGAGCGGCTGCCTTTTCGTGACGGATACGACCCGGATGGACCCGGATGTCTTCGTCAGGGAAACGGCGCCGGTCTTCAATTTCAACTCCGTCAGCTCCAATCGCCAGCCGGAACTGCCGCCGCAGCCGGGTCAGCTTTCGACACGCCCGCCGGATCTGTTCAGAACCCGTTTCCATCAGGAATACGGCCCGCCGGTGCGCGGGCAGGGGCTGCAAGCCCCGCAGGTGCAGGGGTCTAACAACGCATCGCAGCCGCAGGGCCAGACGATGGCCTATGGCCTGCCTGTCTCCAACCCGCTGCACCGGGTCATGTATGGCCCGATCCGCGACGAGGACCGCTCGTTGCCGGCCATTCCCTATGGTCGTATCGATCCGCGTTATCTCAGGCAGGAAGTCAGCTACCAGACGGCGGAGGCGCCGGGCACCATCGTGGTCGATACCAGGCAGCATTTTCTCTATCTCGTGCAGTCCGGCGGCAAGGCGATCCGTTACGGCGTCGGGCTCGGGCGTGATGGTTATGCCTGGTCGGGCCGCGGCAAGATCCAGTGGAAGGCGAAATGGCCGCGCTGGACGCCGCCCGATGAAATGGTCAAGCGTCAACCGGAACTCGCCTCCATCTCCGCCGCCAATGGTGGCATGACGCCGGGTCTCAACAACCCGCTCGGGGCACGTGCGCTTTATATCTTCAAGGATGGCAAGGATACGCTTTACCGCGTCCATGGCACGCCGGACTGGCAGTCCGTTGGCAAAGCGACGTCCTCCGGCTGCGTACGCATGCTCAATCAGGATGTGATCGATCTCTACGAACGGGTGCCGCAGGGCGCGCAGATTGTGGTTATCTGACCACGTTCTAAAAGAAAGAGATGCGGGCGCGGTTCCGCCAGCGCCTTGTGACTCGCTTTTAGCGGTCGGTTAACTATTTTCGCAATACGCATGACACGGAACAAATGACGTACAACGGCGATCTAGCCGTTCGAAATGTGGGACAAACCGGCCTTATGACAAGCACCGACACAGATCTTTCCAGACGCACCTTCCTTTCCCTCCTCGGCCTCTCTTCCGCTTCGCTTCTCGCAGGCTGTGCCTCCTCGGGCACGGGAGACGCCATCCGCCAGCAGGCAAGCGCCATCGGCAGCGATTTCCGGCAGATGTTCTCGCCGGGCGTCAGCGATGCGGAACTGGCCGTCATGTACGGTTCGGTTGAAGATGGCGGTTACGTCATTCCCGCTGTGCCCTACCAGAAAATCGACCGCCGTTATTACCGCCAGCGGGTTGTCGACCCGACCGGCGAGCGCCCCGGCACCGTTGTCGTCGATACGCGCTCGCGCTTCCTTTACGTGGTGGAGCAGGGCGGCAGCGCCATGCGCTACGGCGTCGGCATCGGCCGCGATGGTTTCGCCTGGTCGGGCGAAGGTGTCATCCAGTGGCGCCAGAAATGGCCGAAGTGGACCCCGCCGGACGAAATGGTCGCCCGCCAGCCGGAACTGGTCAAATATTCCTCCAAGAACGGCGGCATGCCGCCGGGCCTGAAGAACCCGCTCGGCGCCCGCGCGCTCTATATCTTCCAGAACGGCAAGGACACGCTTTACCGCCTGCACGGCTCGCCGGAATGGAACTCCATCGGCAAGGCCGTCTCCTCCGGCTGCGTGCGCCTGATGAACCAGGACGTCATCGACCTCTACGACCGCGTGCCGCAGAAGGCGCGTGTGGTGGTGTGGCAGTAAGCCGAAAATTCTTCGCATAAAAAGGCGGCCTCCGGCCGCCTTTCGTTTATGGGGACCTGCCCCACATACTCGGCGTCATCCTCGGGCTCGTCCCGAGAATCTAGTCGCGTCGTATTTAATCGATGCGTTGCAGATGCTCGGGACAGGCCCGAGCATGACGGAAGTGAGATTCTCAGCCCTTGTAGTTTTGCGGGGACTACGGCCTGGAGAGGCCTTCCTTCAGCGCATTCACCTGATCGCGCAGCTGCGCCAGTTCTTCCAGCCCGCAGCCGGTGGCGCCGCCGATTGCGGCCATGATCTTCACGCCCTCTTTCTTGAGGTCGGCGCCCTTTGGGGTCAGCGCCACCAGCACCTGCCGCTCGTCCACCGTGCCGCGCTTGCGGGTGATGAGCCCGGCATGTTCGAGCCTCTTGAGAAGAGGGGAAAGCGTGCCCGAATCGAGACCCAGCATTTCGCCGAGCGCCTTGACGGTGGAAGTCTCCTTTTCCCACAGCGCCATCATGACGAGATATTGCGGATAGGTGAGCCCGATCGGGTCCAGCAGCGGTTTATAGGCGCGGGTAAAGGCATGCGCCGCGCCGTAAAGGGCAAAACATATCTGCTGGTCCAGCCTCAACAGGCTTTCCATTGTCTTCTCGTTGCCCTCTGCGCCCATTGTCCTGCTCCAAAATCAACCGGGAAGGGAACAATCAGCCCCCGCTTTCGGTTCCTGCCGCATGGATGCGCGGCGAAATTTCGTGAAAATTATCGCAAAAAACAATTTCGCATTCAACGTACAAAATTATATTGCGCACAATTGAATTGTTCGCTATAAGAACGTCAACACCAACCCGAAGGAGTAAATGCCATGCCCATTCTCTACACGACCAAAGCATCCGCCACCGGTGGCCGCGCTGGCAACGCCAAGTCGGAAGACGGCGTTCTCGACGTAACGCTCACCGTTCCGAAGGAACTGGGCGGCGATGGCGCCCGTGGCACCAATCCGGAGCAGCTTTTCGCGGCCGGTTATTCCGCCTGCTTCCTCGGCGCGCTGAAATTCGTTGCCGGCAAGGAAAAGGTAAAGATTCCTGAAGACACCACTGTGACGGCAACCGTCGGCATCGGCCCGCGCGAAGACGGCGGCGGTTTCGGCATCGAAGTGTCGCTGAAGGCCAATATTCCGGGCGTTGAGCGCGAAGTCGCCGAAAAGCTGGTTGCTGCCGCACACATCGTCTGCCCCTATAGCCACGCCATGCGCACCTCCACGGAAGTGCCGGTCTCGGTGGCCTGATAAAGCGGTTACGCGCTGGATTGTCACTCTTGGGGCCGGGTTCATCCCGGCCTTCTTGTTTAGAGAAAGAAATATGCTATATTCTTTCCAAGGAAAGGATATGCGCCATGAATATTCACGCCAAGACCGCCATGGATCCCGCATCGCAGGGCAGGGTCGTCACCAAGGCCGTCATCGCCGCCGCCGAGCGGCTGGGCCTGAATGCTGCCCGCACGGCCGATATTCTGGGTGTCTCCGCGCCAACCGTGTCGCGCATGAAGCGGCTCGATTTCCTCCTGGAGCCGGGCGCCAAGTCCTTCGAGCTTGCGGTGTTGCTCATCCGGGTTTTCCGCTCGCTGGATGCGATTACCGGCGGCGATGAGGCGGTGGCCAAAAACTGGCTGCGCAATCACAATACGGCGCTTGATGCCGTGCCTGCCGAAAGGCTCACCACCATTACCGGATTGATCGATGTCCTCTCCTATCTGGACGCCCGACGCGCTCCTGTCTGAAAAACGCGCCGCATCGGGAAAATACTGGCGGCTGGTGGAAGCGCAGCATCAGGTTTCCACCATGAAGCTGGTGGATACGGTGGAGGAGCAATCCCTGCTGGAAGATATTCTGGAGACGAGCAAAAGGCCGTTTCCGCCGGAATGCGCCGGTTTCGATTATCTTCTCGCCACGCCTTTCCGATATGGCGCCGCTTATCCGCATGGTTCGCGTTTCCGCCGCGCGGGTTATACCGAAGGCGTTTATTATGCCGCCGCGAAGGTGGAAACGGCGCTCGCCGAAATGGCCTTTTACCGGCTGCTGTTTTATGCCGAATCGCCCGGTACGCCGCTGCCGGCCAATCCCGCCGATTATTCCGCCTTTGCCGCCCGTATCGCCACCGATGCGGCGCTTGACCTCACGCAACCCAGACTGAACCGCGACGAGGCACACTGGACCGATCTCACCAGTTACGAGCCATGCCAGGCGCTGGCCGAGCAGGCACGATTGGCCAAGGTGGAGGCGATCCTCTACCGGTCGGTGCGCGATCCCGCCGCTGGCCTCAACATCGCGATCCTTTCTCCCAAAGCCTTTGCCGAAAAAATACCGGTGGAACGCATGAGCTGGCGCATCCGCCTGTCGAAGACGGGCGTGCAGGCATTGTGCGAATTTCCGATGCGCAGAACCGGTTTCGCGGTCTCGGATTTCGCCGACGATCCACGCCTCGCCAGCCTGCTGGGCTGACAAGGCGTTATTATCGGCAGTTTCATGCCGAGGCGAAAAACGCCTCGGGATCATCGACTTCCACCAGCTTGCGCTTTTCGATCAGCCAGAAGCGGGTTCCGACCGTCCGCACGAAACTCCGGTCGTGCGAGACAAGCACGCAGCTGGCCTCACGGCTGATGATTTCCGCCTCCAGCGTTTCCTGGCCATCTATATCAAGATGGTTGGTGGGTTCGTCCAGCAGGTAGAAATTCGGCTCCGCCAGCCGCAGTGCCAGCATGGCAAGCCGCGCCTTCTGTCCGCCGGACAACCTCGCGATGCGGCGTTTCTGCATTTCCATGTCGATGCCGGCGCCGGCGCCGGCGAGCAGGCCGTGGATGCGCTGGTCGCCAATGTCGAAACGGCGCGACAGCAGCGCCGCCGGCGTGCTGTCGTCGTCGATTGCGGCCAGCGACTGATCGACATATCCGGCCACCAGCGACGGCGTTGCCTTTATGCCGTCCTGTATCTGGCCGGCACCCGTCACCGCTGCCTGCAGCAGCGACATCAGCCGCGTCTTGCCGACGCCATTGCGGCCGAGAATGACGATGCGGTCGCCCTGGCGGATAAATTGCCGGCCGGTGCGAAACAGCACTGTTCCATCCGGCGTCGAGACCGGCACGTCCTCCAGCGTGATGAGAACCTTGGCATGGGTGCCGCGATTGGCGAGCTGGATCTTGCCGGCGGATCGCTCGATATGGGCGGGCCGCGCTTTATCCTCGATTTTTTCTGCACGCTCACGCAATTGCTTGGTCTTGATGGTCAGGAGATCGCTGCCGGAATTGATGCCGATATTGTTGAGCTTGGCCGCCTGCCGGCGCAATTGCTGCGCGGTTTTCATGTCGCGCTGGAAACGTCGCTCATCGGCGGCATCCTCCTCCTCCAAGGCTGCGCGCGCATGGCCATAGGGCAGGCGGAACAGCGCCGAGTTTTCCGGCCGCAGAAATAGCGTCGTCCGTGTGACGTTGTCGAGAAAGGCGCGGTCATGGCTGACGATGATGACGGCGGTATCGCGCGGCAATTCACCCAGCCAGCTTTCCAGCACGTTGATCTTTTCGAGGTCGAGATGGTTGGTCGGCTCGTCGAGCAACAGCACGTCAGGTTCGGTGATCCAGGCCTTGGCCAGCATGGCAAGCCTTTGCCAGCCGCCGCTCAGTTCTTTCAGGCGGCGCTCGCGGAACGGTTCGGGCACCAGCATGGCGTCGAAGATGATGTCGGCGCGCCAGCTTTCGCTGTCGATCGTGTCCGCCGGCAGGGCGGAAAGCACAGCGTCCCGCATCGTGTGGTCCATCAGCGCGGCGGGCAGATTCTGGTGGACGATCGACTGCGTCAGCCCGCGCAGCCGGGTCATGTCGCCGCTGGTGGGCTCCATGTCTCCCGCAAGGCAGTTGAGCAGGGTGGATTTGCCGCAGCCATTGGCGGCAACGATGCCGATGCGGTCTCCCGCATTCACGGTGAGGCTGAGATTGGAAAAAAGCGGCTTACCCAGAATGATTCCGAGGCTTCGAAGCGTGATGATGGTCATGAAGTCGTCTCTGGCAGGACGGACCCGTCAAGAACCATGGTCTGCCACAGGCAGTACCGGGTTTCGGTTCGTGGTGATCCGTCGTGAAAACATGCGCAATAGCAGACAAGCTGCATTCTGCGCGGCCTTTTAGGCAAACCAGAGTGTTGGTGTTCCGGTCAGCCCTGCAAACGTGTCCGCAGGGCAAAAAGGTGGCAGAGCTGACGATTGCGCCAGAAGCAGGAAATATCCATGCGAAGCCTCCTTTCTTGAAACGGGTTGAACTGCTCGACCAATACCAGCCACGGCTGTTCGTGACAACCATTTTGACGCGGGATAAAAGCCGGAAGATGCGGGAGGGGGCGGTGCGGCAAGTGCCTTCCCCAGGGCGGGGGAGGCGATGAAGGCCGCACCTCATCGGTTCATTCGGGTTTTGCTCTCAGCCGGAAGGGCCTATTGTTTGGCAACACGCGCGCGCAGCTCTTCCACATGCGCGGCGATTTCCGGTGTCACCGCCTCGCCGAAATCTTCCATCTCGAACATCGGGCGGATTTCGATCTCGCTCTTTTCCAGCATCGGGTTCGGGCAGCGTTTCACCCATTGCACCGCCTCGTCCATGTCCTTCACGTTCCAGATCCAGAAGCCGGCGACCAGTTCGTTGGTGTGCGGGAAGGGGCCGTCGATGACGGTGCGGCTGTCGCCGTCGAAAACAACCCTCTTGCCTTTGGAGGAGGGGTGCAGGCCGTCACCGGATTGCATGATGCCGGCATTGACCAGTTCCTCATTGAATTTGCCCATTGCCTCCATGAGTTCGGTGGTGGGCATGACGCCTTCTTCGCTGCTCTTGGTGGCTTTTACAAAAACGATTGCACGCATGATCATTCCTCCTTGATTTGCGCTTTCTTGGTAGTTTCGCTCCCGGGCACGACGGCCGGATGACATTGTTGCCGACAAAAGTGGCGCCATGCCGTCAATCCTGTCAGCCGAGGTCGATAAGGTCGCGGCGCAGCCGGTCGGGGTCGCCGCTGCCGATACGCGCTTCGACGTCGGCGTGAGTGTCCTGCCAGATGGGGAAGGCCGCAGCGAGAACGGCCATGCCGTCCGCCGTCAGCCGCAACCGCTTGCCGCGTTTGTCTTTCGGGTCCTGCTCAATGCTGACCAGCCCGCGCCGCTTCAGCGGCTTCAGCGCCGCCGTCAGCGTCGTGCGGTCCATGGCCAGAAGATGTGCGACCGGCCCCATCGGCGGCGGCTCCGGCCGGTTGAGCGACATCAGCAGCGAAAACTGGCCATTGTTGATGCCGATGGGTTTCAGCGCATTGTCGAACAGTCGCGCCAAAGCCCGCGCCGCACGCTGCGCATGCAGGCAGAGACAGGCGTCCCGCACGAAAAGAGTTGTCGAAAAAGGAATCACACCGGTGTTTGACATGGGATAAATATGTTGATATCAACCTAATTAGTCAAGCGGAACTTGATGCCCCGCAGACTGTTTATTGCCTTTCAACACAGAAATAAGCGGTGCCCACCGGTGGAGCGGAGCGGTGCCGTGGTGAAAGACGGATCCAAGGAGGAAAGATCATGTCTCATCCCGTCGTTTCGAAAGACGAGTGGCTTGCGGCCCGCCGCGATCTGCTGGTGAAGGAAAAGGAACTGACCCGCGCCCGGGACAGGCTGAACGAGGCGCGGCGCGCGCTGCCCTGGGAAGAGGTGACGAAGGATTATATCTTCGATGCGCCTTCTGGCCCAAGGTCACTGAAAGAGCTGTTCGGTGATTGCAGCCAGCTCATCGTCTATCATTTCATGCTGGCGCCGGACTGGGAGGAGGGCTGCGTCGGTTGCTCCTTCTTCGCCGATCATGTCGATGGTGCGCTGATCCACCTCAAACATGGTGATGCGGGTTTCGTCGCGGTTTCGCGCGCGCCGCTTGAAAAGATCGAAAGTTACAAAAAACGCATGGGCTGGAAATTCCCGTGGGTCTCGGTCGAGGGCACTGATTTCAACTATGATTACCAGGCCTCGTTTCGCGACGAGGACATGGCCAAAGGCGAAATCACCTATAATTACCGTGACATGGCGCCCTATGGCGACCTGAAGGACCTGCACGGCATCAGCGTTTTCGCCAAGGGCGACGACGGCAAGATCTACCACACCTATTCCACATACGCCCGCGGCGCGGAACAGACGCTCGGCACGCTGATGCTGCTCGATCTGGTGCCAAAAGGCCGTAATGAAGAAGAGGTAATGGATTGGGTGCGCCGCCACGACCAATATGAGGATGCGCCGAAGGCCGCAGCCTGCTGCCACTGAAAAGAGAGACGAGGAGGAGACGACAATGGAAATGCCAAGTGTGAAGCCGCAGAAGGAACACGAATTCCTGTCGAGGCTCGTCGGCGACTGGGTCATGGTCGCTGGCCATGACGGATACAACCCCGATGATCCCAACCAGCGTTTCACCGAGACCGTCCGCTCCATCGGCGGCTTGTGGGTCATCGGTGAAGGCAGTGGCGGAATGCCCGACGGCGACCGCATGACGGCCGTGATCACGGTTGGTTTCGACCCGGCCAAGGGCAATTTCGTCGGCACCTGGGTGGGCTCGATGATGACCAATCTCTGGGTCTACAAGGGCTGGCTGGAAGAGGACGGCAAGACGCTGACGCTCGAAGCGGAAGGCCCGGCCTTTGACGGTTCCGGAGACACCGCCACCTATCACGACGTGCTGGTGCTGCATGACGACAATCACCGCAGCTTTTCCGGCAGCGTCAAACAGCCGGATGGCACCTTCAAGACCTTCATGACATCGGAGTTTCGGCGCAAGGCATAAGCTGCGCCGGGTTCTGCCTGCACGACAAGCGCCGCCGCACGCTGCGGCGGACACCCAACAAATCCTATGCACCCAATCTCCAGAGGAGACGACAATGTCCGATACACACGGAAAATTCATCTGGGTCGAACTGATGACGCCCGACATGGAGGCGGCGGCACGCTTTTATGGTCATGTCGTCGGCTGGCAGACCAAGGATTTCGGCTCACCGGAAATGCCCTATCTGGTGCTGGAGGCCGACGGCAAAGGCATGGGCGGCGTCATGGAACTGACGGACGAACACAAGGGCCAGGGCATTCCCCCGAACTGGACGGCCTATGTCGATGTCGATGATGTCGACGCCACGGCGAAACAATTCGCGGCGAAGGGCGGCGCGATCAGACGCCCGCCACAGGATATTCCCGAAATCGGCCGTTTTGCCGTGGTCGCCGATCCCTTTGGTGCTGTACTCTGCATCATGACGCCGCAGCCGATGGAAACCGGCGGTTTCCCCGAGGATATGCAGGAAAAGCAGGGCCATGTCGGCTGGCATGAGCTCTTCACCGACAATGTCGATGAGGCCATGGCCTTTTACGGCGATGTTTTCGGCTGGACCAAGGACCATGATTTCGACATGGGGGAAATGGGCCCGTACCGCATCTTCGCCTATAAGGGCAAAGCCGTCGGCGGCATGATGAAGCGCATGCCACAGGTCCCCGTCTGCCATTGGGGTTATTATTTCAATGTCGACGGCATCGACGACGCGATCACCCGTGTCAGCGCCGGTGGCGGCAAGGTCGTCAACGGCCCGATGGAGGTGCCCGGCGAAAGCTGGATCGTCAACTGCATCGACCCGCAGGGTGCTTATTTCTCTCTGGTTTCGCAGAAGAAATAGCCGTGTTTTCTGACGATCTGCCGGGGTTCGCTCCGGCAGATCACCGTTCTCTCGACAGCCGGACGTGATCGATGAAGGCCCGCAGTTTCGGGGCAAGATGACGGCGGCTGGGATAATAGAGATAAAACCCCGCAAATGTCGGGGAATAGTCCTCCAGCATGGAGATGAGTTGCCCGCTTTCCAGATAGGGGTGGAATGTCTCCTCCATGCCGAAGGTGATGCCGGCGCCGGCGCAGGCCAGCTTTATCATCAGCTGCATGTCATTGGTGGTGAAATCCGGCTCCACCGCCACCGCAAATTCGCGGCCGTTTTCGGCAAATTCCCACCGATATGGCGCCACACCCGGACGGGACCGCCAGCCGATGCATCTGTGATCGATCAATTCGCGAGGCTGCTTCGGCAGGGCGAAGCGGTCACGATAGTCAGGGGAACAGACGGCGAGCTGCCGCTGTGGAGCAGAAACCGGAACGGCAATCATATCCTGCGCGATCAGCTCTCCCAGCCGCACACCGGCATCGTAATGTTCGGCGACGATATCAAATTCCTCGTCCGTCACGACGATATCGAGCCGCACCTCGGGATGCATTTCGGCAAAGCCTGCCAGCAATGGCCCTGACAGGAAGCGCTCCGCTATGGAAGAAACGGCAAGCCTGAGCTGCCCGCGCACGGTGCCGCTTAATGAAGAGGCGGCCGTTGCGGCCTGCATCAGGTTGCCGATTGATGGCGAAACATCCGCATAAAGCTGCTGCCCCGCTTCCGTCAGGCTGACGCTGCGTGTCGTGCGCCGCACCAGCGCTATTCCCATTGTCTCTTCAAGCTTGCGGATGGTCTGGCTGACGGCGGACCGCGTGACGCCGAGCCTGTCCGCAACGGCCCGGAAGTTACGCTCCTCGGCAACCATGCAGAATGTTGAAAGCGCGTTGAGATCGATATTCATTGGTTAGAAAATCTACCCATTGAGGTTAGGATTGAGACGGTTATCACGACAATGCCCAAGCTTTATCTTGTCCGCAACGGCCACTTCCGGAAAAAGCCGGCCGTCACACCAAGGAGAAAGCCATGACATTGAACAAAGTCGTTCTCATCACAGGTGCATCGAGCGGGATCGGTGAGGGTATCGCAAGGGAACTTGCGGCCGCCGGGGCGAAGCTGGTGCTGGGCGCACGCCGCATGGACCGTTTGCAGGCCCTGGCGGAAGAATTGCGCCAGAAGGATGCCGAGGTCGCCATCCATCCGCTTGATGTAGCGGAGAGGCAGAGCGTCGAGGCCTTTGTCGAGGCTGGCCGCAAGGCCTTCGGGCGGATTGACGTCATCGTCAACAATGCCGGCATCATGCCGCTATCGCTGATGTCGTCGCTCAAGGTCGATGAATGGGATCGCATGATCGACGTCAACATCAAGGGCGTGCTTTATGGTGTGGCCGCCGTTCTGCCGGAAATGACCGCACGCGCCTCCGGCCATATCATCAACATCGCCTCCATCGGCGCGCTGGCGGTTTCGCCCACCGCTGCCGTCTATTGCGCGACGAAATTTGCGGTGCGTGCCATTTCGGATGGCTTGCGGCAGGAAAACCGCGACCTGCGCGTCACCTGCATTCACCCCGGCGTGGTGGAAAGCGAACTTGCCCACACCATCACCGATCCGGCCGCCGCCGAACTGATGCAGAGCTACCGGGCCATCGCCCTGAAGCCCAACGCTATCGGCCGTGCGGTGCGTTACGCCATCGAGCAGCCCGATGATGTCGATGTCAACGAAATCGTCGTCCGCCCCACCGCGGCATGAGGAGGATTTGGCAATGAATATTGTTTCGACGTCAGTTGCGGTTCTGCTCGCAACGGCTTTTGCCGAGACGGACCCCCGCAAAACAAATAACGCCATGGATGTGAAGATGACCGAAACGGCTCAAACCCAGAACCATCCCTATGTCGGCATGTGGGTCACCGGCGACGGCCATGTCCGTCAGGAGCTTCTGCCGAACGGCCGTTATGACGAGGCGCGGGGCAAACGCAAAAGCGCCTATCAGGGGCGATACGCGGTGAGGGGAAACCACATCAACTATTGGGACGATACCGGTTTTACGGCCGACGGCGAATTCGTGGACGATGTGCTCTATCACGGTGGCATGATCTTCTATCGCCAGAAGTAGCCGTCACGCCAATAAAACGCCGCCTGCTCCATCAAGAGCGGGCGGCGTATGTTTTTACCGCTTCAGACTTCCCAAAATCCCGCGAACGAGGGCGCGGCCGACGGACGTGGCGACCGAACGGGCCGCACTTTTCATCGCCGCCTCAATCACTGTTTCGCGCTGGTATCCGGTCTTGCGCGCGCCGCCATTGCGGGAGCCGTTGGAGGTCTGCGCGGGTTCCTCGTCGCCGAAACCGGGCAGGCGCCAGCGGCCGGAAGCACTTTCGGACTGGCTGGATGCGTTTTCCTCTTCCGCGCGCTTGGCGGCTTCCGCTTCGGCGACCTTCTGGGCGCGGGCGGCGAGGATTTCGAAGGCGGATTCCCGATCGATATCCTGGTCATATTGCCCGGCGACGGGGCTTAGATCGATCAGAGACTTGCGCTCCGCATCCGTCAGCGGCCCGACGCGGCCGGAGGGCGGCCTGACGAGGGTGCGCTCGACGATGGAGGGTGCGCCCTTGTCGTGCAGGGTGGAAATCAGCGCCTCGCCGGTGCCGAGCGTGGTGATGGTGTCGGCCGTGTTGAAGGCCGGGTTCTGGCGGAATGTATCGGCCGCCGTGCGCACCGCCTTCTGTTCGCGCGGCGTATAGGCGCGCAGTGCATGCTGCACGCGGTTGCCGAGCTGGGCGAGAACGGTTTCCGGCACGTCGAGCGGGTTCTGCGTCACGAAATAGACGCCCACGCCCTTGGAGCGGATAAGGCGTACGACCTGTTCCACGCGCTCCACCAGCACGCGGGGTGCATCGTTGAAGAGCAGATGCGCCTCATCGAAAAAGAATACCAAGCGCGGCTTTTCCGGGTCGCCCACTTCCGGAAGTTCCTCGAAGAGTTCCGAAAGCATCCAGAGCAGGAAGGTGGCGTAAAGGCGCGGGTTCATCATCAGCTTGTCGGCGGCGAGAACCGAAATCGTGCCAAGCCCATCCGTACCCACGCGCATGATGTCGGCGATCTTCAGCGCCGGTTCGCCGAAGAAATTCGCCGCACCCTGCTGTTCGAGGACGAGCAGCCCGCGTTGCAGCGAACCGACCGAGGACTTGGAAATCAGGCCGAACTGGTTGGAAAGTTCGGTTGCGTTTTCGCCCATGTAATTCAGGAGCGATTGCAGGTCTTTGAGATCGAGCAGCGGCAGGCCGCCTTGGTCGGCGATCTTGAAGGCGATGTTGAGCACACCTTCCTGCGCTTCCGAGGCGTCCATCAGCCGGGCGAGCAGCAGCGGCCCCATTTCGGCGATGGTGGCGCGCACGCGATGGCCTTTTTCACCATAGAGATCCCAGAAGATCACCGGCGATTTGCCATAGGCAAAATCGGTGAAGCCGATCTGTTCGGCGCGTTTCTGCACCCAGTCCTTCGCTTCGCCCTGCGCCGCGATGCCGGAAAGGTCGCCCTTGATATCGGCGCAGAAAACCGGAACGCCGGCCTTGGAGAAACCTTCGGCCAGAACCTGCAGCGAAACGGTCTTGCCCGTTCCCGTCGCACCGGTGATGAGGCCGTGGCGGTTGCCGAATTTCAGTTCCAGATATTCGCCCTTGTTCAGGCTGTCATCCGGATTGCGGCTGGTCCCGATATAGAGCTGTCCGTCCTGCAACATCGACCATTTTCTCCTGCGGCTGATACGTGCCCCCCCAAAATCCCGATGGATTTCACAAAAGTCACGTCCGAATTAAAAGCGTGGCTGGCATGCCTTGCCGTTTCCGGCGAAAGCGGCCTTTTCATAGTTTGGTTGTGATGATCTTATAAGGACAGTTTCAAGGCGCAACAACTGCTTGATGGCGATGAAGAAAAACCGTCTGGTGAAAGTTGCCGCGCCCGCCCGCCGCCCGCTTGAATGCGGGGAGAGATTGTTTTACGTTGACGTTAACGTCAGTTATTCGATGTTGGCGTCGTTTTCAACAGGAGGCAAGAATGAACGAAGTTGTGGATCAGATCGCCGTAAAGGCGGGAATTGACCCGGAACTGGCCGAAAAGGCCATTGGCATGATTCTCGGTTTTCTCCAGCGCGAGGCGGAAGACGGCCCGATCGCCCGGATGATCGAAGCCATTCCCGGCGCCAGCGATCTGGTGGCGCAGTATAATGGCGAAGGCGCCGGCAATGGCGGCGGTCTGCTCGGCGGCCTGATGAGCGCGCTCGGTGGCGGCGGCATCATGGGCCTCGGCCAGCAGCTGATGAGCCAGGGCCTCGGCATGAGCGAGATTTCCACGCTCGCCAAGGAAACCATCGCCGTTGCCCGCCAGCACGCGGGCGACGAGGTCGTCGATCAGGTGATCGCTTCGGTGCCGGGCCTCAGCCAGTTCGCGTAAGGCGAATTCACTCCATCGCAGGGCGCGGCGGCTGTTCATTGAAACGCCGCCGCGCCTCTTCTATTTCGGCATGGTGCGTTTCCGCCCAGATCCACACGCCGCAAAAGGCGCTGCCCAGCGTGCGGCCGAGATCAGTCAGGCCATAATCCACATGCGGCGGAATGACGGGGTGCACGGTGCGGCGCACCAGCCCGTCGCTTTCCATCTGCCGCAGCGTTTTTGTCAGCATCTTCTGGCTGATATTGCCCACATGTTTGCCGATCTGCGTGAAGCGCTGCGTGCCGTGCTCTTCCAGCACTTCCAGAATGAGCATCGTCCATTTGTCGGCGACTTTCGCAATGATGTCCTGAACCAGCGCCTCTATCGCCGGATCGCTTTCCGTTGGCGGCGGAACCTTGCGCCGGCTCTCGATGGCCGGATCGGCGGCGTGCCGTTTCATCTTACACTCTCCTTTGGGTAAGTATAAATCTTTTGGGTGCCTACTTTCGATTGGAGAGTATCACAGCTAACTTCCTTTCACCCAACAAGCAAAGGATGCTGCAATGAAAATCACCGGCAATACCATTCTCATCACCGGCGGCGGTTCGGGCATCGGCCGGGCGCTGGCGGAAGCCTTTCATCAGGCGGGCAACAAGGTCATCATTTCCGGCCGCCGCCAGGCCGTGCTCGACGAGGTGACAGCCGCAAATCCCGGCATGGCCTCGATGGTCATGGATGCGACGGATGCAGAAGGCATCCGCGCCTTCGCCGAGGCGCTGGTGAACGCCCATCCGGCCCTCAACGCCGTCATCAACAATGCCGGCATCATGCGCCCGGAAGAAATCGCCGCCGCGCCGGATTACCTCGACACGGCGGAAGAGACCATCGCCACCAATCTCCTTGCCCCCATCCGCCTGACGGCGGCACTTTTGCCGCATTTCCTCAGGCAACCGGCCGCCACGGTGCTGACGGTCTCCTCGGGGCTTGCCTTCGTGCCGATGGTACTTACCCCCACCTACAGCGCTACCAAGTCGGCCATCCACGCCTATTCCGTTGCGCTGCGCGAGCAGCTGAAGGAAACGCCGGTGGAAGTCATCGAAATCGTGCCGCCCTATGTGCAGACGACACTGATGGGCGAGGGGCAGGCCAATGACGAAAGAGCCATGCCGCTCGAGGCCTTCATTTCCGAGGTGATGGATATTCTCGGCAATCGCCCGGATGAGAAGGAAGTGGTGGTGGAACGCTGCAAGCCGCTGCGTTTTGCCGCGCAGAATGGCAATTTCGATCAGGTCTTTGCCATGGTCAACCACATGCACCCGTAAACCGGGCGGCGCCTGTCGCGGGCAGGCATCCTGTGATAGCGTGGCGCTCTTTCCTGCGGAGCGCGCGCTTTCATGGCCCAAGGCCAGTTCCTGATGCCGAAAACCGTTCTGCCCGGCGTCGCCGCCGTGGTGGCGGATAGCGACCGCGCCTTTCCGCGCCACATGCATGACCAGTTCGGCATCGGTCTCATCCATCGCGGCGCGCAGAAATCCCTCTCCGGTCGCGGCATGGTGGAGGCCGGCGCCGGCCACGTCATCACCGTCAATCCGGGCGAGGTGCATGACGGCATTCCGCTCGGAGAGGGCGGTCGCGCCTGGCGCATGCTTTATCTCGACATCGATATCGTTCGCGACGCCATTGCCGATATCGGCGAAGAGGATTGCGGTGCGTTCGAATTCGCCTATCCGGTTGATACGAGACCTCTGGCGGCTCGGTTCAATGCGGTCTTTTCAGCCATGACGGCAAGGGAGCGGCCGGGCGAAACCCTGCATGGCGACGAGACCCTGCTGATGCTTCTGGCGGGCGCGATGGAGACGGCGGCAAAGCCGCCCGCCATGGCTGCGCCCGACAATATCAGGCGGGCAAAAAGCAGCATCGATGACGATCCCGCCCGGCCGTTTCGCCTTGCCGGTCTGGCCAGGGAGGCCGGCATGAGCCAGTTCCGCTTCCTGCGGGCCTTCGCCAGGGCGACGGGCATGACACCGCACAGTTACCTTCTCCAGCGCCGCATCCATCTGGCGCGGCATGCGCTGGCCGGCGGCACCCCACCTGCCGAGGTCGCCTTCATCGCCGGCTTTGCCGACCAGAGCCATCTCAACCGGTTCTTCGTGCGGCAATTCGGCGTGACGCCGGCGGCCTATCGGGCGGCGACAGGCGGCTGATCGTCGCTCTCTTCGTCATGCCGGAACTGAGCCGGTGGGGGGCGGGGTGACGGTGTGCGGATGTGGCGCCGCAATTTCATCCAAGACACCCACCCCGCGCGCCATCATGCTCCCATCCTCCACCCCAGGAGGACATACCCGCATCATGACACCCGAATTCCTCATCACATCCTTCATCGTCGCCGCCTCTCCCGGAACCGGCGTGGTCTACACGCTTGCCGCCGGCCTTTCGCAGGGGGCGAGGGCGAGCATCGTTGCGGCCTTTGGCTGTACGCTCGGCATCGTGCCGCATCTTCTGGCCGCCATCACCGGCCTTGCCGCCATTCTACACACCAGCGCGCTGGCCTTCAGCGTGGTCAAATATCTGGGGGTTGCCTATCTCCTTTACATGGCGTGGAACACGCTGCGGGAGGACGGCGCGCTGAAGATCGATGACGCCCGGCAACGGCAAAAGGCCGCCCGCGTCATCGGTGAGGCGATCCTCATCAATCTGCTGAACCCGAAACTGTCGATCTTCTTTTTCGCCTTCCTGCCGCAATTCATCGCGCCGGGCGAACTTTCACCGACAGGGCGCATGATCGATCTCGGGCTGATCTTCATGGCCATGACGTTTCTCGTCTTTGCGCTTTACGGCTGCTTCGCCGCCTCGGTGCGGCGGCAGGTGGTGTCACGCCCGGCCGTGCTCACCTGGCTCAGGCGCAGTTTCGCCGCCGCCTTCGTGGCGCTGGGCGCGAAACTGGCCCTCACCGAGCGGTGAGCCGAACCGGACGCCCCGCCGCCTCAGCCGTCCCAATCGGGCGCAAGGTGGCCGGGGTTGACGATGCGGCCATTCGGCCGGGCGAGCGTGTGGATCGCCTGCATTTCCTCTTCCGTCAGGGTGAAATCGAAAATGTCGAAATTCTCCTTGAGGCGGCTTTCCGTCGCCGTCTTGGAAAGCGCCACGACATCCGGCTGTTGCACCGCCCAGCGCAGGGTCACCTGCGCCGCCGTCTTGCCGTATCTCGCGCCAATATCCTTCAGCAGCGGATCGTTCGGCACCTTGCCATCGGCCATCAAATAATAGGCCGTCACCGAAAGCCCGTGCTTGCGCGCGGCCGAAATCACCTTCGTCTGGTCGAGATAGGGGTGATATTCGATCTGGTTGGTGGCAAGCGGCGTGTCGGAGAGTTTCACGGCCTCTTCGGTCAGCGCCACGTTGAAATTGGAAACGCCGATATTGCGCACCTTGCCGGCCTTGCGCACCTCGTTCAGCGCGCCGATCCTCTCCGCCAGCGGCACATCGCTTTGCGGCCAATGCAGGAGCAGCAGATCGACATAATCGGTCTTCAGCTTCGCAAGGCTTTCATCGACGGAGGCGAGGAAATCGTCGTGACGGAAGCGGTCCACCCACACCTTGGTGGTCAGGAAAATATCATGCCGGGAAATGCCGGACTGCGCGATGACCTCGCCGACGGCGCCCTCATTCTTGTAGATCTGGGCCGTGTCGACATGGCGGAAACCGAGTTTCAGCGCTTCCGGCAGAATGCGCCGCACATCGTCTTCCGGAATGCGGAAGGTGCCGAAACCGAGGGCGGGAATAGTCGCGCCATTCGCGTTGACGTGATACATGGGTGTCTCTCCTGTTTGCTGAAAACATGGCCGGCGGAAGAGGCCGGATGGGGAAGCCGTCTTTCTTTTAACTGGTGTCGGCGTGATGGGTTTCAACCGTGCCGGAACGATATCACATCAGCACATAATTCACCGGGCGCGGGTCTTCAGGCAGATCGGTCTCGCCCATCGCCTCGCGCAGGTTGATCTCGATGGTGGTGGCGAGCGCATTGATCGGCAGCGCATTGAGGCCGGTGCCGAAGGGATCTTCCAGCTCGTCGGACAGCGCATCGAGACCGAAAAACGTATAGGCGACGAGCGTGCTGGTAAATGGCGTTGCCCAGCCGAGCAGATCGGTAAAACCGAATGGCAGGAGAAGGCAGAAAAGATGCGCGGTGCGGTGCAGCAGCAGCGAATAACCGAAGGGAACCGGCGTGTGGCGAATGCGCTCGCACGAAGCCTGCGCGGCCGCCATCTGCTGCACGGTTGCATCCAGCATCTGCAGCTGGATATCGCTGATCTGCCCCTTCGCGTTGGCGGCGATGAAAGCGCCGGAGATTTCGCGCAGCAGCATGTCCGGCCGGTTGCGGCTGCGGGTATAGGTCTCAGTGAAATCGTCCGGGATGAGGCGGGCAGCGTTGGCGGTCGCCTCACCGGGCCGCAGATGCGAGACCAGCGTGTGGCAGAAGGCGATGGCGAGATCGATCACCCGCCGGCGCGCCACCGGTTCGGCCACATCCTGCCGGCTCTCGAGCAGCGCGCTTTGGCGCGCCAGCGTGCGGGCCACGGTAATCAGCGCGCCCCATTGTTTGCGGGCTTCCCACCAGCGGTCGTAACAGGCATTGGCGCGAAAACCGAGGAACACCGAAAGCGCGATGCCGAGCAGCGAAAACGGCGCGCCGTTCAGCGCCGGCACCAGGTCGGGCCGGTCCTTGTGTGCCCAGACGACCAGCGTCGACAGCACAAAAACGGCGAGCACCTGCGGAAAGATGCGGACGATGATGGAGCCGCGCACAATGAAGAAAAGCTGCAGCAGGTTCGGTTTTGAACGAACGATCATGGCGAAAACCCGAAAGGCCTGGGATGGTGGCGAGGATGCGAAAATCCCGGCCCCTATCTACATAATGGCGGCTCGGGCTTGTCCACCCTTTTTTGCACGGTTGCGCCCGGCGACGGGCGGGGTTACCCCTCGGGGCACCGGGAAACGTCACCGGTATGATCCGACGATGCGGATGGAAGGAAATCTCGCGTGTCACGCTCACAACGGCTTCTTGATCTCCTGCAGATCCTGCGCTCCCACCGCATGCCGGTCAGCGGTGCGGCCCTTGCCGGGCAGACCGGCGTCAGCCTGCGAACGCTCTATCGCGATATAGCGACGCTGCAGGCGCAGGGTGCGGATATCGAGGGCGAGGCCGGCGTGGGTTATGTGCTGCGCCCCGGTTTCCTGCTGCCACCGCTGATGTTTTCGCAGCAGGAAATCGAGGCGCTGGTGCTCGGCTCGCGCTGGGTGGCGGGCCGCGCCGATGCGGGGCTGGCCGAGGCCGCGCGCGCCGCACTCGTCAAGATCGCCGCCGTCCTTCCGGATGGCTTGCGGGAAGAACTCGACAATTCCACGCTGCTCGTCGGGCCGGGACAGTCTGCCGCGCCGATAGGGTTCGATCTTTCGGCGGTGCGCAGCGCCATCCGCGCCGAAACAAGGGTCGCGATCGCCTATCGTGATGAAAAGGGAGAACCGACGGAGCGGGTCATCTGGCCTTTCGCGCTCGCTTTTTTTGATCTGGTGCGGGTGGTGCTGGCATGGTGCGATACCCGGCAGGATTTCCGCAGTTTCCGGGCCGACCGCATCGAAAGCTTTCGTCCCCTCGACAGCCGTTACCCGCGCCGCCGCCAGGCCCTGCTGAAAGAATGGCGCGAGCGGGAAAAACAGCGGCGACGCAATCATGCTGACAAAAACTGACAGCAGGCGGGTCTAGAAACCGTTCATCCGCAACACAGGAGAACGACCATGACCCACCCCGATTTCACCATCCTCTATGTCGAGAACCCGCCGGCCAGCACGGAATTCTACAAGGCGCTGCTGGGTGCCGATCCCGTCGAATCCTCCCCGACTTTTTCCCTCTTCGTCCTTCCTAACGGCATGAAGCTTGGCCTCTGGTCGCGGCACACCGTGGAGCCCAGGGCATCCGTGACGGGCGGCGGCGGAGAGCTTGCCTTCCGTGTCGAAAACGATGCGCAGGTGGATGAGACCTTTGCCGGGTGGAAGGCAAGAGGTGTCGCCATGCTGCAGCAGCCCGCGAAAATGGAGTTCGGTTATACCTTCACGGCCGCTGACCCCGACAGCCACCGCCTCCGGGTCTACGCCTTCGCGGGCTGACGACAAGGGCTTTGGGCTGGTTGGATTCCTGCGACAGGCACAGGAATGAGGGTGGAAGGGATGTGCCCGCGTGTGATAACGCCGCATCGCGTGCCTTGCTACTTTTTCACCGCCACCACGAAAAGCCGCGGAAAACGCAGGAGTAACCGGCCATCTGCCATGGGCGGATAGGCCGTCCCGATGCGCCGTGTATAATCGGCGAGGAAGGCCTCGCGGTTCTCCTCGCCGGCGGCGGTGAGATAGGGGCGCAGCCCCGTGCCCTTCACCCATTCGACGATGCTTTCCGCATCCTTCATCGGGTGATTGTAGATGGTGTGCCACACATCCACGCGGGCCGATTTCGGTGCCAGCGCGTTGAAATAGTCTGCTGGCGCGGGCAGGGGCTTGCGGCGCAACTTGCCGCCGGAAAACGTCTCTTTCCACGGACCATTCGCGCCGGTTTCCTCCATGGCGGTATGGGTCGGCTCCTGCAGGTTGTCCGGCATCTGCACGGCCAGAACGCCGCCGCTTTCCAGCTGGTCCATCAGTTGCGCAAGAACGGCAAGATGATCCGGCACCCACTGGAACACCGCATTGGCGTAAAGCAGGTCCGCCTTCTGCACCGGTTTCCAGTGTGCGAGATCGGCTTTGCCGAAACGGGTGTTGGGCAGCCGGTCCGCCGCCTTTTCCAGCATGTCGTCATCGCTGTCGATGCCGGTGATGACATTGACGCCGTAACGATCGGTCAGGAGCTCGGTGGAATTGCCGGGGCCGCAGCCGAGATCATAACCGTTCAGCACCCGCTCCAGCGGCACCTGCGCGAGAAGATCCCGCGCGGGGCGCGTCCGCTCGTCTTCAAATTTCAGATATTGGTGGGCGGACCATGCCATGATTGCCTCCTGCGGACTGCCGTCAGATCGTCAGCATCGCATGGCCAAAACGGCCCCGCCATCATCGGATCAATGAATTATTGTGATGAATCTATTCATCAACCTTTTGTTTCGCCTCACAAAACGTCTTTGTCAGGGCCTGCATTTGTTATTTTCCATCAAAATCAAATATGGTGGCAATTAAAACTTGACCTGTCTGGGCGAGAGGCATTCACTCCGGCCGATTTCCAGCAGATGCCGGTTAAGAACGCGCAGCGTTTTGCTTCCGGAAATGCATCAAGACAAAAGACGGAGCGTTTTCGCCGGACGGAAATGCTTGAGACAGGAGACTATCATGAGCGTCGATACCGCACCCCGATCAACCACCTGGACCTATGTTGACGGTCAATGGCTGCCCGGCAATCCGCCGCTTATCGGCCCGACCTCGCATGCCATGTGGCTGGCCTCGACGGTGTTCGACGGCGCGCGCTGGTTTGATGGCGTGGCGCCCGATCTCGATCTGCATTGCCAGCGTGTCAACCGCTCTGCGGTCAACATGGGTATGAAGCCGACCATGACGGCGGAGGAGATCGAGGCTCTGGCGCTGGAAGGCGTCCGGAAATTCGATGGCAAGGTCGCGATCTATATCAAGCCGATGTATTGGGCCGAACACGGCATGCCGGGCAGCGTCGTGGCGCCGGATGCCGGTTCCACCCGTTTTGCACTCTGCCTGTTCGAAGCGCCGATGGATGCCGGCAAACCGCTGACGCTTACCGTCTCGCCGCTGCGCCGTCCTTCGCCGGAAACCGCGATGACCGACGCCAAGGCCGGCAGCCTTTACCCCAATAGCGGCCGCGCCATTCTGGAAGCCCGCTCGCGCGGTTTCGACAATGCGCTGATGCGCGACATGAACGGCAATGTCGCCGAATCCGCCTCGTCCAACATCTTCATGGTCAAGGACGGTGTCGTTCTCACGCCCGTGCCGAACCGCACCTTCCTTGCCGGCATCACCCGTTCGCGGGTGATCGGCCTTCTGCGGCAGGCCGGTTTCGATGTCCGTGAGGCAACGCTTTCGGTCGAGGATTTCCGCGAGGCCGATGAGATTTTCTGCTCGGGCAATTATTCGAAGGTTTCGCCGGTGGTGAAGCTGGATGACCGCGAATTGCAGGCAGGTCCGGTCGCCCGCAAGGCACTCGATCTCTACATGGACTGGGCGCGTCTCGGCGCGGACGTCTGAGGCCTGTCAATGATCCTGTTTTCAAAAGCCGCGGCGGGTCGGACCCGTCGCGGCTTTCTGCTTTGAACGGTAAGATTTCCCGTGGAAATTAAGGGGCGATTTAATCCAATCTTAGAAAAATACCCTGTAGTTTGCGGCACTATCCTTTTGGGCTATGGGGGCCGCAAATGTCTTTCAGCATACGCAATATACTTGTGGGCTTTTTCCTGCTTGTCGGCATCGCGCTGGCGGGTTTCGTGGGCAATGCCATGTGGCAGTCCGTTCATCGCGCCCGAACTTTTTCGGAAGTCGCGCATCTCGTTTCGCTCGACAGGCTTCTCTTTAACACCCTGCTGAATTTCCGCAGCGAACGCGGCAACAGCGCCTCGGCCCTGACGGTCGATCCGGCGAAGACAGCCAATACCATCGCCAGCGTGCAGGCATCGCGCCAGAAGGTGGATGCGGCGATGAGCGCTTTCCTCGAACAGTCCGCTGCAATCGATCACGCGGCGCTCAAGGCCCCGCTTGACCGGGTGAAGGAGATTTACGGGCAGTTTCTGGATTTGCGTAAAAAGGTCGATGCCAACGTGACCCTGCCGCTCGACCGCCGCGAAACCGGCCTCGACAAGACCGTGCTGACACTCGGCCAGGATTTCCTGACCACGCTCGAAACGGGATCGACGGCGGTGGAGGGCGAAATCCGTTCGCTCGATCAGAGCCTCACCGGTCTTATCCAGCTCCGGTCCTACGGCTGGTCGGCGCGCGCTCTCGGCGGCAGCGCCACGGTCGTCATCAACGCGGTGGTGGCGCAGCAGCGACCACTCACCCCGCAGGAAACCCAGCAACTCAACAATTTCGATGCAGGCGCAGCCTTCGCGTGGAAAGCCACCGGCGACCTCGTTGCGCATGAATCGACACCACAGGCGCTGAAGGATCTCTACGCCACCGCCGACCGGACCTATTTCAAGGGTGATTTCATCACCCAGCGCAGCAAGCTGATCGATGATCTGAACAACGGCCGCACGCCGGCCTTCACCATCGACACCTGGCGCAACACCGTCACGGCCAACCTCGACACGGTGGCGAAAATTGCGTCGGAAGCCATGGATACGCTCAACGCCAACGCTGAGAAAGCCAAGCAGGACGCCTTTATCGGCTCGATGATCTATCTCGCTGCCTTCATTGTAACGCTGGGCGTCTGCATTCTCTGCCTGGGCGTCATCGTTGGCCGTGTCACTCGTCCGATCAGCAATCTGACCCGGGCGATGATGGAACTGTCCACCGGCAATCTGACCATCGACGTGCCCGGCGCCCGGCGCTCCGACGAAATCGGCGAAATGGCCCGCGCGGTGGAGGTCTTCCGTGAGGCGGCCATCCGCAACCGGCAGCTGGAAACGGACGCCGTCGCCAACCGCGAGCAGGCCGAGCGCGACCGTATCGAGTTGCAGCAGCGTGCGGAGGCCGAGGCCGAAGAACGGCTCAATCAGGCCACGGGTTCGCTGGCGGGCGGTCTTCGCCGTCTCGCCTCGGGGGATATGGTCTGCGAGATCGCCACGCCTTTTGCCCCGCAATTCGAGGCGCTGCGACACGATTTCAACAGCTCCGTGCATCAGCTTCGCGAGGCGCTGGCGAGCGTCGGCCAGTCCGTACAGACGGTGAATGGCGGCGCCCACGAGGTTTCCTCGGCATCCGACGATCTCTCCCGCCGCACCGAGCAGCAGGCCGCTTCTCTGGAAGAGACCGCCGCCGCGCTGGAAGAGATCACCGCCAATGTTTCCGCCACCTCCAAGCGGGCCGGCGAGGCGCGTGATACGGTGCGGGAAGCAAGGGCAAAGGCCGATCTTTCCGGCAAGGTGGTGCGCGACGCCGTCTCCGCCATGGAACGCATCGAACATTCTTCGCGCCAGATCGGCCAGATCATCGGCGTCATCGACGAAATCGCCTTCCAGACCAACCTTCTGGCGCTGAATGCGGGCGTCGAGGCGGCAAGGGCGGGCGATGCCGGCAAGGGTTTTGCTGTCGTGGCGCAGGAAGTGCGCGAACTGGCGCAGCGTTCCGCCAATGCGGCCAAGGAAATCAAGCAGCTCATCAATACCTCGGCCGTTGCGGTGGGCGAGGGCGTGAAGCTGGTTGCCGATACCGGCGTCGGGCTCTCCGAAATCGAGCAGCTGGTGCTGTCCGTCAACACCCATATGGATGCCATCGCCACCGCGGCGCAGGAACAGTCGGCGGGTCTCTCCGAGGTCAATACCGCTGTCAACCACATGGACCAGGCCACGCAGCAGAATGCCGCCATGGTCGAGGAAATGAACGCGGCGGGTGCCGGTCTCGCGCAGGAATGTACCAATCTGCACACCCTGCTTGCGCAATTCCAGCTCGGCCAGCAGACCTCTGCGTTGCGGGAGACGGCGCGGCAGATGCAGCGCGCAGCAAGCCCGGCGCGCGCGCCTGCCACCCAAACCTCCCCGGCTCCAAAGGCCCGCCCGGTTGCCGCTTCGCGCGGTAACGCGGCGCTGGCCGTGAAGGGGGATGACTGGACGGAGTTTTGAGGACGGAGCAAGTTTGCCGGATATAACGGTGAACGAGCTGTCGCACCCCGTCACCCCGGACTGGATCCGGGGTCCAGTGCGATCAAGTCCTTGATCGCAGAAAGCTCCTTCACCGCGCAGACGTGCGGTGGCCGGATGTCGAATCTAGTCCGGCATGACGGAGGAGAAGATACAGGTCCTCGTCATCAACAGGTCGAAGCCCGCGCCCGAAACCGGTGCGGACCTCATCCTTTCCGGATACCCGGCAGCGCAGCGGCAAGTGCCCTGAGCGGCGCGGTCATATGTTTGTCGCGCCGCAGCGCGAGCGCGATCCGCCGTTCGAGCGGCGGGTCAAG
Organism: Agrobacterium sp. SOY23; assembly: GCF_027212525.1. Lineage (NCBI taxonomy): Bacteria > Pseudomonadati > Pseudomonadota > Alphaproteobacteria > Hyphomicrobiales > Rhizobiaceae > Agrobacterium > Agrobacterium sp. SOY23. The sequence goes on along the minus strand of NZ_JAPWDT010000004.1, from coordinate 567,849 downwards.
GGAGCGCCATTCAAGCCCGGATGCCGCCCCCTCATGTTCCACGGCCATGCGCGGCACGATGGCAAGGCCAAGCCCCGCACCCGCGAGTTTCTTGATAGCCTCGACGCTGCCCAGTTCCATGGCGGGCTGCACGGTGCGGCCGCTTGCGGCAAACCATTGGTCCACGAGCTTGCGCGTATTGCCGCCCTCGTAAAGCAGCAGCGGTTGCGCCAAAAGCGTTTCGGCGGTCAGCGCCATTGCGGCAGGTACGGAGCTATGCGGGAAGACTGCGACGAGTTCGTCGAGGTGGATATCGCGGATATCGAGGCTACGGCCGCTGGCGGGCAGGGCCACCACCGCCGCGTCGATGGTATTGGCCTCCAGAAGCCGCAATATATCGTGGGTATTGCCGGTCTGCACGACGATATCGATGCCCGGCATGGCCTGCCGGATTTTGCCCAATACCGGCGGCAGCAGATAGATGCAGGCGGTGGCGCCCGTGCCGATGCGGAGCCGCCCCGTTACCCCGCTGCGATGCGGCGCGACGGTATCGATTGCATGCGCCACCTCTTCGGCAATGCGCCTTGCATGGATAAGGAAATCCCGCCCCGCCGCCGTCGGCTGCGCGCGCCTGCCCACTCTTTCGATCAGCCGCACGCCCAACTGCTTTTCAAGCAATCTGATGTGCAGGCTGATGGCCGGCTGTGTCAGCCCCGCCTTGTCGGCGGCCGCGGAAAAGCTGCCGAGATCGGCCACATCCATGAAACTGCGCATCTGCCTGAGATCGAGGTCTATCATCAAAGAAAACCTTATCGTTTGTATAAGACAGATAATCTTTATTTTGGCTGCGTCGCAATGCACAATGATGGCGTGAATGACCCGCAGGACAAGAGAATGACCCTTTCCACCGTTTCCAGCCTTTTGATCCGCCCCTGTGAAGAGGCGGATATTGCAGCCATTACCGAAATCTACCGGGATGCCGTATTGCATGGCCGCGCCAGCTTCGAGATCGATCCGCCGAATGTGGAGACGATGGCCGAGCGCCGCCGCCTGCTGGTGGAAGGCAACTATCCCTATCTTGTCGCCGAGCGCGATGGAAAGGTAGCTGGATATGCCTATGCCGGCGCCTATCGCGCCCGCCCGGCCTATGGCGCGACGGTCGAGGATTCCGTTTATATCGATCCGGCCATGAAGGGCATGGGCATCGGCCGCAAACTGCTCGATGCGCTGATCGTGGAGGCCACTGCGCGTGGCTTCCGGCAGATGATCGCCGTCATCGGCGACAGCGCCAATGCGGCTTCAGTCGGCGTGCATCGCGCTGCCGGTTTCGAACTTGTCGGCACCTTCAAATCCATCGGCTGGAAACATGGCCAGTGGCTGGACACGGTGCTGATGCAGCGTGCGCTCGGCGAAGGCGACACCACGCCGCGTTTCTGAACCGTCAGGACGGGATGGCGGAAAGTGTGAGCGGTTTTCGCCTGAAATCCCGCTCTCACCCCAGGAATCAAGGCTTCGCGGAGCCCGGGATTTCCACCTTCAGCGTATCGCCGGTAAGCTCGCTGCCCAGCTCCACCGCCTGGGTCTTCTTGTCATAGACGCAGATATGGCTGACCGTCGCATCCGCGCCCCCACTCTTCCCGGTGAGTTTGACCTTGCCGGTCAGGATGGCGAGACCGTAATTTTCGCTGCCGACCGGATCGACCACAACCTTGGCGTCCTCGATCATGTCCCTGGATGCGCCGAGGCAGGCCGTCTGCACATCCGCCACGAATTCCTTCCAGGCATCGTCCGACGATGCGGCAGCCGGCAGTGCGAGGGTGGAGAGGGCGGCGACGAGGATAAGGGGGCGGATCAGAGGGTGGGTCATGGAATTTCTTTCCTGCAAATTTGGTCCGGAGCGAACCGATAGGGTGGAAAACGGTACGCCGGGGTTGTGAAACAAATATGGTCGCCGCCGGCAGGAGAGGAATTTTCTCCTTTGTCGGAACATTTTGATATTTCGCAGGTTGCCCAAACGGAGCTTCGCTCCTATGGTCCGCTCACACGGTTTCTAGGAGCGGTAACCCGCTGCAAAAAGGAGTAAAAACCATGGCCTTCGAACTTCCCGAACTCCCCTACGACTACGACGCGCTTGCACCTTACATGTCGCGCGAGACGCTCGAGTTCCATCACGACAAGCACCACAAGGCATATGTCGATAACGGCAACAAGCTGGCTGCCGAAGCCGGTCTTTCCGACCTGTCGCTGGAAGAAGTCGTGAAGAAGTCCTTTGGCACCAATGCCGGTCTCTTCAACAATGCTGCCCAGCACTACAACCACGTCCATTTCTGGAAGTGGATGAAGAAGGGCGGCGGCGGCAACAAGCTGCCGGGCAAGCTTGAGCAGGCCATCGCTTCCGATCTCGGCGGCTACGACAAGTTCAAGGCAGATTTCATCGCTGCCGGCACCACGCAGTTCGGCTCCGGCTGGGCATGGCTCTCCGTCAAGAACGGCAAGCTTGAAATCTCCAAGACCCCGAACGGCGAAAACCCGCTGGTTCACGGTGCAGAGCCGATCCTCGGCGTCGACGTGTGGGAACACTCCTACTACATCGACTACCGCAACCTGCGTCCGAAGTACCTCGAAGCCTTCGTTGATAACCTCATCAACTGGGATTACGTCCTCGAGCGTTACGAAGCCGCTGCCAAGTAAGGCTTGCGGAACGGAATTTTCGAACACCCGGCCTTCGTGCCGGGTGTTCTGCTTTTGGTATGTCGCGCGTTGTCACAAGCCTGTCATCAGCCGGGGTTATCGCGGCGCATCATGACTGAAAAAAGCACACCTCTCTTCTCCTTCGGCATCGTCGCCGATCCCCAATATGCCGATGCCGATCCCCGCCCGGACATGGGCCGTTATTATGCCGAAAGCCCGAAAAAGCTGGCTGAGGCGATTGACGCCTTCAACCGTGAGGAGCTGGCCTTCGTGGTGACGCTTGGTGATATCATCGATCGCGGCTTTGAAAATTTCGATGCGATCCTCAGCGTTTATGACGCGCTTCGTCATCCTTCGGTGCTGTTGCCGGGCAATCACGATTTCGCCGTCGCGCCCGAGCATCTTTCCGCCATCCATGCCCGCCTTGGCATGAAGGCGCCATGGCATGATTTCGCCATCGGCAACATCCGTTTCGTCGTGCTTGACGGCAACGAGGTCAGCCTCTTCGCCCCGCCGCCCGGCGATCCGCGCCGCGCGATCGCGCAGGAGCGATTGAAAGCTCTCAAGGATGCGGATGCCATCAATGCGCAGGACTGGAACGCCTCACTGAGCGACGGGCAATTCGAATGGCTGCGCACCGTTCTGGAAAAGGCGGATGCGGCGGGCGAAAAAGTGATCGTGCTGTGCCATTATCCCGTTTATCCGGAAAACGCCCACAACATGTGGGACGCGCCGCGCATCCTCGATCTTCTCGGCTCCCATCCGTCCGTTGCCGCATGGTTCAACGGCCATAATCACGAGGGCAATTACGGCCTGCTCGGCACCACCCACTTCGTCAATTTCAAGGGCATGGTGGATACGCCGGACCAGAACACCTTCGCCATCGCCGATGTCTTTGCGGACCGGATCGTCATTCGCGGTTTTGGGCGGGAGGAGAATCGCCTTTTACGGCTGTGAGTACGGGCTCGCCGGCTGGTTGCTCTGCCAGCCGCTCATCCACAATTGCCGCAGCTTCTCGCCTTCCATCTTGAAGAAGCTGCCCGTCGCGGCGCAGCCCAGCACCCGGTCGGAACGGAAATTGCGGATCGCGTGGCGCAATTCGCACCAGGCGACAATATTCACCGTCTCGGAATAATAGATCACCGCAATCGGCCGAATCCGTCGCTTCGTTTCCGCGCCGCTTTCGTCGCGATAGCTCAGGTCCAGCCGCTCTTCATCACGCACCGCCCGCCTGACCATAGCAAGATCGATGCCGGCGGGGGCGGGCGCGATGCTGCCCCAGGCGTGCAGGGCATTGGCGGAAAGCGTCTTCGACAGCGGTTCGGGCAGGGAGGCGGCGATCTTGTCGCTGACCTTTTTCGCCGCCTGGCGCAGTTCCGCGTCACTGGAGCGGCCGACCATGGCGAGCGCCAGCACGATAGCCTCAGTTTCTTCGATGGAAAACATCAGCGGCGGCAGGTTGAAGCCGGGACGCAGGATGTAACCGACGCCGCGCTCGCCTTCGATCGGCACACGCATGGTCTGAAGCGCGGCGATATCGCGATAGACCGAGCGCACCGTCACTTTCAGCATGTCGGCAATCGTCTGCGCGGTCACAGGGCGGCGCGCCAGCCGCAGAATCTGGATGATCTCGAATAGTCTCGACGCCTTGCGCATAGCCGTTTCCTGGTGGTTCTCCCGACGCAACTGACACAACGCTGTCAGTTGGCTTTCCCTATAAACGGAAAAACACATTGAGAAACATGGATTTTCCCGAATGTGTCGTGAACCGCTTTGGGAGATACTGACATGAGTTACGCCGAAAATCTCTGGCTTTTCTTTCTTGTCCTGTTCGGCATCATCATCCTGCCGGGCATGGATATGCTGTTCGTGCTGGCAAGCGCGCTGACGGGCGGCAGGAGAACCGGCCTTTCCGCCGCAAGCGGCATGAGCGCCGGCGGCATGGTGCATTCGCTTTATGGCGCCCTGGGTGTCGGCATGCTCGCGGCCTGGATGCCGTCGCTGTTCCTGCCGCTGCTGGTCGCGGGGGCGGCCTACATGGTCTGGATCGGCATCGGCCTGATGCGCAGCGCAATCGTCGTGAATGGCGATGAAGCGCAGGCGAGCGCCTCGGTGAGGAAAGCATTCTGGCGGGCGGTGCTGACCTGCCTTTCCAACCCGAAGGCCTATCTGTTCATGATGGCGATCTATCCGCAATTCCTCAAACCCGCCTATGGCCCGATCTGGATGCAGGGGCTGGTGATGGGCGCGATGGTGGCGGTGACGCAATTCACCGTTTATGGCGCATTGGCGTTGACGGCGGACAGGAGCCGGCAATGGCTCGTGTCCTCGCCTGCCGCCACCATCTTCATCGGCCGTGCGGCCGGTTTCATGCTGATTGCCGCCGCACTTGTCACGCTGTGGGAGGCCCTGTCCTAGACTTCTGTTTTCACGATGGAATTCACCGCAATGTGACTTCTTTTCGCCATCCGGAAAGGGCATCCTCGCGCCGTTCCATCTAGCGCCCGGTGTCCCAGCCGGAATCAAGGAGAGTGTGCATGAAACTGAAAACCATCACGGCGGCCATGCTGTTCGGCTGTCTTTGCGCCGGAGCTGTCTATGCTGCCGGCGAAGTCGAAAAACGTGAAGGCTTGATGAAGCAGATCGGCGGCTCCATGGGTGCGCTTGCCGCCATATCCAAGGGTGAGAAGCCCTTTGACGCTGCCGCCGTCAAGGCCGCCGTGACCACCATCAGCACCAATGCCAAGGCTTTCCCCGACCAGTTCCCCGCCGGCACCGAGACCGGCAGCGCGGCCGCTCCCGCCATCTGGGAAAACTTCGCGGACTTCAAGGCCAAGGCCGCCAAACTTGGCACGGATGCGGATATGGTTCTCGCCAATCTGCCCACCGATCAGACCGGCGTTGCCACCGCCATGAAGGCGCTCGGCGCCGATTGCGGCACCTGCCACCAGACCTATCGTCTGAAGAAGTGATCCTTTTCAAAACGCCGCTTCCCGGCGGCGTTTTTTCAGCTCGAAAGACGCCTGATCCGGTCAGGTGAGAATGGGGAGGGGCATGTCTTCCATCTGGACCAAACTTGCGGGTGGCATCGTGGTCGCGGCCATTGCGGGTTACGGTATTTTCGCTTGGGTCACCGCGCCCCAGCGTCAGGCACCCAGCCATTGGGTCAGCCTCGGCGAGCCGGATCTGGCCAATGGCGAAACGCTGTTCTGGGCCGGCGGCTGCGCAAGCTGTCATGCCGCACCCGACGCCAATGGCGAGGCGCTGTTGACGCTTTCGGGCGGGCAGGCGCTGAAAAGCCCCTTCGGCACCTTCCATGTCCCCAATATTTCCTCCGATCCGCAGCACGGCATCGGCGGCTGGACGCTGGCGGAATTTGGTGACGCCATGACGCGCGGTGTGGGCAGGAATGGCGAACATCTCTATCCGTCCTTTCCCTATGCCTCCTATGCCCGCATGACGCAGAAGGACATCAACGATCTCTTCGGATATCTGAAGGTTCTGCCGGCCAGCCAGAACGATGCGCCGGATCACGAGCTGCCGTTCCCCTTCAACCTGCGCATGGCGCTGGGCGGCTGGAAATTCCTCTATTTCGATCCCGCCGCACCGCCGCGCATCGAACTTGCCAATGCCAATGCCGAATTGCTGCGTGGCCAATATCTGGTGGAAGGGCCGGGCCATTGCGGCGAATGCCACACGCCGCGCAATGCGCTTGGTGGTTTCGTGAAGGATCAGTGGCTGGCCGGCGGCCCCAATCCGGAAGGCGAAGGCCGCATTCCTGATATCACGCCCGGTTCGCAAAGCATCGGAAGCTGGGCCGAAGCCGATATTGCCAGCTATCTGGAAACCGGCTTCACCCCGGAATTCGACAGCGTCGGCGGCTCCATGGTCAAGGTGCAGCAGAACATGGCGCATCTGACAGCCGAAGACCGCGATGCGATTGCCGCCTATCTGAAGGCCATTCCGGCGCGGTAACCCTCAGCCGTCATGCCGGACTAGATCCGGCATCCAGCCACGGCGCGTCTACGCCGTGAAAAGAGTGTCTTGCGATCAAGGACTTGATCGCGCTGGACCCCGGATCAAGTCCGGGGTGACGGGAAAACTCTGCACATAGGCCCAATGGCAACCCCGCGAGCACATCAAACGTGTTGCCGCCATTGACTCCCGCCCGCACCCGACGGATAACAACCCTGTGATGGTTCCTTCCGGGCGTTCCGGAAGGTGAAAAGGGAACACGATAGGGAGAAATCCTCATTCGTGGCTGCCCCCGCAACTGTGAGCGGAGAGCCTGAAACGAAATGCCACTGGCAAGCCATCTCGCCCGGAACCGGAGTTTCCGAGCAGGGTGAGGGCGATACCGGGAAGGTGTTTCAGGTTTTGACCCGCAAGCCAGGAGACCTGCCATCACGGAAATATCCATGCCGGCGGGGTGTCCGGAAGAGCGGAATTTCAGGGCGGCGGGATCAATGCCTCCCTGTGTCAGTCTCGTATCCCCGTGGTGAAGTATATCGCATGTGGTCTTGCGGCTTGTGCCGTTCGGCCGTGTCCAAAGGCGCGGGGTCGCGCCGGAGAGGGGTCACCATGTCCATCAACCAGAATACGGCCAATTCAGCCGCGTCTGCAAAAACAGCCAGCTTCGCGCAATCGCTGACGGCGATCGTGCTTGGCCTGTTCGTCGTCGGTTTTGTCGGCTTTTCCCATGTGGAAGCCGTTCACAATGCCGCGCATGACACGCGCCATGCCAATGCCTTCCCCTGCCATTGAGGGGAAACGGCATGTCATCTTTTCGCAATATCGTCTTTACCGCCATTCTCGTCGGCATTCTCGGCGGTTTCGCCGTGTCTGCCATGCAGGCTTTCGGCACCACGCCGCTCATCCTGCAGGCGGAAACCTATGAAAGCGCCGGCGAAGCGCCGCATAGCCATGATGCGCCGGCGCCCGGCGCTGCCGTTCCCGCCCATGAGCATAATGACGAGGCCTGGGCTCCGGCCGATGGTTTCGAGCGCACCGCCTATACGGTTGCCGCCAATGTGCTGACCGCCATCGGTTATGCGCTGGTGCTGACCGGCCTCATCTCCTTGCGCGGCACCAATACCGGCTGGCGTGAAGGGCTTTTGTGGGGCGTCGCCGGCTTTGCTGCCGTCATGCTGGCCCCGATGATCGGCCTGCCGCCGGAACTGCCGGGAAGCCCGGCCGCCGCACTTGAGGCACGGCAGATCTGGTGGCTCGCAACCGTTGCCGCAACCGCGGGCGGCATTGCGCTCATCGCCTTCCGCCGCGAACCCTGGGCCATTGTGCTGGCGCTGGTGCTGATCGTCGCGCCGCATGTGGTGGGTGCGCCCTTGCCGCCGGAAGGTGAACATGCGCTGGCACCGCTGCCGCTGGAGCGTCAGTTCATCGTTGCCGCCACCATCACCAGCTTCGTCTTCTGGGCGTTGCTCGGCACATTGAGCGCGTTTTTCCTGAAGCGCTTCCAGCAGGCATAAGCCCATGCAGGACGCAGCGGAATGGAGTGAGGAACTCGATGCGCTGCGTTTTGCCGTTCCCGGTCACGGCGCGCCCTGCGCCGTGCACCGGCTTGCCTTCAAGGCAATCCTCGGGGCAACCCCGGGACGCGAGGCGGCTCTCGCCTGTTTTCATGATCATGAGGCCGCCTTTACCGCTGCGGCGCTCAGCAAGATAAAACGCTCGAATTTACCCGCCGGCCGCAGCCTGCATCTGAACAGCCGCGATATTCGCCGGGCGATAGCGGGTGAGGGCGATGCGTCGGCGCCTCGCGTTTGCCGGGTGCTTGATCGATCTTGACTGGCTCGATATTCCCACCTCCGTCATCCCGGCCTTGAGCCGGGATTCAGTCGACGCGCGTCTGCGCGGCGGCGAGAAGAGTCTTTTTCAGCCCAAGGACTTGGGCTGGCTGGATTCCGGCTCAAGGCCGGAATGACGGGGAAGTGGAGGGTTGTAAAGCATTGAGGCGGATGCGCCTCACCGATGCTCCGCCGCAAAAACCTGAAGTTCCGCCTCGGCTTCCGGACCAAAGAGGCCGAGGCTTTTCAGAATTTCCACCGCAAAACTCACCGGCGCGCTGCCGGCCGCCGTGATGATGCCGCCATCGCTGACCGCTTTCGGCTGGTCGCGATAAAGCGCCTCACCGTTGTACGCCGGATAGGCCTTGTGCGATGCCAGCGCATTGCCGGTATGGGCGACATTGTTCAGGATACCCGTGCCCGCCAGCGCGCTTGCCGCCGCGCAGATACCGGCGACCAGCCGGTCCTGCTCGCGAAACCGCTTGACCAGCCCGCCAAGATCGGCAGCCGTTCCCTTTTCCCAGCTGAGACCGCCGGGAATGACGAGCGCATCGATATCAGCGGGATCGAGCGCGTCATAGGAGGTGTCCGGCGTCACCTTCAGCCCGCCCATCGAGGTCACCGGCCTGCCATCAGGTGTGGCGTGAATGATCTCGGCACCGAGATAGCCGCGCGCTGCCGCAGCAAGCAGCGCCGGCTCCCAGTCAGCAAAATCCTGTGCCAGCGCAATGGCGATCCGTGTCATGGTGGTCTCCGTCGGTTTTAATCAGGCGATGGACTGCATGTAGCGCATGCCGGTGACCGGCCGCGGTGCGAAATCCATGTTTTCGTAGAAACGATGCGCCGCGACATTGCCGGTCGTGGCGCTGACGGAAAGATAGTCGCAACCGAGGCGCTTGGCGATATCGCGGGCGCGGGACACCAGATGCTGGCCGGTGCCATGGCCACGATGGCCGTCACGCACGAAGAGATGGTGCAGCTCCAGCCCGCGCCGGCCTTCCTGCGCCCTGTAGAGCGGCAGAAGCAGTGCGTAGCCGATCAGCGCGCCATCGGCCTCGGCCACAAGGCCATGCACCCAGGGAAGGGGGCCGAACAGGTCGCGTTCCAGCTTTGCGGGCGTGATGGCCGCCGCATCGCCGTGGTAGGAGGCAAGCAGCGTGATCATCTCGTTGAGTTCGGGCAAATCCGACTTGCGCGCGCCGCGAATGATGACGACGGGCGGTCTTTCCAGTGTGAGGGAGCTATCTTCGGTCATTTTTTTGGTCCTTTGGTCTTATCGGTGCCGTCAGGACGTTTGAAAACAACAAAGCCGCCTGACGGCGGCTTGTTGACAATATGATCTGTCGAGCCGCCTCTTAGAGGTAGGCCCAAAAGTACGAGCAGGAGATGGGTGCGCGTTCGTTGATCATGGAAAATGCAATGCGCCCGAATCCGCAATCTGTCAAGCGGCTTCAGGAGGCAAAGCGTGCGATTGCTGAAACAATGGCGTCTTCCATCCCCGCATCGCCCGTGGAATGCCCGGCTCCGTCGATGGCGATCAGCTCGCTTCCCGGCCATGCGGCTGCGAGTTCATAAGCGGTGACGGGCGGTCCCTGCAAATCGCGCATGCCCTGAACGAGCACGCCGGGAATGCCCGCCAGACTACCGGCATTGCGGAGAAGCGCGCCATCCTCGAGCCAGGCGGCGTGGTGAAAATAATGGGCGCAGAGGCGGGCGCGAGCGAGAATATAGCCGCTGTCGCGCCATTTTTCCGGGAAGGCTGAGGTGCTTTCCGCGGTAATGGAACCCGCCTCCCACAGATGCCATTCGAAGGCGGCCATCGCGCGGATGGCAGGGTCGGGGTCGTGCAGAAGTTGGTGATAGGCGGCAACCGGGTCATCCTTCGGCAGATGATCCGGTATCGCGGCAATAAAGCGTTGCCATTGCTGCGGCAGGAACATCGCCAGCCCCTTGTAGAGCCAGTCGATCTCTTTCCGCCGCGTGGTGGTGACGCCCGCCAGCACCACGGCGCGCACCCGTTTCGGATGGCGCTGGGCGTAGGCCAGCGCAAGTGAGGCTCCCCAGGAGCTGCCGTAAACCAGCCAGTCATCGACCATGAGCGCGGAACGGATGGCTTCCATGTCAGCGATCAGATGATGTGTGGTGTTGTGTTCGAGGCTCTCGGCGGCGTTGGGCGTGCTTTTGCCGCAGCCGCGCTGGTCGAACTGGATGATGCGGAAAAGGGCCGGATCGAAATAGCGCCGCGCCGTCGCCGACAGTCCCGAACCGGGACCGCCATGCAACAGGATCGCATCGCGACCCGCCGGATTACCGGCAATCGTCACATGCAGCCGGTGTCCTTCGGAAACCTCAAGGAAAACGGTCTCGAACGGGGTGATTTGGGGAAATATCGCGGCCATCCGGCATCCCTTCTTCAAGCGGGTGGGAGGCGCATACAGGGCACGGATGACAGTTGAATGTCAGCCCCGTTCCGGGCCGGCTCTAGTGCTCACCCTCGCACATGCCGTGGTTGGACAGCGCGCGGATAACGTAACAATCCTCGATCGAATGGCCATGGCAATGGGAGACGATGCGTTCCAGCTCGTGCTCCAGCTTTTTGAGGCTGGCGATTTTTTCGCGCACATGGGCAAGATGTTCGGCGGCGATGCGGTCCGCGCCTTCACAGGGCATCTGGCGATGCTGGCTAAGTGCGATCAGCTCGCGGATGGCCTCGATATTGAGCCCGAGATCGCGCGCATGGCGGATGAAGGCCAGTCTTTCGAGGTCGGATTTTTCATAACGGCGCTGGTTGCCGTCCGAACGGTCCGCCTCGCGGATGAGGCCCATCTGCTCGTAATAGCGGATCGTCGGCACCTTGACGCCGGTGCGTTTCGACAGTTCACCGATGGACAGCATGGCTTTCTCCATATCCGTGGCGCAACGGCGGGAGAACGGGGTGGTTCCGCCGCTCCGGGGTCCGATGCTCTAGTCTCTAGAGATATGGCTTTTCCGCCCGCGGTTCAATGGGGTTCAGGCGGTCTCTTCCACACCCAGCGCCTGTGCCAGCGCCTTGAGAACCTCATTCTCTAGGTTGGGCGCGGCTTCCGGCTGTGCGGCGGCCATCTCAGCGGCGGGCGTGGTCGTGGTGGATGCGCCGCTGTCGAGGTTCCACAGGGCGGCGGCAAGGCTGGCGGAAACGCTGGCGGCGGGCGCAACAGCCGTGGTGACGCTTTCGACGCTTGAAATGGCGCGATGCGCGGTCTGGGTCAGCTCCAGCAGGGCCTCGGTGGCGGATTGGGTTTGCTTGCCCTTTGCGGGCTCAAGGCTCCGGGTCGGAATGGCATAAAGGCTGCTGCTGGTTGCTGCGATAGTCGTCATGACTGAGTCCCCCTAGGTTCTGAGGGTCCTTTTAGGAGCCGAAACATTCGCGAAGATTGCGCCAGTCGGGACTTGAACGGAAAATCATCGCAATATAGTATACCCCCCTATAGTATATGAGGTGCTCATGTCCCATACGATCCGCAACAAGGAAAAGCTTCTCGCCCGCATCCGCCGCCTGAAGGGGCAGATGGAGGCGGTGGAGCGCGCATTGGACGAGGCCAAGCCCTGCGGTGAGGTGCTGCAATTGCTGGCTTCGGTGCGCGGCGCGCTTTCCGGCCTGACCGGGGAGGTGATGCAGGAGCATCTGCACGAACATGTGGTGCATGCCGAAAACGAAGACGAACGGGCGCGGGCGGCGGAAGAGCTGGCCCAGGTGCTGAAGACCTACATTCGCTAGCAAGTCTCCAAAAGCGCGCTTTTCCGAGGAAGAGGCGCGCGCAATAAACCGCTCTAAAAACGAACAGGATCAGCGACATGACGACGACATCCGAATTTCCCGCCACAGCCGGCCATGAGCATGTTTTTCTCGGCCAGGACCATGAACGCAACGAAAGACGCGTATGGATGGTGATTGCGTTGACCGCCGCGATGATGGTGGCCGAAATCGTCGCCGGCCACTGGTTCGGCTCCATGGCGCTGACGGCGGATGGCTGGCACATGTCCACCCATGCCGGCGCGATGCTGATCTCGGCGCTCGCTTATCTTTATGCGCGGCGCGAGGCACGCAATCCGCGCTTCACCTTCGGCACCGGCAAGTTCGGTGATCTGGCGGGTTTTGCCAGCGCCATCGTGCTGGCGGTGGTGGCGCTGCTCATCGCCGTTGAAAGCGGCATGCGCCTCGTCAATCCTGTCGAGATCGATTTCAACCAGGCGATCCTCGTCGCCATCATCGGCCTTGCCGTCAATCTCGTCAGCGCCGTGCTTTTGAAGGATGACCATCACCACGATCATGGCCACGGTCATGCTCACGGTTCACATGCCCATCACGACCATGGCAGCCACGCCCATCACGATCACGGTTCGCACGCGGATCATGGTGAGCACGGCGCAAAGGGCGGCAGGGACAGTAATCTGCGGGCGGCCTATCTGCATGTGCTTGCCGATGCGCTGACTTCGGTTCTCGCCATCGTCGCGCTGCTGCTCGGCAAGTGGAACGGCTGGTCCTTCCTCGATCCGGCCATGGGCATTGTCGGCGGTCTGGTCATCGCCCGCTGGTCATGGGGGCTGATCCGCTCGACGGCAACGACCCTGCTCGATGCGGTGCCGCCGACGGAATATCTGCCGCAGGAAATCCGTGAGAGCGTGGAGACGGAAGAGGACCGCATCACCGATCTGCATGTCTGGCAGGTGGGGCCGGGGCATCACGCAGCCATCGTCGCCATCCATTCGCAGGCGCCGAAGGCGCCGGCCTTTTACAAGCAGAAACTTGCCGCCATACATGAACTCTCGCATGTGACGGTGGAAGTCAGCCCGGCAAGGGTCTGATCGGAATCGCTTATTCGGTATATTCCGAATAGGCGCCGCGCACCCATTCGGCCTGTGCTTCCGCCCTGTCTTCGGCGGAGGCGGCCGGGGTGTCCTGATAAGCGGGCGCGCTGCCATTGCCGACGGCCCACAACACATTGGCCAGCGACTGGGAGAGAATGGTGCTGGAAACGGTGGGGTTGCCGGGGCCATGTTTCACGGCCTGTTCCTCCGGCGCGTTCTGCGCGCCGCCGGCTTTTTCGATGTCGCGGATGCGACCCTGATAATTATATCCGCCAATATTGCTTTCGATCTGCATGTTGGTGATTCCGCGTTCAAAAGTTAACGAATGGTTAATGGCGGCGACTTGTCTGAAGCTTGCGCTTGCTGCATTGCAACGACGGTCAAGGGTTGACAGCCGGCGAAGTAGTGCTTCGTTTTTGCGTGGGGAACATGCAGAAGTGCACAGGGTGTTTGTTCTTGCAGCTTCATGCTGCTGACAGCAAAGGCACCCCATTCCCGTCATTCCGGCCTTGAGCCGGAATCCAGCCGACGCGCGTCCGCGCGTCGCGAAGAGTCTTTTCAGCCCAGGGACCCGGGCTGGCTGGATACCGGCTCAAGGCCGGTATGACGAAAACACTAGACGTCGTGAACGCAGTAACGCGGTCGGTTCCTACTCACGCTCACGCCGTTTCCTTCTCAGCCGGAGCAGCAGGCTCCCGCATCTTCTCCTCCACCTCACCCGTCGCCACCGTCTCCTGCGGTGCGGGCGTCACCATGGCTGCCACCAGCGTCTCAAGCCCGATGCTGCCGACCGGCTTGCCGTCCTCGTTCACCACATGGGCCTGGGTCTCGTTGGCTTCGGACATGTCGCGGGCGATGGTCTCCAGCGTCGCCGTTTCCGGCACCGGCATGCCTTCCGGGCGGCTTTCGAGCGGTTCCATGACAGTGGTCGCCTGCAGCACGCGGCCGCGATTGACGTCGCGCACGAAGTCGGTGACGTAACCATCGGCCGGGGAAAGGATGATGCTCTGGCCGTCACCCTGCTGCACCACCTCGCCGTCCTTGAGAATGGCGATGTGGTCGCCGAGCCGCAGCGCCTCGTCCAGATCATGGGTGATGAAGACCACGGTCTTCTTCAGCTCCTGCTGCAGATCGAGCAGCATGGTCTGCATATCGACGCGGATCAGCGGATCGAGCGCCGAATAGGCCTCGTCCATCAGGAGAATATCGGCATCATTGGCAAGTGCCCGGGCAAGGCCCACACGCTGCTGCATGCCGCCGGAAAGCTGGTTCGGATAATAATCCTCGTAACCGGCAAGGCCGACACGCTCCAGCCAGTACCGGCCCTTTTCTTCGCTCCTGCTGCGCGGTACGCGCTGGATATCGAGGCCGTAGACGCTGTTTTCCAGCACGGTGCGGTGCGGCAAAAGGCCGAATTTCTGGAACACCATCGCCGTTTTGTGGCGGCGGAACTGCCTGAGCGCCGAAGCGCTCATGCCGCAGATATCCTCGCCATCGTAAAGAACTTCACCGGCCGTTGGGTCGATCAGCCGGTTGATATGGCGGATCAGTGTCGACTTGCCGGAGCCGGAAAGGCCCATGACGACGGTAATCTTGCCGCCCGGCATGGTGATGTTGATGTTGTTGAGGCCAAGAACGTGGTTGTGCCTGTCGTTCAGTTCGGTCTTGTCCATGCCGGATCGCACCGCTTCGAGATATTTCTCGGGATGCTTGCCGAAGATCTTGTAAAGATTCCTGATTTCGATGCTTTTAGCCATGGGAGACCTCCCGGTATTTCTGCAGGCGCTTGCCAAAAGCCTGGCTCGCCCGGTCGAACATGATGGCGATGGCGACCAGAGCGAAACCGTTCAGGAAGCCCACCGTGAAGAACTGGTTGTTGATGGCCTGCAGCACGTTCTTGCCGAGCCCGCCGACACCGACCATGGAGGCGACGACGACCATGGCGAGCGCCATCATGATGGTCTGGTTGATGCCGGTCATGATGGTGGGCAGCGCCAGCGGCAGCTGCACGTTGAACAGCTTCTGGCCGTTGGAGGAGCCGAAGGCATCGGCTGCTTCCAGCACTTCGCGATCAACGAGGCGAATGCCGAGGCTGGTCAGGCGGATGACGGGCGGAATGGCATAGATCACCACTGCGATCAGGCCCGGTACCTTGCCGATGCCGAAAATCACCACCACGGGGATGAGATAAACGAAGCTGGGCAGGGTCTGCATCACGTCGAGCACGGGATTGATGAGGCGTTGCAGGCGCTCCGAACGACCCATCAGGATGCCGAGCGGCAGGCCGATGACGATGGCGATCAGGGTGGCAATGGCGACGATGGAGAGCGTTGTCATGGCGTCGCGCCAGAGGCCGACCGCGCCGATCATCAGCAGGGAGATGGCGGTGCCGCCGGTGATCTTGATGCTGCGTCCGGCCAGATGCACGATGGCGAGAATGACCAGCATCGTGATGATCCACGGTGTCTGGATGAACAGCCGCTCCGAGGCATTAAGGAAAAGCTGCAGCGGATGCACGATGACGTCGATCGCATCACCGTAATTGCGTACGACATCGCGAAAACCGTCATCGATGGTCTTGCGTGCCACACGCATCGTGGAGTTGTCGATTGCCGGGAACTTGCAGAGCATGTCCGGCAGGTAAGTGCAGAGGGGCATTGTTGTTGTTTTCCGTTTGGGGTTTGGGGATGGGGGGAGGTTGGTGCGCGGGGCACCCCCCTCTGTCCTGCCGGACATCTCCCCCACAAGGGGGAGATCGACCTGCGGCAAAGTCTCGCCCATCTAGATGGTTGAGGATGAAGCGTGAAAGCGCGCCCAGCCGATCTCCCTCCTTGTGGGGGAGATGCCCGGTAGGGCAGAGGGGGGTAAAGCCCCGGATACCACCGAAGCTTCTCCTCCCATCAATCAATCACATCGAAGCCTTGATCTTCTCCGCCACCTCGGCCGGAACCCACTTCGTCCAGATTTCCTCGTGGTTCTCGAGGAAATATTCCGCGCCATCCTCGTTGGTGCCCTGGTTTTCATTCATCCAGGCAAGGATTTCGGCGACCATCCTGTTGTCCCAGTTGCGGGCCTTGATGTAGTCCATCGTCACCCCGGCCTTGCCCTCGAAATCCTTGGTAATGACGGTATAGACATCGGCCACCGGATAGGCGTTCACCTTCGGGCTGGCGCAATCGACCTTCGCCGTGCACTCGTCGAAATGGGCGCGGTCGAGTTCGACGCCGTCATCCAGCTTCACCATCTCGTATTTGCCGAGAATGGCGGTGGGTGACCAATAATAGCCGAGCCAGCCCTGCTTCTTTTCGAACGCATTGGCGATCGAGCCATCAAGACCCGCGGCCGAGCCGGTGTCGACCAGCGTGAAGCCCTTTTTGTCGCCTTCGCGCGCCTTGTAGAGATTGGCGGTGGTTACCTGGCAGTTCCAGCCGGACGGGCAATTGTGCACGGCGCCCTTGCTGGCGTCTTCCGGGGCGGGGAAAAGTTCGGGATGTTTCAGCGCGTCCTCGACGGTCTTGATATCCGGGTGCGCGTCGGCGATGAATTTCGGAATCCACCAGCCTTCGATGCCGCCCTCGCTCAAAATCTTGGAAGCCTCGATCATGCGGCCTTCCTTGACGGCGGCGTCGAGCGGCTCGCGCACGGCGTTCACCCACAATTCGGGCGCCATGTCCGGCTGGCCCTTTTCGTTCATGGAAGCGAAGGTTGGCATGGTGTCGCCGGTCACGACATTGACCGTGCAGTCATAGCCGTTTTCCATGATGAATTTGTCGACGTAAGCCGCGACACCGGCGGATGCCCAGTTCATTTCGGCAATCGTGATGCTGCCGCACGTTTCGGCGGCCTTGGCGGAATGTGCTGCACCGGCAGCGATGGTAAAGCCCGTTACGAGAATGGTCGAGGCCAGGAGTTTCTTCATGTGGAGACCTCCAAGTCTGATGCAGTGTTTTCAGTTGGCAAAGCGGGAGCACTGCAAAGCCCGGATTGCCAAGGGCGAACTGACATGGCGCGTGGAGAAGCCGAAAAAATCCGGCAGAAAGAATATCCGCAAGACGTGCTGCGGGGTTGCCGCGAGAAGGGCGGAGAAAAGGCGCATGAATATGTCAACGACCGGCATAATACGGCCAAAAAGTGATATTGCAACGCGAAATGGCGCATCGCAGCCATGCGATCGATTTTCGGAACGTTTTTAGATTTGGCGTAATACATAAAATGTATTTCGCATTTACGCGGGTATATTTAGTAATTCAGTAAAATGAAATAGAAAACCAATGGATATCAAGTCTGAGTTTAAAGAGAAAATAAACTCGTGATTTTGTAGAAAAAATATTTAGAAAGAGGTTTTTTGAGGGTATTTTCGCACTGTTGAGGTCCGGGCGGCCACCCTGTCGCCGCCCGTTTCACGGTCAGGATGTCACACGGCGTCTTTGCCGGCCACCTTCAGCGCGAAGGCATATTCGAAGGCTATTTCCTCCAGCCGCTGGAAACGGCCGGACTTGCCGCCATGGCCCGCCGCCATGTTGGTCTTGAGCAGGATCGGGGCTTCCCCCGTCGTGTTCTCGCGCAGCTTCGCCACCCATTTGGTCGGTTCCCAGTAGGTTACGCGCGGATCGGTGAGGCCGGAAAGCGCAAGGATCGGCGGATAGGCCTTGGCGCCGACATTGTCATAGGGGCTGTAGGCGGCGATCCACTGATATTCCTCCGCCGATTCCAGCGGATTACCCCATTCCGGCCATTCCGGCGGGGTGAGCGGCAGGGTGTCGTCCAGCATGGTGGTCAACACGTCCACGAAGGGGACGGCGGCGATGATGCCGGCGAATTTCTCCGGCGCCATATTGGCGACAGCCCCCATCAGCATGCCGCCGGCAGAACCGCCTTCGGCGATGATGCCCTCATAGGAGGTGAAACCTTCCTGCACCAGATGATCGGCAGCGGCGATGAAATCCTTGAAGGTGTTCTGCTTGGCTTCCATCTTGCCGGTCTCGTACCATTCGAAACCCTTGTCCTTGCCGCCGCGAATATGGGCGATGGCATAGATGAAACCACGGTCGGCGAGCGACAGCGTCGTGGTGGAGAAGGAAGCGGGAATGGTGATGCCGTAAGCGCCATAACCATAGAGCAGGCAGGGGGCGGAACCGTCGAGCGCCACATCCTTGCGGTAGAGCAGGGAGACCGGCACCAGCTCGCCATCATGGGCAGGGGCCATGATGCGACGGGTAATGTAATCATCCGGATTGTGGCCGGAGGGTACTTCCTGCGTCTTCAGCAGCGTGCGCTCGCGCGTCACCATGTCGTAATCGAACAACTGGCTCGGCGTCGTCATCGAGGAATAGGAGAAGCGGATGACGTCGGTGTCATATTCCGCCGCACCATGCAGGCCGAGAGAATAGGCCTCTTCGGCAAAGGCGATGGAATGCTCCTCGCCCGTGCGGCGGTCGCGAATGACGATGCGCGGCAGGCCATCGCGGCGCTCCAGCCAGATGAGATGGCGGGCATAGGCATCGACGGAAAGAATGAGACGGCCCGGCTCATGCGGCACGACTTCTTTCCAGTTTTCCTTGCCCGGTGCTGAGACCGGTGCTTCGACGATGCGGAAATCCTTGGCGTCGCCGTCATTGGTGAGGATGAAGAAGACGTCGCCGCCTTCGCACATCGAATATTCGATGCCCTCTTCGCGCTCCGCCACCACCTTCGGCTCGGCCGTCAGGTCACCGGTGGAAAGAATGCGATATTCGCTGGTCTCATGGTCGTGAATGTCGATGAAGATGAAATCGTCGAGCACGGATGCACCGACGCCCATGAAGAAGCCGGGGTCCTTTTCCTCATAGACCAGACGGTCGGTCGATTGCGGCTCGCCGATAATGTGGTGGAAGACCTTCGAGGGACGGTGGTTCTCGTCCTGCAGCGTATAAAAGAAGCTCTTGCCGTCCGGCGCCCAGGCCCCACCGCCGCCGGTGTTTTCAACGATATCGGCAAGATCTTCGCCGCTTTCGAGGTTGCGGATGCGCAGGGTGAAATATTCCGAGCCCTTGTCGTCGTAACCCCAGATACCGTGGCTGTGATCGGAGGACTGGTCGAGACCGGAAAGGCGGAAATAATCCTTGCCCTCGGCCTCCTTGTCGCCATTCAGCAGCACATGTTTTTCGCCGCCGCCGCGCGGGGTGCGAAAATAATGCGGCTGTTCGCCACCGGTCACGAACAGCGTGCCATAGGCATAAGGTCCGTCATTGACCGGCACGGAGGAATCATCCTGCTTGATGCGGCCCTTCATCTCCTCGAACAGCTTTTCCTGAAGCGCCTTGGTGTCGCCCATGGCCGCTTCCATATAGGCGTTTTCCGCCTCCAGATGGGCGCGGATGGCGGGGTCGAGGATGGAGGTGTCCTTGAACATGGCCTGCCAGTTATCGGCCCGGAACCATGCATAATTGTCGGTGCGGGTAATGCCGTGATGCGTGTCCTGAACGGGCCGTTTTTCGGCGGTCGGGGCAGCGGGGAGATTCTTGAAAATCGGCAAGGGAAACTCGCTTTCGTATGAAAATCGATATGCGCACCAGATGTAGAGCGCGCCTCCCGGCCGATCAAGTTTCAAATCTCCACAGGCGGAATGCAGCTCGGGCACAATTTCGTCAGCTTTCGATCACATTTTGGCAATATCCGGCAAATCGGCGATGATGTGCGTCGGTCGCCCGGCCTGCCGCACCTGCTAAGACAATTGCCAAGAACAAACGAAAAAACTGACAGGACCCCATGCGAAAGCTTCTTCCCGCTGCCCTTTCTGCCTTTTTCCTCAGCCTGCAGGCCTTCACCCCCGCTTTCGCGATCGACGCCAGCGTCATGCGGCAGCTGAACGCGCTTGCTCCCGAAGAACGGCTTGAGCAGCGCTGCGATATCGAGGCGATGGAGAGGATAGCGACCGAGCAGAAGGGCATGCGGCCGGACAAGGTGATCGCCTATACGTTCGGTGATCCGGAAGTGGGCAAGAATTCCATCAGGGCGCCGGGCGCGGTCTTCAGAAGCTCGGGCGAATGGTACAAGCTCAAATACAAGTGCCAGCTGAAGAGCGACAGCCTCAGCATCCAGTCCTTCGATTACCGGGTCGGCGACAAGATTCCCGAAGAGCAGTGGAAGAAGTTGTATCTTTATGACTAAGCAAGGATTTTTTCGGTTGTCGGCAGGCGTTTAGCCTCCGCTTTTCTTGCCGCTCCGCCGGCGGCTCTGTAACCCTGCCTGCTGATCGAAGCGAGGGAGACGGATATGGCGACACGATTCAAGGGACTTTCGGCTTTTCCGATCACGCCGGCTGACGAGGCCGGGCGGGTCGATGTCGAGGCCTTCTCCGCCCTGATCGCGCGGCTGGATGCGGCGGCGGTCGATTCCGTCGGCATTCTCGGCAGCACCGGTATCTATATGTATCTCACGCGCGAAGAGAGGCGCCGCGCCGTCGAGGCCGCCGCCGCCATTCTCAAGGGCAGGCGCACGCTGATGGCAGGCGTCGGCGCCTTGCGCACCGATGAGGCGGTTGCGCTGGCCAAGGATGCGGAAGCGGCCGGCGCCGATGCGCTGCTGCTCGCACCCGTCTCCTATACGCCGCTGACGCAGGAAGAGGCTTACCACCATTTCGCTGCCGTGGCCGGTGCGACGGCGCTGCCGCTCGCCATCTACAACAACCCGACGACCACCCGCCTTACCTTCAGCGACGAGCTTCTGGTGCGGCTCGCCTATATCCCGAATATCCGCGCCATCAAGATGCCGCTGCCGGCCGATGCCGATTATGCCGGCGAGCTTGCGCGGCTCAAGCCGAAGCTGACGGATGGTTTCGCTATCGGCTACAGCGGCGACTGGGGCTGCGCCGAGGCCACGCTTGCCGGTGGTGACACCTGGTACAGCGTGGTTGCCGGCCTGCTGCCGGTTCCGGCGCTCCGGCTGATGCGCGCTGCCCAGGCCGGCAATGCGGAAGAGGTCAAAAACATCGATGTGGCCTTCCAGCCGCTCTGGGCGCTGTTCAAGGAATTCGGCAGCATCCGCGTGATTTATGCCGCCGCCAATATTCTCTCGCTGACGGTGAGCGAGCCGCCCCGGCCGATCCTGCCGCTCACCAGCGCGGAGCGCCAGCGGGTGGAAGAGGCGCTGGAGGCGCTGTCCGTGCTGGAAACCGCGCCATAATTCGGGCGCTTTGCGGGCGGATTGCCACGGGAATACACTGCATGACACTGCGGAAAATGAAAATGATACGTCGCTTCCTCCTTGCTGCCCTGTTCGCCTCTGCCGCCTCCGCCGCCTTTGCGGGGAACGGCCTTGTCGAGCCATCGCTGAAAATGACGCCGCAGCATGATGGCAAGGTGCGGGTGGCGATGACGCTCGATGCCTGCATGGGCAAGACCGACCACCGCATCCTCGATACGCTGGTGAAGGAGCGTATCCCCGCGACGATCTTCGTCACCGCCCGCTGGCTGAAGCACAATGGGGAAGCGCTATCCGTGCTTCTGGCGCATCCCGATCTGTTCGAGATCGAAAATCACGGCGAAAACCATGTGCCGGCGGTCGATAAGCCCGTCTCGATCTATGGCATCGCCGCCGCCGGTTCTGAAGCGGCGGTCGAGCAGGAGGTGGAAGGTGGCCGTCAGGCGATCGTCGCGGCCACCGGTCTGCAGCCGCAATGGTTCCGTGGCGCGACGGCGAAATACACTAATTCCTCCATGGCCACCATCAACCGGCTCGGCATGCGGGTGGCGGGTTATTCCGTCAATGGCGATGGCGGCTCGCTTCTGGGTGCTGCCGCGACGGCAAAACACATCGCTTCCGCCAGGAACGGCGATGTCATCATCTCCCACATCAACCAGCCGACGCATGAGGCGGGCGAGGGTGTGGTGAAGGGCCTTCTGGCGCTGAAAGCCCGTGGCGTCATCTTCGCCCGGCTGGACGACCCATCCTTCGCGCCTCCGGGAAATTGATCCGAAACGTTGCCGCCTCTTTCTTCTTCCCGCCGGGGAGAAGATGCCCCGAAGGGCAGATGAGGGGGCAAGCTCTCCGCATCTCTTTACCGTAACCCCCTCATCCGGCGCTGCGCGCCACCTTCTCCCCGGCGGGGAGAAGAAATATGCCGCACCCTCTCGCTCCACTGGAAGCAGCGGTCGTCATGGCTGGGGGGCGAAGATAAATCCTCCCGCATCCACGCCCGTTTTTCGGCGGCGCGGGCTGGAAATTTGCGCTAGCATCCTCCCATGATGCTGTTCAAACGCCCCGACACCGAAACCCTCTATTCCGCCCTTGTGAACAAGGACCCCGCCTATGAAGGCGTGGCCTATGTCTGCGTGACGTCCACCAAGATCTTCTGCCGCTTCACCTGCACGGCGCGCAAGCCGAAGATCGAGAACTGCCGGTTCCGCGAGACCATCGCCGAATGTCTGGAGGCGGGTTTCCGTCCCTGCAAGCGCTGCAAGCCGATGTTATCCTATGGCACCGCCGATGAGACCGTCACCTCGCTCCTGACGGCGCTGGAAAACGAACCGGCGCGGCGCTGGCGCGAGGAGGATGTGGTGGCGCTCGGCCATGATCCCTCCACCGTGCGGCGCACCTTCAAGCGCCGCTTCGGCATGAGCTTTCTGGAAATCGCCCGGCTGCGACGGGTGGGGGACGCGGCGGAAAGCCTTGCCTCGGGCGAGGCGGTGATCGGCGCGCAGATCGATGCCGGTTACGAATCCGGCAGCGGTTTTCGTTCGGCCATCAACCAGTTCTTCGGCACCTCGCCCGCCGCCATGAAGGGCAGGGGTTTCCTGAAGGGCGACTGGATCGATACGCCGATCGGCCCGATGCTCGCTATCGCCGATGACCATGCCCTGCATCTCCTCGAATTCGCCGATCGGCCGGCCCTTCCGGCCGAGCTGAAACGGCTGAAGACCCGCACCGGCGCGGATATGGTGCTGGGCCGGACGGCGGTGACAGGCCAGATTGAAGCGGAGCTCAAGGCGTATTTCGCCGGCAGTTCGGCGGCCTTCCAAACCCGGCTTGCCGGCCATGGCACGCCCTTCGAGCGCGATGTCTGGCGGAACCTGCGGGAAATCCCGACGGGTCAGATCGTCAGCTATTCTTCACTCGCAACCAGCATGGACAGGTCCTCCGCCGTGCGCGCCGTGGCCCGCGCCAATGGCGCCAACCAGATTGCGATTGTCGTTCCCTGCCACCGGGTGCTGAGGGCGGATGGCAGCCTCACCGGTTATGGCGGCGGTTTGTGGCGCAAGAAATGGCTGATCGAGCACGAGCGCCGCATGGCGCAGGGACAGATGCAGGGAATGCCGCTCGCTTCCTGAGCGGCCTGGCCGCTGGGTTTCAAGAGGTTGTTGGTTGTCGGCGGGCGCGTGGGGTAAACCCCAATGCCCGCCGTCAACGGACAATCTCCTGAAAGCTCAAACCCGGAGCGGTTTCGCTTTTCTCCGAATCACGAAAACCCTCAAACTCCTTTTTTGTCGCATTTCCGGCCGGAAAGCCGGTGTTTAATCCGGCAGGTTTGGCACCACCCGGCGCGAGGGGAAGAGTTCCCGCGTCACCGTCATGGCGATCAGCGATAGCGGCAGGGCGAGCATGGCGCCGGCAGCCCCCCACATCCACGTCCAGAAGATGATCATCACGAAGACGAGGAAGGGGTTGATTTCCATGTTGCGGCCGACAACCGCCGGAAAGGCGAGGTTTTCCATCAAAAGATGAATGGTGAAGAAGATTGCGGCCGGCAGAAGCGCGAGAACAATGTTGTCATGGGTGATGATGCCCGCCACCGTCAGCGAGATCGTCATGGCGGTGATGCCGAGAAACGGCACGAAGCTGGAGAGGAAGGCGAACAGCCCCCACAACAGCGGCATGGCGAGGCCGCCGAAATAGGCGATGATCACCATCGTCACGCCAAGCCCGGCATAGATCAGCGCCGCCGTGGCGAAATAGGTGCCGAGCACCTCTTCCACCGAACCGATGATGCGAATGGTGCGCAGCCTTTGGTGGCGGGCCGGAAAGGCCATGATGATCGCCTTGCGCAGCCGTAGCCGGCTATAGAGAAACATCAGCAGCGCGGCGAGGAAGATCAGGCCCTGAACGATGGCGGGGGTGACGTTGGAACCGAGCAGGGAGATGATCTCGCCGCTGCGCGAAATCAGCGATTCCATCGACATCGACCCCATGCTGAAACTGGCCGCCGAAATATTCAGCCATTTGAGACTTTGCAGATAGGGCAGGAAACGGTCGATGCTGCGCTCCACCAGCGCCGGGCCTTCCGAAGCCAGCAGCGAGAGCGGCTCGGTCAGCGAATTGATGACAAAAAACATCACCGCCGCGACAAGGCTCGAAAGAATGAGCGCGACGCCGAAACCGGGAATGCCATAGGAGCCGAGTTTTTCGGCGGCGATGCCGAGGATCATGCCCACCACGATCGCCATCACCACCGGAATGAGGATGAGCGACAATTCGTGGATGACGGCCATCAGCATGATGAGGAAGATGCCGATCACCGACCAGGCGACGACCACATCCAGCGCTTCCCGGCCAAGCGGCTGCTGGCTGCGCGCATCGTCGCGGCGCGGGCCGGATACCGGAGTTTCCAGCGGGTCCGCTCTTGTTGCCGGAACGGTTCCGGCGGTGGCTCCGCCGGTAACCAAAGTGCCGGTCTTTTCCGGTCTGGCATTTTCATTCATCGAACGGCTCCCCAATCAGGTGACAAACGTTCGAAGAATGTGGCGGTTCCGGGGCAGCGTAAATTTCTGCTGCCCTTTTTTGCTTTAGGCGGAAAGCTTTAGCCCGATACCCCACGGATCTTTCAAAACGATCCCGTCACTTTGCCGCTCGGTGGCGATTTCCAGCCGGTCGAGCGCGGCAACTGCCCTGTCGAGCGCTGCGGCCTCGTTGAATTTCAGCGAATAGCCGGAAAGGCCGGTCATGTTGTCCTTGCGGGCCGCAGCACCGCGGCTGTTCCAGATATTGGCGGCGACATGGTGGTGATAGGCGCCCGAGCCGAAGAAGCTCGCGCCCGGATAACGCGCCATGATCTTCAGCCCCAGCACATCCTGATAAAATTCATCCGCCTGCGGGATATTGCCGACCTGCAGGTGAATGTGGCCGATGGCGGTGCCGTCCGCAGCACCCGTAAAGGCCGTTTTCGGCGCGCTGTCGTAAAGCGCCTGCAGGTTGAGGCCGATCGTTGCCATCTCCACCGTGCCGTCCGGCTGGTAGGTCCATTCGTCGGGTGAACGGTCGCGATAGACCTCGATGCCGTTGCCTTCTGGGTCGGCAAGATAGATCGCCTCGCTGACCAGATGGTCGGATGCGCCCTGAAGCTGGACATTGTTGTGTGCGGCATGGGCCAGCCAGTGCGCGAGATCATTGCGGCTCGGCATCAGGAATGCGGTGTGGAACAGGCCGGCGGCATTGCGCGGCGCGCGCTCGGCGACGTCGGAGGTGGACAGCGTCAGAAGCGGTTGGCCGTTTACCCCCAGCACTTCGCCGCTCGGGTTCTTTTCGAGAACGGAAAGACCGATGATCTTCTGGTAAAAATCCGAAACGCGCGGCAGATCGTGAACGACGAGATGCGCCTGACCGACATAGGCCGGCCGCGTCAGGGCGAATTGTTTGATTTCACTCATCATGATCTCCATATTGAATCCGAAGCGCCATGGGGCGGATCGGTCGCCGATGATATCGGCCGACGCCGCTTTGCGGCGTTTGTCGAAGGCGAATATGGGCTGGTTTCGTCGTTCAGCAAAGATCGCGGTGTGGCGATTGACCGTCTACTATTCGTTGACAATGCCCCGGTGCGGTGCGGCTCCAGCTTTGACTTCGATCAAGGTGAAGGCTGCGCCGAAGGGGAAATATAAGCCTAACCCGACACGCTAAATGGCGGATCAAGCCAAAGGAGACAGCCATGTACAAGAAGATCATCGTACCGGTAGACCTCAGCGCCACCGACAAGGGGGAAAAGATCCTCGAAAAGGCCAAGGCGCTGCTGGACCCCGATGGCGAGATCGTTCTCATCAACGTGGTCGAGGAACTGCCGGGTTACATGGCGATCGACCTGCCTGTCGACCTCATCGAAAACGCCATCAAGGACGCCAAGGCCAAGCTTTCGGACCTCAGGACCAGGGCCGGTTTCAAGGGTAGCCAGGAAATCAGAAGCGGCGCACCCGCCCGCGAGATCATCGCCGCCGCCGAGGAGCACAAGGCGGACCTCATCATCATCGCGTCGCACACGCCGGATTTCAGCAATTATTTCATTGGCGCCACCGCCGACCGTGTGGTGCGCCACGCCAAATGCTCGGTGCTGGTCGATCGGTAAAGGCGTGATGTCTAGGGTTGCGGGCGGGTTTTCCGCCCGCTCGGGCTGGAGGAAAAGACCATGAATGTTGAAAGTTACGAGAAAATCCTGAGAAACCGCCAGCGCGAGCTTTATCGCCGCCTGCACAGGATCGAGGCCGATTTCGAGGAGCCGCGCAATCCCGACGACGAGGATCGCGCCATCGAGCGCAACAATGACGAGGTGCTCGACGAAATGGGGCAGGTGGGGCAGGACGAGCTGCGCGCCATCGATGCGGCACTGGACCGCGTCGCAAGCGGCACCTTCGGCACCTGCGTCAAATGCGGCAAGAAGATTTCGGAAGATCGGCTGAAGGCGGTGCCCTATACGCCGTTCTGTCAGGAATGTGCCGCGGCTTTGTGAGCGCGGTTGAAAAGGGGTTCGACGTCGCCGCTCCTTTCTTCTCCCCGCCGGGGAGAAGGTGGCCCGAAGGGCCGGATGAGGGGCAACCTCTCGGTCTATCGCTACCGTCGCCCCTCATCCCGCTGCCGCGGACTTCTCCCCGGCGGGGAGAAGAAACAAGCGGCATCCGCTCGCCCTCAGACGATTGCTCTCGTGTGGGGGACTTATGGCGGACCTCTCCTTTCGCAACAGCCTCGAACGCAATTTGATTGCCGTTAACCGGCCGCTGTCTTGTTCCTGTCTAATATTGTCTCCATGCTTTGATGAAAGCACGCAGACGGGATTGGACCAATGAGCGAGATGTGGCGGTTCGGGCGCCAGTATGATTTTCACGAGATCGTCGCCGATGGCATCGTCCACGGCGTTGGAATCGTATTTGCGCTGGTGGGCGCCACGGCGCTGATTTTTTACGCGACCGCCTGGGGCACGCTGAGCGCGATCGCCGCCGCCTGGATTTATGGTCTCGGTCTCGTTGCCTGCCTCTCCGTGTCCTTCACCTACAACATCTGGCCGCATTCCAGGGTGAAATGGTTCCTGCGCCGGCTCGACCATTCGGCGATCTTCATCCTGATCGCCGCCACCTATACGCCCTTCCTGATGCGCGGCATCAACGATCCGCTGATCGCCGTCATGCTGGGTCTCATCTGGGTTGCGGCGCTCTGCGGCATCCTGCTGAAATGCCTGTTTCCCGGCCGTTATGACCGGGTGGCCATCGGTCTTTATCTCGCCATGGGCTGGAGTGGCGTCATGGTGGTCGAGCCCCTGTCGTCGCATCTCGCCCCCGTCACGCTCTGGCTCATCGTCGCCGGCGGTGTCATCTATTCGCTCGGCGTGATCTTCCATGTCTGGGAAAAGCTGCGCTTCCAGAATGCCATCTGGCACGGTTTCGTCGTTTCCGCCGCTGCGGTTCATTATTTCGCCGTGGTCACCGCCTTCAGCCTCGTTCCCCTGGCGTCGTAAGGCTCGACGTACTGGACATTGCTCGGCGTCATCGCTTAAGGCTCGTTGCAGGAGCCGCCGCCTTTCCGCAGCCGCTCGTTGGGAAATATGAGGGCGAAGCAATATGAG
Source organism: Agrobacterium sp. SOY23 (assembly GCF_027212525.1). Lineage (NCBI taxonomy): Bacteria > Pseudomonadati > Pseudomonadota > Alphaproteobacteria > Hyphomicrobiales > Rhizobiaceae > Agrobacterium > Agrobacterium sp. SOY23. Next base: position 539,730 of record NZ_JAPWDT010000004.1, on the reverse strand, counting down.
CGTGGAACTGCGCGACGCGACCGTGGACGATCTCTCCGGCATCATGGAGATTTATAACGATGCCGTCGTGAACACGACGGCGATCTGGAACGAGGTGGTGGTCGATCTGGAGAACCGCAAGGAATGGTTCGCCGCCCGCAAGTCACGCGGTTTCCCGGTCATCGTCGCCATTCTCGACGGCAAGGTCGCCGGTTATGCTTCCTACGGCGACTGGCGCGCCTTTGACGGTTATCGCCACACCCGCGAACATTCGGTCTATGTGCACAAGGATGCCCGCGGTCACGGCATCGGCAAGCGGCTGATGCAGGCGCTGATCGACCATGCCAGCGGCAACGACGTGCACGTTCTGATCGCCGCCATCGAGGCGGAAAACACCGCCTCCATCCGCCTGCACGAAAGCCTCGGTTTCAGGGTCGTCGGGCGGTTCTCTGAAGTCGGTACCAAGTTCGGCCGCTGGCTGGATTTGACCTGCATGGAGCTGAAATTAGGCTAGCAGGCTGGACGGGTTCCCTTCAGGCCGGACGCCGGGCGAAGGCGAGCATGACGCCGAAGGCCATCATCATCGAGCCGCTGATCCGGTTGACGCGCTTCAGGGCTCGCGCATTGCGCATGAGACCGGACAGGCGTGAGCCAATAAAAGCATAAACGGCAATGGCCACCACCTCGAGCAGAAGGAAAATCGCCCCGAGCGTGGCGAAACTCTGCCAATAGGCGTCCTGCTGGATGAATTGCGGGAAAAAGGCCGTGAAGATCAAAATAGCCTTGGGATTGCCGGAGGCGACGAAAAACTCCTGCCGCAGATAGGTTTTGAGAACATTGCCGTTGGCCGAGGATACATCGGGGGCGGTAGCTTCAGCCTTTGAGCGGATGAGCTTGAAGCCGATCCACAGCAGATAAAGAACGCCGATCCATTTGATCAGTGAGAACATCATCTCGGACGCCATCAAAAGTGCGCCGAGCCCGAGTGCTGCAATCGCGATCATCCCCGCGAAAGCGACCAGCCTGCCGCTTGCCGCCATCACCGCCGTGGCCATGCCGTAGCGCGCGCCCACCGTCATCGACAGAAGATTGTTCGGCCCGAAGGCCATGTTCAGGGCAAAGCAGGCGGGAATAAAAATGAGGATGGTTTCGAGCGCCATGGTGATGATCCGGAAGGAGTGAGACGGTGATGATCTCACTCTCCGGTCCGGCTGTCGAGACGACCTTTTCAGCGGTGAAAGGCCGGCAGGGGCAGCCGGCCTTTCACCGCATCGTTCATCAAACCGGCTCGAACACCATCGAATGGCCATTGATGCAATAACGCAGGCCGGTGGGCGGCGGGCCGTCGGGGAAAACGTGGCCGAGATGGCCGTCGCAATTGGCGCAGCGGATTTCCGTGCGCACCATGCCGTGGCTCGCATCGCGATATTCCGTCACGGCACCGGGCTTGACGGGCTCGAAATAGCTCGGCCAGCCGCAGCCGGCATCGAATTTCGTATCGGAGAGGAACAGCGGTTCGTCACAGGCCGCGCAGCGGTAGAGGCCTTTCTGGAATGTGTCCCAATAGGGGCCGGTAAAGGCGCGCTCGGTGCCGTGTTCGCGCAGGATGCGATATTGCTCCGGCGTCAGCTGCTCACGCCACTCCGCATCGGTCTTGGTCACTTTGGGGGAAGTCAGATCGCTCATGGAATGATCCTTTCTGTTCCCGCCTCAAATAGTCATCGCCGCCGCCGATTGAAAGGGGCAGCCTGTCATAACGCGTTCGTTATGGGCCGTGAATGTCGATTTGGGTTGAGATGCATTTATCTATGCCTTAACTGAAAAATCGATTTGAAAGAGAACGCCATTCATTGGCGCGCAGGGGTGGGGGACATCCCGGGAGATGTGAATGACCTCCGATGTCACGGCGCTGACATTCCTGTCGCTGTTTCTGCCGTTTCTGGCAGCGCTTGCCGCGCCGGCCCTGGTGAAAAGATTCGGTCACAATGCCGCATGGATCGTTGCGATAGCGCCGGCTCTCGCCTTCGTGCATTTCGCGCTGATGCTGCCGCAGATCGCGGCGGGCGGCGTGGTGACGGGCGGTTATGCCTGGGTGCCAAGCTTTAATCTCAGCTTCTCCTGGTTCCTCGATGGCCTGTCGCTCACCTTCGCGCTGCTGATCACCGGCATCGGCCTGCTGATCGTGCTTTATGCCGGCGGTTACATGAAGGGCCATCCGCAGCAGGGCCGGTTTCTCTCTTTCCTGCTTCTGTTCATGGGCGCGATGCTGGGCGTCGTGGTCTCCGACAGCCTGCTGATGCTGTTCGTTTTCTGGGAACTGACCTCCATCACCTCCTTCCTGCTGATCGGTTTCGATCATGAGCGCGCCGCCTCGCGCCGGGCCGCGCTGCAGGCGCTGGTGGTGACGGGCGGCGGCGGTCTGCTGCTGCTCGCCGGGCTGATCTTCATCTGGGATATCAGCGGCATGACGCAACTCTCAATGCTGGTGCGCGGCGGCGATATCCTGCGCGACAGCCCGTTTTATCTGGCGGCGCTGCTTCTGGTCCTCGGCGGTGCCTTCACGAAATCGGCGCAGTTTCCGTTCCATTTCTGGTTGCCCAACGCCATGGAAGCGCCAACCCCGGTCTCGGCCTATCTGCATTCGGCCACCATGGTGAAGGCTGGCGTCTATCTGCTGATGCGTCTCAACCCGGTGCTTGGCGATACCGCCGCCTGGCAGATCCTGCTGCCCTTCTTCGGCGGCTTGACCATGCTCACCGGCGCGCTGCTGGCCGTGCGCCAGACAGACCTGAAGCTGATGCTTGCCTATACCACCGTCTCCTCGCTCGGCCTGCTCGTCATGCTGACAGGTTTCGGCTCGGATCATGCCATCGAGGCGGCGGTGCTTTATCTGGTGGCGCATTCGCTGTTCAAGGGCGCGCTGTTCATGGTCGCCGGCATCATCGACCACGAGACTGGCACGCGCGACGTGACGAAGCTTGGCGGCCTGCGCAAGGCCATGCCCATCACCTTCGCAGCGGCGCTCGCGGCAGCCATCTCCATGGCCGGCCTGCCGCCGTTTTTCGGTTTCCTCGCCAAGGAAGAGATCTATTACGCGCTGGCGCATGGCAATCCGCGCGCCGTGCTGTTCACCGGCATCGCCATTCTCGGCAACGGCCTGATGTTCGCCATCGCCTTCGCCGTGGCCCTGAAGCCCTTCCTCGGCAAGCCTGTAAAAACCCCGAAACAGGCGCATGAGGGCCCGCTGCTGCTCTGGCTCGGCCCGGCGCTTCTGGCATTGAAGGGGCTCACCATCGCTCTCTTTACCGGCATCGCGCATTTTTACATCTCCACCCCCATGGCAAGCGCCATAGCAGGTGAGCCGCGCCCGGTGGAAATCTCTCTCATTCCCCATATCGGCGTGCCGCTTGGCCTGTCGCTGCTGACAATCGCGCTCGGCATCGCCCTTTACACGCAGCTTTCCACGGTCCGCAGCCTGATCGACCGTACCTTCAAGGCGCTGGGGGCCGGGCCGGACAGGGGCTTTGACGTCTTCATCGAAATGCTGGTGAAAGTCTCGTTCCACATCACCCGGCGCATCCAGCCGGGCCGGCTGGAATTTTACGTCACCGCCACCTTCGCCGTCATCGCGGCCGTGCTGCTCGTGCCGCTGTTCCTTTATGGCGAATTGCCATCCATGCCGTCATGGCCGCGCGATATGCCGGTCCATGAGCTGACCTTCATCGCCATTGCCGTGGCGGGCCTCATCGCCGTCCTGACGGCGTCGAGCCGGCTCACCGCCATCATCGCGCTCGGCATTCAGGGCTTTGCGGTGGCGGTTATCTTCCTGCTGTTCGGCGCGCCCGATCTCTCCTTCACGCAATTCATGGTCGAGACGCTCTCGGTCGTCATCCTGACGCTGGTGATGACGCGGCTGCGCCTGTCGCCATCGGACCATCGTGGCCTCGGCCAGAAGCTGCTGGACAGCACCATCGCCATTGCCTGCGGAGCGGGCTTTGCCCTGTTCCTGATGCGCGCGACCGAGGCGAGCTTCGACAACCGCCTGACGGATTTCTACAACACCTATTCCAAGGTCATCGCCCATGGGGCGAATGTAGTGAACGTCATCATCGTCGATTTCCGCGGCACGGATACGCTCGGCGAAATCGCGGTGGTGATGATTACCGGTCTTGCCATTCTCGCGCTCATCCGCATCCGCCCTGCCGCCGTCCCCAAGGGACCGGCGAAGACGGCGAAAAAGAAGGGAGCGCGGGCATGAACACGCTCATCCTGCGCACCGTCGCGCCGGTTGTCACAAGCCTCATGGTGCTGTTTTCCATCTTCGTGCTGCTGCGTGGCCATAACGAGCCGGGCGGCGGCTTCATCGGCGGGCTGATCGCCGTCTCGGCGCTGGCGATCTATGGCATCGCCTATGGTGTCACGGCGGTACGGCGCGCCATCCTGTTTCATCCGCTGGCCATTGCAGGCGCGGGGCTGCTGCTGTCGATGCTCTCGGGCCTTGTCTCCATGGCCGCCGGCGTGCCCTTCATGACCGGCCTCTGGGTCTATCCGAGCCTGTTCGGGGTCGAGGTGCCGCTTTCCACCGTCATGTCCTTCGATATCGGGGTCTATCTCGTCGTGGTCGGCGCCATCACCTCCATTGCGCTGGCGCTGGAAGAAAGGGAAAGCGACTGATGGAAGCGGTCTTCTCCATTCTCGTCGGCATCTTCTTTTCGGTGGCGATCTATCTCATGCTGTCGCGTCACAGCATTCGCATGCTGCTTGGCATCGCCATTCTCGGCAATGCGGTCAATCTGCTCCTGTTCACGGCCGGCAGGCTGACACGGGAAGTGCCGCCGATCATTCCGGCGGGCATGGATACGCTGCCGGCAGGTGCCGCCAATCCGCTGCCGCAGGCGCTTATCCTCACGGCAATCGTGATTTCCTTTTCCTTCTTCTGTTTCCTTCTGGTTCTGACCTGGCGTGCCTTCCAGGAATTGCAGACCGACGACACGGATGAAATGCGCACCGCAGAACCCGCTGGCGAGCCCTTGCCGCCGCTCGGTTATTGAGCGGCGAGGCTGAGACGACATGGCTTCTTCCACCACTTCCGTAGTGACCGATCTTTCCGCCGCACTCGTCATGGCGCCCGTGCCGCTTGCCGACTGGCTGATCATCCTGCCCATCGCCCTCTGCATCGGCGCAGGTGCGGTGCTGATGATGATGCGCCACGCCATCCGCCACCATGCGGCTGTCGCTGTTGCCGCGCTTGCCCTGCTGGTGATCCTCGATGCCGCGCTGCTCTGGAAGGTTGCCACGCAGGGCCCATTCACCATGGTCATGGGCCGCTGGCTGCCGCCCTTCGGCATTGCCTTCACGGCCGATCTCACCGGCGCGCTGCTGTCGCTCGCCGCCGCCATCGTGGCGCTGGCCGGCGCCATCCATGCGGGCAGCGATATCGACGCCAGCGGCAGGCGTTACGGTTTTTATCCTTTCCTGATGCTGCTGATGGCGGGTGTGACCGGCGCTTTCCTGACCGGCGATATCTTCAACCTCTATGTCTGGTTCGAGGTGCTGCTGATCTCGTCCTTCGGCCTCATCGTGCTCGGTTCCACCCGCGAACAGATCGACGGTGCCCTGAAATACGCCGTTCTGAACCTCATCGGCACGACGCTGTTTCTGATCACGGTCGGGTATCTCTATGCCATATTCGGCACGCTCAACATGGCCGATATTGCGCGCAAGGCGACGGAGTTGCGTGGCACCGCGCCGCTGATGACGCTTGCGAGCCTCTTCGCGCTCGCCTTCGCCATGAAGGCGGCGGCCTTCCCGGTGAATTTCTGGCTGCCCGCCTCCTACCACACGCCGCGCATCGTCGTTTCCGCGCTCTTTGGTGGCCTGCTCACCAAGGTCGGCATCTATTCGCTGCTGCGCGTCATGGTCATGCTGTTTCCGGTGGAGCGGGAAGAGCTCAGCATCGTAATCGCCGTTTCCGCTGCGCTCACCATGGTGCTGGGCGCCATGGGCGCGCTTGCCCAGAACGATATCCGCCGCATGCTCGGTTATATCGTCATATCGGGCATCGGCTACATGATGGCCGGCATCGCCATGGGCACGCCCTCCGCCGTCACGGGCGCGATCTTCTACGCGCTGCATTCCATGGTGCTGATGACGGCGCTTTATCTCGCCGCCGGCCATGCCGCCCGTCTCGGTGGCGGCTTCAGCCTTGCCACGCTTGGCGGCCTTTACCGGCAGGCCCCGTGGTTTTCCGCGCTGGCGCTGGCGCTGTTCTTCGCCGGCTCCGGCCTGCCGCCCTTTTCCGGCTTCTGGCCAAAGGCAGTTCTGGTCAAGTCGGCGATCGATATAGGCGCCTGGTGGCTCGCCGCCGCCATCCTCGTCTCCGGTTTCATCGCCACCATCGCCTTCGGGCGGATATTCCTGTTGTGTTTCTGGCGTCCGGTTGCAGCATCCGCCGCCCGGCCCGCCTTGCAGCCTGCATCGCCTCCGGCCGCCCCGTCTTTCGCGCCGCTGGTGGGGCTGACGCTGCTGGTGGTATTCTTCGGCCTGTTTCCGGAAAGCCTGCTCAATCTCAGCCAGCAGGCCGCGGCGGGCCTTGGTGACCCACAGGCCTATATTCAGTCGGTCTTTCCGCAAGGGGGCAAGCCATGAGCCTCTATGTCGTGCAATTGCTTTTCGTTGCCGTATGGCTTGCCGTGACGGGCAGCATCACGCTGGCGAACATCGTCTTTGCCCTCATCGTCTCGACGCTGGCGCTGGGGCTGATCCGCCACCAGCTGCCGGGCGGGCAGAACCATTGGCTCAAGCTTTCCCGCGTACTGTCGCTGGTGCTGCTGTTCTTCAAGGAACTGGCGCTCTCGGCCTGGAAGGTGGCGGTGCTGGTGACGCGGCCGAAGCTCGAGGTCCAGCCCGGCATTTTTGCCTATCCGCTGACGGTGACGACGGATTTCGAGATTACGCTGCTCGCCAATCTCATCACGCTCACACCGGGCACGCTCTCTGTCGATGTTTCGGCGGACAGAAAGACGCTTTACGTACACGCGATCGATTGCAGCGATATTGAAGCCACGAAAAACGACATTAAAAACGGCTTCGAAAGAAAGATCATGGAGGCATTTCAGCCATGATGCCGGAACAGATAGTTTCAATTGCAACTATACTTGCATCGGTTGTCCTCTCGGCCGCGTTTTTGCTGACGGTCTATCGTGTTGTCGTCGGTCCCACCTTGCCGGATCGCATCGTTGCGCTAGACATGCTGGTCGGCATTGCCATCGGTTTTATCGCGGTGATCGCCATCCGCACCGGCTTTACCCTCTATGTCGATATCGCCATTGCGCTGGGGCTGGTCGGGTTCCTGGCAACGGTCGCCTTCGCCCGCTTCGTGCTGTCGCGCGGCGCGGATGGCCGGCGGAGGTCGAAGGCGGTGCTCGATGGAGAGCGGGCGGCGGAAGCTTCTGAAAAACCTATGGAAACAGGTGTGAATGGCGGAAAGGGCAGGCGATGATGGGCTGGATTATGGCACTTCTCGTTGCGGTATTGACGGTCTCGGGCGCCCTTTTTTCGCTGGTCGCGGCAATCGGGCTTAATCGTTTGCCCGATGTTTACACGCGCATGCACGCGGCCTCCAAGGCGGGAACGGTGGGGTCCGGCCTGCTGCTTCTGGCCGTCGGCATCCACTCCATGGAGCTATCGACCCTGGCGCGGGCTCTGGCCGGTTTCTTCTTCTTTGTCCTGACCGCGCCGGTCTCCGCACATCTTCTTGCCATGGCCGCGCACAAGGCAGGTTATCCGCTGGCTGTTAAATCGGTAGTTGATGAGACGAAGAAAATTTGAAGTTGAAAATCCCCCCAATAATTGGGGGTATTCATTTTCAATTACTACTTGGCATAGTATTTTATTACCCGTGATTTTTTGTATTCAAATTAGACTGTTTTGAACTGAAAAATTGACACTAGGAATTTGACTTTTGCTGTTTTGCTGTTATCCAAATTAAGTGTAAAGTTGCTAATCGCGATTTGCATCTAGCCTCTTCATAGTCGGCATAGGCATTTTATTAATGTCTAATCTATGGTCCATCGGACCATTGCTGCCCATGTCTCGGGGCCATAAGTTGAATCTCGGATTAAATCGTTTCCGGTTTTCGCTCGAAATCTAGGGGTAGGTTTCACGTTGGTTTCAACAAGGCGAAGGTGGGGCACCGGGTAACTTCACATCGCTCGATGCGGCGCTTGCCCGCTTCAGGGGATTAATAAACAGGAGATACTTAAATGACGGAAACTGCATACGGTAACGCCCAGGATCTGCTGGTCGAACTGACGGCGGATATTGTGGCTGCCTATGTTAGCAACCACGTCGTTCCGGTCACAGACCTTCCCGGCCTTATTTCGGATGTTCACACGGCACTCAGCGGAACATCGGCACCGGCATCGGTGGCGGTCAATGTCGAAAAGCAGAAGCCTGCCGTCTCGGTCCGCAAGTCGGTCCAGGACGATCACATCGTCTGTTTGGAATGCGGCGGCTCGTTCAAGTCGTTGAAGCGGCATCTCACGACGCATCACAGCATGACGCCGGAAGAATACCGCGAAAAATGGGACCTGCCGGTCGACTATCCGATGGTTGCTCCTGCCTATGCCGAAGCCCGCTCGCGGCTCGCCAAGGAAATGGGTCTCGGTCAGCGCCGCAAGGCCAGCCGCTGATTGTAACGACGGTCCGGCTTGGCCGTTCTTCTCCCCGCCGGGGAGAAGGTGGCCTGAAGGGCCGGATGAGGGGGCCAGCTCTCCGAATATCGCTGGTCTCGCCCCCTCAAGCCGCTGCCGCGACCTTCTCCCCAGCCGGGAGAAGGCGGCAAGGTTCTCACGCTTGCCCATATGGGTATCTTCGGCGCCGTCTCTTTCCGCATAAAAATGTCCCAGCCGGTCTATCGACCGGCTTTTTTGTTGCCGCGCAGAATTTCGGTTGAGGAAAAAAAATCCTTATCCGATGGTGCTTTCTTCCAAAAAGCAACGCAAAATCAATCGATGAATTTGCAGAGGTAAATTCACACTTCCCCATATCTGTCCGCAGGTGTATGAATTAATTCCTATTCGTAGAGGAGTTGCATATGCCGTCGGATACATCGCTTCTGTCTGCCGCCGCGCGGCCCCGCATGCAGGCCGTCAATCGTCCCTTTCGTCACTGGCCGTCGGTTGCCGGGCGGGAGGAGGTTTCCCGTCTTTGCCGGCTGGTGCGGCAGCTCACCGGCGAGATGGTGCAATTGACGGGCGATCGTTCGCTGGTGCGCCGCGACAACCGGCGCACGGAATGCCATATCCGCCAGATTGCCATGTATGTCTGCCATGTGGAGCTTGGCATCCCCATGTCGGATATCGGCCCCTGTTTCGGCCGGGACAGGACGACAGTGGGGCATGCCTGCCAGGTGGTCGAGGACCGGCGGGACGAACCGGCTTTCGATGAGTTCGTCGCGGCGCTGGAGCGGCTTACCGGCAGCATTTTCAATGCGATGAAAGGTATCCGGGATGAGTGAGGCAAAAGGCGCCCCGGCTTCTCCGGATCCTGTCCTCCTGCGGCTGTTGCGTTGCATCGCCGCCGGCGCGGCCGAGGTGATGGAGGAGGGCGGCGATATCGTTCTGCATCGGGCACAGGCGGGGCAAAGGGCGCTGCGCTTTCCCGCCGCGACCATGCGCCTTGCCGTGTCCTGCGGGCTGGTCGAGCAACGGGAAAACACCCTCTGCGCCGCGCCGCCGCTCGCCTCCTATCTGAAGCGGGCGATGGCGAAAGACCGCGACGAGGTTTTTCAGGAACAGCACCGGGATATGCAGGTGGTCGTTGTGGATGTCGGCGAGACGAAGCAGCCGGCGAGGCGCAACCTCAACACCTCTCCTCTGACCAGCCTTTCAAGGCTGAAGGAGCGGGATGGCAGCGCATTTTTCCCGGCGGATGCGCTGGAGGCGGGTGAGCGCCTTGCTTCGGATTTTCATCGCGGCCACCTCAATCCCAGGGTCACGGCGACGTGGGAGCCGCGTATTGCAAGCCGCACCAGGGGGGAGGCGGGAGGCGCGCTCGATCTGACCGAGGCAGCGATGGCCGCAAGGGCGCGGTTTTCCCGCGCGGCGGAAGCGATGGGCCCGGAACTTTCGGGCGTCGCCATCGACATATGCTGCTTCGAAAAGGGGCTGGAGACGGTGGAGCGGGAAAGACTATGGCCGGCGCGTTCGGCAAAATTGCTGCTCAGGGCCGCGCTGCTCTCACTCGCCCGCCATTATGCCCCGCCCGCCGCCCGTCAACGAGGCAGGGATCACCATTGGGGCGATGCGGATTATCGTCCCTCTCTGGCAACGGGGATGGCAACGCGATGATGGCTCAGGCGGCCAGCAGCCGGGCTTCCTCGCGGATGCGCTTGATCATGGAGCGCAGGCCATTGGCCCGCTGGGCGGAAAGGTGCTCCACCAGTCCGATCCGGTTGAACACCTCGATGGCATCCAGATCGGCAATCTCGGAGGCTTGTTTGCCGGAATAGACGGCGAGAACGATGGCGACGAGGCCGCGCACGATATGCGCATCCGAATCGCCCTCGAAGGTCAGCAGAGGGTCTTCGGCGCCGTCGCTGTGGCTGACGAGCCAGACCTGGCTGGCGCAGCCATGAACCTTGTTCTCGGCCGTACGTTTGTCTTCCGCCAGCTCGGGAAGCGCTTTGCCGAGTTCGATGACGTAACGATAGCGGTCCTCCCAGTCGTCGAGGAAGGCGAAATCGTCAAGGATCGTTTCGAGAGAGGCCATTTGCGCGCCGTATCATCCGTTATTTAATGTCTTTCCTAGGATATAGGGGAAGTGTGCGCGGTTTTGAACCATCTGCAAGAAAAAGCCCACGGAAAACAGGTTTCCGTGGGCAAGTCAGGCAGGCAGTCGGCAACCGAATATCTTCGGCTGCAAGAATGGCGCGTCGCGGCGGCCCTCGAAAATCAAGGAGCCGGCAAGATCAGGGGGCAGGGCGCTTCTGCGGCAGGGGGATGACGGTGCCGGTCTTCAGCATATCGGCCTCAGCGGGAAATTCGACGCTGACGACGGGTGCTGCGACAAGCTTTTCGGCCTCGGCGGCGATTTCAGCGGCGGGAGCGGGTTTGTCACCGGAAGCAAGCTGCTTGTCCAGCAGTTCATAGGCAACCTTTGCGCCTTCCTTGGCCCGTTCACCAAGCGCGTGGAAGGTTTCGGCGCCCTTGACGCAGACATCGGGCTTTTCGATGCAGATGGCGCTGACATAACGATAGGCCTCACCCGCTGCCGAAACGGCGCTGGGAATATCGAAGGCCGAAGGTTCCTTGGTCGGATCGTTGCTGCTGCCGAAATAGGACAGCGCCACCAGCACCAGCGAAAACCAGAATGTTCCTTTGATCAGAAACCACATTGTCAGACACCCTGCCAGATGATCTTTGTTTTCTTGAAGCCCCGCCCGGTTTCGGGTCATCGGCCTTTGTCCCGTTTTTCGGGCTTGTGAAGAAGCTACACGCGACCGGCGAACAGCCGATTGCAAAAAGCGGCGCAATTTAATTCAAATTGTATCTATTCTCCTCGTATCGGGACGCCTGCCATCAATTCATTCGCATTTTAACAGTCCATGTTAAGCATAATTGCGACAGAGGCCGCGCGTTCCGGGCGAAAGCGGCCGCCCGCTTTGCCACAAAGGTTAACGCGATGGCAAAAATGAAGCGAAATCCGTCGCTTACCCGTCATTAACCATGATTGGCAAAGCTTGGAATAAATGCCCCGTAATGGGACTGCGGCGCATTTGAGAGGCCTTTGAGGCCATTCTTTTTATCCATTCCTTAAGCCGCCGCCTTCTATTGTCGGAGCCGTTGGAACCGCCTCAGGGATTCGGTGTTGGTATTGCGTAATATGAGAGAAAAAGCGGTCGCATTGGTCGACCATGCCGCGGGCAGATGGCTTGCGCGCATGGAAGAGGACGCCGAAAGGCGCGCCGGAACCGTTGCGCGCCTGCGCTGGCTGATCGCCTTCAGCGCCGTCGGCCTTCTTGTCGTACCAGCCCTCTTCAGCCTCGTTTTCAGCCCCGCCATCGCGCTGCCCATCGGCGCTGCCCTGGTGCTGGCGCTGTTTCTGGCCGCCGCCGCGCTGCTGATTGCCTTTTCACGTCCCGCACGCGGTGCGTCTCCGTTTGCCACGGCGTCTGGCGATAACGACCTGATCGCCGCTTCGCAGGTGCCGGGCCTCGTGCTGGTCATCGGTGAAACCGGCTTCGTTGAACACGTCTCCGGCCGCGATCGCGCAACCTTCCCGGCCGATCTTCAGGCCAGCAAGGGCCATGCCATCGTTGAATATGTCTATGTCTCCGATCGCCTCGAGCTGATGCAGGCTTTCGATCTGCTGCGGCAGGGTGAGGACAGGGCCGGCGCCGAGCTTCGCTTCGAAACAGGCGCGAAGTCGCGCCAGGCGCAGTTCATGCACGCGCGTATCGAGATGACGGCGATCCGCAGCGCCGGCGGCCGCCTGCGCCGCATCATCGCCCAGCTTTCCGATGTCACCGAGGTGGAGCGCCTGCGCCGCGATGTCGCCCGCAAGGCAGCGGAGGCGGAATCGGCCAATGACGCCAAGTCGCGTTTCCTTGCCGCCGTCAGCCATGAGTTGCGCACGCCGCTCAACGCCGTTCTCGGTTTTTCCGACATTCTGGCGGGCGAATATTTCGGCCGGCTGGAAAATGACCGCCAGCGGGAATATGTCGGCCTGATCCGCCAGTCCGGTGCGCATCTGCTGTCCGTCGTCAACACCATGCTGGATATGAGCAAGCTGGAAGCCGGCCGTTACGAGCTGATGATGGAAAGCTTCCCGATTGCCGAAACCATCTCGTCCTGCGAGGCCATGCTCGGCCTGCAGGCGAAGGAAAAAGGCCTGACATTGACCAGCCGCATCCAGCGCGGTATCGGCGAAATCTCGGCCGACCAGCGCGCCATCCGGCAGGTTCTCATCAATCTCGCCGGCAATGCCATCAAATTCACCGATGCCGGTGGTGTGGTGTCGATCGACGCCGCGCGTGAGGGTGGGATGCTGAAGCTGACGGTCAGCGATACCGGCATCGGCATCGCGTCCGACAAGATTGACCTGCTGGGCCAGCCCTTCATGCAGGTTCAGAATGAATATACCCGTCGCTATGAGGGCACGGGTCTGGGATTGTCCCTGGTCAAGGGGCTTGTGGCACTGCATGGCGGCACTTTCGCCATCGCCAGCAAGCCCGGCGAGGGGACGGTCGTAACGATCACCCTGCCTGCCGACGGTTCCGGCATGGCGGGTGGCGGCGAAAGCGCTGAAACCGAAAGCATGGTGGAATTTCCCCCACGTATCCGGCAGCTCGGCGACATGGCCGCGAAGATGAAGAAGGATGGTGACGATGGCTCCGCGAAAGCGAAAATCGCCTAAGAAAACAACGGCCCAGATCGGCGCCGGGCTTGTTTCCTTGGTGGTTTCGGCCATCGGGCGCGAAATCCTGCGCCATCCGAGAATGGTGGGCGGCTGCGGGGCCTTCGTGGTCGTTTTCGGTTTCGTCGCCGCCAATGCGCTCTGGTATCAGCCGGGCGTGCACCCGTCGCCTTTCCTGCGCACGCGCGATGCGGAAAATCCGAACGGCATTGCCGGTTATCGCCCGACCGAACATCTCGGCGCGCAGGGCAATGTCACGACCTTCCGTATAGAGCGCCCCGCCGAGACCGAAACGGCACAGACACCGCCCGCTGAAACCGCCGCACTTCCCACCGCCGAAAGCCAGAAGCCGCAGCAGATCGTTGCCGATATTCAGGCCGAACTGAAGAAGCGCGGGCTTTACGAGGGCGAGGCGGATGGCCGCATGGGGCCGAAGACCGCTGCCGCCATCATGTTCTTTGAAGAAACGCTCGGCATGGAACAAACTGGCGAGCCGACGACCAGGGTGCTGGCCGCACTCAGGATCGATGGCGCAACGGTTGCGGCAATTCCCAAAGACCGGCCTTCCGACACTGGCGGTGGCGTGGAGATCGATCCCGTCGCGGCCGCCATCCGCAAGGCGGAAACACCACGCCCAAAGGCCGAACCCGCCTCGCTCAACAGCGCGGCAGCCGCTCTCCGGCCGGCAAACCGCGAATTGATCGCCAAGATCCAGCAGGGCCTGATCAATATCGCCTATGCCGGCGTGAAGGTGGACGGCGTGGCCGGCGACCAGACCCGCAACGCCATCCGCGCTTTCGAAAAACATTATCGCCTGCCGGAAACCGGCGAGCCGAGCGAAGTGGTGCTGAAGAAGCTGAAGTCGATCGGGGCGCTTTGAGGCTTTGACTGCGGCCGAGGGTGCGTGGGGCTTACCCCCCTCTGCCCTGCCGGGCATCTCCCCCACAAGGGGGGAGATCGGCAAGCGGCGCTACCACCACCTCATTCGCTGATGTTGAGATTGGCACGACCTTGCCGCACATCGATCTCCCCCCTTGAGGGGGAGATGCCCGGCAGGGCAGAGGGGGGAAGCCCCACGACCTTCAGCCGCGTAAAATCAACATCGAGAGCACGTCCAACCGTTTTCATCGAAAGCCAACCCATGCGTCTCAAATCCGAAATGTTCGTCTCAGCCCTCATCCGCCGGGTCTTTGCCGCCGGTGGATTTGCCGCTGTCGAAAAGAAGGGGGCGGAGGAGGCGGGGGCGATCTTCATTCGCCAGCGGCTGCGCGATGGCCGCGAGAACCTCTATGGGCCCGCGCCGCAGAGTTTTGCCGATGACGAGTATATCCGTATCGAGCGCCGTTTCGAAACACGTCTGGCCGGTGTGGAGGGTGAGGAAAGCGCCGCATTGCTGGAAAGGGAACAGCGCTTCGACAGCGATCTGTGGGTCGTGGAGATAGAAACGGACGAGATCGGCAATCTCCTGACGCTGGTGGACCAGCCGCAGGCATAAAGCGTTTGCGTAAAGGCAAAAATGCAAAGCGCGTCAATGTGTTCGATTGAACGTGACGCGCTTTGGATGGTCGGCCGCTGGCTTTATCCCCGCGTTCCGGTTCGGTGAACAACCGGTGCGCTGCGGGCTGGCCGTTCGCGGCCATGTGTATAGCTGTCGGCCCGCCGCCAGCTTTCCAGCCGCTCTTCGCTTTCTATGATGTCCAGGCGGTCGAGCAGGGCTTCGGCGCGGCTCATGTCGCCTTCGGCGGCGGCAAGATGCGGATAAAAGCATTGCAGGACGAAGGCCGCTTCGGAAAACTCCATTCCAAGGCCGGTCAGCGTCGTCGCCAGCTGAGCGCCGGAAATATCGAGCATGATGCGCTCCGACAGCCAGTAGCTGGAAGACAGAGAATCCGCCAGTGCCACCGCAAATTGCCGGGCATTGCGCTCGCGGGCGAAACGCACCAGCAGCGCCTCCTGCACCTCGCTCAGACGGCGAAGGCCGAGCGTGTCGCTTTCCGGGCGGTTGAGGTGATGCGCCATCTGCTTGATGCGCTGGCGCATTTCCTCCTCGAGTGCGGAAACGGCGGCGATCTTGTCCGTCTTTTCTTCCACTTTCGGCTCTTCGGGGCTGGCCGCCGCCTGCGGTTCGGCGGCAACCGTTTCTTCCTCTGGCCGTTTCAGATCTTCCGCGTGGCGCAGGCCGACAAGCGCGTCGATGACGGTGGGGGACAGGTCTTCGCGCCGGACGATGGCACGCGCATGGGCCGCCCCTTGCGTGCGGGCGATGGTGATCAGCGTATCGTCATCGAGGCTCTTCGATGCGATGAGGAAAGGGGCAGCAAGCGAAATCGGCTGGCAGGCGATGAAGAAGGCGACGGCCGAAGGCACGCTCGGGTGCTGGGAGAGCGCGGCGATGGCTTCCCGTTTGGCTTCGTCGGTGGAGGCAACAAAGAGCGGCATGAAAAGCTCGGCGAACTGCCGAAGGTCCGTTTTTGACGGATGAGACACATTCTCGAAATTCGTCACAGTGGCCATAAGTACCACATCTTTCTTCCTCGCGGCTCTTGGCCTCTCAAGTTCTCGAAACCGGTCGGTCAACGCACTACCCAACAAACGCAAACACAATATCGGCTCAAATTAGAGCAAATCCGTTGACGTCCTGTTAACTATGGGGGTGGGCAAGAGAGAAACTGCACCTATCAACAAGGAAATTTTAAAACCTTCACGACGGGTGAAATGCCATGGAACCCTGTCGGTTCGCCCTGGTTTTCAACGGATCTGGCGCGAGGAGGAATAAACCGGCGTCCGGCAATTAAGGTTAACGGATCATTAACCTCTGTCTGTTTGTAATTTCATGGGCAGTATTAGGATTCCATGTTATTCTGATTGACGGAATAAAATGCGAAAATGGCATGCTGAAGCCTGAATCTGCGCACGATCTCCGTTTACGAATCGCTTTGGATTTTTGGATCGTGCGAAAACCAGTCTGTGGACTGGCCTATGCGCAATGTGATGGTGATGACATTCCCGACGCAAGACGAGGCTTGCGCGGTTCCCATGGGCAACATTGACAATCATGTCCCGAAGAGGAGATGAGCATGGCAGAGATTATTCCAATTGGCGACGCGCGACGAAGCCTGCGCCCCGCCGGCGTGGTCGGCAAGGTGTTCGGCCCGGCGAAGGTGGTGCTGTTTACCGGCGTGCGTTATGAAAAACGCGATACCGAGCCGACCGGTAAGGTCGCGCGCAAGGGCAAATCCGCAGCGGAAACCGCCCTCAAATCCTGATTAATGAGAATGACCGGCGTTATTTCCACGGCGTCGGCTGGCATTTTGCCTCGTTCAGGAACCGTTCCGCCTCTTCGCCGAAACTCGGCTGCGGCACCATGGTCCGCAACACCACATACCCTTCCGTCTGATCCGATTCCGCCAGAATGGCCTGCGAGAGCAAAGGCGGCTGCGCCTTGCGGATGGCGGCGATCTGCACCGCATCAGCCACCAGAATATCCATCTCGCCGCCGGCGGAGGTGCGGTCGTTCATGCTGAACACCTCGTTCGAGGCCTTGTCGTAAACCGCAACGGACCAGAAGGGCACCGCGCCGATGGCTGTGAGCCTGACCGGCTTTTCCTCGATGTTGAAGGTGCACACGGCCACCCGCATGAAGGGGTCGCCGCTGCCCAGCGTCTTTTTCTCCGTCGTTTCCTCGAGCAGATGAAACAGATGCGGTTTTCCTTCCGCCACGGCCCGCGTATAGGCGTCGCGATTGCTGAAATGCGGTATCGCCAGAAGAATGATGACATGCAGCACGGCGGCGGCGACGAGGCCGGTGACGATGGCGAGTAGGATCCTAAGCATTGCCACACCCCAGCTTGCGGATTTGCGGCATGGAAATGTCGATCAGGCCGGAACTGCCGGCAACCGGCGTGTCGAGTAGCGTCATGACGAGCTTGAAGGTCTGGCCCTGCGGCACCGCCAGCCAGTTGTAGGGCTGGGCGTCGGGGGCAATGGTGACGTCGACGCCGCCATCGGCGCTGCGCAGAAGCGTGCGGGAATTCAGCGCGAAGGGCCGCCCGGCATCTTCGGCCAGCACATTGCCCTGCTGGTCGGCGGTATAAAGCGTCCAGAACCGTGCGGGCGGCACGGTGCCGGCCAGCCGGTAGCGGCATTCACCGCTCAGGCGCTGGCCATCGCTGTCGACGGAGGCGGTGAAAGCCAGCCCTTCCGCTGTTCCGTAAAGCAGCTTGCCGGCATCGGCGCGGTGCGATTTGGCGTAGGGGTCGGCTTCGATGGTCTGCGCCTCGGGAAAGGCATCCCACGAGCCGATGCGGATCGAGCCGAAGCCGGATGTCGCCTCAAGCGCTGCGAGCGTTACGGCAATACCGCCGCCAAAGGCGACCAGAAGGGCGATGCCGACAAGGAATGGAACTCGGAACACGCTGTTTTCCCGTTTATGATCAGGTCGAGGACTATCACTGATTCCCCATTTGGAAAATGGCGCGCCTTGTTTAGTCTTGGTGAAAATGATCGGATGCTTTAATTCCGTTGCTCACGCGCCCGCCACCAGCTTGAAGGCAATCGCCCACATGGTGACGGCGATGACACCTTCGAGAATGCGCCAGGCGGAAGGCTTTTCGAAAATCGGCCGCAGCCAGCGCGCGCCATAACCCAGCGAAAAGAAAAACAGCAGCGAGCCGGTGGCCGCACCCGCCGCAAAGGTCTTTTCGAAACCGGGAAACTGCGTGGAAATGGTGCCGAGCAGCACGACGGTATCGAGATAGACATGCGGATTGAGAAAGGTCAGCGCGAGACAGATGGCGAGCGTCTGCCACAGGCTTGCCTCCCGCCGTTCGGCCACCGAAAGCGCCTCGGATGAGCGCAGCGCCGAATGCAGGCTTTTGGCCCCATACCAGATGAGGAAGGCGGCGCCCGCATATCGCATGATCGGATCGAGCGCCGGCATGATGGCGCTGATCCGCTGAAAACCGAATACGCCGACGGTGATCAGCAGCGCATCGGAAATGGCGCAGGTGGCGCAGACGGCAAAGACATGCGAACGCGCCAGCCCCTGTTTCAGCACGAAGGCATTCTGCGCGCCGATGGCGACGATGAGGCTTAGGCCCATGGTGAGACCGGTGAAGAAAATCTGGATGTCCATGCGGGTCGGTGGCCTCTTGTCTCTGTCCATGCGGAATGGCGGACGCCGTTGCTTGCGGATCGAGTGCTTGGATATTTCGCCAAGATGGTTTAATCCAATTAAATAAACTCAGTTCGGATAAGCTAAGCTAATGCGCGACAGTGCAACTCTATTCGAGAGACGAAACTCGTGAGCCATTGCCTCCGCTCCACCTTCACCGCCCCCCAACCTCATTATTCGGTACCGTAATGCTCGACTACCCCTCCATGCGCGCCGTGGCGCTCGTCGCCCAGACCGGCAGTTTCGAAAAGGCGGCGCAGGTGTTGTGCGTCACGCCGTCCGCCGTCTCCCAGCGCATCAAGCAGCTGGAGGAGCGGCTGGGCGTGGTGCTGATCGTGCGCGGCAACCCCTGCGTGGCGACGGAGAAGGGTGAGTGGCTCTGCCGGCACATGGACCATGTCGGCATGCTGGAAAGCGAATTGTTCCGCCAGCTTCCGGCATTGGCGGAAGCGGGATCGGCACAGGAGCGGGTGACGCTCAACATCGCCACCAATGCCGACAGCCTCGGCACCTGGTTTCTGGATGCGGTGTCGAAATTCACCGGCGGCAGCGATTATCTCGTCAATATCGCGGTGGACGACCAGGATCACACGGTGGAATGGCTGCGCGGCGGCAGGGTACTCGCCGCCGTCACCGCCCATGACAAGCCGGTGCAGGGCTGCCGGGTGACGCCGCTCGGCGTGCTGCGCTATCACGCCACCGCCAGCCCTGATTTCATGGCCCGCCATTTTGCCGATGGCGTGACGCCCGCCGCGCTTGCCCGCGCGCCGGGGCTTACCTTCAACCAGAAAGACCGGTTGCAGGCGGGCTGGATCCGGCAGGCGCTGGGCGAGGATGTCTCCTATCCCACCCACTGGTTGCCTTCGACCGATGGTTTCGTAAAGGCAAGCCTCGCCGGCATGGGTTGGGGGCTCAATCCGGTGCAGCTGGTGGGCGAGTATCTGGCCGGCGGACGGCTGGTTGAGCTGATACCCGGCATGCCGCTCGATATTCCGCTTTATTGGCAGGTGAACCGTTTGGCCGCCGACCGCCTCGGCGCGCTGACATCGCATATGGTGGAAACGGCGAGGGCGGTGTTGTTGCGGTGAGGCGTCTCGCGCTGGATTACGTTTTTGCGATTTGGAGAGACGGGAGCCGTAGAGCAAGTGGCTCACCCCCCTCTGTCCTGCCGGACATCTCTCCCACAAGGGGGGAGATCGGGTGGGGCTTCTGCCTCAGTCCCGCGCAGCCGTCTCAACGGGGCTTAGGCGGATTTCAAACATGGTGAGCAAGCCGCTTGCCGATCTCCCTCCTTGTGGGGGAGATGCCCGGCAGGGCAGAGGGGGGTAAGCCTCACACTCCGAAAGCAACCTCTTAAGCGGCCCAACTTCACCGCCAAGCCGCATCCTCCTTGCCGTCCCGCAACGTCGCATCCGCCACCTTCTGCGTCGTCACACTCAACGCCGTGGCTTCCTTCATCTTCCGCCCGATCGAGCGGATCACACGCGTCGCCTCGGCGGAAAGCGAGCGCGGACGGGTCAGCGCCGGCATGGCGGGTGTGTTGGCGGAGGCGGCCGCCACTTCCGCCGAAGGCTGCGGGCGGGCGCCCGTCGGCAGCGGGTTCTGGATGCCGGGGATGGGGCGCAGCTCCATGCCCTGATGGGCATAATCCATCAGCCGCTTGAAGGTCATGGCGGGAAGCGCGCCGCCGGTCATGTTGTTCATCGGCGTGAATTCGTCGTTGCCGAACCAGACCGCGGTCGTGTAGTTGCCGGTGAAGCCCACATACCAGGCGTCGCGATAGGCCTGCGAAGTGCCGGTCTTGCCGCCGGAGACGATGCCGTTTTCCAGCGCGCCGCGCCGGGCCGTGCCCATGACGGGAATGGTCACCAGCATCTGGTTCATCTTGGAATTGGCTTCTTCGGAAAGCACCCGTTTGGCGGGCGGCTCGTTGTGGCTGAAATCGTAGAGAACATTGCCCTCGTAATCCAGCACCTGCTCGATGCCGTGGCGGCGTGACTGCATGCCGTCGGCCGGGAATACGGCATAGGCCGTCGCCTGATCGAGCACGGTCACTTCCGATGTGCCGAGCGGAATGGTCTTGTCGCTGCGCAGCGGCGTGGCGACACCCATCGCCTTGGCGGTATCGACGATCACCTGCGTGCCGAGCACATCCTTGGCGAGCCGGACCGGCACGGTATTGTAGGATTTGGCGAGCGCCATCTGCAGCGTCACCTTGCCGGCATAGGAACGGCCGTAGTTCTGCGGCGACCAGCCGCGCCATGTCACCGGCGCGTCGGAGATCAGTGTCTCGGGCTTCATGCCCTTTTCCATGGCGGCCGAGTAGGTATAGACCTTGAAGGAGGAACCCGGCTGGCGAAGCGCCGCCGTGGCGCGGTTGAACTGGCTTTCGCCATAGTCGCGCCCGCCGACCATGGCGCGCACGCCGCCGCCATTTTCGATCATCACCATCGCGCCCTGCTTGACGCGGTAACCTTCGCCATATTCGCGCAGGCCCATTTCCATCGCCTGTTCGGCTGCCTGCTGCAGGCCGGTATCGATGGTGGTGCGCACGACGACGGTGTGGTCCTTGAATTTGCCCTCGGCGGCCAGCCGCTGCACTTCGTCGAAAGCCCAGTCGAGGAAATAATCCGGCGCCTTCACATCGGCGCGGTCGATGACGGTGGCCGGGTTGCGCCGCGCACCGATCACCTGGCCCTCGGTCATCAGCCCGCTCTGCACCAGGTTGGAAAGCACGGTGTTGGCACGGGCGCGGGCCGCCGGCAGGTTCACATGTGGCGCATATTTGGCCGGCGCCTTGAACAGGCCGGCCAGAATGGCGGATTCGGCCAGCGTCACATCGGTCAGGTTCTTGCCGAAATAAAACTGCGCCGCCGCCGCCGCGCCGAAGGTGCCGCCGCCCATATAGGCGCGGTCGAGATAAAGGCTGAGGATTTCCTTCTTCGACATGTTGGTCTCGAGCCACAGCGCGAGGAAGGCTTCCTTGATCTTGCGCTCCAGCGAGCGCTCATTGGTGAGGAACAGGTTCTTGGCGAGCTGCTGCGTCAGCGTCGAGCCGCCCTGTACCACGCCGCCGGCGCGGGCGTTTTCGCTCATGGCGCGGGCAAGGCCGATGAAATCGATGCCGAAATGGTCGAAGAAACGCCGGTCTTCAGTCGCCAGCACCGCCTTGATGAAATGATCCGGCATCTGGTCGATCGGTACGGAATCTTCATGAATGATGCCGCGGTGGCCGATGGTGTTGCCGTAACGATCAAGGAAGGTGACGGCGAAATCGCCGCGGTAACGCCAGTCCTTCTTGGTTTCCTCGAAAGCCGGCATGGCGAGCGCCAGAAGCACGACGGAACCCGCCGTTCCGAAGGTCAGCGCGTCGCAGGTGAGGTTGACGAGAAGCTTTCTCCAGCCGCGCACATGCAGCTTGCGTGAAGCGATGGTGACGTCTTCCCAGAAATCCACCAGCCGTGCCGCAGCCGTCCACAGACCGGAGTCGATGAAGCTATCGATCCGGAGCAGGATATGCCGTTTTTTACGGCCTTTTTTATCGTCTTTTTCTTCCTGCACCTGGCGATGTTTTCCTGTTCAACGCAACGCGGACGTCGGTATTTCTGCGTTTCAACCCATTCCCGACGCAAAACCATGGCATGCTTGTGTCGGAATTGCTTGACGCGGCGGCTTCTTGCGGGCCAATGACCCTCTGCCGTCCGCCAATCTTCATAAAATATCGTACAAACCAGCCCTTGGCGATACGATATAAAGGATTAGGGACCGGTTAAATACTCCCGTCCAAGAGATCAAAATGAAACGGAAATGTTAACGATGAATGACGCGCCGTTCTGGAAAACCAAATCACTCGCGGAGATGACCGGCGAGGAATGGGAAAGCCTGTGCGACGGCTGCGGCCTGTGCTGTCTCAACAAGCTGGAGGACTGGGACACCGGCGAAGTGGCCTTCACTTCGGTGCGCTGCGTGTTGCTGGATGGCGAAAGCTGTCGATGCTCCGATTATGAAAACCGCCGCGCCACCGTGCCGGACTGTATCCAGCTCGACCTGAAGAAGGTGCATGAGATCGGCTGGCTGCCGCCCACCTGCGCCTATGCGCTGGTGCGTGACGGAAGAGACCTCTACTGGTGGCATTATCTCGTTTCCGGCGATACGCAGACGGTGCATCAGGCCGGCATTTCGGCGCGCGGGCGCACCGTCAGCGAGGCCGACGTGGATGTTGACGACTTCGAGGATTATGTGGTCGACTGGCCCCTGACAGTGGGTGAGAAGGCGGGCGAAAAGGAGCGGACCTGACGGAAAGCGGCAATTTTCGTTTTGGTCCTATTCCTGCCCCATCCGTTACCTAAACCGCTCTCACCATTCCGGCAAATGATCCGCAAAATGTGGACAAGGGACATCAAAACGCATGCGCTACCGGCTGCCCGCCATCGTTCTTTCGTGCCTTGCCCTTCCGGGCCTCCTGCCGTTTTCCGCTTTTGCCCAGCAACAACCGCAGGCCTTCGAGTGCACGCTGGTCACCTCCATCGAAACGGGGGCGATCATCAACCAGCAGGGCGCCTGCGACCAGCGCGTGGCACCGGCCTCCACCTTCAAGGTACCGCTGGCGCTGATCGGTTACGATGCCGGCATACTTCTGGATGAGAAGTCGCCCGCCTGGGACTGGAAGCCGGGCACGGAAGCCCGCGCCTCGGACCGCAAGACGGTCGATCCCTCGATATGGGAACAGGATTCGGTGCTTTGGTATTCCCGCGAAATCACCCGCCGCCTCGGCCCGGAAAAATTCGCGGCCTATGTGAAGCGCCTCGGTTATGGCAATGCCGATGTGTCCGGTGAGCCGGGCAAGAATAACGGGCTCACCCATTCCTGGCTCGGCTCGTCGCTCACGGTTTCGCCGGTGGAGCAGGTCGGCTTCCTCCGCCGCCTTCTGGCCGGCAATCTGCCGGTCTCGCGCGATGCACAGGCCAAGACAAGGGCGATCGTGCCTGTCTTCGATGCGCCGGAAAGCTGGAGCGTGCATGGCAAGACAGGCACCGGCTACATGCGCGACGAAAAGGGCAATCCCGACCGCAACCGCCCCTTCGGCTGGTTCGTTGGCTGGGCGGAAAGAGAAGGTCAGCATATCGTCTTCGCAAGGCTGCGCGTCTCCGACAAGCCATCGAACGAGCCGCTCGGACCGGCGGTGCGCGACGCCTTCCTGCGCGATATTCCGCGGCTGGCGGTGCATCGGTAAAGAACCGCGCGGCCGGAGCGCCTTGAACCCGGAAAAGGATGTCGGGATATGTCGAACGCCTCCCGCGATGTCATCGGGCTCTATACGGACCACGGCGCCGATTTCGACAGGGAGCGCGGTCGTTCCCTTGCCGAAAGACCCTGGCTGGACAGGTTCACCTCGCTTTTGCCCGACCGCGGCTCCATACTCGATATCGGCTGCGGTTCAGGCGAGCCGATTGCCGGCTATTTCATCGCCAACGGTTATGACGTCACGGGTATCGATGCCTCGCTGCCGTTGATCCAACTTTGCCGCAGCCGGTTTCCGGAAAATCTCTGGGCGGTCGCGGATATGCGCGAACTGGCCCTTGGCCGCCGCTTCGACGGCCTGATTGCCTGGCACAGTTTTTTCCACCTGAGCCCCGAGGACCAGCACCGGATGTTCGGTATCTTTCGCCAGCATGCCAATGAGGGTGCGGCCCTGATGTTCACCGCCGGGCCGGGGCGAGGCGAAGCAATCGGCACCTTTCAGGGCAGGCCGCTTTATCACGCCAGCCTTGCGCGCGAAGACTATGAAAGCCTGCTGGCCGCACACGGTTTCCGGCTCCTCGATCACATCGTCAACGATCCGCAATGCGGTGGGGCGACGGTTTATCTCGCCAGACGAGTGGCGGCCTGAAAAGCGACCGCGCGGTCGTCCGATCGCAGCGATAAGACGTGCAAATTCCTGCTTTTATGGTCGATGCCTATGCTCACGATTCCGTGTTCAACAAAAAACTTGCCGTACCTTGACCTTCCCATCATGGGAAGCCCTACATAAGGTCTCGAAAGGGGATTTCCCATGAACGAGACAGTCAGACACGCCCATTCAAATCAACCGGTTTCCGTGCCCGTCGAGGGCATGACCTGCGCCTCCTGCGTGCGTCGTGTGGAAACCGCCGCGGCCAAGGTGCCGGGTGTTGCTTCGAGCTCCGTGAACTTCGCCACGAAGAAGCTTACCGTCGAGCCGGCCGAAGGATTCTCAGCGAGAACGCTCGGCGCCGCCATCAAGAAGGTCGGTTACGATATCGCGCCGGAGCGGCAGGAATTCGCAGTCGACGGTTTGCAGGGTGAGGCGGAGGCCGCGCGGTTGAAGGCCGTTCTGGAAGCCGTCGCCACCACCGTCGACGTGAAGGTCGACGCTGCAGCCGGCAAGGTCGCGGTCGAAACCATCGGTGGCCGGCGTGAGCGGGATGCGCTGGTGGAAACGGCGAAGCTCGCCGGCTTTGCGTTGAAGACACCGAAACCGCACGACCACTCCGCCCATCACGATCACAGCCAGCACCATGGCCACCATCAGGGCCACGGCCAGATGCCGGCCGGTGAAAGTGGCGGCCATGACCATATGCAGCATGCCGGTGAGGAGGGTGCGCTGAAGCGTGACCTGACGATTGCCGCCATCCTGACGGCGCCGCTTTTCGTGCTGGAAATGGGCGGCCATCTCTATGAGCCGATGCATCACTGGCTGATGGGCATCATCGAGACCCAGAACCTCTATTACATCTATTTCGCGCTGGCGACCGCGGTGATTTTCGGACCGGGCCTGCGCTTCCTCAAGACCGGTTTTCCGGCACTCTTGCGCGGCGCGCCGGAAATGAACTCGCTGGTGGCGCTGGGTGTCACGGCCGCCTATCTCTATTCCGTCGTGGCGACCTTCGCGCCTGGCCTGCTGCCGGAAGAAGCGCAGTTCGTCTATTATGAAGCGGCAACCGTCATCGTGACGCTGATCCTGACCGGGCGGCTTCTTGAAGCCCGCGCCAGCGGCCGCACGGGAGACGCCATCCGCAAGCTGATGAGCCTGCAGGCGAAGACCGCCCGGGTGGAGCGCGACGGCGCCACCATCGATATTTCCCCCGATGATCTGGTGGCCGGCGATATCGTCGTCATCCGTCCCGGCGAAAGGCTGGCGGTGGATGGCGAAGTCGTCGAGGGCTCGTCCTATGTCGATGAATCGATGATATCGGGCGAACCCGTGCCGGTGGAAAAGATGGTCGGCGCAACCGTTGTCGGCGGCACCATCAACAAGACCGGCGCCTTCAAGTTCAAGGCAACCAAGGTCGGCGCGGATACCATGCTGTCACAGATCATCCGCATGGTGGAAGAGGCGCAAGGCTCCAAGCTGCCGATCCAGCTTTTGGTGGATCGCGTTACCGCGCTCTTTGTACCCGTCGTCATCGCGATTGCGGTGCTGACCTTCATCGTCTGGGCGATCTTCGGCCCCGAGCCTGCCTATACATTCGCGCTGGTCAATGCGGTCGCGGTGCTCATCATCGCCTGCCCCTGTGCCATGGGTCTCGCCACGCCGACCTCGATCATGGTCGGCACCGGAAGGGCGGCGGAGCTGGGCGTGCTGTTCCGCAAGGGACAGGCCCTGCAGGAACTGCGCTCGGCCCAGATCGTCGTGGTCGACAAGACCGGCACGGTGACCAAGGGCCGCCCGGAATTGACCGATCTGGTGGTTGCGGAAGGGTTTGCCGATAATGAGGTTCTGGCGCTGGTTGCCGCTATCGAAGGCCGTTCGGAACATCCGATCGCGGAGGCTATAGTCCGGGCTGCGGAAGAAAGGAATGTGGCGACCCCTGCAGGACTCGAACCTGCGATTGTCGAAAGCTTCGAAAGCGTGACGGGTTACGGCATCGCCGCAACCGTCAATGGCCGCAAGGTCGAGGTCGGCGCGGATCGTTACATGGCCAAACTCGGCCATTCCGTGGGCATCTTCGCTGAAGCCGCCGCAAGGCTGGGAGACGAAGGCAAGACGCCGCTTTATGCCGCCATTGACGGCAGGCTGGCGGCTGCGATTGCCGTTGCCGATCCGCTGAAACCTTCGAGTGTCACCGCCATCAAGGCGCTGCAGGCGATGGGTATCGAAGTAGCGATGGTGACGGGCGACAATGAACGCACGGCGAACGCCATTGCCCGGCAGGTTGGCATTTCCCGCGTGGTGGCCGAAGTGCTGCCCGAGGGCAAGGTGAAGGCGATCCACGAGATGCGTGCAGGCGGCAAGGTGCTGGCCTTTGTGGGTGACGGCATCAATGACGCGCCGGCGCTGGCCGAGGCCGATATCGGTATTGCTGTCGGCACCGGCACGGATGTCGCCATCGAAAGCGCCGATGTGGTGCTGGTCGGCGGCGATCTTCTGGGTGCGGTCAACGCCATCGAGATGAGCCGTGCGACCATTCGCAACATCAAGGAAAACCTGTTCTGGGCTTTCGGTTATAACGTGGCGCTGATACCGGTTGCGGCGGGTGTGCTCTATCCCGCCTTCGGCATCACACTGTCGCCGATGATCGGCGCGGGCGCCATGGCGCTCTCCAGCGTCTTCGTTCTCGCCAATGCGCTGCGGTTGAAACGGGCGAAGGTGGCCCATCGGGAGGTGACGTCGTGAATATCGGCCAGGCATCGGAAGCATCGGGCGTTTCCGCCAAGATGATCCGGTATTACGAGCAGATCGGCCTCATCACGCCTGCCGCCCGCACCGGCAATAATTATCGGGTCTATGGCGAGCAGGATGTGCACAATCTGCGCTTCATCAAGCGGGCGCGCACCCTCGGTTTCTCATTGGAGGAAACCGAGACGCTGCTGAAGCTCTGGCAGGACAAGAGCCGCGAGAGTTCGGCGGTGAAGGAAATCGCGCTCGTCCACATCGCCGATCTTGAGCAGAAGATCGCCGAGATGAAGAGCATGGTGAAGACGCTCTCCCATCTCGCTCATTGTTGCGGCGGCGACCACCGGCCCGATTGCCCCATCCTCGATGATCTCGCGGGTGCCGACAAGACAGACGGCAAGCCCGCCAGAACCCACTGAATTCATTGACAGCCGGCGCGAAAATAGCGGCGTCGGCCAAAAGGAGAAAACCATGAGTGCAACCACCTTCCTGATCCCGGACATGACCTGCGGCCATTGCGAAAAGACCCTGCGCGGCGCTCTCGCCGACGTGCTCCCGGACGCCGCCGTCAATATCGACCTTTCCACCCACAGGCTCACGGTAACGGGTGATGCCGCAACCGCGGAGGAGGCGATCCGCGAAGCTGGTTATTCGCCGGAACGGGCGGGCTGACGCATCTCGTCGCTGGAATGAGGAGGAAAGATGTGCTACTGAGTAGCATTATCTTTCCTTCGAAGGCAGAGCCCCCAATGTCCGTCAAGGCATCAGTGTCCATTTCCGATCAGCAGGACAGCTTCGCCCGCAGGCTGGTGGAGGAAGGGCGTTATGCCAGTCTCAGCGCTGTTGTGCAGCGCGGTCTGGATCTGCTTCGTCAGGAAACCGAAGTAAAGGATGCGGAGCTTGCCGCGCTTCGTGACCTGCTGGCCGAGCGTGGTGAGGGGGAGTTCTTGTCGCTCAAGGACGGCAAGGATAGAACTGCGGCGATGATAGCAGCCAGGAAGGCCAGCTATGGCCTTTAAGGTCCTGCGTTCGGCGCAGACGGATCAGGACCTTGGCCTTATTCTCGACCATCTCGTTCAATCCTATCGCGATCTTGGCGACACCCTGCCGGACGCTTTCGAGCGGGCCGTCCTGCGCATCGGCGCCATCGAAGCGGATATGCTAACCCTCGGCAAAGCGCCGTTTCAGGGTACATTGATGCCCGAATTGTTGCCCGGCCTTCGTCGGGTCACAAAAAATCAGGCGATCTTTTATTTCGATGTTGTTGAAGGCGAGAAAACGTTGCGCATTCTCGCCGTCTTCTTCGGTGGGCAGGATCATCAGCGGCATATGCTGAAGCGCCTCGTATCCGGCCAGCCAAGCGGTTAAACCTCGTCGAACGCTCCACCCTCGCGCGAGGGATTGCGGTTGATCACTCGCTCCTCCGCGTCATCGGGAAGGGCGTCGATGTCGAGATCGAGCAGATCTTCGTCCATGGCGGTATCCTTTCTATCGGTTCACCCGGCAAACGGTCGGTAAGGCAGAGGGTTCCTGCCGCCGCTCATTCATTCAGTCCGGATCGGATGAAAAAGCCCGCTTGACCTCAATGGCACTTGAGGTTCTAGTTTGCCCGCCGTATCGCAAAAATGGAAAGGATACGGCTTTGTCGAGTATGGAAATGGTGGAGAAAAACGGCTGGGGCGAATTGCTGAGCGGGGCTAACCTCTCGCTTCTGACCGTCATCTCCTCCGGCATAGGTCTGCACGCCTTTAATCAGTTCGCGGTGGTGACGGCATTGCCCGTCGCCGTCAATGAAATCGGCGGTGCGGGTTTTTATAGCTGGGCCTATAGTCTCTATTTCGTCGGTTCCGTGGCCGGCGGCGTCACCGCCGTGCTGTTTCGTGAACGCTTTGGTGCCCGCGCCGTCCTGCTTCTGTGCTGCCTCATCTTTTCCTTCGGCTCGGTTCTCTCGGCAATTGCCGGCGATTTTTTATGGGTCGTCGTCGGCCGGGCTTTGCAGGGGGTGGCTGACGGGCTGATCGTGGCGGTGTGTTACAGCCTCATTCCCGCAGGCTTCCGCTCCGGCCTGTTGCCGAAGGTCTTTGCCATCGAGGCGGCGATCTGGGCGGTGGCTTCCTTCATCGGCCCGCTGACCGGCGGTTTCGCCACCCAGCACATCTCCTGGCGCGCCACCTTCCTGCTCTCGGCGCCGCTGATCCTGCTGCTGCTGGTCTATACGGTGGTTGCCGTTTCCGCCGAGCGGCCGGTGGCGGCCACGCGCAAGCCGCTGGTGCCGCTGCTGCTCTGCCTTGTCGGCGCACTGGCCTTTTCCGCGCCTTCGGCCTTTGAGGATGCGAGCCTGCGGGCGATCTCCCTGCTGGCGGGTGCGGCGTTGTTATGGGCTTCCCTGCGGGCAGGTATCCAGCCTGCCTCCGGCCTGTTCCCGAAGGATTCCTTCCGGCTGAAAACGGTGCTCGGCAGCGGCTTCTGGGTGCTGTTCCTGATGTCCTATGCCCATGCACTGGGTAGTGTCTATCTTGCTTATGTCGCCATCAATCTCTGGCAGCATGAACCGACCTTTGCCGGTTTCATCGTCGTCACCATGCCGCTCGCCTGGAGCTTCGTGGCGATGCTGATCGGCAGCCTGCGCTCAAACCGCCTGCGGGAAATCTGCCTGCATTACGGCCCCTACCAGATGGTGCCGGGCTGCGTCCTGCTTGGGCTCGGGCTTGCGACGGGCAACTGGGGAGAGATGCTGCTTGGGCAAATCCTGATAGGGTCTGCCTTCGGCATGTCCTGGGCCGGCATCAGCCAGGCGGCCATGGAAGCTGCCCCGGAAGAGGAGCGCAAGATGACCGGCGCATTGCTGCCCACGGTCGCGACCCTCGGTGCTGCGGCGGGTGCGGGTGCCAGCGGCACCGTCGCCGCCGCGACCGATCTTGTCGTGCAGATCGATCGTGCGGATGTGACGATGCCAATGCTTTATCTTTATGGGCTGGGTGCCGCCGTGTCGCTGCTGGCGATCATCACCGCGAGGGGCTTGCGGGGCGCGCGCCGATAGGCCGCTCGCCCGCGCCGTCACGATTGGGTGGTGGCGATGGTGATCGCCGCCAGATAAACGACGAAGGCCATGATGGCGATCGCGCCGATAATGACGATGATGCCCTTGCCGGCGCGTTTCTTTTCCGCCTTGTTTTCGTTGGCTTCGGTCGGAAACAGGATCGGATCGCTGGTATCGCGGATTTTGGTCATGCCGTTTCTCCTTATCCGTGGATTGGGCGGTTTCGGTCTATCAACCGCCCAGTCCGTCAAAAGGTTCCTCACGGTTTCAGCGCCCAGCCGGTGGCATGCACCACCGCGCCGGGAGCTGCCCTGAGGAGCGCCGAGCGCACCGGTTCGAAACCTTCGATGCGTTTCGTGCCGACATAACGGCCGCGATCGGCGAAGACCTCAAGCGAGCCGTAATCCAGGAAGATGCGGATGCGGGATGCCCTCGCGCCCCTGGCGATATAGTGCGGCGAGGGGCCTTCGCGCCCATCCTCGTGGCGGATCCACAGGCCGGTTTCATCGGAAACGAGACCGAGCCTGACCGTCGGATGATCGAGCGCCAGCTCGAACGCGGCGCCGGGTGAGGCAAGCTCGATCAATATTTCCACCGCACCGTTGATGAAGGTGACGCGCTCGCCGGCGGCCAGCCGCGTTCGGTCGAGAATATGGCTGCGCAGGCTTTCCGCCGCGCCGATCGGTGGGGTCAGGAGTTCGCCATTGGCGTAGTGAATCCGGCGCGGCAGGGTCATGGAGGTGGGGAAATCGATTTCGGGATTGGCATCCGCCCAGTTTGCCAACCAGCCGATGCCGACGATGCTGTCGCCATCGAGAAAGGCCTGAAAGGCGTAATTGTCGGTGCCGAAATCCAGTTCCTGGCCAAATTCCCTGGTGAAGACCTTGCCGTCGAACCAGCCGACATCGGCCATGGTCAGGTTCTTGCGGCCGGTCTCCGGGTCTTCCGAATGCATCAGCCCGTAGATCAGCACCCAGCGGGTGGAGCGGGCATTGGCAGGGCCATCGAGCGGCAACAGACAGGGGCATTCGATGGCGGTCGTCCTGTAGCGCGTTTCCACCCACAGCTTGCCCACATAGGTCCAGCCAGAGGCGGCGGTGGGGTCCAGCGTTTCGTAAAGCAGGATGACGCCGCCGCCATCGCTCTGGCTGCCAAGCACCATCTTCCACAAGCCGTCAGGACCACGAAAGACATGCGGATCGCGAAAATCGGGCGTCAGCCCCTGTCCGTCCGGGCGCTGGCCCAGAATAACCTCGGCCTGCCCGGCCATGATGAGATCGGAGGAGGTGGCGGTGAGCTGAATCTGTGCTTCGGGAATGCGGTCCTGCACCTGTTCGGTGAAAAAGACGCGGATGCCGGAACCCTCCACCAGCGGAATGGTCGAGCCGGAATAGGCGCCACCGCGCTTGTCCGGCCGCGTCGTCAGATCCTCGGAGGGGAAGAGGAAAATCGGCAGATGCCGCCAGCGCAGATAATCCGAAGAGACCGCATGGCCCCAATGCATGGTGTTCCAGCGCAGCCCGTGTGAATAATGCTGATAGAACAGATGCGGCCGGCCCTCGAAACGGCCAAAACCGTTCGGGTCGTTCATCCAGCCGAAGGGTGGGCGGAAGTGATAGCTGCCCGGCAATTCGGGTGCGGCATTGTCGGGCTTGGTATGGACGACGGTGATGCCGGTTTCCAGCACATCCGAAGCGGTGAACCAGTAGATGACGGAAACGGCGGTGGTCACCGTGTCGTAGCTCAGCTCCACATGGCCGCCGCCGAAGACCTGATAGATTCGAAAACTGAACTCTTCGGTGTTGACGCTTGAAACTTCGGCGAATTTTCCGTTCTGGTTGGAGAAGGAGACGGCGCCGGGTTCGGCGTCTTTTTTTGCCTTCAGCCACACATGGAAGGTGGCGTTGACCGGCAGGTCGGTGTGGAGGGTGCGGATGGCGCTTTCCGGCTCGGCGCTTATGGCTTCAACGACGGTCATTCCCGTTCCTTTCGTTGCGGCTATTCTGGTTCAGAAAACGCAACGAATGGGACGAAAGAAAGTTCAACCGCCGGCCTGTTCCCGTGCCGCCGTTTCGTATTTGCCGTCCAGCTCGAACACCAGCCCGCCCGGATGGTAGAAGGTGCGGCCCTCACCGGAAAAATAAGCCGCGACGATCTGGTTGGTGAGGCGCGAGCCGAAACCCGTGCGTGTCGGCGGCCGGACGGGCGGTCCGCCGGTTTCGCGCCAGCGCAATTCGAAACGGTTATTCTCACCCAGCATCCAGGCGATTTCGACCCTGCCGTTTTCATTGGAAAGCGCGCCATATTTCAGGGCATTGGTGGCGAGTTCGTAGACCGCGAGCGACAGGCCGAGCGCCTGCTGCGGAGCGATGTCCATCTCCGGGCCGGAAATCGTCACCCGCGCCCGGTCATCGAGATGCGGATAAACGGAATCGCAGACGAGGCTGGTGATGCCGGTGCCCTTGCCGGAAGCATGCATGAAGTTCTGGGCGTTACCGAGGGCGGCGATGCGCCTCTTGATGGTGTCTCGCGCCTCTTCCAGTGTTTGGGAATGGCGCATGGTGGCGCTGACGACGGCGGTGGTGATCGCCATGGTATTCTTCACCCGGTGGACGAGTTCGCGGCGCAGCACCTCTTCCCGTTTGCGGCCTTCCACCGTTGCCGTCGTCTCCACCGTGATGTTGATCAACCCGGCAATATTGCCGTCATCGTCATAAAGCGGGCTGTAGGAGAAGGTCCAATAGGTATCTTCCGGAAAGCCGTTGCGGTCCATGACCAGATGCAGGTCTTCGGCAAAGGTGCCTCTGCCGGACAGCGCTTCATCCACAAAGGGTTTCACGTCGTCCCAGACATCCGACCAGATGATGTGAAACGGTTTGCCGAGGGCGTCCCGTTCCTTCAGCCCGAGAAACGGCCGGTAGGCGTCATTGTAGATGATGTTGAGATCCGGCCCCCAGAACAGGCAGATGGCATGGCCCTGCTTCAGGATCGTCCGCACCGTTGTCTTCAGCGCAACGGGCCATGTTTCCACCGGTCCCGCCGCCGTTGATGCCCAGTCGAAAAGCCGGATGGCTTTGCCCATTTCACTATCGTCATCGGGGAAATGCGGCACTAATTCATCCTGCGGTACGGGGCTGATTACCGTGCCTATGTAGGGATAAAGGTATCCCCAGTTCAAACTGAATTTCACTAAAGTCCGATATGGCCTGTCGAATTTGCCGCAGGCACTCTCGCAACCCGGCGTAAAAACCGCCATATCAGGCAAAAGCAGGGAGTTTACCCGTGATGAAATTCGACAATTCCTATGCCCGCCTGCCGGAGCGTTTCAGTGCCGCCGTGCTGCCGACGCCGGTGAAGGCGCCGCGCCTCATCGCCTTCAACCGCGCGCTTGCGGATGAGCTCCTTCTCGATGTTTCGGGCCTTGACGATGACAGGCTGGCGGCGATCTTTTCCGGCAATGTGGTGCCGCAGGGGGCCGAACCGCTGGCCATGGCCTATGCCGGCCACCAGTTCGGCGGTTTCGTGCCGCAGCTCGGTGATGGCCGCGCCATTCTTCTCGGCGAGGTGATCGACAGGAACGGCAAACGGCGGGATATCCAGCTTAAAGGCTCCGGCCCCACACCGTTTTCGCGCAGGGGCGATGGGCGCGCCGCACTCGGCCCGGTGCTGCGCGAATATATCGTTTCGGAAGCGATGAATGCGCTCG
The DNA here is from genome assembly GCF_027212525.1 of Agrobacterium sp. SOY23. Classification (NCBI taxonomy): domain Bacteria; kingdom Pseudomonadati; phylum Pseudomonadota; class Alphaproteobacteria; order Hyphomicrobiales; family Rhizobiaceae; genus Agrobacterium; species Agrobacterium sp. SOY23. The sequence continues at coordinate 505,778 of NZ_JAPWDT010000004.1, read as the reverse complement.
GCATTCCCGCCACGCGGGCACTGGCGGCGGTGCTGACGGGTGAAAGGGTACAGCGGGAAGTGGGCCTGCCGGGTGGCGTTTTCACCCGCGTGGCGGCAAGCCATATCCGCGTCGGCACCTTCCAGTTCTTTGCCGCGCGCGAAGACGACGAGGCGATCAGGAACCTTGCCGATTACGTCATCGACCGCCACTATGCCGAGGCGAAAGACGCCGATAATCCCTATCTCGCCCTGTTGCAGGGGGTCGCTGGGCGGCAATGCGAGCTTATCGCCCGCTGGATGATGGTGGGTTTCATCCATGGGGTGATGAATACCGACAATATGGCGGTCTCCGGCGAGACCATCGATTTCGGCCCCTGCGCCTTTCTCGACGAATACCATCCGAACAAGGTGTTCTCGTCCATCGATGCGCAGGGCCGTTATGCCTTCAACAACCAGCCGGGCATTGCCCAGTGGAACATCGCAAGGCTGGCGGAATGCCTGTTGCCGCTGCTCGACCCGGAGGTGGAGAAGGCTGCGGAACGCGCCAATGCCGTGCTCGCCGATTTCGCCGCTGATTTCCCGAAACGCTGGCTTACCGGCATGCGCGAAAAACTCGGCCTGAGGCAGGAGGAAGAGGGCGATGTCGATCTGGTGCAGGCGCTTCTTTCGCTGATGCAGGCATCGGAGGCGGATTATACGCTGACCTTCCGGCGTCTTTCCCATGCGGCCAATGGCGATGCCGAGCCGTTCCGCGGCATGTTCATCGATATTGCCGGGGCGGATGAATTTCTGGCCCGCTGGCGGGAAAGGACCGGGCGGGAAGGGATATCCGATGCCGAAAGGTCACGGGAGATGCTGGCCGTCAATCCGGCCATCATTCCGCGCAATCACCGTATCGAGGAGCTGATAGAGGCGGCGGTGGAGGAGGGTGATTTCGAACCGTTCCATGCCATGCTGGCGGCAACCGCGAAACCCTTCGAGGAGCGGCCGGATAATTTCGTCTACATGCAGCCGCCGATGAGCCATGAGCGGGTGTTCAGGACGTTTTGCGGGACGTAAGCGAAAAGCCGATCCACAGCGCTGGAACGAGCGGGGTGGGGCAAGGGGTATCAGGGGCCATGAAGAATGAATGACGCATCAAAGCTCGTTTTCCTGCTTGGCCTGACCATGACCGCGGCGTCGCCAAATCTGGCGTCTGCGGATGCCGGCCATGGTGATCTGACCATCTTGATGACGGCCGAAAAAGGGGCGCTCACGCTCCAATATCACAAACCGGGCGAGCGTCCTGGAGACGATCCTTCAATGCAGTGCGCCATTGGTGACAAAATCACCTTGCCCGCGGGCGAGGTCGTGAATCTGCAATTCATCTCGGCAGATGTGCCTTACAGCTTTGAGATAACAGGGTACGTGGAGAAGGTGGATATTGTGCCCGGTCTCGTGAGCTATAGCCAGATTGAGACGCCCACGGAGGCCGGGCAGGTCCGTGCCGTGCTGCAAACGGACGCAGACGGTTCGAAGAAGGTCGTGGCGGTGCGCTTCCGTTCAGGTTCGAACACCTTCGACAGCCAGTTGTTCTGCGCGCCCTAGCGCATTGCAGCGGGCGCTTCTTCCATAAGGCAGGCCGGTTGCGGCCGCATCAGCGGCCGCCCCGATGGATATCCTTGAATTACCCCACCCGGGCCAGCGGTTCATGCGAGCCATAATAACGGCCAAACCGGTTTTCGAGGAATTTCGGCAGGGCCACTTCCTCCTGCCGCACGAAGCCCTTCTGCGGCAGGGCACCTTCGGCCAGAAGGTCGAGAACCGTGCAGATGCCGGCGGCGGTGGTGATCTGGATGGCGCTCATCATGCGGCCGGAAACCGGGCCGGCATAGACCTTGTTGGCATAGGTTTCCTGCAGGAAACGGCCGTTGCGGGTGCCGCAGACGGTGACGAAGACGATGACCACATCCTGCATGGTGCCGGGCAGGGCGTTTTCGAACAGGTCCTTCAGCACGTCGCGGCGGTTGCGCAGGTTGAGGTCGTTCAAAAGCGCCTTCATGATTGCCACGTGGCCGGGGTAACGGATGGTGCGGTAATTCATGGTCCGCACCTTGCCTTCCAGCGTGGCGCAGAGCGTGCCGAGGCCGCCCGAGGTGTTGAATGCCTCATAGGTGACGCCGTCGAGCGAAAATTCCTCGCGTTCCTCAAGGGCAGGAACAGCGGTGAGACGGCCTTCGACGATGGCTTCGCAGGGCTCGATGTATTCGTTGATCAGCCCGTCCGTGCTCCAGGTGAGATTGTAGTTCAGCGCATTGGAGGGATATTGCGGCAGCGCGCCGACACGCATCCTCACGCTGTCCAGCTTGTCGAAGCGGGCGGCGAGATCGGCGGCGACGATGGAGATGAAACCGGGGGCGAGGCCGCATTGCGGGATGAGCGCGGTCTCGGCCGTTTCCGCCAAGGCCTTGACCTTGCGGGTGGATTCCACGTCTTCGGTCAGATCGAGATAATGGGTGCCGACCGCGACCGCCGCCTCTGCAATGCCGGCCGTCAGATGGAAGGGGGCGGCGGAGAGCACGGCGAACTTGCCTTTCAGCAGTGCTTCGAGCGCCGGACGGTCGGTGATGTCGACGATCTCGGTGTCGACGCGCTCATGCGCCGGCACATTGGCCAGCTGATCGGTCGAACGGTCGGCGACGGTGATGCGATAATCGCCGGTGGCGGCCAGCATCCAGGCAATGGCCGAACCGATATTGCCCGCACCGATGACGACAATGTTTTTCATGTTTTTGTTCCCCGCAGTAAATTCGCATGTGTCTGCGCAACGAATGCGCTCCAAAGACAGAATGCCAGCTTTTATTGACGATTCGCAGCTTCACTATGTGCAGATAGCGGTCTATTATTGGACAGTTAGACGACAGGATTGATCACTATGACGATCGCCGACAAGGACCGGGCGCTGCTCGCTTTGCTTTCCGAAAATGCCCGCATGCCGGTGGCGGAACTGGCGCGCCGGCTCGGCCTTTCTCGCACCACGGTGCAGGCGCGAATCGAGCGGCTTGAGGCTGACGGTGTGATTGCGGGTTATGGTTTGAGGCTTTCGGAAAGTTATCTTTCCGGACTGGTGCGTGCCCATGTGCTGATCACCATCGGCCCGAAGGCGCTGCCGGCGGTAACGGCGGCGCTCACCGCCATCAAGGAGGTGACGACGCTGCATTCGGTGAGCGGCACCTTCGATCTCATCGCCATCCTTGCTGCGCCATCCATCCTCGATCTCGACCGGCTGATCGACCGCATCGGCGCGCTGGATGGCGTGGAGCGCACGCTGTCGTCGATCATTCTATCGACGCGGATTTCGCGGTAGGGGTTTGTGGGGAATAGGGGGCTGCCGCCGACTAAACCACCGCCCGCTCGTCATAAGCCCTCTGCGCCGCCATGACCGCATCGATATTGCCCTCCGCCCAATGGGCAAGCGCCGCCACCGTTTCGGTCAGCGTCCGCCCCAGCGGCGTCAGTGAATATTCGACCGTTACCGGCACGGTCGGAAAGGCCTGCCGTGAAATCAGCCCGTCCCGTTCGAGCTTCTTCAGCGTCTGCGACAGGACCTTCTGCGAAATGCCCTTGATCTCCCGCCGCAGCAGGTTAAAGCGCACCGCATCCACCCGCAGTTTGTCGAGTATCAGCAGCGCCCACTTGTCGGCGATCCTGTCCAGCACCATGCGGGTGGGGCAGCGATCCTCATAGACGTCATAGATGCGTTCCATCGGTTTGTTCCGTGCTTTCAGGGTCTTGCCGGTTTCCACGAGGAAACCAGATAACCGAAAAGTGCTCTCTTTTCATGATTTCGATCACGCAGTATCTGTGTTTTCGAAACATGGTTTCCATTAGATACTAAGGAGATTTGAGATGACAGGCAAGATACTCGTAATCGGTTCGACAGGCACCATCGGCACGCCGCTGGTCAAGGCGCTGGTGGCCAAGGGTGAAAGCGTCAAGGCGGCTTCGCGCACCGGCATCGCAACGAATGGCGCGGCAGGCGTGCGCTTCGATTATACCGACCACACCACTTACGCCGATGCATTCGAAGGCGTGGACCGTCTGTTCCTGATCCTTGCCGGCGGGCGTCTCGATGCGATCGATGCGCTGACCCCCGTTGTTGAAGAGGCCGCGCGCCGCAAGGTGAAGATCGTGTTCCTCAGCGTGCTGGGTGTAGATGCCGATGATTCCATTCCCTATCGCCAGATCGAACTGAAGATCATCGCGTCCGGCACGCCTTACGTCATCCTGCGCCCCAACTGGTTCGCCGATAATTTCCACAGCTACTGGAAGGCTGGCATCGAACACGGTCAGATCGCCGTGCCTGCTGGCGAGGGCAAGTCGAGCTTCATCGATGTGCGTGACATCGCCGACAGTGCTGCCGCGGCGCTCACCTCTGACGCCTTCAACGGCAAGGCCTTCAACCTCACGGGCCCGAAGGCGTTCGGTTACGCCGAGGCAGCCGCGCTGATTTCGCAGGCTATCGGCAAGCCGGTGTCTTACAGCGCCGTTTCGGATGAAGTCTTCATCGGCATTCTCACCGGCGCCGGTGTGCCGCAGGACTACGCTTCCTTCCTCGCCTCGATCTTCTATCCCGTGCGTGAAGGCTGGACGGCCGTGGTGACCGGCGACGTGGAAACGCTGACCGGCCATGCGCCGCGTTCGCTCGAAACCTATATCGCCGACAATCTGGACCTGCTGAAGGGCTGAGGCTCAAAGCAGGCCCGCCGCGCTTACGCCGGATCGGTGGAGCCGCGGCGGGCCTTGAAGAGCATCTTCAGCCGCTGGATCTCTTCCGCATTCCAGCCCTGCGGCTGGGTCACCTCCATCCACGCATCGATATAGTGCTCCGGCGCATAGACATGGCCATACCCCATCGGCGCGGTGGTGGCGGCGGCAACATCGAGACCGAGCTGCAGCAGGGTGACGACCGGGAACCAGCGGAAGGACGTGGAAACGTCAGGGCCGTGATGCACCATCCATTGTGGCCGCCGGTAAAGCGAGGCGGCCTCGAAGAAGGTGATGGGGTCGCTCGCATATTGCAGATAGACGATCCGCATCGGCCCCCAGTTCACACCCGGCATATGGGCTGTCGTATATTGGTTGGCGAAGCGGATGACGGAGGAATCGCGGAAACGTGGCAGCCACTCCGGCGTGTCCTTCACCCGGCCATTGGTGGCCATGCGCCAGGTGGGGCTGGAAAAGGGCGGGCCGCTCCACAAAGCGCCCTGGAACGGGTCGGACAGCACATCATAGAGATCAGAGGACTTCTGCGAATTGAGCGAACCGAGGCTGAGGCCATGCAGGTAGAGCTTCGGCCGCGTCTCCTTCGGTAATGTGGTCCAGTAACCATAAACGGCTTCGAACAGGGCGCGTGCCGTCTCGACGCCGTAATCCGGTTCGGTCAGCAGCGCGATCCAGCTGGAGAGATAGGAATATTGCACGGCGACACTGGCGATATCGCCATCGTGCAGATATTCCACCGTATCAAGCGCCTCCGGGTCGATCCAGCCGGTGCCGGTGGGGATGACGACGAGCAGCACCTTGCGCTCGAAACCGCCGACCCGCTTCAGCTCCTCCAGCGCAAGGGAGGCCCGCTCTTCGGGTGTGGAGGCGGAATTCAGGCCCGCATAGACCCTCAGCGGCTCCTTGGCGGGGCGATGGGTGAAGGTGGAAATCTGCGTGCCGGCGGGTCCTTCCGCTACGAATTCCCGCCCGCGTCGACCGAGCGACTCCCATGTCATCAATGAGGCGCTGCTGCCGGTTTTCAGCGGATCGGACGGGCGCGGCACATCTGGCTCGATCAGCGAATCTACCTGTTTCAGCGATGAATCGGCAAATCTGAGGCCGATATCGAAAATCAGCCCGTTGAGCAGCATCCATGACAGCACGATGGCGGCGGTGATGCCGAGAACATTGGCGAGCCGGCGCGGCAGGAAATGCTGGCTGCGTGCGGCAAAGAACCGGCGGATCAGCTGGAAAAGCCGGCCGGCGCCGATGAGCAGGGCCGCAACCAGCACGGCAAGGCCGCCGGTCTTGGTGGGATGGGCGCTCGGCAGCGGATCGAGCTCCATCAGCACGCGAATGGAATTCTGCCAGTCCTTCGCCTGCCACAGGAACGCGATCGCCGTAATCGCTGCGGCAAGGGCGATGAGAAACCGAACGCCGCGGGCATTGTGGCGCGAGGGTTCGGGCAGCTCCAGATAGGCCCAGATGGCGTGCAAGGCGACGCCGATCAGATAACCGATCGCGAAGGAAAAACCGCACAGAACGCCCTGCATCAGCCATGTGCGCGGCAGCAGCGAGGGCGTGAGTGAAGCGCAGAAGAGAACCGTGCCGAAGACGATGCCGGTTGCCGAAAGACCCGCAAACAACCGCTCAACCCATTGTTTTACCAACTTGACTTGCCCCTTCTGTCCACCGCTTGCGGCGCGAGTGTAATATGTGGCGGGCCAGGGTGCAAATGCCGGCGTCAGGATAAAAATCACGATAATAGGAAAATAATCCTTTACAGCGTGACGGTGGTTTGATAGTGTTTGGTTACGGTCGGAGATTTGCGGCTGACAGAGAGTTTTGCCCGCTGCCCTCATTCCTGTGACAAGCACAGGGAAGAGGGTGCTGGATAAACCGCTTTGCGCCCATCCCCTGTCCATCTTATTTCTCCGCAGGCCAATCCCATGACAAGCTCTCACAATTGCGACCCGGCGCTCTACGGAGCCTGGCCGGAGACGCCCGCTTATGCCGGTGAGGACATGCCGGAAGCCGCGCCCGAAACCAAATCGCGGGCCGACAGGCTGGCCGCAGAGGATGCGGCGCGCAACGGCAGTCTGCGGCAATTGCTGAACGAGCTGACGGTGGAGATGCGCGAGCAATTCTCGATGTACCGCAATCTGCGCGAAGCGGGCGAGGCGGGGCTCTTGCCGGGCACCGACGATACGGATGCCAAGCAGGCGCGCGCCGATGTGAAAATCGCAACCGATCAGCTGTCGCTCATCGTTCGCACGCTGGAGCGGATCGACGCCCTGCAAAGGGTGCTGGCGGAGGAGCGGCAGGCGCTTATGGACGAGGATGAAACCGATACGGAAGATTACGAGGCGGCGGTGGCGCATTTCCTCAAACGTATCGACGAACTGGCCGAGCAGAAATGTCGCGAGAGGCTGGAGACGATAGCCGCATCCGGCACTGCGGCGGGGTCTGACTGAAGAATGGTGAACGCTTCCATGGAAGCCGGCCTGCAGGAGCAGGTCTTCAACCTGCTGCGCGACTGGCGTTTCATCGGCAACCTGCCGCAACAGGCGCCGGAAGGCGACTGGCGGACATGGCTGCTGATCGGCGGGCGCGGTTCCGGCAAGACCCGTGCGGGGGCCGAATGGGTGCACGCCGTCGCTTCCGCCGGCAAGCAGTCGGATCTGCGCATCGCGCTGGTGGCGGAAACGCTGGGCGATGCCCGCGAGGTGATGATCGACGGCATTTCCGGCATCTGCCGCATTGCCCGCCGCAATCGCCCCGCCTTCGAAGTGTCGCGCCGCCGGCTTATCTGGCCAAATGGCGCGATGGCGCATGTGTTTTCCTCGGAAGACCCGGAAAGCCTGCGCGGCCCGCAATTTCACATGGCCTGGGCGGATGAGCTGGGCAAATGGAAATATCCGCAGGAAACCTGGGACATGCTGCAATTCGGCCTGCGCCTGGGCGAGACGCCAAGGCAACTGGTGACCACCACGCCGCGGCCCATTCCCTTGCTGAAGGCGCTGCTTTCCGATCCGACAAGCCGGGTGGCGCGGATGCCGACGGCGATGAATGCACAGAACCTCTCGCCCGGCTTCCTGAAGGCCATGGAGGAGCGTTACGGCGGCACGCGGCTCGGCCGTCAGGAAATCGGCGGCGAGCTGATCGATGAACGGGAGGGCGCGTTGTGGAAACGTGCCGATCTGGAGGCAATAATCGAGGCGGCGCATGAGCCGCTGTCGCGGATCGTGGTGGCAGTCGATCCTCCCGCCGGAATGGGCGAGAATTCCTGCTGCGGCATCGTTGTGGCGGGGCTCGGCATGTCCGGGCGGCTCATGGTGCTGGCGGATTGTTCGGTGGAAGGTGAAACGCCGGCGGGCTGGGCCCGCGCCGTGGTTGCCGCCTTCCGCCGCCAGGAGGCCGACCGGGTGGTGGCCGAGGTCAATCAGGGTGGCGAAATGGTGCGGGCCATGCTGCAGAGCATAGACGCGAACCTGCCTCTGACTTTGGTGCGGGCAAGCCGTGGCAAATTCACCCGCGCCGAGCCGGTCGCGGCCCTTTACGAGCAGGGCCGGGTGCGCCACGCGGGCCGGTTTGAAAAGCTGGAGGACCAGATGACGGATTTCGGCCCCGATGGCCTGTCATCCGGGCGCTCGCCGGACCGGCTGGACGCGCTCGTCTGGGCGATCACGGCGCTGACGACGATGGTGGCGAGTGAGCCGAGGGTGCGGGGGATGTGAGCCGTTCAATCATCGCTTCCGCGCATGAGAGCCACTTGGCTTTCAAGCGAGCGTATGCCGCTTGTTTCGTCTCCCTGCGGGGGAGAAGGTCGCGGCAGCGGGATGAGGGGGCGAGGGCAAAGATATTCGGAGAGGTTTCCCTCTCATCTGACCCTTCGGGCCATCTTCTCCCCGGCGGGGAGAAGAAATTCGCGGTGCCATCCACGCCCACAAGCGGGCGCCCGGCAGGTCTTACTTCTTCGGAGATTGCGCCGGTTTCGGCTGCGAGCCGGTTTCGCGCATCTGGCGCCATTCGTTTTCGAGGCGGTCATAAACGGTCTGGGGGATTGTCGCTGTCATGGTGGCATTCCTCCTTGAATGGTTAACGCTGCAAGATTGCGCGGTGAATGGAGTTAGCGCGCTAAGGTTCCGGAATTCAAGGAATTTTTTACCTCAAAACCCCGGCTGACAGATTAAAATCGATTAAGGTTTTTTCAAATCGATTTAGTCCCGATGGCCGTCATGTGGAAAACCGGGTGTCATATTGCCCGTCATTTTCAGGAGCCGTCCATGGCCTATGACGAGGCGCGATTCTTCGCGTCGGTGCGAAGTTCCATCTTCGGCGGCCGCCTGCGCGCCGCCCAGCTTGCCGGTACGAAAATAATGCTGGCGGGGTTCGAAAAGGCGATGCCGGGCGGCGACCCCCGCTGGCTGGCCTATATGCTGGCGACAGCCTTTCACGAGACGGCGGCGACCATGCAGCCGGTGCGCGAGACATTGGCGGCAAGCGATGCGGAGGCGATCGCAAGGCTCGACCGCGCCTTTGCAGCTGGCCGGCTGCCGATGGTGCGCAAACCCTATTGGCGGCCCGATGCCGACGGGAAAAGCTGGCTGGGGCGCGGTTTCGTGCAACTGACCCATCGCCGCAATTACGAGGCCATGTCAGCGCTCACCGGCATAGACCTTGTGGAACGCCCCGAGCGGGCCATGGAGGCGGAAGTGGCGACGGCGATCCTGATCCACGGCATGGCGGGCGGCAGCTTTACCGGTCGCAAGCTTTCGGATTTCTTCAGTGGCGCGCGTGAGGATTGGGATGGCGTGCGTGCCATCATCAATGGCAGTGACCGGGCGCGGCTCGTCGGCGGTTATGGGCGCGCATTTCATCACGCGCTTGTCGCTGCGCGGATTGAACCGGGGCGGGCCAGATGATAACCCGTTACACGGCGCCGAAAAGGCCGCCTTTTAAGTTTGCATGACAGGTGACACCGTGATCCGCCATATCGTCTTTTTCACCGTTCCCGAGGAAAACCGCGACGCCGTGCGCAAGGGGCTTTCCGGCCTCACCGCGATACCGCATGCGCTGAAGCTTGAAATCGGCGAGAATGTGAAGAAGGACCAATGGGGCAACTCGGTCGATTTCATCGTTTATGGCGAGTTCGAAAACGAGGCGGCGCTGGCGGCCTACAAGGCCGACCCCGCCTATGATCTTTCCACCCGCACGGTAAAGCCGCTGCGCGAGACCCGTGTTGCCGCCGATTTCGACAGCGATACCGCGGTTAAGGCGCCGATCCGGTAACGTCTGCTTTCGTCTGCGAAGGCAAGGCGCATGCGCACGCTGCTGACAACGGGCGCAAACCTTCCTCCGTCATGCCGGACTAGATCCGGCATCCAGCCGACGCGCGTCTGCGCGGCGGGAAGAGCCTTTTCAGCCCAAGGACTTGGACTGGCTGGACCCCGGCTCCGGTCCGGGGTGACGGCATAGGGGCGCTGTAAGCCATCACAACAAGGACAACTCCATGCGATTTCCTTTCTCCCTGCCGCGGCGGCGCCCGGCGGATGGCAAAGCCGTGCCTGAAAGCCGGAAGATGGCCGAGGGCTTTATGGCGGTGGCGGTGCAGGGCGGGCAGGCCTTCTGGTCCGGCCGTTCCTATGCCGCCCTTGCCCGCGAAGGCTTCATGAAAAACCCAGTCGCCCACCGCGCCGCCCGCATGGTGGCGGAGGCGTCCGCCTCCATGAGCTGGCTGGTTTATGACGGCGATGAGGAACTGGTCGATCACCCGCTCCTGGCACTGCTGTCGCAGCCGAGCGCCCATATGGGCGGGCCGGATTTTTTCGAGGCGCTTTATGGCCATCTCATGCTGGCCGGAAACGCCTATATCGAACCGCTCACGGTCGGCGGGCGGTTGCGCGAGCTGCATCTTCTGAGGCCCGACCGGGTGAGCATCGTCGAGGGGCCGGATGGCTGGCCGGTGGCTTATGAATACCGCGCCGAGGGCCGCGCCGCCCGCCGCATCGCCGCCGAGCGGGATGGGCTGGCGCTTCTGCATCTGAAGCTTTTCCATCCGCTGGACGACCGGGTGGGTTTTGCGCCGCTCGCCTCCGCCGGTGCGGCACTCGATCTTCACAATGCGGCCAGCCATTGGAACAAGCGCCTGCTCGACAATTCCGCCCGGCCTTCCGGCGCGCTGGTCTATCAGCCGAAGGAGGGTGGCAATCTCTCCACCGAGCAATATGAGCGGCTGAAGCGTGAGCTGGAGGAGGGCTATCAGGGAGCGATGAATGCCGGCCGACCGCTGCTTCTGGAGGGCGGGCTGGACTGGAAGGCCATGGGTCTTTCGCCGCGCGACATGGATTTTCTTGAGGCACGCAACGGTGCGGCGCGCGATATCGCGCTCTCGCTCGGCGTGCCGCCGATGCTGATCGGCATTCCCGGCGACAATACCTACGCCAATTATCAGGAGGCGAACCGCGCCTTTTATCGCCTCACTGTGCTGCCGCTCGTTCATCGCACGGCGGCAAGGCTCTGCGGCTGGCTGGCACCGGTTTTCGGCGCTGGCTTGAGGCTCGAGCCCGATCTCGACAGGATCGCCGGGCTTGCCGGCGAACGGGATGCGCTCTGGACACGCATCGGTGCGGCATCCTTCCTGAGCGACGAGGAAAAACGCGAAGCCGTCGGTTACTGAGCGGCCGAAACCACGTTCTGGAAGTGTGTGATGTTCAGCTGAATCATTTTCTGAAGAAGCGGACTCTCTCTGTGAGCTCTTCCGCCCAAGCGATTCCGAAGATTCGTAAAATCACAGAAGCGCAGGCGCGCAAAAAGCGCCTGCGGGCGGCGCGATGCGTTCGCCCGATTGCAACATCCTAAACGGGAATGATTACCCATGTCTGAATTCGCCAATGAGGCCGGTATCTGGGCCGCCCGCATCACCGGCGCCGTGGCGGGCGCGGGTGTGTCACTCGTTTACCTGCTGCCGAAAAGCAAACGCGAGGCGGCGAGCCGTTTCGTCACCGGCGTTTCCTGCGGCATGATCTTCGGCGGGCCGATCGGCCTGTGGATCGTGCAGCAGCTCGATATTGCCGGGGCACTTTCGGGCCGGGAAATCATGGTGGCCGGCTCGGCCGCCGCCAGCATGGGCGCCTGGTGGGGGCTGGGTGTTCTGGTGCGCATCGCCGACCGATACGGCACGCGCCCGCGCGCCTGACAGGCACCGCCCTTTCCCCTTCATATCGCAGGAGTTTTTCATGCACGTTTATCGCGGGCCGCGTCCCGCCACGCGCAAATTCGCCAATCTGGAGCTGCGCGGCATTACCAGCGACGGCACGTTTTCCGGTTATGCCAGCGTCTTCGGCGAGGTCGATCTCGGCAAGGATGTGATCGAGCGCGGGGCTTTCCGCCGCTCCATCGAGGAGCGCAGTGCGGGCGGTATCCGCATGCTTTACCAGCATGATCCGGCCGAGCCGATCGGCGCATGGCGTACCATCCGTGAGGACGAGCGCGGTCTTTACGTCGAAGGCATCCTCGCGCCCGGCGTCGCCCGTTCCCGCGAGGTGCATTCGCTGATGAAGACCGGCGCGCTGGACGGGCTGTCGATCGGCTTTCGCACCGTTCGCTCCGGCAAGGCGGCAAGCTCGGGCGTTCGGCGCATTCTGGAAGCCGATCTGTGGGAAATCTCGGTCGTGACCTTCCCGATGCTGCCCTCGGCTCGCGTCTCCGACGTCAAGCATGCCCGCTTCTTCCGCGACCGCGAGACCGAACTGGTGCGAACCATGCGCCGCGCCGCCCGCTCGCTGTTCGACACCACCTTCAAGCGCTGACCTTCAGGCATCCAAGAACAAGGAAACCGACATGACAGACCAGATAACGAAACCGGCCCCGATGACCGTCGCCCCGCAGGTAAAAGCCGTGCCCGATACGGTGACAGCCGCCTTCGACGACTTCATGGAAGCTTTCGAAACCTTCCGTGAAACCAACGACCAGCGGCTTGCCGATATCGAGCGCAAGATGGGGTCGGATGTCGTGACCCGCGACAAGCTCGACCGCATCGACAAGGCGCTCGACGACAACCGCAGGATCATGGACGATCTGGCGCTCAAGAAGGCGCGACCCGCGCTTGGCCGCAAGGATGCGCTTTCCCACGATGCCGAGGAGCACAAGGCGGCTTTCGAGGCCTATATCCGCCGCGGTGAGGAGGGCGCGCTGCGCGACCTGGAGGCAAAGGCCTTTGCCGGTTCGACCGGGGCGGATGGCGGTTTTCTGCTGCCGAGCGAGACGGATGGCGAGATCGGCCGGCGAATGACGGCGATTTCACCGATCCGGGCGCTGGCGACCGTGCGGCAGGTTTCCGCCGCCGTGCTGAAGAAACCCTTCGCGCCCGGCGGCATGACGACCGGCTGGGTCTCCGAAACGGCGGCACGCCCGCAGACGGCAACGCCGCAGCTTGCCGAACTGTCCTTCCCGACGATGGAGCTTTACGCCATGCCGGCGGCGACCCAGGGGCTGCTGGATGATGCGGCGGTCGATATCGAAGCCTGGATCGCCTCGGAGGTGGACATCGCATTTGCCGAACAGGAGGCCGCCGCCTTCATCGCCGGTGATGGCGTCAACAAGCCCAAGGGTTTTCTCTCCTATACCACCGTCGCCAATGATGGCTGGAGCTGGGGCAATATCGGTTATGTCGCGACCGGCGTTTCGGCCGGTTTCGCCTCCTCTGGTCCGATGGATGTGCTGCTCGATGCCGTTTACGCGCTGAAGGCCGGCCATCGCCAGAACGGCACTTTCCTGATGAACCGAAAGACGCAAGGGGCGCTGCGCCGCTTCAAGGATACCAGCGGCGCCTATCTCTGGCACCCGCCAGCCGTCGCAGGCCAGCCGGCCTCGCTGATGGGCTTTCCGGTGACGGAGGCGGAGGACATGCCGAATGTGGCGGCCAACAGCTTCGCCATCGCCTTTGGCGATTTCCGCGCCGGTTACCTCGTCGTCGACCGTACCGGCGTGCGCATCCTGCGCGATCCCTATTCGGCGAAACCCTATGTGCTGTTCTACACCACCAAACGTGTGGGTGGCGGCGTGCAGAGTTTCGAGGCGATCAAGCTGGTGAAATTCGGGGTGAATTGATAGCCGCAGTATTGGCCTTTTCTTCTCCCCGTCGGGGAGAAGATGTCCCGAAGGGACAGATGAGGCGGCAACCTTGCCGGATGTCGGAGAGCTTGCCCCCTCAACCCGCTGCCGCGACCTTCTCCCCGGCGGGGAGAAGGCGAAAGACGCACCCACTCGCCCACTCGACTACCTTCTTCTCCGGAGACCCCATGACCTATGCCCTCATTCATCCGCCAAAGGCGGAGCCGCTGACGCTTGCCGAGGTCAAGGCGCATCTGCGTCTCGATGGTAGCGACGAGGACGCGCTGCTTGCCGCGCTGCTGCGCACTGCCCGCGAGCATCTGGAACGCGCGACCGGGCTTTGCCTCATCCGCCAGACCTGGCGGCTTTATCTCGACCGGTGGCCTGAGAAGGGCGTGATTCTGATTGGCAAGGGACCGGTGCAAGCCATCGAAACGATTCTGGTTTTTGATGGTGAAGGCCGCGCGGCGGACATTACCGGCGCCGACAGGCTGCTCGACGGCACGGCGCGCCCGGCACGGCTGTGGCTGCGTGACCCGCCGAGCCCGGGGCGGGCGATGAACGGCATCGAGATCGATTTCATCGCCGGTTACGGCGAGGCTGGCACCGAGGTGCCCGACACGCTGAAACGCGCCATGCTGATGCATGTGGCGCAGATGTTCGCCTTTCGCGGTGCGGTTGCCCCGGAAAACCAGCCTGCGGCGATTCCTGCCGGTTACGAGCGGCTGTTGGCTCCTTTCTGCCGCCTGGGGCTTTGAGCCATGAACCTCGTTTTTATCGACCCTGGCAAGCTGACGGCGCGGCTGGAGCTGGAGCTGCACACAGAAATACCGGACGGGCAGGGCGGTGCGACGGAAGGCTGGACTGTGCTGCGGTCGCTCTGGGCGGCCATCGAACCGGTTTCCGAGGCCTCCCACGAGCGGGCCTCGGCCGAGGGTGTGACGATCACGCACCGTATCTGGCTGGCCTTTCGCAGCGACGTTACCGTCGGCATGCGCTTTCGCAAAGGCAACCGGATTCTGGCGATCCGGGCGGTGATGGATCCGGATGAGACCCGCCGCTTCATCGTCTGCCGTTGCGAGGAGGAAAGCCGATGAGCGCTGCCAACCCATTGCTGCAGGCGATTTTTGCGCGGTTGACGGGCGATGCGGCGCTGACGGCACTCATCCCCGGCGGCATGGTCGACCGGCTTCTTCCACGCGCGGTTCTGCCATGCATCGTTATCGGCGATCTTGAAAGCCGGGATTATTCGACGGCGACGGAAAAGGCCGAGGAACATTTCCTGTCGCTGCAAATCTGGAGCGATGCCAATGGCCGCAAGGGTGCGGGGGAGATCGCCGCTCGGGTGAAGAACCTGCTCGACGATGCGGCGCTGTCGATTGCCGGCGTCTCTCTCGTCAATCTGCAATTTGTCTCCAGCCGCTCGCGGCGCGAGGCGAAGACCCGGAATTTTGTTACGGAGATGCGTTTCCGGGCGGTGACGGAATAGCGCTGTTTCAGAAGCCTTGTCTGCGCACGGTTCGCCACAGAGCGATCAGCAGCACAAACGAAATGCCGATCAGCACGGCGGCGATGCCAAGCATGGCCGCCACCCCGCCGCGATCCAGCGCCAGCGTGAAGATGACCGGCGCGACGGCGATGGCAAGGTTCTGCGGCAGGGAGATGCGCGCAGCCTGAAGCCCATAGTCCTCCGGCGAAAACACGGCGAGCGGCAGCACCGCACGGCTGACGGTGAGCACGCCGGCGCCGAAACCGAAAAACACGATGAAACCGATGAAGGACGGCATGGCCGGGGCAAAGCCAAGCAACAGCAGCAGCGACAGGAACAGGAGACAGAGGCCAATCGCGGCGGTGACGAAGGGGCTGCCGCGTTTTCCAAGCAGGAAATCCAGCCCGCGTGCGGTAATTGCCAGCAGGCTGCGCGCCGATGCCAGCTGCACGGCAAACGATTGCGACGCGCCCGCCTGCACCAGGAACAGCGGCAGCAGCGGCGACAGACCGAAGGTCGTAAAGGCGCTGATCGTCGTCATGGCCGCCAGGAGCAGAAAGGCCCGGCGTGTATCGACCGGTGAGGGCGAAAGGGCATCCGCTTTCTGCCGCTTTGCCTGCGTGCGCGCCGGGCGGCCGGGAAGGACGAAGAGATAGAGCGGCAGAAGAACGAAGATCTGCAGACAGGCATAGAGCAAAAGCGTGCCGCGCCAACCAAGGTGCTGTTCCACAAGCGCGGTGAGGGGCAGGAAAACCGCCCCGGAAAGCCCGGTAAACAGCATCAGGAGCGCCAGCAACCGGCCACCTTCCGCACCCACGCGTTCCACCACGGCGGTATGGGCAGCCGTCGTCAACCCGCAGGTTGCAGCCAGACCCATCACGGCCCAGCCGAAAAGATAACTTGTGACACCGCCCGAAAAGGCGAGCACGGCAAAACCGGCTGCGAAAAGCAGCGAACCCGCCACCAGCACGGGTGCCGCGCCGCGGCGGACGAGCGTTCTTCCAAGCAGCGGGCCGCAAAATGCGCTGATCAGCATCATGATGGTGAGGCCGGCAAAAACGATCTCGTTGCCGATCGCCAGTTCGCTGCCGATGCGTGGCGCCAGAATGGCCAGCATGTCGAAACCGCTGCCCCAGCTGACGATCTGCCCAAGCGCCAGCACACCGATAAGGCGCACGCGGGACGTCGTGGGGGAAGCGTCGGACATGGTGAAATCGCGGGGTGCGAGGGGCTGGAAACCATTTGGTAGCAGGCCCACCGCACCCCCGCAACAGCAATCGAGAAAGGAAAACAACATGGTGGCGCAAAAGGGCAAGGACCTGCTGCTGAAGATCGACAATGGCGGTTCCTATGAAACGGTGGCCGGCCTCCGAACCAAGCGGCTGGCCTTCAATGCGCAGGCGGTCGACGTGACGGATGCACAAAGTGCCGGCCGCTGGCGCGAGCTTCTCTCCGGCGCCGGCGTGCAGCGTGCATCGCTGACGGCCTCCGGCATCTTCAAGGACCAGACGAGCGATGCGCTGGTGCGCGGCGCGTTTTTCGCCGGCACCATTCCGGGCTGGCAGATCGTCATTCCCGATTTCGGCACCATTGCCGGACCGTTCCAGATCGTCGCGCTCGAATATTCGGGCCGCCACGATGGCGAGGTGCAATTCGAGATCGCGCTGGAATCCGCCGGTCTCCTCACTTTCGGAGTGCTGTGATGCCTGAGCGTTTGCGTTACGGGCGGGCGAACCGCCATCGCGGTGAGATAGAGGCGCTGATCGACGGCGAAAGGCGCATCCTGTGCCTGACGCTCGGGGCTCTCGCCGAACTCGAAACCGCCTTTGCTACCGATGATCTGACGGCGCTCGCCGAGCGTTTCGCCAGCGGCCGCATGAAGGCGGCCGACATGATCCGGGTCATCGGCGCGGGCCTGCGCGGCGCGGGCAACGTGTTTTCCGACGAGGATGTGGCGGCCGCGACGGTGGAAGGCGGCATTGCCGGCCACGCCGCGATCGTCGCCGATCTTCTGACTGCAACCTTCGGCGGCTTCAAAGGTGATGCAACGCCGGACCCTTGAGCGCCGCAGCAGGTGAGGCGACAACACGCCCCTTTCCCTGGCCGGCGGCCATCCATGCCGGCCTCTGCCTGCTGCGGCTTTCCCCTGAAATCTTCTGGCGGCTGACGCCGAGGGAGTTCTTCGCGATGACGGGCGGCAACGCCGTTCCGCGCGGCCCTGACCGTCAGGCGATGGAGGCGATGATGCGGCGGTTTCCGGATGGGTGAGGGCGTCAGGGCATCTTTCGCGGCCGGCCGCCCTTCACACCGTTGGCGCGGCTGGCAGCCGCCTTGGCCGGGGAGCGGGATTGCCCGCCCTTGCGCTGCGCTTCCATGAATGTGCGGCTGCCGAAGATGCCGTTCATCAGGCCGGCGATCGTATAGTCGATATCGAGGTTTTCCCAATGCAGGCCCGTCTCGCCGAGAAGTTCGACTTCGGCGAGCTGCTCTGCCGTGGCGTCCTGCAAGCCTTCCAGTGCCCGGGCCGGAAACATGAAACAGGCGCCATTGGAGAAATCGACGATGACGTGCGCCGACGCCGCTTCGAAACGCACGGAGACCGGAATGGGGCGCCCGGCACGTTCCTTTTGCCAGCGCTCCTTGGCGGCTGTGAGTTCGGCGTCGCTGATTTCAACCATGATATCGTCTCCAGATTTCCATAAACAGCGTCCGGTTCTCTTCGATAACGGCAACGGCGCGCCGCACATCCCGGTCCGACATACCGCCCTGTGTGAGAACGGTGAGGCTGACGATATCGATACGGGCTTCACCCTCTCCGTAGACATGGGCATGCGGCGGCTCGTGATCAGCCGTGTAGATGACGAAACGCATGCCATGCTGGCGCAGAACGGTGACCATGAGAACCATAACCCAAGAAGTTGGGTTTTAAAAGGATTTGGGCTGAGGCAATGGATTTTTAAAAAGCTGTTTCAGCACCATGCATTCCCCAGTTGAATCAGAAAGGCAAGCGCGATGGCGGGCGAAGGATCGATTGCGGAGAACCGGGAGGAGGCGGAAGCGCTCTTCGAGGTGATGGGTGATCTCGAGCGGCGTTCGGAGCGGTTCGGGGCGGCGCTGACCTCCGCGCTCCAGGCGGCGACGACGGGTGGCAGGGGGCTCGATGATGTGTTGCGCGGGCTCGGGCAGCGGCTGTCGGGCATCGCGCTTTCGGCCGGGCTGAAACCGCTGGAGAACATGATCGGCAACGCCGTCGGCGGGTTGTTGAACGGCGGCGGTTCGCTCTTCGCCTTTGCCGATGGCGGTGTGCCGGGGCGGGCCATCACGCCTTTTGCGGAGAGCGGCGTGGTCTCCAGCCCCACCTTCTTTCCGATGGGCGGTGGGCTTGGCCTGATGGGGGAAGCGGGCGCGGAGGCGATCCTGCCGCTGAAGCGCGGTTCGGACGGTGCTCTCGGTGTCGCTGCACCCTCGGGCGGGAGTGGGGCGCAGATCGTTTTTAACGTGACGGCCACGGATGCGGCGAGCTTCCGGAAAAGCGAAGGGCAGATTGCCGCGATGCTGGCGCGCAGCGTCGGGCGTGGCCAGCGGGGATTGTGACACAGGCGCGCGCCCATCTCCATTCCTGTGCCTGACATAGGAATTCAGCCAACCAAGTCATTGGGCTGAAAGGACTGCCTCGCCGCCCTGTGGTTAGCACAGGGATGAGGAGAGGAGAGCGAACGACGCATGGGCTCCTCCGCTCCTCCTTCTTGCCGCGCGTCGTCCTTCCCATTTCCCAACCATCAAAACGAATCCAGGAACAACCACATGGCGGCATTTCATGAAGTGCGGTTTCCGCTGCGGCTGGCGCTCGGCGTCAGCGGCGGGCCGGTGCGGCGGACTGATATCGTCAATCTTTCCAACGGCCGGGAGAATCGCAACCAGCGCTGGAGGAACGCCAGACGCGCCTATGACGCCGGCTCCGGCATCCGCTCCGTTGCCGATCTTTATGAGGCGCTGGCCTTTTTCGAGGCAAGGCGCGGGGAACTCTACGGTTTTCGCTTTCGCGATCCCGTGGATTTCAAATCCTGTGCGCCGGGAGAGACCCCCGCCGCGACCGATCAGGCGATCGGCACCGGCGACGGGGCGACGGCGGGTTTTCAACTGATGAAGACCTATGCGGATGCCGGCGGCTCGTTTTCCCGCCGCATCGACAAGCCGGTCGAAGGGTCGGTCATCGTTTCGGTCGAGGGGGTGAAGGCCGCGCCGTCCGATCTGTCGGTCGATCATATGACCGGCATGGTGGCATTCCGAACCGGGCGGGTGCCGCCTGCCGGTGCCATCGTCCGCGCCGGTTTTGAGTTCGACGTGCCGGTGCGCTTTGCCATCGACCGTATCGATATCAACGTGACCGCCTTTGAAGCCGGCCGCATTCCCTCCATTCCGCTGATGGAAATCCTGCCATGAAGACCATGCCTGCTGCCCTTGCCGATCATCTGAAGGGGGATGCCACGACCACCTGCCATTGCTGGCGGGTGACGCTGGCGGACGGCGTCGTGATGGGTTTTACCGATCATGACGAGACGCTGTCCTTCGGCGGCACAGCCTTCCTTGCCGCCAGCGGATTTTCGGCCAGCGACAGCGACAGCGAAACGGGGTTGGGCGCGAACGCCGGCGAGGTGGCGGGCGGTTTTTCGAGCGAGGCGATTGTGGAGGACGATCTTGCCGCGGGGCGTTTCGATGGCGCGAAGGTGGAGCTTTTCCTCGTCAACTGGCAGGCGCCGGACGAACATGCGCTGCTCAGCCTGCGCGAGATCGGCGAGGTGACGCGGGCGGGCGGGGCCTTCCGCGCCGAATTGCGCAGCATCGCCCACCGTCTTGGCCAGCCGCAGGGCAGGAGCTATGGGCGGCGTTGCGATGCCGCACTCGGTGACGGGCGCTGCGGCGTTGATCTTGTGCGGTTTGCCGGGCATGGCAGCGTGGCGGCGGTGGATGTTTCGGGCAAGCTGCGAGTCTCAGGGCTCGATGCTTTTGCCGAGGGTTTCTTTAACCGGGGCAAGCTCAGATTTTTGACCGGCAGCCTCGCCGGCAAGGCTTTCGACCTCGACGATCATGAGCGGCGTGATGGCGGCGTGCTTCTCTCCTTCTGGCTGGCGCCGGAGCGGATGCCATCGCCGGGCGATCGTTTTTCGGTGACCGCCGGCTGCGACAAGAGTTTTGCCACCTGCCGGGCGAAATTCGCCAATCATCTGAATTTCAGGGGCTTTCCGCATCTGCCGGGGGCGGATTTCGCCTATTCCTATGCAAACGGCGGTCAGAGCCATGACGGCGGAGCGCTGTTTCATGAGTGATACGGCAGAAAGAGTGCTGGCGCTGGCCGAAAGCTGGATCGGCACGCCCTACAGGCACCAGGCTTCGTTGCAGGGTGTCGGCTGCGATTGCCTCGGCCTGATCCGCGGCGTCTGGCGCGGGCTTTACGGGTACGAACCGGAATTGCCGCCACCCTATGCGCCGGACTGGGCCGAACGCGGCGGCGAGGACCGGCTGATGGCGGCGGCGAAACGCCATTTCACGATGCTTGCGGGCATATCGGAGGCACGGCCGGGAGATCTGCTGCTGTTTCGCTGGCGGGCCGATGCGGCGGCAAAACATCTCGGCATCCTCGCCGGGCCAGAGCATTTCATCCATGCCTATGAGCAGGCGGCGGTGGTGCGGTCGGCTCTCGTGCCGGGCTGGAAGCGGCGTATTGCTGGTGCCTTCCGTTTTCCTGATCCCTGAATTTTTTCGAGGCAAACATGGCGACAATCGTTTTTCAGGCGGCGGGCGCGGCACTCGGCGGCATTTTTGGCCCCGTTGGCGCCATCATCGGCCGGGCGGCCGGCGCACTGGCAGGAAATGCCGTCGACCGCGCACTGCTTTCGAACGGCCGGACGGTGTCCGGCGCGCGGCTTTCGACGGCGCGTATTCCCGGTGCGGATGAGGGGGCCGCGATCAACCGGCTTTATGGCACGGCAAGGATCGGCGGCACGCTGATCTGGGCGACGCGTTTCGAGGAAAACGTCGAGGTTGAGCGGCGTGGCGGCAAGGGCAATCGCGGCCCGAAGGTGGAGCGCTTCCGTTATTTCGCCAATTTCGCCGTGGGCCTGTGCGAAGGCGAGGCGGCCATGGTGCGGCGCGTCTGGGCCGATGGGCGCGAAATCGACCTCACCGGCGTAGAGATGCGTTTTTACCCCGGCAGCGAAACGCAATTGCCCGATCCGCTGATCGAGGCGAAACAGGGGACAGGCAACGCGCCGGCCTTTCGCGGACTTGCCTACGTGGTCTTCGAACGTCTGCCGCTCGAGAGCTATGGCAACCGCATTCCGCTGATGCAGTTCGAGGTCGTTCGGCCGGTCGGAAAGCTCGAAGGTCAGATCCGCGCTATCACCGTCATTCCGGGCGCGACCGAACACGGTTATGGTGGCACACCGGATGATGACAGCGTGTTGCAGGCCATTGCCGATCTCAAGGCCCGGGGCCTGCGGGTCTGCCTTTATCCTTTCGTAATGATGGATGTGCCCGCCGGCAACGGCCTGCCGGACCCCTATGGCGATGGCGAGCAGGCCGCCTATGGCTGGCGCGGCCGCATTACCTGTTTTCCTGCACCCGGCAGGGCCGGCTCCCCGGATCGCAGCGCTGCTGCGCGGGCACAGGTTTCAGCCTTCTGCAACCGCGAGGACGGTTACCGCCGCATGGTGCTGCATTATGCGGGGCTGGCGGCCAAGGCGGGCGGGGTGGATGCTTTCCTGATCGGCTCGGAACTGCGCGGGCTCACCGCACTCCGCGGCCAGAACGATGCCTTTCCTTTCGTCGAGGAGCTGGTGCGGCTGGCGGGCGATGTGCGCGGCATCGTGGGGCCAGCGACGAAGCTCACCTATGCGGCGGACTGGAGCGAATATTTCGGCCACCAGCCGGCGGACGGTTCAGGCGACGTGTTCTTCCACCTCGATCCGCTCTGGGCGAGCCCTGATATCGACGCCATCGGCATCGACAATTACATGCCGCTTTCCGACTGGCGTGACGAGGATGCCACCAACGGCAATCCCGATGGCATGAGCGGCCCGGACGATGCCAGCGCCTTCAGCTACGCCATCACGGCGGGCGAGGGTTTCGACTGGTATTATGCCAGCGATGCCGACCGCGCGGCGCGGCGGCGCATGCCTATAACGGACGGGCTGACGGGCAAGCCATGGATGTTCCGTTACAAGGACCTTCGCAGCTGGTGGGGCAACCTGCATTACGACCGAGTGCGCGGCGTGGAAAATTCCGCGCCGACCGCATGGGTGCCGGGCGCAAAACACATCTGGTTTACCGAACTCGGCTGCCCGGCGGTGGACAAGAGTG
This sequence comes from Agrobacterium sp. SOY23, assembly GCF_027212525.1. Lineage (NCBI taxonomy): Bacteria > Pseudomonadati > Pseudomonadota > Alphaproteobacteria > Hyphomicrobiales > Rhizobiaceae > Agrobacterium > Agrobacterium sp. SOY23. The sequence continues at coordinate 483,089 of NZ_JAPWDT010000004.1, read as the reverse complement.
CGACGCGGCCCAACGTCTTTCCCGATCCGAAATCGGCGGAAAACGCCTTTCCCCATTTTTCTCGCCGCAACCGCGCCGACAGCCAGCAGCGGCGGTTTCTGGAAGCCCACCTCGACCACTGGGGTGAGGGGGAGGCGGCGATGGTGGATAAAGACCGGGTCTATCTCTGGACGTGGGATGCGCGGCCTTTCCCCGCCTTTCCGCAGAATGGCGCGGTTTGGAGCGATGGCGCCAACTGGCGCACCGGCCACTGGCTGAACGGGAGGCTGGGAACGGCCACTCTTGCCGACACCATCGCCGCCATACTGACGGATCAAGGTTTTTCCGCCTTCGACGTCTCGGCCGTCAGCGGCGATCTGACCGGTTATGTGCAGGGCGACATAACCTCGGCCCGCAACCTGCTGGAGCCGCTGATGGCGGCGTTCCAGGTGGATGTGGCGGAGGAGGGAGGTATGTTGCGTTTCCGCTCCCGCAATACGGCATCTATGCCCGTCCGCGATATCGCCGTGCTGGCCGATCTGGAGGACGAGCCGCTCTGGTCTGAAAATCGCGGCCATGACAGTGATTTCGCAGCAGAAGCCGTGCTGTCCTCGTTCAATCCGGCGCTCGACTACGAGCAGGCGAGCGCGCGTTCCCGCCGCATCGACAATGCCGGCAGCCGGGTGATGCGGCTCGATCTTAACGCCGCTTTGCCGGCGGAAACGGCGGAAGTAGCCGTGGAAGCGCTGTTGCGCGACAACCGTCAGGCCCGGCGCAGCCTGCGCTTCGCCCTGCCGCCATCCGATATCACGCTTGAACCCGGCGATTGCATCCGCCTGCCGGAGGGTGTCTTTCCGCAGGCGCCGGCCGGTCGGTTTCTGGTCAGCCGCATCGAGGATGGCGCGGTGCGGCAGGTGGAGGCGCGGGCTTTTTCCCCGGCCTTTTCAGCCGTCGCCAACGGCATGGAGGAGCGGCGTAGCGTCGGCGCAAGCGGTGCCGAAGGTTTCGCCCCGGAGGTGCTGTTTCTCGATCTGCCGTACCACGATGGCACCACGCCGGAAGAATCGGCACGGATTGCCGCCCTTGCGAGGCCCTGGCGGCCCATTGTCGTTTCTTCATCGCCCAGTACGGAAGGGTATCGCCAGCGCGTGCTGCTCGACCGGCGCGCGACGATCGGCGCGCTGGCACAACCGCTGACGCCCGGACCCTCCGGCCGTTTCGACCGCAAGAACACCATACTGATCGATCTTCCCGCCGGTGAAGTGTCATCGGCCGCAGAACTTTCGGTGCTGAACGGCGAGAACCGTCTCGCCATCAAGGCTGCAAACGGCGTTTGGGAGATCGTCGCCTTCGCGAAAGCTGAAGAAATCGCACACTCGCGCTGGCAGCTCTCCGCGCTCTTGCGGGGTCTCGCCGGCACGGAGGATGCGCTTGCCGCAGGCGCGCCGAAAGGGGCTCCGGTGGTGGTTCTCGATGCGGCGGTGCAGCCGCTCGGTCTTGCCGCAAACGAGCGTGGGCGACGCCTGAACTGGATTGCGGAAGCGGCGGGCATGGCGGGCGCATCGGCCGGGCCCTTTGCCTTTGAGGGTGGCGTGCGGGCGCAGACGCCGCTTGCGCCGGTGCACCTTTCCGGCGAGCGCAGGAGGGACGGCATTCTCCTCAAGTGGAAGCGTCGCGGCCGAGTGGAGGCCGATGGCTGGGATGCGAGCGACATCCCGCTGGAGGAGCCCTTCGAGCTTTACCGCGTCGAGGTGCTGGACGGCGAAACCGTGCGGCGCAAGGTGGAGGTCGCAGAACCCGTCTGGTTTTACCCGGCCGCAGATGAACTCACAGATTTCCCGGTCCTGCGGGATCACATTTCCGTGCGTGTCCGCCAGCTCGGCCGCGCGGTGCCTTCGGGGGTGGTGGCGCAGACCCTTCTCCCGCTCTGACATGTGCCTGAAATACAACGCAAAGGACGAGATTATGGACAGTACCAAGGCATGGTATCAATCCCGCACGATCTGGGGCGCGCTGATTGCGGTTTTTGCTCCGCTTTTCAGCATTGCCGGTTTCGATCTGCCCGCCGGCGTGCAGGGCGAACTCGCCGAAGGGCTGGTGACGGTCGCGGGCGGAATCGGCGGCCTGATCGCGCTTTACGGCCGCCTTTCGGCGACCAGCGCCATCCGCTGACGCCGCCCGCAAACACGCCGTTCCCGCCATGCACCGCTGCGGCGGGGGCGGCATTCATTTGCCATTCAGACGCTTTGCGCTACATATTCGGTCACGATAGGGTTCGAGACGCACCCGGTTCTTGTGGAAGTTTGTAGAATGGCATCACCTCTCATCATCGCGACGCTTGCAGCCGGGCTTTCCGGTTTCACGGCGCCCGAGGCTGATCTGCAGGGCCACTACATTCTGGCTGCCAGCGATTGCGGCGCAGCCGTGGCCCGCGTGGTGCGCGAAACCGGCGGCCAGCTGCTTTCAGTCTATCCTTCCGGCGACGGTCAGTCCTGTGTCGTCACCGTTCTCGTCCAGGGCAATGGCGAGCGCCCGCGCAAGGTAACGATGCGCGTGCCGATGTAGCTTGCCCGCATCGCCGAAATATCGGAAAACAATCCGACACATTTAGCATGACCGGCCACGCGCGCGGGCCGGGACGTAAGGAAAGGGCGGATAATGCGTATTCTCGTTGTTGAGGACGATGCCAATCTCAATCGTCAGCTGACCGATGCTCTCAAAGAGGCCGGTTATGTCGTCGATCAGGCATTCGACGGCGAGGAGGGGCATTACCTCGGTGATACCGAGCCCTATGACGCCATCGTCCTCGATATCGGCCTGCCGCAGCTTGACGGTATTACCGTCGTCGAAAAATGGCGCGCGGCCGGCAAGGCCATGCCGGTGCTCATCCTCACCGCCCGCGACCGCTGGAGCGACAAGGTGGCCGGCATCGACGCCGGTGCCGATGACTATGTGACCAAGCCTTTCCATGTCGAGGAAGTGCTTGCCCGCGTGCGCGCGCTCATCCGCCGCGCCGCCGGCCATGCTTCTTCCGAACTGGTGTGCGGCCCGGTCCGGCTCGACACCAAATCCTCCAAGGCGACCGTCAACGGCACGACGCTGAAGCTCACCTCGCACGAGTTCCGGCTCCTGTCTTATCTCATGCACCACATGGGCGAGGTCGTTTCGCGCACGGAGCTGGTCGAACACATGTACGATCAGGATTTCGACCGCGATTCCAATACGATCGAGGTGTTTGTCGGACGTCTGCGCAAGAAGCTCGGGGTTGATCTGATCGAGACGATCCGTGGTCTCGGTTACCGGATGCAAGCGCCGGCAGATGCGAAGTAATTCCCTCACCGCCCGCGTTCTGCTGCTCGCCTCGCTCTGGTCGGTGCTGGCGCTGGTGGTGATCGCCGTCGTGATCTCGACGCTGTACCGGCAGGGCGTTGAGCGCAGCTTCACCGATCTTCTGAGGGCGCAGCTCTATAACGTCATCAACTCGGTGACGATTTCCAACGAGAATACGCTGGCCGGCAGCCCGCAGCTCGGCGATCTCCGCTTCTCGCAGCCCGATACCGGCTGGTACTGGGTTGTCGAGCCGCTCGGCAATTTCCAGACCGCGCCGCTGGTTTCTTCCTCGCTCGGCGTATCTACGCTGCCGGTGCCGAGCATTCTCGATGCGCCCTTCGACAACAGATATGAGCGTTTTTATGCCGTGACCGATGAGGCCGGCAACAAGGTGCGCGTGGCGGAAACGGAAGTCGTGCTGGATGGCGAAGGCCGTGCCGCGCGGTTTCGTGTTTCCGGCAACCTGAACGTCGTGGAAGACGATGTGCGCGATTTCTCCAATAGCCTTTATCTGGCGCTGGCCGTCTTCGGTGTCGGCAGTCTGGTCGTCAACGGCCTCGCCATTCTCTACAGTCTCAGGCCGCTCGATCAGGCGCGCGTGGCGCTCGGCAAGATCAGGGGCGGGGAGGCGGAAAGCCTCGAAGGCGAATTCCCGCGCGAAATCCAGCCGCTGGCCAATGAGGTCAATGCGCTGATCGACAGCAACCGCCGCCTCGTGGAGCGTGCCCGCATGCAGGTGGGCAATCTCGCCCATTCGCTGAAGACGCCGATTGCCGTTCTTCTGAACGAGGCCCGCACGCTGGAGCCACAACATGGCGATCTGGTAAGGGCGCAGGCGGATGCCATGCAGGCGCAGGTGCAATCCTATCTCTCGCGGGCCCGCATCGCCGCCCAGCGCGGCTCGATCCTTGCCCGTGTGGAAGCGGAGCCGGCGCTGGAACGGCTGGTGCGGGTGATGCGCCGCCTGAACCCGGAGAAGCAGTTCGTGCTGAATTTCGAGCAACCGGGCGCGGTGCTCGGCATGGAACAGCAGGATCTCGAAGAGGTCGTCGGCAATCTTCTCGAAAATGCCGCGCGTTTTGCGCAGACACGCGTGGTCATCACGCTTGCGGCCGGCACGCACCCGTCTTCCGACGCTGAAATGGCACGTCGCTCCTGGGTGGAGCTGACGGTGGAAGACGATGGTCCGGGGCTGGAACCGGAACAGATCAGCGAAGCGATGAAACGCGGCCGCCGGCTGGACGAGAGCCGGCCGGGCACGGGCCTCGGCCTGTCGATCGTTTCCGAGGTGGTGTCAGAGTACCATGGCCGCTTTTCGCTGTCGCGCAGCGCCATTGGTGGGCTGAAAGCCGATCTGATTTTGCCGGGCCTTTCGAAAGAGCTTGCGTGAACCGAGAAAAAAGGCAAGAAATTCAATGCCGGTACATTAGAGCATTTCCAGGGAAAGTGGACCCCGGTTTCTCGTCAGGAAATGCGCCAGAACAAAAAGCTAGAGTTTTTTCACGGTTCGAGGAACAGTGGAAATGCTCTGGGTGCAATGCGGTAGGAAAGAGGACAGGGTTTGGTTGACGTGTATGATGGCTGCCGCTCCGTGACAATGCGTTCGCTGGTGTCACGCCCGGCACTTCTCTCGATCCTGTGCGTTTCGATGCTGAGCGCCTGCACCACCACGGGCACCCGCCCGGCTGGCGGCAGCCTTTTTGGCCGTTCGGCCCAGCCTTCCACGCCTTTCCTTGCCAATCTGCAAGGCGGCATCGTCGGGAAAAGCGGCGTGGAGCTCGACAGGGGCGACCAGACCAAGGCGCTGGAGGCGGAATACAAGGCGCTGGAAACGGCGCCGGTCGGCACGCCTGTCGCCTGGACCGGTGATGACGCCAAGGGTCAGGTGGTCGCCAATGCGCCCTATCAGGTCGGTAACCAGAACTGCCGGCAATATTCGCACAGCCTCACCGTCGATGGACGCGAAATCAAGGTGCGCGGCGCGGCCTGCCGCAATGATGATGGAAGCTGGTCTCCGCTGATCTGATCAGTTTGACGTAAATCAAGGTCATGGGCCTTCCGCGGTGACAAGAAGAGGCACTGCGGAACAGCGAAACGGGATCTGCGGTGCGGCGTGATGTCTCAAATTCACGTCATCCCCGCGCTTCGTGTTTCCATGTGCCGCGCATTCGAGTAATTGAGCCTTATGTTCTGGATTGTCGTTGCGATATTGACGGCGGCTGTCGCCATCGTCCTGATGTACCCGCTGATGCGGAAGACCGAGGTGCCCGAAACGCGCCGCGACGGTGAGGTTGCCGTTTATCGCGACCAGCTGGCCGAACTGGACCGCGAACGCGCCGCCGGCCTGATCGGCGAGACCGAGGCGGATTATGCCCGCGCCGAAATCGGCCGTCGCCTGCTGGCCGCCGCCGAGGCGGAAGAGGTGGCGACGAAGGATGCCCGGCCGCGCCGGCACAATCTTGCCGCCAGCCTCATCACCCTCCTGCTGCCAGTGCTCGGGCTCTGTCTTTACATCTGGAACGGCAGTCCGGAAACGCCGGACATGCCGCTCGAGGCACGCCTTGAAAACCCCGGCAACGACATGAACCTGCTGGTCGCGCGGGCCGAAAGGCATCTGGCGCAGAACCCGGAGGACGGCGGCGGCTGGGATGTTCTGGCGCCGATCTATTTCAAGACATTGCGGCTTGGCGACGCCGAGCTTGCCTATCGCAATGCGCTTCGTATTCTGGGCCCGAGCGCGGAGCGGCTGACGGGCCTTGGCGAAACGCTGGTGGCAGGCAATGACGGCATCGTCATCGAGGCGGCGCGGGATGCGTTTGCTGAGGCCGAAAAGCTGAAGCCCGGCAATCCGCGCGCCCGTTTCTACCTGGCGCTGTCGCTGGAACAGGCAGGCAAGGCGGAAGAAGCACGCGCGGCCTTTACAGCGCTGGCGGCCGATGCGCCGGCCGGCGCGCCGTGGCTTTCGCTGGTGCAAGAACATATCGCCCGCACCGGTGGCGCGGCGAGCCCTGCCGCGCCCGGCCCGACCGCTGAGGACATGGCTGCGGCGAATGACATGACGGCCACCGACCGGCAGGCGATGATCGAGGGCATGGTGGCGAGCCTCGATGCCAAGCTGAAGGACAACCCGGCCGATTTCGAAGGGTGGATGCGGCTTGTCCGCGCCTATTCCGTGCTGAAGAACCAAACCAAGGCCGGTGAAGCCTTGCGGGCCGGGCTGCAGGCTTTCCCGCCGGAGGGCGAACAGGGCAGGCAGCTTCTGGCGCTGGCGAAGGAACTGGGCGTTTCCGCAGGGCCCATCCGCATGGATGGCCAGAAGGATTCCACGCCGCAGGGAGTGACGCAATGACCCGCAAACAGAAACGGCTGGCGATCATCGGCGGCGGCATGAGCTTCATCGTTGCGGCGGTGCTGCTCGTGATGTTCGCCTTCGGCCAGTCGATCGCCTATTTCTACATGCCCGCCGATCTGGAAAAGACGCCGGTCAACCCCGGCACCCGTATCCGCCTTGGCGGGCTGGTGGCGGAAGGTTCGATCAAGCGCGGCGAGGGTCGCACGGTCAGCTTCACGGTGACGGATGGCGAGGCCAATGTGCCGGTCAGCTATACCGGCATCCTGCCCGATCTCTTTCGCGAAGGGCAGGGCGTGGTGACCGAAGGCATGTTCGATGCCGCCACCCATGGTTTCGTGGCCGACAGTGTGCTGGCCAAGCATGACGAGAACTACATGCCGAAGGAAGTGGCCGACCGGCTGAAGGACAAGGGCCTGTGGCAGCATGCGGGAGAGGGCGAAGAGCCTTCCGCCGCAACGCCGTCGACCAGCGCGGCTTCGGCCGACAAGACCGGAGCGACGAAATGATCAACGAGATCGGCCATTATGTCCTGGTTCTGGCGCTCGGCGTGGCGCTGATCGTCTCGACGCTGCCGGTGATCGGCGCGCGCCGCAATGACCGGGCGCTGATGGATGTCGCCTCGCTCGGCTCGGTCCTGATGTTCCTGCTGGTGGGCTTTTCCTTCGCGGCGCTGACGCGGGCCTATGCCGTCTCGGATTTTTCCGTGCGCAATGTCTGGGAGAACTCCCATTCGCTGATGCCGATGATCTACAAGCTGACCGGTGTTTGGGGCAACCACGAAGGCTCCATGCTGCTGTGGCTGCTCATTCTGGTGTTTTTCAGCGCGCTCGTCGCCGCTTTCGGCCGCAACCTGCCGGAGACGCTGAAAGCCAATGTTCTGGCCGTACAGGCGTGGATTTCCGTCGCCTTCCTGCTGTTCATCCTGCTTACCTCCAACCCGTTCCTGCGGCTGGAGCGGGTGCCGGCGGAAGGGCAGGACCTCAATCCCATCCTTCAGGATTTCGGCCTCGCCATCCATCCGCCGCTGCTCTATCTCGGTTATGTCGGCTTTTCCGTCTGTTTCTCTTTCGCCGTTGCCGCGCTGCTGGAAGGCCGTATCGATGCCGCATGGGCGCGATGGGTGCGGCCGTGGACGCTCGCCGCATGGACCTTCCTGACCGCGGGCATCTCCATGGGCTCCTACTGGGCCTATTATGAACTCGGCTGGGGCGGCTGGTGGTTCTGGGATCCGGTGGAAAACGCCTCCTTCATGCCCTGGCTTGCCGGCACGGCGCTGCTGCATTCGGCGCTCGTCATGGAAAAGCGCGAGGCGCTGAAGATCTGGACCGTGTTGCTGGCGATCATGACCTTCTCGCTGTCGCTGCTCGGCACCTTCCTCGTCCGCTCCGGCGTGCTGACCTCCGTGCATGCCTTCGCCACCGATCCGAGCCGTGGCATCTTCATTCTCGGCATTCTGACCGTCTTCATCGGCGGCGCCTTTGCGCTCTTCGCATGGCGGGCGCCGGCCCTGAAGGCCGGTGGCCTGTTCGCGCCGATCTCGCGTGAGGGGTCGCTCGTCCTCAACAACCTGATCCTGACGGTCTCGACCGCCACCGTGCTGATCGGCACGCTCTATCCGCTCATTCTCGAAACGCTGACGGGTGAAAAAATCTCGGTTGGCGCGCCGTTCTTCAACCTCACCTTCGGTCTGCTGATGATCCCGATTCTGATCGTCACCCCATTCGGGCCGATGCTGGCGTGGAAGCGTGGCGATCTCCTCGGCGCATTCCAGCGGCTTTATGTGGCGGCAGCGCTTGCCGCGCTTGCAGGGCTGACACTCTGGTACATTGAAAATGGCGGCCCGGTGCTGGCGGCACTCGGCATTGCCGCCGGTTTCTGGCTGATTTTCGGGGCGCTGACCGATCTCTGGTATCGCGCCAATTTCGGCAAGCTCGCCTTCGGCATCGCGTTTCGCCGCCTGAAGGGCCTGCCACGCTCGGCCTTCGGCACGGCGCTAGCGCATATCGGCCTCGGCATCACCGTGCTCGGCATCGTCATCGTCACCACCTTCGAGACCGAAACCGTGCTGGAAATGAAAGAGGGCATGGCGGCGGAAGCGGGCGGTTACAGCCTGACCTTCGATGGTGTCCGCCATGCCGTCGGCCCGAATTTCACCGAGGATCGCGGCCATTTCACCGTGCGCAAGGCGGGTGTCGAGGTGGCCGATGTCTGGTCGTCCAAGCGGCTTTATACCGCACGGCGCATGCCGACGACGGAAGCCGGCATCCTGACCTTCGGCCTCAGCCAGCTTTATGTCTCGCTCGGTGACCCGATGGCCGATGGCGGCATGGTGGTACGCATCTGGTGGAAACCCTTCATCCTCTGCATCTGGGGTGGCACGCTGTTCATGATGGCGGGCGGTTTCATCTCGCTCTCGGACAGGCGGTTGCGGGTGGGTGCGCCGACCCGCAAGGCGAAGCCGGTGCGAACGGCGATGCCGGAGGCGGCGGAATGACGTTCACACGCGCTCCCTCATTCCTGTGTTTGTCACAGGAATCTAACCGCCGCTCGTCTGCGCGGCGGGAGAGTCTTTCCAGCCCAAGGACTTGGGCTGGCTGGATGCCTGTGGCGGGCACAGGAATGAGGGAGGGTGTGGTGAGACTCACTCTTCTTCTGACTCTCCTGTTTGCCGCCGCGCTTCCCGCTCTCGCCTTCAACCCGGACGAAGTCCTCAAAGACCCCGTTCTGGAACAGCGCGCCCGCAACCTTACCTCGCAACTCCGTTGCATGGTCTGCCAGAACCAGTCGATCGACGACAGCAATGCCGAGCTCGCGCGGGATCTGCGCGTCCTCGTGCGTGAGCGGCTGGTGCAGGGCGACAGTGACAAGGCCGTCATCGATTATGTCGTCTCGCGTTACGGCGAGTTCGTATTGCTCAAACCACGCCTCAGCCTGCGCACCGTGCTTTTGTGGGGCGCGCCCATCGGTCTCACCCTTGCCGGGATTTTCGCCGTCTTCGTGTTTTCTCGCCGCCGCGCAAGTCAGGAACAACCGCAGAAACTGAGCGCGGACGAAGAAGAGCGAATTCGCAATCTCATTGAAAAATAAACGGTTTCCATTTCCGTCCCCGGTTCTTTTTCAACATTACGGATTTTTCATTCCGCAGACACTTCGCCGTAAGGTGTTGCCTCCTATATCTTCATCATCCACCGCTTCCCCGGTCATACGGGTTCCAGTCTGAATGAAGAAAGAAGGTACACCATGTCTCATTCGCAAAACGGACGTTCCTCGCTGAAGACGGCTTTGAAGGCCACGACCGTCGGCGGTCTTGCCGCTCTGATGCTGTCGACCGGCATCGCCGCACCGATCCTCCATTCGTTTGCCGCTCCCGTCGAAGTGACCGCGCCGCAGGTTCCGAGCTTCGCCAACGTGGTCGATGCGGTCTCGCCCGCCGTCGTTTCCGTTCGCGTGCAGTCGAACGTGCAGCCCGCTTCCGACGATTCCAGCAATTTCTCCTTCAATTTCGGCGGTCGTGGCCTCGACCAGCTGCCGGATGACCACCCGCTGAAGCGTTTCTTCAAGGAATTCGGTGGCCCGAACCAGGATCGCTCCGACCGTGGTCCGAACCGCCACCGTGACGGCAAGGGTCCGCTGCGCCCGGTCGCTCAAGGCTCCGGCTTCTTCATTTCTGAAGATGGTTATGTCGTCACCAACAACCATGTGGTCGATGACGGCTCCGCCTATACGATCGTGATGAATGACGGCACCGAACTCGACGCCAAGCTCGTCGGTCGCGATCCGCGTACCGATCTGGCGCTCCTGAAGGTCGATGTGAACCGCAAGTTCACCTATGTGAAATTCGCCGACGACACCAAGATCCGTGTCGGTGACTGGGTTGTCGCCGTCGGTAACCCCTTCGGCCTCGGCGGCACGGTGACGTCGGGTATCATTTCGGCCCGTGGCCGCGATATCGGCTCCGGCCCCTATGACGACTACCTGCAGATCGACGCCGCCGTGAACCGCGGCAACTCGGGTGGTCCGGCCTTCAACCTCAACGGTGAAGTGGTCGGCATCAACACCGCCATCTTCTCGCCCTCGGGCGGCAACGTCGGTATCGCCTTCGCCATCCCGTCCTCGGTCGCCAAGGATGTGATCGCCGACCTGCAGAAGGACGGCAAGGTGGAGCGCGGCTGGCTTGGCGTGCAGATCCAGCCCGTCAGCAAGGATATCGCCGAATCGCTCGGCCTTTCCGAAGCCAAGGGTGCGCTGGTCGTTTCGCCGCAGTCCGGCTCGCCGGGCGACAAGGCCGGCATCAAGCAGGGTGACATCATCACCGCCGTCAATGGCGAGCTTGTCAAGGATGCCCGCGACCTGTCGCGCCGCATCGGCGGCATGGCACCCAACAGCAAGGTTGAAATCTCGCTGTGGCGCGGTGGCAAGTCGCAGTCGGTCACGGTGACGCTCGGCGATCTCACCAGCGACGACGCCTCCAAGGCAACCCAGAGCCAGAACGACGACAAGGGCGGCAGCCAGTCCTCCAGCGAGAAGGTGCTGTCCAGCCTCGGCCTGACGGTAGCGCCAGCCGATGACGGTAATGGCCTTGCCATCACCGATGTCGACCCTGACAGCGACGCTGCTGCCCGTGGCCTGAAGACGGGTGAGAAGATCACCTCGGTCAACAACCAGCAGGTGGCCTCCGCAGCCGATATCGAGAAAATCCTCGAACAGGCCAAGAAGGACGGACGCTCCAAGGCGCTGTTCCAGATCCAGACGGATGACGGCAGCCGCTTCATCGCTCTGGACATCGACCAGGGTTGATAGGCTGAAAGGCGATGCCGGTTCTTTCGGGAGCCGGCGTCGTATCCCGCTCTTCAGATGGGCGGTTGAGCATGACAGGGCGTTGCAGCCCGTTTCTTCTCCCCGAGGGGGAGAAGGTGGCCCGAAGGGCCGGATGAGGGGGCCAGCTCCCCGAATATCTCTACCGTCGCCCCCTCATCCCGCTGCCGCGGACTTCTCCCCGGCGGGGAGAAGAAACAAGCGGCGACCACTCGCTCCATAGGTTATTGCCCGTCTTGAGGCGAGATAACGCAATAGGCCAGATCTTCGGAGGAAACCTCATGGAAAACAAGGCTCAGGAAATGTCTGTCGCATCTGTTTCCGGTTGTGCGGAAAAGGGCGAGGGCGCTATTGTCCCGCACATGAAGATTCTAGTCATTGAAGACGACCTAGAGGCTGCGGCCTATATGACCAAGGCGTTCCGCGAAGTCGGGATCGTCGCCGATCACGCGAGCGATGGCGAAAGCGGCCTGTTCATGGGCTGCGAGAATGCCTATGACGTTATGGTGATCGACCGCATGCTGCCGCGCCGCGACGGGCTTTCCGTCATCAGCGAGCTGCGCCGTCGCGGTATCGATACGCCGGTGCTCATCCTTTCCGCACTGGGACAGGTGGATGACCGCGTGACGGGCCTGCGCGCCGGCGGTGATGACTATCTGCCGAAACCCTATGCCTTTTCCGAATTGCTCGCCCGTATCGAGGTGCTGGGCCGCCGCAAGGGCAAACCCGAGCAGGACATGATCTACCGGGTCGGCGATCTGGAGCTCGACCGGCTGTCGCATGATGTGCGCCGTGGCGGCAAGGAAATCCTGCTGCAGCCGCGCGAATTCCGCCTGCTGGAATATCTGATGAAGAATGCCGGCCAGGTGGTGACCCGCACCATGCTTCTGGAAAACGTCTGGGACTACCACTTCGATCCGCAGACCAATGTCATCGACGTACATGTCTCCCGCCTGCGCTCGAAGATCGAGAAGGACTTCGAGAAGCCGCTCTTGAAGACTATTCGCGGCGCCGGTTACATGATGAAGGACGAGGGCTGATTGGCGAAGATGGCCCGCCTCAGAATAGTGTTCAGATCGACGGCGGTGCGCCTCTCGGCGCTCTATATCCTGCTGTTCGCACTCTGCGCCGCCTTCCTCGTTTTTTACGTCACCGCCCTTTCCGAACGGCTGCTGAACCAGCAGACGCGCGATGCCGTCCTGCAGGAAGTCTCGGATGTACAGCGCATCTATAATCGCGGCGGCATCAACCCGCTGCTGAGGATGATGGAGCGCCGCGCCCGCCAGCCGGGGGCGAGCCTTTACGTCATTGCCGGGCCGAATGGCGAAATCCTTGCCGGCAACGTCGCTTCCGTGCAGCCCGGCGTCTTCGACAGGGAAGGCTGGACGGGCTTCCCGTTCCGTTACGAGCGTTATTCCGAAAGCGGCGACAGCGTACAGCATCTTGCCACCGCCAATGTCTTCATGCTGGATAACGGCCTGCGCATTCTGATCGGCCGCGACCTTGGCGAGCCGACCAAGTTCCGTGCGCTGGTGCGCAATGCGCTGATGGTGGCGCTCGCCATCATGGGCGGCGGCGCGCTGCTCATCTGGTTCGGCATCGGCCGCAATGCGCTGAAACGCATCGACCGCATGTCGGCGGCGACGAAGAAGATCATGGCCGGCGACCTTTCCCAGCGTCTGCCGCAGGGCCGCTCCGGTGATGAATTCGACCGGCTGTCCGGCTCGCTCAACGCCATGCTCGGCCGCATCGAAAAGCTCAATGAAGGCCTGCGGCAGGTTTCCGACAATATCGCCCATGACCTGAAGACACCGCTGACGCGGCTGCGCAACAAGGCCGCCGCAGCCCTTGACGACGATGACGAGACGAAGCGGCGGGCCGCCCTTGAAGGCATCATCGCCGAATCCGACCAGCTCATCCGCACCTTCAACGCGCTGCTGATGATTTCCCGTGTTGAGGCAGGCTCCATCGCAGCAGAAATGACCGATGTGGATGTCTCGGCGATTGCCGCCGACAGCGCCGAGCTTTACGAGCCGGTGGCAGAGGATGCGGGGCTTGCGCTGGAAGCGCAAATCGAACCGGGCCTTACCGTCAAGGGCAATCGCGAACTGATCGGCCAGGCGCTTTCGAACCTCATCGACAATGCCATGAAATATGCCTGCGAAGGCGAGGGTGACAAAAAGCTCGTCGTGCGACTGGCAAAGGAGCCGGAGGCGATCGTGCTCTCCGTCGCCGATAGTGGCCCCGGCATTCCCGCCGACAAGCGTGGCGAGGTGCTGAAACGTTTTGTCCGGCTGGATGAGAGCCGTTCCAAACCCGGTACGGGGCTTGGCCTGTCGCTGGTGGAAGCCGTGATGGAGCTGCACGGCGGATCGCTGGTGCTTTCCGACACGGATGTGACAAATGCGGCCTGCCCGGGCCTGACGGTTTCAATGGTGTTTCCCGACAATAATCGCTGAGGAGCATCGGGAGCGTATCCAGCGGGGAAGATATCCCCGCCGGGCTGTTTTCGAGATTCAGAACGTGTAGGCCACGCCGATCATCGCGAAGGGCTGAATATCCTTCTTCACCACCGGGCTGTTCTTCGCGTCGCCCAGCAGGAAGCCGACGCCGCCCGTGCCGGTGATCATCCAGTTTTCGGTCATCATGTAGGAGACCGAGGCGCTGGCGTCGATGCGCTTGAAACCGGCTTTCGCATCATAACGGCGCAGGCCGGAGCGGGCGGATTGGGCCGAGGTGACGCCGAAATAGGATTTCATGTGGTTGTCGTCGGCCCAGGTGGCGGAGAGGTCAGCCCCGAGGATGAACTGGTCGACCTTGTGCGAGACGCTGGCGCCGACGGTTGCGGTCAGGCCTTCGCTGCCGCCGATGGTCTTGTCCACCTTGGCGTAGATTTCGAAGGGTTCCACGCCATAGGCGATCACGCCGCCGACCACGCCGCCGGCCTTGATGTCGCCGAGCCCGCGCAGGTTCTTCCTGTCGTCCTTTTCCTTGCGTCCCGCTTCCCAGCCGCCCTTGATGCCCAGCCTGAAACCGTTATTGTTCAGCAGATTGACGGTAGCGCCGCTGAAATCGATGCTCAGCGTGTCTCCATATTGCACGGAAACCAGCGGAACGGCGCCGGCTTCCAGCTTGTCCGAACCCTCATATTTCGGGGCATAGGCCGCACCCACGCCGAGCGTGATCTTCCAGTCGCTGGAACTGCTGTAACGCGCATCGTCGAAATTGCCCTGCGGGTCGACCACCCGGTTCGATTTGCCGATATCGGCGGCGAAGACGGGCGTGCAGACGGCCTGCGCCGCGGACAGCGTCGTCAGGCAGAGCGCCATGGCGCGCAGGTTCTTTTGCCATTTCACTGTAAAAAACTGTTTCATGATCCTATCCGTTGCAGCACCGGGCCTTGGAAAACCAGGGAGTGGGTTCCATTGGGGAGGACGCTACGCGGGCACAATTGCGGAGACATTACGCGAGATTGCCATTGGCGGATGAAATGGCGCTTCCGCGTGCCAGTCCCTGGAAAAGATCGGCAAAAGCGGTTTTCCTGATCGCAAAGCGCCCCGCATTTGTTACAACGCGGAGTATATGCGCCCGCAGGCTTCGTTGACGTGTGGCGGCGGGAGGGTTTTCGCGGGGAGCGGTCCGTCCTGAACGTCAGGCACAACCGAAGCGCAAAGATGGGCTCGGAAGAGGGAGAGAGACAGTGACGAAACGGGAAACCGTCGAGAGGCGGCTGAGCGAGGTTCTGCCGGGCGTGATCCGCCCCTATACGCAGACGGAACTGAAATCCGTTCTTTCGACGCTGAAGGATATCGGCAAGGCGGAGCCGGCGGTGGCCGCGCTCCTCGCCGGCGAAAGTCAGCTGAAGGACTTCATCGCTGCGGCTTTCACCCTGTCGCCCTATCTGCGTGATATGGCGGCGGCGGATGAGGGGCTTTTGTCGCTGGCCATTTCCAGGCCGCTCGAGCCGTTGCTCACCGATCTCGTCGGTGAGGCGCGCGCGTGCTGGAAGCCGGGTGAAGAGGGCGGGGTGCCCACCGAAAACGAGGTGATGTCACGGCTGAGGATCGCCAAGCGGCGGCTTTCCTTCATTGCCGCACTTGCCGATCTGGCGCGCATCTTCACCGCCCGCGATACGACGCGCTGGCTGAGCGACATGGCGGATGCCTCGCTCTCCGCCGCCATCGATCACCTGCTGCTCGCCGCCCATGAAAGCGGCAAGCTGAAACTGAAGAACACTGCCGCGCCGAGCGAGGGTTCCGGCCTGATCGTGCTCGGCATGGGCAAGCTCGGCGCGCGTGAGCTCAACTATTCCTCGGATATCGATGCCGTCGTGTTCTTCGAGCCTTCGGCCGGCATCATGGACGATCCCTATGATGCGACGGAGAATTTCGGCCGCATGATGCGACGCCTCGTGCGCATCATGCAGGAGCGCACGGCCGATGGTTATGTCTTCCGCACCGATCTGAGGCTACGGCCCGACCCCGGCTCGACACCGCTTGCCATTCCCGTGGAAGCGGCGCTGCTTTATTACGAGGGCAGGGGCCAGAACTGGGAGCGCGCCGCCTATATCAAGGCACGGCCGGTGGCAGGTGACATCAAGGCGGGCGAAAATTTCCTGCGCGAACTGACGCCCTTCATCTTCCGCAAATATCTCGATTATGCGGCGATTGCCGATATCCACTCCATCAAGCGGCAGATCCATGCCCATAAGGGCCACGGTGCGATTGCGGTGAAGGGCCACAATGTCAAGCTCGGGCGCGGTGGCATCCGCGAGATCGAGTTCTTCGCCCAGACCCAGCAGCTGATCGCCGGCGGCCGCATGCCGCCGCTGCGGGTGCGTGCGACCGAGGAGGCGCTGGCAGCGCTGACCGAGGCGAAATGGATCGACGCCGAGACCCGTGACAGCCTGACGGAAGCCTACTGGTTCCTGCGCGAGGTGGAGCACCGCATCCAGATGGTGCGCGACGAGCAGACCCATGTGCTGCCGGACACAGAAGCCGAATTGAAGCGCATCGCCTTCATGCTCGGTTTTGAGGACACAAAAACTTTTTCCGAAAAGCTGGAAGAAGTGCTGCGGCTGGTGGAGCGGCGTTATTCGGCTTTGTTCGAGCAGGAAGTGAAACTGTCAGGCGAGGCGGGCAATCTGGTCTTTACCGGCCAGAAGGACGATCCCGATACGCTGAAGACGCTTTCCACGCTTGGTTTTCAGCGGCCGGAGGATATTTCCCGCGTCATCCGCACCTGGCACAATGGCCGTTACCGGGCGACGCAGTCGGTCGAAGCACGCGAACGGCTGACGGAGCTGACGCCGGATCTGCTGCGCGCCTTTGGCGAAAGCAAGCGGGCGGACGAGGCGCTGCTGCGGTTCGATAATTTTCTCTCGGGCCTGCCGGCTGGCATTCAGCTCTTCTCGCTGCTCGGCAACAATCCGGCGCTGCTCGATCTGCTGGTGACGATCATGTCTTCGGCCCCACGCCTTGCCGAAATCATCGCGGCCCGCCCACATGTCTTCGACGGCATGCTCGACCCGGCGCTGATGAGCGACGTGCCGACCCGCGATTATCTCGCCCACCGCATGGGCAATTTCCTCTCCAATGCCCGTCATTACGAGGATATTCTCGACCGCCTGCGCATTTTCGCCGCCGAACAGCGGTTCCTCATCGGCGTCAGGCTGCTGACCGGCGCGATCCGCGGCGAGGTTGCCGCCCGCGCCTTCACCCATCTTGCCGATCTGGTGATCGAGGCGGCGCTGAATGCCGTCCTTTCGGAGATGGAGGCGGCGCATGGGCCTTACCCCGGTGGGCGCGTGGCCGTCATGGGCATGGGCAAGCTCGGCTCCTTCGAGCTGACCGCGGGTTCGGACGTCGATCTCATCCTGCTTTACGATTATGACGACACCGCCCATGAATCCACCGGTGCAAAACCGCTCGATGTCGTGCGTTATTTCACCCGCGTCACCCAGCGGCTGATCGCAGCGCTCTCGGCCCCGACGGCGGAAGGCGTGCTCTATGAGGTCGACATGCGGCTGCGCCCCTCCGGCAACAAGGGACCGGTGGCCACCCGCATGTCCGCCTTCGAGAAATACCAGCGTGAGGAGGCCTGGACCTGGGAGCACATGGCGCTGTCGCGCGCCCGCCTCATCTGCGGCGACGCCTCGCTGATGGAGGATGCGCGCCGCATCATCGCCTCCATCCTTTCGCAGAAACGCGACGTGGCCAAGGTTTCCGCCGATGTGCTGGAAATGCGTAATCTCATCGAGCAGGAAAAGCCGCCGGAAAACAACTGGGACTTCAAGCTCATCAATGGCGGGCTGATCGATCTCGAATTCATCGCCCAATATCTGGCGCTGGTCGGGCCGGTGAAGGGGCTTGTGGCGCATGAACCCGGTCGCAATACGGCCGAGGCCCTGCAGGTGCTGGCCGCGCCTGTCATGGAGCCGCAGGCTTTCGATGACTGCATGGCGGCGATGGGGCTTTACACTGAAATCTCGCAGATCGTGCGGCTGTGCATCGATGGCGCGTTTAATCCGAAGGAGGCGCCGGCGGGCCTCACTGATCTCGTTTGCCGGGCCGGGGATTGCCCGGATATTCCGACGCTGGAGGGAGAGGTGAAGCGGTTGGCGAAGGCGGTGCGGAAGGCGTTTGTGGCGGTGGTGAAGAATGGGGGGTGATGTCGGTGGGTGTGGCTTACCCCCCTCTGCCCTGCCGGGCATCTCCCCCACAGGTGGGGAGATCGATATGCGGCGAGGTTTTGCCCATCTCGACGTTAGAGTATGAAGTGGTGACAGTGCGTCTTGCCGATCTCCCTCCTTGTGGGGGAGATGCCCGGCAGGGCAGAGGGGGGTGAACCACACCCACCAAGCTTCAATGCACCGTCCCACAAACCCCCGCCGCATGCGGAATGATAATCGTCACCACCGTCCCGCGGCCCTCACACGAGCGAATTTTCATCGTCCCCCCATGCAGCTTCACCAGCGAGCGGGAAATCGCAAGCCCGAGGCCGGAGCCGCCCTGGCTCTTGGCATATTGGCTCTGCACCTGCTCAAAGGGCTGGCCGATCTTGTTGAGCGCCTGGGCGGGAATACCGATGCCCGTGTCCGCAATAGTGAGGATCATGGCGGCCTGATGCACATGGGTGCGCAGCGCGATGCGGCCGCCGTTACCGGTGAATTTCACGGCGTTTGACAGCAGGTTGAGCATGATCTGCTTCATGGCCCGGCGGTCGCCCTGCATGGTCAGCCCGGCGCAGACCTTCTGCTGCACGGTGATGTTCTTTTGTTCCGCCTGAATGGCGGTCAGACGCAGGGTTTCCTCGATCAGCGGCGCGAGATCGATCGTCTCGCGGTTGATGCGCATATGGCCCGCCTCGATCTTCGACATGTCGAGAATGTCGTTAATGACGTTGAGCAGGTGTTTGCCGCTGTCGTGGATATCGCGGGCATATTCGGAATATTTCGGCGAGCCGACCGGCCCGAACATCTCGTTTTGCAGGATGTCGGAAAAGCCGAGAATGGCGTTGAGCGGCGTGCGCAGCTCGTGGCTCATATTGGCGAGGAATTCCGATTTCGCCCGGTTGGCGGCCTGGGCGCGCTCTTTTTCGGCAAGGTAATTGGTGTTGGCGTCGGAAAGCTCGGTCTTCTGCCGCTCCAGCTTGTGCTGCGAGGCCGAGAGATCGCCGATGGTGGCCATCAGCCGGCGCTCGGAATCGCGCAACCGTTCCTGATGACGCTTCAAAAGCGTGATGTCGGTGCCGACAGAGACGAGGCCGCCATCCCGGGTGCGGCGTTCGTTGATCTGCAGCCAGCGGTCATCGGCAAGCTGCACTTCCGTGGTGCGCGACAGGCCGGACTGGTCCGGATCGGCAACGCGGCGCTCAACGACCGGGCGGGCTGCTGCGGCATAGACCGTGCTTTTTTCCGTGCCGGCCACCAGCACGCTGTCAGGCAGGCCATAGGCCTTCTGGTAATGGGTGTTGCACATCACGAGGCGATCGTTCTTGTCCCAGAGAACAAAGGCTTCCGAAGTGGATTCGATGGCGTCGGCAAGGCGCTGGTCGGCCTCGGCATAACGCTGGGCAAGGCGGTGCTGTTCGGTGACATCCATGGCGATACCGATGACACGCGGACCGTTATTGGTGCGAATAACCTGGGCGCGGGCGCGAAGCCAGACATAATGACCCTTGGCATGGCGCATACGGAAAATCTGGTCGATCTGGCGCAGGTTGCCGCATCCGACGGCGCGGGCGAGTTCGTAGAGATTGCCGTCTTCGGAATGCATCATGCGGGCCGCATCGGAAAAGGAAAGCGGCGCGGCCTTCGGCGGCAAGCCCAGGATTTCATAAAGCGAACCGGACCAGAACATGCGCCGGCTGGAAAGATCGAAATCCCACAGGCCGCAGCGGCCGCGTGACAGTGCCGTCTCCACCCGCAGGTTGGATTCGGCAAAGATGTCATCGGCGTCGCGGGCGCGTTTCACCTGCATGTAATAGGCATAAAGCACGACGAGCAGGATGGAGGAGATGCCGGCGAACAGCGTCACGTTCATGGCGATTTCGCTGCGCCAGAAGGAACGGATGGGCTGCAGCGAACGCGCTGCGATCACCATCGCGCCGTCGTCGCCGAAGGGGATCATCGTCGCATAATGCTGCTGGCCATCGATGTTGGTCTCGATGGTGCCAGGCGCGCCGGGGAAACGCTGCACGATGGCGATTTCGGGAAGCAGGGCCGGCAGCGAGGTGCCGATATAAAGCGTGGCGTCCTTGCCGGCGCCGGCGAAGATGCGGCCATTGCTACCGGAGAGCAGCACCATGGTGCCATCGGCAAGGCTGCCCGACGGCAATGCGGCGACAAGGTTCGCTTCGGCGCGGGTACGATCCTGCGCGGTGAAGATCGTATCATTGTTGAGAAGCGCTGCCTTGGCGGTCAGTGCCGTCAGCGCGGTGGAGTGGCGGGCGGCCTCTTCCATGCGGCCATATTCGGCGACGATGCCCAGCATGCGCGAGGCGGCAACAACGACGAGGAAAGCGAGGATGAGAATGGGGATCAGGCGTTTCAGCAGGGTCTCGACCTGCGGCATCGGTCGGTCGGCGCCATTCATCAAACCCATCAGGTCGCTGGAAAGCCTTTCGCCCCAGGCCGCAAGATCAGAAAATTTGGCATACGGCCGCTCATCGCCCGCAGTCGCCCGCCGCACGTTCGTCATTGTCCCGCCTTTTAGAAGTCCCTCGTGATTCGAAGCGCCGCCGCTCGAATATCCCTAATGAATCAAATGCGATTCGCCGTGTCCAGAGGCAAAAGTTAAAAGAATTTTAACCCTTTGAACCGACTCCGTATTTTTTCGGGACAATCTCTTCCCGCTTTGGGAAAAGCGGGATTCATGAAGGAAATCAGTGAGCCGGCACGTCAATTCCGGCTGCTTCGGGATGCCGTCTGGAAGGTGTTTCAGGCTCCGTCGAAAGCATCAAGTGCGGGAGCGAGCGCGCCGATTACGCCATTGCCGGCGGCGGGGAGGCCGGTGAGCACCGCGCTGATGATATCCTCACGGCTTGCACCGCGCGCCTTGGCTTCCATCACATGAAAACCGATGCCGCTTTCCAGGCGAAGTGCGGCCAGAATGCCGATATAGATCAGGCTCTGCGTCTTCACATCGAGCGTGGAGGCAGTACCGAGACCCTGCACCGCCTGAAGCCACGCCGCCTTGTGGGCCGGGGCATCGGTTATGAAGCGCTGAAACGAAGCGCTGGTCCTCGACATGTCCGTCATCCGCATTTCCTTTCTGATCCCGAGCCGTTTTGGCCCCTTGCACAGCATGATGCTGCGCAATGCACGACGCCGCCTTGATGGAAATCAAGACGGCGTCGTGGCCTGGATCAGAAACGTGGTTGAGCTTTGCCGGACATCAGCCCTTCAGGATACGACCGACAATATCGCTCACATCCGTCGAGAGACCCTTGGCCTCTGCGATGGTCGAAAGCGCTGCTTTCGCGTGTTCGGCGCGGCTTGCCTCCAGCGAACGCCAGGAGCGCATGGACGTGAGGATACGCGCGGCAAGCTGCGGATTGCGCTTGTCGATGGCGATGATCTGCTCCGCGAGGAAACGATAGGCCGCACCATCCGCACGGTGGAAACCGGTGGGGTTGGAGAAGGCGAGCGTACCGACCAGCGAGCGCACCCGGTTCGGATTGGTGGCGATGAAATGTTTCGATTTCATCAGTGCCTTGATGCGATCCAGCGCACCTTCGCCGGGAATGGCGGCCTGCAGCGAGAACCACTTGTCGAGAACGAGCGCATTGTCGGCAAAGCGCTTTTCGAAGGCGGCAAGCGCTTCCTTCGTCTCGGCGCTGTCGGGAAAACGCTGCGTCAGGACGCTGAGCGCATGCGCAAGGTCGGTCATGTTGGTGGCGTCAGCATAGGCCTTGGCTGCCCGCTCCGGTGTTCCCTCGGCAAAGGCGAGGAAGCTGAGGGCACCGTTTCGCAACGAACGGCGTCCGGCACTGTCGGCATCGGGGCTGTAGGCTTCACCATTGGCGGCGCTGTCGGCAAGGCGCCGCAGCGTTTCGAGACCGGCCGTGGCAATTGCCGTGATCGTGGCATTGCGCGCCTTGTGGATGGCGTCCGGATCGGTGTTGCCGCCGAGTTCGCGGGCGATATCCGTTTCGCTTGGCAGGGCCAGCGCCTGCGCCCGGAATGCCGGCTCAAGCGCGTCGTTGCCGATGATCTCGATGAGCGTGGCGGAGAGGGCCGCATCCGTGCGTATCTCTTCGCCGTTCTGCACCGCCCTGGTGGCGGCAATCAGCGCCGGCAGGGCAAGATCGGTCAACGCCTGGAAACGGGCGAACATGTCGGTTTCATGCCGGGCGATCTGTACCAGATCATCAGCATTCTGTTCGAAATCCAGATTGATCGGCGCCGAGAAGCTGCGGTTGATCGACAGCACCGGCCGCGAGGAAATGCCGGAGAAGGAGAAGGTCTGGTTGCGTTCGGTCAGATGCAACACGCCATCACGATAGTCGCCGCCTTCGACGGTCTTCGGCTCGGCGATCTGGCCGTTGTCGAGGATCAGCGCCAGCGACAGCGGTATGTGGCGCGGCTGCTTCAGAGGCTGGCCGGGCGTTGGTGCCACGGTCTGTTCCAGCGTCAGCTTGAAGGTGGCGTTGCCCGCATCATAGGCCGATGAAATGGAGACGAGCGGCGTGCCCGCTTCCGTGTACCACAGCGAAAACTGTGAAAGATCGCGGCCGCTGGCATCGGTGAAGCTCTTGACGAAATCTTCGACGGTCGCCGCTTCGCCGTCATGACGCTCGAAATAGAGATCCATGCCCTTCTTGAAGTCATCCGCGCCGAGAATGGTGGCGATCATGCGGGTGACTTCGGCGCCCTTTTCATAAACGGTCGTCGTGTAGAAGTTGTTGATTTCGCGGTAGCTATCCGGGCGCGGCGGATGCGCCAGCGGGCCGGAATCCTCCGGGAACTGTTCCGATTTCAGATGGCGCACATCGGCGATGCGCTTGACCGGGCGCGAGCGCATATCGGAAGAAAATTCCTGATCGCGATAGACCGTCAGGCCTTCCTTCAGGCAGAGCTGGAACCAGTCGCGGCAGGTGATGCGGTTGCCTGTCCAGTTGTGGAAATATTCATGCGCGATGATGCGCTCGATATTGGCGTAGTCAGCGTCAGAGGCGGTTTCCGGGTCGGCCAGCACGAATTTGTCGTTGAAGACGTTGAGACCCTTGTTCTCCATTGCGCCCATGTTGAAATCGGACACGGCGACGATCATGAATATATCGAGGTCGTATTCGCGACCGAAGCGCTCTTCGTCCCACTTCATCGAACGTTTCAGCGCATCCATGGCATAGGCCGCGCGCGGCTCCTTGCCGTGCTCGACATAAATCTTCAGCGCCACCTCGCGGCCGGACATGGTGGTGAAGGTATCTTCCACCACACCGAGATCGCCGGCGACAAGTGCGAAGAGATAGCTTGGCTTCGGGTGCGGATCGAACCAGGCCGCGAAGTGACGGCCTTCATCGTAATTGCCGCCGCCGAGGAAATTGCCGTTCGAAAGCAGCAGCGGATTGCCTTCCTTCGCCGCGATGATCGTCACCGTATAGGGCGCCAGAACATCCGGGCGGTCGGGGAAATAGGTGATGCGGCGGAAACCTTCCGCCTCGCATTGCGTGCAATAAACGCCATTGGTGCGATAAAGCCCCATCAGCTGCGTATTGACCTGCGGATTGATGTAATTGGTGACGCAAATCTCGAAGGGAGATTCGGCCGGCAGGTCGCGGATTGTCAGGCCGTCGGGCGTCGCTTCATATTGGCCAGCGGGAAGCTCCACCTGGTCGAGCAGCAGGCCGGAGAGTTTCAGTTCGTCGCCATCGAGAACCAGCGGTGCCTGCCGGTCAGCGCCTTCGCGGCGGTGAAAGATCAGACGGGCTTCGACCTTGGTATTCTTGGGGTCGAGTTCGAAGGTGAGATCCACCCGCTCCAGAACGAAATCGGTGGGGCGGTAATCTGCCAGGTGAACGATCTGGCCCGTGTCTGTTCGCATGACTGTTCCTGAATAACTTTGTCGCGGTCTTCCCGGCATCATGTCGCCATAAGGCCCGGATGTAAAATGGGTAGAATATTCGTCACGTTCATGTGCGCGTGGGAGGACGTTCTGTCCCGCCATGGAAGGCTTTGCCGGCCGTGCAGACGATCCTCCCGCCGCCGGACCCGTGGACCATCGCAGCAAATGTTGAACGATTGCTGAAATTATATTTTATTTTCTTCAAATTTTAGCGCGTGTCACTTTTGGTCTGGTTCTTTCTTCGTCATGCCGGCCGGATCCGGCATCCAGCCGATGCGCGTCTACGCGTCGGATGGGGCTCTTCAGCACAAAGACTTGGGCTGGCTGGATTCCGGCTCAAGGCAGGAATGAAGGAGGGAAGGCAACAGCCGCGGGAACAATCCCTGACCGGATCAACCGAATTCATGGGTAAATAACATTTTTTGTTGTAAAGCGCCGGAGGAATGCTCTAGCCTTGCGCTAATCCAGTCCCCCCGCGTCGTCCTCCCGCATGAAAATCCCCCGATGGCGTGTCTGCGCAGCCGATATGAGTAACTGCCAATGAACGCCGAACCGATGAATCCCTTCCGCGGGATCAGCATGAAGCTGATTTCGGTTGGCTTTTTTCTGGTCATGCAGACCTGTATCAAGGCCGCAGGCGATGTGCCGGCCGGCCAGATCACCTTCTTCCGCTCTGCCTTCGCCATTTTGCCCATCATCGTCTATCTCGCCTGGCTGCATGCGCTGGCAAGCGCGCTGCACACCAATAATCTCCTCGGCCATTTCAAGCGCGGCTTTCTCGGCATTCTCTCCATGGCCTGCGGTTTTTACGGGCTGACCATGCTACCGCTGCCGGAATTCATCGCCATCGGTTATGCCTCGCCGCTGCTTGCGGTCGTCTTCGCCGCCGTCATTCTGCATGAGAAGGTGCGGGTCTATCGCTGGAGCGCGGTGTTCGTGGGCATGATGGGCGTGCTGGTGATTCTGTGGCCGAAGATGACGCTTTTGCAGGAAGGCGGTTTTGCCGCGGGTGAGGGGTTGGGCGCCATAGCCGTTTTGTGCGGCGCGGCGCTGGGCGGGCTGGCGATGATCCAGGTGCGGCAGCTGGTGGAAACCGAAAAGACGCCGACCATCGTGCTCTATTTTTCGCTGACCGCCACTTTGTTATCGCTCATCAGCGTGCCCTTCGGCTGGAACGCGCTGACGATGACGCAGGCCATGCTCCTGATTACCAGCGGCATCTGCGGCGGCGTTGCACAGATTTTCCTGACGGAAAGCTACCGTCACGCCGAAGTCTCCGTCATCGCCCCCTTCGAATATAGCTCCATCGTCTTCGGGATTGTGGTCTCCTACATTCTGTTCGGCGATATTCCCACGGTGACGATGCTGATCGGCACGGCGATCGTCATTCTCGCCGGCATCTTCATCATCTTCCGTGAGCATCAACTGGGTCTGGCGAGACGCGCGGCGCGCAAGGCTTCGACGCCACAGGGGTGAGGTTGCTGCTCCCACGGTATGGTTGTGCCGTTCTCTTGAAGTTGGCGACGACGAGTCTCTCTTCTCTCGGCGTCATCCTCGGGCCTGTCCCGAGGATCTGCCAACGTTTGATTTTGTTGAGGTGCTTAGATCTTCGGGGGGCAAGCCCGAGGATGACGTCGCGGAAAATGCGCGCCCTACGCCCTCAATTTGATGTCACGTAGCGTGCAAAAGTCTGAATCGGACAGCGCCAGGAAAACTCGAGGATGACGTCAGACGCCACAAAAGCAAAAGGCGCCTTCCCGAAGAAAGACGCCAGCGCGCAATCATATCTATGGACCAGCGACTAAACTGGCCTGAGTGCTTCTCAGCGCTCGCGGAAATCCGCGAAGACTGCCGAGGGACGCGTCACGCGGACCTGCTGCATGGCAGCGCGTGCGGTCATCTGTTCGTTTGCGGCAGCGCCGAAACGATGGTAGCCCTGACTGGAGCGAGGGCCGAGGCCCGCCAGGCGGAGCGATTCAAAGCCGGAATGTACCGGACGGAAGCGAGTGGTCATTGCCTTGGTTCCTTAAACCGAATTCCTCCCAAGACATGATCGCTATATCGCAGCGCAGCATGGATTCGGCAAGCCGGCCAAATGCGCCGCTGTTATGCGTAATGCGCATGGCTTTTTTCATAATTCATTTACATTGGATAAGAATGAGGCAATCAGCCTTCAGCAATCTTTGCCTGAAAAGCCAATAAATCCTGCCATGCCAAGGACTTGCTGGCCGGTGCGTTCAACAGTTCCTGCGGGTGCAGGCTGGCCAGCGCCGGCAAAACAAGGTGGCCGGCTGCGACATCACGCCACTGTCCGCGCAACGTATGGATGGTGCCGGTGCCGCCAAAGAAGAAACGTGAGGTGAAGTTGCCGAGAAGCAACAGGTGTTTTGGCTCCGCCAGCGCAATCTGGCGTTCGATGAAGGGCCGGCAAATATCCATTTCGGCCTGAGTCGGCGGGCGGTTGCCCGGCGGCCGCCAGGGCACGACATTGCCGAGCATGATGGTGCTGCGTTCAAGGCCGATGGCCGCCAGCATGCGCTCGAGCAGCAGGCCGGTCTTGCCGGCAAAGGGCAGGCCTTCGCGGTCGTCATCCGCATCCGGCATGGGGCCGATGACCATGATGGCGGAGGCGGGGTCGCCTTCACTGAAGATCGTATTGCGGGCGCTGTTTTTCAGATTGCAGCCGCTGAAACCCTCGAGTGCGGTTTTCAGTTCGGCAAGCGAGCGCGCGCTTTCGGCGGCAAAACGTGCCGCGGAGACGGCCTGCTCGTCCGGCATGGCGACATTCTGCTGAACCGCGGGGGCCGATGGTGCGCCGCGCGCCGGGGCGCTCCGGCCGGGGGCCTGCCGCTGCGGCGCGTCGGCACGGCGATCCGCCGGCCTGTCCATCTGGCGTGACGCTGCGGCCGCCTCCTGCCCCGGCATGGGACGGGCAGGGCGGGCGGCGGCGAATTCGGCGAAACGGTCGACCGGCTCCTCTTCCAGCAGCCAGTCCACGCCCGCATCCGCATGGAAATGCAGAAGGGCGGCGAGTTCGGCCGGGGAGAGGTCGTGAGCGGCGATCATGGGCGGAAATTACCCCATGTTCCCCGCGCGGGAAACCCGCAAATCACGCTGTCCAGCGCTGAATATCGCCGCTTTCGCCGATCATGGCGAGACCATGGGCAATCGAGAGCAGCTCGCCGCCGCTTTCGATCCGGTCGGCATCGAAACGGCGGGTGAAAAGTTCTCGCACCGCCGGCACGAAAGAGGTGCCGCCGGTCAGGAACACCTTGTCGATCGCATCGGGCGAAACCTGCGTCTTCTCCAGCACCTCGTCCAGCGCACCCTCGATCTTGGCGAGGTCTTCGGCAATCCACGCGTTGAAATCGCTGCGCTTCACCATCTTGCGTCCGGCCTTGCCGAGCGGCGAGAAGTTGAATTCCGCCTCCTCGGCCGAAGACAGCGCCATCTTGGTGGCGGAAATCGACTGATAGAGCGGGTAACCTTCGTCATGTTCGACGAGATCGATGAAGAGTTCCAGCTTTTCCGGTTCCAGTGCCGAGCGCACCAGCGATTTGAGGTCGGTGAATTCCTTCGAGGTCTTGAAGATCGACAGCTGGTTCCAGCGGCCGAAATTCACGTAATAACCCGAAGGCACGTCCAGAACCTTGTCGAAGCTCTTGAACTTGCTGCCCTTGCCGATTTCCGGCGAGACCAGATTGTCGATCATGCGGAAGTCGAAATGGTCGCCTGCGACACCCACACCGGAATGGCCGATGGGGGTGGCGGAAAGCTTGCCGGCATGGGTCTCGAAACGGATCAGCGAATAGTCGGTGGTGCCGCCACCGAAATCCGCCACCAGCACATTGGCGTCCTTCTTCAGGCTCTGGGCGAAATAATAGGCGGCCGCCACGGGCTCGTAGACATAGTGGATTTCCGGAAAGCCGGCCCGGCCCAGCGCTTCGTTGTAACGGGCAAGCGCAAGCGTTTCGTCCGGATTGCTGCCGGCAAAACGCACCGGCCGGCCGGCGATGACGGTGGAAACATCGCCCGGCCACTCATCGCCCGCATAGGTCTTCAGCTTGCGCAGGAACACATCCATCAGATCTTCGAAGCTCTGGCGCTTGGCGAAGATCAGCGTGCCCTGAAACAGCGGCGAGGCCGCAAATGTCTTGATCGACTGCAGGAAACGACAGTCGCCGGCATTGTCGATGAATTGCCGGATGGCGGCGTGTCCCGCTTCCACATGCAGCGCGGCCGCACCAAGGCCGGCATCCTTCATGAAGGAAAGCGCCGTGCGCATGCTGTCATCCGTGCCGGCGCTGCTGGTGAAGCGCATGGAGCGGCTTTCGCCGCCCGCGTCGGAAAGAGCCATGACCGTGTTTGTCGTGCCGAAATCGAGACCGAGAGCCCGCTTTTGCGTCATCGCCATATCCTTGTTGCCGAAAGAAGAACCCGCCCGGCCCTTGGGCGGCCCGGCGTGAAAATAAGGGATGCCCTTGGCGTCCCGATGTCAGAGGAGGGCGGTTGATTGCACAGGGCCGACGGAATGGCAAGCGCCGACCATTGTTTTTAAGCCCTGCGTGACGCGCTGGCCGGCCCTGGCGGGAGGTGAGGCAATTGCCGGGGAAGGGGATGGTAAACGATCTGATTATGTTCTCACGAAAGAGCGTCGCAGTTTTCTGTAATATTCTTAGGGGGTTGCTGCTATGGTGGCGCATATTAGAAGTAGTGACTGTCGAAATCACGGAAAATGCCGCGTGATTTAAATATTTTTGTAATCGTAGGATGTATTTCTAGGCGAACTATATTGGTTGCCCGTTGTTTTCGTAGCCTGGGAAATTCGATGCCCCGCAAGCCGGCCCGTTCCACCCTCGAAGAAGTGCCGCTGGACCATTCCGGCCTCGTTCGGGGCGATGTGGGTGTTTTCAACCGCCAGCTCATGCACCTCCTGGAGGCCTCGCAGCAGGGTTATGCCCTGTTTGATGGCGAAGACAGGCTGCGCTTTGCGAATGCCGCGTTCCGCAAGGCGCTGGATGTGCCGCATGACGAGTTTCCGAGCTGGCTGGAGCTGATGCGCAACGGCTATCGCAACAGTACCGGCACGGCCATTGAAACCACCGATTTCGAATTGTGGCTGCGCTCCGCCAAGACGAGGCGCGGCAAGCTGCCCTTCCGCACCATCGAGACCAGCCTCAATGACGGGCGCTGGATATTGACGACCGAAACGACATTGCCCGGCGGCTGGATGTTATGCGTCGTTACCGATGTTTCCGAACTCGGCGTCGAATTGCGCGATCTCAGGCAGGAGCGGGACAGGGCGCTGAAATCGGCGCTGAGTGACGAACTGACCGGTCTCGGCAACCGCCGCTACGTGATGGACAGTCTCAATCAGATGCTTGGCCCCAACAAGGCCCAGGCGCTGGCCGTCACCATCATCGACATAGACCACTTCAAGGCGGTGAATGACCGTTTCGGGCACGCCTGCGGAGATATGGTCCTCAAGGATTTTGCCGCCCGGCTTTCGGCCGCGGCGTGCCGGGACGATCTTGTCGGGCGGATTGGCGGCGAGGAATTTCTGCTGGTCCTCAGCGGCTCGAGGATGCTGGGCGTCCAGGCTGTCATGCAGGGGTTGCTGTCGTCGTTGGCGCAGGCATCCCCGCTCGGGGACATGCCGGATTTCCGCTACAGCTGCTCGGCCGGCATTGCCTTCGCAAATCCCGGGGAGAGCGCCAGCGACGTACTGCGGCGTGCCGATACGGCCCTCTACGAAGCCAAGAACACCGGCCGAAACCGCTTCGTGATTTACGAAGCGGTTTCCTGATGCGCCTGGCGTAACAGTCGTCAGTTCGATTTCGCCGCGCCGCCATCCACACGCAGCATCGTGCCGGTAATATAGCTCGCCGGCACGGAGCAGAGGAAAGCACCGGCGGCGGCGAATTCCTCCACCGTGCCGAGACGGCCGGCCGGAATGCTCTTGACGGAGGCCTCGCGGATTTCCTCGACGCTTTTGCCGAGGCGCTTGGCATTGGCGCCGTCCAGCTCGTCAATGCGGTCGGTGTGGATGCGGCCGGGCAGTAGCAGGTTGGAGGTGATGCCGAAGGAGGCCACTTCGCTCGACAGCGTCTTGCTCCAGCCGACAAGCGCGCCGCGCAGCGTGTTGGAAAGGGCGAGGTTCGGGATCGGTTCAAACACCCCGGAGGAGGCAACGGTGAGGATGCGGCCGAAACCCTGTTCCTTCATCTGCGGCAGCAGCGCATTGGTCAGCGTGATGACCCGCAGCACCATCGACTGAAAAAAGGTATCGAGCTTGTCGACCGTCATGTCCTGCGCGAGGCCGGGCGTCGGGCCGCCGGTATTGTTGACGAGGATATCGATGCCGCCGAGCTTGTCCTTGACGGCCTGAACCATGGCCTCGATGAAATTGTCGTCGGCAAGATCACCCCAAACCCAGTCGGCCTTGCCCTTGCCGAGCGCATTGATCGCCTTGCAGTTTTCCGCCAGCTTTTCACCGCTTCGGCCAACCAGAAGGACATTTGCGCCTTCTTTCGCCAGCGCGGTGGCAATGCCCAGCCCAAGGCCGCGAGAGGAGGCGAGAACGAGGGCGCGTTTGCCGGAAATGCCGAAATCCATGGGTTCTGTCCTGTCTTGTGAGTGCCGTATGTGCTGTTTATAGAGCATTTCCAGGAAAAGTGGACCCCGGTTTTCCGTCCGGAAATGCGACAAAACAAAGAGTTAGAGATTTTCCGCGATTCGCAGAAAAGCGAAAAACCTCTATAAGGTGGCGTCCGGTTTTGAAGGTAAAATACACGTCATGACAGAACAATCCCTGCTCAAATTCTCCATTGCCGTCACGGTTGTCCTGGCGCTCTTCGGCATCGGTGCGGGCCTGTTCTCCGGTTCCTTCGCGGTGGTTTTCGACGGTGTTTATGCGCTCACCGATGCTTTCATGACGGTGCTGGCGCTGCTCGTCGCGCGGTTGATCGCCGCTTCCGCAGCACCTAAGCCCGGTGGCCGGCTGGTGGAGCGTTTCACCATGGGGTTCTGGCATCTGGAGCCGATGGTGCTCGGCCTCAACGGCACGCTGTTGATGGGGGCGGCGATCTATGCGCTCATCAATGCTATCGACAGCCTGATGGATGGAGGACGTTTGATCGAATTCGATTACGCCATCCTTGTCACCTTTGTCAGCTTCGCTGTCTCGCTTGCCATGGCATGGTTCGTCAGAGGGCAGAACCGCAGGCTGAAATCGGCCTTCGTGGCGCTGGACGCCAAAAGCTGGCTGATGAGTGCGCTTCTGAGCGTGGCGCTCTTTCTCGCCTTCGCCGTGGGCTATAGGCTGACGGGCACCTCGCAGGCCTGGCTTTCGCCCTATATCGACCCGGCCGTACTGGCACTGGTCTGCCTCGTCATCATCCCCATGCCGCTCGCCAATGTGAAACAGGCGCTTGCCGACATTCTCCTGGTGACCCCGCTGGAGTTCAAGCAGCATGTGGACGGGGTGGCGGGCGAGATCGTGACGAAGTTCGGCTTCTCCTCGCATTATTCCTATGTCGCCCGCGTTGGTCGCGGCCGGCAGATCGAACTCTTCTTCATCGTCCCCAAGAACTGGCCGCCCCGGCGTCTCGAGGAATGGGACGCGATCCGCGACGAGGTCGGCGAAGCACTGGGTGGTGAGGGGAGTGACCGCTGGCTGACGATCGTGTTCACGACCGATGAGGAATGGGCGGTTTGAGTGGAGTTCGGGGGAGGTTTAAGCTGCGTCCGTTTTTGGGCCCGTAGCGGTCATTGAGCTTGGCTAATATACAGGTATCGATTTACGATGCGCCCGCTGCTCTGGAGCCGTTTTTGGTAGATTTCCATTCGGTCATGGACTTTTTCCGCGACTTTCTGCGACGGTATATTCTCCGGGCTTGTTATGCTGACCACCCTGCCCAAGCCAAGGGTGTTCAGCGCATGGCCCCGACAAGCTGTAGCAGCCTCAGTCGCAAAGCCTTTGCCCCAGAAGTCACGCCACAGATGATATCCTATTTCCGGTTCGGTGCCTTCAGGGGTCTCTTGGAGGGTAATCCCACAGTCGCCGATGACCTGTCCAGAAGAAGGGTCAACTACTGCCCAAAGGCCGAAGCCGTGCTTGAGGTAGCTATCGAATGAAAGTTCCTGAAACCAAGTCCGGATTTCTGATGACGACTTGGTGCTTGGATAGAATTTCATGCATTCATGGTCGGCGTAAATCTTGCTCAACGCGGCTAGGTCTTGTTTTTCGACTTCCCTGAGAAGCAGTCGGTTAGTCCTCATAATAGTTGACACGCAAACCTCTCATCTCGCCCGTCGGCCACTGTTGAGAGTATACCGTCGATGCGGCAGATGAAAGGCTTTCGTCCGAAACTGGCGCTAAGCAGAAGACGTTGATCGGCCCCAAGCGGCCATTCAAGGGGTTGATGAAGGGGGATTAACAAGCGGGACGTTCGGTAATCTAGGGGGATTATCTTTCCACCCGGTAAGCTCCTCTATATTGTCCGGAAACTTGTAGTACACGCAAGAGTTCAGAGGGTAGAAGCCAAAGTCGTCAGTTGGTTCTACGCGGGCAAGCTCCAGTTCAAACGTATCGGTGTCACCGCCAGCGCCATAGGACATCGCCATCAGGGTGAGTTCTTGATAAGGCCCTGGCGGGTACATGGAGCCAATGGCAACGACTTCCTTTTTTGGAAACGCCCCTTTGATGACGCGTTTGATTTCGAGTTCGGCTCGAGCCATCCGGGTCGGGAACGTGTCGTTTTTTGCAAGCAACCCGGACTCGCCGATAAATAGCGACCTCAACCGGGCTTCAACAATTATCTGCGCGTTCTCACGCATTTCCGCTCTTGGCGGACAAGGTTGCATCGCGTGGGAGGGGTCGAAACCGCCGAACAATATCGTGACAGATGTGGCGAGCCATAGGGCTGTGCAATTATTCCTATTCACAATGATCGCCTCGTTTGTCTCGGACATGGCACTAGCTTGGATTGCCAATGTTGCTCCGGGCTTATCAATGATGTCGCGTATTTCGTCTGCAGTTGGCGCACAACAAAATCCATAGTTGATATTTGAAAGCGTTCTCATTTCAGGACTTTCCGCTGCTTGACTATCTAACCGAGAACGGCCTCCAAATACCCGAAACCCTTGACGCTTTCCCTTCTCAGCTCTATTCTAAACTTACGTGAACGTAAAAGTAATAAAGCTATCATCAGGTTGTCTGACAATTGACTGGCGTGCGACATGTTTTGCCGCTATGGTAGCTCGACAAAGGCGTCCTGCTTTGCGAAGACAGGCGCTGGTGAATGCGGTGTCGCGGATGGCTTTTTGTCCGGCGCAGGCGATGCGCCGGGGATGGCCGCAAGCGGATATATAACAACAGCCGGATGGGACCGGCGATCTGAGAGGATGAGATGACGGAAGCGATGGAACTGCCCGAACGCGAAGCGATGGAATTCGACGTTGTGATCGTCGGTGCGGGTCCTGCGGGTCTCAGCGCGGCGATCCGGCTGAAGCAGGTGGAGCCGGAGCTTTCGGTCGTCGTTCTCGAAAAGGGCGCGGAAGTCGGCGCGCATATCCTCTCGGGCGCGGTGGTTGATCCGATCGGCATCGACCGGCTTTTGCCGGGCTGGCGCGAAGAGGAGGGGCACCCCTTCAAGACCGAGGTCAAGGACGACCAGTTCATGTTCTTAGGCCCGGCCGGCTCCATCCGCCTGCCGAATTTCATGATGCCGCCCCTGATGAACAATCACGGCAATTACATCGTCTCGCTCGGGCTGGTCTGTCGATGGCTAGCCGAAAAGGCGGAAGCGCTCGGCGTCGAGATCTATCCGGGCTTTGCCGCAACCGAAGTGCTATATAACGACGAAGGCGCCGTCATCGGCGTCGCCACCGGCGATATGGGCATCGAGAAGAACGGCGAGCCGGGTCCGAACTTCACCCGCGGCATGGAGCTGCACGGCAAATATGTGCTGATCGGCGAAGGCGTGCGCGGGTCGCTTGCCAAGCAGCTGATCGCCAAATTTGACTTGTCGAAGGACCGCGAGCCGCAGAAATTCGGCATCGGCATCAAGGAACTCTGGCAGGTCAAGCCGGAACACCACAAGCAGGGCCTCGTGCAGCACTCCTTTGGCTGGCCGCTCGGTTTCAAGACCGGCGGTGGCTCGTTCCTGTATCATCTGGAAGATAACCTCGTCGCCGTCGGCTTCGTGGTGCACCTCAACTACAAGAACCCCTATCTTTATCCCTTCGAGGAATTTCAGCGTTTCAAGTCGCATCCGGCGATCCGCGACACATTCGAGGGCGGCAAGCGCATCTCCTATGGCGCGCGTGCCATCACCGAGGGCGGTTACCAGTCGGTGCCGAAGCTCACTTTCCCCGGCGGCGCGCTGATCGGCTGTTCGGCCGGTTTCGTCAATGTGCCGCGCATCAAGGGCAGCCATAATGCGGTGCTTTCGGGCATGCTGGCGGCGGAAAAGATCGCCGCGGCGATTTCCGCAGGCCGCGCCCATGACGAGGTGGCCGAGATCGAGGCCGAATGGCGTGAAGGCGATATCGGCAAGGACCTGAAGCGGGTGCGTAACGTCAAGCCGCTGTGGTCGAAATTCGGCACGCTGGTCGGCGTCGGGCTCGGCGGTCTCGACATGTGGACCAACCAGCTGTTCGGCTTTTCCTTCTTCGGCACGCTGAAGCACGGCAAGACGGATGCTGAGAGCTTGGAACCGGCTTCGAAGCACAAGCCGATCGCCTATCCGAAACCGGATGGCGTGTTGACCTTCGACCGCCTGTCCTCGGTATTCCTGTCCTCCACCAACCATGAAGAGGACCAGCCGGTGCATCTTCAGGTGAAGGACATGGAGTTGCAGAAGCGCTCCGAACATGACGTCTATGCCGGGCCCTCCACGCGTTATTGTCCGGCGGGCGTTTACGAATGGGTGGAGAAGGACGGCAGGCAAGTTTACGTCATCAACGCCCAAAACTGCGTGCACTGCAAGACCTGCGACATCAAGGACCCGAACCAGAACATCAACTGGGTGCCGCCGCAGGGCGGCGAGGGGCCGGTTTACGCCAATATGTGATGAGGTGAACATCCGTTCGTCATGCTCGGGCTTGTCCCGAGCATCTGCAACGGATGATTTTACGATATGTGGATGGATCCTCGGGATAGGCCCGAGGATGACGTCGAGTTTGTTCGCACCGCTCGCGACTGTTCTACGCGACCGGAGATGATGGCGGCCTTTGCGGAGCGCGCCGTTTCTGTCCGCGGAAACTCATTCCTGCAACCCGGGCGCGCAAGCGCCGGCCGCTGCATTGCGTTTGCCACGACGCAGGAGCAGCGCCCACGGCCGCTTTCCCGTCAGTATTTGTGGATTGCTCTTCGATTTCTTACATATAGGATGTTGGGGTGTTGTAACGTCGCGTCGCCCGTGGCTTGCGGGCCGGCAATGCGGTAACGCCTTGAATGTCCATAGGGTCCTAGATGCTGTCGCCCGGCGGCAGGGAGTGAGAGAATGTCCGGCTTTCAAAGGCTGAATATCGTTCGGAAGACAAGGTTCATCACAGGTGCCGCGGCGGTGGCCATGGTTGCTGTTTCTTTCAGCGGCGGCCCGCTGGCGGCAGCCAGCTGCCGCACCGACGCCATGGCCGGCATCGACTGGCGCGAATGCAACAAGCGCCTGCTGATGCTGGGCGGCAGCAATCTCGATTCGGCGATGCTTTACGGCACGGATTTCACCTATACCGATCTGCGCGGCTCGTCGCTGAAGGGCGCCAATCTGGAAAAGGCAAAGCTCATCCGCGCGGCTCTGGGCGAGGCCAATCTGCAGGGCGCCAATCTGACCAAGGTGGAAGCCTATCGCAGCGATTTTTCCGCCGCCGACGCCACCAACGCCAAATTCATCAATGCCGAAATGCAGCGGACCAAATTTGAGAAGACCAAGCTTGACGGTACGGATTTCACCAAGGCCGAACTCGGGCGGGCCGATTTCGAAGGCGCATCGCTGAACGGCTCGAAATTTTCCCTGACCAACCTGTCGCGCGCCCGTTTCGGCGGGGCCACGCTTGGCGGGCCGGTGGATTTCACCAGCGCCTTCCTGCTGCTCACCCGTATCGAAGGGGTCGATCTTTCGACAGCCACCGGGCTCGACCAGAAGCAGATCGACATTGCCTGCGGCGACGCCAAGACCAAATTGCCGAATGGCCTGACCGCACCGGCCTCCTGGCCTTGCCCGGAAGATCCGGACGACGATTGATGGAATGGCCGCGCGGTTTTCGCGCGCGGCACGGATATCCCCAAAGGGGCAGAGGCGTCCGCGAGACGGACGCTTCCGCGTCGATCAGAAGCCCGAAAGCACGATCTTGCCCCTGGCCGTGTTGCTCTCGATCAGGGCGTGCGCCTTGATGAGATTTGCGGCATTGATGGTGCCAAAAACCTCGGTCAGCGTCGTCCTGATCTTGCCTGCGTCCACCAGTTGCGCGACATGGTTCAGCAGCCTGTGCTGCTCGATCATGTCAGGGGTTCCGAAAACAGCGCGGGCGAACATCATTTCCCAATGGATCGATACACATTTGCGCTTGAAGGCCATGACGTCGAAACCGCCGGCCGGATCATCGATCAGCGCAAAACGGCCCTGTGGTGCAATGGCCGCCACGCTGTCGGCGGCGTGGATATCGCTATGGGTGGTCGAGAATACGAAGCCCGGCGCACCGAGACCGAGTGCTTCCACCTGCGGGGCGATCGGCTTGCTGTGATCAACGACATGATGCGCGCCCAGTTCCTTCACCCACTCCATGGTTTCCGGCCGCGACGCCGTGGCGATGACGGTGAGATCCGTCAACGCTCTCAGAAGCTGGATGGCGATCGAGCCGACACCGCCGGCGCCGCCGATCACCAGAATAGCATTGGCAGCACCCGAAACCGGCTCCTTCACCCGCAGCCGGTCAAACAGGGTCTCATAAGCTGTAATTGCCGTCAGCGGCAGGGCGGCGGCCTCTTCGAAATTCAGTGATTTCGGCTTGGCGCCGACGATGCGCTCATCGACCAGATGGAATTCGCTGTTGGAGCCCGGACGGTTGATGACGCCGGCGTAAAATACCTCGTCTCCCGGCCTGAACAGCGAGACCTTGTCGCCGACGGCCTTCACCACGCCCGAAGCGTCAAAACCCAGCACGCGGGTGGCGCCATTTTCCGGCGACTGGTTGCGGCGCACCTTGGTGTCCACAGGGTTCACCGAAACCGCCTTCACCTCTACCAGAATGTCGTGTCCCTTCGCCTCCGGCTGGGGCAGGTCGATATCGATGAGGGCGTCCGTGGCGGTGATGGGCTGGCTCGTTTTGTAACCGATGGCGCGCATGAACAGTCTCCTTTGCTTGTTCGCGTGCCTCTTACTTGATACATATGAACATCGATCGCAAGAATGCACATTTTTTGACGATACATACAAAAAGGATACTGTAAATGTCGCGACCGCGCGCCAAGCTCACCGGCAATTTTCCCGGCTGCCCGGTGGAATCGACCCTGAGTTTTCTCGACGGCAAATGGAAGGGCGTGATCCTTTATCACCTCATCAATGAGGGCACGCTGCGCTTCAACGAATTGCGCCGTCATATTCCGAGCGTCACCCAGCGCATGCTGACCAAGCAGCTGCGGGAACTGGAAGAGGCCGGCCTGATTTCGCGCACCGTCTTCCCGGTGGTGCCGCCGCGGGTGGATTATGCGCTGACGCCGCTTGGCGAGACGATGCGGCCGGTGATTTCGGCGCTGAAAAGCTGGGGCGACGCCCATGTCGTGTGCAAGAACGGCGCGAAATATACCCAGCTTCCCGAAGCGACGGAAAAGGCCGCCTGAAAAATCACGGGTAAAAGCACGCCCCGCAACGCGGCTTTTTCATGGTGCGATGCAACATGTATTTGCCCCGATTGATGCATAATGCTGCCATCTCGATTCGCAGCAGGGACATCAAGACATATGAGCATCGGTTGGTTGGAGGCCGCATTTCTCGGCCTTTTGCAAGGACTTACGGAATTTCTTCCGATTTCTTCAAGCGCGCATCTGCGGATTGCCGGGGAGTTCCTGCCCTCCGGCGCGGATCCGGGTGCCGCCTTTACCGCAATCACGCAGATCGGCACGGAAGCGGCGGTGCTGGTCTATTTCTGGTCCGACATCATGCGGATTGCGGCCGCCTGGCTCAGGCAGAACCTTCGCCTTGGCGAGTATAACAAGGCCGATGCCCGGCTCGGCTGGCTCATCATCGTCGGTTCGGTGCCGATTGTGTTTCTCGGGCTGTTCTTCAAGGATGCCATCGAACATTCGCTGCGCAACCTTTATATCACCGCCGTGATGCTGATCGTCTTCGGTATCGTCCTTGGCATTGCCGACAGGATCGGTGAAAAACGTTACAAGCTGAACCAGCTGATCTGGCGCGACGGCATCCTGTTCGGTTTCGCGCAGGCCATGGCGCTCATCCCCGGCGTCTCGCGTTCGGGCGGCACCATCAGCGCCGGCCTGCTCTTAGGCTATACCCGCGAGGCGGCGGCGCGTTATTCCTTCCTGCTCGCCGTTCCCGCCGTCTTCGGCTCCGGCTTCTACCAGCTCTTCAAGAGCATCGGTGAGGACAACCCGGTTGGCTGGGGCCCCACGGGGCTCGCAACGCTCATCGCCTTTGTGGTGGGTTACGCCGTGATCGTCGTTTTCCTGAAGCTGGTTTCGACCAAGAGCTACATGCCCTTCGTCTGGTACCGCGTGGTCATCGGCTTCATCCTGCTCGCGCTTCTGGGAACGGGCGTCATCAATGCAGGTGGCTAAGGAGAGGCCCTTGGGTTTTCCGCAGCAAATGAAAAGGCCCGCTCTTTCGAGCGGGCCTTTTGTCTTTAGAGCAACGTGCCGCTGAGGATAACCAGCGCCACCGAGAAGTAGATGACGAGGCCGCTGACATCCACCAGCGTAGCGACGAAGGGGGCAGAGGCGCTGGCGGGGTCGAGCCGCAGGCGCTGCAGGATGAAGGGCAGCATGGAACCAGCGAGCGAACCGAAGGTCACGATGCCGACAAGTGCCGCAAAGACGGTGGCGCCGACCAGCAGCCAATGTTCGCCGTAATCGTAGAAACCGGCCTGCTGCCAGAGGCTGAGACGCAGGAAGCCGATGGCACCGAGAATGCAGCCGAGCGTCAGGCCCGTCGGGATTTCCCGCAGCAGTACCCGCCACCAGTCCGAAAGCTTCAGCTCGCCGAGCGCCAGCGCCCGGATGATAAGCGAGGTGGCCTGCGAACCGGAGTTGCCGCCCGACGACATGATGAGCGGAATGAACAGCGTCAGCACAACGGCCTTTTCCAGCTCGCCCTCGAAATGCTGCATGGCGCTGGCCGTCAACATTTCACCGAGGAACAGTGCTGCGAGCCAGCCGGCGCGCTTGCGGATCATGTCCGGAAAGCCGATCGTCATATAGGGCTTGCCGAGCGCTTCCATACCACCGAACTTGTGGGCATCTTCCGTGGTGTCGGCGATCATGGTGTCGATCACGTCGTCAACGGTGACGATGCCGAGGATATGCGAGTGGTCATCAACGACGGGAAGCGCCAGAAGATCGTGCTTGCGGATCAGCCGGGCCACATCTTCCTGCGACATCAGGGGGCTTGCATAGGCAATGCCTTCCTTCGAGGCGACGGAAAGGATGGAAGCGCCGGGCTCCCCGGTCAGCAGGCGACGCAGCGTCACGACCGTGGTGAGCGTCCCGTCCTGCGCCAGCACATAGATGGCATAGACCGTTTCACGCGACCGCTCGACGACGCGGATGTGCGAAAGGGTCTGTTCCACCGTCCAGCTGTCGGGCACGCTGACGAATTCCGTGGTCATGATCGAGCCGGCCGTGCGCGGCGGATAGCCCATCAGGTGCTGGATGGAGAGCGCGGTCGTGCGGTCCAGCCGGGAAAACAGCTTGGCACGCGGTTCTTCTTCCATGTCGGCCATGACGTCGGCGACGCGGTCGTCGGACATCAGGTTGACGAAGCGGGCGGCCTGTTCCAGCGGAATGCCGGCAATGATGGCGGCTGCGTCATGCAGCTCCGGCCGGTCGAGAATGGCAACGGCCTTTGCCTGCGGCATGGCAAGCAGTGCTGCTACGGCTGCGTCGGTATCAAGCGTGTTGAGGTGCTCGACACGTTCTGCAATGGTGGTGGAACCGGCATTTCCGCTGCGGAGAAGACGTGCGGCCTTGCTGGCTCTCTGGGAGAGAGTGTGGAAGTTCATGATTGCTCACCTTTCCGTCGATTCGCCGATTACGACGAACGCGGTGGTGAGCCGACAGAGGTCGGATCAGTTCCCGTTCGCCGCTTTCGGCAAAGGCAATCGACTACTACTGTCGCTAGACATCTAATGATGCTCCGTTGAAATCCGCACTGTGCCGGGTCACGGCCGGTGCGTAACGCCGTGTTGCGCCTGAAACGAAAAAGAGTCAAGCGAGCCGATTGTGAAATTTCCGTAAGGTTTTGAGCGGGCGCCGGAAAGGGCATTCTGACCGCTGAAAAACCGGCTTTCAGCCGGCTTTCGCGCGCCGTTCGACGGTGACGGAAACGAGGAAAACGCCAAGCCCGAGAAGGGAGAGGACCGCGCCGACATAACCGGTCGAGGCGTAACCGAAACCCATGGCGATGACGAGGCCACCAAGCCAGGCGCCGAGCGCATTGGCAATGTTGAAGGCGGAATGGTTGGAGGCGGCCGCCAGCGTCTGCGCATCCTGCGCCACATCCATCAGCCGGGTCTGCACGGCCGGGCAGGCGGCGAAACCGCAGCCGATCAGGAACACGCAGAGGCACAGCATGAATGGATTGTCCGCCGTCATGCCGAACACCGCCATGACAAGTACGTTGAAGGCCAGCATGCCGCCAATCGTGCCATTGAGGGAGATATCGGCGAGACGCGAGCCGACCACATTGCCGACATTCATGCCGATGCCGAACAGCGCCAGCACCATGGAGACGGTGGAGACAGGCATCATCGCGACATCCGTCGTTGTCTTGGCGATGTAACTGAAGACCGAGAACATGCCGCCGAAACCGACAGACGCGATGGCGAGCGTCAGCCACACCTGCACGCGCCGGAAAGCGCCGAGTTCACGCCAGACGCTTGCACCTTCCTCCACCTTGTCACGCGGCTGGAACAGCCAGAGCAGGGCGACAGTCAAGAGCCCGATGCCGCCGACCAGCATGAAGGCCGCGCGCCAGGACATGAGCTGGCCGAAGAAGGTGGCAAGTGGTGTGCCGAGCAGGGTGGCGATGGTGAGGCCGAGCATGACGCGGCCAACGGCGCGGGCACGCTTGTGGATGGGCGCCATGGAGGCGGCCACCAGTGCCGCAACGCCGAAATAGGCGCCATGCGGCAGGCCGGTGATGAAACGCAGCAGGGTGAAGCTCAGGAAATCCGGCGCAAGCGCGCTCAGGATATTGCCGGCTGCAAAAAGGCCCATCAGGCCAAGAAGCAGCGCGCGGCGTGTCATGCGTGCAGCCAGGATGGCGATGATCGGCGCGCCGATGACGACACCCAGCGCATAGGCCGTGATGACATAACCCGCCTGCGGAACGGTGACGCCATAGGTGGTGGCGACATCCGGAAGCAGGCCCATGATGGCGAATTCACCGGTGCCGATGCCGAAGCCGCCGGCGGCAAGCGCAAGCTCGATCAGCGCGATGGCAAGCGGCGACAGCGCCATGGCCGGCGCGGCCGTGTAAACGGTTTCATTCTCCGCGCCGAGGCGGGCTTCGGAAATATTCGACTGGCTCATCGTGACCTGAGAAGCGGGAAGGGCCCACAGAAAAAAGGGCAAGACCGTATGGGAGCGGTCTGCCCTGACTGGAGATGCGCGGTCATGAAAATGACCTTAAGTGATCCCTAACATGAAATGATGCGTTGCGGTAGAGCGATTCTCGGCAAAAGACGATCTTCACGCGATGGTGTTCGGAACTCTATATTGAGGCCAGGCATTTACGCGCGGCCGCGAATGTTACGGGACCGGGTTCGAAAACATGAAGCTCATTGCAATTTTCAATCGCGACGGTGGCACATTCCGCACCACCGATATGGACGCCTATTGCGACCAGGCCCGCGAGGTTTTTTCCCGCGCCGGCCACACGATCGATTGCCGCCTGGTCTCCGGCAAGGACATTGTCGAGGAAATGGAACGCGCCGCCGACGAGTCGGGCATTGAAGGCATCATTGCCGGCGGCGGTGATGGCACGATTTCCGCAGCGGCGGCCATTGCCTGGAAACATGGCATCGCGCTGGGCATCGTTCCGGCCGGCACCATGAACCTCTTCGCCCGCTCGCTGAAGCTGCCGCTCGATATCCGTCAGGCACTGGAAACGCTGGCGAATGGCGAGATTGCCAGCGTCGATATCGCCAGCGCCAATGGCCGGCTCTTCGTGCACCAGTTTTCCGCCGGCCTGCATTCGCGCATGGTACGCTACCGCAACAATCTCGCCTTCGCCTCGCGTATCGGCAAGATCAATGCGAGCATCCGCGCCGCCATCAGCGTCATCCTCAATCCTCCGGTCTTCGAGGTGCAATATACCGTCAATGGCAGGACACAGCACCGCAAGGTCTCGGCCATCTCCGTCTCCAACAACGAATTCGGGCAGAGTTCGCTACTGGTGGCGGACAATGTCTCGGGCGGCCATCTCGGCTTTTACCTCACCGATCCGCTGCGCCCTTCGGGTGTTGCAAAACTCGCCTTCGACATTCTGCGCGGCAGGCTGAAGGAAAACGCCGCCGTGACGGCCATGGCCGTGACGGATGTGGAGTTGCATTTTCCGAAGAAACGCCAT
The DNA here is from genome assembly GCF_027212525.1 of Agrobacterium sp. SOY23. NCBI lineage: Bacteria > Pseudomonadati > Pseudomonadota > Alphaproteobacteria > Hyphomicrobiales > Rhizobiaceae > Agrobacterium > Agrobacterium sp. SOY23. Next base: position 440,238 of record NZ_JAPWDT010000004.1, on the reverse strand, counting down.
GACCTGCGCTGCGTCATCGATGGCGAATTGCTGCCGATGCAACGGGACGTGGCGCTCAAGGTTCATGCCGGTGAATTGAAGGTGCTGGTGGGACGGGCGTTTTTCGCATAGCGCAATCGCCTATGAATTGAGGGATTGCCGCATGTTTCGTCTCCCCGCCGGGGAGAAGTCCGCGGCAGCTGGATGAGGGGGGAACGTTGCCGAATATCTCTACCGTTGCCCCATCATCCGACCCTTCGGGCCACCTTCTCCCCGGCGGGGAGAGGAAACAAGCGGCACCCTCTCGTCCAATATCCCCCCAAAAAACGCCAGCTTGCCAAATCGAAGCTGCCCGGCCATGTTCGGCGGGCGCGGTGGCGTGAGCGCCGTTGCCTTTATGGGAGTGCGATCTGTCATGAATGAAGTCTCCAAGCCGATGTCCAATCTCGCCGCCATCGATGCCGCCCATCACCTTCACCCCTTTTCCGACATGGGCAAGCTGAATGCCGCCGGCACCCGCATTATCGAGCGTGCCGAAGGGGTGTTCATCTATGACAGCACCGGCAAGAAATATCTCGATGCCTTTGCCGGCCTCTGGTGCGTGAATATCGGTTACGGACGCCGCGAGATCGCCGATGTCGTGCAGCGGCAGATGAACGAGTTGCCCTATTACAATGCCTTTTTCGGCACTACCACGCCGCCCGCGACACTTCTGGCGCAGAAGATTGCCTCGCGCGCCGGGCCGAAGATGAACCATGTGTTCTTCACCAATTCCGGTTCGGAAGCCACCGACACCTGGTTCCGCATGGCGCGGGTCTACTGGAAGGCGCTTGGCCATCCGACGAAAACCAGGGTGATCGCAAGGCGCAACGGTTATCACGGCTCGACGGTGGCAGGTGCCTCGCTCGGCGGCATGAAGTGGATGCATGAGCAGGGCAACCTGCCGATCGAGGGTGTAGCCCATATCGGCCAGCCCTATTGGTATGCTGAGGGTGGCGATCTCTCACCGGCCGAATTCGGCCTGAAGGTGGCGCGCGAACTGGAGGCGAAGATCGATGAACTCGGGGAAGAAAACGTTGCCGCCTTCGTGGCCGAACCCATTCAGGGAGCAGGCGGCGTCATCGTGCCGCCGGAAACCTATTGGCCGGAAATCGCCCGCATCTGCAAGGCGCGCAATATCCTCCTCGTATCGGACGAGGTGATCTGCGGTTTTGGTCGTCTCGGCTCATGGTTCGGTTATCAGCATTTTGGCGTTGAGCCCGATCTGGCGCCCGTCGCCAAGGGCCTTTCTTCCGGTTACCTGCCGATCGGCGGCGTCATCGTCTCCGACCGGGTGGCGGAGGTGATGTTGTCGGAGGTTGGTGACTTCAATCACGGTTTCACCTATTCCGGCCATCCCGTCTGCGCCGCCGCCGCGCTGGAAAACCTCCGCATCATTGAAGCTGAAGGGCTGGTGGAGCGGGTGCGGGATGATATCGGCCCCTATTTTTCCGAAGGCTGGAAAAGCCTGACGGACCATGAACTGGTGGGGGAAGCCGTGAATGTCGGCCTGATGGGCGGCCTGCAACTGACGGCGGACAAGGCGACCCGCAAGCGCTTCGCCAAACCCGACGATATCGGCACCGCAGTACGCAACCATTGCCTGGCAAACGGCCTCGTCATGCGCGCCACCGGCGACCGCATGCTGGCCTCGCCGGCTTTGACCATCAGCCGGTCGGAAGTCGACCAGATCATGGAGACGTTGCGCAAGGGGCTCGACCACCTGCGCGATACACGCGAGCATTTCTAGGAAAGGTGGATTCCGGCTTTCCGTCCGGAAATGCGACAAAATACTCTAAGGGAGGAATAATCACATGGCAGGACAGGAACATCATTACGCCGTGCAGGTGAAATGGACCGGCAATCGTGGCAAGGGTACTTCGGGTTACCGCGATTATGAGCGCGACTACACGATTTCCACGGCGGGCAAGGCCGATATTGCCGGCTCCTCCGACCCCGCCTTCCGCGGCGATCCCTCCCGCTGGAACCCGGAAGACATGCTCGTCGCCTCGCTCTCGGCTTGCCACAAGCTCTGGTACCTGCATTTCTGCTCCGTCAACGGCATCATTGTCGAAGACTATGTAGACAATGCCGAAGGCACGCTTGTCATGGAAAAGGATGGCGCCGGGCAGTTCAGCGAGGTGGTGCTGAAACCGGTCATCACCATTTCGAAAGGCGATCCCACCCGGGCGGATGAGCTGCACCATGATGCGCATGAGAAATGCTTCATCGCGCGGTCTGTGAATTTCCCCATCCGCGTGGAGGGGACGGTGAAGGTGGTTTGAGGTTCAGACAAATTGCAGACCGAGATGATCGGCCATCGGCTGAAAGTCCCGGTCATTATGCAGCAATTTATGTCCGTGCTCGATACAGTAGGTACCGATGATGAGGTCGGCCGTCTTACGCACAGTTTTCCCGACGCTTCGAAGCTTCCGATAGTTTGCGGCGGATTTCACGACAAGTTCGGGCGTCAGCATCGAGACAAAACCGAAACGCTTTAACCGGTCATGTATCGCTGCCGCCCGTTTGTCGTTGGGTTCGCCCTGCAGGATTTCGAGAAGAATGATGTCGCCGATAATGACGTCGCTCAGATCGTCGATATCGTTGAGCGTCCTGCCTTGGGGCGTGAATTTATTCTGAAACCAGTCTATCCAGACAGAAGTATCGACGACGATCATTCCGCGGCGTCTTGCGCTTTGATGTCGTCTGCGCTCCAGCTATTGCGAATATCGTCCAGACTGCCACTCCAGCCGATGCCTCGCAGTTCTTCCAACGCTTTGCGTCGTCCGAGATTTTCCACAAGATCCCGCAACGCCTTCTCAACCGTCGCCTTTTTCGTCGGAAGGCCGGTGATTTCCATCGCCTCGGCGATCAAGGCATCATCAAGTTCAATATTGGTGCGCATGGACCTACCCTTGGTGTATGTATCTTCGAAATTATACACCAAGGGTAGGATTCGCGATACTGTTTTTACTGGAACGCCGTCTCGTAAAAGCTTCTGAGTTTGCGCGAATGCAGCGTTTCCGTCGGCATGGCGGCAAGCTTCTGCACGGCGCGGATGCCGATCTGCAGATGCTGGGCAACCTGAGTGCGGTAGAACTCCGTCGCCATGCCGGGCAGCTTCAATTCGCCATGCAGCGGTTTGTCGGAGACGCAGAGCAGGGTGCCGTAGGGCACGCGGAAGCGGAAGCCGTTGGCGGCGATGGTCGCCGATTCCATGTCGAGTGCGATGGCGCGCGACTGGGACAGGCGCTTCACCGGGCCGGCCTGGTCACGAAGTTCCCAGTTGCGGTTATCGATGGTGGCGACCGTGCCGGTGCGCATGATGCGCTTCAGCTCGAAACCCTCGTAACCGGTGACTTCGGCGACAGCACCTTCCAGCGCCAGCTGCACTTCGGCGAGCGCCGGGATGGGCACCCAGACCGGCAGGTCGTCATCGAGAACGTGGTCTTCACGCACATAGGCATGGGCCAGAACATAGTCGCCCAGCCGCTGGCTGTTGCGCAGGCCGGCGCAATGGCCGACCATCAGCCAGGCGTGCGGGCGCAGCACCGCGATGTGGTCGGTGATCGTTTTGGCGTTGGAAGGGCCGACGCCGATATTGACCAGCGTAATGCCGGCATGGCCCTTTTTCTTCAGGTGATAGGCCGGCATCTGCGGCAGGCGAGCGAGCACGGCATCCGTCTCCGGCTTGTCGGAGCCGGCGGGGGTGATGATGTTGCCCGGCTCCACGAAGGCCGTGTAACCTTCGCCGCCATTCTTCATCAGCTGCCGCGCCCAGGTGGCGAATTCGTCGATATAGAACTGGTAGTTGGTGAAGAGTACGAAGTTCTGGAAATGGCTGGCGCTGGTCGCCGTATAGTGGCTGAGGCGGGCCAGCGAATAATCGATGCGCTGCGCCGTGAAAGGCGCAAGCGGTGCGGGTTCGCCCGGCACCTGATCATATTCGCCATTGGCGATGAGGTCGTCGGTATTGTTGAGATCGGGCGTATCGAACAGATCGCGCAGCGGCACGTCGGAGAGCGAGGAGGCCGCTGCCGCCTCGACATAGGCGCCTTCGCCGAAAGCGAAATGCAGCGGAATGGGCGTCGCCGATTCCGACACCGTGACCGGAACGCCGTGGTTCTTCATCAGAAGGCCCAGCTGCTCTTTCAGGTAATGGCGGAACAGCTCCGGCCGGGTGATCGTCGTCGTGTAGACGCCGGGTGCGGTGACATGGCCATAGGAGAGGCGCGAGTCGACATGGCCGAAGGTTGCGGTCTCGAGGCTCACCTGCGGGTAGCAGGCGCGGTAACGGCCGGCAATCGGCGCACCCTTGGCAAGGTCGGTGAAGGAATTGATCAGGAACGCCGTATTGCGTTCGTAAAGCGCGGTCAAAGCCGCCACAGCTTCTTTCGGGTCCGTGAATGTCTGCGGCGCGAAAGGCTCGGGGCTGATGAAGGTGAGGGGCGGAATCGTTCGTTTTGCTATTGTCATGGCCCATTATAAGAGGCCAATTTCGACAGGCAAGCGACAGAAATACGAAGAAACTGAAAAGAAACGGAAAAACGGTCGGGATAGAAGGGCGGCGGCAATATCAGCCGAGCGCGCCGCGCTGCAGGCTCATCAGAAGCACGAAACCGGCGCCTTTGGAGGCGGGGCGGGGATCGGCCTTGTAAACGGCAAGTCCGGCCACCGGGCCGAGAAAGATCGAGGCCATCAGCACCAGCCGCAGGGCGGAGAACAGGCCGTTGGAAAAGCTCGTCGTCATCGGCCGGTCCTCACAGTACAACGGGGCAATTGGCGGCGGGCGCCGGGCTGTGCTGGCAGGCGATTGCCGCACCGGCATTCACCCGCTGGAAACTGCGGTTCGGATTAACGACGAGCGAGGCGAAGGACATGGCGAAGATCGCCATGAGAAACGCGAAGATTGCCAGTCGGCTGATCAGCTTTGCCATGTCCATTCCCCTTTATTGGAGTTGATGGACAGAGTTTTGCCACACTCGGACTGAACGGACCCTGAGACCCCGGTTCATATGGTGTTCAGGGATGTTAACGGGCGGTGACATGGCGGATTGATGCCGCAATGGCGATGAGTTCGCATGCAGCGACCGCTTTTCGATCAGGACAGGGAGGTTTCCGCGCGCGCTACAAGGTCGCTCGCAAGGCTCTCGAACGCATCTGCCTCGCTGACATCGACAATCGGAACGCGGTGTTCCCGCGCAGATGCCAGCATCTCGGTGTTTTCACGCAGCGAGCGTTCGATGAAAGCGTCCATGATCCGCCGCTGGCCAGCCGTCGCATCTTCATATCGCGCGTGAGAGCGCATTCTCTCGAGAAGAAAATCATTGTCGGCATGGAGAAAGACACCGGCGGCCCCGCTGCCGAGTAGGGGCGATATGAATTCCGGCCGCAAGGCCGCGCCCTCGAAGATGGCGGGATTGCCGGTCCCGGACCTGCTGTCGATCATCGTGCGGATCAGCGGCCAGATGTTCTGATGGTGTATCTTCAGGAACCAGTGGATCGTTTCGGCTGAGAGCCGTGTGTAATATTCCTCCACCGGCGCCGGAATGCCCGGCCACGGCCTTCCCGGATGGCGGGCGAGACTGTCGGTCGATGTTGCCTCGCAGCGCAGCCTTTCGCCCAGCAGGCCGGCAAGGGTGCTTTTGCCGACATGGGAGGTGCCTGCGATCAGGATTGTCGAAAGGGTGGGGCGCATGCGTCGCTTTCGTTGTGTTCGGCTGGGGCAACGATACATCAACGGATATATGGCTTCCATGCGGCGTGCGTCCGTAGTTTTCGGACGCGATCTTTTGACTGGGCATCGCGCCATCGGGCGCGGGCCTGCGGGCGGGAGGACACAAGCCCCCCGCCGCCTTCTCGATTAAAGCCGCGTCCAGGTCTGCGATTTGCACAGGATCTTCAGCACGCAGCCCTTCATGCTCAGCGAATTGCCGGAAACAGTGCCGGAGCCGCTATAGGTCTTGTCGTTGGCGGGGTCGGTGATTTCGCCCGAATAGCTGTTTCCCTTGCCGGAAAGCTTGCCGATCTGTTTTCCGGCATGTTTGCCGGTCTTCAGCGTCACGCAGAAGGCGCCGCCGCACGGGCCGATTGCGGCGGTTTCGCCGCTGGCGGTCTTCCAGTTGCCTTCGATCGCCTCGCCGGCAAAGGCAAGGTTGCCGCTCATCATGAGGGCGGCGGCAATCGTCATTATACGCTTCATAGAGTTCCTCCCGAAATTCGCGCAGACAATCCCGGGCCGGACTGCCCGAAGTGATATATGCGCAGATCCAAATCCTTCGGCCTGCCCATGTGCCGTTTCCGGCCCAAAGCCGCCTTGCGGCGCAACGATTGCTCCTCACACCGCGCTATCCTGTGCCTGTTTCATCCTCATGACAGGCAGGGCGGATATTATTTTACGTTAACGTTAACGTAAAAGGAAATAGGAAATTTGCGGCTGCGGGGCGGTATTCGCAGATGTGGAAAGAGCCGAAGAGGGGAAATTCGAAAATCGCTGTTTTGATCGTGGTGAAGGAAGAGTTTAAATCCAATTGTAAAGCTTTCGTAAAATTCGCCGCAAAGTCCTTAATTTCCGCGGTCCGTGATATTTAACAAAAACCCAATTTTACCAATCGTTTGCAGTTTGTTTGCGGCGCATTAATCATGCCTTTTAAGCGAGCGTTGAAAGCCCGGTGGCATAGTGAACTCATCAAAAGCGCAGGGAAAACCTGCCGGACGGAAGGACGAAAAAGCCGCAAAAGACGGCAGGTCCGGACGATAGCCTCGACAAGAAGGCGAATGATGAAACAGGCAGAAGACAGGGATAAAAACGATGGCACGCTTTGAAATTCGCGATATCGAAATGGCTGCCGGTGGCGAAACCCGCGCCGACACTCTTTGCAATCTCGGCCTGGTCTATGCGACCGGCCGGGGCTGCAAGGTGGACCTGATCGCGGCCCACAAATGGCTCAACATCGCCGCGATCCGCGGATCGGAAAGAGCCGCCTCACTGCGCGCCGATCTCGCCCGCAACATGACGAAGGCGGAACTGGCCGAAGCGCTGCGCGCCGCCCGCGACTGGATGACGATGCACTGATTTACCCAAGCCATCATTGAGATTTCCGGTCCGGTTCCCTCCAGTCCCGATGACCGGTGCAAAGGAAAGTAAACCCGAAGGGGAATGCGGCGAGGGCCTTGAAAAGGGCTTTTGCGCTGACACATCAAACCGCGACCGGCAGGAACAAGGCCGGCGCGGTTTTCTTATGTTTGGCGAAGTTCCATTGCCGGAAAATGATTCGCGGGCAGAGGTTTGCGGGAGGATGCTGAATCGCATTCGCATCACCCTGTAATGAGGATGAACCCGCTACGGCCGGCATGCACCTGCGGTTTTCGAATCGCTTCCTGCCTCCGTCGTGCCGGACCTGATCCGGCATCCAGCCACGACGCGTCTGCGGCATGAAAGGGTCTTTCGCGATCAAGGGCTTGATCGCGCTGGATTCCGGCTCAAGGCCGAAATGACGGGAAGATACTCAATATCAGCCCAGCGCCTTGAGAACCTTCGGCAGCGCCTGCTCGAAAAGATCGAGCTTGTCGGCGGTGCCGGCGCTTACTCGAATGCAGCGGTTGAGCGGAGCCACACCCGGCATGCGGATGAACACGCCATGTTCCATCAGCCCATCCACGATGGCACGCGCATAAGCGCCATCGCGGTGGCAATCGATGGTGACGAAATTGGTGGCGGAGGGCAGCGGCGAAAGGCCGTTATTGCGGGCGATCGTGGAAATACGATCGCGGGCATCGGAAATCTTGCCGACCACCTCATTGAGATAGGCCTGATCCTTGAGTGCCGCCAGGGCACCGGCGACCGAAATGCGCGCCATGCCGAAATGGTTGCGGATCTTGTCGAAGGCTTCGACATTGCCGAGCGTGCCGATGGCATAACCCACACGCGCGCCGGCCAACCCATAGGCTTTCGAGAAGGTGCGCATGCGCAGGATATTCGGCTGGCCGATCAGCGCATCGATGGCCGGCACGGCACTGGCAGGCGCGGTTTCGCAATAGGCCTCGTCCAGAATGAGCAGGCAGGTTTCCGGCAGTGCGCGGGCGAAGGCGACGACTTCGCTTGCCTCCCACCAGCTTCCCATCGGATTGTCGGGATTGGCGAAATAGACGAGCGGCGCATTTTCCCGGATGACGAGATCGAGAAGCCCGTCCAGATTTTCATGATCGTCGACATAGGGCGTGGTGACGAGTTTTCCGCCAAAACCGTTCACATGGTAATTGAAGGTGGGATAGCCGCCAAACGAGGTGACGACAGGCGTGCCCGGCTCGACGATCAGCCTGGCGATCTCGCCCAGCAATCCATCAACGCCGCCGCCAACAGCAATATTGCCGCGTGCAACGCCGTGGTGGATGGCCAGCGCTTCCTTCAGTTCGAAATTTTCCGGATCGCTGTACATCCAGGTGTCTGCCGCCGCATCGCGCATGGCCAGAAGCACGGAAGGGGCGGGGCCGAAGCCGCTTTCATTGGCGCCGATTCGCGCTTCCACCTTGAGGCCGCGGCTGCGCTCGATGGCTTCCGGGCCAACGAAAGGAACGGTTGAAGGAAGTGAGACGGCAAGCGGCGTGAGGCGAGAAAAGGCTGACATTGATAAATCCGATATGCGGTTGGAAAGGCCGGTCCTGATCAAAGGCCCAGTTTGTCACAATGGGTCAGATTTCCGACGGTTTGGGAACCCCTGCATGCCGGAATTTGCGCCCCTGTTGTAGTGCCACTGCGTGGAAAATCGAGCAGTTCGGCTGGAAGACCCTCGCGGGGAAGCGATCGACGGCGGTGATATTCCGTTCTTTCCGCAAAACCTTGTTGCAATTAATTCCTAATTGCAGAATATGAATCGGGTGATGATGTAGTTATATTTTGCAAGTAATTCTTATTAGCAACAAGGCGAACGAAATCGTCGGTTTTCACGACACTCGCCGCCACAAGAGATAAACACGGAAAGAAAGTCCCAAATGGAGAAGAAGTCACCAACGCAACCCGTGAGCGAATTGGTCAGCCGCAGAGGGCTGCTTGCCGGTGGGCTGGTCGCCGCAAGCGGGGGAGCGTTTCTGGCAACGAACGCTTCCGGCCAGACAACGCATTCAGGCCACGCGACAAAGACGGCCTCCGCCGCGGCGAATGGCGCGACACCGGCCCACGGCGCGCATGGATCGATGATGACGGTCGGAGAGGTCGATCCGCAAACCAATGGTTTCGACCCTCACATTATGCTGGCGGATTGGGAGACCGGCACGGTGGAACGCACCGCCGACGGCCGCACCCTTCGCACCTTCGAGATTACTGGCGAAGACAAGGACATCGAGGTTGCGCCCGGTGTCGTTTTTCCGGCCTGGACCTATAATGGCCGTGTGCCGGGGCCGACCCTGCGCGCCAAGGAGGGCGACCGTATCCGGGTGAATTTCAAGAATTACGGCTCCCACCCGCATTCCCTTCACTTTCACGGCATCCATTCGGCACGCATGGATGGCATTCCCGGCACGCCGGGTATGGTCGATCCGGGCGGCGAATTCACTTACGAATTCGACGCCAAACCCTTTGGTTGCCACCTTTATCATTGCCATAACGTGCCGCTGCGCCGGCACATGCACAAGGGCATGTATGGCGCCTTCATCATCGATCCGGATCCGGACCGGCATCCCGAACATGCCGATGTCGCACGCTCACGCCTGCTCGGCACGCCCGAAAATGCGGACTGGCAGGAAATGGTGATGGTGTCGAACGCATTCGACACCAATTTCGACGAGGAGAACGAGTTCTACGCCGTCAACACCGTCGCGCATGCCTATGCCAAAAAGCCGATCAAAATTCTCCGCTCAAAGCCGGTGCGCATCTATCTCATCAATGTGCTCGAATTCGATCCGATCAACTCGTTCCATCTCCATGGTAATTTCTTCAACTATTTCAATCAGGGAACGACGCTGACGCCGACATTGCGGACCGTCGACCTCATCACCCAGTGCCAGGCTGAACGTGGCATTCTGGAGTTTACCTTCGCCGAGCATGAGCCCGGTCTTTATATGTTCCACCCTCACCAGACTGAATTCACCGAACTCGGCTGGATGGGCATGTTCGACGTCGTGGAGTCGCTGTGATGAATGTCCTGGAAACGAATACAACCGCATCTGCCCGCTCCGGCCTCAATCTTGTCTGGATCATCCTGCCGCTTCTGGCGCTGGCCGCCGCAATCGCCTGGATTTTTACTGCCAATCCGGTGGCGCGGCTCAATAATGGCGCGCCTCCCATCGAAAATCTCACCTTCGAGCGCACGGTCATCAACGACAAGGGTCTACAATTGCTGGTTCGCGCCGGCGGTTCAGAGCCGATGACGATCGCCCAGATACAGGTGGACTCTGCCTACTGGACATTCACCCAGTCGCCTCCGGGGGAAATTCCAAGGGGTTCGACGGCCTGGCTCAATATCGATTTTCCGTGGAATCTCGCCGATACCCATGCCGTCACAGTCATGACCGGTTCGGGGGTAAGCTTTGAGCATGAAATCGCCGTGGCCGTACCCACTCCCACGGCGACATCCGGACAATTGTGGGCGCAGGCAATGGTCGGCATCATTGTCGGCGTCGTGCCCGTCGCCATCGGCTTGATGTTTTATCCTGCCCTGCGCAATGTCGGTCAGGGCGGCATGAATTTCCTCCTGGCGCTGACGATCGGTCTGCTGCTTTATCTTCTCATCGATATGACGGAAGAGGCGCTGGAAATCGCCGGTGCGACGGCCGCGCTGTTTCAGGGACGGGTGATGGTGGTGCTTGGGGCCTTTGCGGCCTTCCTGATCCTGATGGCGGTCGGCCGCCGGCACGGCACGCCCACGGGGCTGGCGCTCGCGACTTACATAGCACTCGGCATCGGCCTGCATAATTTCGGCGAGGGGCTGGCGATAGGCGCGGCCTTTGCCGCGGGCTCTGCGGGTCTCGGCGCTTTCCTCGTGCTCGGCTTTGCCATTCACAACATCACCGAAGGCATCGGCATTGCCGCGCCGATCCTGAAAAAGCGGCCATCATTGTGGGTATTCGCCGGATTGACCCTTCTGGCCGGCGGCCCGGCGGTGCTTGGCATGTGGCTCGGCAGTCTCGCCTATGCGCCGCAATGGACGGCCTTCGCGCTGGCTATCGGGGCCGGAGCCATCCTCCAGGTGATCGTCGAGGTTTCGGCCTACATGGTTCGCACCAACGCGCGGAACTTCACATCTCTGTCCCTGTCTCCCGCAGTCCTTGGCGGCCTCGGAGCGGGAATAATGTTCATGTACGTCACCGCGGCAATCGTGAAGTTATGATGGTGAACGCCCTCATCCTTTCGGCCTTTGGTGGAGATCGAAGTCAACCGGAAGGGCAGGGCGACAATCGATACAGCGAAGTGGCGGTTACGCCGCTTCGCATTCTCATTCCTCGAACCGCGGTTTTGTGGTGGCCGTCACGATGTCTCGAAGCTGAGACGCCTTACATGGTGCAGGAATTCCGCATCGATCAGCATGTTGAAACCGATGGTGACCTTTTCTTCCTCCCGGCGGATCAGCGTGCAGCCGATCTCATCGCGAATGCCGAGAATCTCCAGATAGAAATTGGCCGGCATTTCCAGTTCAGGGTTCACATCCAGCTCCGCGCCATAGAGGGAAATGGTGCGCACCAGGCAGCGCATGGTGTTCCTGGCGCTGAGATGATGCCCGATGAAGGTGATCTTGCCGGGTCGGTCGATCTGAAATTTCTCGTACATCTCGTCCTGCGGGACGCTCTGACGGGGATCCATATGTAAAGCCATGACAACCTCCCGGATTGCCTCTCTTGGTGTCGATTTTAACGCGGCTTCCTTGCCAGCACATGAAGGAAATCCGCGCAATTCTCTCTAGTCTGTGTCGATCTCGACCAATCTTCCGTGGGGAAGCCGATGTTTCCACTCGTGAAAATGCGTTCTGCTCCCTGCGGTTGCAGCGGCGCCGCAGCCTATCCAGATAATGTGTCACGCTTGCACAGGGCTGGTGTCGCTGCGCGGTTGACTGGAGCCGTACTTGGCGTTACGCCTGATCCCTGCAATATGGCTTCGCAAAGTGCGGCAGGATCGGCGCTTCGTGATTCTTCTGGGAGTGGACTGTGACGGGAAGGCTGGTAATCGTCGGGGCGGGGCAGGCCGCTTTCGCGCTGGCGTCGAAGCTTCGGGCGCTGAAAGACGAGCGCCCCATCACCATCATCGGCTCCGAGGATGCCTATCCCTACCAACGGCCGCCGCTCTCCAAAAAATACCTTCTCGGCGAGATGAGCTTCGACCGGCTGATGTTCCGCCCTGAAGAATGGTATGCGGAGCATAATGTCGATATCCGGCTTTCCACCTGGGTGGAGGAGATTGACCGTACTGCGAAAACCGTGCGCACGCAGGATGGCAGCACGCTTTCCTACGACAAGCTGGTACTGGCGACCGGGGCGGCACCCCGTCTTTTGCCCGCCAGCATCGGTGGCGATCTGGAAGGGGTATTGACGGTTCGCGACAAGCGCGATGCCGACCGGCTGATGGAGGAGATGAAGCCGGGGCGCAGGCTGCTGGTGATCGGCGGCGGTTATATCGGCCTCGAGGCAGCGGCGGTTGCCCGCAAGCTCGGCCTTGAGGTGACGCTGATCGAAATGGCCGACCGAATTCTGCAGCGCGTGGCGGCGAAGGAAACCGCTGATATCATGCGCGCCATCCATCAAGCCCAGGGCGTCTCCATCCGCGAAAAGACCGGCCTCGTGCGCCTTGTCGGCATGGATGGCCGGGTGGCGGCTGCCGAACTCTCCGACGGTTCGATGCTTGATGTCGATTTTGTCATCGTCGGCATCGGCGTGACGCCGAATGACCGGCTTGCTCGCGAATCGGGCCTCGATGTCGGCAATGGCATCGTGGTGGACCACTATACCCGTACCTCCGATCCAGACATTCATGCCGTCGGCGATTGCGCCATGTTGCCGTGGCGCGGCCAGCATGTGCGTCTCGAATCGGTACAGAATGCCGTCGATCAGGCTGAGTGCACCGCTGCCGTGCTGGCCGGCACCGAAACTGCCTATGAGGCGAAACCCTGGTTCTGGTCGGACCAATATGACACGAAGCTGCAAATTGCCGGCTTCAACCTCGGTTATGACGAAACGATGCTGAGGCCCGGTGCGCGTGAAGGCAGCTGGTCCGTCTGGTATTTCCGCGACGGGCGATTCTTGGCGGTCGATGCCGTCAATGATGCCAAGGCCTATGTCGCCGGCAAAAAACTGCTCGATACCGGCGCGGAGCCGGATCGTGCCATCCTGGCGGACGCCACCGCCGATCTGAAATTACTGCTTTCCTGAGGATATCATGCCCGCTCCCGAAAACCGTTTCAAAACCGCCATCCATGCGGGCAAACCGCAGATTGGCCTCTGGCTCGACATGGGCGAGGCCATCACGGCGGAAATCGCCGGCACTGCGGGTTTCGACTGGCTGGTGATCGACGGGGAGCATGGGCCGAACGATCTGCGCAGCATCATCGACCAGCTGCGGGCGCTTGCCACGTCGCCGGCCGAGCCGGTGGTGCGCGTGCCCGTCGGTGAAAGCTGGATGATCAAGCAGCTGCTGGATGCAGGTGCACGCACGCTCCTCGTGCCGATGGTCGATTCGGCTGATGAGGCCAGGGATCTGGTCAGCGCCATGCATTATCCGCCGCGTGGTATTCGCGGCATGGGTGCTGCCGTGGCCCGCGCATCGGCGTTCAACACCATCGCCGATTATGCCGACAGCGCTTCCGATGGCGTCTGCCTGCTGGTGCAGGCCGAAACGCGGGCGGCGATCGATGATCTCGACAATATTCTTGCGGTGGATGGCGTGGACGGCGTCTTCATCGGCCCGGCCGATCTCGCCGCCGACATGGGGCATCTCGGCCGGATCGACGAGCCGGAGGTGCAGGCCGTGATCGAAGCAGCGATCGTCAAGATCGTCGCGGCGGGCAAGGCTGCTGGTATTCTGACCTTTAATGAAACCTATAATCGCCGTTATCTCGAGCTCGGCGCGTCCTTCGTGGCGGTCGGTGCCGATGTCACGGAATTCGCCAATACGCTCCGCGCGCTCTCGGCCCGTTACAAGGGCGGAGCGGCACCGCAGCCATCCCGGTCGGGTTATTGATTCAATCGTCGTTGCTGGCGTTCAGCTTTTCCGGCGGAATGCCTTCTTCGCCGGAGGCGAGATAGCCGGTGTTGATAAGGGCGGCGCGAATGATGCGCTGGATGGCTTCATCCCTGTCCAAGTCGTGATCTCTCGCAAAATCCGACAATGCCGCTTCAAGATCGTCACTGAACCGCATATCCACCCCCATTTTCATCGCGCTTCAAACCCACAGGCAAAGGCAAGGCAGGAATGACCCGCCTTGCCTGACTTTCAATCTATATGGCGATCAGCGCCAGCGATACAGGCTGCTGTTGGACGAGCTCTGCTGTGTGCTCGTGCCGACCGCGTAACCGATCGCAAAACCGAGTGCGCCGACGATCGTCAGCAACGAAGTTGCCGTGCCCGGATTTTCCTTGACGGCTTCCACCACGTTCTGGCCCTGGGCGCGGACATTATGCGCGGCCTTGCGAACGCGGCCGCGTGCCTCGTCCAGAAATTCTGACGCATCCTCGCTGACGCCCTCCGCGCGGGCGGAGACGGATTTGGAGAGCGACGCAATTTGCGAGCGCAGCTCGGCAATCTGGTTTTCGATCGTGTCTTCGACAACATTCAGTTTGGTCTGAGCCATTAGAACACCTCTTTTGTTACCGAAGCCAGAACGCCCGGTGGGTGAAGAAGTTCCCGAAAGCCCGCAAAGTTTCGCGGAACCATGTTCCGCCAACAGCTTTTTCGGCTTATTGGCGAAAAAGCCTTGCATTCATTTTTTTTACGCAATAATCAGGCCGCACCGGAGAGGTGGCCGAGTGGTCGAAGGCGCTCCCCTGCTAAGGGAGTATACGTCAAAAGCGTATCGTGGGTTCGAATCCCATCCTCTCCGCCACTTGCCAAGTTTATCCCCACAGATTGAAACACCACACGTCAGTAGCCCAGCCGCTGGCTTCCCCCGGCGACGTCGAATATGGCTCGACTGCGATGCCTTGTGGTGTCCGCGCGGTGGGTTTGCTGAAGGCAAATCAATTTGCCAAATCACCGATCTGTCCGGCCCGTCGAATCGTTGCCCGGTGAATCAGTCCGGGGCCGAAAGAGCTTTTCCCGCGGTTTCCTCGCATGCGCATCTGTGTTGTGCCTCGGGACGGGATAGATCAAAGCAAAAAATTCCCACATCTTCGAATGACAGAGCAAGGGATGGCCGAAAACGCCGGTAGTTTAGAAAGACCTTGTTAACTCAACTAACTAACGGATTTTCAAGGGAATTCTTAACACATTGTAAAAGCCGCAATCGGCCGGCGGGGCGCTGTGTGTTGTTTCCGCAACAAACCGAAATGAAGCATATACGTAAATGCTATTTATCGGATGTTGGCGATTGCAAGCGGCGAAACCTTTTGTATTTTCACCACCAGAAGCGAGGCGGTGGATCGTTTGGCTTCTAAGAACACGGGAATGGGGCAGGGAATGCTGTCCTTCAGCGAAAGTACCCAGACCCACTTAAAAACTTTGACTGGAGGTCAACCATGAACATCAAGAGCCTTCTGATCGGCTCCGCTGCGGCTCTCGCAGCAGTATCCGGCGCTCACGCTGCCGACGCTATCGTCGCTGCTGAGCCTGAGCCCCTGGAATACGTTCGCGTTTGCGACGCTTTCGGCACCGGCTTCTTCTACATCCCCGGCACCGAAACCTGCCTGAAGTTCGACGGTTACATCCGTTTCCAGACCGACTTCGGTCGCAACAAGTCCGGCACGTCTGACTGGGATTCGTTCACGCGCGCTCAGTTCAACATCGACACCCGCACCGACACCGAGCTCGGCGCTCTGCGCGGCTACATCGGTTTCCGCGGTCAGGCTGACAACGACAGCAATCGTGGCGTTGTTGTTGACCAGGCCTTCATCGAACTCGGCGGCCTGAAGGTCGGTTACTACTACAACTGGTGGGACGACGGTCTCTCCGGCGAAGTTGATAGCCTTTCTTCGAACGTTACCCGCCTGAACGCTATCCGTTACACCTACGACGCTGGCTCGTTCTACGTTGGCGTTGCTGTTGAAGAACTGGAAGGCCAGCGCGGCTCCTCCAACATCTCCAGCGACTTCGCAAAGGGCGGCTCGTTCGAAGGCCCGAACAACGTTGGTATCTCCGCTATCGTTGGTGCCAAGTTCGGCGGCGTAAACGCTAACATCCTCGGCGGTTACGACACCGACCAGGAAGAAGGCGCAATCCGTGGTATCGTAACGGCTGACATCGGCCCGGGCACCCTTGGCCTCTCCGGCGTTTGGGCTTCTGGCGCAAACAGCTACTACGAAGAGTCCGAGTGGACTGTTGCTGCTGAATACGCAATCAAGGCAACCGACAAGCTGACCATCACCCCCGGCTTCCAGTACTTCGGTACGATCGACATCGGTGCTGACAACCAGTTCGTTGGCGACCGCGACGCATGGCGCGCTGGTGTAGCTGTTGGCTACAAGATCACCCAGGGCCTCTCCACGCTCGTTTCGGTTAACTACCAGGACGTCGACGGCACCGAAGGTGTTGACACCGGCGCTGGCGACAGCTGGGTTGGTTTCGTTCGCCTTCAGCGCACGTTCTAATCTGATCTGACATTGTCAGTGATGGAAACCCCGGCAGAAATGCCGGGGTTTTTCTTTTGCAATGCCGACTATGGCGCAAAGCAGTATCGGCGCACGGATCGATGCTTCGCCCGGTTTTGCGATCTGGCTGCCGTTCGTCTGGTGATTCGCTATCAGGGGAAACTCACACTGGAAGCCGCAAGAGTTGCTCCGCGGATTGATTCTCTTGGTGTGGACGAAGGGCTGAGTCTCAGGCGCTGCAATCGTCTTTTGGACAATTTCTCATGGCCCGGTTGTGTCAGGATTTTGGAGAAGGGATTGGCTTTAGGCTGCCAGGCTAGCGATTCTGCTCGTTAAGTGTTTGAAAAGCATTATTTATTAACGGTTTTTTAAGGAATGGGGTCCGGTCGATTAGAATTGTAGCTATTTCGCAACAATGAGAAACTAAGGACACCTTACTGTCTTCCTTCTGTCATGATTACGATTGCCTGTCCGGCCGGTTTTGGCTCTAATCATCTCCATAAGCGGCACGCATTTGTAAGTGCTTTCCCACCCGCTGCTTAGAAGATTAAGCGTTTGACTGGAGGTCAACCATGAACATCAAGAGCCTTCTCATCGGCTCCGCTGCAGCTCTCGCAGCAGTATCCGGCGCTCACGCTGCCGACGCTATCGTCGCTGCTGAGCCTGAGCCCCTGGAATACGTTCGCGTTTGCGACGCTTTCGGCACCGGCTTCTTCTACATCCCCGGCACCGAAACCTGCCTGAAGTTCGGCGGTTACATCCGTTTCCAGACCGACTTCGGCCGTAACCAGTCCGGTTCGTCTGACTGGGATTCGTTCACGCGCGCTCAGTTCGAAATCGACACCCGCACCGACACCGAGCTCGGCGCTCTGCGTGGCTTCATCGGTCTGCGCGGTCAGGCTGACAACGACAGCAACCGTGGCGTCAACGTTGACCAGGCCTTCATCGAACTCGGCGGCCTGAAGGTCGGTTACATGTACACCTGGTGGGATGACGATCTCTCCGGCGAAACCGACATCCTGTCTTCGAACTCCACCCGTTCGAACGCTCTGCGTTACACCTACGATGCCGGCTCCTTCTATGCAGGTATCTCGGTTGAAGAACTGGAAACCGCGCTTGACAGCGTTTCGAACCTCGGCATTACCAAGGGTGGCTTCATCGAAGGCCCGAACAACGTTGGTATCAGCGGTATCATCGGTGCGAAGTTCGGTGCAGTTAGCGCAAACCTGCTTGGTTCTTACGACACGGACCAGGAAAACGGTGCAATCCGTGCAATCGTCACGGCTGACATCGGTCCGGGCACGTTCGGCCTTTCCGGCGCATGGGCTTCCGGTGCAAACTCTTACTACGAAGAGTCTGAGTGGACTGTTGCTGCTGAATACGCAATCAAGGCAACTGACAAGCTGACCATCACCCCCGGTGCACAGTACTTCGGTACGGTTGATATCGGCGCTGACAACGACTTCGTTGGCGATCGCGACGCATGGCGCGCTGGTGTAACGCTTGACTACCAGATCACGCAGGGCCTCGCTACCAAGGTTGCTGTTAACTACCAGGACGTTGACGGCACCGAAGGTGTTGACAGCGGCGCTGGCGACCAGTGGACCGGTTTCGTTCGCCTTCAGCGTTCGTTCTAATCTAATCTGATCTGACATTGTCAGTGATGGAAACCCCGGCAGAAATGCCGGGGTTTTTCTTTTGCAAGGCGGAAAGCTGCTTTGCCAGGTAATGACAATAAAAAAGCACCGGGCCAGCCGGTGCCTGAATGCTCTGACGATGATCGGACGGTGAGTTCCGGCCTTTACCCCGCCCGCCCGTGGCGCAGGTCATCGACGATGTCGGCCTGTTGGCCTAGCCGTGTCTTGTAGACCTGATAGTTCTCCATCACCCGCTGCACGTAATTGCGTGTTTCAGGGAAGGGGATGCGCTCGATCCAGTCGACCACTTCATCGATCGGCTTGCCGCGCGGGTCGCCATAACGGGAGATCCATTCCGGCACGCGCTTTGGCCCGGCATTATAGGCGATGAAGGTGAGGATATAAGAACCGCCGAAGCTGTCGATCTGCTCACCGAGATAATGCGCGCCGAGCGTGGCGTTGTAGCCCGCATCCGTCGTCAGCATTGCCTGCGTGTAGGGCAGGCCGTGGCGTCCGGCTACGCCCTTGGCCGTTCCGGGCAGCAATTGCAGCAGGCCGCGGGCATTGGCGGCGGAGATGGCGGCCGGGTTGAAGGCGCTTTCCTGCCGGGCGATGGCATAAGCAAGCGCCTTGCCGGAGCCAGCAATATTGGCGCTGGCCGGAATGACGCCGAGCGGATAGGCGAGAGCTGCCGCATCGATGCCACGGCTGAAGGCGGTCTTGCCGATCTGCAGCGAAACCTGGTGGTTGCCGGTACCTTCCGCACGCGCCGCCAGAATGGCAAGTTCGCCGGGACTGTCGAGCTGTTCGGCAAGCGACCGGTAAAGGCTGTCGGCGCGCCAGCCGTAACCAGCCGCCTCCAGCCGGTCGATGGCGCGCACCGCCTCGCGGCCGGCGAAACGGTCCCGGTCTTCATTGCTGGGGTTCGGGTAGGTCACATTCAGTGTTTTGGCGCCGATTCGCGCGGCGGCAAGCTGGCCATAAAATGTGCCGGGATGGGCTGCCGCCTTGATGAAGAAATCACGGGCATTGCCGGGCCCGCCGGCTTCCGCCGTCCGACCGAGCCAATAATAGGCACGGGAAGCCGAAAGCGGGCGGTTCGAGGTTTGCAGCAATGTATTGAAGTGGCGCGAAGCGGCCGCCGGATCGCGCAGCGCCCGCAGCGCATACCAGCCTGCGTGGAACTCGGCATCGGCGATATCCACGGAAGAGGTGGCCGAATGATTGGCGACGATGCGATAGGCCTCGGCAAAATCGCCGAGATCGGCGACGCCGCGCGCGATGATGCGTCGTTCGTTCCACCATTCGCCGGGATTGACAAGCCTGGCCGTCTCCTTCGGCGCCTGCCGCAGGAGGACGGCAGCTTCCGTGTATTTCTGCTGGTTGCGCAGGTTCTCGATGCGCGCGAAGAGATAGGTCGGATCGCTGCGCCAGGAGGTGTCGACCTTGCCGAGCAATGCGCCGGCATTGGCGGAGCGCTGCAGCACGGCCGCCCAGGCATTATAAAGCGACTGCGCCTTGCCAAGATCGCCGAAACGCTTCGCCTGGCTGATGCGGCTGCGATACATCAGATAATCCATGCGTGCCTTGTGATCGGCGGGCGTCAGATAGGCAGGAAATTCGGCAAGCACACGGTCTTCCATGTCCTTGTCCATGCCTTCGCTGACCCAGAGCTGGCGAATGAGGTTCTGGGATTCGGCCGTTTTACCGGAGGAGGCAAGCGCCTTGGCAAGCACGACGGTTCCTTCCGCCGTTTCCGGGCGACTGCTGCCGAAGGCTGAAAGCACCTGCGCGGCCGGCAGATCCTCGCGATAGAGTGCTTTTTCTGAATTGGCTCGCAGGGTGGCCGCACCCGGCCAGCCGGAAAGCTCCCGCTGGGCGGCGGCGATCTCGGTGGAAGGCACATCCTTCTGGCCGGAAACGGCGATTGCCCAGGAGAGAATATGCCGGTCGAGGCTGCCGGTCGGCATGGTGTTGCGCAGGGCAATCGCCCGGGCCGCGTCGCGGCTGGAAAGCGCGTCGAGGCCGGCCTTCAACTGGCTGGTATCATCGGGGCGGTTGAGGCGCGGTATCGCGCCGGTGATCTCGGGCGAGGCCGGCATGAAGGCCGGAACGGTCGGCGCATTCGGCTTGACATAGGGAAGGGGCGCCGCACCCTCAGGCAGCGGCCCGGCCAGCGCGTTCCACACGGTTGCGGCAAGACCCGCCGCCATCAATCCCCAGACTGTCTTTTTCATGCCGTTCTTCATCGTGTAATGGAGTTGCCGACTTTCTTGTAATATCGCTTCATTGCAGCGGGATTGCCGAAACGGTCGCAAGTCCCACCTGGAAATCTTGGGATTTCAGGCTTAATGAAATCTTAATGGCCGCCTTGCAATTCAATCAACTTTTATTCACCGGCCCGCGAGCGACGTTTCTTTTCGGCACTTGCTTTTCATGCCTGCCGATCACGGTGCAAAGACTGTCACACTTCCGACAATTTCGGACAAAATAGGCTGCCTTTGCGCTTGTCGGCGCCAAGGGCTGGCACTAATGTGTGCCGGTTTTAACCATCGAATGCGGCCGAAGCATGAACCGGCTCGGCGCCAGGAGCTTTGCATGTTCAAGGGATCTATTCCCGCCCTCATTACCCCGTTCACGGACAACGGCGCCGTGGACGAACAGGCCTTTGCCGCCCATGTGGAATGGCAGATCGCCGAAGGCAGCAACGGCCTTGTGCCCGTGGGCACGACGGGGGAATCCCCGACGCTTTCCCACGACGAACACAAACGGGTCGTTGAACTGTGCATCGAGGTAGCGGCGAAACGGGTTCCGGTCATCGCGGGTGCTGGCTCCAACAATACCGATGAAGCGATCGAGCTTGCCCTGCATGCGCAGGAAGCCGGCGCGGATGCGCTGCTGGTCGTCACCCCCTATTACAACAAGCCGACCCAGAAGGGCCTGTTTGCCCATTTTTCCGCGGTTGCCGAAGCGGTGAGACTGCCGATCGTCATCTACAATATCCCGCCGCGCTCGGTGGTGGATATGTCGCCGGAAACCATGGGCGCGCTGGTCAAGGCGCATAAGAACATTGTTGGCGTGAAGGATGCGACCGGCAAGCTCGACCGCGTTTCCGAACAGCGCATTTCCTGCGGCAAGGATTTCATCCAGCTTTCGGGCGAGGATGGCACGGCGCTCGGTTTCAACGCCCATGGTGGCGTCGGCTGCATTTCGGTCACCGCCAATGTCGCACCGCGCCTCTGTGC
Source organism: Agrobacterium sp. SOY23 (assembly GCF_027212525.1). Classification (NCBI taxonomy): domain Bacteria; kingdom Pseudomonadati; phylum Pseudomonadota; class Alphaproteobacteria; order Hyphomicrobiales; family Rhizobiaceae; genus Agrobacterium; species Agrobacterium sp. SOY23. Next base: position 418,616 of record NZ_JAPWDT010000004.1, on the reverse strand, counting down.
GGAATTCCAGGCGGCGATGCTGGCCGGTGATTACGCCAAGGCGCTGGATTATCAGGATCGTCTGATGCCGCTGCACAAGGCGATCTTCATGGAGCCCGGTGTCTGCGGCACGAAATATGCGCTGTCGAAGACGCGCGGCGGCAACCGCCGGGTTCGTTCGCCCCTGATGAGCACGCTGGAACCGGCAACGGAAGCGGCGATCGATGCGGCGCTGAAACATGCCGGCCTGATGAACTGAGACAGGCCTGAAAAGCCCTGAAGGCGCGCCATGGACCGCTTCGAGACAGAAGCCGTTCGGCGCGCCTTTTCTTTTTGCGGCGACGATACTAAATAGAGCATGTCGCCCAAAAGCGGGCACCGGTTTTGGGATAGGGACATGCGGAAAAGCAAGAACGACATCTCGAAAACCGCTCCGGCCGAAAGGCTGCGGGCGCAATAAGAAAAACAAGGGATTGAAAGATCATGGCCCCCAAAGGCAGCCAGCGCGTGGTGAACAAGATCGTTGCGGAAAACCGCAAGGCTCGCTTCAACTACGAAATCATCGACACCTATGAGGCGGGGCTGGTGCTGACCGGCACCGAGGTCAAGTCGCTGCGCGAAGGCAAGGCGAATATCGCCGAGTCCTATGCCTCGGACGAGGGCGATGAGATCTGGCTCATCAATTCCCACCTGCCGGAATATCTGCAGGCCAACCGCTTCAACCACGAGCCGCGCCGCCGCCGCAAGCTGCTTTTGAACAAGCGGGAGATCAACCGCCTGCGCGCCGGCATCAACCGCGAAGGCATGACGCTGGTGCCGCTGAAGGTCTACTTCAACGACAAGGGCCGTGCGAAGCTGGAACTGGCGCTCGCCAAGGGCAAGAAGCTGCACGACAAGCGCGAGACCGAGAAGGAACGCGACTGGAACCGGCAGAAGTCGCGGCTCTTGAAGGGCGGGGCTGCCTAAGTAGCAGTGAGTGGCGGGGAGGGTTTACTGCGCTACTCGCATCTTCCCTCCGTCATGCCGGATTAGATCCGGCATCCAGTCACGGCGCGTCTGCGCCGTGAGAAGGGTTTATGCAGCCCAAGGACTTGGGCTGGCTGGATCCCGGCTCGAGGCCGGGATGACGAGGTGGATGTAGCCAGGTCGTCTTTCACGCCGCCCGGTACGTCCGCTCCACATGCGCCCTTGTTGCCGAAACGCTGAACCGGCTGACAAGTGCCGCCAGATTGGCGCTGACATCACTCAGATTATGCGTCGCCGCATTGGTTTCTTCCACCATGGCCGCATTCTTCTGGGTCAGATTATCCATGCTGTTGATCGCAGCGCTGATTTCCTGAATGCCGACGGACTGTTCCTGCGCCGCCTTGGTCAGCGAGGCGATATGTTCCTGGATGTGATCCACCTTGTTGCCGATCGTATTCAAGGATTCACCCGTCTTGTTGACCAGTGAAACACCCTGCATCACATCTTCGGAAGACTTGGCGATCAGCGTCTTGATTTCCTTGGCGGCGGTGGCGGAGCGCTGTGCGAGTTCGCGCACTTCCTGGGCGACGACGGCAAAGCCCTTGCCGGCCTCTCCGGCACGCGCCGCTTCCACGCCGGCATTCAGCGCCAGAAGGTTGGTCTGGAACGAAATCTCGTCGATGACGGAAATGATCTGGGTGATCTTCTGCGACGATTCCTCGATGGCGCCCATGGCCTTCACCGCATCCGTCACCACATCGCGCGAGCGCGCGGCTTCGACGGCGGAGCTTTCGACGATGGCCTTGGCCTCTTCGGAGCGTTGCGCCGAGAGTTTGGAAATGGTGGTGATTTCCTCGACGGCGGCGGCAGTTTGCTCAAGGGCGGCCGCCTGCTGCTCGGTCCGGCGCGCCATGTCGTCGGTCGCGGAGGTGAGTTCACGCGTATTGCCTGAAACCTTGTTCGCTTCCTCGATGATCTGCGCGAAGGTGCCGGAGAGATTGCCGACGGCGGCATTGAAATTGGCGATCAGCCCTTCGAATTGCGGGGCGGTCTTTTCGCTGATGCCGGTGGCGAGGTCGCCATCCGCCAGCCTGCCAAGGGCACTGTTGAGCAGTTCCAGAACATGCTCCTGCTCCTTCTTCATCTGCGCCTGCTCGGCCTCCACCTTTTGCCGTTCAGTGGCAAGCACATCGAGATAGACGGAGATGGAATAATCCATGTCGAGAAGGGCGGCCTTGATGGTCGCGGACAGCGCATCCCTGGTTTTTCTGGCCTTCTTCTCCATGAAGATGCCCTTCACACCGGAATCGATGATGGCCTTGATGATGCCGTCCAGTATCAGCGCGTAACCACCAATATACCATCTCGGCTCCAGACCCAGCCGCGCATGGGTGCGGCCGATGGTCGTCACCGCATTGGTGTAATCGGCGTTGAAGGTGCCGGAAGCGATTCGTTCCCAATGTTTGAGCTGCATGCTCTTGGCGTGCTGAATATGCGCTTCGTTGGCGAAGAACTTCGCCGTTTCCGGCACGGCACGCGCCTTTGCGTAGAAGCGATCGAGAGACGCATCGAGAGAGCCGACAATGACATTCTTCACATCCGAAAGATTTTGCCGTTGTTCCTGGCCAAGGCCCAGAAAATCCAGTCTTTCATTGAGTTGGTGGTCGGTTTTTGCTTGGCCGTGCATGTCTTGTCATCCTGCTTTGGCACCCAAATAACGTCTCTGGTACCGTTGCGTGATTTAGACACGTCTAAAATTAACCAAGGTATAATTTTGACTGGTCTGATTTGATGTTTGTTAATTTTAAAAGGAATTTTTGCCTTGCCGGAAAGGCTTCAAACAAAAACGCGCCCGTTTTCAGACGGGCGCGTCAGGGTAATGTCGGCGATCAGAAAAGCCGGATCAGACCGTCTCGGGGCCTTCGGCGTGACGAACAGGGCGCTCGTTCGGGTCGCGCCCGATTTCGGCCTTCAGTGTCATCAGATCGATGAAGTGGTCGGCCTGCCTGCGCAGATCGTCTGCAATCATGGCGGGTTGCGTTGCCATGGTGGAGACAACGGACACCTTGCGGCCCTTGCGCTGCAGCGCGTCCACCAGCGTGGTGAAATCGCCGTCGCCGGAAAACAGCACCAGATGATCGACGGTCTCGGATTGCTCCATGGCATCGACTGCCAGTTCGATATCCATGTTGCCCTTGATCTTGCGGCGGCCGAGCGCGTCGGTGAATTCCTTCGCCGGCTTTGTCACGACCTTGTAGCCGTTATAGTCCAACCAATCGATCAGCGGACGGATCGAGGAATATTCCTGATCTTCGATGAGTGCGGTGTAATAATAGGCACGCAGCAGGTATCCACGCTTCTGAAACGCTTTCAGAAGCTTGCGGTAGTCGATATCGAATCCCAGGCTTTTCGATGCTGCATAAAGATTGGCTCCATCTATAAAGAGCGCAATTTTCTCCCGTGGATCGAACATTCCATCCCATTCCTTTTTTTGGAAAGGCCATTATCTGGCTTTTATATCCGGTCGATGACGCGAAAAATCATTGTCGTATCAACGAATTTCGCGCAAAGCCGTTGCGATTTAAGTAAGCTACCTTCCCCCGTATTCCAAGACAATTCTTCTGGACATTTTGTTCATCAGACGCCAAACATGGTGAATAAGGTGTCAAAAGACGCCAAAGACAGGAAAAACTTGAATTCCGCGGCCAATGGCTGTATCGGAAGCTGGAAAGCTTCGTCGCGAAAAATCGCAAGTGTTTTTCGCAAGGCACGAAGCGCAGATTCAATAGGTTAGAGCAACCCTTGTGCATCCTGAAGACCGCACGGCGCTCTGATCCACGACATTACGACCCGCAAAGGACAGGCAATGGCCCGCGTCACAGTTGAAGATTGCATTGATAAAGTAGACAACCGTTTCGAGCTCGTGCTTCTCGCCAGCCACCGTGCGCGCCAGATTTCCCAGGGCTCTTCCATCACGGTTGACCGCGATAACGACAAGAACCCGGTTGTGGCGCTGCGCGAAATCGCCGACGAGACGCTGTCTCCCGACGACCTGAAGGAAGACCTGATCCATTCGCTGCAGAAGCACGTGGAGGTTGACGAGCCCGAGCCCGATCCGGTCACGCTCGCTGCCTCCGCCATTGCCGATGGCGAAGACGACGACCAGCCGGAAACCGTCACTTTCGACCAGATGTCGGAAGAAGAACTGCTGGCCGGTATCGAAGGCCTTGTGCCGCCGGAAAAAAATGACGACTATTGATAGGATTTTATGATGCCTTTGGCAGGCGGCGGTTACCGTCTGTCAATAGTTGCCGTCATAATCTGATCCCTATTGATGCAGCATTGTGCGCCGACCCTCAGGTTGGCGCGCTTTCTTTTTGTGGAATATCGCATGATGCGGCAATACGAACTCGTTGAGCGGGTTCAAAAATATAAACCGGATGCGAATGAGGCCCTGCTGAACAAGGCCTATGTTTACGCGATGCAGAAGCATGGCCAGCAGAAGCGGGCCAATGGCGACCCCTATATTTCGCATCCGCTGGAAGTTGCCGCCATCCTCACCGAAATGCATCTCGACGAGTCGACCATAGCGGTGGCGCTGCTGCACGATACGATCGAGGACACCACCGCCACCCGCGCTGAAATCGATGAACTGTTCGGCGAGGACATCGGCAGGCTGGTGGAGGGGCTCACCAAGCTCAAGAAGCTCGATCTCGTCACCCGCAAGGCCAAGCAGGCCGAAAACCTGCGCAAGCTGCTGCTCGCCATTTCCGACGATGTGCGCGTTCTCCTGGTGAAGCTCGCCGACCGCCTGCACAATATGCGTACCATGGAATACATGCCGGCTGACAAGCGCAGCCGCATTTCCGAGGAGACGATGGAAATCTATGCGCCGCTTGCCGGCCGCATGGGCATGCAGGACATGCGCGACGAGCTGGAGGACCTGTCCTTCCGTTATCTCAATCCGGAAGCCTATGAGACGGTGACCAACCGCCTGCAGGAACTGGAAACGCGCAATGAGGGCCTAATCAAGAAGATCGAGGACGAGTTGCGCGAGCTGCTGGTGGCAAACGGCCTGCTCGGCGCCAATGTCAAGGGGCGGCAGAAGAAGCCCTATTCGGTGTTCCGCAAGATGCAGTCGAAGTCGCTCTCCTTCGAGCAGCTTTCCGATGTTTACGGTTTCCGCATTCTGGTGGACGACATTCCCTCCTGCTACCGGGCGCTGGGCATCGTGCACACACGCTGGCGCGTGGTGCCGGGCCGCTTCAAGGATTACATCTCCACCCCGAAGCAGAACGACTATCGTTCCATTCACACCACCATCGTCGGCCCGTCGCGCCAGCGTATCGAGCTGCAGATCCGCACCAAACGCATGCATGAGATCGCCGAATTCGGCATCGCCGCCCATGCGCTTTACAAGGATGGTGAAAACGGGGAGGGCGATCTGCTTTCGAAAGAAAGCAATGCCTATTCCTGGCTGCGCCACACCATTGAATCGCTGGCCGAAGGCGACAGCCCCGAAGAGTTCCTTGAGCATACCAAGCTCGAACTGTTCCAGGACCAGGTGTTCTGCTTCACGCCCAAGGGCAAGCTGATTGCGCTGCCGCGCGGTGCGACCCCCATCGATTTCGCCTATGCCGTTCACACCAATATCGGTGACACCACCGTTGGCGCCAAGATCAACGGGCGGATCATGCCGCTCGTGACCCGGCTCAACAATGGCGACGAAGTCGAGATCATCCGCTCCGGCGTGCAGGTGCCCCCTGCCGCGTGGGAAGAGGTGGTGGTGACGGGCAAGGCTCGCTCGGCCATTCGCCGCGCCACCCGCATGGCCATCCGCAAGCAATATTCCGGCCTCGGTTATCGTATTCTGGAGCGCACCTTCGAGCGCGCCGGCAAGGCCTTCTCGCGTGAAGCGCTGAAGCCCGTGCTGCATCGTCTGGCGCAGAAGGATGTGGAGGACGCCATCGCCGCCGTCGGCCGCGGCGAGGTTTCTTCGCTCGACGTGCTGCGTGCGGTCTATCCGGATTATCAGGATGAGCGCGTGACGGTGAAGATGACCGGCGACGATGGCTGGTTCAACATGCGCAGCGCCTCCGGCATGGTCTTCAAGATCCCCGGCAAGTCACGCTCCGCTCTGGAAGACGACGGTGCGGCCGAGATGCTGGATGGGCCGGACCCGCTGCCCATCCGTGGTCTTTCCGGCAATGTCGACGTGCATTTCGGTGCGGCTGGCGCCGTTCCGGGTGACCGCATCGTCGGCATCATGGAAAAGGGCAAGGGCATCACCATATATCCCATCCAGGCGCCGGCGCTGCAACGCTTCGACGACGAGCCGGAGCGCTGGATCGATGTGCGCTGGGACCTCGATGAGGCGAACAAGTCTCGCTTCATGGCACGGGTGATGATCAATGCGCTGAACGAGCCGGGCACGCTCGCCTCCGTGGCGCAATCGATCGCGACGCTGGATGTCAATATTCGTGGGCTCAACATGGTCCGCATCGGCACGGATTTCTCCGAGCTGGCGCTGGATGTCGAAGTCTGGGATTTGCGGCAGCTGAACCAGCTCCTGTCGCAGCTCAAGGACCTTGATTGCGTTTCGACCGTGACGCGTGCCTTCGATTGAGGCATTTTTGAGCGTTCATATATTCAGAAAGGCTGTTGTTATGCGTTGAGTGCATGGCAGCGGCCTTTTCCTGTCTCTGGTCGCAGGGGCGGTTTGCGACTATCTTCCTTTCAGAAATTGAAGAGAAGGAAACGCGGCGTGCCGGTGGATGAACACCGATGAGAAACGCCAGTTCCAAACCGAAAGGACCGAAAATCATGTTTACTCCGCTTCGCAAGATCGCCCGCGCCGTTCGTGGCAAGACCACCCAGGAACGCGAATTCGAATATCTCAGCGGCTCGGTATCGAATGTCGACCTCGAGTTCCGCCAGCGCGAAATCGACCGCGGCCTGTTCCGCCGGTAATGCACTCAGCGCATGGCAGACTTTCGCCATGCGTATGGACTGAAAAGGTGCACGGCAGCAGTCGTGCTTGTGCACCTGTGTCTCGTAAAACTATGTGAATGTGCGCTTCAGGCGGTTGTCCCGAACAGGTAGACAAATGTGCCGCAGAAAAACCGGCTCAGTCCCCTTCGTAACGTACGACAATAAATCGGGACTGATATCGAAGGTGCGATATCCACTGCATTCGTAAGATCCCGCGTCCGTCATGCCGGACTTGATCCGGCATCCAGCCAGCCCAAGTCCTTGGGCTGAAAGAATTCTTCTCGCCGCGCGGACGCGTTTCGGCTGGATTCCGGATCAAGGCCGGAATGACGGAAGAAAATGCGCCTGCAAAAGAATCCCTGCGTCGTCTACGATGCACTTGGCTCGGCCCGGGCGATGAAATAGACTGCCCTCCATGCCGTTTCGCCGCCGTGAACCCGTTGGTTTTTCAGAGAAGATTCGCGACCTCTTCTGGCCGCGCACGGGTTTTTCCCGTTCGCTGCGCTATATGAAGCTGCGTCTGCTCAGGCTGTCCGCCTCTCCGCATTCGGTTGCCGCCGGCGTTGCGCTCGGTGTCGGCGTGGCGTGGACACCGTTTCTCGGTGTTCATATCCTCATCGCCATGGCGCTCGGTTTTCTGATGCGCGTCAATCTCGTGGCGGCAGCACTCGGCACCACCTTCGCCAACCCGCTGACATTTCCCTTCATCTGGGCATCCACCTGGGAGCTGGGGCATTTCATCCTTGGCCGGCAGAAGACGGAAAGTGCGGCGCATGTGGATTTCGTTGCGCTGTTCAGCCATCTCGAATTCCGGCAGATATGGACACCGGTTCTGGAACCCATGACCATCGGTGCGGTGTTTCCGGCCGCCATCAGCGCGGTCATCGCCTATATCGCCGTTTACGGCCTCATCAGCGGTTTCCAGCGGCGCAAGATGGAAAATCTCGCGCACCGCGCCGCCAACAAGAATGCTTCCCTGGAGATGTTGAAATGATCATTGGACTGGGCAGCGACCTGATCGATATCCGCCGCGTCGAAAAATCGATCGAACGTTTCGGCGAGCGCTTCACCCATCGCTGTTTCACCGATATCGAGCGGGCGAAATCGGATGGCCGGAAAAACCGCGCTGCTTCCTATGCCAAGCGTTTCGCCGCCAAGGAAGCCTGCTCAAAGGCGCTTGGAACCGGCCTTGCAAACGGCGTTTTCTGGAAGGATATGGGCGTCGTCAACCTGCCGGGCGGCAAGCCGACCATGATCCTGACCAATGGGGCAGGGCAGAGGCTGGCGGCCATGCTGCCCGCCGGCCACCGCGCCAATATCCATCTGACGATCACGGATGATTTCCCTTACGCTCAGGCATTTGTGATTATCGAGGCGGTTCCCGTGAACGGCTGAGACCCGGGGAGGCCGCATTGGCGCTCTATTTGCTGGCGTATGACAGAAGCGCTTCCCTTCGGGCTGGAAAGGTTCTAGAGAAGTCGCAGAAATATGAAAGCGTTGCCGGCTGCGTGAAACCGCTTCACCCGCCGCAGGCGCGACAAACAACGGCCCGGAGAGCTTCGTGAAGCCGAAGAAGCCGGGAAACACAATCAGGCAGGTCTATAAGTGTCGGAAAAAGCTGAGAAGAAGCAGAACGCCCTCTGGGAGAACGTCAAGGTCATCATTCAGGCGCTGCTGCTGGCCATGGTCATCCGCACCGTGCTGTTTCAGCCCTTCACGATCCCGTCGGGCTCGATGATGCCGACGCTTCTGGTTGGCGACTATCTTTTCGTCAACAAGTTCTCCTACGGCTATTCGAAATATTCGCTGCCCTTTTCGCCGAACCTGTTCTCCGGCCGCATTCTTGAATTCAGCAAGCCGAAGCGCGGCGATGTCGTGGTCTTCCGCCTGCCGCCCAATCCTGAAGTGGATTACATCAAGCGCCTCGTAGGCCTGCCGGGCGACCGCATCCAGGTGACGAACGGCGTGCTGTTCATCAACGGCCAGCCGGTTCCGAAGCAGCCGGATGGCGCCTTCACCTCGGATTACCGTGCGGATCCGGGCACCAATGTGCCGGTCTTCCGCGAGACGCTCGACAATGGCGTAACCTACGACACGCTCGACCAGTCGCCCGACTCGCGCGGCGACAACACCCGCGAATTCGTGGTGCCGGAAGGCCATTATTTCATGATGGGCGACAATCGCGACAATTCGCTCGACAGCCGCTTCGACGTCGGTTTCGTGCCGGAAGAAAACCTGATCGGCCGCGCCAGCGTCATCTTCTTCTCGCTGGGCAACGACACGCCGTTCAGCCGCATTTGGGAATGGCCGGCCAACATGCGTTGGGACCGCCTGTTCAAGGTTGTGGGATGAGCAAGAGCAAGCCGCTTTCGGCGGACGAGATTTCCCGTCTGGAAGCGTTGATCGGATATGAATTCAAGGACAAGGCCCGGCTCGACCGGGCCTTGACCCATGCCAGTGCGCGCTCTGCCGCGGCCGGCAATTACGAGCGGCTGGAATTTCTGGGCGATCGCGTTCTCGGCCTCTGCGTTGCCGAATTGTTGTTCTCCATCTTTCGCAACGCCACCGAAGGCGAGCTTTCCGTTCGCCTGAACCAGCTTGTCAGCGCCGAATCCTGTGCTTCGATCGGCGACGAGATGGGTTTGCATAATTTCATCCGCACCGGATCGGACGTGAAGAAGCTCACCGGCAAGGCGATGCTCAACGTGCGCGCCGATGTGGTCGAAAGCCTGATCGCCACCATCTATTTGGATGGCGGGCTGGAAGCATCGCGCAAATTCATTCTGAAATATTGGCAGAGCCGTGCGACAAGCGTGGATGCCGGGCGGCGCGACGCCAAGACGGAATTGCAGGAATGGGCGCATGCGAGATTTGCGACCACGCCCTCTTACCGGGTTGACGATCGCTCCGGACCGGATCACGATCCACGCTTCACCGTGACGGTGGAAATTCCCGGCGTGAAGCCGGAAACCGGTGTCGAGCGCTCCAAGCGCGCGGCCGAGCAGGTGGCGGCAACCAGATTGCTGGAACGCGAAGGCGTCTGGCAGAAGTCCTCCACCTGAGACTGAGCGCCCGGCGACGACCGGGTGCTGACAATCGAGCGCATGGCGGACCCTTTGGCCGCATGTTGAATACCTCTGACCTTGAATGGATACCATGACCGATCACGAAAACCCCGCCGTAACAGGCGAAGATGCCGCCCTTCCGACCCGCTCCGGCTTTGTGGCCCTTATCGGCCCGACCAATGCCGGCAAGTCGACGCTGGTCAACCGGCTGGTGGGCGCCAAGGTGTCGATCGTCAGCCACAAGGTGCAGACGACGCGCGCGGTCATGCGCGGCATCGCCATTCACGACAATGCACAGATCGTCTTCATGGACACGCCCGGCATCTTCAAGCCGCGCCGCCGGCTCGACCGTGCCATGGTCACCTCCGCCTGGGGTGGCGCCAAGGATGCCGACCTCATCCTGCTGCTGATCGATAGCGAGCGCGGGCTGAAGGGCGATGCGGAAACCATTCTGGAAGGCCTGAAGGACGTTCCGCAGAAGAAGATCCTCTGCCTCAACAAGATCGACCAGGTGAAGCGCGAAGACCTTCTGAAGCTTGCCGCCGCCGCCAATGAAACGGTTGCTTTCGACCGTACCTTCATGATCTCGGCCACCAATGGCTCGGGCTGTGAAGACCTGATGAACTATCTGGCCGCCGAACTGCCGGAAGGCCCGTGGTATTATCCGGAAGACCAGATTTCCGATCTGCCGATGCGCCAGCTCGCCGCCGAAATCACCCGCGAAAAACTCTTCCTGCGGCTGCACCAGGAACTGCCCTATGCCTCGCATGTCGAGACGGAAAAGTGGGAGGAGCGCAAGGACGGCTCGGTGCGCATCGAGCAGGTGATCTATGTCGAGCGCGACAGCCAGAAGAAGATTGCGCTTGGCAAGAATGGCGATGCGATCAAGGCCATTTCCACCGCCTCGCGCAAGGAACTATCGGAAATCCTCGAACAGCCGGTGCATCTGTTCCTGTTCGTCAAGGTGCGCGAAAACTGGGGCGACGACCCCGAGCGCTTCCGCGAAATGGGACTGGAGTTCCCGCGGGGTTAAATTTCGGCCTCGCGCTGAAAATTGCCGGATAGGCGCAGGGCAACGGCGGATCGCCGACACAACCGTCATATCGGCCTTGAGCCGGTATCCGGCCGGCCCAGATCCTTGGGCTGAAAAGGACCCTCCCGTCGCGCCGACGCGTGCCGGCTGTATTCCGGCTCAGGGCCGGAATGACGGCGGGGAGCGTTTGGAGCCGATGCAGGGTTGTGGCTGTCCTCAAATACTGCTTTTGCGTCCTATCTCGCGGGCAGATATCGGGATTTCCGAACGATCTGAATATCTTCACCCCTCATCGGGAACCGAATACCCTTCGGGCGGGTTGTTCCAAAACAATTGGGCGCAACCTTTTTCGATGACGGATATTCATGTCGCCAAAAAAACCGAACGGAATTTCCACCACACCGTGCCAGCACTGTCCCCTGCGTGACTTGCCGCATTTCCGGGATTTTTCCTCTTCCGAGCTCGATTTCGTCTCGCGTTTCAAGACCGGAGAACTTGCGGTGGAAAGCGGCTCGGTCATCCTGATGGAAGGTTCGCACAGCGCCCATCTTTATACCGTCCTGCAGGGCTGGGCCTTCCGTTACAAGACGCTGGAGGACGGCCGGCGGCAGATCCTCAATTATGTCATGCCGGGTGATCTCGTCGGTCTGCAGGGCACGGTGATGGGGGAAATGCAGCATTCGGTGGAGGCGCTCTCACCGGTGACGCTGTGTGTCTTCGAGCGCTCGCGCCTCAACAACCTTTTCACCGATCATCCAAGCCTTGCTTATGACCTGACCTGGATCGCGGCAAGTGAGGAACGCATGCTCGACAGCCATCTCCTCAGCATCGGCCGGCGCACCGCGCTGGAGCGTGCGGCCTATCTCATCGCATTCCTGTATAGCAAGGCGAAGGCGGTTAATCTCGTGCGCGGCGAAACGCCTATCCCCGTCACCCAGCAGCATGTGGCAGATACGCTCGGCCTTTCCATCGTGCACACCAACAAGACCTTGAGAAAGCTGGTCGATCGCGACCTGATCCGCTGGACGGACAAGGGTTGTCTGGTGCTGGATAACGCCGGGCTGGCCAATGTGGCCGGCTGGGAAAGCGACGAGAAGCGTCAAAGACCCTTCATCTGATCTTGTTTCGACATGTCTTTTTTAAATGACGGTGGGGCCGTAATTTGCGACTCCTGTGGTGATATCTCATTGGAGAATCATTTCGGAGACGCGGCTCAAGCCCGGCGGATCCCTCATTTAGGAAGAAGAAAACATATGGTGCCACAACGGGTTATCATCGTTGAGGATGAATATCTGGTGGCGCTTGATGTCGAAGCGGTTCTCCAGTCCATGGGTGTGGAAATCGTCGTCATCGCCACCACGCTGGCACAGGCCAGGCAGGCCGTGGAAGAGGACAGCGCCGACTGTGTGCTTCTCGATGTCAGCCTGACGGACGGCAAGAGCTTCGATTTCGCGCGGGGGCTGCGTGAGGCGGGCATCGCCTTCGGTTTCGTCAGCGGTTACGGCGATACGACGGGTTTTCCGGAAGATCTCCTGCATACGCCCTTGCTCAGCAAGCCTTTCGGTGAAAACGAAGTCATCGGTTTTGTCCTCAGCCTCGTCGGCGTCACCGGAAATGCCGTAAAAGAATAACGTTTCGCCGCCAGATCGGTTATGATCGGGCTTGAATCGAAATTCGGACAGGTTTCATGCAGTGGCAGGATGAGGCAATCATTCTCGGCGTAAAACGCCATGGCGAGACGAGTGTCATCGCCGAGGTGATGACGCCTTCGCGCGGCCGCCATCTGGGAATGGTGCGCTCCGGCCGGTCTCGCACCATGCAGCCGGTGCTGCAGGCGGGAAACCGGGTGGATGTCATCTGGCGGGCGCGGCTTCATGACCATCTCGGCGAATTCCGCATCGAGCCGCTGCAATTGCGCGCAGCACAGCTGATGGAGACGGCGACCGCCGTTTTTGGCGTGCAGGCCATGGGCGCTTTGCTCAGGCTTCTGCCGGAGCGTGATCCGCATCCGCATCTTTACCAGGCGCTCGATATCATTCTCGACAATCTCCACGATCCCGTCGACGCCGGCGAACTCTTCGTGCGCTTCGAACTGGCGGTGCTGAACGAGCTCGGTTTCGGCCTCGATCTTACCGAATGTGCGGCGACGGGGCTGCGCACCGATCTCATCTATGTCTCGCCGAAGACGGGCAGGGCGGTGTGCCGCACGGCGGGCGCACCCTATGCGGAGAGGATGCTTGCGCTTCCCGCCTTTCTCGGCGAGGGGCAATCCAAGGCGGCCGATCGCGAGAGCCTCGCGGCCGCCTTCCGGCTGACGGCGCACTTCCTCAACCGGCATGTCTACGATCCGCGCGGCCTCAATGAAAACGCCGCCCGCGACGGTTTCGTGCAGGCGGCGCTGAAGGCGCTGGAAGGCAGGGCGTCACCGCCCGCGCTCGATAAGGCCGGATAGGCCTTTCCAAAAAGCGAAAGCGCTCTGATCTCAGGCCATTGCCGGGCGCGGCGCCGGCCGCTCCTGAATGGGCCAGTGCACGATGGCCGCAAAAATTCCCATGCCGACGCCGAGCCACCAGACGATATCGTAGGTGCCGAACCTGTCGTAGAGGAAACCGCCCAGCCAGACGCCGAGGAACGAGCCGATCTGGTGGGTGAGGAAAACCACGCCGCCCAGCATGCCGAGATGGCGCGTACCGAACATGATCGCCACCAGCGCATTGGTGGGCGGCACGGTGGAAAGCCACAGAACGCCCATGACGGAGGCGAAGAGGATGACCGAAAGCGGGGATTGCGGCAGCAGCAGGAAGGCCGTGACCACGACCGAACGGGCGATATAGATATAGGCCAGCAGATAGGGTTTCGAATAACGCTGGGCGATAACCCCGGCGGCGAGCGACCCGATGACATTAAAGAAGCCGATCAACGCCATGGCAATGACGGCGTAACGCGGTTCGATGCCGATATCGCCGAGATAGGCCGGGAAATGCGCGGTGATGAAGGCCACCTGAAAGCCGCAGACGAAAAAGCCGGTGGTCAGAAGCAGGTAGCTCTTGTGGCCAAGTGCTTCCTTTAGTGCTTCGCCGGCGGTCTGCTGGAACTGCGCCTGCGACTGGCTGCCGGAGGAGGCATTGCCGCGCATGGGAAAAGCAAGCAGCGGCACCAGCATCATCATGGCGGCCAGCCAGACGAGGCTGTCCGACCAGCCATAGGCGGAAATCAGCCCCTGGCTGATGGGCGCAAACAGGAACATGCCGGCCGAACCCGCCGCCGTGCCGATGCCGAAGGCGAGCGAACGCTGCTGCGGCGTGACATGACGCGCAAAGGCAGAGAGAATGACGCTGAAGGAACCGGCGGCAATGCCGAGCCCGACAAGCACGCCACCGCCGAAATGCAGCCAGAAGGGCGAGGTGCCGAAGGACATGCAGATGAGGCCGGCGGCATAAAGGATGCCGGAAAGCACCAGCACGCGGCCCGTGCCATATTTATCCGCGATTGCGCCGAAGAATGGCTGGCCAAGGCCCCAGAACAGGTTCTGCAGGGCCATGGCGAGACCGAAGGTGGAGCGATCCCAGCCGGTATCGGCAAGCATCGGCAACTGGAAGAAGCCCATGGCCGAGCGGGGACCGAAGGTCATGACCGCAATCAGCGACCCGGCTGCGATGATCAGCCAGGGCATGGTCTGGCGTGTGGCTTGCGACATGAACATTCCCCCATCACAGCGCCGCGCCCAAAAGAAAGGGAGATGGCTTGCTGCGGATTCCTCTATGATGGGATGAATATTATCTTTTGTCAGCCGACCCCACTAGCGACTTTTCTTGACGGCACTATTCGTGATGCTGATGGGACGGCGTCTTCAATACATCTTGTTTATCAGCGCGCCATTGCGGTTGAGAATTCCTTCAAGGCTCTGCTGCCGTTTCTGGATATCGTCGAGAAGCGTATCGGAATTGTTGATTGACGTGCCCAGATTTTGCTGAACAACCGACCAGTCTACCTGAGGCACAAAGGAATTGTTGGAGCTGAGCGACGGCTCTTTTGCAAAGGTCCTGACAACAGTATCAAGTGCCGCGAGACCGAGCTTGAGTTCTTCTATCGCCTTTGTTTGTTGCGCAACCGAAGCCGCCAGCTTGGTGTTGACTTCCTGGCTGTTCGTCAGAATTTCCAGCCCGTCCTTATTGACCTTCATGCTGGTGATAAAGGGTAGTGCGGTGAAAACCGCGCCGACGAGTGCAAGCACCACGCCATGGGTTTTGCCTGCGGAAAAGAAGCATAAAAGTAAGCCCGCCACGCACATCAATATCCCTATCGTGGCAACGACAGATATGTGATTATTCGAAATGGCGTTGAGAAAATCGATCATGGCATTATCTCCGATAATATAACCCATGATTGATTTTTATTTTTTAGAAATCAACTTATAATTTCACTCCGCCTGCCGCCGCTTGATCGCCCAGCCCTCTGGCCGTTCCTCCACCACCTTTGCCACATCGCCGACCGAGAGCCTGCCCTGACCGCGCGGCGTCACGTTCCAGCCGAACAGCGGGCCCGGCACGCGCCGGTCTCCGGACATGCGGATGCGGCCCATGGCCTTCATGGGGGAGGGCACGTCGCGGGAGCCGGTCATCTGGTCCTGCGTGGTCATGATGCAGCGGGCGCAGGGCTTGACGAGATCGAAACGAATGCCGCCGATCTCGATGGCCGCCCAGCGATCCTCCGCCCATGCTTCGTCCGTATCCAGCACGATATTCGGCCGGAACCGTTCCATACCCACGGCGTCCTCGCCATTGTCGCGCATATTGTCGTTCAGTGCGGCAAGCGAGGCGGTGGTGGTGACGAGGATCTGGTAGCCATCGGCAAAGGTGACGGGCGTTTCATTGCCCGTCCATTCAAGGCTTGCAATGCGGTTGGAGGCATCGTCGAAAAAGGCGAGCTTCACCTCGCGCCCGAGCCATGCCGAAAGCGTGCCGTTGGTGTCGTCATCGGCGATATTGGCGCTGACGATCGATTTCCACACGGCCACATCCATGCGCTGCCCGGAGGGGCGTGCGAAAATCTCACCGTTCTTCTCGCGCGAAAGCGCCATGCCGCCATCCACATGCCGCGCCAGCACGGTGGCGATATCCGGCAATTCACGCTGGGTGATGAAATGGCCGGAAGGGTCGGTCAGCATGGCGCGGCGGTCGCCCGGCAGGCCTTCCGCCGAAACGTGGCTTTCGGAGAGGGCGATGCCGCGCGCGCTTTTCAGCGGATAGATGTTGAGTTCGGTCACACGCATTTTCGGTCTCCTCAAATCTCATCGAGAAACAGGTCCAGCACCTGTTTCAACCGCTCATGGCGGGCTTCTGCCATCTGCCGTCCCGTTTCGGTGCGAAAGCCGTCGGCCAGTTTGAACAGCTTGGTTTCGAAATGGTCGATGGCGAAGGCGCGGTCGTCCAGCGGCCGTTCCTTCGCCAGCGGATCGGCCGGATCATAAAGCGCCGAGCCCATGCGCCCGGCAATATAAAAGCAGCGCGCCGCCCCGATCATGCCGATGGCATCCAGCCGGTCGGCATCCTGAAGGATTTTCGCTTCCAGTGTCTGCGGCTCGATATTGGCGGAAAAGCTGTGGGTGGTGATGGCGTGCGCGGCGGCGTCGATATCCTGCCGTTGCCAGCCGAGCCCGTCCAGAATGCCCGAGGCTTTTTCCGCCGCCAGCCGCGAGGCCTGCGCGCGCAAGGGCGAGTTCTTCTCCACGGCCACGCAATCATGCAAAAGCACGCTCGCCGCCAGCACGGTGCCATTGCCACCTTCCTGCTCATGGATGCGCATGGCGTTGCGGAAGACGCGGTGAATATGGGCGAGATCGTGCGAGCCGTCGCCGCTATCCGCGGCATGCGGTATCAGCGCTTCGGCAAGCGATTCGTAAGGCGCGAAAGATTGGGCCTGCATTGCTACTCCATCGGCTTTGGCAATGCTGTTTAGAGGCGGAATCGCGCCCGCGCAATTGACATCATGTATCGGCTTGTCGCGGGTCGCGAAGGGCAGGCTTCCGGGTGAGGATTTTCTGGTAAAACAAGCCAATGCCAATCAGCACCGCGCCGAGCCCGATGAAGGACAGTGCTCTCAGCACACCTTCCAGATTGCTCATGTCGATCAGAAAGGCCTTGGCGACGGAGATCAGCACGAAGGCGGCCGATGCCAGACGCAGGCTGCGGGCATTAAAGCGCGAGCCGAGCACGAGCAGCAGCACACCGATCAGCAGCCAGACCACCGAATAGCTGTAGGTCTCGCCCTGCAGGAAGCCCTTCCAGTCGGCGATGTTTTCGCCCTGCCAGAAACGGCGCACCGAAAGCGTGGCCCAGGCAAAACCGAGTGCCGCACCCGCCACCGCCAGCATGCTGACATAGGGCGGCGGACGTTTTCCCCGCGCATAATAGGCAAGGCCGCCATAGGCGAGCGCCGGCAACAGGTAACCGATGAGCAGCAGGTTGAGGACCGGGATGCGACCGGTATTCTCGCCCGTGAAATAGGGGTTGAGCGTGAAGAAATGCATCGTCAGCACATTGATGACGGCAATCACGCCGGCAATCATCGAACCGTAACGGAAGACGGGGCTGGGGCTCTTGAGATCGAGCGTCATCAAGACACCTGAGAAGCCAATGGTCAGCAGCGTATAGATCGACTGTTCGCCAAGTGTCGGTACGCTGTCATCCAGCGTGCCGCCATTCATCGCGTGGCGGATGAGGATGGCCACAGCCAGAAGGCCCATGACGCTGGCAATCGCCTGCAGGAAGTTCTTGGCGCGGACACCCGGCCAGTCACGCAGCAGCCAGGCAGAGGCGACGGCCAGAAGGGCGGGAATGCCATAACCCGGCAGAAGCGCGTTGAAGACCGGCGTGGTGCCGAGATTTTGCGGGCCGACGATGGTGGGTTCCCAGGCGATGCGGCCGAGAACGGCAACGCTTGCCACCGCCATCACCCAGGGCAGAACCTCCCAGTTGCGCTGGCGGCTTGCCAGCACATAGGCGAAGCCAATGACGGAAAGCAACACGGTTGTCACAAGCCCTTCCGTCAGCGTGTGCAGGCAAAGCGCGAAGGCGGCGAAGGAGCCGAGCACGAGAATGTTGAGCGGCTTGCGGTAGGTCTCGTTGTTCTGCCGGTGCAGCCATTCGGCACCTGCGATCAGCACGAAGCCGAGGCCGAGACCGTAGGCAGCGTGCAGCCAGTCACGGCCGAGATTGCCATATTCGACGAAGCTTGCCGTCGCGAGCCAGACCGGGAAAAGTGCTGCGATACCGGCCCAGAGCTGGGCGAAATCCGCATCTTCGGCGCCCTTGCGTTTCAGGAAGGAGAAGGCGCACAGCACCAGGATCGCGCCGAGGCCGAGTGCCATGGCTATTTCCGCGGTGTAACCTGTTCCGACGGGCGGAAGCGTTACGCCGGTATCATTGATGAGACCGATGAAGTCGATGCCCTGCCGCGACATCAGCGATACCGCAGTCTGCGCGCCGAGCGCGGCGATGATGGCGGGCCAGACCGCATAGTGGCGGGCAGCGCCAAGGGCGGCAAGTGCAGCTATGAGCGCCGAAACGACCACAGCCGGATGGGTGTCGATGCTGCCCTCGGCAAAGAGGACGCCGATGGCCGGCAGGATCACGGCCATGGATACCGTGAGATTGATGGCGAGCGACGGACGCAGCAGAAGCCGCATGATACGAACCGCGCGCCGCTCGGGAACTGCTGTTTCGGCCGTTTCTGCGGGCGGGGTGTCGAGCTGTTTTCCGGGCCAGAGGAAGATCGTGCCGGCCAGCATGATGAGCAGGGCAAGTGTCGGCGGTTCGGCACTGATCGTATCGGAAAACCCGATATAGCCGAGCGCCCAGAGGCCGAGGCCGGCATTGCCAAGCGACGGAACCACGGTCCAGCCCTGCCGGCGTGCGGCCGCTGCCGTGGCAAGCCACGCGACCGTCAGGAAGACGAAAAGCGCCCAGATATTCGGCGTCTCGGTGGAAATCAGCGCCGGCGTCAGCATCGAACCGAGAAGGCCGAGACCGGCCAGCGCCTGTCCGTGCAGCAACGACAGGCCGATGGTGGCGAAGGCGACGAGGCCAAGCAGGATAAATGCCGTGCCCGGGCCGATATAGTCGTAAATGCCATAGGCTGCATAAACCACGCCGAACAGCGTCAATGCGCCGGCCGCCGTCAGCACGCCGGGTATCATGGCGTTGGAATAGGTGGTGGCAATGCCCGGAACCGCCTTGCGGCGGATCGCCTCGCCGGCAAGCCCCAGCACAAGGCCAAAAATGGCGGCGAGCGACAGCCGGACCGCCGGGCTCAAGAGACCCGATTCGATCGAATATTTGACGAGGAAAATACCGCCAAGCGCCAGCGCCAGTCCGCCGGCCCAAACCGCCCAGCGCGCGCCGAGCAGGCTTTCGAAGCTTTCCTTCGCCGCCGGTGCTTCAACGGCCGTTGCGGCAAGCGCAGGCTGGGCTTCGTCTCGCACGACCTCTTCCGGTGCTGCCGTGGCTGCGGCTTCTTCCTGCTTGGATGCGTATTCAGCCTGGAAGGCTGTTGCTTCCGGCGCGGCTTCGCTTTCCGCTTCCGCGGTTTCCGCGCTCTCTGCCTGCGTCATCAGCGGAGCCGCAACGCCTGCGGCCATCAATCGCTTGAGGCTGTGAACCTCCCGTTCCAGAGACTTGATTCGGCTTGAATTGCGGATGCTCGCGACCAGCGTGTAGATGAAGGCCGCGACAAGGGCGAGGATAAACAGCGGGATGTCCAAACGGGCTCTCCAATTACCAAGCTGTTTTTAAAGCTCTTTTGGGGAGTTTATGCAAGGCCCGGTTGATGGAGGTGTGGTAACGGGGAGAGCGAGCGAGTGCCGCGTTCTTCTCCCCGGCGGGGAGAAGAACGCAAGGCGCATTCGCTCGACCCCATGCGCACTCCAATCAGGAAGCATCCGCCAGCCAGTGCCGCGCCGCCTCGATATCGGTAAGCCCCAGCTCGTGCCCGTCCTCGACCGTTTTCATCTCGGCCCTTGCGCCGCTTGCCGCAAGCCTGCCCTGCAACTCGCCCGCCTTGTCGCGATATTTGTCGCGTTCTCCCGCAACAAGCAGGAAATCGCGGCCGGAAAGATCGGCCTCCGGCCATGTGTCGAGAACCGGCATCGGGCGATAGAGCAGGGCGTTGCCGGCAAGCTCCGGATAAAGCGCCGCAAAGGCCGCGTAGAAGTTCGCGCCATTGGAATGGCCGATAAACCGCAGTTTCGAGCGATCGAGACCATAGGCGCGGATTGCTCCTTCCACGAAGGCGGCGAAGGCCTCCGCTTCTGAGACGATATCCTTCTGGTCAAAGCTGAAATCCGGGAAGCGTCGGAACCAGCGGGCGATATCCTCTTCCGTGCTGCGGCCGCGCACGCCGAGAAGGGTGGCGCCGGGTGCCGCCCGGTGCGCCAGCGGCATCAGGCTCGTTTCACTGCCGCCGGAACCGTGCAGCAGGATGATGGTGCTGCCGTCAGGTTCTTCGGGCGTATAAAAACGGTGCACGAAGGGCAGGTCGCGATAAACGATCCGCTCTTCACCCGGCATTGCAAATTGCGGCAGGGCGACGCGCACATCCGCCTCATCCTTCATGAAAAGCGGCGGAATGAACAATTCTTTGCCGAGCGTTGCCAGCGGTTCGTCCACCGTCATGCCGGGCCCATCGGTCGCCATTTCAATCAGCACGCCGCCCGGTTCGCGGACGTAGAGCGAGTGGAAATATTTGCGGTCATGGGCGTTGGTGGTGCTGGAATTCAGCGATTTCAACCCGGTGAGAACCGTGTTCAGCTCATCCATGTCCTTCGCCCGGAAGGCGATGTGGTCGACCGTGCCGGTGCCGGGCGCGCTGGACCAGAAACCGGTCGCGTCGCGCACGTCGATAATGTCGCCGCTGTCGGAGGTAAGCCGGCGGATCGCGCCCGACTGGCTTTCCTGCCGGTAACCGAAGTGTTTTTCCAGAAACGCCACGGTTTCTTCCGGCACCTCGCTCAGCATGGTTGCGCCATAGATCCGGCGAATGGCGTCTTCGGCGGAGATATCGGCCGTCACATGCGGCGTCGCATCGGCAAAGGCATGGGTGCCGACAAGCTTCACAATCAGGCCATCAGGGTCTTTCAGCCGGATGACGGGGGCGCCGAATTCATCCGACGGACCTTCGGCGCGCATGCCGAATTTCAGCGCCCGCGTCAGCCAGAAACCGATTGCGGCGGGATCGATCGCCACGGAGATTTCCAATGTCTGTCCGTACCCGACGCGGCCCTGGCCGCCATCTTCCCAGACCAGAAAGGTCAGCAGCGAACCGGGCGAGGCGGTGTCGTCGCCGTAAAGCAGGTGCAGCTGCATGGCGTCTTCGAAACCGGCCGTCCGCTTGACGAGCCGCAGCCCCAGGAAACCGGCGTAAAAATCCACATTCGCCTGCACCTTCCGGGTGATCATGGTGATGTGGTGTATGCCAAGTGCAGAATTCATGTCGCCGTCCCGCCGTTTCGCCTGCTGTTTGAGGCCCTATTTGTCTCACGCTGCCCCTGATCCGCAACCCCGGCAAATGAGAACGATGTGTTCTCTGTGTGAACGATATTTCCGCGCCTTCGTTGCACGCGGGATGAGCAGAATCTCCGCCTTTTTGCCCGCATATCGATCATTGGTGCGCATAAAATAAGCATACAAAATAATGGCTATTTTGTATGCAATTTTATCTTGCCTTGGGGGTTGGAATTGGGTCTTATACAACCAATCCAGCAAAACCATCAGGGGGAATAGATGATTTTAACGCGCAGGTTGTTGTCGAAGACGCTCGCCATTGCCGCCATCGGTGCGGTCACGGGCGTTTCGCTGCCGGTAACGGGTGCTCGTGCCGAAACGCCGGTGAAATTCACGCTCGACTGGAAATTCGAGGGGCCGGCTGCCGGTTTCCTGCTGGCGCTGGACAAGGGGTATTTCAAGGCCGAAGGGCTGGATGTCACCATCGATAGCGGCAACGGCTCGGTCGAGGCCATCCCGCGTGTTGCGACCGGTGCCTACCAGATGGGTTTCGGAGATATCAACTCGGTGATGAAGTTCCTCGACGAAGATCCGAGCCAGAAAATCAAGGCCGTTTATATGGTCTATGAGCGCCCGACATTTGCCGTGGTTGGCCGCAAGTCGCTCGGTGTCACCGGCGATCCGAAGTCACTGGAAGGCAAGAAACTCGGCGCACCGCCGCCGGATGGCGCTTTTGCACAATGGCCGGCCTTCAAGCAGGTTGCTGGCCTCGATGACAGCAAGATCAAGATCGAATCGATCGGTTTTCCGGTGCGTGAACCGATGCTCGCCAAGGGCGATGTCGATGCTGTTTTCGGCTTTGCCTTTTCGGTTATCCTCAATCTCAAGAAACAGGGCATTGCCGATGACGATATCTCGACCATCCTGATGGCCGAGCACGGCTTGAATCTCTATGGCAATGCGGTGCTGGTAAACACTGATTTCGCTGAGAAAAATCCTGATGCCGTGAAGGGTTTCCTGAAGGCGCTGGCCAAGGGCTTCGCCGATTCCGTCAAGATCCCGGAAGAGGGCGTGGCGGCGGTGCTGAAGCGCAACGAGACGCTCGACAGCACCATTGAGCTCGAACGCCTCAATATGGCGAACAGCATGAATATCAAGACGCCCTATGTGGTGGAAAACGGCATGGGCGGGGTCGATCCGACCCGGCTTGCGGCCTCCATCGAGACGCTGAAGGTTTCGCTTGGCCTGAAGGGCAACGTCAAGGCGGAGCAGGTCTTCGACGCGACATATCTGCCGGCCAAGGAAGAACGCATGCTTCCCTGAGCGAGCGGGTACGGCAAATTTCTTCTCCCCGGCGGGGAGAAGAAACGAACGGCAAGGCCGGTATAGCCGGCAGCCTTGGAAATGGGCAGGAAAAACGAAGGCCATAAGCGCCCGTTCCCGCCGAAGACATAGGGGACTGCGATGTCACATCTCGTGGAAATAGACAGTGTCGATATGCGCTATGGCGGCTCCGCCGGCACGCTTGCCGTATCCGGTCTGAACCTGACGGTCGACAAGGGTGAATTCGCAGCGGTCGTCGGCCCGTCCGGCTGCGGCAAGTCCACCCTGATGAAGCTGGTGACGGGGCTGCATATTCCACAAAAGGGCAATGTCATCGTTGCCGGGCGACAGGTCACCGAACCGGTCTCCATCGTCGGCATGGCCTTTCAAAACCCGACGATGCTGCCCTGGCGCACGACGCTGGAAAATATCCTGCTGCCGCTCGAAATCGTCGAGAAACACCGTCGCCGGCTGCGTGCCCACAAGGCGGACTATGTCGCGAAAGCCGAGCGCCTGCTGGAAATCGTCGGCCTGAAGGGCTTTGGTTCCAAATATCCATGGCAGCTTTCCGGCGGCATGCAGCAGCGCGCCAATCTCTGCCGCGCGCTGATCCACGAACCGGAACTGCTGATGCTGGACGAGCCTTTCGGCGCGCTCGATGCCTTCACCCGCGAGGAGTTGTGGTGCGTCATCCGCGATCTGCACGCCGCGCAGCGCGTCACCATCATCCTCGTGACCCATGATCTGCGCGAAGCGACCTTTCTGGCCGACAAGATTTTCGTGATGAGTGCAAGGCCCGGCCGAGTGCTCGCGGAACACCGCGTGCCGTTTGCCCGCCCGCGCCAGCTCGATATCATGTATGACAAGGGTTTCAACGACATGGTACAGGAACTGCATGGCGAAATCGCGCAGGCGAGGGTGGCGGCATGAGCGCGATCATGGAAAGCGCCGTGACGACCGAACCGCGCAAGCCACTGATTGCCCGGGTCAACTGGGTGAAGGCCGCGCCGTGGCTCTATACGCTGGCACTTTTCGTGCTGTGGGAACTGCTCGTCTACGCGCTGAAAATGCCGCCGACCATTCTGCCGTCGCCGGTCAGGGTCGGGCAGGCCATCGTGCAGTATTGGTCGCCGATCTGGAAAAATTCGCTGCAGACGCTCTACACCACGACGCTGGGTTTCGCCATTGCCGTCGCCGCCGGTCTCGCCATCGGCCTGTTCATCGGCTGGTCGAAAACCATCTATGCGGGGCTTTATCCGCTGATGATCGGCTTTAACGCCATTCCGAAGGTGGCGCTGGTGCCCATCCTCGTCATCTGGTTCGGCATCGGCACGGTTCCCGCCGTTTTGACCGCCTTCCTGATTTCCTTCTTTCCCATCGTCGTTAATGTCGCCACCGG
Source organism: Agrobacterium sp. SOY23 (assembly GCF_027212525.1). NCBI lineage: Bacteria > Pseudomonadati > Pseudomonadota > Alphaproteobacteria > Hyphomicrobiales > Rhizobiaceae > Agrobacterium > Agrobacterium sp. SOY23. Next base: position 394,361 of record NZ_JAPWDT010000004.1, on the reverse strand, counting down.
CCTTGCCACTATCGAGCCGGAGACGGAAGACGTGTTGCGCGCACTCGGCGCAAAGAAGATGGACATCATGCTGAAGGTCGGCATTCCGCGCTCCATGCCTTACTTTTTCGGCTCGCTGAAAATCGCCATCACGCTCGCCTTCGTCGGCTCGGTCGTCTCGGAAACCGTCGCCTCCAATTACGGCCTCGGCAATATGATGAGTTCGGCGCAGAGCCAGTTCAACGTGCCGCTGGTTTTTGCCGGTCTCTTGATGCTCGCGGTGGAAGGTATTGCCATGTATGCGGTCATGGCCTGGCTGGAAAAGCGCATGACCGGCTGGGCGCATCGCTCCACCATGGGGCAATAAGGAATACAGCACGGGCACGAGAAATGTGCCCGTGCTGGAAGCCGGTGCAAACTTAATGCGCCGCCATTTCCTTCACGATGTCGGCTCCATCCATCAGGAAGGGATAATAGGTCGGCCAATTGGTGACTTCATCCAGCAGCGCCTTGCGATCATTGCCCCAATAAAGATGGTAATGGCCGGCCTTGACCGGGGCGATGGAGTGGTCGCTGAACTGGATGAATTGCGGCGCGGCCTCGTCGCCGGCGGTCTTCTTGAAGATATAGCGTACGCCGCGGTTGCCCTTCTTGTAGGTCAGGATTTCGCGGCCATCGCTGACATAGGTGCCTTCAGCGGGCTTGCCGTCCTTGTAGAATGCCACGCTGTCGGCCTTGATGACGATGCGGTTGACGTCGGTCTTGTAGCCGATCTCGTAATAGGCGCGATATTCAGCCGCCGTCTTGTCGCCATGTGCGGCCTTGTCGGCCATGACGCTGTCGAGCGAGCCGTTCAGCAGATAGGGATAGACGGATTGCCAGTCGCCTTCCCAGTCGGAAAGCGCGCGCGGTTTCACCTGCGCATCCTCGAAATAACCCTTGTAAATCTGCTTTTCCGCCTCGGTCATCTGATGGCCGTGGTCATGACCATGGTCATGGCTGTGGGCAGCGGATTTGTCGCCGCCGGCAGCGGTTGCCGCGGCAGCCGCCAGCAGCATGGAACCAAGTGCGAGCGCGCCGGTGACGCGGGTCAGTGTCTTCTGCATTGTTTCGGCCCTCTTCAGTCTGCGATCAAAAACAAGTAACGTAATAACATTACGTGTCGACCTATAGAGGCGTCTTTGGCGGGACGCAAGGGCGCATGTTGACGTAGCGTCATGAAAAAGCGCGATGGCTGGTCAGCCACCGCGCTTGAAAAATGTGCGGCAAGGGTGAGCGGTCACGCCTCAGGCGGGCTGTGCGCTCACCTCGGCCTTGCGTTCGTCAAAGGCGAGCTTCATCGCTTTCGTCACGTCGCGGGTCGTTGCGAAATAGCTGTCGCTGCGCACCCAATAACGCAACTTGACGGTGGCGCTGTCGACGCTGACGGAATCGACGAAGGTTACAGGGGCAGGGTCCAGCAGCACCCGGCTTTCGGAGCGCACCACGCGCATCAACATGTCCTGCGCAGAAGAAAGATCCTCGTCGTTCTTGACCGTCAGGCTCAGTTCGTGACGACGCGAAGGGAAGCGGCTGTAATTGGTGATCGGCACGTTCCAGAGGGTGGAGTTCGGAGCGAGGCGATAAAGCCCGTCACTGGTCTTGAGTTCGGTGGCGAACAGCCCGATTTCAATGATCGTACCGCTGACGGAGCCGGTCTCGATATATTCGCCCACCCGGAACGGGCGCAGCACAAGCAGCATGATGCCGGCGGCGATGTTCTGCAGCGTGCCTTGCAGGGCAAGACCGATGGCGAGGCCGGCAGCGCCGAGGGCGGCGAGAATGGAAGCCGTCTGCACCCCGAACTGGCCAAGCACCATGACGATGACCAGAATGAGCACGACATAACGAATGGCACCCGCGAAGAAACCGGCAAGCGTCGCATCGAAACCGCGAATGCGCGACAGGCCCTGGAAGGCCCAGCGCTGCAGGAAGGTGGCGGCCAGCCAGCCAATGATCAGCAGCAGCAGCGCACCGATGACCGAAAAGGAATATTGCACCGCCAGCGCGCTCGCCTGCCGCACGGCCGTCTGCGATGCGACGATGATATCCGTTGCCTGTTGTTCCATGAATTATCCCGTGATTTTATTGTCGTTCAGGGTTGGTAACGAATGGGTGCCGCAGCGGTTCCGCCCAAAATCGGGCCTCAACCGGCAAGCGGCAGCACGAAAGGCACGTTACCATCGGTATCCGCCCCCCGGCCGATCGCCTTGATCGCCTTGACAAGCCGGCCCTCGCGCCCCAGCAGCCGGTCGCCGATGGCGATGATACGGGCATTGGGCGTGACATAGGGTGAAACAGTGCGCAGACGTTGCGCAAGCTCGTCCTCATCCTGATCAGGATAAAGACTGAGGGCGGCGATGACGGCAGCGGCCGGCGAGCGCGAAATCCCCATCCAGCAATGGATGAGCAGCGGTGCGGATTGATCCCATTCCCGCGCGAAATCGATCAGCTTCAGCACATGCGCATCATCAGGCGCAATGAGATCGCCGGTGCCCTTGAAGGCGATGTCGTTCATGGCAAGCGTCAAATGCCGCTCGGCGGCAATGACGGCCGGGCGGTGAAAGCTCTGCTCCCTGGCGATCAGCGTCACCATTTCGCGGGCCTTGTGTTTTACGGCCATTTCGGCGATCCGCGACAGCGGCGATACCACGATGGCCGTCATGTCGCGCTCCCGGTTTTGGCCACTCGCAGCGTCTCGATCGCCTCGAATCGCGCGATGAACAGTCTTTGCGCCTCCGTCGAAGGAAGTGGCGTGATATCGAACATGTCACGGGTGATGCCGCGCGGCAGGCCGAAGAATTTCTGGGCTTCGGCGGTGGAAAAACCGGCAAGTTCCGTCGCCTCAAAAAAGGCGGCCACCGTATCGGCCTTCTTGATGCGGTCCTTCAAGTCGCGGGATGCATGCGGCGGCAGGCTGAAACGCAGATGCACGGCGGCCTCCAGCCGCTTTTCCACCGTCTTGTAACCACCGCCGACCACGGATTTGAACGGCGAGATCATGTCGCCGATCACATATTCCGGTGCGTCGTGCAGAAGCGCCATCTGCATCTCGTCAGGCGTGGCACTCGCGCACATGCGGCAGAAAATGGTCTCGACGATGAGGCAATGTTGGGCGACCGAAAACGCGTGGTCACCGCGCGTCTGGCCGTTCCAGCGGGCAACGCGGGCAAGGCCGTGGGCGATATCGACGATTTCCACATCGAGCGGGGAGGGGTCGAGCAGGTCGAGCCGCCGTCCCGACAGCATGCGCTGCCAGGCGCGCGGACTTTTTGCGGGTGCCACTCTCAGTCCTCCGCCCGCGCCGCCGGATCGGCTGCCGGGAAGGAGAGCCCGCTCCACACCGGCAGGGCTACACTCACTACAACATTGTCCGCAAGGAGCGGCGTGCCAGCGGCGAGCGCATCGGCAATTCGGTCGGTCCGCACGATGGCAAGCGCCCTGTTGCCGCAAACGGTTCCCAGCGCGCCGACTGGTTTTCCATCGGCGATGATCTCCGTCCCGCTGACGGGAAGTGTGCCTTCGGCGGAAACGGTCACCACACGCCGTCTTGCCGTACCGCGATGTTTCATGCGCGAGACGACTTCCTGGCCAACGAAGCAGCCCTTCTTGAAAGAAACCCCGTCATTCACATCCATCAGCACATCATGGGGAAAGGCATCCTGAAGCGCATAATCCCGGCCGGATTCGGCAATGCCGTGCTCGACGCGCAGCGCCTCATAGGCTGCAGCCTCACCGGAGGCCGATACGCCGGGCACACGCCAGAGATCGACACCCGCCTTGGCGAAACGGCCATCCCGCACGCCTGCCTCCGGCGCGCTCCCGCCCCAGAAAAGGCTAACGCCTTCCACGGTCTCGGCTTTCAGATCGACGGGCGCGCGCAGCTTGTACATGGTCAGGCGGCGCAGCAGCGCATCCTGTTCGGCAGCGCCCGTCTCGATCAGATAATCCCCGCTATCGCGCCAGATCAGGAAATCGAACAGGATCTTGCCCTGCGGCGTGAGAAGCGCGGATGCGCGAGCTTCGCCTTCCGGCAGATTTTCGATATCGGCCGTGATCAGATTGTTCAGAAACTCTTCGGCGCCGGTGCCGGAAACCCGGATCAGGCGGCGGTCGGCAAGAAAGGCGGAAGACATGGCGTCACCGTTCGGTTCATCGAGGCTATGTGAATATCAGGCAAGTGCAGATGCACTTTGCCGGAATGCTCATTCCGCACAGTTAGGATTTTTGCAAAAGAACGGCAAGCACCGGGATGCGATCAATCGCCGGCGGTGAAGAACTTCCATTTGCCATCCGGCGAAATGCCGACGCGGTAGAAGCTGTAATTGCCATATTCCTGCATGTCGGCCAGATCGCCCGCCGTGATGATGCGCAACAGCTCCACTTTTTCCGGCGCAGTCAGCGTATTCAGCGGCTTTCCGGCGAAATAGGGGAAGACATAGGCTTCATCCGGGGTGCCGGCATCGACATGGGCATAACCGGTGGACAGCAGGTCGATGATGATCGCCAGCACTTCCAGCCCGTCCGGATCACCGGAATAGCTTTTCAGCGCCGCGATCGGGTCTTCGCTGTCGCTGCCGTCGATACGGAACTGATTCTGCCCGGCGGCGATGAAGGGCCGCAGTTTCTCGATGTCACCTGAGGCGGCGGCATCGATGATCTGCTGGCGCAGCTTGCGCACGGGCTCCGGCGCCTTGGAAACATCGTGCTCGATGACAACGGACATTTCCGGCGTTGTGTCAGGTTTGGCGGATTGCTGGTTCGCCTTGCCGGCGGAACGATCGACCAGCGGGTCGGGCAGGGGAATGCCTTCCGAATCGCCTTCGACTTCGTCGGGCTCCGCAGGCTGCGCCTGCTGGGGCTGTTCGCCGTTCTGTGCCTGCGGTTCGCTTTCGCTCTTCTGCGCCGGCTTCAGTTCGGAAAGGGCAAAAGCTTTATCCGGCAGGCCAATCGGACCTGCGGTGAGCGCAAGCAGGATGGACAGCAGGGCGGAAGAGCGCAAAAGCCCCTTGCTCAGGCAAGACATGATAGACTCCGGCTTTACTGTATCACCCGCTGCGGCGAAAATTCGCCCTGAAGCATGCGCTGGCGCAGCGATTCCAGCATTGCTTCCGCGCCGGCCTCGCCGTGAATACGGATGGTTTCGCGCATGGCCAGAGCGATGGCGGCATCGGCGATGATCTCAGGCTCGATGCCGTCGGCCATGCCGTCAGCCCATGCCTCGTTCTGGTGTTCCAGAGCGACCTGCATCTTTTCATGCACGATCATATCGTCGATTTCGTTACGGCTTGTCTGCATCTTTCATCCTCGACAGGGCGAGCAAGTCCTTACCACCCTGTTAACAACACTAGCAGCCTTTTATCAAAACGGCACGGGCTGCGGCGAAAAGAGGTTAATAAACCTTTAATTTCCGAACCTGGACGCGATTTCCTGCGCGAGTGTTGCCCCTTCGTTACGGTAGTTCTCTTCTGCCATGATGGCGGCGCGTGTGCAACTGGTGTGGATGGCCGCAAAAGAGCGGTATCCACGGTTGAATGCAGCCGTCATGCGCTGGCGTCGTTCGGGTTCATTGGCCGTGTCCGCAGCCAGAAGGTCACTCATCGATTTGCGCCAGTCCTCCGGTCCGGAGGAGGGGCACAATGTTCTCAGATATTGCACCGCGCCCAATATTTCCGAAAGCCGCGCCAGCTTGTCGTCATATGGAGCAGGTTTGGGCGGTGCCGCTTCCGCGGGACGTGCCTCGGAAACGGGTTTTGAAGGCTGCGCATAAGCGATGCCTTCCTGCCCGATGGAAGCAAGCATTGTCAGAAAAAGAGACAGGAAGATGGTTGGCCGTATCAAAATTCTATTCTGCCCCACACATACTCGTGAACATCCGGCGGGCGGATCACCCCTAGATAATGCCGATTCTAGCCGGCTGGCAATCATGCAAGCAGGCGCTCGGCGCATTCGATGACGCTTTCGGGCGCCGGCAGAAGGCGAATCTCCGCCAGTGTGTACCAACCCGCATCCGCTGCATCGTCACCCACCGTCACCAGCGGATCGGCATCCGTTTCCACGGTGAAGACGGAGAGGAAATAATGGCTTGTCAGCACACCTTCAGCGTCACGGGAGGGAAGATCGTAGGTGGCAAAAAGCTGTGGCCTGCGGGCGATTATGCCGGTTTCCTCGTGCAGCTCGCGCAGCGCCGTCTCCGCCGGCGTTTCCCCTTCTTCGGCCCGTCCGCCGGGAAAGGCGAACATGTCCTTGGACGGCGGGTTGATGCGGCGCACGAGAAGCAGCCGGTCTTCGTTCCTGACGATGGCGGAGGAGGCGGCGCGGGGCTTGATACGAAGGGTCATGAATGGTTTCGCTTGTTTCAGCCGTCTTGGGCCTGTCTATAGTGGTATTGTGGTCTCGAATAATCGATTCCGGTGTCCGGGCCGATATATAGTCCCGAATTGGCGCGATTGTGCACGCAGAAGACGGTGGAATGAAGGTCTATCTTATTTATGCATTGGCGGCCGTTGCCGAAATCGCCGGCTGTTTCTCCTTTTGGGCCTGGCTGAAACTCGGCAAGACCGGGTGGGTATTGCTGCCAGGCATGGTGGCGCTGGCGGCTTTTGCGTGGCTTCTGACGCTGGTTCCGATGGAGGCGGCGGGAAGGGCCTATGCCGCCTATGGCGGGATTTATATTGTTGCTTCGCTGTTCTGGCTCTGGGGCGTGGAAGGGCATGCACCGGACAGGTGGGATATTTCCGGCGGCGTCGTCTGCCTTGCTGGCACCGCCATCATCCTGTTCGGGCCAAGGGCGTAAGGAGAAGGCCATGTGCGGACGTTTCGTGCTGAAGGCGACGCCCGGAGAGATCGCCGACTATCTCGATCTGATCGGCCTTGAGGATTTTCCCGCCCGTTTCAACATCGCGCCGACCCAACCCATATTGATCGTCATGGAAGGCGAGCGGCAGGAGCGCGGCAGCAACCTGCCCAACCGCCGGGCCGTGCTGGTGCGCTGGGGCTTTCTGCCGGGCTGGGTGAAGGATCCGAAGGATTTTCCCCTCCTCATCAACGCCCGTTCGGAAACCGCCATCGGCAAGGCCTCCTTCCGCGCCGCCATGCGCCATCGCCGCGTGCTCGTTCCGGCAACGGGTTTTTACGAATGGCGACGCCCGCCGAAGGAGGAGGGCGGCAAACCGCAGCCCTATTTCATCCGCCCGAAAAACGGCGGCATCGTCGCTTTCGCAGGTCTCATGGAAACCTGGTCTTCCGCCGATGGCTCGGAAGTCGATACCGGCGCGATCCTCACCACCGCTGCCAATGCCGCGATCGGCCGCATCCACGACCGCATGCCCGTGGTCATTGCGCCGGAAGATTTCAGCCGCTGGCTGGACTGCAAGACCCAGGAGCCACGCGAGGTCGCCGATCTGATGCGGCCGGTTCAGGATGATTTTTTCGAGATGATTCCGGTCTCGGACAAGGTCAACAAGGTCGCCAATGTCGGGGCGGATCTCATCGATCCGGTGCCGGAAAGCGCGCCGCTGGCGAAGATCAGGCCGGCGAAGGATGACGGGCAGATGTCTCTGTTTTGATCTGATTTAAGAGGGATTCGAGGCCAGCCATCGTCGCAGGCGTTGCCGCGTATTTCTTCCCCCCTCGGGGAGAAGAAACAAGTGGCGCATGCTCGGTCCCATAGAGGGCTTCAGAAAAGCTCAGCCGTTCAGCCCGATCTTCTGCAGGCCTTCCTGGATCATGATGTCGGAATAAACGCGGTTGCGGCCGTTTGCCTTGGCGAGATAGAGCAGCTGATCCGCCGCATTCAGCTGGTTGTCGAAGGGCTCGCCCTTTTCGATTTCCACGACGCCGAGGGAAATCGTCAGCGCCAGGCTGCTGCCGCTCAGCTGCCGGCCGTTCTTTTCCACCTGTTCGCGCAGTTCCTCGCAGAAGGCATAGGCAGCCCGCGCGTCCAGTCCGCGCAGGAACACGGCAAATTCCTCGCCGCCCAGACGGGCGGGGATATGGCGTTGCTCGTCGCACATGCCATGCAGCAGTTCGGCCAGCTTCTTCAGCGCCCTGTCGCCGGCATCGTGCCCCAGAGTGTCGTTGATTTTCTTGAAATGGTCGATGTCGAGAATGGCGACGGCGCCGCTCTCGTCATTGTCATTGATGACATCCATCAGCGCCCGCGTGCGCTCGAAGAAGGAGCGGCGATTGGGCAGGCCGGTAAGGTGGTCGCGTTCGGCCAGTTCGCGCAGGCGTTTGAGCTGCTTCAGCGTCTCGATATTGTTGTCGATGCGGCACTGCAATTCTTCCGGCACGAAGGGGCGGTAAACGAAATCCGACGCGCCGGCCTTGAGGAAGCTTGCCGAAAGCAGCCGGTCCGTGGAGGAGGATACGCCGATCACCCGCAGATCCTCGGATGAGCGGCTGTCGCGGATGCGCCGCGTCAGCTCGTAACCATCCATGTCAGGCATATGGTAATCGGTAATGACAAGCTGGATCGACCGGTCCTGCGAGAGTATTTCCAGCGCCTGTTTGCCCGAATGAGCCTCGCTGACCTTGAAGTTCTGCCGCTCCAGAATTTCCACGAGACCGGAGCGTGCCGTCCGCACGTCATCGACCACCAGAACGGAGAAAAGCTTGTTGCTCAAGATCCGGTCGACCGTCTTGACCACCGCATCGACGGTGCGGTGACCGTCCTTGACGATGTAGTCGATGATCTTCTTCTCGGCGTAGCGCTTGCGCGCCTCCTCATCCACCGTGGCGGTGAAAACGATCGCCGGCACCTTGCGCTCGGATAAAAGTGCGAGAATCTCGCCCTTCGGCGCATCGGGAAGATTGAGACCCGTCAGCGCCAGTGTGAAACTATTGGCCTGCATAAGGGCATCGGCATCGGCCATGCTGTCGCAATGAACGACCTCGGCTTCCGTTTCCTCCGAAAGCCGCGTCTTCAGCAGCATGGAAAGCGCAACGGAATCTTCTATCAGAAGGATTTTGTCCTGCATGGCCGTTCCCAAGCCCCCCTGGCCTGTCTCCACAGTCTTTCCTCAACGCCGAATATTCGTCATCCGCGTGTCCGCGGATTCGAAGGACGGCTTATGCTTTGTTGTGGAAAAAAATGCGGAATAGAAAAGTTCTTTTGTATTCACTAATCTATACGTTGACGCGCGTATAGCCTTCCTGTGGAAGGCCGGCTTTTTACTACGCTTTCGTTGCAGCTTCGTTACAGAAGTCTGCCAATTCTGTGAATGACGGGCGATCCGCAATATCGGAAACAGAAACGGCGCCTGGAAAAGGCGCCGCGTGACTGGTGATCTTCCGTCAGGAGCTCTCCGTTTTCCGGGAAATCCCCAATATTCGCCGACATCAAAAAAGTGAATGTTTTCAGGCAGTTTTGGCGGCGGGCTTGCGCTTCAGCATCAGGGCTGCGGCTGCAACGGCCTTCAGTCCGAGCGGGCGGTAGTTGCTCTTGAGGTCGGGCTTGGCCTGCGGCTGTGCCTTCGTCTCGTTCGTCATTTCTCTCTCTCCACAATTCACGCCAATCGCCGTTGCGATGCGTGTGAGCCCCTTCTTTCGAGGCTAATCTTGACGGATTCGAGGCGAAAGAGACGAAGCCGGCTTTTCAGGCTGCGACATTTTGCGTCACATCCTGCGCCGGCCTGGGTGGGAAAAGATAAACCTGTGGTTTTAAATGCCGCGATCGAGGCCGTTGCCGCCGTTCACATCATCCTGCCCGTCTTCCTCAATGGTCAGCGTGCCATAACGGCGATGCCAGAGGCGGGCGCTGATGGGAATGAAGACGAGATAGGCGGCAACCGTCAGAACCAGAACTTCCCAGGTGAAGCTCATCAGCATCGCCACGTAAAGCACGACGACAAGGATCATCGGCAGCACCAGATCACGGCGGATGCGGGTGCTGGACTTACCCGACCAGACCGGCAGGCGGCTGATGAGAAGATATCCGATCAGGACCGTATAGGCGGCGGCGACATAAGCGAAGGGCTTGTCCGGCTCCACGCCGAGGAAACCGAGATAGACCGGCAGAAGCACCAGCATGGCGCCCATCGGCGCCGGCACGCCCACGAAGAATTCGTTCTGCCAGGGCGCCTTTACCGGTCGCTCGATCATGACGTTGAAGCGCGCCAGGCGCAGGCCGGCGGCAATGACATAGATGAGGGCGCCGATCCAGCCGATCGAACGCGCCTGGTCTAGCAGATAGATATAGACGACAAGGGCAGGGGCGACACCGAAATTGACGATGTCGGCAAGCGAATCCATCTGTTCGCCGAATTTGGAGGTCGCCTTCATCATGCGGGCAATGCGCCCGTCAATACCGTCGAGGAAGGCGGCGAGCAGCACCATGCCGACGGCCAGCTCGAAGCGGCCCTCGATGGCGAGGCGCACGCCGCTCAGGCCCGCGCAGATGGCGAGAACAGTGATGAGATTGGGCACAACGAGGCGAAAGGGAATTTCTCTCAGGCGCGGCCCACGGCCGCTATCGTTGCGGCCCTCATGTTTTCCGTTCTGCTGTGACTCTGCTGCCGGCGTTTCCATGCGCATGCCCTTCCTGTTTGTCCTCAGCCGCGGCGGCTAAGGACCGGACCCTTGGCCGAGCCGAATTCGGCAAGCACGGTTTCACCGGCAATGGCCGTCTGGCCCACCGATACACGCGGCTCGAAACCAGCGGGAAGGAAGATATCGAGGCGCGAACCGAAACGGATAAGGCCGAAACGCTCACCGGCATCAACCGGTTCATTCGGCTTTACCCAGCAGACGATGCGCCGCGCAACCATGCCGGCGATCTGCACGACGCCGACCTTGCCATGCGAGGTCTCGATGACGAGGCCGTTGCGTTCATTGTCCTCGGAAGCCTTGTCGACTTCGGCATTGAGGAAGAGGCCGGGACGGTAGGCGACATTAACGATGCGGCCGCGCACCGGCGCACGGTTCACATGGCAGTTGAACACGTTCATGAACACCGAAATGCGCACCAGCGGTTCCTTGCCGAGTTCCAGTTCCAGCGGCGGAACGACGCTCTGCACGGCGGAAACCTTGCCGTCGGCCGGGCTGATGATGAGGTCGTCATCCTGCGGGGTGACGCGCTCGGGATCGCGGAAGAAATAGGCGCACCAGGCCGTCAGCACGAGACCGACCCAGAAGAGCGGTTCGGCGATCCAGCCGAGCACCAGCGATGCGACAAAGAAGGCCGCCACGAAGACATATCCTTCCTTGTGGATCGGCACGATGGTGTTGCGAATGGTGTCGAACAGATTCATGAGATTCCTTGCTCCGGTTTCCGTCTGTCGCTTTATATGTCGTGATACGACACGATCCATACGGCAATGCGACAAATTTTGCCTAGCTGGTTACAGCCAAACGACCCGCCCGGCAATGGCCCGACGGGTCTGCCACCCCCGTTCCCCGGGGTTTATGCCTGTCAATGCGCCGGTTCGCCGCGTTCCACGACACCCAGATCGTCGATTTCGCGCGCATGGCGCAGCATTTCTTCGGCCCGGATCGCTTCGCGCTGACGGCTCCACATCGAGGCATAGAGACCGTTCTGGGCCATCAGCGAGGCGTGTGTTCCGCGCTCGGCGATCAGCCCTTCCTTGAGCACGATGATTTCGTCCGCGTGGATGACCGTGGAAAGACGGTGGGCGATGACCAGCGTGGTGCGGTTTTTCGAGACGATGTCGAGCGCGCTCTGAATTTCCTGTTCCGTATGCGTATCGAGCGCCGAGGTCGCCTCGTCGAGAATCAGGATCGGCGGAGCCTTGAGGATCGTGCGGGCAATCGCCACACGCTGCTTTTCACCACCGGAAAGTTTCAAACCGCGTTCGCCGACCATGGTGGCGTAACCCTCCGGCAGCTTGCCGATGAAGGCGCTGATCTGCGCCGCATCCGCCGCTGCCCGCAGTTCTTCTTCGGTGGCAGAAGGGCGGCCGTAGCGGATATTGTAGGAGAGCGTGTCGTTGAACAGCACCGTATCCTGCGGCACCATGCCGATCACCGAGCGCAGGCTCTTTTGCGTCACGTTGCGAATATCCTGTCCGTCAACGGTGACGGCACCTTCCTGAATATCGTAGAAACGGTAAAGCAGCCGCGAGATCGTCGATTTTCCGGCACCCGAGGGACCGACGATCGCGACCGTCTTGCCCGCCGGAACGTCGAAGGAAACGCCCTTCAGGATCGGCCTTTCCGGATCATAAGCGAAATGCACGTCGCGGAAGGAGATGGCGCCGGGGCCTGCCGCAAGCGGTTTTGCATCCGGCCTGTCGGTGACCTCGGCCTCCACCTCGAGAAGATCGAACATCTGTTCGATATCGGTCAGGCCCTGACGGATTTCGCGATAAACGAAGCCGATGAAATTGAGCGGCACGGAAAGCTGCAGCAGCAGCGCATTGACGAACACGAAATCGCCGATGGTCTGTTCGCCGCGCTGCACGGCAAGTGCCGACATCACCATCATCACCGTCGAGCCGATGCCGAAAATCACGCCCTGGCCGAAGTTCAGCCAACCGAGCGAGGTCCAGATCGAGATAGCCGATTTTTCGTAACGCTCCATGGCGACGTCGAAACGCCGCGCCTCCATCTCCTCATTGCCGAAATATTTGACGGTCTCGAAATTCAGGAGCGAGTCGATCGCCTTGGTATTGGCGTCGGTATCGCTGTCATTCATGGCGCGGCGGATGCCGATACGCCAGTTGCTGGCCCTGACGGTGAACCAGATGTAGGCCCAGACGGTGACGACGGTGACCAGCACATAGGAAAAACCATAGGACGCCCAGAAAATGATGGCCGTCAGCAGGAACTCGATGAAGGTCGGTGCGGTGTTGAGAATGGTGAAACGGACAATGGTTTCGATGCCCTTGGTGCCGCGCTCGATGACCCGCGAAAGCCCGCCGGTCTTGCGCTCCAGATGGAAACGCAGGGAAAGCCGGTGCATGTGTACGAAGGTGCGATAGGCGAGCTGGCGCACCGCATGCTGGCCGACGCTGGCAAAGAGGGAATCACGCAGCTGGTTGAGCCCGACCTGGATCAGCCGCGTCAGATTATAGGCGATGACGAGTGCCACCGCGCCGAGCAGGAAGGCCGGAACCAGCCCTGCCATGTCGAGCTTGCCGTTCAGCGCGTCCGTTGCCCATTTGAAAAAATAGGGAACCGAGATCAGCACCAGCTTGGCGACGATGAGGAACACGGTGGCCCAGACCACCCGCATCTTCAGGTCCCACCGGCCCTCCGGCCACATATAGGGCCAGAGATTGATAAGGGTCTGGGTCGGATTGCTGGAATCCGCCGAAATGGTTTTTTTCTTCGTGGCCATCATTCTCTCCGGTCACTGCCGGAAGCCGACAGCAGGACGGCGGCTTTGGTCAAGCCGCCGCGCGTGTCACAGATAGGGTTGTTGCGGGTTCACCGCAACGTCTTCACATAATCAGGAGCCGCTCTTCAGCCGCTTGCGGTGGAGTTCCTCCGCATTTGGCAGCGCCTCTTTCGGCACGCCGAAAATCTGGCCGGGCTCGATCAGATCAGGGTTTTTGATCTGGTCCTCATTGGCGAGGTAGATCGTCGTATACCGAACGCCCTGTCCGTAAACGCGACGGGAAATCTGCCACAGCGTATCGCCGCGGCGGATGATGACGCTGTTCTGGCTTTCGGCCAGCGGTGCCTGCTCGAAGGTCTGCGGGCCGGCAGGGGCCTGCGGCGCGGGGGCAGGAGGAGCGACGATGTGCAGTTCGGCGAGGCGGCTCGCGAGCGACGCGATGCCCTTGCCGATGGCCGCCACATCATTCGGCCAGGCTTCGACCGTTGCGAGCAGCTGACGCGCCTTGGCGGTGATGTCGCCGGCAAAGGCCGTGAAGGCAGGTTCGGTGGCGGCGGCAGTGCGGAATTCCGAAAGCGACTTCAGGGCGATCACCACGGCGGAGCGGCCGGCAATGGCCTGATCGAGCGCCGGCGTCGCCTGATCCTTGTAGAGATTGGACAGGATGCCGAAGGCTTTGGCGACATCGGTGCGCAGTTTTTCAAACGCGGCGCGGTCGCTTGCCGTGCTCTGGTTTTCGGCCGGGGTCGTTGTCGTGGTGGCGGAAGATGAGGCCGATGGGGCCTGCATGGCAACGGTTGCCTGATCGGTCTGCGGCCGCTCGAAGGGAACGCGTACGCGCACCTTCGCCGTGCCGTCTGCATTCAGTTCCTCGACGGTGACGATATGGCTGCCGACGGCCAGATCGACATCGCCTTCGATGACAAAATGACCGGAAGCTTCCGTCGTGGTCTTGCCGATTTCCTTGTCATCGACCAGCCCGCGAACGGTCGAACCGGCGGGCGCGGAACCCGCAACGAAAATCTTCGAGCCCTCGAATTCGACGGCGGTGACCTGAACGCTCGACGTGAGCGGAGCGCCGGTCGCCGATGCGGCCGCAGTGCCGGAAGAGGTCGCGGGCGCGTTGTTGGCGGTGGTTTCAGATGTCGCAGGCTGTTGCGACGGCGCGGCCTGCTGCGGCTGAAGCGCCGGGGGGGCCGCCTCCGGCATGGCCAGCACGCGGCTTGCCTTGCCCGGCTTGGAAACCATGGCCAGGAGTTCGCCCTTCTTGCCGTCGGGCACGGAAACGGTTGCCACTTCTTCGGATTGTGTCGCCTTGCCGCTGGTATCGGTCGAGCGCAGCACCAGCTCATGATCGCCGGGCGGCAGGGGATTGTCGAAAACGGCGGCGAAATCGCCACTGCCGTCGATATTCGTCTGGGCGATCACCTTGCCGTTGCTCAGAATTTCAAGCTTCGCGCCGGGCTGCGCCTTGCCGGCGATCACGGCCGAACCATCGGGCTCGACGCGCAGCACGTCGAAGGTCGGCGCGGTGGGGGAGGAGACCTGCGCCGCATCGGCAGGCGCGGTGGCCGGTTTTGCGGCTTCGGGGGCGCCATCGTCGGTGCCGGCGAAGACGCCGGCCAGACGACGGACCTGTGCTGCCGCCGCAGCGGCGCTGTCAGGCAGGCCGCGCAGGAAGGCCGTGGTGCGTTCGGCGGCGGCGCGCGCCGTGGTGATGAGCCGCGACGTGGTTTCGTCCAGCGACTCCGGAATGTCGATATTGGTCAGTTCCTTCAGCGAAGCCTCGACCTTCTTGCGGGCGGTTGCGAAATCGGCG
Organism: Agrobacterium sp. SOY23; assembly: GCF_027212525.1. Taxonomy (NCBI): domain Bacteria; kingdom Pseudomonadati; phylum Pseudomonadota; class Alphaproteobacteria; order Hyphomicrobiales; family Rhizobiaceae; genus Agrobacterium; species Agrobacterium sp. SOY23. The sequence goes on along the minus strand of NZ_JAPWDT010000004.1, from coordinate 379,224 downwards.
TCGGACGGAACCTTGTTATCGGCGAAAAGCGAGGCCATGTCCTTGATCGACTGGGTTGCGGAAGCCGCCAGACGCCCGACCTTGTCGGCAATGTTGGCTGTTTCCTCGGCCGCGTCGGAGAGGATGTCGCCCGCCTTGTCGCCGCCCATTTCAACGCTGTTCTTCACGGCGTTGCCCGCTTCATTGATGGCGTCGCCGATCGGTTTGCCGTCGTTGGAAATTCGCGGCAGGACGAAAAAGATCATGAGCAGGGACGCAATGCCCAGCACGATCAGCGCCAGCAAACCGGCCTTATTGTTTTTCATCCTGGAATCTCCGGGTATTTCAAGCTTTTCACACGAGTTGAGATTGCTAGCGTCTTACCTTGCGCCAGACAAGCGGCGAGTGGCCAAAAGGCCATATTTGCAAGGGATTTCCCAAATTTTCTTGACGTGCCGCATCGCACATAGTTCCTTCCCTCCATGACGGACAAAAATACAGCGATTCGATCCATCTGCGTTTATTGCGGCTCCCAGCCCGGACGTGATCCGGCACACATGGAAGCAGGCCGCGCGCTTGGGAAATCCATTGCCGAAAACGGCATTCGCCTCGTTTATGGCGGCGGCACCAAGGGCATCATGGGTGCGGTTGCCAGCGGCGTTCTTTCCAATGGCGGCGAAGTGACCGGCATCATACCGGAATTTCTGGTCGATATGGAGGCAACGCGCCATTCTCTCGGACAATTGAACGAGCTTGTCATCACCAAGGACATGCATGAGCGCAAACACATGATGTTCGAGCGCTCGGACGCCTTCGTGACCCTGCCCGGCGGCGTCGGTACGCTGGAGGAGATCGTCGAGATCATGACCTGGGCGCAGCTCGGCCGCCACGCCAAGCCGATGGTCTTTGCCAATATCAACGGCTTCTGGAACCCGATGCTGGAGCTGGTGCAGCACATGCGCGATCAGGGTTTCATCCATCGCGCCCATCTGTTGAACCCGCTCATCGTCGACGAGGTGAAAGACATCGTGCCCGCCATCATCGACCGGGCGCTGGCACAGCAGAACCCGGAAGGCGATCCTTCGGTGATCTCCCGCCTCTAAAGCGCTTCACGGCCCTGTTTTACGCCTGTCTCCTTCTCAAAACCGCTGCGCATTTTTGGCAGACAAGCGACAGGCGTAACGATTGTTAACGGCCGCCTGGCGGCTCGTTACAATTTTAAATGTATATTAATACAGATTTAACAGCGGCATCGCGCCGCCCGCTCTTTTCATGGCCCCGCGACTGATCCTGTGCCAGCCTCATCCGAGGCGTTGGCGTCGCGGAATTCCGTTCTGTCGCCATGAGAGTGGGTGTCATCAGAAATGATTGCTTTTGTGGTGCGGCTCAAGAGCCGGGCGCATTTCATTATTCAGAGAAATGCCGGGCGGGGCGGTGATGCGATCCTCGGTTCCGCCGCGCGTCGCCGGGTGGATTCAAGGATGAGGCTCGGTATCCTGATCGCCGCCTTTGCCGTGATCTATGTCATCGTCGGTGCACGTCTCGTCCAATATGGCCTTGCCGAACCGGTGGCGACGGCATGGATCAATACCGGGGCGACGGCGGTTGCCTCGAGGCCGGATATTGTCGACCGCAACGGCACATTGCTGGCCACCGATCTCAACATGGTCTCGCTTTATGCGGATCCGCGCCGCGTGGTCGATCCCGATGAGGTGGTGGAGAAGCTCGCAACCGTCATTCCCAATCTCGACTGGCGCGAAACGCATCGCCGCCTGCGCTCGGATACCGGCTTCCAGTGGCTGCGGCGCCAGCTGACGCCAAGGCAGCAGGCGGATATTCTCAATCTCGGCATACCCGGCATCGGTTTCAGGCCGGAAAAGCGGCGGTTTTATCCGGGTGGGCCGACCGCTTCGCATATTGTCGGCCACGTCAATGTCGATAATCAGGGGCTTGCCGGCATGGAGCGTTATCTCGACCAGCAGGGACTGGCCGATCTGCGCGCCGTCGGCCTTGCCAGCGGCGCGCCGCTGGAGCCGGTGAGGCTCTCGATCGACCTGCGGGTCCAGAACATCGTCCGCGAGGTCGTCGTGAAGGCGAAGAGCGCCTATCAGGCGGAAGCGGCCGGTTCGGTGATCCTCGATGTGGAGACCGGCGAGGTGCTGGCCATGGCCTCGGTTCCGGATTACGACCCCAACGAACCCTCCCGCACACTTGCCGATGGCAGCATCGACAAGGAGTATGAAAAGGGCTGGTTCAACCGCATGAGCAACGCCACCTTCGAAATGGGTTCCACCTTCAAGAGCTTCACGCTGGCCATGGGGCTGGATGCGGGGGCGATCACCCTCAATTCGGTGGTGGATGCATCGCGGCCGATCCGCATGGGCGGCTTCACCATCAAGGACTTCAAGGGAAAGAACCGCCCATTATCCATCCCGGAAGTGTTTCAATATTCATCGAATATCGGCACGGCGGCGGTGGCCGACAAGGTCGGTGTCGAAGGCCACCAGCAGTTCCTGACGAAACTCGGACTGCTGACGAAAATGGACACGGAAATGCCGGGTGTCGCCACGCCGACCCAGCCGAGGGTGTGGAAGAAGATCAATTCCGTCACCATCTCCTTCGGCCACGGCGTTGCCACCACGCCGCTGCAGACGGCGGTGGCGGCCGCAGCCCTCATCAATGGCGGCAACCTCATTTCGCCGACTTTCCTGCCGCGTTCGAAAGAGGCTGCGACCTCGCTTTCACGCAGCGTCATCAATCAGAAGACGAGCGCCGATATCCGTTATCTTTTCAACTGGAACGGCATCAAGGGCTCCGGCCGCGGCGCGCAGGTGGAGGGATTTCATGTGGGCGGCAAGACCGGAACCGCCGACAAGGTCATCAATGGCCGCTACGCGAAGAACATCAATTTCAACGCCTTTGTCGCCGGTTTTCCGATGCACAAACCGAAATATGTCGTGTTGACGATGATCGACGCGCCGAAGACAGGTGTGAATGGCGGGCGCACGGCAGCCTCCACCGCAGCGCCGATGACCCGAGAGATCATCGCCCAGACGGCGGGGTTGCTCGGCGTCAAACCGCGTTTCGGCTACGACGCGGTGCCGCAATTGCTGGTGGATTATTGAGCCTTGCCTTCCTCATTCCCGTGACGAGCACAGAAATGAGGGGAGGAGCCAAGATTACCGCTTGAGTCGCATCAGGCTGGAGCCGGTATAGATCGCCAGCGCCACCCAGATCATTGCAAAGGCTGCCATCCGCACCGTGTCGAAGGGTTCCCGGAAGATGAAGATGGCGATGAGGAAGATCATCGTCGGCGCGATATATTGCATGATCCCGATGGTCGACAGCCGCAGCAGTTTCGCGCCGTTGCCGTAAAGGATGAGCGGAACGGCGGTGACGAGGCCACTTGCCGCCAGAAGCCAGGTATCGGTGGAATTGCCACCCATGAAATGCGCCTGTCCACTGGCGGTAAGCCAGGCCATCACCAGCACGGCGGGAATGGACAACAGCATGACTTCCAGCAGGAAGCCCTGTGTCGCGCCGATCGGCAAAGTCTTGCGGAAGAAGGCGTAAAAACCCCAGGATACGGTGAGCGCGATGGAGACCCAGGGCAGGCTGCCCGCATGCCAGGTGAGGATCGCCACGGCCAGCGCCACGAGGCTGATGGCGGCGATCTGCGCCGGGTAGAGTTTTTCCTTCAGAAGCACCGCGCCGAGGAAGATGCTGAAGAGCGGGTTGATGAAATAGCCGAGTGCGGCATCAAGCGCGCGGCCGGCACCGATCGACCAGATATAGACGCCCCAGTTGATGCTGATGAGCGCGGCGGTCAGGCTCGCCATGGCCAGCATTTTCGGGTTTTTCAGCGCCGCGCGGATTTCCGCCGTGCGTCCGAGCACGACAAGCACCACGGCCGCGACCGGCACCGACCAGATGACGCGATGCACGATGACCTCGATCGGCGAAATATGCGCGACCGCCTTCATGTACAGGGGAAGGAAACCCCACAGCAGATATGCGGAGAGCGCGAAAGCAAAACCGCGCGCGCTATCGCCGCCCTCTTGGGCCGGGAGCGTTTTGTCGAGTGCCATGGGGAGTACCGCCAATTGTTCGGATGGCCGTTTATAGCGGATCGGTCTGGCGGGAGCCAATTCATTTCCGTGAAGGGTTCATGAGAAAAACTGCATGAATAAAAGGCGCTTGCCTGCGAAGCGGGCTGCAATTGCGAGTGAGGGTAATATTCACGCGAGGCTTGCCCCGCGTGAATCATCGTCTCATCCGGATGTTGCAAGGGCTTGAAAGCGCTGGTTATTTTCCCGCAAAATGATCGTTCGCGCGGATCAGCTGGTCGAGAATGCCGGGCTCGCTCATGGCGTGCCCCGCTGCCTCGACAATATGGAAATCCGCCTTCGGCCAGGCCTTGGCAAGCTGCCAGGCATATTTCAGCGGGCAGGGCATGTCGTAACGCCCATGCACGATGACGCCGGGAATATCTCTCAGCTTGCCGGCATCGCGCAGCAATTGCCCTTCTTCCAGCCAGCCGCCATTCACGAAGAAGTGGTTCTCGATGCGCGCGAAGGCGATGGCATATTTATCCTCGCCGAAATCCTCGACACGGTCGGGATCGGTGACGAGCGAGATGGTCGCGCCTTCCCATTGGCTCCATGCCCTGGCGCAATCCAGCTTTTTCGCCTCGTCGGCGCCGGTGAGATAGCGGTTATAGGCCTGCATCATCTCGCCGCGTTCTTCTTCCGGGATGGGCGCGATGAATTTTTCCCAGCGGTCGGGGTACATTTCCGAAACGCCGAACTGGTAATACCAGTCCAGCTCCGGTCTCGTAACGGTGTAGATGCCGCGCAGGACGAGTTCGCTGACGCGGTCGGGGTGGGTCTCGGCATAGGCGAGCGCCAGCGTAGACCCCCAGGAACCGCCGAAAACCAGCCATTTCTCGAAGCCGCAGAGTTCGCGCAGCCTTTCGATATCGGCGACGAGGTGCCAGGTGGTGTTGGCCTCCAGCGCCGCATGTGGCGTGGAACGGCCGCAGCCGCGCTGGTCGAACAGGATGACGTCGTAAAGTGCCGGATCGAAAACGCGGCGATGGGTGGGGTTCACCCCGCCGCCCGGACCGCCATGCAGGAAAACCGCCGGTTTTGCGCCACGCGTGCCCACCCGCTCCCAATAGATCGTGTGCCCGTCACCGACATCGAGCATGCCGGTCTCGAAGGGTTCGATCTCGGGGTAAAAGCCGCGCAATTCTTCAGTCATGTCTTATGTTCCTTCGGGTGGCCATGTGGCCGTGTCGTGATCCGGGTGCTGCCGGTTGTTCACCGGTAGAGGTCTGTCATCGGTTGCAGGTTCCGGCTCGACCGGCAAGCCATCGAGTTCGCCGAACCAGTGCATTTTACCGGTAAGATTGGATTGCGCTTCGGGTTTTACCCGCTCCGGCTCGTCCAGCGAACCGAGGGTGATGTTGATGAAATCGGCCTCCGGCAGGTCGTAGAAAAGCGGCGTGCCGCAACGACCGCAGAAACCACGGCGCACGAGGTCGGAGGACTGGAACCACGACACCTCACCTCGGGTCAATTCAAATTGCGCCCGGCTGCTTGCTGCAAGCGGCATGAAATAATTGCCCGCCGCCTTCTGGCACATACGGCAATGGCACAGATGCGGATAACGCAGGCCGCCATCGATCCGGTAACGCACCGCCCCGCATTGGCAATCGCCGCTGAAGGCCTGGACATCACTCATCCGCGTCATCCCCCGGCGGCCATATGGCCGTATCGTGATCCGGGTGCTGATAGGAGGTGATTTCCGCCTCGTCGACGCTCTGTTCGATTGCCGGTTTGGAGAATAGCTGTTCGATCCACGGCATGCGCTTGTGGATATTGACCTGCACCTGCGGCTCGATCTCATCCGGGTGATCGAAGGCGCCGATGGCGATCTCCACGCCGCCGGGATAATGATAGGTCAGCGGCGTGCCACATTTGCTGCAGAAACCGCGATGGATTTTTGCCGAGGAGCGGAAGAGGGCGGGCTGGCCGCGTGTCCAGGTCAGATGCGCCTGATCGGCGGTGACCAGCGCGCCGAAGAAATTGCCGAAGTGCTTCTGGCACATGCGGCAATGGCAGATGGAGGCCCGGCCGAGCTTGCCCGCATGGAACCGCACGGCACCGCACTGGCAGCCGCCGGAAAAACCGCTTTCGCTCATTGTCTGTTCTCCGGCGGCCATTGTTCGGTGTCATGGTCGGGGTGCTGATAGGAGACGAGGCCGGCAAGATAATCCACCTGTGTCAGATCCTCTTCGGTGGGAACGGCGGGCAGCGTGTGAAGGGTGTCGACGAAATCGATCTTGCGCTCCACGCCCCACTGGATTGTCGGCGGCAGCGCGGCGGGATCGTCAAACGCGCCGGCCGCGATCGCCATGCCATCCGGCGCCTCATAGGTCAGCGGCGTGCCGCATTCGGGGCAGAAGCCACGTTTGACGACACTGGAGGATTGAAACCGCTTCGGCTCGCCGCGCGTCCATTCGAATTCCACCTCGCGCACCGAAACCAGCGGCGCATAATAGGCCCCGAAGGCCTTCTGGCACATGCGGCAATGGCAGATGGAACTGTCTTTCAGGTCTCCGGTCGCGCGAAACCGGATCGCGCCGCACTGACACCCGCCCGTATAAATGCTCATATTTGCTCCTCCTTTACCGTTTTCAGGATGTGGAGACAGACATTGTCGATGTCCTTGAGGATATCGTCGTTCCAGAAACGGAGGACTGTCCAGCTGTCTTTCTGAAGCCGAGCAGTTCTTTCACGATCGTATTGTAATGCTGCCTCAGACGTATGCTGAGAGCCATCGACCTCGACAACGAGGCGGTGATCCGAGCACGCGAAATCAACGATAAAACCGGCAATCGGCATTTGTCTGCGGAAACTTAAGCCGTCGAGGCGATGCGCACGAATAGCATTCCAAAGCTTCAGCTCGGCATCTGTCATCGCTTTCCGCATCTGCTTCGCATATTTGCGATGCATCGGGTCTACGTCTGCATGCGGCATGATCGGCGCTCGTCATTTAGCTACTTTACGCCAGATTGGTTGAGCTATCTCAAAACCGCAAGCAGATTGTGGTGAAGGCTACCCCCCTTTGCCCTGCCGGGCATCTCCCCCACAAGGAGGGAGATCGGCAAGATGCAAACTCCCAGCCCCATCCGCAGCGTTAGAGATAGGCGAGCGATAGCCGCGATTAATCTCCCCACCTGTGGGGGAGATGCCCGGCAGGGCAGAGGGGGGTGAGCCGCGAGCCGCAGCCTTAACCGCTCCCTACCGCTTCAACTCCCAGGTCGTCGTCCGCTCGCCGGTCTCCTTGTCCTTGCCATCCTTCAGCTGAATGCCCTTCTCGGAAAGCTCGTCCCGCAACCGGTCCGCCTCCGCGAAATTCTTCGCCTTCAGCATTTCAAGGCGCAACTGCACCAGCGCATCCACGGCAGAAACGATCGCTTCGTCCATTTCCGTCTTTTGCGGCAAAACGCCGAGCAGGGCGGCGCTGGCCGCAAAGGCGGGCAGTTTGGATGGATCGGTATTGGCGGCATGCGCGAGCGCATGCAGCGCCTGCACGGCGGCAACTGTGTTCAGGTCGTCGGCAAGCGCTTCGAGCACGGTTTCATCCGGCGCGGCATCGGAGACTTCGGCTGCCGGCCATTTGGCGAGCAGGCGTTCGGCTTCTTCCAGACGCTTTACCGAAAAATCGATCGGCTCGCGATAATGCGTCATCAGCATGGCAAGGCGCAGGACCTCGCCCGGCCATTGCCGACCGCCGAATTTCTCCGTGTGCAGCAATTCGTAGATCGTCACGAAGTTGCCCTCGGACTTCGACATCTTGCGGCCTTCCACCTGCACGAAGCCGTTGTGCATCCACACATTGGCCATAACATGCGTGCCGTGGGCGCAACGGGATTGCGCGATTTCGTTCTCGTGATGCGGGAAGATGAGGTCGAGCCCGCCGCCGTGAATGTCGAAGACTTCGCCAAGATAGCGGCTGGCCATGGCCGAGCATTCGATGTGCCAGCCCGGACGACCAAGACCCCACGGGCTTTCCCAGCCGGGTTCGTTCTCGGAGGAGAGCTTCCACAGAACGAAATCGCCGGGGTTCTTCTTGTGGGCCTCCACCGCGACACGCGCGCCGGCCTGCTGTTCGTCCAGCGGACGTTTGGAAAGCTGTCCGTAGTCGGCCATGGACCGGGTATCGAACAGTACCTCGCCACCCGCCGTATAGGCGTGGCCACGCTCGATGAGCCTCTCGATGAGAAAGATCATCTCGGCGATATAATCGGTGGCGCGCGGTTCGACGGTCGGCTCAAGGCAGCCGAGTGCGGCCACATCTTCATGGAACTGGTCGGCGGTCTTTTTCGTCACCGCGTGGATGGCGTCGTTCAGCGGCAGGTGCGGATAATCGCGCAGTGCCCGCGCGTTGATCTTGTCGTCGAGATCGGTGATGTTGCGGGCATAGGTCACGTGGTTTTCGCCATAAACGTGACGCAGCAGCCGGAAAAGAACATCAAAAACGATGACCGGGCGCGCATTGCCGATATGGGCAAAATCATAGACCGTCGGGCCGCAGACATACATGCGCACATTATCAGCGTCGATCGGCGTAAATTCCGCTTTTTCGCGGGTCAGCGTATTGTGAAGTTTCAGGCGCAAGGACATGCGGATATTCCCTAAAGGCAGTCAATTGTCCTGACCGGACCGTTTGTCTGTTGGACCTTGCGGGAGACGAAAACGATCTGGCCGGTGGCGAACCAGCAAAAATTATTTCAGCAGCAGGTGCAGATCGTCGTTTTCATGACTTGCGTTATGGCGCGGGGCAGGCCGTTGGTCAAGAGCCTGCCCGGCCGTGTCAGGCGGGCCTGCGGCCTATGCCGTTTCTTGCCACGGTCACCAGAAAGATCAGCATGGAAATGACGGTGAGGATCGATCCAATAGCCACGAGAACCCGTGCGCCGCTGGTCAGGACGATGACGATGCCTGGCACGAGACAGAGAACGCCGGCAAGGGCAATGGCGAGATGCGCCTTCGAAAGCACCGTGCCGTCGGCCTCCGGCGTCACGGTGTAATAAAGGCCGAACAGGCCAAGTGTCGTCCAGCCGACGAGATTGAGATGCGCATGGGCCATGGACAGCGAATGGTCTTCGGAAACTGACATCTGGATACCCCAGATCATTCCGGCCGTGGCGCACAGCACGGCCGCTGCGAAGAAATAGAAAGCAACATTTTTCATCCGGATATTCCCCCTCGAAAAGAGAACCGCAAAGAATGGCGGGTCAGCAGCATCGTGTGAACAAAGCTTCGGAATGCGGAAGTACGATCAGGAATAATACGCTTATTAGCTGAAATATCTGCCTAAAATAAATTTGCCTTATACGGAAATCGGGAAGGTCTATTCGCCACAGGCAAAAAACGATCCGACCCTTCGTAGCAGAGTTGTACGAAGTTTTTTCATCATGGCTATCAGGTGAGCGAAGAGGTCTCTTCGATCAGGCAGGAAAGGCAGGATTGCGGCTTTGCCGCCGACGATCCTGCCCATGTCCGGCAGTGATCACTCCGGCTGGCGGTAGTCCACGAAGCGCTTTTCCCGCACGACGAAGAGCTTGCCGGTTTCGGTCAGATCGGGAGAAGCCAGCGGAAGGATGGCCGCGGCGACCTCGGAAGGATGCGGCACGGTGGCCGGGTCTTCGCCGGGCATGGCCTGGGCACGCATCGCCGTGCGTGTCGCACCCGGATTGATGCTGTTGACACGAAGCGGGCTCTTCTGCGTTTCCGCAGCCCAGGTGCGGGCAAGCGCCTCCACGGCCGCCTTGGAGGTGGAGTAGACGCCCCAGAAGGGACGACAGCTATGGGCGGCCCCCGAAGACAGGATGAGTGCGCGACCGGCATCCGATTTCAACAGCAGCGGTTCGACCGAGCGGATCAGCCGCCAGGTGGCGGTGACGTTGATGTTCATGACCCTCTCGAAGACCTTCGCCTCGATATGGCCAACCGGCGAGATCACGCCGAGAACACCGGCATTGGCGACCAGAATATCGAGCTTGCCCCAGCGCTCGTAGATATTGGCGCCCAGCGCATCGATGGCTTTCATGTCGGAGAGATCAAAGGGGACCAGAGTGGCGGTGCCGCCGACGGCCTTGATGGCGTCGTCCAGCTCCTCAAGGCCGCCCACCGTGCGGGCGCAGGCGATGACATGCGCGCCGGCCTTGGCGAGTTCCAGCGCCGTGAAATAGCCGATGCCGCGCGACGCGCCGGTGACGAGAGCGATACGGCCCTTGAGATCGATAGTCATGGTCTCCCCCGAAATGATTGCGCTTCCTTCTACGAAGCGCTAGCGGCCTTTCGCAAGCGATCATATCGTCGCATGCGATGGCCTGAACAAAAGGCAAGAAAAAAGCGGCCACCGGAAGCCGGATGGCCGCTTTGTGTGAGGCGTATCAGCCGTTGCTGGCCAGCATGGAAATCTTGCTGCCCATCGCCTCGCCATTCTGGTCGAGAAGGCGGGTCGGATAATCGCCGGTGAAATAATGGTCCGTGAATTGCGGACGCGCCGGGTTGCGGTTTTCACCGCCGACGGCGCGGTAAAGCCCGTCGATGGACAGGAAAGCCAGCGAATCGGCACCGATGAATTTCGCCATCGCCTCGACATCGGCATATTGGTTGGCGAGCAGCTTGTCGGCGTCGGGCGTGTCGATGCCGTAGAAATCCGGGTGGAAGATCATCGGGCTGGCGACGCGGATATGCACTTCCTTGGCGCCCGCCTCGCGGATCATCTGCACGATCTTGACCGAGGTCGTGCCGCGCACGATGGAATCATCCACCAGCACGACGCGCTTGCCTTCGATCATCGCCCGGTTGGCGGAGTGCTTGAGCTTGACGCCGAATGCGCGGATCTGCTGGGTCGGCTCGATGAAGGTGCGGCCGACATAGTGGTTGCGGATGATGCCGTATTCGAAGGGAATGCCGCTTTCCTGCGCAAAACCGAGCGCTGCCGGCGTGCCGCCATCGGGAACCGGGACAACCACATCGGCTTCCAGTGGTGCTTCCTTGGCGAGGTTCATGCCCATGTTCTTGCGCGTCGTATAGACGTTGCGGCCGCCGACGACGGAATCGGGACGGGCGAAATAGACATATTCGAACAGGCAGAGACGTTCCGGCTGCGGCTTGGAAGGCTTGCGCGCATCGATGGTGATCGAGCCATCAGGCTGGATTTCGCAGATGATGACTTCGCCATTTTCCACGTCGCGGACGAATTTCGCGCCGATGATATCGAGAGCACAGGTTTCCGAGCAGAAGATCGGCTTGCCGTCCAGCTCACCCATGACCAGCGGGCGGATGCCGATCGGGTCACGCGCGGCAATCAGCTTGGTGCGTGTCATCGCCAGCATCGAATAACCGCCTTCCATCTGGCGGATGGCATCGATGAAACGATCAGCGGTGGAGGAGTGGCGCGAGCGGGCGATGAGGTGAAGAACGACTTCGGTATCCGAGGTCGACTGACAGATGGCGCCGGTGGCGATGATCTGGCGGCGCAGCGTCAGGCCGTTGGTGAAGTTGCCGTTATGGGCAATGGAAATGCCGCCTTCTTCCAGTTCGGCAAACAGCGGCTGCACGTTGCGCATCGCCACTTCGCCGGTGGTGGAATAACGGGTGTGGCCAATCGCGATGGAGCCGGGCAGGCGGGCGAGCGTTGCGGGATCAGTATAATGATCGCCGACGAGGCCCATATGGCGTTCCTGATGGAAGCGCTTGCCATCGAAAGAAACGATGCCGGCTGCTTCCTGGCCGCGATGCTGAAGCGCATGGAGACCAAGAGCGGTCAGCGCCGAGGCGTCGGCATGGCCGAGAATGCCGAAAACGCCGCATTCTTCATGCAGCGTATCGCCGTCGATCTCTTCTTTGAACGTGGCCCCAGGGAACGGGGAATGCGAAAGCGGCTCAATCATCCGGCTTGCCCTTGCTCTCTACCGAGAAAAAAAGAAAGACCTCTCCGGTGAGTATGTCTCCCGGTCGGCCCATCTGTGTCGTGCTTGATATTTAGCACAAATAGCGCGCCTTGCATGCATTGCAAGGCGCGACACTGTGTCAATTATTCGTTGCCGGCGGATTTGCTGCCGGCACATCTTCCGCGGGCGCCTGCGTGGCGCCGGGTTCCTGTTGTTTTCCGAGGATGCGGGCGCGGATCTGCGGTTCGATATCGTCAGGCAGAACGGCCTCCAGCTTGCCCACCAGCCCGTCGAGGAAAGGCTTGGCCTTGGCCTGCGTGACCCATTCCGGCTGCGTCTTCACATCCACCAGCCAGTTCCAGAAGGCGACCGCGACGACGAGCAGCAGGATGCCGCGCGCCGCGCCGAACAGGAAACCGAGCGTGCGATCCAAAGCGCCGATGCGGCTGTCGATGATGAAATCGGCAATGCGCGAGGTGATGAAGGAAATCACGATCAGCGAGACGAGGAAAACCACGCCCGCCGAACCGGCAATGGCGATCTTGTCGTCATCGGTATAGTTGCGCGCATAGGGCAGCAGGACCGGATAGAGATAATAGGCGGCGGCGACCGAACCGGCCCAGCTCGCAATCGACAGAATTTCGCGGGAGAAGCCGCGGACCATCGCGAGAATGGCGGAGAAAAGAACAACGGCGATGACGATGCCGTCGAAAATTGTAATGGGCATATACCAACTCCGGAGGTGCGACGCCTTGTCAGACGCTGCCTTGCCAATTTTGCGATCCTCTTACACCACTGTTTCCCTTGGCGAAAGGATCAATATTCGTCGTCCTCAACCTGTTTGAACCGGTTGCCGGAGCCGGCGATGCGGGCCACGAGGTCCGGAAGGCTTTCGATTTCCGTCCAGCGCCCCTTGCCGCCTTTCGGCAATTCAGCCGAAGCAGAAGGCAGAAGTGCGGCGGAAAAGCCGAGTTTTTCAGCTTCTTTCAATCGCTGGCCCGTATGTGAGACCGGCCTTACTGCGCCCGACAGGCTGATTTCGCCGAAATAGACGCAATCGGCGGGCAGGGCAAGGCCGGCAAGCGAGGAAACCAATGCAGACGCAATCGCCATATCGGCGGCCGGTTCCGATATGCGGTATCCGCCGGCGATGTTGAGGTAAACATCGTGCTGGCCGAGTTTCACGCCGCAATGGGCCTCAAGTACGGCAAGAATCATGGCGAGCCGCGAACTGTCCCAGCCAACCACGGCACGGCGCGGCGTACCGAGCGAGGTGGCGGCGACCAGCGCCTGCACTTCGACAAGAATGGGGCGCGTGCCTTCCATGCCGGCGAAGACGGCGGCGCCCGGCGATTTTTCGTTGCGCTCGCCGAGGAAAAGTTCGGATGGGTTGGAAACCTCACGCAATCCCCGGTCCGACATCTCGAACACACCGATCTCGTCCGTCGGTCCGAAGCGGTTCTTCACGGTGCGCAGGATACGGTAATGATGGCCGCGATCACCTTCGAAATAAAGCACGGCGTCGACCATGTGTTCCACCACGCGCGGACCGGCGATCTGGCCTTCCTTGGTCACGTGGCCAACCAGCACCATGGTGGCGCCCGTCTGCTTGGCGAAACGGATCATCGCCTGCACGCCGGTGCGCACCTGCGTCACCGTGCCGGGAGCGGAATCGGCCGTGTCGCTCCACAATGTCTGGATGGAATCGATTATGACGAGATCGGGCCGCTTGCCCTCGGAGATCGTCGCCAGAATATCCTCGACATTGGTTTCCGCGGCCAAAAGCACGTCGGTTTCCGCCGCACCCAGGCGCTGGGCGCGCAGGCGCACCTGCGCCACCGCCTCTTCACCAGAGACATAGATGATGCGGTGCCCGCGCCGCGAAAGGGCGGCCGCCGCCTGCATGAGAAGGGTCGATTTGCCGATGCCGGGATCGCCGCCGATCAGGACGGCTGAACCGCGAACGAAACCGCCGCCGGTCGCCCGGTCGAGTTCACTGATGCCGGTCGGGATGCGCGGCGCTTCCTCGATTTCGCCGGACAGCGAGGTGAGCGTGACGGGTCGGCCCTTCTTGGGTGTCTTGCCCGGCCCGGAACCGATGCCGCCCATAGGATCTTCCTCGACGATGGTATTCCACTCGCCGCAGCCTTCGCATTTTCCCGCCCAGCGGGTGTGAACCGTGCCGCAGTTCTGGCACACGAATTGGGTCTTGGCTTTGGCCATGTTATGTCAGTTTTCTTCTTGTTTGAAATCTTCGGCGGAAATGTCCTGATGGCCGTGCAGCACGCGCATCACGGTTAGTTCGCCATTGTTGACACGAAAGAAAATCACACGATCTCGATACGCAATGCTGCGAAGCCCCGTGCCGTATCCGTGTCTTGAGACGCCGGTCAAACCAAGTGCCGCCATCGATTCGATTTTGTTATAGATATCGAGAACAAGGCGATCCGCAGCAACGGGATTTTCGGTTTCAATGTAAGCATGATCTTCGGCAAGATCGCGCCTTGCCCGCGTGGTCCAGATAGGAGTCCGGATTTTAATGATCGGTCCCCGTTTTCTGCTGGGCGGAAACGCGTTTGATATCGCTCAGAAAATCGTCTTGTGAGGCATAGCGGTGAACCCGGCCAGCCTCCGCGTCGTCAATGCCCTCCTGTATCAGCAATCTAAGCGCGGCCCTCTTGCCTTCGTCACTGCTCAGCAATTGCAGGCTCGCATGAATTACGGCATCCGCATCGCTATAGATGCCTGCCGCCACCTGCTCCTCGATGAATTTCTCGTCCTGCTCGCTCAAATGGATTTCGGGCATTTCGATCTCCTTTTGTTCTCTTTTAGCACAGGTCGCGTCGGCTTTCCAAGAGCTAAAGGCGGCCCTCAGTCGTCCGCCATCAGATATTGCCGCTCGTAACGCAGACCAAGCCCCGTCAGCATCTCGTAGCCGATGGTGCCGGCCGCGCGTGCAGTCTCGTCGACCGGAACGTTGGGGCCAAAAAGCTCGATATAGTCGCCGCTGCGGATGGCATTTGCCGGCACGTCCGTCACGTCGAAAATGGTGAGGTCCATGGTCACGCGGCCGGCGACGGGGACTTTATGGCCGTTGACCACGCCATAGGCGCCGCCATGGCCCATTTCGCGCAGTGGAATGCCGGAGCCGGAGAGCGAACGTTGGTACCCATCCGCATAACCGATCGATGCGATGGCGAGCCGGCTTGCGCGCTTGAGCAGGAAGGTGCCGCCATAACTGACGGTCTGGCCTTCGCCGGCCTCGCGAATCTGGATGATCCGCGCCTCGGCCGTGGCCACAGGCCGCATCGGATTGGCCACGCCATTCACCGCTTCACCGCCATAAAGCGCGATGCCGGGGCGGGTGAGGTCGAAATGATAGTCAGGGCCTAGAAATATCCCGGCGGAAGCCGAGAGGCTTGATTCGATACCTTCGAAAGCGGCGCTAGCCTTCCGGAATGATTCGAGCTGCACCCTGTTCATCGGCGAGGAGGGCGTGTCGGCGCAGGCGAGGTGCGACAGCACCAGAACCGGATCGAAACTCGCCGGCCGCGTCACGTCGTCGGCCAGAAACAGGGCGTCATCGAGCGGCAGCCCAAGGCGATTGAAGCCCGTATCCACATGCAGCGCGCAGGGGTGATCGCCCCGCTCGGCGACTGTCGCCATCCAGAAGGAAAGCTGCTCCTCGGAGGCCAGAACCGGCACGAGATCATTGTCGAAGACCTGCCGTTCCTGGCCTTGCCAGATGCCGGAAAGCACGAAGATGCGCGCTTCCGGGGCATAGGACCGCAGCGTCGCGCCCTCGGCCACCGTCGCCACGAAGAAGTCCCGCGCTCCGGCATGGTAAAGCGTCGCGCCGCAATCTTCGATACCGAGACCATAGGCATCGGCCTTGACGACAGCCGCCGTCCGCGCGCCTGCCGAGCGCTTCTTCATGTCCCGCCAATTATCGGCGAGAGCGCCGAGATCGACGGTCAGCCTCAGCGGGGCGGTTTCGAATGCTTCGGTTTCGTTTTCGGAAAATGTGTCTTCGAAGTCGTCTGTCATGCCATGCGTCCGGTTGATCTTGAACCGGTTCGGACCCTAGCACTTTTGTTCAAGACGGTAAGGACGGAATGCTCTAAACTTCGCTCATGCACAATGTTTCGCAGGAACAGGCCCTTGATTTCATGCCCGTTGCCACGACGGAAACCACGCGTTTCTGGCGTGACCGGCGCTTTGGCGGCATGGAATGCCTGAGCGCGACTTTTCTCACCCATGAATATTCACCGCATGCGCATGACACGTTTTCCATAGGCGCCATCGAAAGCGGCTCGCAGATCTCCACCATTCAGGGCACGACCGAACAGACCGGGCCGGGGCATCTTTACCTCATCAACCCGGATGAGATTCACGATGGCGCGCCGGGCGGCGGCGGTTATCGCTACCGGATGATCTATCCCGATACGGAACTGCTGCGGGAGATTATCGAGGATGTGACGGGCAGGGCGTTTCACGGCACGCCGTCCTTTCCGAAGTTCCTGCCGCGCGATCCGCAGATGGCGACGGCCTTCCAGATGGCACATCGGCGGCTGGAGGCGAAAACCGGCGCACTCGAAGCGGATGAGGGCATGTTCTCGGTTCTGGCGGTGCTGTTCGGCAGGCATGGCAGTGCCATCATCCTGCCGGTCGAAACCCGCGAGAAAACGGCGGTCCATACCGCGCGGGATTATCTCACCGACAATTACGAGAGCGATATCGGACTGGAGGAGCTGGCCTCCATCGCCGGTCTCAGCCGGGCGCATCTCATCCGCGCCTTTCGCAAGGAATTTCACATCACCCCGCATGCCTATCTGACGGATGTGCGCATCCGCAGGGCGCGGCGTCTGCTGCGCGCCGGCGAGATGCCGGCCGAGGTGGCGGCGCTCTGCGGTTTTGCCGATCAGGCGCATTTCACGCGGCACTTCAAGGCACGCACGGGCGTTACGCCGGGACAGTTTCGGACGGGGTGACGTTCCGCACATCTTTCCCTGCGCAACATCACTTTCGTTCAAGACCGCGGCGGGGCGTGGGCGTAATCCCTTTCGTCTGAAAGGGAGAATGCGATGTCCATATCGGGAAAACGCCCGGAATTTATCGCGGGGCTGAGGGCCGCCGCGCCATTGCTGATCGCCATGGTGCCGATCGGCGTGGTGTTCGGTGCAGTCGCCATCGGCAAGGGCCTGTCGCCGCTGGAAGCCTCGCTGATGTCGCTGCTGGTCTTTGCCGGCGGCTCGCAATTCGTCGCCATGGATATCTGGACCCATCCGGCCAGCTGGAGTGCGCTCGGTTTCGCGGCTCTGTTGGTCAATCTGCGCCATGTGCTGATGAGCGCCTCCATCGCCGGCAAGATGGATGATTTCAGGGGTTGGCGGAAATATGCGGCCATGCTGGTGCTGACGGATGAATCCTGGGCGCTGTCGGAATTCCGGGTCATCGCCGGCAGGTTGACGGCGGCCTTCTTCACGGGTGCTGCGCTCTCCATCTATCTCGTCTGGAACCTCGCAACCCTTGCCGGTGCGCTGCTTGGCTCGGTGGTGGGAGACATGTCAGTTATCGGTCTCGATTTCGCCTTTCCCGCCGTCTTCATCGTGCTTCTCATGGGCTTCTGGAAGGGCAGGGAAACCGGCTTCGTGCTTCTGGCCAGCGCATCTGCCGCCTATCTAACGCATGCGGTGGTTCCGGGTGCCTGGTATATCGCCGCCGGCGCACTGGCGGGGCTTGCCGTCGCCGCCTTCGGCCGTGAGGAACAGGCGGAGCAGCCGGCATGACGCTCGACCCGAACACGCTGCTGACGATCCTTGCCATGATGGCGGCAACCATCGCCACACGCCTTGGCGGCCTGCTGATGGTCAATCATTTCGCCCTGACGCCGCGTCTAAAAAAGGCGCTCGGCGTGGTGCCGCCCGCCGTTCTTATGGCCGTGGTCACACCGACGGCGCTCGCCAGCGGACTGGCGGAAACCATCGCCTGTGCAATAACCGCCGTCGCCGCGCTCCGTCTCAGCCTGCTGCCGGCCGCCGCGCTCGGCGTTGTGTCCGTGGCACTGCTGCGCGGAATCGGATTGTAAGAAAAGTCTGCCAAGGCCCTGAAAAGACTCTGGCCTTGTGTTCGGAATGCGGGACTGGCGGCGAGGGTGAAAGATGTTTCACCCTCGCCATATCCGGATCAATGCTCTTCGTACTGGGTGAAACTCGGATCGGCGAGATCCGCAAAGCGGGTGAATTCGGACTGGAAGGCGAGCTTCACCGTGCCGGTCGGTCCGTGACGCTGCTTGGCGATGATGACGTCTGCCGTGCCTTTCACCTTGTCGAACAGGGCTTCCCACTCGGCATATTTGGGATCGGAAATATCGCGCGGTTCCATGTTCTTGACGTAATATTCCTCACGGAACACGAACAGCACGACGTCGGCGTCCTGCTCGATCGAGCCGGATTCACGAAGGTCGGAAAGCTGCGGGCGCTTGTCTTCGCGGTTTTCCACCGCACGGGAAAGCTGTGAGAGCGCGATGATCGGAACGTTGAGTTCCTTGCCCAGCGCCTTCAGACCCGTGGTGATCTGGGTGATTTCCTGCACGCGGTTTTCACCGCCCTTGCCGCCGCCGGTCATCAGCTGAATATAGTCCACGACCAGAACATCGAGGCCGCGCTGGCGCTTCAGGCGGCGGGCGCGGGCGGAAAGCTGGGCAATCGAGATACCACCGGTCTGGTCGATATAAAGTGGCACCTTCTGCATCATCTGGCTGCAGGCGACGAGCTTTTCGAAATCGGCCTCGGTAATGTCACCACGGCGGATTTTCGAGGAGGAGACTTCCGTCTGCTCGGAAATGATACGGGTGGCCAGCTGTTCGGACGACATTTCGAGCGAATAAAAGCCGACGACGCCGCCGTTCTTCGCCTTGAACGAACCGTCCGGCTGCACTTCCTGCTCATACGAGGCGGCGATATTATAGGCGATGTTGGTTGCAAGCGAGGTCTTGCCCATACCCGGACGACCCGCAAGCACGATAAGGTCGGAACGCTGCAGGCCGCCCATGCGGCCGTCGAGCGAATGAATGCCGGTGGAAATGCCGGAGAGGTTGCCGTCGCGTTCGAAGGCGGCGCCCGCCATGTCGATCGCCAACGCCACCGCATCGTTGAACGACTGGAAACCGCCGTCGTAACGGCCGGTTTCCGCCAGCTCGAACAGGCGGCGTTCGGTGTCTTCGATCTGCGCCTGCGGTGGCATGTCGAGCGGCGCGTCATAGGCGATGTTGACGACATCCTCGCCGATCTGGATCAGCGCGCGGCGCAGCGCCAGATCATAGATCGCCCGACCGTAGTCTTCCGCATTGATGATCGATACGGCTTCGGCCGCCAGACGTGCGAGGTACTGCGCCACCGTCAGGTCGCCGATCTTGTCGTCGGCCGGCAGGAAGGTCTTGATCGTCACCGGATTGGCGGTCTTGCCCATGCGGATGATATCGCCCGCCACCTCGAAAATCTTGCGGTGCAGCGGCTCGTAAAGATGCACGGGCTTTAAGAAGTCCGAGACGCGGTAATAGGCGTCGTTATTGACGAGGATGGCGCCCAGCAGCGCCTGTTCGGCCTCGATGTTGTTCGGCGCCTCGCGGTAATGCGGTTCCGCTGGCTGCGCGGGGGTGATCTTTCTCACAGCGTCGTTCATGGTTTGCGCGATCTCCCTTTGCCTTTGTCCTTAAACCTCGGGTTTGGCTTCCTGGGGCATGGCAGTCAATGATATTGTTGCAACACTCTGTGGCAGGCTGACGTCTGCTCCGTGCAGCTGGATCACATCTTCAGTTGTCCCCAGCAATCCACAGGGTGGTGGGAACGAGGTGCCGGAATTTTCCGGCGAGGTGATTCGCTGCCATGAGTTTACCGCATGGCAGACCCGGCACGAAAGAAACTTGAAAATCATCAGGCTTCCGAATAAATAGGCAGAAAATAAATAGTATCCTAATTATAAGGCTTGCTGATATGTCCCGCGAGACCGACAAGGAACAGCTTCTGGATGAAGTCTCCGCTTTCACCCGCAAACTGCGCGCGTTTTTCGATGCGCGGGTAGGGGAAAGCGGGCTGACGCTGGCCCGTGCGCGTGCGCTTTTTGCGCTGTCGCGGCGCGGTGCGCTGACCCAGACGGAACTTGCCGAGGAAATGGAAATCGAAACCCCGACGCTGGTGCGGGTGCTGGATGGCATGGAGAAACAGAACCTCATCGAGCGCCGCTCCGATGAGAACGACCGTCGCGCCAAACGCATCCACATGACGGCGGAAGGTGAGAAGACCTCGGAAACGGTGCAGGCGGTGGCAAAGACGCTGCGTTCGGAAATCGCTGCCGATATTTCCTCACAGGAACTGGCGATGGCGCTCGATGTGATGCGCCGGCTTTCCGCCAATCTGCAAAACCTCGCAGCCGGGAGGGCGCAATCGTGAGCAGCGTGTTGCCGCAAACCACGGATGAGGCCGCTTCCGAAAACGCCGAGGCGACCGTCGCCACCACAGCGTTTCCGAAAGAGGAGGCGCCTGCGCCGTCAAGTGCTGCGGACGCGGGCGAGACCGTGCCGGAGCCTGCCCCTCCCGCCGCGCCGCAGCCGGTTGAGCGGCCGCTGTGGCTGCGGCTCTGCTTTATCTTCGCCGGCCTGTCGTTCTTCATTACCCAGGGGCTGGGCATGAACCTCCTCATGGCCAATATCTACCAGTTGCAGGGCGAGTTTTCCGCAACGGTGGCGGAGGTGGCGTGGCTTTCCGCCGCCTATATGGCGCCCTATGCCACCTTCTCCATCGCGCTCTTCAAGGTGCGGGCGCAATATGGCCTGCGGCCCTTTGCCGAACTCTCGATCGTCGCCTTCGTTGTCGCGTCCTGTCTCAATCTCTTCGTCACGGATCTGCATTCGGCCATCGTCATCCGTTTCGTCAGCGGCATGGCGGCGGCGCCGATTTCCTCGCTCGGCTTCCTCTATATTCTGGAGGCCTTTCCGCCGGCGCGGAAATTCTCGCTCGGTTTCAGCATCGCCCTGACAGGCACCCTGCTGTCGGCGCCGCTGGCCCGCATCGTTTCGCCCTCACTGCTGGAAATCGGTGGCTGGAACGCGCTCTATTCCATGGAAGTGGGATTTGCGCTGATCGCCGGCGCCATGATCCACATTCTCAAGGTCACGCCGCCGCCGCGCGCGAAAGTCATCGAGCGCATGGATATTCTGAGTTATCTGCTGTTTGCCGGCGGTCTCGGTTGCCTTGCGATCATGCTCACGCTTGGCCGGTTCTACTGGTGGTTCGAGACGTGGTGGCTGGGCGCGCTTCTGGCGACGTCGATCGCGCTTCTGACGCTGATGGCCTTCATCGAACTGCCGCGCAAGAACCCGCTGCTCGACCTGCGCTGGATTTTCTCGAAGACCAATCTGCATGTCATTGCGGTGCTGCTCGTCTACCGCGCGGTTTCTTCCGAACAATCCTCTACGGCGGTCAGCTTCTATCAGCAGCTCGGCCTGCTGAACGACCAGACGACCACGCTTTACGCGCTGGTGCTGCTGGCCACCGTGCTTGGCGGTGCCGCCTGCGCCTGGCTGATGCTGACGAAATATGTCGATACCGCCCATGTGATCGCGCTGACACTGATCGCCGCCGGCTCGTTCATGGACAGCCAGTCCACCAATCTGACGCGGCCCGAGCAAATGTATCTCAGCCAGATGATGATTGCCTTTGGCGCGGCCATGTTCCTGCCGCCGGTCATGTCCAAGGGGTTTGCTGCAGCCCTTGCCAGAGGTGCGCCTTATCTGGTGAATTTCATCACCATCTTCCTGTTTACCCAGATCACGGGCTCGATGCTGATGACCGGGCTGCTCGGCAGTTTCGTAACGCTGCGGGAGAAGTTTCACTCCAATATTCTGGTGGAAAATATCCTGCTCACCAATCCCCTGGTCGCCCAGCGCGTGTCGCAGCTTTCCGGCTCCTACAGCCATGTCATCACCGATCCGGCGCTGCTGAAGGCGGAAGGTCTGGCGCTGCTTGGCCAGCAGGTCAGCAGGGAAGCCTATGTGCTCGCCTATAATGATACGTTCCTGCTGATATCCGTCGTTTCTGCGCTGGCCTTGGTCGCGCTTTTACTCCACCTTGCATGGTTGCGCATCCGTCCGTTCCTCGCGGGGAACAATGCCGATGCCGCGCCGGCGCCACAGTCTTGAACCTCCAAGAGTGACATTATGCTGAAGAAGTTTTTTACTCCCGTTTCCATCCTCGTTCTACTCGGCGGCGTCGCCGGTGTGGCGCTCGTGCTTTACGCCTGGCGGCTGCCGCCTTTCCTCTCCACCGTTGAAATGACAGACAACGCCTTCGTGCGCGGTTATGTGACGACCATGAGCCCGCAGGTCAGCGGTTATGTCGTGGATGTCCCGGTGAAAGACTATCAGGAAGTCAAGCAGGGCGCCCTGCTGGCCAGGATCGATGACCGCATCTATCGCCAGAAACAGGCGCAGGCGGAAGCCACGCTCGATACCCACAAGGCAGCGCTCGACAATTCCCGCCAGCAGGAAAATGCCGCCAATGCCAATATCCGCTCCAGCGAGGCGGCGGTCGACAGCGCCGAGGCTTCGCTGAAACAGGCGCAGCTCGCCTCCGACCGGCAGGATAACCTCATCAAGAGCGGTGCCGGAACCTCCAGCCTGCAGGAAGAAGCCCATGCCGCGCTTGAAAAGGCACGGGCATCGCTGTCGCAGGCGAAAGCGGCGCTCGAGGTTTCCCGTCAGGATCTGCAGACGATCATCGTCAACCGCAGCTCATTGCAGGCCGCCGTCGCCAATGCCGAAGCCGCCGTCGAGCTCGCCCGTATCGACCTCGCCAATACCGAAATCCACGCGCCTGTGGATGGCAGGCTCGGCGAAGTTGGCGTCCGCACTGGCCAAT
Organism: Agrobacterium sp. SOY23; assembly: GCF_027212525.1. Lineage (NCBI taxonomy): Bacteria > Pseudomonadati > Pseudomonadota > Alphaproteobacteria > Hyphomicrobiales > Rhizobiaceae > Agrobacterium > Agrobacterium sp. SOY23. The sequence continues at coordinate 356,352 of NZ_JAPWDT010000004.1, read as the reverse complement.
ATGTCACCGCCGGTACGCAGCTGATGGCCGTCGTGCCGCATGATGTCTGGGTTATCGCCAATTTCAAGGAAACCCAGCTCGCCGGCATGCAGGTGGGCCAGCCGGTGACGATTTCGGTCGACGCGCTGCATCGCCGCAAGCTGACCGGCCATGTGGAGCGGTTCTCGCCCGCGACGGGTTCGGAATTCGCCGTCATCAAGCCTGACAATGCGACCGGCAATTTCGTGAAGATCGCCCAGCGCCTCGGCGTGCGGATCGTGATCGATGCGGATCAGCCGCTCGCGGCTGAGCTTTCGCCGGGCATGTCGGTGGTGGTGCATGTGGATAAGAGCAAGGCGCCGGATGGGGCGGAGACGGCGGCGAAGTAGTGGGCAAGCTTGGGTGGGTGTCGTTCACCCCTCTGTCCTGCCGGTCATCTCCCCCACAAGGGGGGAGATCGACTCGTGGTTAAGTCTCACCCATCTCAACGTTTGCGAATGAAGCGGTGGTAGCACCTCCTGCCGATCTCCCCCCTTGAGGGGGAGATGCCCGGCAGGGCAGAGGGGGGTATCCAACGGCAAACTCGAAGCCCGCAAACAAAAAAACCCGGATGTCGCCATCCGGGGTTTTCCTTTGACCGTTAAGCCAAATCTTATTCGTCGTCGCCGTCGCGGTCAGCTTCCGGATCGAAGAAGTCTTCCGGACGCAGCGCGTCTTCGTCAACGCCGTAGATGGCGTCAGCGGAGGTGAGGCTTTCGCCCTTGGCCTGACGTTCTGCTTCTTCAGCCGAACGGGCAACGTTCAGCTCAACCTGAAGCTCGACTTCGGCATGCAGGTGCAGGGTGACGTTGTGCAGACCGATGGTCTTGATCGGCGTGTTCAGTTCAACCTGGTTGCGGCCGATGTTGAAGCCTTCGGCACCGAGGATTTCGACGACGTCGCGGGCAGCAACAGAACCGTAGAGCTGGCCGGTTTCGCCAGCCGAACGGACGACGATGAAGGACTTGCCTTCGAGAGCCTCGGCAACCTTCTGGGCTTCCGACTTGCGCTCGAGGTTACGGGCTTCGAGCGTTGCGCGCTCGGTTTCGAAACGGGTCTTGTTGGCGGCGTTGGCGCGCAGCGCCTTGCCCTGCGGCAGCAGGAAGTTACGGGCATAGCCGTCGCGAACCTTGACGGTTTCGCCCATCTGGCCGAGCTTGTTGATGCGTTCGAGAAGAATAACGTCCATCTTCTTGATCCTTTCTATGGTTTGGTTTCGTTCGTTGTGTCGGTTTTCCGTGCCGGCGTCAGAGAGATCGTGCTGCGCACGTCGCTCAGGCCGAGCACGAGAATGATGAACAGCGGAAAGACAAAGACCGCCGAGAGATAAGCGAGGATGAGAACCGGCAGCCGCCAGTCCTTTCCGCGCGCTTTTTTATGCAGCGAGGCATAACCCGCCATCAGGAAGCCCGCGCCGAAGGTGCCGCAGATGACGGCACCAACCATGGCGGCGACGCCCCCGAAGAACATGGCGACGATGCCGCCGAGAAAGATGAAGATCGCATTGCGGTGCATGCGCAGCGCGGAAGCAATGTCTTCGCGCGGACGAAGTCCCTTGCCGAAGGAACCGACCAGCCGGGTCGCGAAATAATAGGCCGCAAACAGCAGGATGACCCAGAGGCCGCCCTGAACGATCGGCAGCATCAGTACGAACAGCGACTTCGCCCGCGCCAGTCCCTCGACATCGGGTTGGAACAAAGGTTCGCTATTCTGAACCGAGGTCATAATCACGTCGATCAGACGCGCGACGAGATCGGGACCATAACCGATCATCCAGCCGAGAATAACGACGGCGACAGAGACCAGAATGCAAAGATGCAGCACGATGCCGGACAGCGGATACCAGGCAAGCAGATCATCCGGGCCGCCAAGTTCGGAAGCCGGGCGCGCCAGATTGGCGAGATGCGAAAGCCAGCCGGCCGGGATCAGCGTGAAGATGGCAATGGTCAGCGCGAAAAGCGGCGACATGACCAGCGCGCCGATAAGGGCCGTGGTGATGATGGCGACGACGGCGGCGCGATTGCCCCAGCCCATGCCGGCGATCAGGATCGGCATGGCGGAACCGGCATAGAGCAGGAAGGAAAAGGACGACTGTGCCGTTGCGCCAAGCGTTAAAAACGCGGCGCATATGCCGGCGAGAACGCCGGTGATCAGCACTGTCTGGTTCAACTTTTGCACTTCGCTGTCCTGCTGAAACTAAAGCAGTTAGAGGATCGCTCCTTGGAGCCTCATCCCCAACATGGGTTTTATGGTATCGATCCGCGCCCAACGCGGAAGGATGAGTACTTCTCGACCCGCTGATTAAGAGTCAGCTGCTTCGAGGAAAACGAGGCCGCGCCAAAGCGCAGCCTCGCTTCAATTCATTACGCTACGACGTAGGGCAGCAGGCCGAGGAAACGGGCGCGCTTGATCGCCTGGGCGAGTTCGCGCTGCTTCTTCTGGGAAACGGCCGTGATGCGGGACGGAACGATCTTGCCGCGCTCGGAAATGTAGCGCTGCAGGAGACGAACGTCCTTGTAGTCGATCTTCGGAGCGTTGGCGCCGGAGAAGGGGCACGTCTTGCGACGGCGGTGGAACGGGCGGCGTGCCTGGGAAGAGGATGCGTCAGCCATTGATCAAAACTCCTTCTTATGCACGGTCTTCGCGCGGACGGCGCGGACGGTCTTCGCGGGGACCACGATCTTCACGCGGGCCACGGTCCGGACGGTCGCCATCGCGGCGCGGACGGTCGTCACGGTCGCGCTTCTGCATCATCGCGGACGGGCCTTCTTCGTGGGCTTCGACGGCGATGGTCATGTAGCGAAGAACGTCTTCGTTGATGCGCATCTGGCGCTCAACTTCATGGATGGCGGCCGCCGGAGCGTCGATGTCCATGAGAGCGTAGTGAGCCTTGCGGTTCTTCTTGATGCGGTAGGTGAGGGACTTCAGACCCCAGTTCTCGATGCGTCCGACTTTGCCGCCGAACGATTCGATAACGCCCTTGTACTGCTCGACAAGTGCGTCGACCTGCTGGGCAGAAATATCCTGCCGGGCAAGGAAGATGTGTTCGTAAAGAGCCATTTAAGCTTTGCCTTTCTTGCGTTTCGTCCTTCACCCGGCAACGGCGCTAAGCCTCAACGACTGCTCCTGAAAAGGCACGAGGCCTTAAAGCAAGAAAAGCGTTGTTCGAGACGGTCGAGAGCGGAGACACGGGAGGCCGGAAAAACCTTATGGTTCCTGCTGTTCCGTTGCCGGAACCAGCCCTCCGTTCAGCCACCAGCCAATTGGACCGGGTGTTGTGAACAGCGCGCTTATACGGATTTTTGCCCGGAATGCAAGGGCAAGAGCGAAAAAGCGCGCCGGTCGATCCTCAAATCGCCATCGGATATTGCCGATGGATCGCCGCAATGCCCTTCAGCACCTCGTCCGACAGGGTCACATCCGCCGCTGCGATATCCGTCTTCAACTGTTCCATCGTCGTTGCGCCGATGATGGCCGAGGCCATGAAGGGTCGGGTGAGGCAGAAGGCGATGGCGAGCTGGGCCGGGTCGATCCCGTGCGCGGCCGCAAGCTCCAGATAGGCCTTGACCGGGGCTTCCTGATGCGGCTGCAGGCGGCCGCCGAGGTCGTGATTGATGCTGGCGCGCGATCCCGCCGGACGGGCGCCGTTCTGGTATTTGCCGGTGAGCAGACCCGCCGCCAGCGGCGAATAGGCGAGCAGGCCGACATCTTCATGATGGGCGACTTCCGCCATGTCGAGGTCGAAGCTGCGATAGAGCAGGTTATATTCGTTCTGGATGGTGGCGATACGCGGCAGGCCGTTGGCCTCGGCGATATCGATATATTTCTGCGTGCCCCAGGCGCTTTCGTTGGAGAGGCCGATGGCGCGGATCTTGCCGGCTTTCACCAGTTCGCCGAGCGTTTCTAGCTTTTCGGTGATTTCGGCGAGCGTACGCTCTTTCGCCTGACCGGAAGCATCGAAGCTCCAGACACCGCGGAAATGGTAGGTGCCGCGATTCGGCCAGTGAATCTGGTAGAGGTCGATGTAATCGGTCTTCAGCCGCCTGAGGCTGGTATCCACCGCCTCGCGGATTGCGGTGGCGTCAATATCGCGGCCGCCGCGAATATAGTCGCGGCCCGAGCCGGCGACCTTGGTGGCGAGCACGACCTGATCGCGTTTGCCGGTCTTTTCAAACCATGTGCCGATGTAATCCTCGGTCCGGCCCTGTGTTTCGGCGGAAACGGGGGTGGTGGGGTAAAGCTCGGCCGTATCGAAGAAATTGACGCCGTTTTCGACGGCGTAATCCATCTGCGCATGCGCTTCGGCTTCGGTATTCTGCGTGCCCCACGTCATCGTGCCGAGGCAGATTTCGGACACGGAGATACCCGTGCGACCCAGTAGTTTCTGTTTCATGGAGGTGTCCCGGTGCTTGGCCAGTTTTGGAAGGTGGTGTGAAACTAATCGGGAATTGCCGCAGTGCAAGAAAAAATATGATGAAAAGAAAGGGGAAAACGGGACGGCAAAACCCCTCACAACAGCCTGCCATAGGGCTTCAAGCCTTGACTTCGCCGGCGGGAATGTGAATGGAAGTCCGAAAGAATAAAGGCAAGGCCAGACAAGAAGGACGACATCCCATGGGTATTGCATTCACATTTCCCGGTCAGGGAAGCCAGGCCGTCGGCATGGGCAAGGAGCTGGCGGATACCTATCCGGAAGCGCGCGCCGTGTTCCAGGAAGTCGACGAGGCGCTTGATCAGAAGCTTTCCGACATCATGTGGAACGGCCCGGAAGAGACGCTGACGCTGACGGCGAACGCCCAGCCGGCCCTCATGGCTGTCTCCATGGCGGTCATGCGCGTTCTCGAGGCGCGCGGCTTCAAGCTGTCCGATACGGTTTCTTATGTGGCCGGCCATTCGCTCGGCGAATATTCGGCGCTCTGCGCCGCAGGCACCTTCTCGATTGCCGATACAGCCCGTCTTCTGCGCATTCGCGGCAATGCCATGCAGGCCGCCGTGCCGGTCGGCGAGGGTGCCATGGCTGCGATCATCGGGTTGGAGCATGATGCGGTCTCAGCCATCTGCGAGGAAGCGGGCGTGCTCGGCGTCTGCCAGATCGCCAACGACAATGGCGGCGGCCAGCTGGTCATTTCCGGTGGCAAGGCTGCCGTCGAAAAGGCAGCCGCGATCGCTTCCGAAAAGGGCGCCAAACGCGCCATCATGTTGCCGGTTTCCGCTCCTTTCCACTCCGCGCTGATGGCGCCGGCGGCGGAAGCGATGCGCGAGGCGCTGGCGAAAGTCGAAAAGCACAATCCTGTGGTGCCGGTCATCGCCAATGTGCGCGCCGCTCCCGTTTCCGACGCCAATGAGATCGCCGCCCTGCTGGTCGAACAGGTGACGGGCCAGGTGCGCTGGCGCGAGACGGTTGAGTGGTTCGCCGCCAACAACGTAACCCAGCTTTACGAAATCGGCTCCGGCAAGGTGCTGACGGGCCTTGCCCGCCGTATCGACAAGACGGTGAACGGCGTTGCCGTCAACGGTGCGGCCGATATCGACCAGCTGCTTGCCACGCTTATCGGCTGAGGCGGGCTTTGCCCCGCACCGGCTTTTTATTTTGACAATTCCCGATGCAGAGCCGCAAAACTTCCTGCGGACTTGCCATAAAGAAGGAACGAACCATGTTTGATCTGACAGGCCGCAAGGCTCTCGTAACCGGCGCGACCGGCGGCATCGGCGAAGAAATCGCCCGCACCCTGCATGCCCAGGGCGCAATCGTCGGCCTGCACGGCACCCGCGTTGAAAAGCTCGAGGCCCTGGCGGCGGAACTTGGCGACCGCGTCAAGATTTTCCCGGCCAACCTTTCCGACCGCGCCGAAGTCAAGGCGCTGGGTGAAAAGGCCGAAGCCGAGCTGGAAGGCGTCGATATTCTCGTCAACAATGCCGGCATCACCAAGGATGGCCTCTTCGTGCGCATGAGCGACGAGGACTGGGACAATGTCATCGAGGTGAACCTGACGGCGATGTTCCGTCTGACGCGCGAGTTGACGCACCCGATGATGCGCCGCCGTTTCGGCCGCATCATCAACATCACCTCCATCGTCGGCGTCACCGGCAATCCCGGTCAGGTCAACTACTGCGCTTCCAAGGCCGGCATGATCGGTTTTTCGAAGTCGCTGGCGCAGGAAATCGCCACCCGCAACGTCACCGTCAATTGCGTGGCCCCGGGCTTCATCGAAAGCGCCATGACCGGCAAGCTGAACGACAAGCAGAAAGAGGCCATCATGGGCGCCATTCCCATGAAGCGCATGGGCACGGGAGCGGAAATCGCCTCGGCCGTGCTTTACCTCGCTTCCAACGAGGCGGGCTACATGACGGGCCAGACCCTGCACGTTAATGGCGGCATGGCGATGATCTGAGGCGCTCCCAAGGCGTCTTGAAATGATTGCGGCGCTGTTCAGGCATCCTCCCGGGTGTCCCGCGCCGCAAGGCTCCGCTTGCCGGTTCCGGCGAAATTGCCTGTCATACGCTGTGCTTAGCGCGTTTTCAGGCTTTTCGACCGATTGAAACCATGTTAAGCGGGCCAAGACTGTGAACAGTCGTCCCGGAGAGACAGGAAGCCGTTGCGATTTTGTGTGACGATGTCTAGCTTGGACCGGGTTGAACGGGTTTGCCAGCGGTGCCGGATTTGAACGGCGCATGAGGGCTTCTAACAGGGCAGGGTGCCGAAAGGCATTCCCTTTCAAAATAAAGGTCGAGGAAACCGACATGAGCGATATCGCAGAACGCGTAAAGAAAATTGTAATTGATCATCTTGGCGTTGACGCCGACAAGGTTGTTGAAGGCGCCAGCTTCATTGACGATCTGGGCGCTGATTCGCTCGACACCGTTGAACTGGTCATGGCTTTCGAAGAAGAATTCGGCGTTGAAATCCCCGACGACGCAGCTGACTCGATCCTGACCGTTGGCGACGCCGTCAAGTTCATCGAGAAGGCCCAGGCCTGATCGACCTTCATCGGGAAGGTGGCATATCTTCCCGTCTTGGCCCGGCTTGTCCGGGCCAATGTTTTATAGGCAGGCGGGACGTGCCCGAAGGGCGCGGGTTCCGGGTGTCGCAAGGGGTTACGGGCCGTAACAACGCTGCCTGTAACTTTCGTGCAAAGATTTAGAAATACTGCAGCCTGTCGCGAGCGCCATTCCACGGTGCCCGGCGTTGCAGAAAGACCGATGATTTGGATAAGGGCGGAGCATTGGCGATGAGGCGTGTCGTTATCACCGGTACCGGCATGGTATCTCCTCTTGGATGCGGAACGGAAGTGACCTGGGAACGGCTTTTGGCCGGCCAGAACGGCGCCCGTCTCGTGACGGAATTCGAGGTCGAGGACCTGCCCGCAAAGATCGCCTGCCGCATTCCCGTCGGCGATGGCTCCGATGGCACCTTCAATGCCGATGACTGGATGGAGCCCAAGGAACAGCGCAAGGTCGATCCCTTCATCGTTTACGGCATGGCTGCCGCCGACATGGCGCTTGCCGATGCCAACTGGCATCCGGAAACGGATGAGGACCAGATTGCCACCGGCGTTCTGATCGGCTCCGGCATCGGCGGTCTGGAAGGCATCGTCGAGGCGGGTTACACGCTGCGCGACAAGGGCCCGCGCCGCATTTCGCCATTCTTCATTCCCGGCCGTCTGATCAACCTCGTATCCGGCCAGGTTTCCATTCGCCACAAGCTGCGTGGACCGAACCACGCCGTGGTGACCGCCTGCTCGACCGGCGCGCACGCCATTGGCGATGCAGCCCGCCTGATCGCGCTTGGCGACGCCGACGTCATGGTCGCCGGTGGCGCCGAATCGCCGGTCTGCCGCATTTCGCTTGCCGGTTTTGCCGCCTGCAAGGCGCTTTCGACCCAGCACAACGACGATCCGCAGAAGGCTTCGCGCCCCTATGACCGCGACCGCGACGGTTTCGTTATGGGCGAGGGCGCCGGCATCGTCGTTCTCGAAGAACTCGAGCATGCCAAGGCACGCGGCGCGAAGATTTACGCCGAAGTCGTCGGTTACGGCCTTTCCGGTGATGCCTATCACATCACGGCTCCGTCCGAGGACGGCGACGGTGCCTATCGCTGCATGTCGATGGCGCTGAAGCGCGCCGGCCTGACGGCGGATGATATCGACTACATCAACGCCCACGGCACCTCCACCATGGCTGACACGATCGAGCTTGGTGCTGTGGAGCGCCTGGTCGGCGAATCGGCTCCAAAGATTTCCATGTCTTCCACCAAGTCGGCCACCGGCCATCTTCTCGGTGCTGCCGGCGCCATCGAGGCGATTTTCGCGACGCTTGCGATCCGCGACAACATCGTTCCGCCGACGCTCAACCTCGACAATCCCGATGTCGAGACGAAGATCGACCTCGTGCCGCACAAGGCACGCAAGCGGCAGGTCAATGTGGCGCTCTCGAATTCCTTCGGTTTCGGCGGCACCAACGCCTCCCTCGTGCTGCGTCGTTACGAAGCATAATCGCGGCGGCGGTTTGCCGTCGCGGTGGCGTCCGCGCCGCAAGCCGCTCGTGGCGGTTGCGGCGTTCTCCTGCCGGACGCTGACAAGCATGTTCTTTCCCTTGAAGAACGCATTGCGGCTTGCGAAAGTCATTCCGATTTTCGCGCCGATATTGTAGTCGTTTATGGAAGGCGTTTGTCGGTTCGGGATAATTTCCGGCCGCAGGCGGCTTCCTCCAGCGGCTTTGTCCGAAACGATGTTCGTGAAGCGGCATATCAGGGCTTCACGATATCTCCATGTGGTGCGGGAAGGCATTCCGAACCTGTTTTTGCCGCATTACCTGCGCAAAAAGCGCTGACAACGCCGAACTGAAAAGGACCGACGGTGAGCGACACGAACCAGAACAGCCAGGGATCATACGGACAAAACGGCGCGGGCGAAGGCAATCGCGGCCCGATCATTCCGAAATCCCCGACGGAGGCCCTGCGACCGGAAAAGGTGCCGGCGCCGCCGAAGCGCTCCCGCAAGGCCCATGGCCAGCTTGTGATCTTCCTGAATTTCCTGATGACGCTTGCGGTCGCCGTCTGTGTGCTGGCCATTGTCGCCTTTTATTACATGATCAATGCGTTCCAGGAGCCCGGCCCGCTTCAGACGAACACCCACTTCACGGTGCGCAACGGTGCGGGCATCATCGAGATCGCCAATAATCTCGAGCGCAACGAGGTTATTTCGAATGCCCGCGTCTTCCGCCTGATGACGGGCAGCTACCTGCAAAAGGACCAGACGCTGAAGGCCGGTGAATATGAGATCAAGGCCGGCGCATCGATGAAGGACATCATGCTGCTGCTGGAATCCGGCAAGTCGATCCTTTATTCCGTGTCGCTGCCGGAGGGCCTGACCGTGAAGCAGATGTTCGCGCGCCTTGCGGTAGACGACGTGCTGGACGGCGAACTGCCCTCGGCCCTGCCGTCGGAAGGCAGCCTGCGGCCCGATACCTATCGCTTCACCCGCGGCACCAAGCGCGAAGAGATCATCAACCAGATGAGTGCGGCGCAGGATAAGCTGATCGACATGATCTGGGAAAGGCGCGACCCCGACCTGCCGATCAAGACCGTCGAGGAATTCGTGACACTTGCCTCGATCGTCGAGAAGGAAACCGGCAAGGATGACGAGCGCGCCCATGTCGCCTCCGTCTTCTATAACCGCCTGAAGAAGGGCATGCGCCTGCAATCCGATCCGACGATCATCTACGGCCTGTTCGGCGGCGAGGGCAAACCCTCCGACCGTCCGATCTACCAGTCGGACCTGCAGAAACAGACGCCGTTCAACACCTATGTGATCAAGGGTCTGCCGCCGTCGCCCATCGCCAATCCGGGCCGGGCGGCGCTTGAGGCCGTTGCCAACCCATGGCGCACGGATGACCTTTATTTCGTGGCCGACGGCACGGGCGGCCACGTCTTTGCCAAGACGCTGGAAGAGCACAACGCCAATGTGCGCCGCTGGCGCAAGATCGAGGCCGAAAAGGCGGCCTCCGGCGGCAATCCCGAAGTTGTCGTGGATGGCCAGCCGGGCGGCGCCGAGGCGGAAAAACCGGCCAACAACTGATAATCGCGACCGGGCCCTGCGATCCACAGGGCCCGGTTTTGTACGGCATGACGGGGGGCTTCCAGATATGACATTGCAATCGATGACCGGCTTTGCGCGCAGCGAAGGGACCTCCGGCCGTTACCGCTGGGCGTGGGAATTGCGTTCGGTGAACGGCAAGGGGCTCGATGTGCGTCTGCGCCTGCCCACCGGTCTGGAGGCCTTGGAAACCGGCCTGCGGGAAATCGCCGGCGCGCGCCTTTCCCGCGGTAATGTTCAGGCCGGGTTGACGCTGGCGATTGCGGAAAACCGACTGGAAGCTGTCATCAACCGCGATGCGCTCGCTGCGGTTCTGGCGCTCAAGAAAGAACTTGGCGATGTTGTTGACGACAAACCGCTAAGCTTCGATACCCTGCTCACGCTGCGCGGTCTGGTCGATTTTCGCGAGGCGGAAGACGATGAGGCGGCGCAGGCTGCGCGCAACGGCGATGTGCTTGCCGGTTTTGCCGTTGCCGTTGAAAAACTGAAGGATATGCGCGAGCGGGAAGGGGCTTCGCTGTTTGCCATCCTGTCCGGCCATATCAACCGCATTGAACAGCTTGTGGACATCATCGAAAACGATCCCTCCCGCCAGCCGGCGCAGATCGCGGCGCGACTTGCCCAGCAGATCGCGCTTATCGGTGAAGGCATGCACGGACTCGACCGGGACCGGCTGCATGCCGAAGCGGCGCTGCTTGCCACCAAGGCGGATCTGCGCGAGGAGATCGACCGGCTGCGCGCCCATGTGCAGGCGTCTCGCGAGCTTTTGGAGAATGGCGGGCCGGTGGGCCGCAAGCTCGATTTTCTTGCACAGGAATTTAACCGTGAGTCGAATACAATCTGTTCCAAATCGAATGCCAGTGCGGTAACCGCAGCGGGCATAGAGCTGAAAGTGGTGATCGACCAGTTTCGCGAGCAGGTTCAAAATCTGGAGTAGACCCTATGGTCCCGGTGAATAATTCTCACGTCACGATTGCCCGCAGGGGGCTGATGCTGGTGATTTCTTCGCCATCGGGCGCGGGCAAATCCACGATCGCGCGCAACCTGCTCGAGAAAGACAAGAATATCAGCCTTTCGGTCAGCGTCACGACGCGGACACGCCGCCATAGCGAGATCGAGGGCATCCACTACCACTTCATCTCCAAGCGCGATTTCGAGCGCATGCGCGACAATGATGAATTGCTGGAATGGGCCGAAGTCCACGGCAATTTTTATGGTACGCCGCGCGAGCCGGTCGAAGCAGCTATGGCCGCCGGCCGTGACATGCTGTTCGACATCGACTGGCAGGGCGCCGAGCAGCTGCAGGACAAGATGAAGGCCGACGTCGTTTCGATCTTCATCCTGCCGCCGACCATGACCGAGTTGCAGTCACGCCTGCACCGCCGCGCCGAGGATACTGAAGAGGTCATCAAGACCCGTCTCCTCAATTCCCGTGCCGAAATCGAGCACTGGCGCGACTATGACTATGTCATCCTCAACGACGACCTGCAGGCCGCCTTCGAGGCCATTGAAGCGATCGTCAAGGCCGAACGTGTCCGCCGCGACCGCCGCCATGGCATGTTCGACTTCGTGAGGGCGTTGCTTGAAGAAGAGCCGCAGCTCTGATTTACGCGATCGGTCCTCGCGCCAGCCATTGGCGCGACAGCCGCTCCTCTGCTGCATCTTCTGCCCAGCCATGGCCCGTGTCGATCGTCTCCAGAACGACATCTGCACCGGCTGATGCCAATTGCTCGGCCAAATGCGGCGCGTCGGAGGGATGACGCCGATCATCGCGGGCGCCCGCCAGCAGGAGTATGGGATATCCTGCAAGGTTCGGAAGACGCTGTTCTTTTCTTGGTGATAACGGGCGAAGCAGAATGGCGCCTTTCGACAGATGACGGTCCTGACATATCGTTTCAGCCGCCATGATCGCGCCGTTCGAATATCCGACGAGAATGGGCCTTTGCCCCGTCTGCTGTGCCACAAAGGCAATGAAGCGGCGCAGTCTGGTTGCCTGATGTTTCAGATCGTCGAGATCTAGCTGCCTGTCGGGTGTTCTGTGAAAAAATGCGAAACCATTCTCCCAGGGAACAGCGCCTCTCGGCGCATATAATACGCCCTTGGGAAAGACGGCCCGGCCAAAAGAAACGAGGTCATCTTCCGTTCGTCCAGATCCATGCAGCAAGACAATTGCGCAGTCGGGCATCCGGGCGGAAATGTCGAGCCTGTAGTGAAAACCGGCACTCTCCACGCGCTTGTTCCTCTATTCGCAGGTGTCCACGAACCCGTGCCGCATTTGGAACAGCACATTAGATGGCGGAACTTACAGGCAGTTCGCCAATGTCACGAATTCCTCCACGGAGAGCGTTTCCGCCCGGCGTGTGGGGTCGATGCCCGCCTTTTCCAGCAGCGTTTCTCCACCAAGGCTCTTCACGCTCTGACGCAGCATCTTGCGGCGCTGGCCGAAGGCGGCTTCCGTGACCTTTTCGAGCTTGCTGACATCGCAGGGCAAGGGCTTGTCCTTCGGCAGCAGATGCACGACCGTCGAGGTTACTTTCGGTGGCGGGCTGAAGGCCTGCGGCGGAACGTCGAAGGCCATCTCCGAAACGGTGCGCCAGCCGGCGAGGACGCCGAGGCGGCCATAGTGATTGTCGCCTTCTTCGGCGACGATGCGCTGGCCGACTTCCTTCTGGAACATCAGCGTCATGGAAAGCCAGAAGGGCGGCCAGGCCTTCGGCAGCAGCCAGTTGACCAGCAATTGCGTACCGACATTATAGGGCAGGTTGGCGATGATCCGCACAGGCTCACCGGCGGGAACCAGACCCTCGAAATCGGTCTTGAGGGCATCGCCCTCGATGACTTCCAGACGTCCGGGATAATGCGCTTCGATTTCCGCAAGAACGGGCAGGCAGCGGCTGTCGCGTTCGACGGCGATGACCTTTTTCGCGCCGAGCGACAGAATGGCACGGGTGAGGCCGCCGGGGCCTGGGCCGACCTCGATCACCGTCACGCCGTCGAGTGGCCCTGCCGTGCGGGCGATCTTCTGGGTGAGGTTGAGGTCGAACAGGAAATTCTGTCCGAGCGATTTCTTCGCATCGAGCCCGTGGCGCTGGATGACATCGCGCAGCGGCGGCAGTCCGTCTATGGCGGCCATTATGCGGCCACCCGGCTGCGGGCGGAAATTTCCGCCGCCATCTTCAGCGCCGCCACAAGGCTCGCTTCATTGGCAATGCCCTGGCCGGCAATGCCGAAGGCGGTGCCATGGTCGGGCGAGGTGCGGATGAAGGGCAGGCCGAGCGTGACATTGACCGAATCGTCAAAGCCGAGCGCCTTGGCCGGGATGAGCGCCTGATCGTGATACATGCACACCGCCACATCATAACGCTTGCGGGCGGCATCGTGGAACATGGTGTCGGCGGGCAGGGGCCCAAACGCGTCGATGCCATCTTTGCGCAGGCGGATTGTGGCTGGATGAACCACGTCGCGATCCTCGGTGCCGAGCGCGCCATCTTCACCGGCATGCGGATTGAGACCGGCAACAGCCAGACGCGGTGCCGTTATGCCGAATTTTTCCCGCAGATCGGTATCGATGATCCGGCAGGTCGTGACGATCAGCTCTTCCGTCAGGGCGGTCGGCACGTCCTTTACCGGAATATGGATGGTTACCGGTACGACGCGGACCTTGGGTCCGGCAATCATCATCACCGGCGTCACCTGCCTGCCGGTCTGGCGCAGGGCAAGATCGGCCAGAAATTCCGTATGGCCCGGAAAACCGAAACCCGCTTCATAAAGCACGGACTTCGCAATCGGATTGGTAACGACAGCGGCGGCCTTGCCCTCGACCGTCAAAGACACGGCGGTCTCGATGGCCTTGATCGTCGCGTGCGCCGCGCCGACATGCGGCTGCCCTGCCTGCACCTCAAAACCGACGGGAAGGGGAAGGATGGGGAAGGCGCGGTCGAACAGGCCGACGGCGTCTTCCGTATTGCAGGTCTCGATATTGACCGGGATGCCGATCAGCGCCGCACGGCTCGCCACCACATCGGGATCGCCGATGAAGATGAAGGGCGGCACGCCGTTCTCCCGGCGTTTCGACCAGGCGGTGATGGCGATATCGGGGCCGATACCGGCTGGATCTCCCTGGGTCAGGGCAAGCGGCAGGGATGCATGTGTCACGGAAAGACCCGGTTCTCGTATCAATATCAGGTGTTGACGATCTGCGCCTTCTTGCGCAGTTCCTCGATATATTTCTTCTCGTTCGGGTTTTCGCCGTCCTTGGCCTTCATCAGGTCTTCGGACTTGAATACCATTTCCGCCGCATAGTCGTCGGAAACCTGACGCTGCTTGCAGATCGCCAGATATTCGACGCCCTTTTCGGTGACGCGTGTGCCGGTGGTGCCGCCTTCCTTGGTCTTCTCAACCAGAGCCTTCCAGTCTTCCGGCAGTTCCGGCGCCAGAATACGGCCGAGATCCTTGATCGCCACATCGCGCATGGTTGCGGCGAAGCTCATGGCCTGATCGCAGCCGGGATAGCGCTTGCGCGAGGCTTCGGCCTCGGCCTTGCGCTTGCCGGTAATGGCGTTGCGCTTCGATTCCGGGATGACGAAAATGACCTGCTGCAGGAAATATTCCGTCGTCACCGGCTTTTCGCCGCGTTCCTTCAGGCGGGTGACGAGATCCTGGTTCGACATCTTGCCGCGTGCGCCATAACGGGCGTTGACGAGGCGCGGCCAGCTCATCTGCACAGCGATGAAGGCCTTGAAATGGTCGGCGCCGACACCCGCCTGCGAAAGCACCTTCGTCAATTGCTGCGGGGTCATCTTGTTGTTGCCGGCGAAGCGCGCGAAGGCCGCATCGACATCGTCGGTGCTGACCGACATTTTCACGCGGCCGATCTCCTCGCGTTTCAACGCTTCGTCGACCAGCTGTTCGCGGGCCTTTTCGTTGAGGTTGCCGGACTGGCGCTGCAGCTTCAGAAAAGCGACGCGCCTGGCAATATCATCATTGGTGATGGGGGTCTTGTTGACGACGATCTTGACCGTGCTGTCAGCAAAGGCCGGGCTTGCGGAGGGCAAGACGGCCATGGGAACGGCGAATATCGCAAAGGCGAAAGCAGCGCCACGCAAAGCCGACTTTCCGAAATTCATCATGTCCTTCTCCCTTTCGTCGGGCAGGTTTCTGTTTCCTGTCCCGCCAATCTGTTCCGCCTGATGATGGGGAATCATCCAAACCCCGCCATTTCAGACCTGCATTTGTGCATCCGCACCGCGAATTTGGCACGTATATATCATCGTGATCCGCAAAACGGCAATGTGTCGGTTTGTTGAAAGAAGCCCCGATACGGTCTCATGCCGAGCCGACACTGGCGCGTTGTTGCGGCAAAACCGTGACTTTTACTGGCCGGATTGCAAAAAGGCAGGCCACGATGCTGTGTGGCCTGCCTTTAAACTCAGTAATTGTTCGGCTTCCAGCCAATATCCATCTCGCTCCAGTCCTCATTTGCTGAACCGATGCTGACATCGCCGAGCGTGCGGAAGGCCAGGCGGGCATTGATCGACCAGTCATTGGCGGCCTGCCGGCTGGAGTTGATATTGCCTTCGTCGGAATAGCTGACCGTCAGGATGGTGCACTCATCCTGATAGGCGATGCCGATACGGCGCTCTGCGGCAAATTTTCCGTTCAGATCGTAGTTGATCGAGCCGAACAGCGACCAGTTGTCGTCCATGCGCAGCGTGCCAGAAGCCTGGATGATATCGCGGTCTTCGTTATAGCCGTATTTCGGCTGCGCCTTGACCTGCGTATAGCTGAGCTTGCCGGTAAGGCGGCGGTCCGAATAGCTGATACCGGTCTCCGAGCGATTGATGTCGAAATCGTCCTTGTCGAGACGCAGGCTCGACGAGAGCGAAAGACCGATCGGCGCATCGAAAGCGGCCATGGCGACGTAGTCCGAACGGTCGGATTCGAGGCCCGAATTGGCGCCGGCATTGACGAGATCGTAGGAGGCGAAGGAATTGTCGCCCGCCAGATGGAAGGACTGGCCAGCAATGGCGCGAACGCCGTAGCCGTTGTCGAACGTACCGTTATAGCGGAAACCGATATTGGCGCGCGTGCCGCCTTCGATCCGGTCGAAACCGGAGAACTTGTCGCGTTCGAACAGATTGGTCGCGTCGAAGACGAATGCCTGCGCATCCTCGTTCGGAAGACGACCGGCATATTGTTCGTTCGGACGCACGAAAATCTGTGCAATCGGCTCGATCACGTGGCTGCTGTTGAGCGCCGTGAACAGCCAGGGATAACGCACTTCCAGACCGCCGGTGACCATGCCGCGGAAAGCCGCGCCGTCATTCATCATGCCCTCATAGGCATAGGAGGTGCCGCCCGAGGTGAAGGACGCCGGAGACATGTCCGTCCAGAGTGCGTCGCCGCGCGCCGCAAGGATCGGGGTGATCTGCAGGCCGCTATCCAGGGTGAAGGTGCGCTTCCACTCGGCTTCGGTGGAAAGGCGGGTGTAGTCGCCTTCAAGCCCGCTGAAGCGCGGATAACCGTCAAGTGCGTAAGCATCCTGCTTGAGGCGCGTAATGCTCGTCAGATTGGTAGTCAGCGAAAGCTCGCCGCCATAGACCGGATCCGGCACGAAATAGCGATAGTCGACAACGGGGTGGACGATCGCCTGCTTGCGTTCCTTGGATTCGGTATTGTCCGTATCCTGAACGTTGAAATAATAGCCGCGTGCTTCGAAGCTGTTCCGTTCACTGGAACCATTCAGATAAATCTGGTTGGTCTGGACGTCGCTCTTGTAACCCTTCAGCCCGTAGGTGCGCGAAAAGTTATTGTCGGTCTGCACCATGGCATCCCAGCCGAAGGCCCAGCGCGGGTTGATCGAAAAATCACCCTTGCTTGCGATCATGCCGCGATTGTCATTGAGGGCGTCGCTGGTTCCTGCCGTGAAGGTCTCGGACTTCAGCTGGCTGATGCCGGCGATCGTCACGGTATGCATGCCGGTTTCGAAACGCTGGCGCAATTCCGCCTGCAGCAGCAGACCCTGCGTCGTGTAATAGGTCGGTGTGACGGTCACGTCCGACGTGTCGGACAGAACCTGGAAATAGGGAACGCCGATGCCGAAACCGAGATTGTCGGTAATGCTCATCTGCGGGAACAGGAAACCGGACTTCCGCTTCACCGTATTGTCCGGAACCGTGAGGAACGGAATATAGGCGATCGAACGACCGAAAAGCTGCAGGCGGGCTTTTTCCAGCCGCACCGTGTGGGTCTTGCCGTCCTGGATAACGCGTTCAGCCTTGACCTGCCACAGCGGCGCCTTTTCGGGCCGTTCGGCACAGGGCAGACATGCGGTGTACACACCGTTGTTGAGCACCATCACGTCGCCTTCGAGACGCTCGGCGCTTTCACCCGCGATACGGGTATTGTCCGTGGTCTCGACGCGCAGGGCATTAACGAAGCCCTTGCCGAAATCGTCGGTGACGTCCATCTCGTCGGCATAGATCTTGTTGCCGCCAGGCTCGATCAACTCGATATTGCCATGGGCGATCACGCGGCCGGTCTGCTGGTTGTATTCCACTTGCTGGGCCACCATGCGGTAGCCCGAATATTTCATGCGAACCACGCCCTTTGCGATCACGCGCTGGGAATCGCGATTATAGGTCAGTTCATTTGCCGTAAGCAGGAGTTTCGAATCGTCTTGGCTTGCCGACGCAAGCAGTCCATCCTGGCCGAAAGCGACCGGGCTGGATGCCAAATACGCGCACACAGCGGCACCTGTCAGAAGGGCCGTCCAAAGCCGCCTGATATTCCCGCGGTCATATACCGCCACTAGCCGTCCTCCTGATGAAGCAGAATGGTTGCCCCCAAAGCCAACGCCACGATAACTGGAACCCAGACCGCGACGGTGGGAGGGACAACACCACCACTCCCGAATGCCCTTACGAGCACGGTTACTACATAAAGCACGAAGCCGGAAACGATTCCACCCAGAATCACGGAGCGCGATTGGGCGAAGCGGCTGAACTTTAATGAAACGGTCGCGGCGATCAAGGTCATCGCGACCAGAAGCAGGGGCGTCGATAGCAGGAAATGGTACTGCGTCTCAAGCGCCTTTGAAGATAGTCCAAAGGACTTTGCAACTTCGATCTTGTGAGAAAGGTCAAAGAAAGCAACGGTTTCCGTCTGCGTCATGCGCTCTTGGACGAATTCCCGTCTCAGATTGGTACTGATCCGCGTGCTCTCTTGCCGAACTGGCACATGTCCGGCGCGCGTTTCCGAAACACCGTTAAGAAGCCAGTAACCATCTTCCAACTTAGCCGACTTCGCATCCTTCCGCGAGACGATGTTTCCGTCCTTGTCGATGTCGATGAGAACCACGTCGAGAAGCATCGTTCCGTTGTCTTCGAAGCTCTTGGCGCCGATGATCGTATCCTGACCGCCGCTCGACTGGCGCATCCACGGAACGATCTCCTGCTGGCGCCCGCCGCCTGCTTCGTTGCGCAGACCGGCCTCCATGGCCAGCGACTTGTTCTGACCCCATGCGGCGATGGGGTTCAGGATGGTGACGGACAAAATGCCGATGAAAACCGCGCCGAGCACGAAGGGAAGGATGAATTGCCAGGCGGAAATGCCGGCGGCGCGGGTCACCACCAGTTCGTAGCGCCGATTGAGCGAGATCAGCGTCGTCATGCCGACGAAAAGCGCGATGAAGGGAACGGTCTGCTGCAGGATCAGCGGCAGGCGAAGCGCGGTCAGGCCGAGTGCGGCCGGCACGGAATAGCCGGGCAGGCCGGACATGCGCCGCGCGGTTTCGCTGAAATCGGCGAGATAGATGATCGAGGATACGCCGAGCACGAACCAGACGGCGGTGATCAGATAGCGCTTCAGAAAATAACGGGCGAGCGTGTTGAAGATCATGTGTTGCCGCTCCCGGAGCTTTTCGCCAGCCGGCTGGAGAAGAGGCGGCGCAGGCGGCCCATTGCATCGGCGATGGTTCTCGGCATTTTCGGCTTGCGGCCGGTCAGCAGGATGAAGGCGGCGGCACCGCCGCTGAGACCCGGCACGGCATAGACCAGCGGAATGAAGGCCGCGCTCTGCTTGATTTGATTGGTGACGTAAAAACCGAGCCAGCGCAGCATGAAGGCCGTTACCAGCGCGGCGACCATCGGATGCAGGCGCGCCTCGCGATGCGAACGGGCGTCGGCGGCGATGACCAGCGAAATCAGCGCGAAGGAGAAGGCGAACATCCAGTCCGACAGGCGTTTGTGCAGCTCGCTGCGGAAGTTTTCCGGCGAGCGCTTGTAGCTTGCATTGTTCTCGTCGGGTGAGAGGAGGAAACCGAGGCTGGCGTCGCCGGGGGAAAGCGACGGTTCGGAATCCTGCTTTTCCGACATGGTCGAAAGGTCGAAGGCATAGGACAGGAACTTGACGATCGAGACCTTGCCGTCCGGTGTCTTCTGCTGCACTTCGCCGTCGCGCATGGTCAGCGACGTGCCGCTTTCGTCGATCATGCCTTCCTTGGCATAATAGATGAGGTCGAAATTCGGATCGCGGCGGTCAGCGACGAACAGGCCCTTGAGGATGCGGCCCTGCCGCTGGGCGATCTGCACGTAAAGACCGTCCTGAATGGTGCGGAAGGTCTTTTCCTCGATCACCGAAGACAGCAGGTCGGCATAGGCGGCGGCCACCATCTGCCGGGCGGAGCTGCGCGCAGGCGGCTCGATGAAATTGGTGATGGTGAAGGAAAGAGCGCTCAAAACCGCGGCGAGAATGAGCACCGGGCGATACATGACCGAACGCGGCGACCCGGCCGCATCGATGATGGCAAGCTCCGAGTCGTTGTTCATTGCAGTGAAGATCTGGGTGATGCCGATCACCAGCGCGAAAGGAAGCACGACGGGAATGAGCGTCGGCAGGATCATCGTCGCGAGCGCCATGAAGGAGCCCATCGACTGGCCGGTATCGGTGACGAGATTGATTCTCTGGAGAACCTGGATGGTCCAGATGATGGCCAGCACCGGCAGCAGCGCGACCAGAAACATCTGCGTTGTCCGCCGCAGGATATAGTTCTCGAGAAGCTTCATACGGCCCTGTTCGATATTGTTTTTTCGTGCGATCGCTCGCCGAATTTCCGCTTATCTAATCGCATCATTTGCAATTGGCTATTCCGGCGTGCTCACAAATATGTTTTGCGCGACGATTTTTCCACCGCCTGTGTCTTTTTGTGGAACAAGCTGTCGGTTTCATGACGTGATTTCGCATTCCACAAAAATGCCTTTCCTTTAACGACTGTAGGTCTTTAAAGAATGCAGGGTTGCGCCGGGAGCCGAAAAGGCCATGATCGGGCGCATCATGTAGGTTGTCCAGGAAGAGCAGGAAAACATGTCCGCCAAATTCGATATTTCTTTCGCCAATTCCGCCTCGCTTGAAAACGCGCTCGCCGTCGTGCTGCAGGCCTCGGGTGAGGCGCAGGCCGTCGCCGGTGCTTCCGAGGCAGACCCGGGTGGTGTGATCGCGAGGGCGGCGAAGATTTCGGGCTTTTCGGTAAAGTCCATGGCGACGCTCGACGTGATCGCGCCGCAGGGTTCCACCGCCGACCGGCTGCTCGTCGTCGGGTTGGGCAAGCCCTCCAAGCTGGTCGCGCATGACTGGCTGCGCGCCGGCGGCACCGCCGCTGCCAATTTCAGGAAAGCCGACAAGGTCGTCGTCTATCTCGATGCGCCGGGCGTCGAGGTCGGTGCTGAGGCGGCTGCGGATTTCGCGCTTGGCATTTTGCTGCGCGCCTATAGCTTCGATGCCTATAAGACCAAGAAGAAGTCCGACGATGAAAAGACGCCGAAGAAGGTTGATGTCGTCATCGTAACCGCCGCCCATCAGGAAGCCGAAAAGGCCTTTGCCGTTTCCGAAGCTGTCGCAGGCGGCGTGATTCTGGCGCGCGATCTCGTCAACCTGCCGCCGAACGTTCTCGGCCCCGTCGAATTCGCCGAAAAAGCCGAAGAGCTGCGCAAGCTCGGCGTCGATGTTGAAATTCTCGGTGAGAAGGAGCTGAAGAAGCTCGGCATGAACGCGCTTCTCGGTGTGGCGCAGGGCTCGGCCCGTCCGCCACGGCTTGCGGTGATGCAGTGGAACGGCGGCAACAAGAAGGACGAGCCGATCGCCTTTGTCGGCAAGGGCGTCGTTTTCGATACCGGCGGCATTTCGCTGAAGCCCGGCCTCAATATGGAAGACATGAAGGGCGACATGGGTGGAGCTGCCGCCGTGACCGGCCTGATGCACGTGCTCGCCGCCCGCAAGGCCAAGGCGAATGTGATCGGCGTCATCGGCCTTGTCGAAAACATGCCGGATGGTAACGCTCAGCGCCCCGGCGATATCGTCACCTCCATGTCCGGCCAGACCATCGAGATCATCAATACCGATGCCGAAGGCCGGCTGGTTCTGGCCGACGCGCTCTGGTACACCAAGGATCGCTTCAACCCGAAATTCATGGTGAACCTCGCCACGCTGACAGGCGCGATCACGGTTGCGCTCGGCAATCTTCAGGCCGGGCTTTTCTCCAATGACGATGAGCTGGCGGCGCGTCTTGCGCAGGCGGGCGATGTGACGGCTGAAAAGCTTTGGCGCATGCCGCTCGGTAAGGATTACGACAAGATCATCGATTCCAAATTCGCCGACATGAAGAACAGCTCCGGCCGCCTGGCGGGTTCCGTCACCGCCGCGCAGTTCCTCAAACGCTTTGTTGGCGAGACGTCGTGGGCGCATCTCGATATCGCCGGAACCGCCATGGGGTCGCCGCTGACCGAGATCAACCAGTCCTGGGGATCGGGTTATGGCGTGCGTCTGCTGAACGAACTCGTTCGTGCCCATTACGAAGATTGAAGAAAGCGGAGCGGCACGTCTGCGGATGACTGAAATTCTGTTCTACCATCTGACGGAATCGAAGCTGGAGGATGCGCTGCCGCCTTTGCTCGAGAAATCGCTGGAACGCGGCTGGAAAGTCGCGATCCAGACGGTGGATGAGGAGCGCCGCGATTTCCTCGACTCGCATCTATGGACCTTTCGCGACGACAGTTTCCTGCCGCACGCCACGGACGCCTCTCCGGCACCGCAAAACCAGCCGATTCTTCTGACGGCATCGGATGAGAACGACAATGCCGCGAGTGTGCGCTTTCTGGTCGATGGCGCCGAGCCACCGGCGGTGGAGGCCTATGAGCGCGTCGTGTTCATGTTCGACGGATACGATGCCTACCAGCTGGAAATGGCGCGTAACCATTGGAAAAGGCTGAAGACGGAGGGGCATTCCCTGACCTATTGGCAGCAGTCTCCTGAAGGCCGCTGGCAGAAAAAGGCCTGATTGGCCATGTGGCGTCAATTACCGGTTTTCGCATCCGGGGTCTGGGAAAGCCCGAAGGGTCTCGGCGGCGCGGTTTGAATCAGGCCAAAAAATCAGGGCGCGACCGTTTCATCAGTCGCGCCCTTTGAAGCTTGTGTTTTGGCAAGCGCTGCGGCTGCTCAGTCGTAGAAGGAATCTACGAATTTGTGGCGGCCGAGCAGGAAGGCGTCGGCCACATGGGTGAGCGGCGCAAGATCGACGTCG
Organism: Agrobacterium sp. SOY23; assembly: GCF_027212525.1. Lineage (NCBI taxonomy): Bacteria > Pseudomonadati > Pseudomonadota > Alphaproteobacteria > Hyphomicrobiales > Rhizobiaceae > Agrobacterium > Agrobacterium sp. SOY23. The sequence continues at coordinate 333,666 of NZ_JAPWDT010000004.1, read as the reverse complement.
GAGCGGCCCGCCTTGATGATCTCGGCAAAACGCTCGTAAAGGGACGGATATTCCCGTTCCGGCTCGGACAGCTTTTCCTCGCCGTTGATCGAGAGTTTTGCGCCGCCTTCCGAAAGCACCATTCGTCCCGCTGCCGTTTCGGCAACGATGTCCCAGCTCTGTTTGCCGGTCTGGCGCCAGTCGAATTCGGCGTGGACGGGCATTTTCGTCACGTCGGAAAAATGCAGGTCGGCGGCAATCGGGGCGTCGCGGTTTTCCGGGAATTCGAGCGTCGCCTTGGTCAGGAACAGCGCGCGCGGCAGGATGTGGGTGATGATCGAGAGCGCATTGATGCCGGGATCGAACACGCCGAGGCCGCCTGCCTGCCAGATCCAGTCCTGGTTCGGGTGCCAATGGCGCACGTCTTCTTTCCAGATCACATGCACGCTGTCGATTTTCGTCGAGGCGAGAAAGGCTTTTGCGGCTTCCACTCCGGGAGCATAACGGGAATGCCAGCTGGCAAACAGCGAAAGGCCCTTCGAATCCGCGAGACGAACGAGATCCTGCACTTCAGAAAGCGTCGCGCCCGGCGGCTTTTCGAGGAAGACATGCTTGCCGGTATTCAGTGCCGCATAAGCCGCCTCGTAACGATATTGCGGCGGCATGCACAGCGAAACCGCGTCGATTTGCGGCTCCGCCGCAAGCATCGCCTCGATGGTGCCATAGGAAGCGACGCCATCCACGGTGCCGTGACGGCTCGCGGTGCAGATCAATTCAAAATCCGGATTGCCTGCGATGGCGGGAAGATGCTGGTCGCGAACGATTTTTCCGACGCCGACAATGGCAAGCTTGGTGGCTGACATGGAGAGGAACCCGTTTGAGTGCTGCATGATGGGATAAAGTGTGATTTTTACAAGTTTTTAGCAGAAACGCTCGAAGGAGCAAGGCAATCGTCCCTGTGCGGGGCGTCTTTTTTTAAGCTGTAACTTTATAAGAAAAATTCCGTAATTATTGTTTATTTATCAGGTGATATCTGGATTCTACAAATACTTTCCGGAATTTGAAGTTTTATTTTTGATTTTAACGGTTTGAATATTGATTTCAACGAGGTATGTTCTGTGAATATTCGATAACAATATTATATTTCACTGAAATGAATTTTTGAAAAGCAGGTCTATGGTGGTTCCGTTTGAAGATGGCCGTTTTCCGGCTTCGTTCAGAAAGCCAATGAAAGCAGGCGTCAATTCGCTGTCGATGGCTTGATTTTCGCGCCGCTCTCCGCAGCCGTTGCCTGCCCGTTGGCGCGGCGCTGATGCCGGCCGCCGGACATATAGCGGGATGCGGCGGATCGGCCGAAGTCGTCGGCGTCGAAACGCGGTGTCGCTCCAGGGCATGCAAAGCTTGGAAAACCGAAGACCTGACGATGTGTTATAGTTCTGTCCTGCGCAGGCGATACGCCGGAGATCCGGCGCCATAATAAATAATAACCGGGGATTTGCAGATGATGGAATTGATCGCCGCCCAGGCGGCAGCCTCCTCCGCCGAGCTTCCATTCCTGCTGCTCCAGGCCGCCGCCGTCGTCGGCATGATATCCGTGCTGATCCTTCTGCGGCGCAATATCGCTTTGGAAGACCCGCGCTATAAAATCTACTTCGGCATCGTGTTCGGAGTGGCCGGTTTTCTGCTGACGTCGCTGGTGTCCGAATTCATCAAGCTGCCCTCCAAGCCCTATATCCGTTCCGACCTGCTTTTTCTGGCCGGCGTTTTGGGGTCCTGGCAAGGTGGTTTGATAAGTCTGGCATTCGTTTCCGCCGGGCGTTTTCTGTTCGGTGGTCCGGCCCTCTTCGGGGCCGCCTTTCTGGATATGTGCATCATCTCCGCATTCGGGATAATGATGTATGGCTGGATGCGCAGGCGCAGCTTGACCGAGATCGGTGTCCGGGAAGTCGCCGGAGTATTCTCGATCAGGGTCTTTGCAGTGTTGTGCGCCGTTTCCGTGACCTACAGTCTCGGCATGATCAATCAGGAACTGTTCCTCAGCAATGTCGGGCGGCGCATCTTCGGCTCGATTGTCGGCCTGCCGATGATCGTCTGCCTGTTCGTCCTGCTGCGCAGCGAGGCGCGGGGGCGCGAACAGGACAAAAAACGCGATGCCGCGGCGCGGACGGACCCACTGACGGGCCTGCCCAACCGCCGTGCCCTCAAGGACCACATAGAAACAACCATGCGGCATGATCCGACCGTTCCGCACGCTCTCGTTCTGATCGAAATCGTCAATATCGCCGATGTCGCCGCCTGCGAGGGTGAGGATTGGGGCGATCTTTTCTGGCCGCGGCTGGCGCAGGAGGTCTGCGACGGTAACAACGGTATGCTGTCGAGTTCCAACGCGCCCAGCAGCTTCATGTTCGGCGATACGACGCTTGCGGTCGTCATTCAGGGGATTTCACTGGAGAAGTCGGAAAGCGCACGACTGATGATGCGCCTGCATGACGGGCTGAGCGCCTTTTCCCGAACGGCGGAGGCGGGACCGGTTCCACACCTCAAGATCGGCGCGGCGAATCTCGACCGGCTTTCCCGGCAGAACGTCGCCTCCTTCCTCCGGCATCTCAGCCTGGCGCTGAAAGGCAGCGACAATCCGGTGCAGATTTTCCCCTTTTCCTTCGCCGAGAAAGCGACACGGGATGAGGGTGTACGGCAGATGCTGGTCACCTGGATCAAATCCGGCAGCCCGCCCATCCACTACCAGCCGAAATTTGAAATGCACAATCGCCGTATGATCGGCGCTGAAGCGCTTTTGCGCGCGGTCGACGCGCGCGGGCAGAGGCTTTCACCCTATTATGTGCTGGAGATCGCCGAACGTCACCGGCTGCTGGTGGAGTTTGAATGGTCGACGATCGAAGCCGTCGTCCGTGACCTGCGCGAACTGCGCAGCCTCGATCCGGATTTTCACCTGGCGGTGAATATTTCCGCCTCGTCTTTTGCGACCGCGCATTTCGGAGACCGGGTGGTGGCGTTCCTGCGGGAGATGGCGGTGCCCGCGCATCGCCTGTCGATCGAGGTGACGGAGATGAGCAGGATGCCGACCATCGATGTCGTGCAGCAGAATTTCGATACGCTGGTCGCTGCCGGTGTGCGGCTGGCGCTGGATGATTTCGGCACCGGATATGCCGCGCTCACCCTGCTGGCGCGGTTCCCGTTCGAAGAGGTCAAGATCGATCACTGGATGACATCCCGGCTCGGTCAGTCGCGGTTCCGGGAGGCCATCGCGCTCGCCTTCGAAAGTGCGGAACGCTATGGCGCCAAGCTGGTGACGGAAGGCATAGAAACGGAGGAGCAGAGCCGGCTTCTCATGCAGATGGGCATCCGCTTCGGACAGGGTTATCTTTATTCGCCCGCCGTGCCGCTGGAGCGGTTGCGGCCCCGCAGGGAATGCGCCTAGCGTGCCGGGACCGAGGCATTGTCTCAGCGGCCAATGGCGCCGGGAAGGAAATTCGGCCATGCCGGATTGAATGTTTCCGCGGCCTGTGCTGAGAAAAGTCCTTTGACGAACCAATGTTGCGACCGCCTTTTCCGGTCGCGCGAGCGAGCCGATGCCTGAAAACGACGACGCATGGAGTGACATGCCCGGAAAGCCGGCTCAGCACTTGCCGGGTGGCCCGCGCCCGCTGGCGGCATGGTCCCTGCCCAGGGTGGTTCTAGCCTGGGCGCTGCTCATGGCAGCCGTCATTGCCGCTCTGGCCGCTTACCATTATGTCAGCCTGCTTGGCGAACTGGAGCGGCAGAGCGACGCGCTGCGGGCTGAGGTATCGCGCCGGGCCGACCAGCATGACGCCCATGTCACCGCGCTTTCGGCGGTGGCGCAGGCGGAGCAGGGGGCGGATTACGGCCTGTTGCTCGACGTCGCCGCTCCCATTCTGCAATTTTATCCGCGCATCGATGAGCTTCAATTGGTGTCCCTCAACGATGGAGGCCCCGTGATCGGCACCCGGCCTCTGGAAGAAGAACTGGCTGGGGTGATCCGCAAGGCGGCATCGGTGTTTTCCGGCCGGCCGGCTCTGGTAGCGAGTGCCTTGAGGCCCGGGCATTACATGATCGTCAAGCGCAGCCCCAACAGCGAGACGGCATCGAAGGTTCTGGTTCTTGCCATCGACGCGGCGCAGCTTCTGGCGTCCGATGCCCCGTTCTGGTCGTCGAAACAGGCGGTGATCCGCCTGAAAATGCCGGATGGAACGATATTGTTCGGTCCGCCGACGCTGCCGGAAAAGCCGCAATATGTCCGGCAGCTGAGCAGCGCCACGCAACCGCTGCTTCTCGAGGCCGCCCTTTCGATCACCTGGCGGGATCTCTTGCCGGGTCGCGCCCTGCTGGCAGGAATGGCCGGCTCCACCGTCGTTTTCCTGCTCGGCATGGTGATGGCGAAGCAGAGGACGCGCATGCGCGCCGCCGAAAGGCGGGCCGAGCTGAGCGGCATGGAGGCAAGGCTCACCCATGCCTCGCGGGTCAATGCGCTGGGCGAGATGGCGAGCGGTCTGGCGCATGAGCTGACCCAGCCTCTGACGGCGATATTGGCGCAGGCGCAGGCTGGCCGACGGTTGCTTGCGCGCCAGGATACCGCTGCCCTTTCCGGCGCTCTGGACGACATGATCGATCAGGCGCGAAGTGCCGCCAACATGCTCGTGCGGTTTCGCAACTGGTCGCTGCCGCACCGTCAGCCCGCCGCCGCGCATGACCTGCGTGCCGCCCTGCGCAATGTCGATGCGCTGCTTGCCGGCGAGGCGGCACGGCACGAGGCGAGTATCGATATCGCCATGCCGGAGACGGCGCTTCCGGTGCGGGCCGATCCGGTGGAAATGGAGCAGGTGATGTTCAATCTGCTGCGCAACGCGCTCGATGCGCTCGCAGCCGTTGAAGGCAGGAAAGCCATTACCGCCACATTGAGCCGCGACGGCGATTTTGCGGTATTCGACGTGGCCGACAACGGCCCCGGCGTCGCACCGGATTTGCGCGCCCGCCTGTTTACGCCTTTCGCGACCACGAAAAAGGACGGCATGGGTCTGGGGCTTGCCCTCAGCCAGCGGCTGGTGGAGCGCGCCGGCGGCGAAATCCTTTATGTCGAGAATGAGAATGGCGCGCTTTTCCGCGTCATCCTGCCTGTCGCGGCGGAGGCGCGGAACCCATGACGCTGCCTGTCTATCTTGTCGATGACGATGACGCCGTGCGCAAGGCGCTGATATTGCTGCTGTCCACCGTCGGCATCAAGGCGAAGGGCTTTGCCGATCCGGTGGTTTTCCTCGGCCAGCTTTCCGCTCTCGAGCCGGGTTGCCTCATTCTCGATATCCGCATGCCGGCCATCACCGGATTGAAGCTGCAGGAAAAGCTGGCGGAGGAGGGCGTCGACTGGCCGGTCATCATCATTTCCGGGCATGGCAATATCGAAGCCTGCCGCCGCGCCTTTCACAATGGCGCGGTGGATTTTCTCTCCAAGCCCGTGGATGAGCAGGATCTCATCGACGCAATCCAGAAAGCGCACGGGATATTGGCCCGCACGCTCGACGCGAAAGCGCTGCATGCCGAGACGAGGGCGCTGTTGGCGCAGCTGACGGCGCGCGAGCGTGAAATCCTCGAACGTATCGCGCTCGGTTTCACCACGCGCCAGATCGCCGATGGGCTCGGCCTGTCGCCGCGCACGGTCGATAGCCACCGCGCGGCCATCGGCCTCAAGCTCGGCACCACCTCGCAGGCGGAAATGACGCGGTTGTGGCTGGAGGCCGGCGCGGATCAGTAGAACTACCGAGCGGCCGGCAAATCTTACGGATTCGCAGCCCCGCGCCGTCCGCCTAAGCTGGGGTCCTCATCAAGCAAGAGGACCTTTTCATGATCCGCAACCTTCTTATCGTTTCCGCCCTGATCGCTCCTTCGGCCGCATTGGCGCAGACGCTGCCGACCGCGCCCTATCTGCCGCTCGACATGGCGGAAAAGGCTGCCAAGGCTGCGCTGCAGGCCTGCTCCGCCAAGGGTAATGCCGTCACCGTTGCCATCGTCACCCGCGATGGCGCCACCAAGACGGTGCTGAAGGCGGACGGTTCCGGCCCGCACACCGTCTCCAGCGCAACCGGCAAGGCCTTTGCGGCCGCATCGCTCGGGCGTGACATCGGCGAGATCGCGGATTTCATCGCCTCCAAGCCGGCCAATGATGGTCTTCGCAACATGGATGAGCGCATGGTCATCCAGGCGGGCGGCCTGCCGATCAAGATCGGCGATGCGCTGGTCGGCGGCATCGGCGTCGGCGGCGCACCGTCGGGCGCGATCGACGCCGAATGCGCCCGCGAAGGCCTCAGCGCCATCGGCGCCAAGTAAGCATCATAAAACAGGGATCGGCGGCTTCCAGCCGCCGGCCCCTCCGGTCATGCATCAGGACGCCATCGCGTCCTCATATTCGCTCGAAAGCAGTAGCCATTGCTCCTCGGCGTCCGAGAGCTTGCTGGCGGCCTCGCCGCGTTCCTTCACTTTCAGCGCGGCCTTGGCGGGCGCTTTTTCGTATAGAGCAGGGTCCGCCAGTTCCTTGTCGAGCGACTGAATCACTTTCTCAAGCTTTGCCGTCAGGGATTCGATTTCGTTGATCTTTTTCTTGAGCGGTGCCAGCTGGGCGCGCTTTTCCGCATTGGCCTTGCGCTGGTCGGCCTTCGAGGCTTGATCGTTGGCCGCCTCTGCCTTGTCCTCCTTCTTCCTGCCGGAGGAAACGACGAGATCGCGATATTCCTCCATGTCGCCTTCGAAGGTCTTGACCGTGCCATCGGCCACCAGCCACAGCCGGTCCACCGTCGCCTCGATCAGGTGGCGATCGTGCGAGATGAGGATGACCGCGCCGCTATAATCGTTCAGCGCCTCGATCAGCGCCCGGCGGCTGTCGATGTCGAGATGGTTGGTCGGTTCGTCGAGGATCAGCAGGTTCGGCGCGTGGAAGGCCGCAAGCCCCATCAGCAGCCGGGCTTTTTCGCCACCGGACAAGTCCTTCGCCGCCGTCGCCATTTTTTCCGTCGCTAGACCCATCTGCGCCACGCGGGCGCGCACCTGCGCTTCCGGCGCCAGCGGCATCAGCTTGCGCACATGTTCGACCGGCGTTTCATCCGGCACGAGGTCATCGAGCTGATGCTGCGCGAAGAAGCCGATCTTGAGGCCCGGGGCGACACGGAGATCGCCCGCCTGCGGCGCAAGCCGGCCGGAGATGAATTTCGCGAAGGTCGATTTGCCGTTGCCGTTCGAGCCAAGCAGCGCGATGCGGTCGTCATTGTCGATCCTGAGATTGAGCTGTTTCAGGATGGATTTGCCGGGCTCGTAACCGACGGCACCGCCATTGATGGCGACGATGGGGGAGGCGGGCTGCTTTTCCGGCTCGGGAAATGTGATCGGCTGGACGTGGTCCTCGATCACGGCGGCGACGGTGCCCATGCGCTCCAGCGCCTTGATGCGGCTCTGCGCCTGCCGTGCCTTGGTGGCCTTGGCGCGGAAACGGTCGATGAAGCTTTGCAGGTGCTTGCGCGCGGCGTCGTTCTTCGCCTTCGCCTTCATCTGCAATTCGTCGGCCTCGGCCTTCTGCCGCTCGAACTGGTCGTAACCGCCGCGGTAGAAGGTCAGCTTCTTCTGGTCGAGATGCACGATGGAGTTGACGGCGTTGTTGAGAAGATCGCGGTCGTGGCTGATGATGATGACGGTATGCGGATAACGCCGGATATAATCTTCCAGCCAGAGCGTGCCTTCGAGGTCGAGATAGTTGGTCGGCTCGTCGAGCAGCAAAAGGTCCGGTTCGGCAAACAGCACCGAGGCGAGCGCCACGCGCATGCGCCAGCCGCCGGAGAAGGAGGAGGCGGGACGAAGCTGCGCCTCGTGATCAAAACCGAGGCCGGCAAGAATGCTCGAGGCGCGCGCTTCGGCCGAATGCGCGTCGATATCGACAAGCCGCATTTGGATTTCGGCGATCCGGTGTGGATCGGTCGCGGTTTCCGCTTCCGCCAGAAGCGCGCTGCGCTCCTTATCGGCGGCGAGCACGATGGAAATCAGTGATTCCTCCGTGCCCGGCGCTTCCTGCGCCACCTGGCCGATGCGGGCGAGTTTCGGGATCGTCACCGAACCGCTTTCCGCCGCCAGATCGCCGGTGATGACCCGGAACAGGGTGGATTTGCCGGCGCCGTTGCGGCCGACGAGACCCGCCTTCACACCGGCGGGAAGCGTCACGCTGGCATGGTCAAGAAGCAGACGCCCGGCAATGCGGGCGGAAAGATCGGTAATCGTAATCATGGCGCCGTTTTGGCCGAACTGTCTGGCCAAGGCAAGAGCGCCCGCGCCACACCATGAGAGAATGCTGCCTCACGCGCCGAGTTGCGCCAGATAGCTGCTGCGGCTGTGCTGTGCCACGTCCCGCGAATAACCGATAACGCAGTTGCGCGTGCCGCAGCGGGCGGAAAGCAGGGCGAGTTCGGCATGGCCGAAAAATTCGGCGGGCGTGGTGGTGCCATCCACCTCCGCGACGCCGATCGACACCGTCAGATGCTCGCCGTCACCGCCGCTGGTCGCAAAGCGCAATGCCTCCACGCTTTGCCGCAGCCGCTCGGCAATCGCCTCGGCCGTATTCTGCGGCACGCCGGCAAACAGAAAGGCGAATTCATCGCCACCGATACGGGCGACGAAATCGTCCTTCTTGATGGTCTTGCGAAACAGGGCGGCGAGCCTTCTAAGCGCCTTGTTGCCGGCGGAAGAGCCATATTTGCCGTTGATTTCCCGGAAATGATCGATGTCGATCAGCACCAGCGAGGTGGCGGATGCCGCCCGGTCCTTCGCAAACAGGGCGCCGAGCTTTTCAAGAAAGGCGGCCCGGTTGGGAAGCGCCGTCAGGCTGTCGCGCAGCGAGGCGGCCTGAAGCTCCGTCCGGTTTCGTTCAACTTCGCGGATTTTCACCAGCCCCATGGCGATGAAATGCCGAAGGCTCGTCTGTTCCTCGTGAATATCGCCCAGCAGATCCAAGAAACGCTCCGCTGCGGGCGGCTCGCCATCCCCGTCCTGCTGAAGGCTGTCCATGAAAGTCTCAGTGCGCTGAAGGCTTGCATCCAGCCGCGCGGAAATACGCGTCAGCGTCTCAAAGGCCTCGCTTGCCATCTGTTCGGCCTCGATCCGGGAAAAGCCGGGCAGATTGTGCCGCTGGCCGATGAGGTCGATTTCATGTTGCTGCGGGGCGTTGCCAAGTGCAAGGATATCACGGCCCATGGCCGGGTTATGTCCCGATAATATTTCATAGATCAGTTCGTAATTGCGCGGCAGCGGCGCAATATTCATCTTGGCGATGAACTGCGTGATTTTGGTAACGACAAGAGCACCTCTTGCCTGTTCACGTTTTTTATCGCCCGCCGATGTCGTCACTGACAGCCCCATACGAATAGAATATTATGAATTGATCGGCGATTACCGATTGTTGAATGACGCTATTCTTACAAGTAACGGTTTAAAATAGACTGAATCCGCAAAGATTTTTGGCCCCGTGAAGCGGTAAATTTCTGCCGCAGCTGCGTATGCGGGTCGGTGGCCGTTCCTTGATCGATTGCATGACAAATCCTGATTTGATTTCATGCGGTGGCCGTTCTTAATATCGCTCATCGATGTTGCAGAAGAAGGGCAGCCCATGACGAATTCCAGAACGCTTTATTCGCTGTGCGGAAGCGATATTTCCCGGCCTTTTTCTCCCCATTGCTGGAAAACCGTGCTTTCGCTGGCCCATAAAGGGCTGGATTTCGAAGAGCGTCCCTTGCCCTTCACGGTGATCCCGACGGTGGAGGATGGGTTTTCGAAGACCGTGCCGATCCTGCGCGATGGCGACCAGCTGGTGAGCGACAGTTTCGAAATCGCGCTTTATCTTGACGAGGCTTACCCGGAACGGCCGTCGCTGTTTGACGGGGAGGGCGGCAAGGCGATGGCCCGTTTTGTCGAAAGCTGGTCGCAGACGGTGCTTCACCCGGCCATCGTCCGCATTGCCGTGCTCGATATCCACAATATGCTGGACGAGCCCGATCGCCGTTATTTCCGTGAAAGCCGCACGAAGGCGCTCGGTCGCCCGCTTGAGGAGGTGGTGGCCAACCGCGAGACGGAAATCGCCGCCTTTCCCGCATTGCTGGCACCGATCCGTCGCATGCTGAACTTCCAGCCCTTTATCGGCGGCACTTCGCCGCTCTTTTCCGATTACATCGTGTTCGGCGCGCTGCAATGGGCGCGGATCACCACCGGGGCCGATCTGTTTGCCGATAATGACCCGGTGCTGGACTGGTTCGAAGGCTGCCTCGATCTCTACGATGCAAGAGGCCGCAGTGTGACAGCGGCGTGAAATGTCTGCCGTGATCATCGCAATCTCGTTGATCCCCCTTGTTTTCGGGCTTTTGGGCGGGTAAAGACCGCCCACTTTCTCTGAAGGAAAAGGAAACGGACACATGGCGATTGAACGCACATTTTCGATGATCAAGCCGGACGCAACCAAGCGTAACCTCACGGGCGCGATCACCAAGGTATTTGAAGACAACGGCCTGCGCGTCATCGCGTCCAAGCGCGTCTGGATGAGCAAGCGCGAAGCCGAAGGCTTCTACGCCGTTCACAAAGAGCGCCCCTTCTTCGGCGAACTCGTTGAAGGCATGACCTCCGGCCCGACCATCGTTCAGGTTCTGGAAGGCGAAAACGCCATCCTCAAGAACCGCGAAATCATGGGCGCCACCAACCCGGCCCAGGCCGCTGAAGGCACCATCCGCAAGACCTTCGCGCTTTCCATCGGCGAAAACTCCGTTCACGGTTCCGACGCTCCGGAAACCGCTGTACAGGAAATCGCCTACTGGTTCGCCGAAACCGAAATCGTCGGCTGATTCAAAATCTCAACGGCTTGAATCGCTGTTTCAGGTGATTGGCTGAGGCCGTTGAAAAGACTCGAAGAAACGGAGCCGAAAGGCTCCGTTTTTTGTTGAGGTGCGGTGAAGGGTTACGACGCCGGGCACCCCTGAACCGGCCGCATATCCGTCGTGCCATCCGGCTTGAACACTTCCGGATTCGGCGTATAGAGCGGCCCGACTACCAGCGGCTTGGCCGGAAGAGCCGACTGGTCGGTATCGGAACGGATCGTGGTCTCGATCGTCTGCAGAATATCGCCATCCGGCCCCTTGATACGGATGGTGACCTTATAGGGCCGGTCCTGTTTCACACATTCGACCGGCGGGCTCTGGACGGTGATCTTTCCGTCCTTGGGGAAAATCTTTTCCCGGGTGGTGAGATCGGGACCGCCGCGCGGGTTTTCGAAGGCCGCTTCCACGCTGCTGCCGTCGCGGATGGGGGCGATGCGTTGAAGTGTCACCAGATAGGTGGCGATGGCCACACGGTAGTTGAAAACGAACATGCGCCCGGAAACTTTCGCGACTTCACGCGGTTCATCGCGCTGGCAGCCGGAAAGAGAAAGCATCGCCGCAATCGCCAGCAGGGGCAGGGCAATTCTTTTCACGATTGCACCTCCTTCTTGCGGTGATAATGCCGGCTGGCCTTCTGCCGGTTGCCGCACACCGCCATGTCGCACCAGATACGGCTTTTGTTCCTGCTGCGGTCGATGAACAGCCAGCCGCAATTGCCGCAGATCCGCAGCCGCTCCCGTGTCTCGCCGGCAAGCAGAGACAGAGCGGAATGGGCCGTGGCGTTGGCGAGATTTTCGGCCCTGGGGAATACCCGCAGCGCCATACCGCCAGCCAGGAGAAGCCGGGCCAGCTTGCCATCGTCATCGGCCCCGCTGGAGACAGACGAACGGAAATGATCGTCGATCGCCTCGCGAAGCTCCAGAAAAACCGGCCGTTCTTCCGCTTCCGGCGCGATGAGGTCGGGAAACCTGTCGCGCTCCGTGCCAAGCCGTGTCGCGGCCTCGGCAAAGGCGGCGATCTGTTCCGGCACGGCAAAACGGTCGAGCGTTCTTGCCGCGTCCGGGCGCAGGATGACACTATTGGCGACATCAAGCGCCAATGCTCCCCCTGCAAAACGATGTTCCGTCCAGCGAAATGTCATGCGCATATTATAACTATCAAAATACGTTTTAACAGTTATAATCGCGACGGGAGGACGGGCTTGGCTTATTTCCTGCAACAATTGCTGAATGCCGTGCCGGTCGCCGCCCTTTATGCGGCTCTGGCCTTCGGTTACGCCATCGCCTTTTCGGTCACGAAACGCGCCGATGTGACCTATGGCGCCATATTCGCTTTTGCCGGCCAGACCTGCCTCTTGTTTGCCGATTTCGGCTGGAACCGGCTGTGGCTGGTTCTGCCGGCAACATTGGCGCTGGGGGCAGGGGCCGGTCTGTTCGGCGGGCTCTGGGCGGCGGGGTTTATCGGCAGGGCGGTGATGCGGCCACTGGCAAAGGCCTCTCCCAACGCGGTCACCGTCGCCTCCGTCGGTGTGCTGATTGCGCTGACCGAAAGCGCGAGGCTCGCCGCCGATACAAGGCAATTATGGCTTCCGCCGCTTCTCGCGAACCCGGTCTGTTTCTGGTCCGACGGCAGCTTTGCCGTGACCCTGACGCCGTTGCAGATGCTGAACACGGCGGCTTTCTGCCTGCTCATTTTCACAGGCTCGCTTTATCTTCGCCGCTCGGCTTTCGGCAGGCGCTGGAAGGCCGTGTCGGATGATGCCTTTGCCGCCTCGCTCTGCGGGGTGAATGCGGGCAGGATATTTCTCTTGTCCTATTGCGCAGCGGGCCTCGTCGCCGCCATCGCCGGCGTGCTGGCGACGTTTTATTACGGCACCATGGATTTCGGCGCAGGTCTGGTCTTTGGGCTGAAAGTCGTACTGATTTCAGCGGCGGGCGGTTATGCCAGCCCGTTCATCTGCGGCCTCGGAGCCGCTGCCGTCGGTTTTGCGGAAACATTCTGGGTGGGTTACGGCCCTGTTGCCTGGCGGGATGCGGCGGTCCTGGCTTTGCTGGTCGGCTGGCTGATCGTCATGCGCAGCAGGGTTGAAGCGCCTTAGTGCATTTCCAGGAAAACTCGGTTCCGGTTTTCCGTCCGGAAATGCGAGAAAAGAAGAAGCGCTATCGCCACTTGTCCTTCGCCGTATCGTCGGTCGCCTTGGCCGCAACCCAATCGCCCGCCGTGCCATCCTTGCCATGTTCCTTTTTCCAGAACGGGGCGGAGGTCTTGAGATAGTCCATCACGAAATTCGCGCCGTCGAAGGCCGCCTGCCGGTGGCTGGAGGCGGCAATGACGAGGACGATGTTCTCGCCGGTGGCGATCTTGCCGTGGCGGTGGATGGCGGTGAGGCCGAGCAGGCCGAAGCGTTCCATGGCGAATTTGGCGATACGGGTGATTTCCGCTTCCGCCATGCCGGGATAATGTTCGAGTTCAAGGGCTGCGAGCGTACCGCCATCATCCCGGCAGAGCCCGGTGAAGGCCACGACCGCGCCAATGCTTCTGTCGCCCTGCGTCAATAGGCGGGTTTCTTCGGCGGCGTCGAAATCCCCTGCCTGCACGCGGACAGTTGGCTCAAGGGCTTTCTGCATCCGTTTATCCCCCCGTCATGGGTGGAAAGATGCCGATCTCGCGTGCGCCGACGATGCTTTCGTCATGCTCGACGTGTTCCTGATTGACGGCAACGCGGATCACATCCGGAAACTCGAAGGCGGCCTCGTAATTTTCGCCGCGGGTCGTGAGCCAGGCGATCAGCTCGCCGGCGGTGGTGACGGAGGAGGGGATGTCCAGCTCTTCCTCATCCGTGCCGATCTTCTCACGCACCCAGGCAAAATAAACGATCCGTGTCATCAGTCTTCGTCCACGATGTGTTTCAGGCCGGCCTTGAAGTAGTCATAGCCGGTATACATGGTCAGCGCCGCGGCGATCCACAGCAGGGTAATGCCCATTTCGGTCGTGTAGGGCAGCACCTTGTCGCCCGCGGGGCCCGCGAGCAGGAAGGCAATGGCAACCATCTGGATGGTGGTTTTCCACTTGGCGATGCGGGTGACGGGAACGCTGACCTTCAGCGCCGCCAGATATTCGCGCAGGCCGGAAACCAGAATTTCACGGCAGAGAATGGTGATGGCCGCCCAGAGCGACCAGCCGGCAATGGTGCCATCCGCAGCCATCAGCAGCAGCACGGAGGCGACCAGCAGCTTGTCGGCGATCGGATCCAGCATGCGGCCGATATTGGAAGTCTGGTTCCAGATACGCGCCAGATAACCATCGAGGAAATCGGTCAGCGAGGCGATGATGAACAGCCACAACGCCGTCCAGCGTGCGAAATCCGAACTTTCCAGCTTTCCTTCGATGAAAAAGCACAGAACGATGACAGGAACCGCAAGAATCCGGCCATAGGTGAGAAGGTTGGGAATGCTGTATGCGCGCGAAGCCATGGGAAACCTGTCAGTCAAAGATCAGCTGCCTTGATGCCGCCGCTAGGGCATAGCGTCAACACGTCATTATGTTTTTTTAGCAGTTCGGTCCCACCGTTCTGCGTCAATCGCTGCCGCTCTCGTGGAAGTGATTGTAGATTTGCCGCGCAACCGTCTCGGAAATGCCGCTGACGGCCATCAGATCGTTGAGGCCGGCGCGGGAAACCGCCTTGGCCGTACCGAAATGCTGCAGCAGGGAGCGTTTGCGTCCCGGCCCGATTCCCGAGATTTCATCAAGCGGATTGCGCACCATTTCTTTCTTGCGCCGCGCCCGGTGTGAGCCGATGGCGAAGCGGTGCGCCTCGTCGCGCATGCGCTGGATGAAATAAAGCACGGGATCGCGCGGCGGCAGGGAAAAATCGCTGCGCCCATCCGCAAAGAAGCGCTCGCGACCCGCCTCGCGGTCGACACCTTTCGCCACGCCGATGGCCGTCACACAGTCGCGAATGCCGAGTTCATCGAGGATAGCCCGCACCGCCGTCATCTGGCCCTGGCCGCCATCGATCAGGATCACATCCGGCCAGGCGGGGAAGGGCATGTCGGCCGCTTCTTCCGGTGTCGGCACCCGTTCGCGGTCGGGCTTGCCTTCTTCCTTCAAGAGGCGCGAGAAACGACGGGTCATCACCTCGCGCATCATGCCGAAATCGTCGCCGGGGGTGATGTCGGTCGATTTGATGTTGAACTTGCGATACTGGTTCTTCACGAAACCTTCCGGCCCCGCCACCACCATGCCGCCCACGGCATTGGTGCCCATGATGTGCGAGTTATCGTAAATCTCAATCCGGCGCGGCACGGTGGAAAGACCGAAGGTCTCCGCAAAACCCTTCAGCAGCCGCGCCTGAGACGAGGTTTCCGCCAGCTTGCGGCCATGCGCTTCGCGGGCATTGGCAAGCACATGGTCGGTAATGTCTTTCTTCTCGCCGCGCTGCGGCACGCTGATGGTCACCTTGTGCCCGGCCTTTTCACCGAGTGCGGCGGCCAGCAGTTCCTGTTCCTCCACGGTTTCGGAAAGCAGGATTTGCTTCGGCACCGGCTTGTCGTCGTAAAACTGTGCGAGAAACGCATTGAGGATTTCCGAGCCGGGCAGGGAGGGATCGGCTTTCGGGAAATAGGCGCGGTTGCCCCAGTTCTGGCCGGTGCGGAAAAAGAACACCTGAATGCAGGAAATGCCGCCTTCGTGGTGAATGGCGAAGACATCCGCTTCCTCGATGCCGGCGGGATTGATGCCCTGATGGCTCTGGACGTGGGAAAGCGCCGCCAGCCGGTCGCGATAGACCGCGGCGCGCTCGAAATCGAGATCTTCGGCCGCCTCGTTCATCTGCTGCGCAATCGCGGTCTTGACGCTCTGGCTCTTACCGGACAGGAAATCCTTGGCTTCCTTGACGAGTTCCGCATAGCCCTGATCGCTGATCTCATGCGTGCAGGGCCCGGAACAGCGCTTGATCTGGTAGAGCAGACAGGGACGCGTGCGGGTCTCGAACACGCTGTCGGTGCAGGTACGGATCAGGAAGGCGCGCTGCAGCGAATTGATCGTGCGGCCAACGGCACCGGCCGACGCAAAGGGTCCGAAATAGTCGCCCTTGCGCGCCCGGGCGCCGCGATGCTTGAAGATCGCCGGCGCGCGATTGTCGGCGGTGATGAGAATATAGGGAAAGGACTTGTCATCACGCAAAAGCACATTAAAGCGCGGCCGCAAGCGCTTGATGAGATTCGCTTCCAGCAGAAGCGCTTCGGTCTCCGTGCGGGTGGTGACGAACTCCATATGGGTGGTGAAACGCACCATCTGGGCAATGCGGTTGGAATGAACACGACCCTGCGCATAGTTGCCGACACGCTTCTTCAGCGAGCGCGCCTTGCCGACATAGAGCACGTCGCCAGCCTCGTTGAACATGCGGTAGACACCCGGCGAATTCGGCAGGTGTTTGACGAATTCGCCGATGAGGTCCATGCCCTTCAGACCGGATTCATTCTTCCAGCCCGCATTCCAGTCCACGCCGGCAACGTCGCGCGGCGCCTCCGCCGCTTCCGTCGCGGCAAGGCTGGCATCGTCGTCTTCGTCGTCGGTTTCATCGAAGAGAATACCGCCATCAGGCAGCTTCTTTCCGTTCATTCATTTATCTCCGCCACGTCAGGGGTTTCCCAGCCAAGGTGCTGGCCGCCGTCGAGCGCGATCATTTGTCCGGTGACCGACGGCGTGTCGAAAAGAAAGCGAATCGTCCGCCCGAACTCATCCGGTGCGGGACCACGCTTTAATATAAGGCCGTCAATCTGCGCCTGAAAGTCCTCGGGCGCCTGTCTTTCGCTTTTGAAGGTGGGACCCGGCCCGATGGCATTGACCCGCACACGCGGCGCGAAGCTTTGCGCCATCGTTCGGGTGGCGGTCCACAGCGCCGATTTCGAAAGCGTATAGGAGTAAAAACGCGGTGTGAGCGCAAGCACACGCTGGTCGATGATATTGACGATCAGCCCGGATTTGTCCGCAGGCAATTGCTCGACGAAGGCGGCGGCGATGAGGGACGGCGCGCGCACATGCACCGCGAAATGCGCATCGAAGACCGCCGGATCGGGCGTTTCCGCCGAATCGTCGAGAAAAACCGACGCATTGTTGACGACGACGCCGATCGGCCCGAGTGCGGAGGCGGCCTTTTCGACAAGCGCGATGGTGGGCGCAGATTGTGTCAGGTCTGCCTGAACGGCCGCGGCCTTGCCACCGTTTTGCCTTATTTCGTTAGCGAATTCCTCGGCCTGGGCCATAGATTCATTGGCATGGACGGCAATCGCGAAGCCATGGGCGGCCAGATCGGTGGCGATTGCCCGACCAAGCCGGCGGGCGGCCCCCGTTATCAAGATTGTCTTCGGTATATGTTCTTTCACGGCGGACCTGCATTTGCTCATACACGCCCTATTTGCTGGATATAAATGCAAATCGCAAGCTGTCACTCAGCCCCAAAAGAATTGGGCGATTTTTTATTCGCAATGAAAGTTCGGTTTAATTTGAATATAACTAAGTTTAAAAGCGATCTATTGCTGGTTAGGCTTCTGTTAGGGTTAATAAAACCCTTGTGGCAATTAGGCAACGTCTAATTCTAGTCACGTCTCTGCCCCAAACAATTCACATTTTGGCTCTTTGATCTCCGCATTCTCCCATCAAATTCGGTTTCCAGAGGGGCGATTAACCCGACGAATTATGCCGCGTCTGAAAACGATGTTTTGAGTACAGAGCGGTCCTGAAAGGAGAATAGCATGCGTATTTTCGTAGCAACCCTTATGGCTTCGACCATGGCAGCCGCCGGCTTTTCGGCTGCGCACGCCGCTGACGCCGTAAATGAAGTGCCGCAGGCACCGGTGTCCTACGACCAGCCTGCACCGGTCAAGGATTGGTCCGGCGCCTACCTCGGTGGTACGGTCAATTATGACTGGGGCCGTTTCAGCTCCAGCAATGACGGTCGTGACGCCAAGGGCTTCGGTGGCGGCCTCTACGGTGGTTACAACATGCAGAGCGGCCAGATCGTTTACGGTGCTGAAGCAGACGTGAACCTGGGCGACGAGAAGGGCTCCGCCGGTACGGTTGCCGGCAACGCCGTCGAAGGCAAGCAGGGCGTCAACGGC
This sequence comes from Agrobacterium sp. SOY23, assembly GCF_027212525.1. Lineage (NCBI taxonomy): Bacteria > Pseudomonadati > Pseudomonadota > Alphaproteobacteria > Hyphomicrobiales > Rhizobiaceae > Agrobacterium > Agrobacterium sp. SOY23. Next base: position 315,641 of record NZ_JAPWDT010000004.1, on the reverse strand, counting down.
TCGCTGCGTGGCCGCGTCGGTTACGACATGAACCCGTTCCTGCTTTATGGTACGGCCGGTCTTGCTGTCTCCGACAACAAGGTCCGTGACGCGACCTCCAAGGACAGCGCCACCGCCCTCGGTTACACCGTTGGTGCCGGTGTTGAAGCCATGGTGACCGACAACATCACCGCTCGTCTGGAATATCGCTACAGCGACTACCAGAAGAAGGACTACAGCCTTGACTCCGGCGCGTTCTCGCGTGGTTACGACGATCATTCCGTCAAGGCCGGTATCGGCGTCAAGTTCTGATCCCTCGCGGATCGGTTAAAGAAAAGCCGGGGTTTTCGCCCCGGCTTTTTTGTTTTGCGGTATGCGGCCGGAACAATGCCCGGCGATCAGGCCGGGCATCACTCCGATACATGGTCAGGCAGCGGCCTTCATTTCCGCATAGGCATCGAAACGCTTGCTGAAGGTTTCCGGCCAGCCTGCCAGCGCCTCGCGTCCCTCAGCCCACTCACCGGCGAAACGCAGGTCGAGATAACCGATCATCGCGGCAAGGGCAAAATGGCCGCCATTGAGCTTCTTGCCGGTTTTCGGCAGGTTGGCGTTGAGATGGTCGAGACCCTTCACCACCTTTTTCCACTGCTTGTCGATCCACGGCTGGTGGATCTTGTCTTCCGGGCGGAAACGCCGCTCGTAAACGATGGCCAGCAGGCAATCCATGATGCCGTCGCACAGCGCTTCCAGAATTTCCGCTTCGGTGCGCTTGCCGTTCTTCTTGGGGTAAAGCTTGCCGCCCGAAAGGCGGTCGAGATAATGCATGATTGTCACGCTGTCATAGACCGAGCCGCCTTCGTCCAGCAGCAGGACCGGGATTTTACCGAGCGGATTATTGTCCATCAGCGTGGCCGGCTCGGCATTGGTGTCGACGCGCACGGAGGTGACATCGATGCCGAGATGACGGGCAGCCATGCGCACCTTGGCGGAATAGGGGGAGGCGGGCGAATAAAGCAGTTCCATGGTCGGGTCCTATGGGTTGATGTCGGGTGATTAGCGAATGGGAACGATTTCTGTGGCGCTGGCGCGGCAGCCTCTGCGGTCAAGCTCGGGGCAGTCGCGGAATGTCAGGTCCCTGTTGAGGCAGATGCGCACTTCCTCAAGGCGCCTGCCATCGCAGCTGATCGAAACACCGCGTTTCGACAGGCCGGGATTGGCATCGGTAAAGGAGGTTTCGATGGCTTCGGCGGAAAGGGTGGTGGCACCGGCGCCCGAGCCGATCGTTCCGGGCAGCCTGATCGCCTCGAAGGCGGCCCGTGTCGTCGCGAAATAATCCTTCTGCGACAGGCCGGAGCAGGAACCGTGTTTGCGCCACTGGTGGCCGATCAAGCCCATGGAGGGCATGATATCGAACAGGCTGCGACCGATGGCGTCCGGAACCCGGTCCGGCTCGCTGCTTCGGCAGAATTCGGGATAGCCGTTCTCGTTCTGTGGCCAGAGCCCGTGCACAACGAAACCGTAACGCCTGTCACTACCACATTGCTGGCGATTGCCGGAACCTTCGGAGCTGGCGCAGAAGGCCGGCGACCAGGACAGGGACAGTACGTAAAAATCAAAGCCGGCACCGCGTGGGACTGATCTGCCGCCCTCATCGCGCCGGGCATTGTCCGACGGAGGGCTTCCGGCCGGCGCTGTCGGCGGATACATGGTCCAGTCATTCGAGGGGCGGCTCGGGGAGGGTTTTTCCTGCGCGAACCAAAGCGCTGCAAGCGACAGAAGACCCAAGGCTATGAAACCCGCATAACGTTTCATTCCGTGCATGTTCCCCGGAAAGTGGACCACCTCATATCGCCCTTGGGCGACGATCCGGTCTTACATAAATTTGTGAACGAGGCAAACGGGCAAAAAGGTTGAAAGCTTCGCCGCATAACGAATAGAGTCGAACGAATCTTCCGCGAAAGACGGAAACAGGGCTGGGACGATGTTGGGGGAAATAGGCGGCATGACCGCATGAAATTCAAAAAATACATCTGGCCCGTCGTTGGTTTCGCGACGATCGGTTTTTCCGCCTGGCTGCTTTTTCACGAACTGCGTGGCCTGTCGCTCGATGATCTCTGGGACAGCCTGAAAGCCATTCGCGTGCGGGACTGGCTGTGTTCCGGCCTTGCAACCCTGCTGGCCTACGCTGCGCTTGCCGGTTACGACCGCATCGCGCTGCAACATCTTGGCCGCAAGGTGAACTGGTTCTTCATCACGCTCACCTCTTTCACCACCTATGCGCTGTCCCACAATGTCGGGGCATCCGTATTCTCGGGTGCCGTGGTGCGATACCGGGCCTATACGTCCAAAGGGCTGAGTGTGGCGGAAGTGGGCGTCCTTGTCGGCCTCTGCTCCTTCACCTTCCTTATCGGCACCATCATGCTCATCGGTCTGGTGCTGTTATATGAGCCTGACATCACCGAACGGTTCACCGGCATCCTGCCCGTCGAAGCCTCGACCACTACCGGCGTTCTGCTGCTCCTCGTCGTCAGCCTTTATGTTCTCGGCAGCCTGCTCAGGCTGAAGCCCCTGAAAATCGGTTCCTTCGTGCTGCCTTACCCCGCGCCGAAACTGGTGGCGCAACAGCTCGTCATTGGCCCGATCGAGCTGATCGGCGCAGCTGGCATCATCTATTTCGCGCTGCCGGAGGCCGGAAATCCCGGTTATATGGTCATTCTCGGCATATTTCTGGTGTCTTTTTCGGCCGCGCTCATCTCGCATGCGCCCGGCGGGCTCGGTGTGCTGGAACTGGTCTTCGTCACCGGCCTGCCGGATATGAACCCTGCGGATGTAATCGCCGCACTCCTGGTCTTCCGCCTGTTCTACCTCATCATCCCCTTCATCATGGCGCTGTTCGTGATCCTGTTCTTCGAACGATCACAGCTTGCAGCGGCGCAGAAAAGGGAAGGGCTGAGATAGCCCTTCAATTCTCTTCCGGCTTGTCCTCGCCACGCAGCCAGAAGGCGCGTTGCGAGGCGAACCTGTCCTGCGCAAGCGCCGTCTTGAGATAGGGGAGCAGCACATGCAGCTCGTCCTTCAGCGTATAGGGCGGGTTGACGATGATGAGGCCGGAGCCGCTCAGGCCATCCAGCCGGTCGCTTCTCACGGAAAGTTCCGCGCACAGCATCTTCGGAATCTCGAAGGATTGCAGCCGCTCGTGGAAATCCTTGATCGGCGCGCCCTTCTTCAACGGATACCACAGGCAATAGGTGCCGGTGGAAAAACGCCGATAGGCCTTATTCAGGCCATCGGCCAGCCGTTGATATTCGTTTTCCAGCTCGAAGGGCGGATCGACGAGGACGAGGCCGCGCTTTTCCTTGGGCGGCAGATGCGCGCCGAGCGACAGCCAGCCATCCAGCTCGGTCACTCGCACCTGATAGTCGCCCTCGAATAGCCGTGCTAGCGCGCGGCTGTCATCCGGGTGCAGTTCCATGGCCGAAAGCCGGTCCTGCGGGCGAAACAGCATACGGGCGAGTTTCGGCGAACCGGGATAGAATTTTACACCGCCTTCCGGATTGAGTTCCTTCACGGCGGCAAGATAAGGTTCCAGCAATTCGGCGATGGGCGCGGGCAGATCGTCCTCCATCAGCTTGCCGATGCCGGTCTGCCATTCGCCGGTCTTCTGCGCCTCTTCCGACGTGAGGTCGTAAAGCCCGATGCCGGCATGGGTGTCCAGCACGCGAAAGGCCTTGTCCTTGTTCTGGAGATAACGCACGAGGCGGGCGAGAACGGCATGTTTGAGGACATCCGCGAAATTGCCGGCGTGGTAGATGTGGCGGTAGTTCATGGATATGTCTCGCTTGCCGTGTATCGGGATGAATGGTCAGGATGAATATTCTTGATGGACGTCACTTCGGCCTTTTTGCCGCATCGTTGATGCAATATACAAAAGACATGAACGTTGCGACCCCGATTTCCGCTGAAAAAGCCACCGCCAAGGCCGAAGTCCGTATCGGACACACGGTTTGCCCGCATGACTGTCCGAGCGCCTGCGCGCTGGAGGTCGACATCAATGCCGATGGCCGCATCGGCCGTGTGCGCGGCGCCAATGCCAATACATATACCGCCGGCGTCATCTGCGCCAAGGTGGCGCGTTATTCCGAGCGCATCTACCATCCCGGTCGTCTGCTGACGCCGAAGCGCCGCAAGGGCGCAAAAGGTGCCGGTGACTGGCAGGAGATTTCCTGGGAAGCGGCGCTGGACGAGGTGGCCGACGCTTTCGTCAAGGCGGAAGCCCGGCATGGTGCCGAGGCCATCTGGCCCTATTTCTATGCCGGTACCATGGGGCAGGTGCAGCGCGATTCCATTGAGCGGCTGCGCCATGCCAAGAAATATTCCGGCTTCTTTGGCTCGATCTGCACCAACATGGCCTGGACCGGTTATGTGATGGGTACAGGCGCCTTGCGCGGCCCCGATCCGCGCGAGATCGGCAAGGCCGATGTCGTCGTCATCTGGGGCACCAATGCGGTGGCCACCCAGGTCAACGTCATGACCCATGCGGTCAAGGCCCGCAAGGAGCGCGGCGCGAAGATCGTCGTTGTCGATATCTACGACAATCCAACCATGAAACAGGCGGATATGCGCCTCGTCGTCCGGCCCGGAACGGATGCCGCACTGGCCTGCGCCGTCATGCATATCGCCTTCCGCGACGGTTATGCCGACCACGATTACATGGCGCGTTTCGCCGACGATCCGGCGGGGCTCGAAGCGCATCTGAAGTCGAAGACGCCGCAATGGGCATCCGAAATCACCGGTCTTTCGGTGGAGGAGATCGAGGCTTTCGCGCGACTCGTCGGCACGACGAAAAAGACCTTCTTCCGGCTGGGTTACGGTTTTGCCCGCCAGCGCAATGGCGCGGTCGCCATGCATGCGGCGCTTTCCATCGCCACGGTTCTCGGCTCCTGGCAATATGAAGGCGGCGGCGCGTTCCACAATAATGGTGACATCTTCCGGCTCAACAAAGCGGAGCTGATGGGCACGGCCTATGCTGACCCCGAAGTGCGCCAGCTTGACCAGTCGCAGATCGGCCGCGTGCTGACGGGGGACGCGGAGGCGCTGCGCCATGGCGGCCCGGTGACGGCGCTGCTGATCCAGAACACCAATCCCGTCAATGTCGCGCCCGAACAGCGGCTGGTGAAACAGGGTTTCCTGCGCGACGATCTTTTCGTGGCCGTGCACGAGCAGTTCATGACTGAGACGGCCGATGTGGCCGATATCGTGCTGCCGGCCACCATGTTCCTGGAGCATGACGACATCTACCGCGCCGGCGGCCAGAACCACATTCTGCTCGGGCCCAAACTGGTGGAGCCGCCGGAAACGGTGCGCACCAACCTCTTCGTCATCGAGGAACTGGCAAAGCGCCTCGGTGTCGATCATATGCTCGGCTTCGGCCTCTCTGCCCGCGAGCATGTCGACCGTATGCTGAAAGTCAGTGGCTGGGGCGATTTCGACACATTGGCGGAAGAGAAATGGATCGATGCGCAGCCGCCTTTCGAGGTGGCGCATTATCTCGAGGGTTTTGGGTACGGCGATGGAAAATTCCGTTTCAGCCCCGACTGGGCAACCGGACCTTCTCCGAACAAGCCGCCGAAGAATATCGGTGTCATGGGGCCTGTCTCCGAGTTTCCGAAATTCCCGGATCAGGTCGACGTCATCGAGGTTGCGGATGCGGACCATCCCTTCCGGCTGGCGACATCACCGGCGCGCAATTTCCTGAACTCCACCTTCGCGGAAACCAAGACTTCCGTGCAGAAAGAAGGTCGTCCGGAGTTGATGGTCTGTCCCGACGATGCCGCAGATCAGGGTATCGCCGATGGCGACATCGTCCGTATAGGCAATGAACGCGGCGAAGTGCGCCTCCATGCGAAGATCGTGGAGGGGGCAAGGCCCGGCGTGCTGATTGCCGAGGGCCTGTGGCCGAACAAGGCGCATCTGGACGGCGAGGGCATCAATGTTCTGACCGGTGCCGATGCCGTCGCCCCCTATGGCGGCGCGGCGTTTCACGACAACAAGGTATGGCTCCGCCGAAACGACGAGGCCAGCGAGGCTTGATATTGCACCGCAACACAGGCAGTCTGAAACAATCCCACGACAGGCAAGGACATATCCGGTGACACAGACGCAGGCGAAAAACCTTCCGGCCGACATGGATGCCGGCAGAATCCGGCTGGTGGAAAAGGAAACGGTCTGGAAGGGCTTCGTGCACATGCAGAAGCTCATTTTCGACCAGCGCATGCCGGATGGCAGGACAATGCGCATCGTGCGGGAAGTGCACGATCATGGCGTCGCCGCCGCCATTCTTCTTTATGACGTGAAACGTGACAGCGTGGTGATGGTGCGCCAGTTCCGTCCCGCCGCTTTCGTGAACGGCGATCCGAGCTTCATGATCGAGGTGCCGGCCGGGCTGCTCGATGAGGACGATGCCGCCGATGCCATTCGCCGCGAGGCAATGGAGGAATCCGGTTATGCGGTCGAAAAGGTCGAATATCTCTTCGACATGTATGCCAGCCCCGGCACGCTGACGGAAAAGGTCAGCCTGTTCGTTGCGCGCATCGATCTCGATGTGCAGGCCGGCAGCGGCGGCGGACTGGAAAGCGAAGGCGAGGATCTGGAGGTTCTGACCTATGGCCTCGACGAGGCTTTCGCCATGATCGCATCAGGCGAAATCACCGATTCCAAGACGATCATCCTGCTGCAATGGGCAATGTTGAACCGTGCGGTTTTGAGAAAACCCTAAACGAAGGATGTGTTCCTCAGCTTGGCAACCGCGGCAAGTTCCTTGTCATGCGTTGCGAGGAGCGTGTTATTGGCCAAGGGGAGCGAAACTCACCCTTCTTTGGTGCTGGGCCCTCTAGTCAAAACCGTCCTTTGACGCCCATTCCCACGAAAATCGACTGCAGGTCACCGCCGCCGGCATTTTTCTCCGACGCAAGATTTCCCGCACCTGCGCCGCTGTAATGAGTGTCGCCGCGCCCCAGGCTGGTATAGTCATAGGCGCCGTCGAGATAGATCGAGGCATTCTCGGTCAGGTCATAGGCAATGCCTGCCTTTACCCCGAACATGCCGGCAACATCGAATTTGTCGGTGAAGCGCATGTCGCGCAGGTGATGGTCGTCCGTTGCCTTGCCATAGACCATCGCGCCGCCTTCGACGCCGGCATTCAGCGACCAGTTGCCAAACCTCTGGCCGCCCGTCAGGTTGCCGTAGAAAACCGGGATTTGCTGACGGTAGGTGATGCCTTTGACATCATCATTGAATCTTACGCTCAGGTCCCTTGGCGAGAAAAGGCTGTAGACGCCCTTGCCGCCATAGGCAGACCATTGCACATCCGTATAACGGAAGCCGACGCCGGCGCTGAGATATTGCTGGGGATCTTCCAGCAACATGCGATTGAGTTCGAGGCTTCCCGAAAAATAATGGTCGAGCCGCGTATCGTCATGCTGGGAGCGATGGCTCCAATTCTCTTTGGAGCTATCTCTGGAAAAAGGCCATATCCAGTCATAATCGGTCATGTAGCCGTCGCCTTCGAAGCCGACGCGGCCTTCCGCCTTGACGCGCCAGCCAGGCGCCAGCTCAAGCCCGAGCGAGCCGCGCAGCGCCACGGCGTTTTTGGTTTCCCATTCGAGTTCACTCACTTTGCGTCCGCCCAGATGAACGGTCTCCGTAGCACGGAGATTGAGAACACCCGCATCCAGTGAAGCTGTAACGCCGCCTTGTTCGGCCATGACCGGCAGGCTGGCGCCCATCAGCAGAAGGGCCGAAAGCGGCAGTGAAAATCTCGAAAATGGCATGATCGCTCCTGAATGACCGGAGGGCCTGAAATAGGGGCCGTTGCGGGCATTAAGGGCGATTATGGTAAATGATCGGTTTATTTTTCCGAAAAATACCACTTCTGATTTATTTTTTGTACTTTAAAAATTTATTTATCAGAAAGCGGAAATCAGGCTTGAATACTCTGATTTACTGTCATTGTCCGTGGAGACAGCTTTGCCACCTTCCATTCGTACCTTGCCTTCCGCCAGCCGCTTCAACGTGAGCGGGTAAAGCTGGTGCTCGACGGTCAGGATGCGCGCTGCAAGCGTATCGGCCGTGTCCCCGGAAAGCACCGGCACGGCACCCTGCGCGATGGTCGGGCCTTCATCCATGCCTTCGGTGACGAAATGCACGGTGCAGCCGGAAATCTTCATGCCGCTGTCGATGGCGCGCTGATGGGTGTGCAAACCGGGAAAGAGCGGCAGCAGGGAAGGGTGGATATTGATGATCCGGCCTTCATAGGGCGCTATGAATTCCCCCGAAATCAACCGCATGTAACCGGCAAGGCAGATGATGTCGGGCGCGATCTCGCCAAGTGCGGCCAGAATGGCGCCTTCATGTTCGGCCTTGCTGGCATAGGTTTTACGCTCGAAGACCAGCGTCGGAATGCCGAGAGCGCGGGCCTTTTCCAGCCCGCCCGCAGAGGCCTTGTCCGAAATCACGCAAACGATTTCCGCCGGAAAATCCGTCGCCTGGCAGGCTTTGGCCAGCGACACCATGTTGGAGCCGCTGCCGGAGATGAAAACGACGACGCGCTTGCGGCCGGACGTGAAGGCGGCGCGCATCATAGGTCGAGGGTGCCCTTGTAGATCGTGCCATGTTCACCCTCTTGCCGCGCAACCATGCGGCCGAGCGGGAAGACGGTTTCGCCTTCCGCCGTCAGAACCTCTGTAACCTTCTGGGCGTTTTCAGCCGAAACAACGACGATCATGCCAACGCCACAATTGAAGGTGCGCAGCATTTCCTTCGCTTCGACGCCGCCGGTCTTGGCAAGCCAGGAGAAGACGGCCGGAACCTCGATCGCGGCAAGATCGATTTCGGCGGCGAGGTGCTTGGGCAGAACGCGCGGAATATTCTCCGGGAAACCGCCGCCGGTAATATGCGCCAGCGCCTTCAGCGCGCCGGTCTCGCGGATCGCCTTCAGAAGCGGCTTCACATAGATGCGGGTCGGCGTCAGCAGGGCTTCGCCGAGCTTCTTGCCATCGGCGAAGGGGGCCGGGGCGTCCCAGCCAAGGCCGGAGATCGATACGATCTTGCGCACCAGCGAAAAGCCGTTGGAGTGAACGCCAGAGGAGGAAAGGCCGAGAATGACGTCGCCTTCGGAAATATCGCCGGCCGGCAGAAGCTGGCCGCGTTCGGCAGCACCCACGGCAAAGCCTGCGAGATCGTAGTCGCCATCGGAATACATGCCGGGCATTTCGGCGGTTTCACCACCGATCAGCGCACAGCCGGATTCGCGGCAGCCGGCGGCGATGCCGGAAACAATCGCCGCACCCTGATCCGGGTCAAGCTTGCCGGTGGCGAAATAATCGAGGAAGAACAGCGGTTCTGCGCCCTGAACGACGAGATCGTTGACGCACATGGCGACGAGGTCGATGCCGACAGTGTCGTGATAGTCCGCGTCGATGGCGATCTTCAGCTTGGTGCCGACGCCGTCATTGGCAGCCACCAGAACCGGATCGGTGAAACCTGCCGCCTTCAGATCGAACAGGCCGCCGAAGCCGCCAATTTCGCCATCCGCGCCGGGACGCCGCGTGGAGCGCACCGCCGGTTTGATCTTTTCGACCATCAGGTTGCCGGCATCGATATCCACACCTGCATCACTATAGGTAAGACCGTTCTTGCCCGACTGGCTCATGGCTCTCGTCTCCGCTGGTTCCTTTGGCGTCGCCATTCGCACGGGACGGGGCCTGATGCAAGGGTTTGAGTGGCAAAAGCTCCGGTTTTTAACGGCTTTGGCGGGGCTTGCCGTATCGGGGGCTCAGGATGACTGCGGCGCGGCGCGACAGACGAGATTGAGCAGGCCGTCATTGGACGTATCGGAACTTTCCTCGATCCGCCGTCCATTCTCGCCGTAACGGGCAACCACCTCGAAGCCCGCATCCTGCAGCTGGCGGGTCTGGGCGGCAAGGTCGATGAAATAAAACAGGCCGCTCCAGCGGTGCGCCTGATCCGCGAGAATGGCATATTCCGGTGTTTGCCGCGTGGCGGATTGCAGCCGCAGATAATTGATCCAGCTTTGCGGATGCAGCGAATTCACCACCTCACGCGGATGCCAGGAGCGTCGATGCAGCGGCATGCCGCCGGCCCGCTTCCACTGCCGGTTATGAAACGAGAAGATGAAGTACCCGTCTGGTGACAGGATGCTGCGGACGGCACGAATGATGGCAAGCCGGTCCTCATGGTCGAAGGCGCTCAGGATGGCGAGTGCGCCGAGCACGCAATCGAAGCGCTCCGCCCCGAACTGGCCGATCGCCCGCACATCCATGTCAAGAAAGGTGGCCTCGGGAAAATTGCGCCGCGCAAGGGAAAGCATGGGCTGCGAAAGGTCGATGCCTATATACTCGCCCACCAGTGGTAGAAGCGGTTTTGTCGTCCGGCCGGTGCCGACCCCGAGGTCCAGCAGCCGCTTGCCGGCATAGGCATGGCGGAAGTCTTCAAGAATGATGCGTTCGGCGGGGTAAAGCTGCTGGTTGTCATACCATGCGGCCACTTCGGGGTTATCGAAGAGACCCGCATTATATTCCGCGATGCCATTTTCACTGGTGCTCTGCATCGTGCCTCCGGCCACCGGGCATGAAGAGCGCTGCTGGCCCGCCCGGCGATATTTGATCGTTATCTAATATTTGTCGCGGGTCAACCTGCCGTTGCGGCGGGTTGGCTGGAAATGGGCGATTTTACCAGCATGCGGGGTTTGCGCGAAGGACCCGGCGGCCAGCGGGCGCTCTTTGCAGGCATGCAGGGCAACAGCGTCGGTCTTGACCATATGCATCCGCGCATCCTATCTCCATGATGGGCGATGACGGCACGGCGACAGAAGGATGAACGGATGCAACCCCATGTGAGCGGCACGAGCCTGCGCCGGCAGGTGTTTTTCTGGATCGGCGTGCTTGCCGTCTTTGTCCTGTTCCTGATGGTCTTCAGCTCCATTCTCCTGCCTTTCGTGGCGGGCATGGCGCTTGCCTATTTCCTCGATCCGGTGGCCGACTGGCTGGAACGGCGGGGCTTGAGCCGGTTGATGGCGACCGTCGTCATCCTCGTTTCCTTCGTGCTGATCTTTGCGCTGTCGCTCATCATCATCATTCCGTTGATCGTCGCCCAGGCATCGGAATTCATCACGCGCATCCCGCAATATGTCTCCTCGTTGCAGCAGCTGATCGCCGGCGCCGATACCAACCTCCTGCCGGACTGGGTGAGCAGCCAGATCGACGCGGTGAAGGAGAATTTCTCCAAGCTTCTGACCGAAGGCGCCGGTTTCATCGGCACGCTTTTGACGCAGATCTGGAATTCGGGAAAATCGCTCGTCGATGTCATGTCGCTTCTGGTAGTCACGCCCGTCGTCGCCTTCTACCTGCTGCTCGACTGGGACCGGATGATCGACAAGGTCGATAGCTGGATCCCGCGCGACTACGTGCACACCGTCCGCCAGATCGCCCGCGACATGGACAAGACGATCGCCGGTTTCGTGCGCGGGCAGGGGTCGCTCTGCATCATTCTCGGGGTTTATTACGCCGTCGGCCTGTCGTTGGTGGGCCTGAATTTCGGCCTGCTGATCGGCCTTTTCTCCGGTCTCATCAGCTTCATTCCCTATATCGGTTCGATGGTCGGCCTCATCCTTGCGGTCGGTGTCGCCATCGTGCAGTTCTGGCCGGACTATATCTATGTCTTCCTGACACTCGTCGTGTTCTTTTCCGGCCAGTTCATCGAAGGCAACATCCTGCAGCCGAAGCTTGTCGGCAAAAGCGTCGGCCTGCATCCGGTGTGGCTGATGTTCGCCCTCTTCGCCTTCGGTGCGCTTTTCGGTTTCGTCGGGCTTCTGGTCGCGGTGCCGGCTGCGGCGGCGGTCGGCGTGCTTGTCCGCTTCGCCTTGTCGCGGTATCTTGAAAGCGATCTCTACCACGGGCACGCCGCCAACCTTCCCTGGGACACAAATCCTGCCCTGGAAGAAGGGGAAACGTCCTCCGGCAAGGTTGACTCTCAGAGCTGACGATGACTGACCAAATCAAAACCGACAACGCCCGGTCGAAGGCCGAGCAGCTGCCGCTCGCATTCTCGCACCAGTCCGCTTCCGGCCGGGAGGATCTCCTCGTTTCCGCCTCGCTTTCGGCTGCCGTCAGCCTCATCGACGAATGGCCGAACTGGCGCTCGCCCGTCGTCGTGCTGGCCGGGCCGCCGGGTTCGGGGAAATCGCATCTCGCCAATATCTGGAAAAATATTAGCGACGCCCGCGATATTCACCCGAAGGCCGGTGCGGATGCCGCGCGCGCGGCTGAAACGGGACCGGTTCTTTTCGAGGACGCCGATCGGCGCGGTTTCGACGATACGGAACTTTTCCATGTCATCAACAGCGTGCGCCAGCACGGCACCACGCTCCTGATGACCAGCCGGCAATGGCCGGCCGCATGGCCGGTGACGCTGCCGGATCTGCGTTCGCGCCTCAAGGCCGTGACGGTGGTGGAAACCGGCGAGCCGGACGAGGCGCTGCTGGCGCAGGTGCTGGTGAAACTTTTCGCTGACCGGCAGCTTTATATGGACGACAAACTCATAGGCTACATCGTCAATAGAATGGAGCGTTCGCTCGATACCGCGCAGACGATTGTGGAGCGGATCGATCGGCTGGCGCTCGCGCGCGCAACACGGATAACCCGTCCGCTGGTGGCGGAAGTTCTCAATGCGATGGACACGGTACCCACGGGCAGCGGATTGGACGACGAATAACTGTCACAGTTCCGTCGTCAAACTGTTATACGGGCAAGAAGGACGATCACGCGATGCAACAGGATCACGGGACGGAAACAGCTAAGGGGATGGAAAAGGGCATGGACGCTGTCGCGCAGGAAGATTTCAACAAGGTTCAGCCAGTGAACGAGGGCGAGAACCTCTGGGATAGCCCAGCGCGCTTCATCAACCGCGAATTCTCCTGGTTGCAGTTCAATCGCCGCGTCCTCGAAGAAACGCTGAATACGGATCACCCGCTGCTGGAGCGGCTGCGTTTCCTGTCCATCTCGGCCGCCAACCTCGATGAATTCTTCATGGTCCGCGTCGCCGGCCTCGAAGGCCAGGTACGCCAGAAGATCACCGTCAAGACGCCCGATGGCAAGACCCCGGCCGAACAGCTGGAAGATATCCTGAAGGAAATCGACAATCTGCAGATGGAGCAGCAGGCTTCGCTTGCCGTTCTGCAGCAATATCTTGCCAGGGAAGAAATCTTCATCGTGCGGCCCGCCGCACTTTCGGATGCGGACCGCACCTGGCTGGAAACGGAGTTCGAGGAGCGCATGTTCCCCGTGCTGACGCCGCTCTCCATCGATCCGGCACACCCGTTCCCCTTCATTCCCAATCTCGGCTTTTCCATGGGCCTGCAGCTCGACAGCGTCAACGGCCGCGAGCCGATGACGGCGCTCCTGCGCCTGCCGCCGGCGCTTGACCGCTTCGTGCGCCTGCCGGATGAAAAGAACGCCATTCGCTATATCACGCTCGAAGACGTGGTCGGCCTGTTCATTCACCGCCTTTATCCGGGCTATACCGTTCGCGGTTCCGGCACGTTCCGCATCATCCGCGACAGCGATATCGAGGTGGAGGAAGAGGCGGAAGATCTGGTGCGCTTTTTCGAAAGCGCATTGAAGCGCCGCCGTCGCGGTTCCGTCATCCGTATCGAGACCGACAGTGAAATGCCGCAGTCGCTGCGCCAGTTCGTGGTGCATGAGCTGGGCGTTCCGGACAATCGTGTCGCCGTTCTGCCCGGCCTTCTCGCGCTCAACACCATCTCGGAAATCGTGCGCGCGCCGCGCGACGACCTGAAGTTCGAGCCCTATAACGCCCGTTTCCCCGAGCGCGTGCGCGAACATGCCGGCGATTGCCTCGCCGCCATCCGCGAAAAGGACATGGTGGTCCACCATCCCTATGAGAGCTTCGACGTGGTCGTGCAGTTCCTGCTGCAGGCCGCGCGCGATCCCGACGTGCTCGCCATCAAGCAGACGCTCTATCGTACCTCCAATGACAGCCCGATCGTTCGCGCGCTGATCGATGCGGCCGAAGCCGGTAAATCCGTCACTGCGCTGGTGGAACTGAAGGCGCGTTTCGACGAAGAGGCAAACATCCGCTGGGCGCGCGACCTGGAGCGCGCCGGCGTGCAGGTGGTGTTCGGCTTCATCGAACTGAAGACCCATGCCAAGATGTCGATGGTGGTGCGCCGTGAAGACGGCAAGCTCAGAACCTATTGCCACCTTGGTACCGGCAACTACCACCCGATCACGGCGAAGATTTACACTGACCTGTCCTTCTTCACCTGCAATCCGAAGATCGCCCATGACATGGCGAATATCTTCAACTTCATCACGGGTTACGGCGAACCGGAAGAGGGCATGAAGCTGGCGGTTTCGCCTTATACGCTGCGCGCCCGCATCGTGAAGCACATCAATGAAGAGATCGAGCACGCCAAGCGCGGTGCGCCGGCAGCGATCTGGATGAAGATGAATTCGCTGGTCGATCCGGAGATCATCGATGCGCTCTACCGCGCCAGCGCGGCGGGTGTGGAGGTCGATCTGGTCGTGCGCGGCATCTGCTGCCTGCGCCCGCAGGTGGCGGGACTGTCGGACAATATCCGCGTCAAATCCATCGTCGGCCGCTTCCTGGAACACAGCCGCATCTTCTGCTTCGGCAATGGTTTCGGGCTACCTTCGGACAAGGCGCTGGTCTATATCGGCTCGGCCGACATGATGCCGCGCAACCTCGACCGTCGCGTCGAGACGCTTGTTCCGCTCACCAATCCGACCGTGCACGAGCAGGTTCTTTCACAGATTATGCTGGGCAATCTCATTGACAACCAGCAGAGCTACGAGATACTTGCGGACGGAACGTCAAGGCGCATTGAGGTGCGTAAAGGCGAAGAACCGTTCAACGCGCAGCACTATTTCATGACCAATCCCAGCCTTTCCGGACGTGGTGAAGCCCTGAAATCCAGTGCGCCCAAATTGATTGCCGGGTTGATTTCCTCCCGCAAGAAACAGGCTGAATGACTCGATCAGAAGCACAGGGGCGGCTGACCGGCCTTGCCCCCGTTTCCGTCATAGATATTGGTTCGAACTCCGTTCGTCTCGTTGTATATGAAGGCCTTTCCCGCGCGCCCGCGGTGCTGTTCAACGAAAAGGTCCTTTGCGGCCTTGGCAAGGGACTGGCGCTGACGGGCCGCATGCATGAGGAAGGTGTCAGCCGGGCGCTGATGGCGTTGAGGCGCTTCCATGTGCTTTCCGAACAGGCGCAGGCGCAGAAGCTTTATGTGCTGGCGACGGCTGCGGCGCGTGAAGCGGAAAACGGCCCGGATTTCATCCGTGAAGCCGAAGCCATTCTCGGCTGCGAGATCGAGGTGCTGTCCGGCGAAAAGGAAGCACTTTATTCGGCCTATGGCGTGATCAGCGGTTTCCATGATCCCGATGGCATCGCCGGCGATCTGGGCGGCGGTTCGCTCGAGCTCATCGACATCAAGGGCAAGAGCTGCGGCGAGGGCATCACCCTGCCGCTCGGCGGCCTGCGGCTGTCGGAACAATCGGACGGCTCGCTGGAAAAAGCGGCCACCATCGCCAGAAAACACGTCAAATCCTTTGCGAAGCTTCTGGCGGCGGGTGAGGGGCGCACCTTTTATGCGGTCGGCGGCACCTGGCGAAACATCGCCAAGCTGCATATGGAGATCACCGGCTATTCGCTGCATATGATGCAGGGATATGAATTGCCGCTGGAGGAAATGCTGAATTTTCTGGAGGAGGTCATCGTCTCCCGGGACAGCAAGGATCCGGCCTGGCAGGCGGTCTCCAAGAACCGCCGTTCGCTGCTGCCTTTCGGCGCCATCGCCATGCGCGAAGTCCTGAAGGTGATGAAACCGGCAAAGATCGCCTTTTCGGCGCAGGGTGTGCGCGAAGGTTATCTTTATTCGCTGCTGACGGAAGAGGAGCGGGATTCCGATCCGCTGCTGGTCGCGGCGGATGAGCTTGCCATTCTGCGCGCCCGCTCGCCAGAACATGCGCGCGAACTGGCGGACTGGAGCGGTCGCACCTTTCCGGTCTTCGGCATTGATGAGACCGAAGAGGAGAGCCGTTACCGGCAGGCGGCCTGCCTTCTGGCCGATATCAGCTGGCGCGCCCATCCGGACTATCGCGGCTTGCAGGCGCTCAACATCATCGCCCATTCGTCCTTCGTGGCGATCACCCATCCCGGCCGCGCCTATATTGCGCTCGCCAATTATTATCGCTTCGAAGGCCTGAACGATAACGGCACCACGGAGCCGCTTGCGGTAATGGCAGGCGAACGTCTGCAGGAACTCGGCAAGCTGCTCGGCGGCCTGCTGCGTGTCGTCTACCTCTTTTCGGCCTCGATGCCGGGCGTCGTCGACCATCTGAAATTCCGCAAATCCGACAATCCGGATCTCGATCTGGAATTCGTCGTGCCGCATGATTATTGCGATTTCGCGGGCGAGCGTCTGGATGGCCGTTTGCAGCAGCTGGCGAAGCTGACGGGCAAGCGACTGGCCTTCGTATTCGAGTGACGAGCGGCGATGCCCGTCTTGCGGCGCTGGCTACGACCAGCGCTCGCAAAAGGCTTCGATATCGCTCGACTGAAAGTCGGCAAGCCGCGCCATGATCGTCTCGAATGGCCAGTCCCACCAGGCGATGGAAGCAAGCTTCGCCGCGATGGATCGCGAAAAGCGCTCGCGAATGATTTTCGCAGGAACACCGCCGACGATGGTGTAGGGCGGCACATCTCTGGTGACCACGGCACCGGCGGCAAGTACCGCGCCATCTCCAACCGTTACACCCGGCAAGACGATGACCCCGTGACCGATCCAGACATCATGGCCGATGATGGCGCGATCCTGCTTTCGCTGGTCGAAAAAGGCGTCGTCGCGCACCGCATCGGCGGAGTAATATTCCGGGCAGTAGCTGAAACGATGCATGGATGGCCGGTCCATCGGATGGTTCGGCGCACCGATCCTGACTTCCGCGGCGATGGCGCAGAACTTTCCGATTATCGCGTCCCCTACCATGCAGCGGGGACCGAGATAGGAGTAGCTCCCGAGTTCGACATTATGCAGCGAGGTATCAGCCAGAATTTCGCAGCATTCACCGATGCTTGAATCCCTTATGCTCGCTGTCGCATGAATAACGGTCTCTGCGATTTTCGGGCGCTTGATCTGAGCGGTCGAGTCCATTCCAGTCTCCGGATTTCGCGCCTGCTTAACCGGGGATGATGAAGGGCCTGTGACGCGGGATGGTGAAAGCTATCCGGTCGTGGCCGCCGCCATTTTCTCTCAAGTGCGGATCACGCCGGTTGCTCGTGCAAACGTCTTCTCTTCATGATGCGCATCACCTGACGGTGACATCGGTCGGGGTCCCTTTTGTCTCCCAATAGTGCTCGGTTATGTTCCGAGCGTTGCGAATGATGTGACCGGCGATTTCAGGGTCTCCGCCCTCGAAGGTCTTCGGGTCGGCCCCGCATAGGAGCAGGAAGAGCTGCTGATGCGCGACTGCGGCAAAATAGTCATGGGGCGGTGGCTGCATGTCCGAATCGACGGTCTTGAACGCTTCAGCGACCTCTTTGCTGGCGCGCTCAAGGGCGGCGTGAATGCTCGCCATCATCGCCGCTTCCTTGCGTTCCAATATATCCTGGATCTGCCGCTCTGCCGGTGTCGGTACCGGACAACTCTCACTCATCAAAGACTCTCCTGTCACTGCATCCATTGCGCCAGCCAGGATTATCGCATTGATTGTGACCGCTTTGCGGAAAGGCAGAAATTGCGGTTGTGGAACGGGGCGGAATAATTACGCGTCATGCCGGAAGTCGCCGGGTAAACCGCAGGGGCGAAATTCCCGCGCAAAGGTTCAGCCGTGCCCCAGTGCCTTTCTGATGCAGGCGCTGAGATAGGCATATTGCAGCGGCGTTATCGTCGCCATGGCCTCCGTGCGGCTGGCAAGCCTGTCCTGATAACCGACCGGAATATCGAACTGGGCGAAGGTGAAGTCCCAGCGAATGCCTTCGATGATATTGTAGAAATGCTCGGCGCCGCTGACAGCGGTTTTGGCGAGTTCACCGCCGAAAATATCCTGCACCACCAGCGCGGTGACGCTGCCTTGTCCCTTGGCGGGGTTTTCGCGCGACCAAAGGCTGCTGGTCTCACCCGACCAGCTTTTCTTCAGGGCGTAATATAGTCTCTCTGCATGGTCCTGCATGAAATGTCTTCTTTTCCGCAAGCATGTTTCGGTTAAAGCATTTCCAGCAAAACTGTGCTCGGTTTTGCGTCCGGAAATGCGCAAAAACAAAGAGATAGAGCAATGGAGGTGAACCGGTGTTCACCGGAATTGCTCCAGCTCTGGAGAATCGAAACGGAGCGCCATGCAGATATTGTGTCTGCCGGGCGCTCCGTCGGGATCATTCGCCGCTGCCAAAGCGATTGACAGCAGCTTTGGTCTTACTTGGCGTCAAGCAGGTCCTTGACGTCCAGCAGGACGAATTCGTTGTCGTCAGCCTTGTCCAGCGCACGGCCGGCCGAGAAGGGCAGGTTGTTGTCGTTGCCAACGATGATATGCGTGGCATCGACGCGGTCGACATTCTCGATGGTGACGAAAGGCATGTCATAATAACCGTTGCCGCCGCCCTGACGCTTCTTGTTGTCGGGGTCGGAGATTTTCAGAAGATCGATATAGCCGATCTTGCGCGCGGCCTTGCCGACATTGGCGTCATTGAACTCGATCTTGTAGATGCGCTTCACCTTGGCGGGCACGGCAAAGCAGTTTGCTTCCGGCTTCTTCGGGTCGGCGCAGGCCTTGTCGGTGGTGCCGGCGCCATTGTCACGTTCGATGACCAGCGCCGTGCTGTCGTCCAGCATGTTGAAGTCGCCGATGGCTTCACCGCCCTGGGCCAGCGGGTAGAGCCAGCTGCGGCCGGTCCATTGCTTCTTGGCGGTGTCGAGTTCGATGATGCGCAGCGCGGTTGCGCCGTCTTCGGTCTTTTCCACCTGGCCATCGGCCATGTAAAGCGGACCTTCCAGAAGGCCGTAGAGCTTGGAACCATCCTTGGAAAGCGCCATGCCTTCGTAACCGCCGGAACGCTTCAGGTTGAAGGCCGGCATCTTCTGTGTCGGGTTGCCGGGCAGGGCAAGCGTGGGATGATCCGGAGACTTCACCTCGATGTCGCCGGCCTTGGTGGCGATGACGTCGGTCAGCTTGCCGTCGCGGGTGAATTTCAGGATGTAGGGGCCGAATTCTTCGCCGACCCAGAAGCCATCGGCAACCGGCTGAATGGACTCAACGTCGAAATCCGCACCGGTCAGATAACGCTTGGCAGTGCCTTCGAGAACGATGGGGAAGGGCGCCTTCATGTCCGGGTCGGAAAGGAACACGGTTTCAAGCGCATTGACCTTGCCGGCATCCCAGTCGAGTTTCAGGTGGTGAAGCATCAGCATGGCGTCGCTGGAATTGAGCTTGGAACCGAAGCCATTGTCGGAAAGGCTCCAGAAGCTGCCATCGGGCATGGCCTTGATGCCGGAGAAACCCTGCATCGGCTGGCCGTTGAACGGCATGGAAAGGCCGGTCAGGCGCATGCCGTCCTTGCCGGGCACGGTGCCCAGGCCTTCGGCGCGCTTGCGGTCGGCGGTGGTGAACTTGGCGGAGGTCTTGAGGTGCTCCGGCGCATCGGCGGGCGCCGCGATGATGGTGTTGGCCGGCAGGATGGCGTGGGAGACGAGCTTTGCCGGAAACTCCTGCTCTGCCGCGTGCGATGCGGTGGCAAGCGCAAGAAGCGCGCAGGAGGCGAAAAGAATGTGCTTCATGATGGTGACCCCTCGATACCTGTTGAAGACTGGATTGACGCGATAGGGTCGTCGCATGACAGGCAAGTGATTGCCGTTTGAAGCTTTGATGAAATTTTATGACGGCCATCACCGACAGATGGCCTCTGGGGGCGAGAGGCCCTTATGCGGCGGAGGCCTGTTGCTGGCTGAGCGTGCAGACGCCAAGCGTCTGGCCACGGCCCTTCACCGCATGTTCGCCGAGATATTCGCTGCGCACGCCCTTCGGAAGCACCAGCTGGTGGGCGAGATCGGCGGAAATCAGCACCGGATGGCCGAGCATCTTGCTCAGTGATTCGAGCCGCGAGGTCGTGTTCACCGTATCGCCAAAATAGGTGATCTTGTGATGGTCGACGCCGATTTCGGCGGTGATGACCGGACCGCCATGGATGGCGAAGCGCAGGCGCGGCACTTCGCCGAAGCGGGAAAGCCAGATGTCGCGCTTGTCCTCGATGGTGGCCTGGATATCGAAGACGCAGCGCACGCAGGCCGCCCGCCGGATCGCCATGTGATAGGGCCAGGTGATGATGGCGGCATCGCCGATATAATCATCGATGACGCCGCCGTGTTTCCTCACCGGTGCGGCATAGCTTGCGAAAATCTCGCCGAGAAACTCCTGGGCCTTCAGGTCGCCATGGGTTTCGGCGAAGGAGGTGGAGCCGACGAGATCGATGAAGATGAAGACGCGGTCTTCGCTGACCGGCCGGCGATAGCGCCCGAGAATGAGATCGATGAAGATATCGCGGCCGAGAAGCTCACGCACACGCATGATGAAGACGATGATGCCGCAGACGATCAGGGTAAAGATCAACGTCTGCACCTCGGCATGCACGGCCCGTTTCCAGGTGCCGGGGAATATCCCGCTCAGCCACAGGATCGTGCCGCCGAGCCCGAAGCCGCAAAAGACGAGGATGGCGTAGATGATGAGACCGACGGCGATATAGGCAGGCGTCGGCAGGGCGCTGACCTGCCGCGACAGGCCGGGCATGATGTAACCGCGCTCGAAGGCGAGAATCGGCGCGCAGGCGAAGAGCGCATAGGTGGCGCCGATCAACGCGCCGCCGCCATATTCCAGAAAGGCGTAGGCCACGCCGCTGCCGGCCACGGCAACGAAGAGCACCACGTAATCCAGGATGGGCAGCAATTTTCTCATATCGGTTCTGGTCTCGGGAAGGGAAGGCCCGCCGCTCCCTTCGGGCGAAGCATCTGTTCAGGTCATATGCGACATTAATGGGGAAAAAGCGCCGCAAAAAGTGAGCAATCGGTAAGGTTGCATGAAGGATTGGTAAGGCTGTTGCCCCGTTGCCGCAAACGGGTGCGGATGCGCCGTTGCGACTGAGATGTTTTGTCGCATTTTTGGGGCGCGAAACTACGATCCACCTTTTCTGGAACTGCCCTAATAGGAGGTTCTGTAATAGACCGTTTCAAGCGGGGATTGCGGCCGGTCCTCTTGCGTGCGGTTCGACCATTTGATCGGGAAGGCGGCAAAGCGCAGCCTGTTGCCGTCGATCCAGGCCCGGTCGAACAGCGTATCGCCCTTGCGGGCGAAGGCGATCGCCGCGCAGGTTCGGCCATCGACGTCGAAGGGGATATTTTCCCTCCAGCCGGTCAGGCCGCAGCCGGCGCCTTTCGGGTCGCGATTATAGTGCTCGACGACGTCGCTGTCGTTCGGCGTCATGGTGATCGAGGTGGCGGTATGGGCAAACTGCAGGCTGTCCTGATCCTTCAGGCCACCGTCCAACGTGCCTTCGTAGCGCACCTGCACCGTTGGCTGCTGGCAGCCGCTGCGGGCATAAAGCTGCGAGACTGCCTGCATGCGCTCGCCGCGAATGGTGATACGCGTGACGATGCCGTGGCGGTCATTCTTGCCGATCTTCAGGCAATCTGTCGTCCATTCACCTTGAAGGTCGACCTTGCCTTCAGCGGCGTGGGCGGGAAGAGAGGGGAGAATGCCTGCCGCCGCGACAAGTGCGGCGAGCAGCGGAATGCGGGCAGGTTTCATGGAAATACCCTTGGAATCGCGCGACCATCAGCAGAGAGATGGGGCGCGATGCGGGCAAAATTGGGGTGGAAAGCGGCGGGCGGTTACGACTCGCTCGCCGCAACCTCCACGGCCTCGACCTTCTTGCCGGCGAAACGCAGGGCGACTTCGCCATTGATGAGCTTCAGCGCCACATCGCCGAACAGCTCGCGCCGCCAGCCGGTCAGCGCCGCGACGGTTGCGTTCTCGCCCTCGGCGGCGATCTTGTCCAGATCGTCGCTATTGGCGATGACCTTGGCGGCGACGCCGTGCTTGTCTGCCGTCAGCTTCAGGAGAACTTTCAAAAGCTCCACGGCAGCACCGGAACCTTCCGGCGCGTGGCTGTGACGCGGCGCCTTCGGCATCTCTTCCTTCGGCAACGCCAGTGCCGCATTCACCGTCTCGACGATGGCGGTGCCGGAGGCGGATCGTTCCCAGCCCTTCGGGATGGTGCGCAGCCGCGACAGTGCCTCGGCATCCTTCGGCTGCTGCTGGGCGATTTCGAAGATGGCGTCGTCCTTCAGCACGCGGGAGCGCGGCACGTTGCGCGACCGCGCCTCACGCTCGCGCCAGGCGGCGACGAATTTGAGGATGGCGAGTTCCGTCGGCTTGCGCAGGCGCGATTTCAGCCGCAGCCACGCATCGTCGGGATGCATGTCGTAGGTGTCGCGCGATTCCAGAATATCCATCTCTTCGGTCAGCCACAGTGAGCGGCCTTCGCGCTCCAGCTGCGCCTTCAGCGCCAGATAGGCATCGCGCAGATGGGTCACATCGGCCAGCGCGTAATCCAGCTGCTTCTCGGTCAGCGGGCGGCGGCTCCAGTCGGTGAAACGCGAGGATTTGTCGATCTGCACATTCTTGATCTTCTGCACCAGCTGGTCGTAGGAGATCGAATCGCCGAAACCGCAGACCATGGCGGCAACCTGCGTGTCGAAGATCGGGTGCGGAATGAGCCCGCCGAGGTGGTAGATGATTTCGATATCCTGCCGTGCGGCGTGGAAAACCTTCACGACGTTTGGATTGGCCATCAGTTCGAACATCGGCGTAAGATCGAGACCCTTGGCCAGCGGATCAACCAGTACTTCGAGCGTCGGGCTCGCCATCTGTACGAGGCACAGCTCCGGCCAGAAGGTCGTTTCCCGCAAAAATTCGGTGTCGATGGTGATGAATTCCGATTTCGCCAGTTCCGTGCAGGCTTCGGCGAGGGCGGCAGTCGTTTCAATCATTGCAAATGGCCACTCGTGAAAATTATCCGTCTTACTTTCCCTTTGCCGGGCGCATGTCAATACAAAGCCCGCTTTTCCGGCCTCAAGGATCGTTTTTCTCGGGCGGATCGGGCTCCTGTCCATCCTTTTTGGGTGGTGGAGCTGCGGCGAGCTTCTGGAAATAGGCTGAGGTGCGCAAAAGCGAGCTGAACCGCCAGTTCCGCTCCTCCACGGGAACGCCCTCGCGCACCTGCAGCCGGTAGATGGTATAGGCGATGAAAACGATCTGGATCGCGGCCGTATAGCTGAACAGCGCCTTCGGGCCGAACTGGTCGATCAGCACGGAGGCGAGAAGTGGTCCGACCGTCGCGCCCACGGACCAGAAGAACAGGAGCCCGGCCGACATCATCGCATGCTCGCCTTCCTTGGCGTGATCGTTGCCATGCGCGGAACTCAGCGAATAGAGCGGCAGCGCGAAGGCGCCGAAGACGAAGACGCCGACGATGTTGCTCCACTCGTCGGTGCCGGCGAAGAAGGCGAGGAACAGGCCGACGATGACAGAGCCGGCGGTGGTGGCGAGAATGATGATGCGGCGGTCATAACGGTCGGAATAGACGCCGAGCGGATATTGCAGCACCACGCCGCCGATGATGCCGGCGCTCATGAAGGTGGCGATGGCGGTGACGGACATGCCGATCTGTTCGGCATAGATCGGCCCCATATTGCGAAACGCCGCCATGCTGAGGCCGACGGCCACGCAGCCGACTACGGCAAGCGGTGAGATGCGCCAGACCGCGAAAAGATTGAAGGGAATCTGCTTCGGCGGGGTGGGGTTGGATTTGTCGGCAAGCGAGATCGGCACCAGCGAAAGCGACAGGGCCATGGCGATCAGTGAAAACACCACCGGTCCACCGATGCCGGCGATGGGAATGATATATTGCGCAAGCGTCACGGAGCCGAGATCGACGAAACGATAGACGGAGAGCGTGCGCGCCCGGTTGGAATTTGTGACCTGCGCATTGATCCAGCTTTCGATCACGGCGAAAAGACAGGCGACCGCAATGCCGATGACGAAACGCATCAGCATCCAGAACACGGGGTGGATGACGAGCGGCATGGCGATGGATGCCGCGGAAGCGACCGCCGCCATGGTGGCGAAGGTGCGGATATGGCCGATCCGGCGCATGAGCTGCGTCACCGAAATGCAGCCGAGCGCGAAGCCGATGCTGTAGGCGGCGCTGATGAGGCCGATGGTGCTGGCTGAAAATCCCTCGGAAAGGCCGCGCAGCGCGATATAGGTTCCCTGCAGGCCGTTGCCGCCGATCAGAATGCCGGCGGTGACGAGAAGCGGGATAAGAGGTCTGATCTGGCTCATTGCGGGCCGACTCGGTTTGGCGGGCTGGATTAGCCCTATCTAAAGCCAAGGCGGGGGAAAGGACAGTCGCAAGGCGACATTGTTGCGCTTTGCCTTGACAAATCAGGCTGGCCATGCGCTTTTCCGGCAAATTTCGACAGTGCCGCCCATCTGGCCTCCAACAGGCCCACGACACGTTCCAGGATAAAAAAATGCATCGTTACCGCAGCCACACCTGTGCCGCTCTCCGCAAGTCCGACGTTGGCGAAACCGTTCGCCTTTCCGGTTGGGTTCATCGCGTGCGAGATCATGGCGGCGTTCTCTTCATCGACCTTCGTGACCATTACGGGATCACCCAGGTGGTTGCCGATCCTGATAGCCCGGCCTTCAAGGTTGCAGAAACCGTGCGCGGCGAATGGGTCATCCGCATCGACGGCCTCGTCAAGGCCCGTTCGGAAGACACCGTCAACAAGGGCATGGCGACCGGCGAGATCGAGCTTTATGCGCAGGAAATCGAGGTTCTGGGCGTTGCCAAGGAACTGCCGCTGCCGGTCTTCGGCGAGCCCGAGTACCCTGAAGATGTCCGCCTGAAGTACCGCTTCCTCGACCTGCGCCGCGAAACGCTGCACAAAAACATCGTTCGCCGCACGCAGATCATCTCCGCCATGCGCACCGGCATGGGCGATATGGGCTTTGCCGAATATACGACGCCGATCCTCACCGCATCCTCGCCGGAAGGCGCGCGCGACTTCCTCGTGCCCTCGCGCATCCATGAAGGCAAGTTCTTTGCGCTGCCGCAGGCGCCGCAGCAGTACAAGCAGCTTCTGATGATCGCCGGTTTCGACCGCTACTTCCAGATCGCGCCGTGCTTCCGCGATGAAGACCCGCGTGCCGACCGCCTGCCGGGCGAGTTCTACCAGCTCGACGTCGAAATGAGCTTCGTGACCCAGGAAGATGTCTGGACCACGATGGAGCCGATGATGACGGCCGTGTTCGAGAAGTTCGCCGAAGGCAAGCCGGTCACCAAAGAATGGCCGCGCATTCCCTATGACGAGGCAATCCGCAAATACGGCTCCGACAAGCCCGATCTGCGCAACCCGATCGTCATGGAAGCCGTGACCGAACATTTCGATGGTTCGGGCTTCAAGGTCTTCGCGAACATGATCGCCTCCAACCCGAAGGTTCAGGTCTGGGCGATCCCGGCCAAGACCGGTGGTTCGCGCGCATTCTGCGACCGCATGAACGCCTGGGCGCAGTCCCAGGGCCAGCCCGGTCTTGGTTACATCTTCTGGAAGGAAGAAGACGGCAAGGTCGGCGGTTCCGGTCCGCTCGCCAAGAACATCGGCGAGGAACGCACCGAGGCGCTGCGCCAGCAGCTTGGCCTCGAGGCGGGTGACGCCTGCTTCTTCGTTGCCGGCGATCCGGCCAAGTTCTACAAGTTCGCCGGTGAGGCGCGCACCCGCGCTGCCGACGAGTTGAACCTGATCGACCGCGACCGTTTCGAGATGTGCTGGATCGTCGATTTCCCCTTCTTCGAATACAACGAGGAAGAAAAGAAGATCGACTTCGCCCACAACCCCTTCTCCATGCCGCAGGGCGGAATGGAAGCGCTGGAAGGGCAGGATCCGCTGTCCATCAAGGCGTTCCAGTATGACGCGGTCTGCAACGGCTTCGAAATCGCCTCCGGCTCGATCCGTAACCAGTCGCCTGAGCTGATGGTCAAGGCCTTCGAAAAGGTTGGCCTGAGCCAGACGGATGTGGAAGAGCGCTTCGGCGGCCTCTACCGTGCGTTCCAGTATGGCGCGCCTCCGCATGGCGGTTGCGCATTCGGTATCGACCGTGTCGTCATGCTGCTGGTTGGCGCCAAGAACCTGCGCGAAATCACGCTGTTCCCGATGAACCAGCAGGCGCAGGACCTTCTGATGAACGCGCCGTCGCCGGCAACGCCGACCCAGCTTCGCGAACTGGCACTGCGTGTGGTTCCGTCCAAGAAGGACTGATCTGGATTTATTCAGGTTTGAAACAAAGGGCTGGCGGCGACGCCAGCCCTTTTTGTTTTTGCAACGAACGCGGCAAAGTCACAATTTTACCGCGCATTAAACCGAATTCCGCGCACAATCAGCCGAAATCCGATCCCAGTATAGGCCCCGCGTTCACCTGGGGGACGCAAGACTATTTGGGGTTTTAAACTTGGGACAGCGCCGGCCGAACTTCGTTCTTGGTTTCGGCGCGATCATATTTAGAAGGATTTCAGAATGGCACATGAAACGGAAAAAGACCTTGTACCGGCAGGAGGGCAGGCGTCTCCGGCCCAGCCACGCGGCAATTTCGCCGTCAGCCTGCGTTCGCCGGGCGCCAAGTTCCTGATGATCGGCTTCATATCCATGGTTCTGCTGGTGCCGCTTCTGCTTGTCTGGGGGCTGACGGAAGAACGTGCCTCACGGGCGGAAGACGTCTCCGGGCGGATTGCCAGCGGCTGGGGCAGCGATCAGGTGGTGAACGGTCCCTATCTCGCCGTACCTTTCGATGTGGAACGCCGCCGGGAGGTGGATGGCCGCAGCATCGTCGATCGCACGACGGAGTGGGCGCTGGTGATGCCGGAAACGCTGCAGGTCACTGCCGACCTGAAGACCGAGGAAAAGCGCCTGTCGATCTACAGCCTGCCGGTCTATAACGGCAATCTTGTCCTGAACGGCCGCTTTGGCCCCGGCATCCTGCAGGATCTCGCTCGTTTCTCCGGCACGCCGCGGCTGGACAGTGCCATTCTGGTTCTCAGCATTCAGGATATTACCGGCATCCGCTCCAGTGCCGGTGTCAGCATAGACGGCGGTCCGGTTCTGCCCTTCGATCCCGGCATGCGGGATATTTCGGCAATGACGACCCGCGCCGGTCAGGACATCGCGATAAGGTCGGATGCCGGGGTGCACAGGTCGATAGGTAAAGGCCTCATCGAAACCGGTTTCGCCTTCGACATCGCATTCTCCCTGAACGGGTCCGGCAGTTTTGCGGTGGCGCCCGCCGGTCAGACGACAGGCTTTTCGGCGAAGGCCGACTGGCCGCATCCCGGTTTCGAGGGACTGTTCCTGCCGGAGGCAAAGACCGTTACCGCCACCGATTTTACGGCCAGCTGGACGATCCCCTATCTCGCAAGGGGCATAGACCGCGTGGTGGAGGGGACGCGCCTGCCGCTGTCCAGCAGCCTGATGACGATCAACCTTGTGGAACCCGTGAAGTTCTACCAGATCATCGCGCGGACGCTGAAATATTCGATCGGCTTCATCTCGCTGGTTTTCCTTGCCGTCTTCATCGTCGAACTCAAGGGCGGTACCGTCGTGCACTGGATACAATATGTGCTGACGGGGCTGGCGCTGATCGTCTTTTACGTGCTGCTGCTGGCACTCTCCGAACATACAGGCTTCACCGTCGCTTATGCCCCGGCCTCATTGTCGACGGCGGTGCTGATCTCGTTTTACCTCGGGAGCGCAATCAATAGTCGCAGGAACGGTGCGGCCCTGTTCACGGTTCTCGCGGTCGCCTATGGCGTCATGTATCTGGTCCTGAACGAAGACGAATATGCGCTGCTGGCGGGCGCGGTGATCTCCTTCATCGCCATTGCCGCAACCATGTTCGCCACCCGGAGGGTCGACTGGTCGGGAGCCGGCGCTCTGCAGGTGCCACGCGCTACCGACAAGGCCGCATAGCCTCCACCCGGTCCCGTCGGATCGGCATGGATCGGCTGGATAAATGGGGCGGGAGAGGGAATGCTCGCCCGTCCCTTATCCAATCCGCATGGCAGCGGGCAGCGGCGTTGCGGGTGATTTCCCGGATTGTTGCGGCCCGCTGTCGCTTGTGAATTGTCATAAAAACTTAATCAAACTGACAAACCCGGTAGAGGAGTTCTTAAGCCTTGTGCCCCCATTTATCCCTCATGAAATTCTGCAAACGAGGGTTGAATGTTTTCGCTGGTTTCAACGTTCAGGATAGGTCACCGTATCTCGGTGCTGGCGCTGGCTGCGCTGGTCGGTATTGCCGTCATTGCCGGCATGCTGCTTTGGCAAAGGCATATGGAGGCGCGTTATCGCGTCGCCGAAGACAGACTTATCCAGCGGGACGGGGTGCTGATGAGGCTGGTGGACGATCTGCATGAAAGCCGCCTGCACCAGCGGGACTTTCTCCTCTCCAGGGATATGAGTTCCGTGGCGCAGTTCGATCAGACGATGGAGAAGATGCACCAGTCCCTGAGCTTCCTCGAAGGCAGTGCGACGTCCCAGACCCGGACGCGGCTCGAAGCGCTGGCGCAGGGTGCCGTGGCCTATGGTGAACGCATGAAGGCGCTTGTTGCCAAGAACAGGGAGCTTGGCCTCACGCCCGCCGAAGGCCTGGAAGGCGCAATGCGCAATGGCGTGCATTCCATCGAAAAGCTCGTCGACGTCGTCGCCAATGCCGAAATCCGCGCCAGCATGCTGATGATGCGTCGGCACGAAAAGGATTTCATCCTGCGGCGCGACGAAGCCTATGTGGAAAAACATGCCGCCGAGGTAGAGACCTTCAAGGCGCTGGTGAAGCTGGAATACCGGCCGGGTGCGGAACGTCAGCGCATCATGGATGCACTGGAAATATACACGGCGTCCTTCCGTTTTTACGCTGCGGCCGTGCTGGACGAGCAGAAGGCGCGCGAAACCCTCGCTTCCGCCTATAATGCCCTGCTGCCCATCGTTACGGAGATTTCCACGGCCTATCGGCAGGAGAGGGAGGCAAGCGCGCTCGAAAACCAGGTTGCGGCGGAAACGACGGTTTCGATTGTTGTTGCCCTCATCGCCCTTGCCGTCGTGAGCCTTTTCGCGGGCGTCTATTTCATCGGCCGCTCGATAACCCGGCCGGCAACCGCAATCACCGGCGCGATGCGCCGTCTGGCCGAGGGTGAAACCGAATTCGCCGTTCCCGGCCTGCGTCGCAAGGATGAATTCGGTGCCATGGCCCATGCGCTGGAAATCTTCCGGCAGGCGGCCATCGCCAAGATCGAACTGGAAGATCAGGCGCTCGCGGCCCGGCAGCAGGCCGAGGCGGAAAAGACCCGCTTCCAGCGCGAGGCGGAGGCCGAAGCGCAGGCAAGGCTTATGCAGGCGACGACCGGGCTTGCGGCGGCGCTGCGCCGCCTTGCGGCTGGCGATCTCTCCTTCGAACTGAACGAGCCTTTCGCACCGGATTTCGAGGCGCTGCGTCACGATCTCAACCTGACGATCCGTCAGCTTGATGCGGCCATGTCCGGCGTCGTGCAGTCGACCGTGGCGATTGACGGCGGCAGCCAGGAAATCAGCCAGAGTGCTGCCGATCTCGCACGCCGTACCGAGCAGCAGGCGGCCTCGCTGGAGGAGACCGCTGCCGCACTCGATGAACTGACGGCGAATATCCGCATTTCGGCGGATCGTGCGGTGGAAGCTCGCACGATCGCCCATTCGGCCGATGAGGACGCCAATCGTACGGCTGACCTCGTCGTCGACACGATCACGGCTATGGAAAAGATCGAGCAATCCTCGGGCAGGATCGGCAGCATCATCAGCGTCATTGACGAGATCGCCTTCCAGACGAACCTTCTGGCGCTCAATGCCGGTGTCGAGGCGGCCCGCGCCGGCGAAGCGGGCCGGGGCTTTGCCGTCGTTGCCCAGGAGGTGCGCGAACTGGCGCAGCGCTCCGCAAAGGCGGCGGCCGAAATCAAGATACTCATCCAGACCTCCGGCAGCGAAGTGAAGGAAGGGGCGCGTTTCGTCCGGGAAACCGGCGCGGCCCTGTCGCGCATCGGTGGCTCGGTAAAGACGATCAATGACCACATCGAGGCCATCGCGGCAGCCACGAGGGAGCAGTCGCTTGGACTCTCCGAAATCAACACCAGCGTCAACCATCTGGATCAGGGCACACAGCAGAATGCCGCCATGGTCGAGGAGAACAATGCCGCCAGCGCCATGCTGGCCGGCGAGACCACGCGTCTCAAGGAACTGGTGCAGCAGTTCCGGCTGAGCGAAGCTGGCTTACAGGAATACGGCCTGCACGAAGCGGCCTGATCGACCCGCCGCTGCATCTCGCACAAATAAAAAGCCCCGGCATGACCGGGGCTTTTTGGTTTTATTCGTTTGCCGTCACCGTCACGCCGAGCATTTTCGGCAGGGTGTTCGGCGCGCCCATGGCGGCACCCATGATCATCGGGAAGGGAACCGGCTTTTCCGGCTCTGCCGTGATCGAGAAGTTCTTCGGATTGTCGATGTAGGCGTTGATTGCCGTCGACACCATGTTCTGCAGCTCCGGCACGTTGAGCGAGGCCATCATGATCGGGGCCATGCCCTTGATGGTCTGGGCGAGCTGATCGCCGGTCATGCCCTGCTGGCTTGCGGCATAGTCGATCGCGCGCTTGGTGATGCTGGCATCTTCGAAGCTGATTTCGGCATTAACGAAGGACAGCTGCTGCATCAGGCCGAGCATGGCAAGGCTTGCCGCCTGGTCTGCCTGTTCCTTGTTCGGGTTGGCAGCCTGCGCCTTTACCGTCTCCTGCATCGACTTGATGAAGTCGAGCGTGTAGCCGGAGAAACCGAACGACATGTTGAGACGGCCGACGTCATCGAGGTCGATGGCGTATTCCTCGACATCAACGGTACCGGAGGCCACTTCCCAGCTGCCGCTCATGGTCATGTCGCCGGAAAGCGCCTGCAGCTTCAGCTTTTCGATGGCATCCTTGGTCGCCGGATCGGTGACTTCGCTGAGATCAGCCTTGAAGCCGGATGCGTCGAGTTCGAAACCGATCGAGTTCTTGTCGTCGCTGACCGACATCGTCGCGCTGGTTTCCTCAAGCGAGAAAGCCTGCTTGCCGTCGACGGAAACGGAGATCGGGCCGCTATGGGCTTCGTCATAGAACATCAGCGCATCGACGTTGCCCGTGGTGGCATCGGCCGGAATGACAAGGCCGGACATGTAGATGTCGCTCGCCTTGATCTCGATGTTTTCCTGCTTGTAGTCGATATTGTCGAAGCGGGCGTTCTTGATCTTGTAACCGCCGTTGTTTTCCTCGACGCCTTCAAGCGTGATATTGCCGACCGGGATCTTCTTTGCCGGATCTGCGGCCGCGTTGAAGGTCACGCTGTTCAGCGTCACCGTCGAGCCGTTGACGGCGACGGAGCCGGCGGCGATCTCACCGCCCTGCGCTGCGTAAGCTGCATTGATCTTCTTCAGCACATCCCCGCCATCAAGCGCAAAGGCCGGCGCCGAAAGCGTAAGAAGCGCGGCACTCGCAAAAAGAACCTGCCGGGTGGATTTCAGTCTCATGATGTTTCTTCCCTCAACGTACGGCTGTGCACCGTGTCAGAATGCTAATGGTGATACTTATATTCGCGATTATTCAAAGGTCTATAGGATTTAGATCGATTCCCATGACGGCGGCATTGCGGCATTTGCAACGCGGTTAACAAAAAATCGCATGAAAAGGTTGCTTTCATCCACAGCTGCACCCCCTGAATTTCTTGCCGGTTATCGGCATTTCCGCTAGTCAAGCACCATGGGAAAAGATCTTGTACCTCCGTCCGGCGGAGACGATAATATTCATCCGGTCGATTTGAAGGCGGCGCTTGAAGAGCGCTACCTCGCTTACGCCTTGTCCACGATCATGCATCGTGCGCTGCCGGATGTGCGCGACGGCCTGAAGCCGGTTCACCGCCGCATCATTCACGCCATGAGTGAAATGGGTATTCGTCCCAATTCGGCCTTCAAGAAATGCGCGCGTATCGTCGGTGACGTGATCGGTAAGTTCCACCCGCATGGTGACCAGTCGGTCTATGATGCGCTGGTGCGCCTCGCGCAGGATTTCTCGCAGCGTTATCCGATCGTCGACGGGCAGGGCAATTTCGGCAATATCGATGGCGATGGGGCCGCTGCCTATCGTTACACCGAAGCGCGCATGACCGAAGTTGCGGCGTTGCTGCTGGAAGGCATCGGCGAGGATGCGGTGGATTTCCGTGCCACCTATAACGAGGAAGACGAGGAACCCGTTGTCCTGCCGGGCGCTTTCCCCAATCTGCTCGCCAACGGTGCCTCCGGCATTGCCGTCGGCATGGCGACATCGATCCCGCCGCACAACGCCCACGAACTTTGCGACGCGGCGCTTTATCTCATCAAGCATCCCGATGCGACGGTGGAAAAGCTGGTCGAGTTCATTCCCGGCCCCGACCTGCCGACCGGCGGTGTGATCGTAGAAAGCCGCGAGAATATTCTCGATGCCTATAAGACCGGCCGCGGCGGTTTCCGCGTGCGCGCCAAATGGGAAACGGAAGATCTCGGTCGCGGCGGTTACCAGATCGTCATCACCGAAATCCCCTTCCAGGTGCAGAAATCGCGCCTGATCGAAAAGATCGCCGAGTTGCTGATCGCCCGCAAGCTGCCGCTGCTCGAAGATATCCGCGACGAATCCGCCGAGGATGTGCGCATCGTTCTGGTGCCGAAGAGCCGCACCGTCGATGCGACGCTCCTGATGGAATCGCTGTTCCGCCTGTCCGACCTCGAAAGCCGCCTGCCGCTCAACATGAACGTGCTGTCGCTCGGCAAGGTGCCGAAGGTGATGGCGCTGAACGAGGTGCTGAGCGAATGGCTGGCGCACCGCAAGGACGTGCTGGTCCGCCGCTCCCGCCATCGTCTGGCGGCCATCGACCGCAGGCTCGAAATTCTCGGCGGCCTTCTGGTTGCCTATCTCAATCTCGATGAGGTGATCCGCATCATCCGCGAAGAGGATGAGCCAAAACAGGTGATGATGGCCAAGTGGTCACTCACCGACAATCAGGCCGAAGCCATCCTCAATATGCGGCTGCGCAATCTGCGCAAGCTCGAGGAAATCGAAATCCGCAAGGAACACGACGAACTCAGCAGCGAAAAAGCCGAGATCGAGGCGCTGCTCGCTTCCGATGACAAGCAGTGGCAGACCGTCGCCTGGGAAATTGGCGAAGTCAAAAAGAAATATGCCAAGGCAACCGAGATCGGCCGTCGCCGCACCCAGTTCGCGGATGCGCCGGATGCCGATATCGAGGCCATCCAGCAGGCGATGATCGAGAAGGAACCGGTCACCATCGTCATTTCGCAGAAGGGCTGGATCCGGGCGTTGAAGGGACATATGTCCGACACCTCGTCGCTCACCTTCAAGGAAGGCGATGGCCCGAAACTCGCTTTCCCGGCGCAGACCACCGACAAGCTCTTGCTGCTGACGACAGGCGGCAAGGCCTATACGCTCGGCGCCGACAAGCTGCCGGGCGGGCGCGGTCATGGCGAGCCGATCCGCATCATGGTCGACATGGAGAACGATCAGGACATCCTGACCGCCTTCGTCCACGATCCGTCGCGCAAGCTGCTGCTCGTCTCCACCGCCGGCAACGGCTTCATCGTACCCGAGAGCGAAATGGTCGCGAATACCCGCAAGGGCAAGCAGATCATGAATGTCTCGATGCCGGATGAAGCAAAACTCGCGGTGCCGGTCACGGGCGACCATGTCGCGGTTGTCGGCGAAAACCGCAAGCTTTTGGCCTTCCCGTTGGCGCAGGTACCGGAAATGTCGCGCGGCAAGGGCGTGCGCTTGCAGCGCTACAAGGATGGCGGTGTCGTCGATGTGAAATGTTTCGCGCTCGCCGAGGGCTTGTCATGGTCAGACACGGCCGGGCGTCTCTTCAACAAGGTGGATGAAGAACTGCGCGAATGGCTGGCCGACCGCGCGACGGCGGGCCGTACCGTGCCGAAGGGCTTTCCGCGCAGCGGGAAGTTTGGCGGATAATATGTGAATGACGTTCCCGGTGGCAAAGCCGGGGACGTCTTTCCTGTCTTACTTACAAGAGCTCAGCATTCACTGAGGCTTTGACGACAGCTCATTTTTCTTCCGGCACATAAACCTCCCACCCGCGCGGCGTCAGATGCTCCTGCGGGTGATAGCGGGTCTTGTAGCCCATCTTTTCCGAACCATCGACCCAATAGCCGAGATAGACATGCGGCAGGCCGAGTGCGCGGGTGCGGGTGATGTGATCGATGATCATGAAGGTGCCGAGCGAGCGTTTTTCGAGCTCGGGATTGAAGAAGGAATAGACCATCGACAGGCCGTCGCTCATCACGTCACTGAGCGCCACCGCAAGAAGCTCGCCACGCTTGCTGGAATCGATGCCGGAGCCGGGTTCGCGCACGCGATATTCGATGATGCGGGTGTTCACATGTGTGTCTTCCACCATGATCGCATAATCCAGCGCCGACATGTCGGACATGCCGCCGGACTGGTGGCGGTGGTCGAGATAGCGGCGAAACAGGGCGAATTGTTCGGTGGAGGGTTCGGCGGCATGAACCGTGGCGACGACATCCCTGTTGGCGGCGAGAACACGCCGCATCGATTTCGTCGGCTGGAACTGTTCGGTGAGGATGCGCACGGAGACACAGGCGCGGCAGTTTTCGCAGGCCGGGCGATAGGCGATGTTCTGCGAGCGCCTGAAACCGCCCTGGGTCAGAAGATCGTTCATTTCCGAAGCGCGCGGGCCGACCAGATGGGTGAAGACCTTCCGCTCCATCTGGTTCGGCAGATAGGGGCATGTGGCCGGCGCCGTAAGATAGAATTGAGGAGAGGGCGTCGCCTGCGTGTTCATCGAACCGTGATCGCCTCCTGCGTCTGTTATAAAGCGCGCCGCAATTTCACGGGGCTGGCGGCGGCGCTTCAAGCGACATGCATAATGTCACAGAATGGCAAAATGCCGGAAAACGTCAATGCGAGATGCGGCATTTGCCGGGTTTGCAAGCCACGTTTTCGCAGCTTTCGGCAATATCAGCGCGTTCTGACGATGACGGTGCCAAGCAGGAAGTCGTGAACAAGGCGCGAGCGCTCGGTAAACAGGCCTGCAAGCAGAATCAGCGGCGTCAAAACCGAGTTGATGACCCAGAAAAGCACGATGTGCACGGTCGACAGCAGGAAATCGATTCGCTGCCCATCCATGCGCGCCATCGCAATCCCCATCGCCCGCATGCCGGGGGTGGCCTGTGACGGGCCGCCGAGCGTCATGCCGAAATAGAGCACCGCAACGATGACGAACAGCGCCGGGAAGAGGAACCAGCCAAGGCCGAAGGTAATCACGCCGAGAAAAAATACGATGACCGCGGCCGGGATGCACAGAAGCAGAACGATCGCATAGTCGATCAGGAACGCAAAAACCCGCCGGCTCAGGACGCCGCTATAGGCGCGCCAGTCATCCGGTGCGGCATAGGTGGGGTTCTGTTCGAGGCTCATCGGTCGTTTTCTCCTGAAAGGATCTGACAGCTCGGCATGAATGCCGTGTCAGCAGACAATATGGGAAGAAAACGACCGAATACAATAAGCGCTGACCTCAGCCCTTCGCCAGTTTGCGCGCGGCCTCGATGGCGAAATAGGTGAGAATGCCATCGCAACCGGCACGCTTGAAACAGAGAAGCGTTTCCATCATCACGCGCTCACCGTCGATCCAGCCATTCATGGCCGCAGCCTTGATCTGGGTATATTCACCGGAGACCTGATAGGCGAAAGTCGGCAGTCCGAAATTTTCCTTCAGCCGCCAGCAGATATCGAGATAGGGCAGGCCGGGCTTGACCATCAGCATATCGGCGCCTTCCTCCACGTCGAGTGCTGCGTCGCGGATCGCCTCCATGCCGTTGGCGGGGCTGATGTAATAGCTGTTCTTGTCGCCCTTCAGCAGGCCGGCGGTGGAAATCGCCTCACGATAGGGGCCGTAATAGCCGGAAGAGAATTTCGTCGCATAGGACATGATGCCGACATTCTGGTGCCCGGCCGCGTCAAGACCGCGACGGATGGCGCCGATACGGCCGTCCATCATTTCCGACGGAGAGATAATGTCCGAGCCGGCCTCGGCCTGCAGGATTGCAGCCTTGACGACCTGTTCCACCGTCTCGTCATTGACGATCTCGTCACCGCGCAGAATGCCGTCATGCCCGTGACTGGTGAAGGGGTCGAGCGCGACATCGGTGATCATGCCGATATTAGGAACGGCTTTTTTGACCGCAATCGTCGCCTGATTGATGAGATTGTTGGCCTCGAGCGCGTTCGAGCCGGTTTCATCGCGCAGCTCCATCTCGATATTCGGAAAGGTCGCGATTGCCGGAATGCCTAGATCGGCGGCTTCCTTTGCCGCTTCCACCAGCCGGTCGACGCTCATGCGGTTGACGCCGGGCATGGCGGGAATGGGTTCGACAATATTGCTGCCCGGCACGATGAAGACCGGCCAGATGAGATCGTCTACGGTCAGGCGATTTTCCTGAACCAGACGGCGCGTCCAATCCGCCTTGCGATTGCGCCGCATGCGGCGATGGCCGGTGATCTCGTCGACCAGGTGCGTTTTGTCCTGCATGTCAGAATGTCCTTCGGTCAAATTTCGAAAGCTGCATAGCATGAAGCGTTGCCCATGCGAATGCGACAATCTTCCCTCATTGACGTACCGCGTGGGCGATCATGCTTTGACAAGGCAGGCGGCTGAATTCAATATGGACTGGTCGCCCGCCCATCGAGACCGTATCTTCCGGCCATGGAACCTGATTCTCAACCTCTGCCGAAGCGTCCGCTTGCCGAAATTCTCTTTCTGGTCTTCATGAGACTGGTCGCGGTTTCCTGTTTCTGGTTCGGCCTGCAATATTGGGCGATGCTGACGGGTTATTCGCTTGGCGGCCATGGGCGCTTCGATATGCTGAACCTGCCCTGGCGTGTGGCGGGCAGCGCACTGGCGGTTATTTTCCCGGTCGCGGCGCTCGGACTCTGGCTCGGTGCCTCCTGGGGTGCGGTCATGTGGGTCATGGGCGCGGGCGCGCAGATCGCCATGTATAAGGTTTGGCCGCATATCTTCGGCGCCAACACGCTGGTTCCCGTCATGCACGGTCTCGTGGCAACCATTTATATACTATTCCTGGTCGCTTTCTGGCTGGATCAGCGCCAGAATGAAGAACGCGCAAGAATTGATTTACCATAAGAATAAAGCAATTCGGCCTGTTTTCGGGCCGATTTTTATTGCTAAGCCATTGATTTATAATGATCTGTATATGGCCATTCCCGCTTCGCCACAAGTTGGGCCCTCTGGGGAAAATGCAGGTAAGCATTTGTTAATCGTAGCTTTTAAGTAGAATTTTATGCGCATTGATTAGGTTCTCACTCAAGGCGGGAGACAAACAAACACACCGCCAAACAAAACAGTGAGGCAGTCATGATCAATAGCAAAGTTAAGCCCCAGGCCGTTGTTGCCGATGCACATGAAGATACCATCCGCTCGCTCTACATGGAGTCGCTGCACCTGGTGGAACGTCTCCACCGCCGCCTCCTCGATGTCATCAAGGATGAGTTCGACCGTCAGGGTCGCGATGACGTCAATGCCGTTCAGGCCCTGCTGCTGTTCAACATCGGCAATTCCGAACTGACGGCCGGCGAGCTTCGTTCGCGTGGTTATTACCTCGGCTCGAACGTCTCCTACAACGTCAAGAAGCTGGTCGACCTCGGTCTCATCAACCACCAGCGCTCGCGTGTCGACCGTCGCTCGGTCCGCATCAGCCTGACGGAAAAGGGCCAGGAAATCGCCGAAACGGTTGCCCGCCTTTATGAGCGCCACGTCGGTTCGATCGAAAAGGTCGGCGGCATCGGCACCGGCGAGTTCTCCGAAATGAACAAGCTGCTGCAGCGCCTCGATCGCTTCTGGAACGACTCGATCGCTTACCGCCTGTAATACCGCGACGGTTTCACTGTTTAAGCCGGGGGCATTTTTTGCTCCCGGCTTGCGGATTCCACACCCTGCCGCCACGCATTTTTGCCTGTCAAGCCCGACCATCCGCCAGGCCTTCGCCCTGTTTTTCAGGGGAACACAGCTTCGTGAGAAGAGGGCCGTGACACGAATCGGCCATATTGATATGGGACGCGCAAGTCTAAGGAGCCGGCTGTTCCTCCTGTTGTTGCGGCAAGTGCCGATTGTACTGCCAGACACCAGCGCCCTGATCATGCGTATCGGGTAATACCGGCCGGCAGACACGTTGTACGTGTTTGTTAATCATATTGATTTAGGCATTGTTCAGAATGCCGAAGAGAGTGGCTGGTAGGTAGAATGACAAAAAAATCCGTTTCCGATTCCGTATCGCGCCGCGCGCTTCTGCGTTCGGCCGTTTCCGTTGGTGCAGCAGCACTTGCCGCGCCGGCCTTTGCGCAGAACGCGCTCAACGACCTCATGGGCTCTTCGCGCCGCGGCAACTGGGATGACCAGTTCGACGCGAATACCTCGCGTTCGGCCGTGGGCGTTGTTTCCAACAATCCGGTTCTCGGACGGGAAGCCCCTGTCTACATGCAGCAGGCGATCATGCAATATCAGCAGATCGTTCAGAATGGCGGCTGGCCGGAAGTGCCGACGTCCCAGCAGCGTCTCCAGATCGGCGTCTCCGACCCTTCCGTACAGGCGCTGCGTCAGCGACTGATGGTATCGGGCGACCTGCCGCGCGAAGCCGGTATTTCCAGCGCCTTCGATTCCTATGTCGATGGCGCGCTGAAGCGTTTCCAGGCCCGTCACGGCCTTCCGGCGGACGGCGTCAGCGGCGAATACACCACGAAGGCGCTCAATGTTTCGGCGCAGATCCGTCTGGCGCAGCTGCAGACCAACCTCGTGCGCATCCAGTCCATGTCCGGTGATCTCGGCCAGCGTCACCTGATGGTGAATATCCCGGCTGCCGCCATCGAAGCCGTTGAAAATGAACGTGTCGTGCTGCGCAACACCGCCGTTGTCGGCCGCGCCAGCCGCCCGACACACGTCATCAACTCCAAGATTTACGAGGTCATCCTCAATCCTTACTGGACCGCGCCGCGCTCGATCGTCGAAAAGGACATCGTGCCGCTGATGCAGAAGGACCCGACCTATCTGGAGCGGAACAACATCCGCCTCATCGACGGCAAGGGACAGGAAGTCTCGCCGACCGCGGTTGACTGGTTCGCCCCGAAGGCCCCGAACCTGATGTTCCGTCAGGATCCCGGCAAGATCAACGCCATGTCCTCGACGAAGATCAACTTCCACAATCCGAACAACGAATATATGCACGATACGCCGCAGCAGGGCCTGTTCAACAAGCTGATGCGTTTCGAATCCTCCGGCTGCGTGCGCGTGCAGAACGTTCGCGACCTGACGAGCTGGCTGCTGCGCGACACGCCCGGCTGGTCGCGTCAGGAAATGGAACGCGTCATCGCCACCCGGGTTAACACGCCGATCAAGCTGGCGCAGGAAGTTCCTGTCTATTTCGTCTACATCACCGCATGGTCGGCGAAGGACGGCGTGGTTCAGTTCCGCGACGATATCTACGGCAAGGACGGCAATGCCGAACTGGCGCTCAACACCACGAGCGGCATGGAGCAGCCGGCCGGTGCGGTGGACGACGATCTGCTGCCGCGCAACTGATCGGTCTTCCAGAATTTTCGATAAAGAGAGCCGCGCCATCCTGGTGCGGCTTTTTTCTTTGTCGATCATAAAAACAACTGTCGTTTTTTGTCGCAACGTCGCAGTTTGACGGGCAAATCTCGCTGCCCGTATTGCTCTTGTCGGGGCAGGGCGCTAAGACGCCATCGCATTACTGTTTCAGGAGCCTTCACCATGTCGAACACAGATGCTTTCTTCTCCCGTCCGCTTGCCGAAGTCGATCCGGATATTTTCGGCGCGATCGAGAAGGAACTGGGTCGCCAGCGCCACGAGATCGAACTGATCGCCTCGGAAAACATCGTTTCCCGCGCCGTGCTCGAAGCGCAGGGTTCGATCATGACCAACAAATATGCGGAAGGTTATCCGGGCAAGCGTTATTACGGCGGCTGCCAGTTCGTCGATATCGCTGAAGAGCTCGCCATCGAGCGCGCCAAGAAGCTGTTCGGCGTCAACTTCGCCAACGTCCAGCCGAACTCCGGTTCGCAGATGAACCAGGCCGTGTTCCTCGCGCTCCTGCAGCCGGGCGATACCTTCATGGGTCTCGACCTGAACTCGGGCGGCCACCTGACGCATGGTTCGCCGGTCAACATGTCCGGCAAGTGGTTCAATGTCGTGTCCTACGGCGTGCGCGAAGGCGACAACCTTCTCGACATGGACGAAGTGGAGCGCAAGGCCAAGGAACACCGCCCGAAGCTCATTCTCGCCGGCGGCACCGCCTATTCGCGCGTCTGGGACTGGAAGCGTTTCCGCGAGATCGCCGATGAAGTCGGTGCTTATCTCATGGTTGACATGGCCCACATCGCCGGTCTCGTCGCCGGTGGCCAGCATCCGTCGCCGTTCCCGCATTGCCACGTCGCAACGACGACCACGCACAAGTCTCTGCGCGGCCCGCGTGGTGGCATGATCCTCACCAATGACGAGGATCTGGCCAAGAAGTTCAATTCGGCCGTATTCCCCGGCCTGCAGGGCGGCCCGCTGATGCATGTCATCGCCGCCAAGGCCGTCGCCTTCGGTGAAGCGTTGCAGCCGGAATTCAAGGATTATGCCGCACAGGTCGTGAAGAACGCCAAGGCGCTGGCCGAAACCCTGATCGAAGGCGGTCTGGATGTCGTTTCCGGCGGCACCGACAACCACCTGATGCTGGTTGACCTTCGCAAGAAGAACGCGACTGGCAAGCGTGCGGAAGCAGCCCTCGGACGCGCCTACATCACCTGCAACAAGAACGGCATTCCTTTCGACCCGGAAAAGCCCTTCGTCACCTCTGGCGTCCGTCTCGGCACGCCGGCCGGCACGACGCGTGGTTTCAAGGAAGCGGAATTCCGCGAAATCGGCAAGCTGATCGTCGAGGTTCTCGACGGCCTGAAGGTTGCCAATTCGGATGAAGGCAATGCCTCCGTCGAGGCTGCGGTGCGTGAAAAGGTCGTCGGCCTGACCGACCGTTTCCCGATGTACCCGTACATGTAAGGAAAAGAAGACGATGCGCTGCCCATTTTGCGGTTCCGAAGACACACAGGTCAAGGACTCGCGTCCGGCGGAGGACAACACCT
Organism: Agrobacterium sp. SOY23; assembly: GCF_027212525.1. Classification (NCBI taxonomy): domain Bacteria; kingdom Pseudomonadati; phylum Pseudomonadota; class Alphaproteobacteria; order Hyphomicrobiales; family Rhizobiaceae; genus Agrobacterium; species Agrobacterium sp. SOY23. Next base: position 274,163 of record NZ_JAPWDT010000004.1, on the reverse strand, counting down.
CCATCCGTCGGCGGCGCATCTGCCCGGATTGCGGCGGCCGCTTTACGACTTATGAGCGCGTGCAACTGCGCGAGCTGATGGTCATCAAGAAAAGCGGCCGCAAGCTGCCCTTCGACCGCGAAAAGCTGGTGCGTTCCTTCGAGATCGCGCTGCGGAAGCGCCCGGTCGATCGTGACCGGATCGAGCGTGCCGTCTCCGGCATTGCCCGCCGCCTGGAAAGTTCGGGCGAGACCGAAATCCCCTCGGAAGAAATCGGCCTGCAGGTTCTGGAAGCGTTGAAGAGCCTCGATGACGTGGCCTTCGTGCGTTATGCCTCGGTCTATCGCGATTTCAGCCATGCCGAGGATTTCGAGAACGTGATTGCCGAAATCAACGCCAAGATCGCCCGTGATACGGACGGTGGAGCATAGATGTGACGAGCCGTGCCGATGACGAAAGATTCATGGCGCGGGCCATCGAGGTTTCGCTTCGCCACCAGGGCCAGACGCTGACCAACCCATCGGTCGGCTGCGTTCTCGTCAAGGACGGAAAAATCATTGCCGAAGCCGTAACCGCCATCGGCGGCCGGCCGCATGCCGAACGGCAGGCGCTGGAAATCGCCGGCGAGGCGGCGCGTGGCGCGACCGCCTATGTGACACTTGAACCCTGTTCCCATTGGGGCAAGACCCCGCCCTGCGCCAATGCGCTGGTGGAATACGGCGTCGCCCGTGTCGTGGTGGCAGTGGATGATCCCGATGAGCGCGTTTCGGGCCGCGGTTACGCGATCTTACGCGATGCGGGCATCGTTGTGGAAACCGGCCTGCTGCGCGATGAAGGCAAGAGAGCGCTCGCCGGTTACCTCACACGCCAGATGAAAAAACGCCCGCATGTGATTCTGAAGCTTGCTGTTTCCGCCGATGGCATGATTGGCAGGAAAGGCGAGGGGCAGGTGGCGATCACCGGTCCCGAGGCCCGCCATGCCGTGCATGAACTGCGGGCGCGCTGTGATTGCATCCTTGTGGGTATCCGGACGGCGATTGCGGATGATCCGGAACTGACGGTGCGCATCGCCGGTTTGGAGAGCCGCTCGCCGGTGCGGATCGTGCTGGATCGGCAGTTTGAGTTGCCGTTGACGTCTAAGCTGGTGAAGGCGGCGCGCGAGGTGCCGGTGATCGTTGCGGCGATACCCCCCTCTGCCCTACCGGGCATCTCCCCCTCAAGGGGGGAGATCGGCAAGGCGTTGCCCGCTCGCTCAAATTTTGAACCCACCTCTCATTCTCTGTCTATCGATGCCGGGCAGGACGGTGCCCCATCGATCTCCCCCCTTGAGGGGGAGATGCCCGGCAGGGCAGAGGGGGGTAACCCCGAGTCAAAGCGCCAACTCCTGACCGACGCCGGCGTGCAAATCCTCGAAGCGCCGTCGCTAGAAAACCTCCTTCACATCCTCGCCGAAAGCGGTATGTCGGAACTTCTGGTCGAAGGCGGGGCTCTTGCCGCAAAATCATTCCTTGAAGCCGGGCTGGTGGACCGTATCATGCTGTTCGAAAGCCCGGTCGTGATCGGTGAGGGTGGCATTGAAACGCCGCTCAGCCGTGCCGATATTCCGGGCGATTATGCTCTTGTCAGCGAGATAGCCTACGGGCCGGATCGCTGCTTCGAATATGAAAGGCCGATTTGATGTTTACCGGAATTGTCACCGATGTCGGAACCGTGTCCGAACTGGAAGCGCTGCCGGAGGGTGTCCGCCTGCGGGTGGCCACCAATTACGATCCGAAGACCATCGACATGGGCGCTTCGATCTCGCATGGCGGCGTGTGCCTGACCGTGACAAAGCTGCCTGACGACGGCAGCAATGAGCGCTGGTACGAGGTCGAGGCGTGGGAAGAGGCGCTGCGTCTCACCACGATCGCAGGCTGGCAGAAGGGCACGCATGTCAATCTGGAGCGGGCGCTCAAGATCGGTGACGAGCTCGGTGGCCACATCGTCTCCGGCCATGTCGATGGCAGGGCGGAAATACTGTCGGTCGAATCGGAAGGCGAGGCGGTGCGCATTCGCCTGCGCGCGCCGGAGCATCTGGCGAAATTCGTCGCCCCCAAGGGTTCCGTGGCGCTCGATGGTACCTCGCTCACCGTCAATGCCGTTGAAGGCACCGATTTCGACGTGCTGCTGATCCGCCACACGCTTGCCGTCACCACCTGGGGTGAACGCCAGCCGGGCGATTTCGTCAATTTCGAGGTTGATACGATGGCGCGTTATGCCGCAAGGCTTGCGGAATTTCCCTCGGCGTAGACCGACAAGGGACACGGCGGGTTATTATGCTCGCCGACGCCCCGTCCACCCGTCATTCCGGCCCCCGAGCCGGAATCCAGCCAGCCCAAGTCCTTGGGCTGAAAGCGGGCGTGACCGCCGCGCAGATGCGCGTCGACTGGATACCGGCTCAAGGCCGGTATGACGGAACGATCGCGACGAGTACAGCAAACCGCATAATGGTCGCTACCTTGCTTCCGATGAAGCTCAAAACACTATAAGACGTCTCTTCAGCCGTTTTCACCCAAAACGGGGAGGGGAAATACAACATGCCGTCTTTTGAACTGCTGACAGCCTTTTTCATCACCACTGCCCTGTTTGCCTATATTCCCGGCCCGGCCATGCTTTATGCGGCGGCGCAAACCATGGCGCGTGGCCGGTTTGCCGGGCTGATGGCGGTGCTCGGTATCCATGTCGGCTGCTATTTCCACATTTTCGCGGCGGCTGCGGGTCTTTCGGTGCTGTTTCAGGCGGTGCCGTGGCTTTACCTTGCGGTGAAGCTGTGCGGCGCGCTTTATCTGGTCTGGCTCGGTTTTTCGATGCTGCGCAGCAAGATGGAAGGCGAGGCGGTCAATCTGACCATCGAGCCGAAATCGGCCCGCCGCGCTTTCATCGACAGCATCATCGTTGACGTGCTCAATCCGAAGACGGCACTGTTCTTTCTGGCCTTCCTGCCGCAATTCGTCGATCCGGCAGCCGCCTTTCCGGTCTGGCTGCAGTTCCTGATCCTCGGCATCGCCGTCAATTTCATCTTCTCCTCCGCCGATCTCGTCGGCGTGCTTCTGGCGGGCGCCATGGTCGGGCGTCTGAAGCGATCCAGCGCCGTGCAGGCACTCGCCCGCCGCGCCGCCGGAACGGTGCTGATGGGGCTCGGCGTACATCTGGCTTTCCAGAAAAGCTGATTTTTCAGCCGCGCCACACGGACATCAAGCCTTGCAGGATGCCGCGCAAACGGGTCATGCTGCGCGGGTAATGCATGAAAATACTTGCCAAGAACGGCCAGCCGTGGTTTGACCGCCGCAAATGCCGGTATGATCCGGCGTAAAGCTTTTCGGGAAAATCCCCAGGAACCCTCACATGTCCAAACCCCATCTTCTTATCGTGGAAGCACGTTTTTATGACGATATGGCAGATGCCCTTCTCGAAGGCGCGAAGTTCGCGCTCGATGAAGTCGGCGCCACCTATGACGTCATCACCGTTCCCGGCGCGCTGGAAATCCCCGCCGCCATCGCCATGGCGCTCGATGGTGCCGACAATGACGGCACCGAATATGACGGCTTCGTCGCGCTCGGCATGGTCATTCGCGGTGAGACCTATCACTTCGATATCGTCTCCAACGAATCCTCCCGCGCCCTGATGGATCTCGCCGTCAGCGAATCGCTGCCGATCGGCAACGGCATCCTCACCGTCGAAAATGACGAGCAGGCATGGGCGCGCGTGCGCCGCTCCGACAAGGACAAGGGCGGTTTTGCCGCCCGCGCGGCGCTCACCATGATCGAGCTGAAAAAGAAACTGGGTGGCTGAACGCATGTCGGATGTTGAAAATGGCGGCGAACCGCGCCAGCCTTCGGTAAAGCCCGCCAACCAGCGCGGCGCGGCCCGCCTTGCGGCCGTGCAGGCGCTTTACCAGATGGATGTCGGCGGAACCGGCGTAATGGAAGTCGTTGCCGAATATGAGGCGCACCGTCTCGGCCAGGAAGTCGATGGCGATACCTATCTGAAGGCCGATCCTTCGTGGTTCCGTTCGATCGTTTCGGGTGTGGTACGCGACCAGACGAAGATCGACCCGCTGGTGCGCTCCGCCCTTCTGGAAGACTGGCCGCTTTCGCGTCTCGATGCCACCGTGCGCGCCATCCTGCGTGCCGGCACCTTCGAGATTCTCGAGCGCAAGGACGTGCCGGTTGCCGTCATCGTCACGGAATATGTTGAAATCGCCCGTGCGTTCTTCGAGCACGACGAGCCCAAACTGGTGAATGCGGTGCTTGACCGCATCGCCAAACAGGTGCGCGGCGAGGCAAAACGCTAATAACAGGCAGGTGAGGAAGAGATGAGCGCAGTTTCCGTCCCCGGACTTGAAGTTCAACTGGACGAGGCGAAGCGCAACGTCTTCCTCCTCTCCATGGCGCAGGCGATCATGGGATCGGCCGCGCCCTTAAGCTTTTCGGTCGGTGCGCTCGCGGGTTATCAGCTGCTCGGCGCCGACAAGTCACTGGCGACCGCGCCGCTCACCGGCTTCAACATTGGCGTGGCGCTCGGCGCCATCTGCGTGGCGGCAGCATCCCGTTTCCTCGGCCGCAAGGCCGGTTTCATGGTCGGCGCGCTGATGTGCTCCATCGGCGGCGGCATTGCCGCGGTTGCACTCTTCCGTTCGGATTTCTGGCTGTTTGCAGTTGGCCTGCTGCTGATCGGCATTTCCGGCGGCTTCACGCAGAAAATCCGCTTCGCCGCTGCGGACGCATCGCCATCCTTCTACAAGCCGAAGGCAATCTCGTGGATTCTGGCAGGCGGCATCATCTCCGCCATTGTCGGGCCGCAACTGGCGATTCTCGGGAAGGACCTGCTTGCACCGGTCACCTTCGCTGGTGCATTCATCGCGCTGGTGCCGCTCGGTCTCGTCTCTATCGCCATTCTGGCATTTCTGAAATTGCCGGACCCGAAGGCGGCTTCCACCCATACGGGGGCGGTGAGACCCCTGTCGGAAATCGTTCGCACCCAGCGTTTCGTCACCGGCATGATTTGCGGCATTGGCTCTTATGCCCTGATGACTTTCATGATGACCGGCGCGCCGCTCGCCATGGTGGTCGGCTGCGGTTTCCCGACCGAACTCGCCACGCTCGGCATCCAGTGGCATGTTCTCGCCATGTTCGGCCCGAGCTTCTTCACCGGCATGCTGATTTCCCGATTCGGCGCGGAAAAAATCGTGGCGACGGGCCTCATCGTGTTGATGGCCTGCGCGATTGTCGCCCATATGGGCATAGAACTGTGGAATTTCTGGGCGGCGCTCATCCTTCTTGGTCTCGGCTGGAATTTCGGTTTCATCGGCGCAACCGCCATCATCACTTCCAGCTACCGCCCGCATGAGGCGGACAAGGTGCAGGGCTTCCACGATATCGTGCTGTTCGGCACGGTGGCGTTGTCGTCCTTCTCGTCCGGCAAGGTGTTCACGGCCTGGGGCTGGTCGGTGATGAACCTCGTCATCTGGCCGGTTGCGGGACTTTGCCTTGTGCTTGTCCTCTCCCTGCTTCTGACAACGCGCAAAAAAGCCGCCTGAGTCGCGCGCGGCACTCTACCCCTTTCAAGTTTCAGGCAAATTTGTGGGCTTGACGCGAGACCTCGCGCCAACGCAATCTCCGTGCGAGGACATTTTTCCTTGGGAGGGGAACAAATGCCCAATGGGGGACTTCGGACAGGCTGTCCGTCTCCTTCTGCACAAGGTTTCGCCGCGCCGGGGAGGGAGTGAGACCCGGCCTTTTGGGAGGTAAGTGCGCATGACCGTAATACCCATAGTAATTTTATGCGGTGTCCTGTCCGTGGTTTACGCGGTATGGGCAACCAAGAGCGTTCTCGATGCCGATCAGGGCAATGAGCGCATGCGTGAAATAGCAGGTTATATCCGTGAAGGTGCACAAGCTTATCTCACCCGCCAGTATCTCACCATCGCCATTGTCGGCCTGATCGTCGCCATTCTGGCCTGGTATCTTCTCTCATCCATGGCCGCCATCGGCTTCCTCGTCGGCGCGGTGCTGTCGGGCGTCGCCGGTTTTGTCGGTATGCATGTGTCCGTGCGCGCCAACCTGCGCACTGCGCAGGCCGCCTCGCACAGCCTTTCCGCCGGTCTCGATATCGCCTTCAAGTCGGGCGCCATCACCGGCATGCTGGTGGCGGGCCTCGCGCTGCTCGGCGTCTCGATCTATTATTACATCCTCACCGCAGTGATGGGCCATCCGGCCGGATCGCGTGAGGTGATCGATGCGCTGGTGTCGCTCGGCTTCGGCGCCTCGCTGATTTCCATTTTTGCCCGTCTCGGCGGCGGCATCTTTACCAAGGGCGCCGATGTCGGCGGCGATCTTGTCGGCAAGGTGGAAGCCGGCATTCCGGAGGATGACCCGCGCAACCCCGCTACCATCGCCGACAATGTCGGCGACAACGTTGGCGATTGCGCCGGCATGGCGGCCGATCTGTTCGAGACCTATGCCGTTTCGGTGGTCGCCACCATGGTTCTCGCCGCAATCTTTTTCGCAGGAACACCGGTGCTGGAAAGCGCCATGGTCTATCCGCTGGCGATTTGCGGCGCCTGCATCCTGACCTCGATTGCCGGCACCTTCTTCGTCAAGCTCGGCACCAACAATTCCATCATGGGCGCGCTTTACAAGGGCCTCATCGCCACCGGCGTCTTCTCGGTCGTGGGCCTTGCGGTCGCGACCTATGCGACGATCGGCTGGGGAACGGTCGGCACTGTTGCCGGTGTGGAGATCACCGGCACCAATCTCTTCTTCTGCGGATTGGTTGGCCTCGTCGTCACGGCACTGATCGTCGTCATTACCGAATATTATACCGGCACCAACAAGCGGCCGGTCAACTCCATCGCCCAGGCCTCGGTCACGGGCCATGGCACCAACGTCATCCAGGGCCTTGCGGTCTCGCTGGAATCGACGGCATTGCCGGCCATCGTCATCGTCGGCGGCATCATCGGCACCTACCAGCTCGGCGGCCTGTTCGGCACCGGCATCGCGGTCACCGCCATGCTCGGCCTTGCCGGCATGATCGTGGCATTGGATGCCTTCGGCCCGGTAACGGACAATGCCGGCGGTATCGCCGAAATGGCCGGTCTCGACCCGGATGTGCGCAAGGCGACGGATGCGCTGGACGCCGTCGGCAACACCACCAAGGCGGTCACCAAGGGTTATGCCATCGGTTCGGCAGGCCTCGGCGCGCTGGTGCTGTTTGCCGCCTATTCCAACGACCTGTCCTATTTCGCTGCGAACGGCGATACCTATCCTTACTTCAAGGACATCGGCGAGATATCCTTCAGCCTCGCCAATCCCTACGTCGTGGCCGGTCTGCTGTTCGGCGGCCTGATACCCTACCTCTTCGGCGGCATCGCCATGACGGCGGTGGGCAAGGCCGCAAGCTCCATCGTGGAGGAGGTCCGTCGCCAGTTCCGGGAAAAGCCCGGCATCATGGCCGGAACGGAAAAGCCGGACTATGGCAAGGCGGTCGATCTTTTGACCAAGGCGGCTATCAAGGAAATGGTCATCCCCTCGCTCCTGCCGGTTCTGGCGCCTCTCGTCGTTTATTTTGGCGTTTTGCTGATTTCCGGTTCCAAGGCCTCGGCCTTTGCCGCGCTCGGCGCATCGCTGCTCGGTGTCATCATCAACGGCCTGTTCGTGGCGATTTCCATGACGTCAGGCGGCGGTGCCTGGGATAACGCCAAGAAGAGCTTCGAGGACGGTTTCATCGACAAGGACGGCGTGCGCCATGTCAAGGGTTCGGATGCCCACAAGGCGTCTGTGACGGGTGACACGGTCGGCGATCCCTACAAGGACACCGCCGGTCCCGCCGTCAACCCGGCAATCAAGATCACCAATATCGTGGCGTTGCTGCTGCTGGCGGTTCTTGCCCACTGAAGGCTGACATCCTGACAAATGAGAAGGCCCGGGGAGATATCCCCGGGCCTTTGAATTTTCCATTCTTCCCCGAGGTCAGGGGTTGTTGCCGTTCTGGCCGAGAATGCTCTTGGCGATATTGGCGCCAGAGGTGCCGCCGGAAAGCAGCTGCTGCAGGAAGGTGAGGTCCTTGCCGCCGGTCGGCGTGGTGCGCGAAATCGTGTCGAAGACCTTGCCGTCCTGAAGCGCATAATTGGCCTTGCGCTCGATGACGCCGTCCTTGTTGAAATAGATGGCGAGAATGTTCTGCTCGACCAGCGACGGCTTCATGAAGGCGGCGCGGCGCACGCGCTTCTGCGAGATGTAATAAAATACCTCGTTGCCGAAGGTCGCGGTGGTGGAGGGCGTGCCCATGGTCAGCAGAACCTGCTCGCGGCTGGAACCTTCCGGGATCAGCTGAAGCGACTGCTCGTCCATGACGTAGCCGTTGTGGAACACGTCGGTGGTGCTGCTGCAGGCGGAAAGCAGGCCGGATGCGAGCACGATTGCGATGGCGGTCTTGCTCAGAATTTTGCCGTGACTTGCGGATTTCTGCTTGCTCAACTGCTTTTCCCCGACTGCGATCATGAATGGCACCTTCCGGCATTGCGTGGTGCACAGTGTCTGTGCACATGATTGTGTCAATCCGGGGACGGAAAACCCCGATCACTCCCCAAATTCAATGCTTTCCCGGTCTTTTGGAGCTCCTCCGGTTCTCTTCGACTGTTTCAGCCCAAAGACGAACGTGACCGCGACAGCATTGCAATTCGTGGATGCTTCGGTAAACCAGCTTTGACGATCATGCAACAAGTGCGATGGGCGGTAAGTGAATTCACCCGCCCCGTTCGGAAAAAAAGATGATATTCGGGCTGTTCAGACAAAAAAACAACAATCGCGCCATAGTCGACCGGCAATATTCGACCTTGACGGCCGCTGCCCGCACGCCCGGATTTTATCTTGATCTTGGTGTTCCCGACACCGTCATGGGCCGTTTCGAGATGCTGTCGGTCATCATGATTCTCTATTTCCGCCGTACCAAGTCTTCCGGTGTCAGCGGGCAGGAGATCGCCCAGGAGATCGTCGATGCCTTTTTTCAGGACCTCGACCACTCCATTCGCGAGCTGGGCATAGGCGATCAGGGCGTGCCGAAACGCATGAAGAAATTCGCCGGCATGTTCTATGGGCGGCTCGAATCCTATGCGGCGGCGCTGGATGCATCCGACCGGGTTGCTCTTGCCGCAGCGCTCCGGCGCAATATATATCCGCAGGCAGACGACAAGGCACCCGAGATGGAGGGGCTGGCGGGCTGGATGATGGAAACATCGCAAGCCCTTGCCGCCCAGTCCGAAGAGACGATAGCAACCGGAAGCCTGACGCTGCCCTTGCCTGGACAATGAGGTTCACGATGAACGCGCGACACCCCGCAAATGACGACCTGCCTTTTTCCTATCCCGTAAAGGTAGGCCATATTTCCGCCAATCCCGTCAGGATTGGTCTCGAGGCCAGTGCCGAGGAACTGAAGGCGCTGGCAAAATTCTGGGATGTGGTTTCTGTCGAATATCTGAAGGCGGAGCTGCAGGTCTCCCGCTGGAAGAAGGATGGCGTGAAGGTCAAGGGTGAGGTGCATGCGGCAATAACCCAATCCTGCGTCGTTACGCTGGAGCCGGTCTCGAGCAAGATCGACGAGGCCATCGAGCAGATTTTCGTTCCGGAAGGCTCGAAACTGGCGCGGATGGTCACAAACGAGGAAGGCGAGATCGTTCTCGACCCCGATGGACCGGACATTCCCGACCAGTTCACCGGCGACAGCATCGATGTCGGTGCCGTGGTTGCCGAATTTGCCGCACTTGCAATCGATCCCTATCCGCGCAAGCCGGATGCGGAATTTCCCGAAGCGGCTGAAAAGGAGCCCGAAGAGGAAAAGCGCCCGTCGCCCTTTGCCGTGCTGAAAGATTGGAAAAAAGACTGAATGGCCCGACCGGGCTGAAATAATTTTATTGTAACAAGGGCCGGAAAAGGTATTTTCGCGCAAAACCGCCTGAGTGGCGGCAAGAAGGATAAGGGACGAGTGATCAGAATTGCAATTGACGTCATGGGTGGCGATTTCGGCCCAGATGTTGCCATACCCGGTGCCGCCAAGGCGCTTGAACGGCACAACGATGTAACTTTTCTGCTCTACGGGCAGAAGAGCAAATGCGACCCCATTCTGGCACAGTATCCCGCCCTTCGGGAAAAGTCGGTCTTTCACGATTGTGAAGTCTCGGTCAGCATGGACGAAAAGCCGAGCCAGGCGCTGCGCCGTGGCCGTTACGTCTCCAGCATGTGGCGCGCCATCGAGGCGGTGAAGCTTGGTGAGGCCGACGTTGTGGTTTCCGCCGGCAATACCGGCGCGCTGATGGCCATGGCGAAATTCTGTTTGCGCACCATGGCGCGGGTGGAGCGCCCGGCGATTGCCGGTATCTGGCCGACGCTGAAGGGCGAAAGCATCGTTCTCGATGTTGGTGCAACGATCGGCGCCGATTCCCAGCAGCTTCTCGATTTTGCCCTGATGGGCGGCGCCATGGCGCGCGCACTTTTTGATATCGACCGCCCCACCGTCGGCCTGCTCAATGTCGGCGTCGAGGAGGTCAAGGGTCAGGAAGAAGTGCGTGAGGCCGGACGGCTGATCCGCGAGGCTGACCTCGGCACCATCGATTACCGCGGTTTCGTTGAAGGCGACGATATCGGCAAGGGCACGGTGGATGTGGTGGTGACGGAAGGTTTCACCGGCAACATCGCGCTCAAAGCCGCTGAAGGTACGGCGCGCCAGATCACCACGCTTTTGCGTGAGGCGATCTCCCGCAGCTTCTTCGCCAAGATCGGTTACGTCCTGGCGAAAAGCGCCTTTGACGTGCTGCGCGAAAAAATGGACCCGCGCAAGGTCAATGGCGGCGTCTTTCTCGGCCTGAACGGCATTGTCATCAAGAGCCACGGCGGTACGGATGCCATCGGTTTTGCCTCCGCTGTCGATGTCGGTTACGACATGGTGCACAACGGCCTGACGGCCAAGATTGAAAATGATCTGAAGATTTACCACGCAAGACGGCTTCCGCCCCCGGCGCCCGAAGCTCTCGTGGCTGACGAGGAATAAGGGAATGATCCGCTCTATAGTCCGTGGTTTCGGGGCAGCGCTTCCGAAGCGTGTCATGACAAACAGCGAAATCGAAGGGGTTGTCGAAACCTCCGATGAATGGATCGTGCAACGCACGGGCATCAAGCAACGCTATATCGCCGGCGAAGGTGAAACCACCGCGTCTCTCGGCGAGGCGGCGGCCCGTGCCGCGCTCGACAATGCCGGTCTCACGCCCGACGATATCGATCTCATCATTCTGGCCACCTCGACCCCGGATAATACCTTTCCGGCAACGGCGGTGAACATCCAGAACCGACTTGGCATGACCCACGGTTTCGCCTTCGACATGCAGGCCGTCTGCTCCGGCTTCGTTTATGCCGTATCGACCGCCGATCTCTATATTCGCGGCGGCATGGCCAAGCGCGTTCTGGTCATCGGGTCCGAAACCTTCTCGCGCATTCTCGACTGGAAGGACCGCACCACCTGCGTTCTTTTCGGCGATGGTGCCGGTGCGCTGGTTCTGGAAGCCGGCGAAGGCGAGGGCACCTCGGCCGATCGCGGCGTCCTGACCGCGCAGCTGCGCTCCGACGGTTCGCACAAGGACAAGCTTTATGTCGACGGTGGACCTTCCACGACGGGCACGGTCGGCCATCTGCGCATGGAAGGCCGGGAAGTGTTTAAACACGCCGTCGGCATGATCACCGACGTAATCGAACAGGCCTTTGAGGCGACGGGCACGACTTCGGATGATCTTGACTGGCTCGTTCCGCATCAGGCCAACAAGCGCATCATTGACGGTTCCGCGAAGAAGCTCAACATCGATCCGGAAAAGGTCGTCATCACCGTCGATAAGCACGGCAATACTTCGGCTGCATCCATTCCGCTGGCGCTTGCCGTTGCGGCCGGCGACGGACGCATCAAGAAGGGCGATCTGGTTATGCTGGAGGCCATGGGCGGCGGCTTCACCTGGGGTGCCGTGCTGCTGCGCTGGTAAAGGCGTGATTTCCGCATTTGTCGGGGCGGTGGCGCGAAATAGGTTGTGTTTTTCGCGCTCATGCCCCGGTCAGATGCGCCCGAACGGCGCGAGCGTGTGTCAAAACCGTATCAGTCACTCTAAGCCCTTGCACTGATTGCCGAAAGCCTCAAATGAATCTGGAACAATCCCTTGACCGGTCGCCACAAGGGAAATAATCTCGGCGGCTCCTAGAGAAAAATTCAGACACGGTTTGTGGGGAAAAATGGCCGGGAAGACAGTGACACGCGCAGATCTTGCAGAATCTGTGTTTCGTAAAGTCGGGCTGTCCCGCACCGAATCCGCCGAACTGGTCGAGACCATCATCGACGAGATTTGCAACGCGATCACCCGCGGCGAGGTCGTCAAGCTTTCGTCCTTCGCCACTTTTCAGATCCGGGAAAAGAACGAGCGTATCGGCCGCAACCCGAAGACGGGTGAGGAAGTTCCGATTTCGCCGCGCCGTGTCATGACCTTCAAGGCCTCGAATGTGCTGAAACAGCGTATTCTCAAGGCCCATACGGCCCGCAAGGCCAAGCAAAAGGGCCAGAAGGCCGGGGCATAAGCCCGCCCTGAAGCCGCCGCGATACGCGCTTTTTGCTGTATCGCAAGCCTTTTTACCCATTCTTCTTGTGAACATACTTGAATTTCAACGTGCAAGCCGTTGAAATCCGGTCGACTCACATCATAATCAATTTTAGTGATTTGTATCTCGCCGCAATGGCGCCGGCGCGAGGGTCTGATGGACTTTCGTGTGGTGTTTGACCGGTGAGTGAAAAGCGTTCTCGTTCAGTGTCCGGCCGGATGCATGGCGATCCGGTTCGGATGGGAGTGGAAATTTGGACAAAAGCCCCGACGCGTTTCGGACGATCAGTGAAGTGGCGGATGAGCTGAACCTGCCGCAGCATGTGCTGCGTTTCTGGGAAACACGCTTCCCGCAGATCAAGCCGATGAAGCGGGGCGGGGGCCGCCGTTATTACCGCCCGGATGATATCGATCTTCTGAAGGGCATCCGTCACCTTCTTTATGACCATGGTTACACCATCAAGGGTGTGCAGAAGCTTCTGAAGGCCAATGGCAACCGTTTCGTGGCGGCAATCGCCTCCGGCGATCTGGCGACCATGGAAGCCATCATGGCGGCGAGCGGTGAAAAGGAAGTCGCCGAACCGCGCGTCATCGATACGGATGGGGACGAGGTCGTCGGCCGTCCGAAGGCCAAGCCGAGCGGCCGTTTTTTCGGCTTCGGTGGCGGCAGCAGCGATGCCGAAATATCGGTCGGCAAATCGAGCATCGGCAAGGACGACCAGGCTCTGTTGCAGGAAGCCCTGTTCGACCTGCTGGAATGCAAGCGCCTGCTCGATCAGGTTCGCTGAGGGTTTATCCACAGCTGTTTGGGAATGCCAACCTTTCGGAAACTCCTTTGGCCGATAATGCGGCTCCGTTGAAAGGAGCCCGATCGTGAGCAACCGAAAATCGACAGCGCGACGCCGCACGGCGAAGAAATCGAGCGGCGGCAGCGTTTGGCCCTGGGTGCTGATGCTGGGCGTCGTTGCCGGCGGCATTCAGGCCTACGAACATCGCGAAAGCCTTCTGCCGCAGCGGCATGTCGCGAAGGCGACATCGTCGGCTACAAGTTCCCCGAAAGTCGCGACGGCGGCCAAACGCGACACAGTTACGACCGAGAAAGTGGCATCCATTCGCCCAGCAGCGCCGGTTCTGCCCGGTAACGGCCCGGTGCCGCCACGTCCGATCGCCATGCCCTCCGCCGCGCAGCCAAGCCAGGTCGCCGCTATCCTGCCGGAAACGCGTCCCTCAGTCGAAAAAATCTCGCTCGGCGAAAAAAGTGGCGCCTTTGCCTTCTGCGGCCGCTCCGGCCTCAATAATTGCGTGGCCGATGGCAACACCTTCTGGATGAAGGGCGTGAAGACACAGCTCGCCGGCATCGACGTTCCGCAGATCGACCGGGCGCGCTGCATGGAAGAGCGCCAGCGCGGTTTCGTCGCAAAGGTCAGGCTTCGCGACATGCTGAATGCCGGTGCCTTCGATGTGGCGTCCTCCGGCGATGCGGCCGGGCAAGCCACGGAACGCAAACGGCTTTCACGTTCGGGCGTCTCCTTTGCCGATCAGCTCGTGCGGGAGGGGCTCGCCCATCCGGTCTCGGCAAAAAATCAGTCCTGGTGTGGCTGAGGCCCCGTTGACCGAAACCGCCCGGCCTGTGTAGATGAGGCTCTGTCGCCTTTGGGACTGGCTGTTGGGCCGCACGCCCGGAGGGTGACGATTTTTTTGCAATGTCTTGGCCGCAAGGGGGCAAGGCACGGCAATGCGGACGTGGCGAAATCGGTAGACGCAGCAGACTTAAAATCTGCCGACCATTGGTCTTGCGGGTTCAAGTCCCGCCGTCCGCACCATTAAATCATAAAAAGTTCATATATTTCAATTTTTTAGGCGGCAGTGGTGGTTTTCAATCCACCTTTCTACCCACCTTTTGCGCGTCGGTAGATGGTCGTTCACAAGCCCGTGATGAGGCACATAAAACCTACCGATTACGTTCCTTAAATTGCGAAACGACCACTGGTCGTGCATCTTGGGAGCAGTTTCGGGCTGCTGACATACATGAGGCAGCGCCGTCGAAAAGCATTGTGAGGTTAATTCAAAATGCCGAAAAAGCCGACCGGCCAACAAGGCTTTTACCGTATTGAGGTTCAAGCCGATGGCGCTTCAACGGGCACATTCATGCGCGAGTTTCTGGGGCATGAAAAAGAACAGATCGAAAGCGCTGTAGCAGACAAGTTTGTTGAGGCATGGGCCGCGAATGGTGTCTCGGTCAGGGCGCTCCCCAGTCGCAAAGAAAACGATTTGGACTTCACTTTGGAAACGTCGAGAGGCTCTGTAAAGCTAGAATTAACAGAGCTGGTATTTCCCCCCGCCACGAAAGGAAGCCCTTATCGCAAAGGCGAAGCTTTCACATACACTTTCGGCGAGGCAGCAGATCGCCTAATCGCCACAATAGCACATAAGGCCAAGCACTATACGGTCGGTCCGCAGCCGATTCACTTATTAATCTACACCACGCATGAGGTGTTCGCGCCGGTCGAGGGGGTTATTCGGTTGGTTCAGTACCGCCTGGAAAAAGGCGTGCTTGAACATCCTTTCGAAAACATCTTCTTCCTCGAAGACCTTCCTGATGGCCCGCGAGTGCGCTGCCTCTATCCAGTCCCTGCGCAGTATGTTGAAGGACTGGATCCGACAACTGAAGAAGCGAGAGAGTATATTCGGATGGCGCCGGACGGATGGACATTGATCACATCCGCCGATAGCTGATTTCAACGTTTTCGGGGAGCAAAATTGGGAGCAATTAGTGAAGAACGTCTCGCTGAAATGGACGAACAATTCCGTCAGTGGCAGGAGGCGGCCCTAGATAGATTGATGCCGGGCAGGCAGGGGCCGGTTCCGTCTCCTCCTGTTTTTTCGCCGGAAGAATTATCTGCGTGGGGAGACGCGTTTGCTGCAAAGGTAGAAGAAAGAATTGCTTCAGGTTTCGGTGGAAGACACGCGTACGATCGACACAAGGTACAAATCAATGCGATTAACCAAGCTCGCATCGAGGCAGACCGTTCAGTGGCGCTTGTGCAAACAAGCGTCGTTGAGGAGCATTTGCGGTCAGCGATCGAACGTCACTTTCCCGGACTAGCTACGGACCCAAAGGTAATCGAGCGAATATTCGACCCGATGAAGAACGGGCCACTTAGTACGTTCACTGCTCGCGTGGATGTGGCTTTTGCTTTGGGCATAATCGGAAAGGGTGCTTTAACTACACTCAAGAAGATAGCTGAGATCCGCAATCTTTTTGCGCATCGTCTGGAGATAAACTCGTTCGACCATCCGGAAATTACGAAACTGGTCGGGAAGCTTACCTATATAGATTTTGCGATAACCGGTCCGGATGACGAGGGTATCGTTCATATTTGGCAGCGCAACCCCAACAACGAGGTGAGGGGCGGTTCAGGGTATCGTGTGATAGACAATCCGCTCAGCCAAAGAGGAAAATTCGAGCGGACCTGTGAGTTCCTGCAAAGAGCGCTTCGCGAAACCCTTTCAAACGTGCGTCATCCCGACCTTCACGAGTGAAGTGCCAAGAGAGCACGCTTCGTTTTATTCCGCGAAATTTTGGGGGCCGATAGGTTGGGCTTGGACAACTGCCCTGCCTTCTTTACTCTTGTGAACAAATACACGGTAGAAAACTTCGGAAACTCTGACTTTTTCAGCCTGGTAAATATCAACATATTCTGCACGCCCACACAAATGAACGACAGTTTGATGGGCAATCATTTCCGGAGTAACGTTTTTCCCGCATGTATAAATTGCTCCGAGGGCGTTCTTATTGGCGCCCAGCACAAAGTAAGGTGCATCGCTTGGCATAACAATTTTGACGACATTAGCTTTGGCGTTTGGGCCTACAAAAGAGATGTGGGAGCCAAACTTGACGCGGAGAGCTGGACTCCTTCCAGTATTTTCCCATCTTATCCCGCACTGAATTTTTTCATTACCATCATCATCAACAAAATCGGCCCAAACTTCATTTGGCGTAATCCAAGCTCGGTCGCTATGAAGAGCGTTTCTGGCACTATCAGCTGCATCCCACGCCGCTTTGGCAGCCTTACGGGTTTCGAACAACGTCCATACTAAAAGGACCGTTCCAATAGCGCCGACTAGGACTCCTATCCACGCAGGAAATATTTGCTTCTCGGCGGCATTCGCAGCTCTTATTTGGGCATCAAGCTCTCGGGCATCGTGCTCACGGGTTTCAACCTCTTTCCCCTTGCTAGCATCAGCTTGTTCTCCACTTTCAACGATAATAACAGGAAACGGAGACGCTTCATTCTGGCTTTTATCGGGTTCGGTTACAACCTGTTCAGTTGGCGGTGGGGAAGGAGTCTGCACCCCTTCAGCGCATAGCGCTTGGCTCCATGACGCTGCCACTGCCAATATAATCGTCGTAAAACAATAGCTTCTAAACATTGTAGGGAAAAACGCCGCCGTGGATCTGTACTCGAAAGCGCATTGCGCACGTTGACCTATTTCTAGTCAACTCCATAGAACTAGCTTCTCGTTTTTCTCTCTTGGACTGAGTGAAAAAAAGCGAGAACCGGGAATTTTCCGGCATTAGGTAGCAAAAACCACCAGACCTGAAATGGCATCCAGACTACCCTGGTTCCGGTGAAAACGGAGCCTCGAATGAGTGTAGCGTACGAGTTGAAGCAGAAGCGAGCCGCCTTGACTGACAGGCTACAGCAGATTGAACGGGAGCGGGCCGAGTTTCAGGAACTGATGCATGCGCTAGACCGAAGGAGGTCTAAATGGTTAATTTTGGCGAGAGATCGAAAGCCTTTTGCTGGATATCCGTGCGACCCGCGATTGCTTTCGGCCCATTGCAGGCATGTGGAAATGAATGCCCAGATGTCGGGGCTTTCTTCGCAGAAGCTCATTGGGGCCTGATTTCAAAACTCGAATTCACATTTCGTCAGATGAGGAATGTTCTCCGGGTTGATGCCTATGTCCCGTAGGCGTTGCTCATTAAGACGACGCAGGTCTCGCTTGAGGTGATTCAGTGTTCGCCGCCGGCGCGTTTCATCGTTGAATCGACGCAACAGATCGTGCATTTTTGAATTAAAAAAGTCGATGAGAATTTTGGGCGAGTCCATGGGGCATATTCCTTGCCGCTCTTGCAGTGAGCTGATATTTCTCGAATAATTGACATAATCGCATATTGAATGCGGGCAGGGAAACGAGTATTCCTGTTCAGAATTTCAAATTTTCTTTGAAGAAAAAATGAGCATGATTCCTGGAATGCGGGCGCTAAGAGCGCTTGATGCCGCGGGGCGACATCTGAACTTCAGCCGAGCGGCCGACGAACTTGGCCTGACCCCGGCGGCGGTCAGCTACCAGATCAAGGAAATCGAGGACCAGCTCGGCCTGTCGCTTTTCAAGCGCACCAATCGCTCGATCCGCATGACGGAGGCGGGATTGATCCTTTGCCGCGCATCCGCTGACGCGCTCGAGCTCATGAAGCGTGCCGTCGCGCAGGCCCGCAGGACCGAGCGCGGCTCCCGCCACCTGAAAATCACCGTCGATCCGGACTTTGCCGTAAAATGGTTGATGCAGCGGCTGAAACGCTTCCGTGGCGCTTGGCCGGAAATCGACCTGCGCTTTGATATCTCCCCCGAGGTGCGCGACTTCGAGCTGGACGACATCGATATCGGCATTCGCTTTGGCACGGGAAACTATCCCGGTCTTTGCGCTGATCGATTGTTTGATGACGTTGTCGTGCCCGTATGCAGTCCTCGGCTACTCGCGTCCGAGAGGCCCATTCGAACGCCGACTGATCTGCTTGATCACACCTTGGTCCATATCGAATGGGAGCGACAGGGTGTCGCGTGGCCGAACTGGTCGACGTGGATGGCGGCTGCCGGTATCGACGCCTTCGACGACAGTCGTACGGTTGCGCTCGCCACGTCATCGGAAATGCTTCAAGCCGCGATCAGCGGGGATGCTGTGGCACTTGTGGACCTCACCACTGTCGCAAACGATCTGGCCGAGGGGCGGCTTGTCCGGCTTTTCGATCTTGGCATCCCGATCCCGTCCGAACTCGCCTATTTCCTCGTGTATCCGCACGAAACGGCTTCCGATCCCCGTGTCGTCGCCTTTCGCGAATGGATTCTTGACGAGGCGGAACAGATGCCGGGTCAGGAATCGCGAACACCTGCATCCGATGAAAAGGGGCGCGGGACCAGGGAGGCTTAGGCAGCCCAAGCCGTGCATCGAATTGCCCAACCAGAGGCAACATGTCCGAAGTATTCCCACCCTCTGCTCTGAAAAGCGTCACTCTCCACAATCGCATTGCCGTTCCGCCGATGTCGGCTCCCTGGCAACGTTGTCACTAACCCAATCAACGTCATCCGTATTCATGGGAATGCTGGCCTGAAGTTCTGTTTCGATTCAGAGGCGTAAGGCGCTTTTGGTGGTCTTTGCTACCTAATGCCGGAATTTCCCGTCCCATAGACTGACGCAAAAAAAGCCGGAAGGCTGGCGTATCCATTACTAGCGCTCACTCTGACATCAATCGTTAGCGGGTGCCTCGGTTCTCGAATAGACAAGCATCGGCTTTTGTTTTGGCGCGTCATTATAAATCTCTTTCGCCTCTAATCGGACCATATCCAACAGGTAGGTGAGGAACTGTAGTCGATCGCTTGGCTGGCAAAAATTGACTAAGGCGATCAACTCGTCCGTCTGTTCAGCAATGTATTGCGCGACGGCATGCTCGGTCAGCGGATTATGCATAGGACACCTCCGCAACCAAGCCAGTATGCGCGTGGCCAACACATGTGGTCAGGGTCTGCCCAGTCACCGGATTTGAGGCGTCAGCGACCAATTCCAAAACGCTGCCATTAATGCCCGCGCCGCGGTGATGAGACGCCAGTGCGGCAGGAGAGGGTACAGCAAGGATCGGAACAACGAGAGCGCCGTCATATACCATTGGCGCTGCTAGGGGTGTGACATCCCAGAGATTGGACACGAGCAGGTTGACGAGTTTCGGATGTGTCTCGACTATGAGAGCTTCAATTCCCGCACTCAGGCAGAATTCGGCAACGCCAGTGAGCAACATGTGCGACGCTTCTACACCGCATAATCTTGCGCCAGGCTCCGCAACGCATCGTGTCCATTCATAAACACTCTTCTCGCAGGGATAGTCGCGGCCACCCATGATTTCTGGGTAGACGTCGGAGAGCAGATGCGGTGCGTTTGTGGCGAGAAGTCGAGAATAACCTAAAATGACACCGTCATCTTCCAGGACGAGATGAACTGCCTCGTCTGTATCGAAGATATCCGTTTCCCGGCAATCTGGTTTACGAAGCGCCTCCCAGCCGAAGCGTTCGACAAAATGCCTGTGCCTGAATTGCCAAACTCGCTCGGCAAAACCGGAAGCTTGGAGTGATGAACCCTTGAAATATCGTAGCATTATAACTCCCACTGATTTTCAGGGGTAGGGATAATGCAGCGTGCTTTTGGGTAAATAGGCCGTTCTGCCTATTGTCAGCGAATGATACCTATGCGGATGGCTTCGGCTATGAGCTGCGCACGATTGACGCAATTCATCTTTCGTTGCGCGTTGTGTAGCTCATGCTGGACGGTTTTCTCTGAGCGCCCGAGAATTTGCCCTATCTCCCAATTGGTTTTGCCTTCCGCACACCAGCGAATTACGTCACGTTCGTGCTGTGTGATATAGGGAGCATCTTTCCTGCCGACCCCGCTTTGCTGCTCTAGAAGAGCCCTGAGGCGATTGTGGGCGTAAATGGCAACGATGTGGAGAATACCTTTTGCTTCGGTAGAGAGGTCGATTTTTTCAGCGCCGAATGTGACGATAGCCTGAAGCGCACCCGGCATGTGTAGCGGCACGCTATAGCCATCGATCATTCTGAATTCTGACGCCTCGTTCATAAGTTTTCTCGCTTCGCGCCGAATAGGCTTTCCACCCAACTCTTCCGACCAGACAAAGGCACCGTCTGAAATTTTGCTCTGGTAAATCACGGGATCGATGTGAACGTAGTTTTCCGCCACATAACGCTCGAACCATCCTTCCGGCCAGGCACTCAGCAAAACGTACCGATCGATTGTCTCGCCAGGTAGGGGAATTCCCGAAATTGCGAAGCAATCGAGGCCAAATGTCTTGGAAACTGTCGATAGGTCGCGAATGATAGCGTCTGCATCGTTGGCCGCTGTCATCGCCGTAATAAAGTCAAACATCACATTGGCGGCCTGCTGTCTGCCCTGAGTATCCATAATGCGCTCGCTGCGAATAACAGTCCTACGGAGTTGGATAATGGCATACGACAAAGCAATTATAAAATTGTTGCTTCAAAGAACTAGAGCCGAGTTCTGCAAAGGCACAGACGCGAAAACTGCCTTGAAGATAGTGCGGCTGACGGCCAAAAATAATGAATTGGCCAACAATTCACACGACGCCAATTCTTCAAAGCAATGAGCGTTTGAACCGATCCATCCTTCTTCCTTTCCACTCGCCAAATGAAAATTCTAGTTGAGTAGGCTCGACTCCAATCTCTCTGCGTGTTTTTGTAGCGGCGGGGACGTTATTGGGGGTTTTCTTGACAATGGTGTATTTGCGGGTGCT
Organism: Agrobacterium sp. SOY23; assembly: GCF_027212525.1. Taxonomy (NCBI): domain Bacteria; kingdom Pseudomonadati; phylum Pseudomonadota; class Alphaproteobacteria; order Hyphomicrobiales; family Rhizobiaceae; genus Agrobacterium; species Agrobacterium sp. SOY23. Next base: position 252,921 of record NZ_JAPWDT010000004.1, on the reverse strand, counting down.
TGGCGCCCTGTTCATTTCGTGCGCCCTGAGCGCATGTACAACTTCGCGGGAAGCATTCAACGCTAATCCAAAGTCGATCGACAAACCGACGCTCTGTCGGACATACTTGCAGAGCCAAGATCCAGTATTCCAGCAAGATATTCTGAAAGAACTCAATCGCCGTGGCGTTCAAGCTCTTGACTGTCCTCAGATGGTTCAGAATCAGGATGCAGCGGCCACTGCGCTTGTTGCTGTAGCGCTCGTGGGCACCGCTGTAGCCGTGTGTGCAAACAACAATTGTGGGGGTGGCGGCTATCCTCCGCCTCGATCGTACCACGGCAATTGTCAATACAACTGGCAATACGATGCAGCCGGTAACCGCTGCGGCAATCGCAGCGCATGGGCTCGCCCCGGTGGCTATTACTGAAGAAAGTATACCAATGCGGACAAGGTATCTGTTTGCTGCTCTTGCAGTGTTTTTTTCTCCAGCCACCAATTCGCTCGCCTGGGATGGCGTCGATACGGAAAGCGGAAACGACGTTGAAATAGGAAGCGGTAATCTAGTTCGCCCCGGTCGCGATATAGAGGTTTATGATTACGGCTCCGGCTCGTATCGCGATGTCGAAGTTCAATCAATTAGACGCTCGGGGTCGTCTGTCGAAGTCGAAGTGTATGACAATGAAAGCGGTGAGTACCGAACCTTCGAAATGGAGGACGAGTGAGCTGTCGGCATTCAAGTCATTTTTTACAATTCCCTCTGAGATAAGGCGCAACTGGTAGTGAATCAGGATAATTTTGAAACCGACCTCATTGACCCTGACCCATTTCTAATAGCGACTCTGGTAATCAGTGCCGTTGGGGCACTCGGTACGCTAGCGCAAGGGTACGCAGCAATCACCGCTACTCGGCGGTCCATCTCATCTGGGGACGCCGTCAGTAATGTAGTCGAGGGCGGCTTGCGCCGCAGTCTTTCTGACGCAATTAGGGACACCGAGGATCTGATCCGGCTGCTGGCGAGACAGCAATTGCCCGCCAGCATCGACATTCCCGTACTTGCTCATGAGTTTCGTTACGGAAGCGGTCCGATGCTTCTCGAAATGCGCGATTTTATCCAGTTCCAAGACGTTTACTCCCGCCTTGCATTCTCAGCAAAGTCTGTGAACGAAGACGTTCTTACGCTTCTCAGAACGAGCCCGGTCAGAGCAGAGCAATTGGGCCGGCTAATGAATTTAGAGGGCCTCAATCCTACAGCCCAGATCAATGAATTTTATCGCGGAAGCATGTCCACTGGGCAGGTCCTGGATTCAGCTTTGGAAGCACTGAAGGCCTACCAGAGGCTACTTGAGCGCCTCAATTTGCAGAACTGATGATGTCTAGCTCGGCACATATCAAAATGTAGATGACTGGAGTATCTCGGTTGAGTATGCGTCTTCGCCTGCTTTCAACAAGCAGGTCTCAGGCCGTTTATCAAAAGCTGCTCCAAGTCTTCAGGAACTTCGACACGTAGGCCGCCTGGATTAGACCAACCAAGCGAAGGCTCGTCATCGGTACCGGGCTCCCTTTCGTCGTCATCTTCCCGGTCTTCATTTTCCGGGTCGGTATCGGCCAGATACGGTTCAAGGTTTTCGTCGCCGTCCAGCAGATCGAGGAGCGCAATCAACTCCTCAATCTTCTTCTCTAATTCAGCGCGGCGAAGCATAAGGATTTCAGAGGAGCGGCGCATTGGCACGTCCTTATGTTGGGCGCGGGCTTCCCTCATCGCAAGTTCTCCGAAATCATGACGAAACGAGCTTCATGATTGACCGACACGCGCCAATCACCGCCGTAAACGCCACGCATAAGGTCAGCCAGATAATCGGCTACCTGCTGGATTTCATCAGCGGTAGCGGTCCCGTTCAGCAGTTGCGAAGAGAGCGAGGACGGCAGGAGAGGCTTCCGCGAAATATTGCTCATGCAGAAGCCCTCCCAAGAGCAGCAAAGCTTTCAACGAACGCCTCCGCAAACTCGAAGCCGAGGGCATGATTGGCATGCAGCGCTGCCAGATAGCGGCCCTTTAAAAGAATGGCTTCGGCTGACGAGGCCGGGAAGGACGCCACCTGCATGAGGAGCGCAACTTCCTTTTGCCCTATTTCGCCGCCGCCGGCCTCTTCGAATTCCTCCGCTGTAATGGCTTCGGAAGCATCGAGCGTGGCGCGGTGTTCACTGATGAGAGCAAGAAGTGTTTCAAGCTCAATGAGCTGCTTCTGAAACGGCTCGGGATCGAATACGAATGGTTGAAGGGGCTTCATGCTGAAACCCTCCCGCCCATGGCAATCACCTGTTTGATGAAACGAGCCATTTCAGGAATAATGCCCTCGCTTCGCCGCATAGCCTCGAAAATGCCGCTGGCGCTGATGGCGTCGGCCTTGATCACCAAGCCCTCATGAGTGAAGGCTGGTATTTTTGAGATTTGAGAACTGATTACGGCCACGCGGGTTTCAGCCTCCTTGATGCGCTGTTTCGCAGCGTCAACGCCGGCAGCTTCGCGCAGTATGGCCGTGTTTGTCTCGTATTCCTGCGCCAGAACCAGTTTGTGTTCGAACCGTTTGATAGCAACATCCAAGTCCGCACGAGATTTGGCCAGCGCCTTCTCGCTTCGTCCACTCGGCGTACGGTTACGCAAGGTTTCAAGGGTTTCGGCGGCGTCCTCGGGGCTCATGACGAAGAAGCAAGCAGTCGGGGTTTCCTGCCGTTGCCGCTTGCTGAACCGCTTGCACAGTGTGCTTGTGTCCCTGACAAGGAAGCGACCAACAATATCTCGCTCAGCGCCATCGGAGCGCCCCCAACTGGCGTTGGCGTGCGAGCCGCCCAGCAGTTCCTCGGGAGCGAGCGGCCACCGGTGTCGCCACTCGTCTACGATCCACTCCAGCGCGTCCTTTGCGGCGTGCAATTCGGCCTGGGCATCCTGAAGGCGGGCATATGCCGCCAGCAGATCGGGGTTTTCAGCAACAACCGCAGGCGCGGCGGCCTCGGCCTGAATGGCTGTAACAGCAACGCAGGTAGCAGCAGCAACCGGCAGCGAGGCGACGGCAGCGCCGCCGAGGAAGGTGCGACGGGTCGTTTTCATACTTTTGCCCTCAGATCGAACACGCCGACCTTGGTCAGCATCACCGTGTGGCCAGCCGAGATGGAAGGCAAAACCATGGCCGAGAAAGCGCCGTTCTGGTATCGGCTCAAGGCTTCCGAAAGCTCCCACGACAAGCGCTCGACATGGTCAACCGGCAACTCGTCTGGCTTCTGTCCCATAGGATAGGCCGCGAATCCGTTAAAAACCGGCGGGACCGGTGGCATCACGTAAGCCGACCATTTTGCGCTGTCGCAGTCGGCAAGCGTGTCCGAAAGCTCCTTCATCAATCGGCGCGCCTTGGTCCACGGGTGTTCCTCAGTACCGGGAATAGTGAGGCTGGTGTAAACACCGTGCCTGTAGGCGGTGATGTGGTCGATCATCAGATCGGGATTATCCCGGATGATTTTCACCGCACCTTCAAGAAGGGCGTCAAGCTGCTTTCTCGAGGATTTCACTTCGGCGGGCATAGCTTCGCCAGCGGCCGGAATCGTGTTTGGCATGATGATGTCTCCTGATTGTTTAATTGGTGCGGATCAGTGAGCCGTGATGGCGGCTATCTCGGATTTGATGGAAGCGCGACGGGCGGCGGCGCTGTAACGGAATGAAAGCGTGTCGGTGTCTGCCAGAGCGGCGCGGAGAGCGCGGAGTCGGTCACCGGCAGGGGATCCAGCCAGCTTCGCAACTTTCGCAGCAACGGCGGCCTTTGTGCGGGCCTGCTTGGCAACGCGCCATGCGGTCTTGAGGCAGGCCGAGAACGAGGCGTCAACAATGCCGCGCTCGATCTGCCATGCACCGTACTGGCGGCGGATATGGCGGTAGCGCTCCCATGCATCAGACATGATTGCTGCCAGGTTGAATTTGGGCATGCCTTCGGCGGTGGCCGGAACGGTGGTGTTCGGCATCTGGGCGGCTCCACTTGAGAATTTGTCAACTGTAGTTGTGTTAACGTTAATTGCCGATAACGTCAAGCCTGCTTGATAAAAAAACAAGTGCGATGTAGAAAGAGGAATGATTACACCTGACCAAATCCGAGGCGCGCGCGCCATGCTTGGACTGACACAGGCCCAGCTAGCTAAATCTGCCGGTATCTCAACCACCGGCCTAAACAACATTGAACGCAACGCTGCTGATCCGAAGGCTTCCACGTTGCGGGCAATTCAATCTGCGCTCGAAGAGGCCGGCATCATCTTTCAAGACGATGGGGTATTGATCGACGGCGGCCCCGGCGTCCGGCTCGCGAAGAAGGATGTCTAAGGATTGAAGTGGCGCGCAATCTCAAGCGCTGTCTCTGGTGAATGATGTATTGAATTCCGAGTTAGGAATATTCATTCCGGCAACCAGCAATCGCGCGAGCGCTGAATCCACCACAGTGAGCATGCCGTTCAGGAAGTCTGAAGTTGCCGAAAGGTGATCGAGTATTGAAGTAATAAATTCATTCCCATCATCTTCGCTATCGCGGAGTTGGTCTCTTAGCATTTCAATCAGTTCGGCCTTTGTCTTGTAGAGTGTTAGCCATGCGATCCGGATTGTAACCAAATGCGGATTGGCGAGTTTGGCCCACTGGTCATTGGTCGGTGGAGTCCATTCCCCCTCTTCATGAATCCAAGCGTCAAAATTGCACGCAGCAAACTCTTCGTCTGCCATTTCTTTTTCTACGTCTGTGCTCCCGTCTTGGAGACGTTGGGCCGCGCCGACTGCGGCTACCATCTTAACGAAATGTGCTGCCACTTCCGCTTCATCGTTGTTTAGATTGGAGCGTGTGGACATTGGTTTTGCGACCGTGGGGGTCATGTTCGGGCCTCGTATTGTTCATTCAGCTAACGATCCGAACCTAGACCCGGCGCTCTACAGGGCAAGTTGTGCCGAAAACGAGGGTTCTCCAATAACTAACATCCACAGGGGTGTGCCCAGCTTCGGGTCAAACAGTGGATAACTGTGTCCGGGAGAGACATATGAGGCGACCACTGGTGCGAGCATCCCGGCTGTCTTAATGGTGTTCTTCGGCTTTAGCCGCAAGACAGGCTGGCAGAGACGGACGCAGGGACAAAATTCATCGGAGGCGTGTATGCATTGGTGCAAGCGGTTACGCTTTTGCGGCCCTTCAGTAGGGGCAAGGATATTTTTTACTTGGTTTGTCGCCGTGGTTTGCTACTGCCTCGTAACCACCCGCACATATGCATCTGACCCCAACAAGGATGCCTCAATCAACGCGGTCCTCGAGTCGTACATCCTGCGTGCGGCCAAAAAAGGGTCTTTCGACTACAGGTCCCCAACTTTCATTAACATAAGAGCGGGAACTGGCAGTGAGCCACTGTTTGAATATATCTCTGAGTGGTACAAATTTTATGCAGAATTCTTTAATTTTACGCAGCATCCAAATAGAAATAATATTGCAATACTCATTGGAAAAGACGTTTTGAAAGAGGCAAAAGCTGGTAAAATCACAGGTTTTGGATCTAATTTTGATGTTGTAAATAGTCGTTACGACTATTGTTATGTAGGAGCAATAAATGAAAATGATTCAGAGGACATTTATTACGAAGCTTCAATTTTGATTGACCCAAGCATGGGTGGAGATACACGTGAATGCCTATTAGAATCTTTCGTAAGGCTTTTTGGCTTTCATTTCTCTCTGGCGTTGTTCGATAATGCGAACCCCCTCTATCATCAGGCGATTTCAAGCAAGCCGATAGATGAAGCGCAACTAAAGGCATTTCAGATTCGAGAAAAGTGCCGGCATTCCCTTGAGACTGCCGATTTCGAAGTATGTGTCCGGAAGAACGTAGGAGATTGAGCTTTCGGAACCGAGCCGCGCTGCTGTGGTTCAGGTCGCCGGACGACGAGCCTCGTATGCCTCGGTCCATGCCACCAACTGTTTCTCTTTCGCATCGGCACTTTTGAAGTCCCCGAACTGCATGCTCAGGCCAATCCAAAACCATCGAAAAAACCAAGGTGTGATCATAAACAAAAAGGCGATGGCGGGCAGGGTCATAATCATGACAGCGACCGTTTCGCTCGCGCCAAGCCCAATTAGCAGGAGATGGGCGAGAGCCAGAGGGACGCAAGCCAAAATATACCAAGCCATCACCAAAAGCATGATCGGCGCCGGCCGTAGCATACCAGGTAGCGCACGACCCGCGCGAATCCCCCAAAGCTCACTCCGATGACGGTAGTTCGTGATAATCTGCCAAAGATTCCGGATCATGTTCCACTTGCCCCCGCTTGTCCCCGAGCAGGATATCTCCAGAAATCATTTGAAACCGCAAGAGTCCAAACTTCTTTTTGCCTTCCCTAATGAAAATTCTAGTTGAGTAGACTCGACTCCAATCTCTCTGCGTGTTTTTGTCATTTTTGGGAAGATATTGGAGGCGGCGCTGCGGCGTTGGTTGTTGTCTCTATGGTGGGGATCGAAGTCCCCGTTTGTGCCAATAACAATTGCGTTGGGGGGAGCTCCACCGCCAAACGCATACCGCGGCAACTGCCAATGCAATCGGCACGCGACGTGGCCGGGAATAGGTGCGGTAACCGTAGGGCTTGGGCTCAACCTGGCGGCTATTGATCTGCAATCAGCTAAAATTTCGATGGAAAAGTGTCGCCGAGCATCATGAGAAGTCTAAGCATCATAGAGATAGTGGCCCGCGCGCTGGCTAAAAATGAGACTGCCGTGGATTTGGTCAAGCGGAAGTCAGCACAATCAAAAAGGGCTTCACTGAAAAAGGCGTGGAACGTCAGCGGCAAAAGTATCCGGCACAAAAAGAAATTACAGCGCGCGATAGAAAAAGTGGTTCGCAAAGACAAAACCTACAATCCAAAACGCTCTGGATTGAGCGCTGCGGATCGAGTTCTGCTTTTGAGAGAGATAAGGCCTTCGACTGTGTTGGACGGTCTATATCCAATACGGCGGCAGCGAAATCACTGGCAAAAACTGCGCAGCCGAGACCCCGCGACAGCTAATACTGAGATTGACTTAGAAGAATTTAGTTTTCTGCGAAGTCCACAGGCTACCTTGGACGCTTTGAAAGCTATCGCGCAAGCAGAATCCCGCGCGCTCGGCGCTAGGATAAACTTCAAGGATGAGTATTGCTTGGACGTTGCGCCGTTTATGCTTCTCGTAGAATGCTGGAAGGAGATGATGCCAGTTTTCGAAGGCGGCGAGATGAACTTGCCAATGCAGAAGGTTCTCGCTGCTGTCGGCGTGCAGTACGCGTTAGGCGTGGGATTTACAGGCATCTCCGACTTTAACGATGTCTGGGCTTTTCCCCTCACTCGGCGCCGCAAACCCGGTGCGTCCGACTCAAAATCTCCCTTCGTTGATGTACCCACTCGGGACTATGCCACCGACCGGTTTGTGGAGGCGGTGGACGAGTGGCTGGGCCGTCCGGAGATTGAGCTAGAGTTGTCGGACTCCGGACGTGAGAAGCTAATGAACCTCTTGGGCGAGGTTCTGGAGAATGCTGAGCGTCATTCCGACGGCCACCGTCGGGATGGTTCATGGTCGGTATCAGGATTTCTGGCAAAGCGCAGCAGTGAAGCGGGTGAGCCAGTTTATCGCGCCAGTATTGGGATACTTTCCCTTGGCGACACTTTCTCGGAAAGCCTTGATCGTGCGCACACCGACCAAAAGACAAACATCAGCGAATATATAACGGACATGAAAACTAAAGGCGCGGTCCAGTCAGAGGAAACCCTTAAAACGCTTGCCGCATTGCAAGATGGAGTAACGTGCGTCGAGGAAGCGGAGAACGCTGACCGAGGTGGCTATGGCTTGATGGACATTCTCGACTTTGTCTCTGTGCTCGGCCGAACTGTTGACGAGAAGCATGCTCCTCAAGTCACAATTATTTCTGGCTCTTCTTGCATCCAACTGAAGGGTAACTATAACAGAGGGCACACCAGCGGAGCGGATGGTCCCCGCGTGCAATGGTTTAATAACGAAAATTCTGCTAGAATCCCTCCGGATCCGAATTTCGTCTTTGATTTAAATGGCAGCCTGCCTGGAACGGCGATAAGCATCGGGTTTTATTTGGATCCAGAGGTGCTAAGGAGAAGCTTCGATGGCGCTTGATGCGTTGAAGATCAATTTCGGTGACATTGCTGGCGGCGTACGAAACATCTCCGGGCACGAGCGTGGTGCTGAAGCTCGGAGACGGTACAAGCTCGATGTCGTGGATGCGTCCGGCGACATTGCATCTATAGTTATTCCCGACGACATCGATGCCGTCGCAGCGTCTTTTTTTCAAGGAATGTTTTCCGAAAGCGTCAAAAAATTTGGCTCCAAGGATGAATTTTTGCGCCATTACAATTTCATCGCTCGCCCAATGATGATGGAGCAGATCCTCCGGGGGATAGATCGTAGTCTCACTGAGAGGCGCGGATCGGCATTCAGGCAGTAAAGCATGTCCGAACCTCAAGAAATTGCAGCGAAGGCGGCCACAAGTACGTGGGATGATGTTCGTCTCTGGGGCGCGGTCGTCATTTCGCTCGTTTCTTTGTGTGTGAGCGAGAGAAATAGGCAGAGTACGAACAAAGCTACTAAAAAGCTCAGAAAACAAACTCTTAGACTCGAGGAATTCCGAACAGGAGTTAAGACACCACTAATTGATGCGCTGAAGGATTGTGAGGAGGCTGCAACCAAATCCGAGGCAATCGCCCGTAGTGGTAAAACTCTCAAGCAGTTGGGCCAAGACATTCAAGACCTAAACCGAGCGACAATTGACGCCCTGAGTAAAGTTGAGACCCGTCTGACAGATGCAAATCACAGCGAATTCGCTGAGGGTGACGACTGGCTAGAAGACTTCAACGGCTATCAAGACAAGATTTTGGCTGGGTTCAACGAAGCGTCTAATCCCGTGAATAGCGAAGCAAGTCGTAGGGACGCCCTCCTTAAAGTTAAGACGAATCTTGGCGCGCTTCGATCGAGTATCAAATCAAGGATCGACTTTGAAACAAACGCTATCACTAGTGACGCCGAAGATAAACACGCGCTCCTTTCGCGATTTATGCGATGGCTCATAAAAGCCGTCTGAAAGACGCCTGTGTTTCTTCACTTGAGTTGGGATGCCCTACTAACTCGTGAAGACCAAGTTGCCGCTATCCGTAACCGCCAGTGAGAGCGTGGTGTCAGCGCTGGCAACACCGCCAAAGTGAATTCTTCTGACTGGCGAACGATCTACAGAGCCAATCCGGGGAAAGAAATCAGATAACTGGAAAGAGAACACGCTGGTGCCAGCGGGGAAATCCCGCCAAAGATCGGCCTCGGCTCCGTCCTCGGTTACGAAGCAGAATCGGAGCGAGCAACCGGTGCCACCAGGAACGGATACCTTTGCGGACATTACCGAGTTCTGATTGACCCTCAGGCCTTTCGGCTCAAAGACAACATCGTTCCACTCGCCTGTTGCGGCCAATGTGTGGTCGGTGGAGAGCGCACCGGCCGGGAGATGTAACCCTCTCTTAGCGGCGAGATAGTTTGACCTGATTTGATTGACGACATCCGCATTCCACACCCTGATACGGTCGTGGACATCCAGGCCGACATCGTAGTTCGAAACGAAGAGCTGGCTCACGCCCAAGTCAACGGTACCGCTCTCGTGGGCGAACGACACGGAAGCGCGAACGGGATTAAAGCCAATTTCCGAGAACTGCTGGCGCCACCAGCCGATACTGTGGAGCAAGCTATGGGTCGGGTCTCGATGGAGAATTTCGTCCACTACCTCCTTGGGTCCTGAATATGGTCCTTCCCCCACGATTGGCAGCATGTGGAAATGGATTGCTGATCCACTTACGCGCTTCAATTCAGCGAACGCAGCTTCTTTGAGTGCGGTCGGGATATGCTCAATCGCGTGGACTGAATAGACAAAATCGAAATGCCCGTCCGGGTAAGGCAACTGTTCAGCCCCTGCCAGGACGACGTTGTCATGCTCTCTGTTGGCAATTGCCCATTCAGAAACATCTATGCCATGCGCCTCGACACCGAGCTCATTGAGATGCTTGACGATAATCCCCGTGGCGCAGCCAATTTCGAGCGTGCGGACAGGCCGGAATACCTCGAAAACGAGCTTGGCTATTTCTCGATAGATAGCCGATGTGCGCGCCACCTCAAGGTAATTGTTATATACCGTCCCCTTCGTCTGGCCGTTCTGGAAATAGTCCGCATCAAAATAATCGTATTGCATGGTGTCTTCCTTTGTCGGGAAGCTAGCATCCAGATATTTCAAACTCAATGTGGCCCAGGAGTTCACCACCTCTCACCTCATGAAAGTGTACGCCGGTGGCCGAGCGTTGTCCCACCGCCAGCAAACGAAAGCATGAATGCAGATCATCGTTTTCTGTCGGCAGCAGCTTCAAGCTCCTCAATGCGTCTCAGTAAGTCCGCGGTCTCCAGTGCTTTCCGCTGAGCTTCTATGATCGAAACAACGCCCTGTGCCTCGGAGGGCGATATCTCGCCTCTACCGACCGCCTGGAGAATGCCAGAGATAGCAGCGGGGATTTCCGAGGCTGTTGCGGTGCTGGGGATGCTGATCTGGATCGGTCGAGCAACAGGAGCGGGGCGGGGGTGGATGTAGGCTGATGCCTTTTCGGCAGCCCAGTCCCTCCGCTTCAGATCCGCGTTTTCATCCATCATCACTTCCATCAGATATTCCAAGGGTGATTTTTTCGAGCCAAGGATATCAGCCGCCAGTTCCGCAGTACGCTGGTTCATTGTTCCCGGCTTCCGGCCGGCTCCTGGTCTCGCTCCACCTATCTTTGCCATGCTCAAATATTTCCTGATTGTTTTCAGTGTACGGAGAGCAGCTCAGGCTCAAAATCTGCGGGGATGTCGTGGCCGTCGCGATCCAAGTAGATCGTTGCGAAGCACACGACTCTGTCGGTCGGCGTTTCGTTGATGCCTTTCTCTTTCAGCATCTTGGACACGTCAGCGCTCGTATGGCCTCCGCCGGTTCGGACCAAGATGAGGCGTGCCCCGCCGGTCCTGTCGTTTTCAAGCTTCTCTAGCCGCGATACGAGATTTCTCATCTATACCATCCTCAGAGGCTTACGCTCGCAGCCTGCAATGTTTGCGTGGCCGGCGTTGAAAATAATAATCGGCTGGAGCCCATCCTGGTGAATGCCCTCATTGGACAGAAATGCATCAATTTCTTCCCGAGGGTGGCCATCAGCCAATATTACCACAACTGACCGCCGAAGCTTCGAATGAGATGCATTCTCCAGTCTTCCCACGCGTGCTCGGATACCTGCCCGTCCGCGCCAACTGAAAGCGATGTGCCAGAGGGTGGGTTGATCGGATAGAACTTGCCGTCCGGTCCAAACTGGCCAGCTTGGGCGCCGTACTGGTTCGCCTCTTCCGGGGTAGCCTGTCGGAACTGCTGACCCGCGTTTGGTGAAGAAAGCCATTGCCCGCTGTTTGGGTCGTAAAGCTGACCATTGCCGGCATTGACGAGGCCCTGTCTGTCTGGCTTCGAGAAATTGCCGACAACGCTTGCCCCGCCCTGATTGTCGGTGCGGATCAAGTCGCCATTCTGGCCGAGCATGAAATCAAAGCCCATCTTTCGGCCTTCGGTCGCTTGCTGCCAAAGAGCAAGTCCGCGTTCCCGTGTGATGGGGTTCTGCACCATGCGGCGGATGAGGTCCGCATTGACGGGAATGGTGGGCTGCTGCGCCTGCGGCTGCGAGATGACGCGGCCCGATGAGTCAGCAACCTGCATCGGGGCGCGGGACTGCTGAGCGGGAGCCGTGGGCGAAGCCATGGTGTAAGGCGCCGCGTCGGCGCGTGGCTCAACCTTCACCATGGGATCGACGTAAGCAGTTTCTGCCCCGCTGGTGTCACCCTGTTCAAGCGGTGCAATCGCCTCGATAGCAGCAGCCCCACCATTGGGCGGGACGTTGCGGAATTCGTTGGCGTAGTAGTTCTGCGCCATTGCCATGCGCCGGGCAGCTTCACCGCCGGGGCGGTCGTGACCAGCGAAGGCCCAAGCGTTGTTCATAAGCTGCTGAGCTTCCTCCACGCTCTTGGCGCTGTTGAGCTTCTGGATAAGCGACGGGTCTTCCTGAAGGAAAAAACGCGCTTGACCTTCCGGGGAAAGGTCGCCAGTCGCAGCAAGAGCCTGATAGCGCGGGCCGCGCCACGACATGATGCCACCAGCAGTTCCGGGCTGACCGCTCTCGCTCGGGTCGCTCCATGTGCGCATGGCGTTCTTGGCAGACCAGCCGCTTTCTGCCTTACCGGTCGATGCGACGGCAGCGAGGCCAAAGGGGTTGGTGAGACCGCCAGCACGCACCGTCTCGATAAACGGCTTGTAGGTGTCACCCTGAAGAGCGGCAGGCGCTGACGACACAACCGGTTGGCCCGGAAGCTCTTTCGATGTGACGGGGCCGGTGAAGGCGGTTTGCGGCTGCTGCTGGTTGGCACCGCCGAACAACTTGCTGAGAAAGCCGCCACCGGATGCAGGTGAGGGAGCTAGACCCCGCGCGGCTAGATCCTCGTTGATGATTTTGCCGGCACCGGCATTCACCGCGAGGCTTTGAAGATTGCCTGCCAGTTTGTCGAGCCACGAATGGTCTGGCTGCGGAATAATAGGATTGGCGACGGTGAGATTTGCGATTGCCATCAGAAGAGACCTCCCACCTTGCCGCCGGTCAGGGCGCTGACGCCGCCGTTCAGGAGCTTGCCCAAGAAACTGCCGCGGGCCGTGTTATTGGCTTCCATACCGGTCGCCCACTGGTTGTTTGCGCCCTGCAAACCCTGCGTCACGCCGCTTTCGAGGCTGAGTCGATCATCGGCGGAGTCCTGATAGACGCCAGAGCGCGCGCCGTAACCGCTTGCCTGACCGCCAGCCGCAGAGAGGCCCTGAGACGAAACGCCAGACAGACGATCCAGCCAAGAGCCATATTCCTGATTTGCCAGCCCTTGGCCGTACTGAGAAAGCGCTGTCAGCGTGTTGCCGCTGTTGAGCATGCCCGAGGCAGAGGCGCCGCGTAGGGCCGCCTGCGTGCCTTGGTCGAGCGCAAACTGATACCCGGGGCCAGCCTGAAACGCGCCGGTTGCAGCTGCATTGCCATCTGCGCCGTTCAAACCAAGCGCATTGTCATACATGCCGCGTGCGTTGTTGCCGCTGTCCACCCAAGGCTGATAGACGCCGATGGCTTTGTCCAACTCGCCAAGAGCCTTTCCTTCGCCATCCGCGATGATGTTGTTTCCAGTCGCACGAAGCGCAAAGAGCGCGTCCTTGTTCTGGTCGGACGCCGTCATCGTGGCTTTACCGGTCTTGCTTCCGGTCAAAGAGCTGAGAAAACCCATTATCTGCACTCCATCGTCTTGAGGTCGCCGGGGGCAAACAAGCCCGAGAAATTGCGGCCAGTTGCCCTGAGCTTCTCGGCGGCTGCCTGAAGCACGAATTCATTGGGGGTCATCCCCGAGCGGTTCGCAGCGTCGAAGAGGTTTTCGCGAAATCCTTCCATGACGGTGGCGCCCCGAAGCGCGATAGGAACGTGGCGTTCTTTGGGTCTCTTCGATTTCTCGTCGTGGTCAGTCATCAGAGTGTCCCCTTCGATATTTCTCGCTTGGATTCAGGCATTTACAGTGGATAGACTGGGAATCAAGGGGATAGAGACACAGCGCGACGAGAGCTTACGCGGCTTTACTGAAGTTCAATGCCCGCCGTCCGCACCATATAAATTTAGAAGGGCACCTATATTTTAAACCGATAGGTGGAATACCCTGTTTTTAATCTACCTTTCTGCTCACTTTTTACCCGTCGAAAAGCGCGCGTTCACTACGGTGATCGAGCGAATATTCGATGCCAATGAAAGCAACCTGTCCCGATGATGAGGTCCTCTTGCAGATTGTCACCTTAGTCCCTGCAACGAGGTGAGGGGTAAGGCTGGGTATCGTGCAGTAGACAATCCACTCAGCCTGAGCGGAAAGTTCTAGTGAACCTGTGAATTTCAGCAAACCGCGCTTCGCGAAACCCGCCCGGACGTGCCGCATCCCGATCTGCATGAGTGAGATACATGGAAAGCCCAACTGCAGCTTGGCGGGCGGGAACGCTATTTCAGTTTGACTAATTTGTTGGAAGCTCCCTGTAAGATGTAAGCATTTTCATGTACGCAGCCGGCTCTTGCGGCTTCAAGAGTTGTGCTTCCCCCACCTTCTAACTATTGTCGCGAAAGTTGTCTGAAAGGGACGAAAATGAATAATGAAAGTTGTCCGTGCTGCGGATCGATCGGCACGACGCACTTGTTTCAGAGGCGGCTTGATGTTTCTGGCGACAGCGTTGAAATATGCATATGCTCTGCATGTACGGCGATCACAAACCGTACGAACTTGCTCAAAGAGCAGGTCGATTCTGTCGAGGCGTTGCAAGTCCAGATCAACAGCGCTGATGGGTTCTATAGCCAAAAAATCGATGACCTTCGCCTACACCAGAACAGAGAGAATATCTCTTTCTTGAATTATCTGGTGGGGAACATCATCGGAGGAAAATCGATTGTCGATCTCGGTGCTGGTGAGGGGTATTTAGCTGCCGCCGCTTGCTCGTTTTACGAGACGTCGTGGGCGATCGACATCAACGTCGACCTTCTAAACAAAACAGTGCCTCAGTTTGGTCTGGGAGATAAACTGAAGGTTGCCGGGTCGCTTGACGACGTTCCTGGCAACGTGGATGCCATTTTCATGTGGCACACGTTGGAGCATATCCCCAACGCTTTTGAGCTTGGAAAGGCTGTGACCACGAAGCTGAAAGAAGGTGGCCTTTTCGTCTGGCAGGTTCCCGCATATCGAGATCCATATGTCGTGTATTCACACTATACGTTTTTCAACGACCGGGCAGCTAGGGTATTCACCGAGTCTGTCGGGCTGGAAATCGTTAACGTGTTTCACGATGAGGCGCTTCAGTTTTTGACTGTGGTCAGCAAAAAGCCGGAGACAACCTCTGTCGATGTTGTCGTTGAGGCGACCGTACCCGTGGAAAAACCTTCCTTTTGGAAAAGGTTCCGCGCAAATACACAATAGCCTTTCGCGCGTCAGCGGGGGCGAGAGACTAGAAGGACAATCCTAACTGTGCGCGCGAAATATTTATCATCTGACAAGCTCATACCGCTAGAGGGCCAGAGAGGCATCGCAGCCATAATCGTGGCGGTTCACCATTTCGTTCTGGCGTTTCATCCTTCAATATCTGGAATCATAGCCGACAAGCGCAACGACGGCAGCTTGGTGGGATCGCCTTTCTTCTTTTTCATAAACGGCAACGGAGCAGTTTTTTTCTTCTTCACCCTGTCCGGGTTCGTTTTGAGTTGGGGATACTTCAAAAACCCCGATCCATACCGCTCACTTTGGTCTGGATTAAAGCGCTGGCCGAGGCTCGCTGGACCGGTTGTCGTTGTCTGCCTATTCAGCGCGCTTCTGTTCCGGGCAGACTTATATTTCTACAAAGACGCGGGGGCCAAGAGCGGCAGCTATTGGATGCAAACGTTTGGGCATTCTTCCTTTAACGAAAGCTATCCCTCATTCCTCACTGCCATCTGGCAGGGACTGACGACTTTTTTCTCAGGGCAGTCTGGAGTAAACCCAAGCCTCTGGACAATGGTCTACGAGTATTATGGCAGCCTTATCGTTTTCGCCGCAATGCCTGTCCTTTCGAAGTTAGGCAACAACAGGTCAATTACCTTCATCTGTATGGCATGCCTCGCAACGATTTTCGGTGTTTCAGGATCTGGATTGCCTGCCTTAGCTGGCATGGCGTTCATGCTGCCGTTCATCGTTGGAATGGGAGTATCGTTTGCCATAAGCAGATGGGAGATTCACGGGGTTAATTTGTACTTATCGGCGGGGATTTTAGGGTTCGGTATCTATTTGCTTGGATATTTTGAACCCTCACAGGCCTATGCATGGTCGTCGGCGCTTGCTGCCGCTTCTCCGCAAATCGCGTGGTCTATTATTTACTCTGCTGGCTCCGCCTGCGTGATATTTGCGACTATGACGAACGGTAAAATATATGGCGTTATGAACAATCGGCTGATGTTCGCGCTCGGTCGTCTTAGTTTTTCCTTGTACCTCGTCCACCTTCTTGTATTCGGCTCAGTCTCGAGTTGGCTTTTTCTCCACATATTTACAAATGGAGGGATGCCTCTTTTCGCGACTACAGCGGTACTTTGCGTGTCCATCGCCTTGCCACTTTGCTATTTCGATGAATGGTGGGTGCGGTATCTGAACGCCAAGGTCGACTGGCTACGGCGTGCTTCTGCGAGGTCATCATTTAGCTTATCTCGCATGCCCTCAACGGCTGAAAATGATGTGGAGCGAAGTCGGCGTTCTTGATGTCTCGGCACTCTGCGCGTGTTCGATCACTTGTGCCCGCGTCTGATGCCTGTCGTCGACATCAAGATCTAGAGCGGCGGTGCCTTTTGTGCTGTTGCCGCTTTCGTTGCTAGATTGGGGGAAGGCGCATCTCGAGTTTGCATTTGTCCTATTTCTGCAACCTGAGTCTTCCCGGTTTCGGCTAGATATGAAGCTCAAGCGGGCTGAACCGTCGCCTCACCTTGCCGCCACCTTCAATTCGGCTTTACGGCTTTCAAAAGCATCTTCGACTACATCCTTAAGAAGGTGCAGGCGTTTGACGGCCTTGCGCCTCTGCTTCTCGCACCGGATGTAACCCAGACTTTACCCGGCGTTGGGACACCTGTTCACGGCTGCGTCATTCCTTCTTGAAAGTTATCAAAAAGAACCTATTGACCTTGCCACGATGGGAAGCCCTATCTTTTTCGATATAAAGAAAAGAGGGGTCATACGCATGTCACAAATGGAGATCCGGGCGAGTCATCAGATTGCGATCGACGGCATGACATGCGCCTCCTGTGTGGGTCGCGTGGAGAAGGCGATTGCCAAGGTGCCGGGCGTTTTGAAGGCCTCGGTCAATCTTGCGACCGAACGTGCCGATATCTCCTTTTCCGGATCGCCTGACCTGCCTGCGGTGATCGCCGCGGTTCGGCATGCGGGTTATGGCGTCGAAGAAAAAACCGTCGAGCTCGATATTGAAGGCATGACCTGTGCTTCCTGCGTCGGGCGCGTCGAAAAAGCGCTGAAGGCGGTTTCCGGTGTTTCCGATGCGAGCGTCAATCTCGCGACCGAGCGTGCCACCATCCGCGTGGCGGGCAATGCCGCCTCTGCCGCCACCTTGTCGGAGGCGATCAAGCGGGCGGGCTACAAGGCGAAGGAAATCGTCGCTGACAAAGCCGGTGATGCGGAGCAGGACAGGCGCGCAGCGGAAATGAGCAGCCTGAAAATCAGCCTCGCCGTGGCCGTTGCCCTGACATTGCCGGTCTTCGTGCTGGAAATGGGTTCACATCTGGTGCCCGCCATCCATGATTTCGTCATGGAAACGGTCGGCATGCAGGAAAGCTGGTATCTGCAATTCGTGCTGACCACGCTGGTCCTGTTCGGGCCGGGCCTGCGCTTCTTCAAAAAGGGTATTCCCGCGCTTATGCGGCTTGCACCGGACATGAATTCGCTTGTGGTGCTGGGCACTGCCGCCGCCTGGGGATTTTCGGTGGTCGCGACTTTCCTGCCTGAAATCCTGCCGCGCGGCACGGCCAATGTCTATTATGAGGCCGCCGCGGTCATCGTCACGTTGATCCTGCTCGGCCGTTTCCTTGAAGCGCGCGCCAAAGGCCGCACCAGCGAGGCGATAAAGCGGCTCGTCGGCCTGCAGGCCAAGTCGGCCCGTGTGCTGCGCGACGGCGAAACCGTCGATGTACCGCTGCAGGATGTGCGAACGGGCGATGTGATCGTCGTTCGCCCCGGCGAGAAAGTGCCGGTCGACGGTCTGGTTCTCAGCGGCTCTTCTTATGTCGATGAATCGATGATCACGGGTGAGCCGGTGCCGGTTACCAAGACGGAGGGTTCCGAGGTCGTGGGTGGCACGGTGAACCGTAATGGCTCCTTCACCTTCCGCGCCACCAAGGTCGGCAGCGATACGCTGATCGCCCAGATCATCCGCATGGTGGAGGAGGCGCAGGCCGACAAGCTGCCCATCCAGGCGCTGGTGGACAAGGTGACCAACTGGTTCGTGCCGGCGGTCATGCTGGCCGCACTCGTCACCTTCGCCGTCTGGTTTATCTTTGGGCCCGATCCGGCCTTGACCTTCGCGCTCGTCAATGCGGTTGCGGTTCTCATCATCGCCTGTCCCTGCGCCATGGGCCTTGCCACGCCGACGTCGATCATGGTCGGTACCGGCCGCGCCGCCGAAATGGGCGTGCTGTTCCGGCGCGGCGATGCGCTCCAGACGCTGCGCGACGCCGATGTCATCGCGGTCGACAAGACCGGCACGCTGACGCTCGGCAAGCCGAAGCTGGTGCATTTCAACACGACCCAGGGTTTCGATGCGGATGAGGTGCTGCGCCTTGTCGCCTCGCTCGAGAACCGGTCTGAGCATCCGATTGCCGAGGCGATCGTCGAGGCTGCAAAACATGGCGGTCTGATGCTTGCCGAGGCTGAAGCTTTCGAGGCGACCCCCGGCTTCGGTGTCGCGGCAATGGTCGATGGCCACCGGGTAGAGGCGGGTGCTGACCGGTTCATGGTGAAACTCGGTTATGATGTCGGGGCCTTCGCCGCCGATGCCGAGCGGATGGGCAGGGAAGGGCAGTCGCCACTTTATGCTGCCGTCGATGGCAGGTTGGCCGCGATCATCGCCGTTGCCGATCCCATCAAGCAGACGACACCGGAGGCGATTGCGGCGCTGCATGCGCTGGGCCTCAAGGTCACGATGATCACGGGTGACAATCGCCGCACGGCGGAAGCCATTGCCCGTCGCCTCGGCATTGACGAGGTGGTGGCCGAAGTGTTGCCCGACGGCAAGGTGGAGGCGGTCAAGAGGCTTGCCGCCGGCGGACGACGGGTCGCCTTTGTCGGCGATGGCATCAATGATGCGCCGGCGCTTGCCGCAGCCGATGTCGGGCTTGCCATCGGCACGGGCACGGATGTCGCGATTGAAAGTGCCGACGTGGTGCTGATGTCCGGCGATCTGCGCGGTGTTGCCAACGCGATTGCTCTCTCCAAGGCGACGATCCGCAATATCGGCCAGAATCTGTTCTGGGCCTTTGCTTACAATGCCGCGCTTGTTCCCGTGGCGGCCGGCATATTGTATCCTGTCAACGGCGTTCTGCTGTCGCCCGTCCTTGCTGCCGGAGCCATGGCGCTTTCCAGCGTCTTCGTATTGACGAATGCGCTGCGTCTGAAAAGCTTCCGTGCGCCGCTGGTGGACAGATCGTCCGACCTGCAGCTTGCAGCGGCCGAATAGGAGGCGGATATGGTGACGCCTGGCAACACAATCTATCTGCCGCAGATCGGCCGCAGCATCATGGCGGCTGCCGGCGAGACCGTGCTTCAGGCCGCGCTCGCCGCCGGCATTGCCTATCCGCATGGCTGTCGCATGGGCCGTTGCGGCGCCTGCAAATCACATCTCATCTCCGGTGAGATCGATCTTCTCAAGCATACGCCCTTTTCATTGACCGAAGAGGAAAAGGCTGAAGGCCTCACACTTGCCTGCCGCGCCGTGCCGATGAGCGATATGACGATCGGCTGGCTCGACGGCGAGGATGAATTCGCCGATATCCCGACCGGCCGTTTCGAGGGCACCGTCGTGGAAGCGGTGGATGCGACCCATGACATCAAGCTCATCCGCATCCGGCTCGAGGATCGGGCGCAGTTCACCTTCAAACCCGGGCAATATGTGCGCCTGCTTTATCCGGACTGTTCGCCGCGCGATTATTCGATCGCGAGCAGGGTGGATGAGGAACTGATTGAATTTCACATCCGGCATGTTCCCGGCGGCATGACGAGCGGCCGCATCTTCTCGCTCGCCAAAGCGGGTGATCCCGTTACGATCGTGGGGCCTTTCGGCTCGTCGTTCCTGCGGGAAAAACATTGCGGACCGATCCTCGGCATTGCCGGTGGCTCCGGGCTTGCCCCCGTGAAGGCCGTGGTCGAAGCGGCGCTTGCAGCGGGCCGGGAGCGTCCGGTCCATGTCTATTTCGGTGCCCGCGCCGAGCGCGACCTTTATATGCTCGACCGTTTCGAGGACCTCGCCACCCGGCACGGCAATCTGAGCTTCGTCCCGGTTCTTTCGAATGAAGACCATACGAATATCCGTCGCGGTTATGTCGGTGCGGCAGTGGCGGATGATTTCGACGATCTCGATGGCTGGAAAGCCTATATTGCCGGCCCGCCGGCCATGATCGAGGCAACGGTGCCGCAGCTTCTGGCGCGCGGCATGCGTACGGCCGACATTCATGCTGATGTATTTTTCACCCCGGAAAGATAGGAGCAGGATCGATGAACATTGGCACAGCCGCCACCGCCTCCGGTGTTTCTGCAAAGATGATCAGGCACTACGAGACGATCGGCCTGATCAAATCGGCAAGCCGCACGGATTCCGGCTACAGGGTCTATACGGCCAATGATCTGGAAACGCTGCGTTTCATCCGGCGTGGACGCGATCTCGGTTTTTCCATCGAAAAGATCAGGCAGCTCATGACCCTGTGGCGCGATCCGGGCGGCGCCTCCTGCGATGTCAAACGCATCGTCATGGAACATGTCATCGACCTGGAAGCAAAGATGGATACGCTGAGGGAGATGGCCGACACGCTTCGGAACCTCGCCACCTATTGCCCTGACAATGGCGAGCCGGAGTGCCCGATCATTCATGACCTCGCCCATGCGGAAGATCTTGATTTTTCGACGGTTGCCGTCGTGCCCAAACGGACAGGCATGCTGAAGGGGACATCCGGTCCGGCGATGGATTTACAGCGTCCCGCGAAATAGGCCCCGGTTCCCTTTTGGGGGCGAATGCAGTGCAAATGCCAATCATGATGAAGGAGAGCAGGCCATGTGGATACAGATAATACAGCGCTTCTTTATTCTGTGCCTGATGCTGGCCATTGTTTCCGTCATCGCGTTTCTGTTGCCTTATATGGCGGGCGGTGACCCGGCGCGCACGATCCTGTTTTCGCGCATGCGCGATACCGCGCTCGATCCGCATGCGGTGGAGGCGTTGAGGGTCAGTCTCGGGCTCGACCGGCCGCTTTACGTGCAATATTTCACATGGTTGTGGAATGCGCTGCACGGTGATCTCGGGTTTTCCTTCACCAGCAGCCAGCCGGTGGCCAACGAGCTTTTGCGTTCTCTCGGCGTATCGGTGACGCTTGCGTTGACGGCATTGGCCATCGCGGTCGCCGTGGCGCTGCCGCTCGGCACGCTGGCGGCCATGCGTCCGGGCGGGCGGCTCGACAATTTCGCGACGCTGATGATCCAGACCTTCGTCGCAACGCCGGAATATTGGTTCGCGCCCATGTCGGCACTGGTCTTTGCGCTTTATCTCGGCTGGTTGCCCTCGGCCGGCTGGGACAGCTGGCGTTCGCTGGTGCTTCCCGCGCTGACGCTGACATTGCGGCCGCTCGCCTATTTCACGCAGGTCACGCGCGCCGCCATGGCCGAGGTTCTGCGCGCGCCCTATATCACGGCGGCACGCAGCCGCGGCCTTGGCATGCATGGCACGGTCATGCGCCACGGCATCCGCAACGGCTCGCTGCCGGTCGTCACCTTCTTTGCGCTGTGGCTTGCGGGCCTGCTTGGCGGATCGGTGGTGGTGGAGGTCATCTTCGCCATTCCCGGCATGGGCCGGCTTCTCTACGACGCCGTGATCAATCGCGACATCCCGATGCTGCAGGGCGGTTTCATCTGCATCGTGGCCCTGTCCATTCTGGTCAATACCCTGGCCGACAGCTTTTATGTTCTGATCAATCCAGCAATGCGAGGTCAACATGACCACTAGTCTTTTCACGAGCGCGCCTGCCGCCGCCATGCCGATGACCTTGCCCACGCGCCCCTCGACACTCTCCCGCTTCACGGATTTCATCCGCCGGCGGCACTGGACCTTCTATGCGGGATCGGCAATCTTTCTCGCCATCATCCTGCTCCTGGTGATCGCGCCGTCGATTTCGCCCTATAATCCGGCGCAGCAGAACCTTCGCCTCAGACTGAACGCGCCGAGCGCCACCTATTGGCTCGGGACGGATCATCTCGGTCGCGATGTGCTGAGCCGGCTTTTGATCGGCGGCCGTTTCACCGTCACGATCGCCGCCATCACCGTCATTCTGTCGGTCGTCATCGGAACCTTCATCGGCATCATCAGCGGCCGCAGCCGCGGTATCCTCGATGAGGTGCTGATGCGCGTGGTCGACCTGCTTATCGCCATACCTGACGTGGTGATCGCGATTTTCCTCGTCGCCATCTTTGGCCCCGGATATGGAACGCTGATCGCGTCGCTGACCATTGTCGGCTGGACACCCTTTGCGCGGCTGGCGCGCGGATTGACGCTGTCGATCAATTCCCGCGAATATATCCGCGCGGCGGAAGTGCTCGGCTGCAAGCGGGGCTTCATCATCTTCCGGCACATCATTCCCAACACCATCTGGCCGATCGCGGCCGTGGCGTTCCTACGCTTCGGCCACAAGCTGATCACAGTAGGCGGCCTGTCATTCCTGGGGCTCGGCGTACAGCCGCCGGCCGCCGACTGGGCGCTGATGCTCTCCGATGCACAGGCCTATGCCGAGCGCATGCCGGTTCTCGTCATAGCACCGGGTCTTGCGATCTTCCTGTCGGCGCTCAGCGTGACCTGGATCGGCCATGGCCTCAATCTGGAAACGAAGAAAACGAACAGCCATTGACGCCTGCAAACAGGTGAAGGCAGATTTGACGATTATCAAACATAGATGAGGCCGCAGGACCGGAAGGAGAGTAATATCGTCTGAAGCCGCATGAAAATACGCAAATGCCTCCGATTCAATAAAAATAAGGGGAACTCTTATGAATATCGAAGGACAAACGCTTGCCAACACGGCCATGTCCCCCGAATGCGCACCGCTTCTGGAGATCGAGGACCTGCACGTTTCGGTGCCGGCGCAAAATGGCCGCAAGTTTGTTATTTCGGGCCTGACGCTTTCCGTCAATGCCGGGGAAGTCGTCGCTCTCGTTGGCGAATCCGGATCGGGAAAGAGCATGACGGCTCTGTCGCTGATGCGGCTTCTACCGCAGGGCGCGGAAATCAATTCCGGCCGTATTTCCTTTGCCGGACGCGACATTCTCGCTCTTTCATCCTCCGAACTCGATGCGCTGCGCGGCGCCGATATCAGCATGCTGTTCCAGCAGCCGCAGGCCATGCTGGACCCGACCAGCCGGGTGAGGACGCAGGTGGCCGAGCCACTCTGGATCCACCGCAAGATGAGTCGCAGCGCGGCGCTGAACCGGGTCGTCGGCCTCCTTTCCGATGTCGGCATTCCGGATCCCTCGGCGCGGGCGCAATGTTTCGCGCACGAGCTTTCCGGCGGCATGGCGCAACGTGTGATGATTGCCGCGGCACTGTCGGGCAATCCGCAGCTCCTGATCGCCGATGAGCCAACGACGGCGCTCGATGTCACCGTGCAGGCACAAATCCTGCGCCTGCTGGATGATGAACGCCGCAAGCGCCGTCTGGCCACGCTGCTCATCACCCACGATCTCTCGGTTGTCGCCGCCTTTGCGGACCGGATCGCGGTCATGTATGCCGGCCGCATTGTCGAGGAGGGGCCGACGCAGGCGATCCTCAAGGCGCCTCAACACCCCTATACCAAGGCGCTGATCAGCTGCTCGCTGCTGACGACCGACAGCGAGGGACAGTTGCTGACGATCCCCGGTTCGGGCGCACAGGCCCATGACATGTCCTGCGGCTGCCGTTTTCATCCGCGTTGCGCGCTTGCCAAGTCTGAGGGCATGGGAAGCCGCTGCATGGCGACGGAGCCGGCCTTGAATGCCTTGCCTGAAGGGCGCAAGGCGCGGTGCTGGGCAGTCGGCGATGACCATGCCGATCACGACTATGCCGGCCATGCGGTTTGTTGAAGGAGGCGATGATGTTATCCAAAGTCATGACACAGATGCCGCCCTCGGCGGAAAACAGCAGCCGGCCCTATGTGGTCGCGAAGAACCTCTGCAAATATTATCCCATATCGGGCCTCGGTCACCGCGTGGTGAAATCCGTCGATGATGTTTCCCTGACGATCGGCGAGGGGGAGGTGCTGGGTCTGGTCGGTGAATCCGGCTGCGGCAAAAGTACGGTTGCCGGATTGATCACGCGCCTGACGCACGCGACGCGGGGTGAGGTCAGCATTGGAGATCACGACATATTGCACATGCAGGGCGAAGCGCTCCGGCGCATGCGCCGGGTCGTGCAACTGGTGTTTCAGGATCCCTATTCGGCACTCGATCCGCGCATGCGCATCGGCCAGAGCATGGAAGCGCCGCTCGCCCAGCACGGCATCGGCACCCGCGAGGAACGCACGGCGCGGGTTTTCCGCATGCTGGAGGAGGTCGGTCTCGACGGTTCCTTTTATGACCGGTATCCGAGCCAGTGTTCCGGCGGCCAGCTGCAGCGCGTCGTCATCGGCCGCGCGCTTCTCCTCAATCCGAGCTTCCTCGTCTGTGACGAACCGACATCGGCGCTTGATGCCTCGATGCGCACGCAGATCCTGAACCTCCTGATGGACATGAAGCGCCGTCACGGCCTGACGGTGCTGATGATTTCCCATGACCTGCGCGTCGTGCGTTATCTCTGTGATCGCATCGCGGTGATGTATCTCGGGCGCGTTGTTGAAATCGCCGATCGTGAAGAGCTTTTCCGGGCGCCGAAGCACCCCTATACCAAGGCTCTCATCGCCTCGTCGATGCTTGACGAGACCGGCTTATATGCGCCGGAAATGCTTCTCGACGGCGACCTGCCGAGCCCGCTCAATCCTCCGGGCGGCTGCAAGTTTCACACTCGCTGCAAATATGCGACCGCGATCTGCGGTGAGGTGGAGCCGGTTCTGGAAGGCGTTGCAGGCGAGCATTTCGCACGCTGCCACCGCTGGCGGGAATTGGGCTGAGGGGTGGCGCAGTTACAGTTTTCTGTTGCGGTAAAAACAGATGAATTGTGTGTTTGTGGATTAATATCGGAATAAAATTCCGAGTATGAAAACATAAAATAAAGAATATCCAGATGGATAATCGAAAGATATCCATTGGGTATTCTTTTTGTCTGTTGATTAATCGCAAATATTGAATGGAAATTCGTGGAATATGTGAATTGAGAGCGTTATCATCAAAAATAAAAGGGGAATATTCTATGATGAAGCACGCACTTTTGGCGACCTGCGCCATCGTCGTCTCGTTTGGAACGCATGCGGCAAACGCCGGAACAATCACCTATGACGATTATACGGGCGTCAAGACCGGCTGGCAAATGGCCTCCGACGACGCCTATCTCGGTTCGCGCGCGGGCTGTTTCGAAAGCCTGGTCCGCGTCGGCTATGACACGAAACTGGAGCCGGGTCTTGCCGAATCCTGGGCGCAGACCGGACCCAAGGTTTGGGAATTCAAGCTGCGCAAGGGCGTGAAGTTCCAGAACGGCGAGCCGCTCAATGCCGCAGCCGCAGTCAATGCGCTCACCAATCTCTTGAAGGCGCCGGTTCCGGCCCGTGCCTTTTCGCCCAAGCTCATCGCTGCCGTCGATGCCGGCGGTGAGGATATCGTGAAGATCACGACCATCGAGCCGTCGGTGTTGCTGCCGGCGCAGATGGCAAGCCCGGCGACCTCGATCCTCGCGCCGGCCGCCTACAAGGATGGCAAGGTCGATCCGATCGGAACCTGCACCGGGCCGTTCAAGATCACCAAGGTCGATGCTAACCAATATATGGAGCTGACCGCGAACCATGACTATTGGGCCGGCATGCCGAAGCTCTCGGGCGGTCGTGTGAACTTCATTCCGGATGCGGATACGCGCGCCACCCAGATAAGAAGCGGTGAAGTGCATATTTCGCGCGTGATCCCACCCTGGGCGGTAAAGACCATAGAAGCCACGAAGGGTGTCAAGGTTGCGCCGATCACCGTGCCCCGGATTACGGAGATGCTGCTCAATAATTCGAAGCCGCCGTTCAAGGATATCAAGGTTCGGCAGGCGATCCGGGCTGCCATCGACACCGCCGGTATTGCCGACAGCATCTATGAAGGCGCGGTAAAGCCCGCAACGATGCCTTTCGCACCGGGAGAGCCGTGGGCGCCGAAAGACGTCACACCCGCTTATGACGTGGAGAAGGCAAAGGCCCTGCTGAAAGAGGCGGGAGTTGCTCCCGGCAGCCTGAAGCTGACGCTTCTGGCCTACACTGAAAGAACCGAACTCAAGGACGTTGCCGCCGTTATCCAGGCCCAATTGCAGGAAATCGGCATCAAGGTTGATGTTCGCGTTGCCGACTACACCGCGATCGAGCCCGATCTCCTCTCCGGCAATTTCGACATGGTCCTTCTGTCACGCGGTTATGCCACGGATGTTGCGGAACCGATCGGTTTCCTCAATGCCGACTATACCTGCACAGGCGGCTACAACATCTCGCATTATTGCAGTGAGGAAACGGACAAGCTGATCAAATCGGCCTATGCGGTGGCTGAGCCGACCAAGCGTTATGCCATCTATGCCGAGGCGGCGAAGAGAGTCTACGACGAAGCCGTCACCGTCTACCTCATCCATGAAACCGCTTTCGATGCCTATTCGGAGAAGGTCGTAAACTTCAAGCCACATCCGATCAACTACTTCATCATGACCAAGGATCTGGCGACGAAATAAGCCGATCTGACGGTCCTGACGAAACGTGGCCTGGCTCGCAAGAGCCGGGCCATTTTGCTGATATGATGCGGTCGCGCAGCAGCCGGATGCCGGATCAGGGCCATTACCGTCCGGGCTAAATTTCTCGACAATGTGCATGATATTGATTTGGAATGACGAGCTACGCCAAACACTCCGCCGTCATCCTCGGGAACAAACGCGAGGATGACGGCAAGAGACGTGAATCTTTCGCCACCGGCTTTGGGAGAGATATCTGTTCGGAGGACTGAAAGGACGAATTCAATGTCGTCCAACGGCTGTCACGCAGGTTCAGCGTGAAGCGAGGTAGGCGAGCCGGCGGCGGCAGGATAAAACGCCGCCGGTATCTTTCGTTCAGGCGCGCGCTTCCGGCGTATAGCCAGCAGCGGTGATGATTTCGGCAATACGGGCTGCATCGGAGACACCGCCGACCACGACCGTGCGGCTTGCGGGATCCGCATGCACGGCAGCACCGGGAACGGTCTTTTCGATCGCGCCCTTGATAACCCCGGCGCAGTGACCGCAGGTCATGTCTTCAACGTGGAAAGAAAGGCCTGCATTATCAGGTGCGGTGGTGATTTCGGCATGATGCTGGTGAGCGGTACACATAGGCGGTTCTCCATGGTTTGGAATTCTAACAGGACGGAGCCTGGACTATTCCAACGTGGGAAGGTCAAGCGCTTTATTCGCGCCAGCGCAACATGTGCATCGCCGGATCAGCTGCGCCAGAAAATCGGCATCAGCAGCACGAGAACCGTCAGGATTTCCAGACGTCCGAGCAGCATCAGGACCGACAGGAGATAGAGCGCCGGTTCGCTGATGGTGGAGAAATTGCCGGCCGGGCCGATAATCGGGCCGATGCCGGGGCCGACATTGGCAAGCGAGGTCGCCACGGCCGAGGTGGCGGTGAGGAAATCATAGCCCATCAGGCTCATGGCAAGGCTGCCGGCGATCCACAATGCGATGAAGCAGCTGATGAAGAGAAAGATGGTGCGGATGGTTTCCGGATCGACCACCTGCTGGCCGTAGCGCACGGAATAGACGGCGTTCGGATAGATCAGCTTCTTGAGGCCGGCTCGTGCCACGTTGAAGATGATGAGGAAACGATAGGCCTTGATGCCGCCCGCCGTTGACCCGGAGCAGCCGCCCATGAAGGTCGCAAAAAAGGCGACGACAACGACGAAGGGACCCCAGAGCGTATAGTCATCGCTGGCAAAGCCGCCGGTCGAGAGGATTGAGGTCATGTTGAAGAAGGAGTGGCTGAGCGCATCATCCAGCGGCACGCCGTTCCTGAAATGATGATAGACGCCGACCGCAATCGAGATTGCGCAGAGATAGCCGAGGAAGACGGCGATCTGCGGATCGCGCAGCGTCTCCAGCCGGCGGCGCACGGCAAGCAGGATCATGACCGAGAAGGGCAGGCTGCCGAAGATCAGGAAGATGGTGGCGATCCATAGCAGCGCCGTATTGTCGAAATAGGCGAAAGACGCGTCATGGGTGGAAAAACCGCCGGTCGCCACCGTCGACATGGCATGGTTCAACGCATCGAAATGCGACATGCCGGCAAAATCGAAAGCCACCGTGCAGGCGATGGTCATGACGATATAGATCGCCACGAAAGCCCGGGTGAAGCTTGCCAGCCGCGCGAAGGGCCGGTCGTTGCCGGTATCGGAGGATTCCATGCGGAAGAAGGTCATGCCGCCGACGCGCAGGAGCGGCAGGATGAAAAGGCCGAGCGCGACGATACCGATGCCGCCGAGCCAGCAGAGCAGCGACCGCCACAGAAGAATGCCCTGTGGCGCGTTGTCGAGGCCGGATATGGCGGTCGATCCGGTGGTGGTGATGGCCGATACGGATTCGAAGAGCGCCTGGCCGGGCGTCAGGTTGAGTTCGGACAGGTAAAACGGCACCGCGCCGACGATGGAAAACACCAGCCAGAGCAGGTTGACGAGCAGGAAGCCAAATCGCTTGTTGAAGGAGGCGATCGGCCCGCGGGTGGCCAGCGCACAGGCGAGCGCGAAGCCGCCGCACATGAAGCCGGAAAGCGCAAACACCATCCAGTCGTCATTGCCGTAATAAAGATCGGTCAGCGCGGGCAGGAACATGGCCGTCGCGAGATAGAGTCCGAAGATGGACGCCACATAGATGACCGAGCGCAGAAGGTTGCTGTTCAAGAAATGAAACCCAGAGTTCGTAGCCGCGCTGAAATGAGTCTTTGTCTCGGACGCCTTCCTATGGCATAGCGGGTGCCATTATGAATTTCAATGGATTGACAATCGTGGACAAGCAGCTTGTGGAAGCAGCGCGGCGGGAAGTGCGGGAGATATTTCCGGAAACGCCGCTGCAGTTGAATGAACATCTCAGCCGTCGATATGGTGCTTCGATTTGGCTGAAGCGTGAGGATCTTTCCCCGGTTCGTTCCTACAAGATTAGAGGCGCATTCAACTTTCTCCGCAAGGCGGTCGCCAAGGCCGGCAAGGACAAGATTTTCGTCTGTGCCTCCGCCGGCAACCATGCCCAGGGCTTTGCTTTTGCCTGCCGTCATTTCGGCGTCCACGGCGTCGTTTTCATGCCGGTGACGACACCGCAGCAGAAGATCGAAAAGACCCGCATCTTCGGCGGTGAATTCATCAAGATCCGTCTGGTAGGCGATATATTCGACCAGTGTTACGCCGCGGCGCGTCAGCATGTGCAGGACAATGACGGCTATATGGTGCCGCCCTTTGACCATGAGGATATCATCGAGGGGCAGGCGACTGTTGCTGCCGAGATCATGGATCAGCTTCCGGAAGGCACGAAGCCGGATATCGTCGTCATGCCCGTTGGCGGCGGCGGTCTTTCGGCCGGCCTGTCGGGCTTTCTGGCCGGCACGGTGAAGAAGGAAAACTTCGTGTTCTGCGAGCCGGAAGGTGCGCCGAGCCTGAAGAAAAGCCTTGAACGCGGTGAACCGGTGACGCTGAACAAGGTCGACAATTTCGTCGACGGCGCGGCGGTTGCCCGCATCGGCGACCTGAACTTCAAGGCGCTGAAGGACTTCCCGGCCGAGCAGGTCGTGCTCATCCCGGAAAATGCCATCTGCGTGACGATCATCGAGATGCTGAACCTCGAAGGCGTGGTGCTGGAGCCGGCGGGTGCGCTGGCGATCACCGCGCTTGAAAAGCTTGGCCGCGAAAGACTGGAAGGCAAGACGGTCATCGCCGTCGTTTCAGGCGGCAATTTCGATTTCGAGCGCCTGCCGGATGTGAAGGAACGCGCCATGCGTTACACCGGCGTGAAGAAATATTTCATCCTGCGCCTGCCGCAGCGCCCCGGCGCGCTGCGCGATTTCCTCAACCTGCTCGGCCCGGACGACGATATCGCCCGTTTCGAATATCTGAAGAAATCGGCCCGCAACTTCGGCTCGATCCTGATCGGTATCGAAACCAGCGCCAAGGAAAATTTCGGCGGGCTGCTGGAACGCTTCGAGGCGGCCGGTCTCGGTTATGAGGACATTACTGAAAACGACATCCTGTCGAACCTGATCATCTGATCTGGACAGGGCGACAGGGAAGGGCGGGCAACACCGCCCTTCGCATGTTAGATGAATTGAGGGAGTGAAAGCCATGGCATCGTTTTTTTCCAAAATCCTTTCGGCCTTCGGCTCCGGCCAGCCATCTTCCGACGCACCGCAGAAGGTGGCGCAGGCCGAGCCGCATGCGCATGGCGATTATCTGATCTATGCGATGCCCATCAAGGAAGGCGGTCAGTTCCGCCTGGCAGGGCGTATCGAAAAGAAGGCCGGTGACGAAGTGCTGGTGCATGAATTCGTACGCGCCGACGTCTTCACCAGCATGGACGATGCGGTGGAGTTCACGATCCGCAAGGCGAAACTCATCATCGATCAGAACGGCGCATCGCTTTTCCCAGGAAAATGATGACGTTTTCTTGCCCCGGACATTAAGATTCCGTTGTTTGCTTCGGCCTATCGTTCCTGAAGGGCATGGAGTCGCGCCAATCAACCCGCGCGACATGGATCGATAGGGCATGTGCCGATGCAATGGGCAAATCTGGCCCTCTTTCTGACAGAGGCCATCGTCTATTTTTCGGTAATGACGGCATTCCTGCATTACCGCCATATTCTCGGCATCGGTGTTTTCCTCACCGCGCTGGGCGTCATGCATTTCCTGGAAACCTATCTGGCGGCCGTCTTTTACGTCGAGCTGCCCTTTGGCGTGGCCTCGCCCGGCTCGTCGATCCTGTTTGCCGGCAAGCTGATGATGATCCTCATGCTCTATATGCGGGAGGATGCGGCGGTGGTGCGCCAGCCGATCTACGGCCTGTTCCTCGGCAATATATTGACCGTCATCATGGCGCAGATCGTCCATTTTCACCAGACGGTGGCGATCGTTCCCGGACAAACGGTCAATACCGGCTTTCTCGATGAGATGGGCGTGCTGATGGTCTGGGGAACCAGCCTGCTTTATATCGACGCCATTGCCATCATCCTGTTTTACGAGAAGCTCGGGCGTTATCTGCAGCGCCATATCGTGTTGCGCTTTGCCATCTGCGGCGTTGTCATCCTGAGCTTCGATCAGGCGGGTTTTTACGGTGCGCTGCGGCTTCTCTACAATGCGCCGGTCGATGTGTTTTATGATGGCTGGAAGGCGAAGATGGCGGCGGTTGGCATCTATTCGCTGCTCTTTGCCGCCTATCTCTGGCTGACATCGGCCAAGGGCCGTTTTCTGACACGCCGCAGCGTCGCCGATGTCTTCAACGATCTCACTTTCAGGGAACGCTACGAGGAGCTTTTGTCCCGCTCCGGACGCGATATGCTGACCGGCGTATCGGACCGCGCCCGAATGGAACTCGATGCGCCCTCCGTCGTCGTTGAATGTCTGGAGAAAAAGCGACCGGTCAGCGTGCTGATCGTCGATATCGATCATTTCAAGACCGTCAACGACACGTTCGGACACCTGCAGGGCGATGAGATCTTGCGGGAATTCGCCGCCGTGCTGAAACGCGCCGTGCAGCCGCTGGGACATCTCTACCGTTTCGGTGGCGAGGAATTCGTGGCCCTCCTGCCGGCGATGACGCATGAAACGGCGCTCGCATTTTCGGCGAGCCTCCGGGCGGCGGTTCTTGCGGACCTGCAACGGCCGGACGGTTCGCCGCTGACCGTCAGCATCGGTGTCGCGACGGCCTTCGAGGATGGGCAGCTTTTCCGAGCGCTTTTGTCGGAGGCCGATGCGCGGCTCTATGCGGCAAAAAATAACGGCCGGGATCAGGTCCACGGCCGTTACGGAATGTGGGTCGACTGATACCGGCGAACATGCCGGTATCACCGCTATTTAGCGTGCCTCAGGCGGCCTGCGCCAGTTCTTCAACCTTGGCTTCGGCGGCTGCAACAGCCTTTTCGACGGCTTCCGGGCCAAAGGCCAGGCCTTCGACATAGATGACTTCCACATCCGTCATGCCCAGGAAACCGAGAACGGTCTTGAGGTAGGGAACGGCGTGGTTCATCGAAACGGCCGGGCCTTCGGAATAAACGCCGGCGGCAGCAAGCACGATGTAGACCTTCTTGCCGGTGGCGAGGCCAACCGGGCCGGTTTCGGTGTATTTGAAGGTCTGGCCGGCGCGGGCGACGTTGTCGATCCACGACTTCAGGCCGGAATAGATGTTGAAGTTGATAAGGCCGGTGCCGATGACGACCGTGTCGGCAGCCAGAAGTTCCGTAACCAGCTTGTCGGAATAATCGGCGGCAACCGCTTCTTCGGCGGTGCGCTGGTCAGGCGCCTTACGGATCGCTGCGGTCTTGACGGTGTCGAGATGCGGGATCGGATCAGCGGCGAGATCGCGGTGGACGAGGGTGTTGGAAGCCGACTTGGCCTTCAGCTTGCTGGCGAGTTCACCGGCAAACTTGTTGGAGACCGATTCGTCGCCACGCGGGCTGGAGGTGATGAGAAGAATGTTGGACATGGTCTTTCCTTGCATATGCGATGAATTGACGGGCGCCTTGGGAGGGCGGGAGAGCACGATGCCCTTCCTTTGCCCCCTATATGAAAAATTACTGCCATCAAGAAAACTGTGATAATATGGAAGTCATCTATCGAAGAATTGGATGGGACATGGACGCGAACCCGACGCTCGACCAGTTGCAGGTATTTTTGACGGTTGCCGAGACCGGCAGTTTCTCCGCCGCGTCGCGGGCGCTCAACCGCGCCCAGTCGGTGGTCAGCTACACCATCGCCAATCTCGAGGCGCAGCTTGAAGTGACGCTGTTCGAGCGCAATGGCGTGCGCCAGCCGAGGCTGACGGATGAGGGCCGCGCCATGCTGGAGGATGCACGGCGCATCGTCGCCGGCCTGCAGGAGATGCGCGCCCGCGCCAAGGGGCTGAAGCAAGGGCTGGAGGCGGAGCTTTCCGTCGCCATCAGCACCATGGTGCCGGCGGAGGCCGTGGTGGCAGTGCTGCGAGATTTTCGCCAGCAATTCCCCACCGTTACACTCAGCCTCAATGTCGGTGAACTCGGCATGGTCATGGAAATGGTGCTCTCCCGCAAGGCGGGCATCGGCATCGGCGGGGCGGTGCTGCGCCAGGATGATGAACTCGTCATGGAAAAGGTCGGCCATTCCTTCATGTTGCCGGTCGCTGCTGCCGATCACCCGCTGGCGCAGATCGAGCGGCCGCTGGTACTCGCGGATGTGCGCGAGGAGGTTCAGCTTGTTGTCACCGACGCCTCGGGCCTGACCAAGGGCCGGGATTTCAATGTCCTTTCCTACAAGACATGGCGGGTCAGCGATATCGCCACCAAATACCAGCTCATCAAGGGCGGCCTTGGCTGGGGTGGTCTGCCCGCCTCGATCGTGCACAATGATCTCGCCAATGGCAGCCTGAAGGCGCTTGAACTTGAAGCCTATGAGCAGGGCGAATATCCGCTCTTCACGCTGCGACGGGTCGATACCCCTGCGGGTCCCGCCGGCCAGTGGCTTTCCGAAGCATTCCAGCAGCGCCTGTCTGCTTGCCCGAAACATAAGGATTTCAACGGGATGCTGGAATCGAACAGGCAGAAGACCGTTGCTGTCGCCGCAGAGTGACATTGGCCGCAGGCATTTCGATTAATAGTGCGCGAGCGCCAGCCCCTTGTTTCTTCTCCCCGCCGGGGAGAAGTCCGCGGCAGCGGGATGCGGGGGCGAGGGTAGAGATAAACCGAGAGCTTGCCCCCTCATCCGACCCTTCGGGCCACCTTCTCCCCGGCGGGGAGAAGAAACAAGTGGCGACCTCGATACCAAGCCATAGCGGACGCCGATTGACGCTGGCGACTGGCCTGCCTATACGTAAATCACGGTCAGCAGTTCACCGAGGCATCGCCGTCCCGCAAGGGAAGCTAAACCTGCATTTGAAAGATTGACAGCACTTATCCCGTGCCCTGTCGGAAGCCGGCGATCAGCGACACCATTCGGAATGGCACGTTGAGGGTAAGTCATGCGACGTTCGATCCTTTCCATGGAGGTCGCCGACCTCTCGAGTTTTGCCAAAGCGCTGCGCGAACAGATCGGCAGGCTGGACCGCCAGCCGAGCCATGTGGAGATGCTCAATCTTCTGAGCCGGGCCGCAGGGTTCCGGAATTTCCAGCACCTGCGCGCTTCCCGCATTCCGTCCACTGAAAATGCCCTTCCGTTGCGGCAAACAGCGCCGACTGCCAATGAGGGCAGGGTGCTGAGGACCGCGCGGCTTTTCGATGAGACAGGCCGGCTGACGCAATGGCCCGCCCGCCGCTCGCAGCAGGAACTATGCCTCTGGTATCTGTGGGCGCAAATTCCCGCCGGCCGCAGCTTTTCCGAACGCGAATTCAGCAGCTTTCTGGATGGCCTGCACCTGTTCCGGGATGCCGCGATGTTGAGGCGCGACATGGTCGGCCTGAGGCTCATTCGTCGTAACCGCGATGGTAGCGATTATCGGCGTATCGAGCAGAAGCCGCCGTCGGAACTGACGCTGCTGCTGCGTACACTCAGTGGGCGTGATTGAGGGATAGCTCTCGGTATTGCCGATAGTCTCCATCAAAACTCGCCGTCATCCTTGGGACAAGCTCAAGGATGACGGCAGAGCTTCAACCCTGCCGCCAACAGCCGAAAGGCCGTAGCCCTCAAAGAACCAGACGGAACTTCGCGAAACCTTCCGCGCCGTCGCCGGCATCCTCGATCTTCGCGCCCTTGATCTCC
Organism: Agrobacterium sp. SOY23; assembly: GCF_027212525.1. NCBI lineage: Bacteria > Pseudomonadati > Pseudomonadota > Alphaproteobacteria > Hyphomicrobiales > Rhizobiaceae > Agrobacterium > Agrobacterium sp. SOY23. Next base: position 217,942 of record NZ_JAPWDT010000004.1, on the reverse strand, counting down.
GCCGCATAATGACGACCCTTGGGGCCGGTTTCGAAGATCGCGGTAGTGTTGGCCACCGGTGCGAAGGACCAGTTGGCATCCGCCGACGGATTGATGGTGCCCTGGTCGATGATATAGCGCACGATCACGTCGCGGTTTGTATCGGGGGCCACGAAGATCACCTTGTCGGCGGCGATATCGGGGAACTTGCCACCGCCGCCGGCGCGGTAATTATTGGTGGCGACCACGAATTTCTGCTCGGGATCGATCGGCTTGCCGTTGAACTGGAGGTTCACGATACGGTTGCTGTCCGGGTTGACCGCCTTGCCGTCCTTGTCGAATTTCGCCGGTTTGGAAATATCGATCTGGTAGGTGACGCCATCGATGACATCGAAATTGTAGGACGGGAAATCCGCATTGATCAGCGGTACGTCCTTTGCACCGGCTTCGACCGTGTTGAACATGCCGGCCGACATTTCCAGCCAGTTCTTCACCTGCGCACCGTTGATCAGCACCGCCTGCACCGTATTCGGGTAGAGATAAAGGTCGGCGACGTTCTTGATGGCGATGTCACCGGCGGGGACATCGGTGTAATAATCCGCGCCGCCGCGGCCGCCGGACTTGAAGGGTGCCGCTGCCGAAAGCACCGGCAGGTCCTTGTATTGCCCTTCCTTCAGCATGTCCTTGATGTACCAGGTCTGGGCGTTGGAGACGATCTGCACGGACGGATCGTCGGCCACCAGCGCGAAATAGGAATAGAGCGGAGCCGAGGTCTTGCCGACGGGACGGCGCACATAGGCAAGCGCTGCCTCATGATCGGCCTTGGCGGCCACGAGAATCTCCGCCTTGTCGGTGAAATCGGCGACGATCTTGCGGTTTTCGTCGCGGTGATAGATCGGCCGGGCTTCGGAAGTGAAGTCGATGATCTTCCAGCTCTTGCCGTCCTTTTCGAGCAGCAGGTCGATGAGGCCCATATGCGAACCCCAGAAACCGGCCATCACCGCCGGTTTGCCCAGCAGCGTGCCCTTCACCGCATCCACGCCCTCGATGCCGTCCCAGGTCTTCGGACCGGGGAAGACGAGATGCTGGTGGCCGGTGAAAATGGCGTCGATGCCTTCCACGCCCGCCAGATAGAGCGAGGCGTTTTCCATGCGCTCCGTCTGGCCCTTGCCGTCAATGCCTGAATGGGAAAGGGCGATGACGATATCAGCGCCTTCTTCCTTCATGACCGGCACCCAGGCCTTCGCCGCCTCGACGATATCGCGCGTCTGGGCCTTGCCCTCGAGGTTCTTGGAATCCCACATCATGATCTGCGGCGGCACGAAACCGATGATGCCGACCTTGACCGGGCTGGTCACGCCGCCGCCGTCGCGGATCTGCTTCTCGATAATGACGTAGGGCTTGAAGAACAGCTCGTCGTTTTTCGGATCGGAAGCGAGCTGGCCCTTGGTGAGGTTGGCGCAGACATAGGGGAAACCGGCGCCCGCCAGCGTGTTCGACATATAGTCGAGGCCGTAATTGAATTCGTGGTTGCCAAGCGTGCCGCAATCATAACCCAGCACGTTCATGGCGTTGATGACGGGATGCTTGTCGCCGGCCTTCATGCCGCGCTCATAGGCGATATAGTCGCCGAGCGGGTTGCCCTGCAGGAAGTCGCCATTATCCACCAGCATCGAGTTTCCGGCTTCCGCACGGATCGTATCGATGACCGAGGCGGTGCGCGAAAGCCCCATCGTGTCGTTCGGCTTGTCGGCATAATAATCATAGGGAAAGACGTGAACGTGAATGTCCGTCGTTTCCATGATGCGCAGATGCGCCTGATTGGCGGCCGCGCGCGCGGCAAAGGGGTGCAGCAGCACCAGTGCCGAGGAGGCCGCGATGCCGCCGAGAAGCGAACGGCGGGTGATGGGGTGGAGAGCGAGAAGCGACGACATGGGAACTCCTTCGGATGAAGCCTGCTCTGTCATGGGAAACGACAAGGTAGAAGCAATCGCCGAGGAGTCCATCATCAAAATGACAAGCCGGTGACGGATGGGCCAGTTTTCAACCGTTTGATAAATTTTTTGTCATTGAAGCGCGGCGCGCATGCCGGCGCGTCAGGAATGCGCGTCATTTGTGCTGCGCATTCCGGTCTTCGGGATCGAGGGCTCAGCGGGCGAGCGTGGGTTTCACTTCCTCATGGAAGAAGCGGAAATAGGAGGAAAGCTGCGCCAGCGTGTTGGTGGAAAGCTTCAGCTGCAGGCCGAGGCGGTTCTGGTGCTGCCACTGCACCACACCCTCGATGAAGCCCAGATCGTCGCTCTGCACCTTGACCCGGCTGCCCTTGGCGGCGGCAAAAGGTCCGTCCAGTTCAAGCGCCATTCCGGTAGCAGAAAGATCAACCACACGGCCTCGGGTGGACTGGCTGAAATAATGCACAGTCGCGAAGATCCTCGTCTTGCTGCGAGGTGCGCTGCGGGTCGCCATATTGAGATTGTTTGTCATCTTGCTGCTCAAATCAATTGTTTCCGATACCATGCATCATGCTGCGGAAAGCTTGAGAGCCATTTAGTTCTTCAGTTAAAATTGCAGGTAATTGCCGATTATGCTGTATCGATACGGCACTGATAGCAATTGTTGCGGGCGGAGCGCACATGCACATAAGCAACATCCGCGCGTGCCAGAAGATGCCGCGCGCGTGACACGATCTCGCCCGTCGCCGTCACCGCGCCGGTGCCGTATACGATGCGGTCGTCGGCCCCATATCCGCGCACGATATAATCCGGGCTCTCCAGCATTGGCGGAACGAGTTCCGTCTGCGGGTAGCGTTCGCAGGGCTCGGCGTGAAGGAATACCGGCCCCGTTTCCGCATAGGGCTGAAGCGAGGGAAAGGGCCGGTAGGCGAGAATCAGCATCGCTTCGCCTTCATCGATCTGGGACAGGCAGTGGCGACAGGGCATGCCGCCCGGTGAAACGGCCTTTTCCGGCGCGTTGCCATAGGCGTCGGCGCTGCCCGCCCGGAAGGCCTCTGCTTCCTTAGCCGGCATTGCAGTGAAGACGAGATCGGTCATGGCGGGGCCTCTTCAGGTTGGGATCGGCGTTGCTTCTTTGCAGCTATGATCCCGAAATGGAGCACTATCCACCCGATTCTTGACAGGTGATGCAACCACCCCATTGCGTGACTCGTTAGCTTCGGGAATCAGTGACGCTCCTCGTTCCCGGAAGGTCTGATTTTATGTTCCGTCGTTTTCTGGCCGCCGTTCCGCTGGCTTTCGTTTCGTTGACGGCTCCGATCGAGGCGGGCGCGCAGGTCGCCCCCGGTCTCGATGGCCTGTCCGACGATCAGCTGCAGCAGGCGGTCAATTTCGTCATCGGCAATGCGATCTTCTCGCTCTATCATGAGGGCGCGCGCATGCTGATCTCGGATTTCGGAACGGCGGAGACGGCAAGTGTCCAGGCTCCGGCCGATCAACTGGCGGGCACGCTCATCCTCCAGGCCAATGAGGAATGGCTCGACACCGCGCTCGTTAACGCCACTGACAGCTGGTACCTGGCGCGCGAAGCGGAGAGCTTGCCCGAGCATGAAGCCCCCGTCTTTTCCGCGCTGGTGCCGGACAGGAGCCGCGACCGCAACATGGCCTGCCTGATGGTCGGCCGCGACAAGGATGGTTATGGCGATCTGGCCGCGATGATGGGGCTTCCCAATACCGAATTCGACAGATGCGCCGCCGCCTATCCGGGTGTTGCCTCCGCCTGGGAAAATTTCCTCGCGCCTCACCGTAGCCTGACACCTTCCAGATTTGCCGTCAGCTACGTGCCGCCGCGCGACCCGGAACTTGAGCCGTACGCCATCATGGTCAAGGAATCGAAGGTTCTCGATCTCATCAGCCGCAGTTTCGGCGGTTATGGCCTGAAGGGTGATGTGAAGCTGACGGCCAAGTCCTGCGGCCGTCCGGATGTCTACTGGTCGGCGGAAAAGCGCGAAATCACCTATTGCTACGAGCTTGGCAAATTCCAGGCGGAGCTGATTGCCGATCATCTCCTCAACAGTGTCACGGAAGACAAGGGAGCGGCCGGCGGGCAAATTCCCACGGCCGTCAATCTGGAACGCGAAATCTGAGGCTGGTTGCCGGGCGCTGGCGATCTGGCCTCCTTGATGGAGGAGAATGCCATGCCGAAGGTCGTCGTTCGCAATTTCGCCATTTCGCTTGACGGATATGGCGCAGGACCGGACCAGAGCCTGCAGAACCCGTTGGGCGTGAAGGGCGAAGAGCTGCACCAATGGGCCTTCAAGACCCGCACCTTCCACCGCATGTTCGGCTAGGAGGGTGGCTCGACCGGGACGGACGAGAATTTTTCCGAAAAGAGCTTCGAAAATATCGGCGCCTGGGTTTTAGGGCGCAACATGTTCGGCCCGGTGCGCGGCGTCTGGCCGGATGAAAACTGGAAGGGCTGGTGGGGCGAGGAGCCTCCCTATCACGTTCCGGTTTTTGTCCTGACCCACCATGCCCGCCCTTCCTTCACCATGAAGGGCGGCACCGTTTTCCATTTCGTGACCGATGGCATCAAAGCCGCGCTCGATCAGGCGCTCACGGCAGCGAATGGCAAGGATGTCCGCATCGGCGGCGGCGTTTCCACCATCCGGCAATATATGGTGGCGGGGATGATCGATGAGTTGCATCTGGCCCTTGCGCCGGTGTTTCTGGGCAAGGGGGAGCCGCTTTTCGAAGGGCTGGATCTACCTGGGTTGGGTTACCGCTGTACGGGAACGGTGGCGGGCGAGGGGGCTACGCATCTGATTATCGAGAAGGCGTGAATGCTGGTCTCTCGCTCCCTCATTCTGTGACAGGCACAGGAATGAGGGAGTAGGGCGTGGACACGCCCATAATAGGGGACGGGACAGGCATGCCCAACCAGCCCCCTCAATTCCGCAGCGAAATCTCCAGAAGCTCCGTATCAGCAAGCGGCTCCACCCAGGCCTCATAGGTGCCAACGGGCGAGAAGCCCATCATCTGGTAAAGCTGCAAGGCGCGCGGATGATCGAGCGTGTTCGTCGTCACCGTCACCCGTTGCGGATTGTCCTGCCAGGCGGCGTAAAGCGCCTGCAGAAGGAACCATTTGCCAACGCCTGCGCCGATCGCCTCTTCGAGCAGCCCGAAATAGGAAAGCTCGGTCACTTCGTCGCTCGCCTTGTGCAGTTCGAAGAAACCGGCAGGCGCGCCGTTCATGTAGAGAACCGTGACGCTGTTTTTCGGATCACGCAGGATAGCGGAAAGCTCGGCATCGCTCATGCGCATGCGCTTCTGCCAATGCCAGCGCTTGCCCACCCGCCAGTAGAGGTAGCGGTAGAAGTGCAGGGGGATATTATTGACCCGCATCAGCGCCGTCTGGAGGTTGACCGGGATCGGCAGGCTGACCTTCGGCGGCGCGGTCATTTCCAGCTGCGTCACATGTGCCTTCAGGGGCCCATGGGAAATGACCGGCAGGGGATCGGCAGCGCCGGTGACGACGGGCGTATCTTCAAGCCCGCCCCACTCCGACCAGGAGCCGTCATAGAGCGAATTGTCCCGATGGCCGAGCGATTCCAGCGCAAGTGTGATGACGGCGGCGGTAACGCCCGAGCCGCAGCTCGTCACCACGGGCTTCGAAAGATCGATGCCGGCATCGGTGACCATCTTGCGGATGGCGGTCAGGTCCTTGAAGTGGCCGTTTTCGGAAAAGGCCGTCGCAGGCAGGCTGCGCGCGCCGGGCATATGGCCGGAGCGCATGCCGGCACGCGGCTCGGCCTCGTCGCCGGTAAAACGCCCGGCACCGCGGGCGTCGGCGATCTGCTTTTCGCCGCCATCGACGATGGCGCGCATGGCACTGAGCGAAGTTACACGCTTGTCGTTGAAATCCGGCGTGAAGGTCGCGGGTTCGATCTCCGGCGTGCCGGTTTCAAGTGGCCGGCCTTCGCGTTTCCAGCCGTCCAGGCCGCCATCCAGCACATAGGCCTTGCGCACGCCCATCACCCGCAGCATCCACCACACGCGCGGCGCGGAAAAGAAACCGGGGCCGTCATAGACGACGATCGTATCGGTATCGCTGAGGCCGAGCTTGCCGGCCTCTTCCGCGAAAAATTCCGGCGAGGGCAGGGAATGCGGCAGGCCGGTCGTGTGATCGGCGATCCTGTCCTGATCGAAGAACACGGCACCGGGCACGTGGCCGGCGGCATATTCTTCCGCGCCATTGCGCTTGTGCGCCGGCAGATACCAGGACGCATCAACGACACGAAACCCGGCCGTGCCGAGCTGCTTTTCCACCCAGTCCGCCGAAACGACGAAACGGCTCTTATCCGTGCTCACGATGTTTCTCCCGATTTCAGGCAACAGCTTCAGGCGCGCCGAAACGAATGCGGAACCGCCTGTTCTCCTTGCCCTTCTTTTCTATCTTGGCAATGTGAATATCGCCCACTTCCTGCGTTTCGGAAACATGGGTGCCGCCGCAGGGCTGGCTGTCGATGCTGGAATTTTCGCCGATGCAGACGAGGCTGACGCGACCAAGGCCCACCGGCGGGCGCACGTTCTTGGATTTGACGATGCCCGGATTGGCAGACAACTCCTCGTCGGTGATCCATTGCAGGAAGACCGGATGGTTGGCCTTCACCAGCTCCATCAGCTTTGCCGTGACCTCATCCTTGTCGATGGTTTCCGACATGTCGAAATCGACACGCGACTCGTCTTCGCCGACCGCCGCACCGGTGATCGGCCACTGGCAGACGACGGAGAGCAGATGGCAGGCGGTGTGCATGCGCATCAGCTTGTAGCGGCGTGGCCAGTCTACATGTAGGGTCAGCTTCTCGCCGATATCAGGGGAGGGCTGGCCTTCTAGCGGCACATGGATGATGACGCTCTTGTCGGCGCCGTTTTTGGCGATGCCGAGTTCGATGCGGGAACCGTCGGCGCGCTCAAGAAAGCCGCTATCGCCCGGCTGGCCGCCGGAGGTGGCGTAAAAGCAGGTCTGGTCCAGTTCGATGCCGCCATCCTCATGCACCGCCGTGACGATCGCTTCTGCGGTTGAAAGATAAAAATCGTCACGGAACAGGGCATTCACAGGCATTTCGGCATGTCCTCAAACGGTTTCGTACGGAACCGGAATCTCGCTCTTGGCCGCCAGCCACTGCGGAACGGGAAGCCCCTTGGAACGCAGGAAATCCGGATTGAAGAGCTTCGACTGATAACGATTACCGTAGTCGCACAGTATCGTCACGATTGTATGCCCCGGACCAAGCTCGCGGGCAAGGCGGATTGCGCCGGCAATGTTGATGCCGGAAGAACCGCCGAGGCACAGGCCTTCTTTCGTAACGAGGTCGAACAGGATCGGCAGGGCTTCCGCATCCGCGATGCGATAGGAGAAATCCGGGGCGAAACCTTCCAGATTGGCGGTGATGCGGCCCTGGCCGATGCCTTCCGTAATGGAGGAACCCTCGGATTTCAGGACGCCATGCTTGTAGAATTCGTAAAGCGCGGCACCTTCGGGATCGGCAAGGCCGATCTTGATGTCGGGATTGAAATCACGCAGGCCGTCGGCCACACCGGCCAGCGTTCCGCCGGAACCGACCGCGCAGATGAAGCCATCCACCTTGCCGTCCGTCTGGTCCCAGATTTCTGGCGCGGTGGTTTCGATATGGGCCTGACGGTTGGCGATATTATCGAACTGGTTCGCCCAGACCGCGCCATTCTCGTCGGTTGCGGCAAGCTGTTTCGCGAGCCGTCCGGAAACCTTCACGTAGTTGTTCGGATTGGAATAGGGCGCTGCCGGAACCTCGACCAGCTTTGCGCCGAGAAGCTTCAGCGCGTCCTTCTTTTCCTGGCTCTGGGTCTCGGGAATGACGATTACCGTCTTGTAACCGAGCGCATTGGCGACCAGTGACAGGCCGATGCCAGTATTGCCGGCAGTCCCTTCCACGATAGTGCCACCGGGGCGCAACTGCCCACGCCGCTCGGCATCGCGGATGATGTAGAGCGCGGCGCGATCCTTCACCGATTGACCGGGGTTGAGGAACTCCGCCTTGCCGAGGATTTCACACCCCGTCGCTTCAGAGGCAGCCTTCAGACGGATGAGCGGCGTATTGCCGATAGCACTGAGCGCAGAGGAATGAATGGTCATGATCGAGCCTTCTTGTCTGAGCGGAAATTAGGTGCCGTTATGTCCCGTTACAACCGCCTCAAGGCAAGAAATTATCTTCCCGGCTTTGGCTTAGCCACGCAAAATTTTGCCGATACCCAATTTTATGCGGTCTTCTTCACTTCGGCATAGGCGGCAAGCGCTCTTTCCCGCGCCCTGGCATGGTCGACAATCGGTCTGGGATAGGTTTTCCCAAGCTCGATGCCCGCCTTGTCCAGCAGCTCTTTCGGGGCCTGAAACGGCTTGTGAATGAATTTCCGGTCGAGTTTCTCAAGCTCCGGCACAAAGCGGCGCACATAGTCACCATCCCCGTCGAATTTCTCGCCCTGAAGGATGGGATTGAAGATGCGAAAGAATGGCGAGGCATCCGCGCCCGAACCCGCCACCCATTGCCAGTTGGCGGCGTTGGAGGCGGCATCCGCATCCACGAGCGTATCGCGGAACCATTTCTCGCCCTTGCGCCAGTCGATCAGCAAATGTTTGATGAGGAAGGACGCGACGATCATGCGGACCCGGTTGTGCATGGTGCCATGTTGCCACAATTGCCGCATGCCGGCATCCACGATGGGATATCCTGTCATGCCGCGTGTCCAGGCCTTGAAGGATTTCTCGTCGTCCAGCCAGGGAAAAGCGTCGAAACTGTCGTTCCAGTTCTTTTCGTCCAGTTCGGGAAAATGAAACAGCAGATGATAGCAGAATTCCCGCCAGACGAGTTCCTTGCGGAAACGGCCGATATCAAGGGAGGCGATATGCCGCGAAAGCCCCTTCGTCGCGTGCCAGACGGCGGCGGGCGATATTTCGCCTGAGGCCAGATGCGGCGAAAGCAGCGAAGTCGCAGGTTTTGCCGGAAAATCCCGGCCTTCTTCATAACTTTTCAGGGCACCGTCGATGAAATCATCGAGTTTTTCCAACGCGCCGTTTTCGCCGGGCACCCAGATGTCATTGAAATCCTTGGCCCAGTCCGGCCTGGTGGGCAGCAGCTTCCAGTCGGAGAGTTTTTCGGATTTCGGCCATGTCTTCGGCGCCTTCAGGCTTTTCGGCGCATCCACCGGCGCACGTGGCTCACCGCCACCCTCCAGCGCCCGCCAGAAGGGCGTATAGACGCGGTAAGGCCCGCCTGATTTCGTCTGCAGTCGGGATGGCTCATGCAGCAGCTGGCCGGAGAAGCTGCGAACCGTCAGGCCGTCTTCCCGCAGCGTCTGTTTCAGCACCCTGTCGGTGGTGATACCGGTTGAATCATAACGGCGGTTCCAGAACAGGGCGTCAGCCCCAGTTTCAGATATCAGCCGGCGCAGCGTCTTCTCGGTATCGCCACTGAGAAACAGAAGACGACTGCCGATTTTTTCCAGCGCGGCGGCAAGCGAAGCGAGGGAATGATGAAGCCACCATTGCTGCGCGCCGCCCAGCGGCCCGGAGGATTGTTCGCGGATATAGACCGGGATCACGGGACCGTTGTGATCCATCGCGGCAAGCAGGGCGAGATTGTCCGAAAGGCGCAGGTCCTTGCGGAACCAGACAATGGCGGGGGAGGCTGATGTTGGCATGAAAGGACCCGGTTCACTTCGGCTTGAACGAGTGTTGAACCGCTTTGTTCCGCAAATCAGCTAGAATGGAAAGAAGGGGGACATGGTTTATCGAGGGTTATTTTTTCGCCCTTGAAACCGAAAGCGAAGGGAACCAACTGGAGGAGCCGGCGTTTGTCGCGGGTTAATAGAGCATGGAAGTGCAATCAATGTTGCTGAATGATGTTAAGTGGGAAAAGTCCGTTACCATATCCCTTGAAAACGGCGCTCCCCGGATTTTCAACGGCGTTTATGAAGCCTTCGATTTTCTCCAGCATGAATGGCCCGAACGCGGCGGCAAGGCGCATGAACAGGCGCTGCGCCTGTGCCGCGCCTCGCTGATGGGCGACGTGGCGGGGGAAATCGCCCGCACCGCCTTCGTCGCGGCCAGCCGGCAGGCGCAATGCCTGATGGAGGACAAGGCGGAAGCGCACAATAAAATCGTATCCTGAGCGGATTTTCAGGACAGATGCAAAAAGGGCCACCCGCGAAGACCGGGTGGCCTTGTTTTTTAAGGGGTCAGGAAACGGGTTGTTTCGGACGCAGGATATGGCATCGTGTCTGCCCGAAAGCGGATGAATGAATGTGATGATCAACCATTACGGCTATATTGTTTTCCCGACAGCGCTCGGCCATTGCGGTCTTGCATGGGGAGGTCGCGGCATCGCCCGTCTGCAATTGCCCGGTGCTGATGCCGGCGAGACCGAAAGGCTTATCCTGAAACGGCTGCCGTCATCCACGATCGCGGTGCCGGAAACACGCACGCGAGAGGTGATTTCGATGGTTACCCGTTATTTCGGCGGTGAGCCGATCGATTTTGCCGCCGTCGAACTCGATCTGGCCGGGCAGGAACGCTTCTTCCTCGATGTTTATGCGGTTGCGCGGCAGATCGGCTGGGGCAGCACCACGACCTATGGCGGCATTGTAAAGACCCTTGGCCTTGGCATGGAAAAGGCCCGCGATGTCGGCCAGGCCATGGCGAAAAATCCGGTGCCGCTGATCATTCCCTGTCACCGTGTTCTGGCCGCCGGCGGAAGGCTGGGCGGCTTTTCCGCGCCGGGCGGAACCACCACCAAATTGCGCATGCTGGATCTCGAAAATGCCGGGCGCAGCCGCGCCGATGAAGCGCAGGGCAGCCTGTTTTGAAGCAATGACAGATCAGCGCGCATGAATAGGCGTCTGATTTCTGCCCATTTCTCGTCAAATTGTCGCTAAATTGTCACAATACACGGACGCCCTCTAACATAAGGGCGAGACGTTTGAGAGTATCCGCGTTAATTCTATCCGCTGCCTTGTCTTTTACAGTCCTGGCGCCAGCCTCGGCCGGCATGCTGAACCAGGCCGAGAAATACACCGGGCTGCATGAATCGAAGAACAACAAGAGCCTGAAGACCATTCTTGGGGCAAATCCCCGCAGCACGCCGTGGTGCGGTCTTTTCCTGCATGCCGTCGCCAGCAAGGCCGGCCGGCAGTCTCCCAAATCCTATGGGTTTGCGAAATCCTGGACGTCTTTCGGTTACGCCGTTCCAGTCAACCAGGCCAAACCCGGCGATGTCGTCGTTATTCGCAATGGTCGCGGTTATCATGCCGGCATTCTGAAGAGCATGAGCGGCAAGACGGCCCAGATTCTCGGCGGCAACCAGTCCGGCCGGGTGCAGGTGTCCAATTTCAATCGCAGGGCCATTGTTTCCGTCCGCCGCTGAAGACCGGACAGACCACCATCTTCCCTATAAAGGCGGGCCATGGCCCGCCTTATGCGTTTAAAGGGCCTATGGTTGCTCCCGGATGCTGGGTGTGGCCTCGCGCTGGTCGTCGTCCTCAAGATCGGTGGCGACGATGAAGGCATCCTCATGCTGCCGCGCCGCCTGCCGGCGTGCCCGCAGGCTCATGGATTCGTCCGGATAAATCTCGCCCTCTTTCGATTTGAGTTCGCTGTCGGTGTCGAAATGCGCCACGTCCGCATCGCGAATGTCGAGGCGCTGTTTATCCTTATGCTTCGGGGCGTCCATGGATGATCCTCCTGCGGGGTTTCGAGCCGGGCAAACGATCAGCCGACGGGGACGGTTCCCTTTTTTGGGAAAATGTCTGGTCGCGACGGAGCAGCGCGGAACAATCTCTAGCTTTTTCTGTTTTTTCAATGGCACAATCAAAACCGGCGCAACGAAAGAGGGAGGCCCCGTTATGAACCATGATCGCGAAGCCGCAATTCGTGAAAAAGCGCGCGCAATATGGGAAAGGGAAGGAAGGCCGGAGGGGCACCACGAAAGGCACTGGATGGAGGCGGAACGGGAGATTTCCGCCAATGCGGAACCCACCGGAACCACCGGCCGGAACGGGGCGAAAAAACCTGCGGTGAAGGCTGCGGCGAAGAAGGCTCCAGCGAGCAAGGCCCCATCAAGCAAGGCGGCGGCGAGCAAGACGGCAGTGACCAAGGCGCCGGTGAAGAAGGACACATCAAAAAAAACCAAGTCGCCAGCGGTAAAATCGCTTGAGAAAGAGCAGAAGGCTGCGAGCAAGGAAAAAGTGGACGATCTGACCGAGAGTCTTGAAGAAAGTTTCCCCGCCAGCGATCCGCCCGCACTTACCGGTACCACGAAAGCGACGAAGCGTGTGGTCAAGAAGACCTGACGTTCCTATGGCCCGGTAACAGGGCCGGGACGAAAACGCCACGAACCGGATCGGGCGAGTGCAGCTGCACTTCGCTCTTCACGAGATGTTTTTGAGAAAATGGCTCCCCGGGCCGGATTCGAACCGGCGACCTGTCGATTAACAGTCGAATGCTCTACCGCTGAGCTACCAGGGAACGTGCGCTGCTTGGCGCGGTGTGAGCGGGGTAATACAAATGCTTTTCCGATTTGCCAAGCGGTTTTTTTAAAAAAAACGCATTCCTCTTGTTTTATCCCTCCGAAGTCCCGATTTTCCGGGCTTATCGACGGTGAAAAAATTATCCACAGGCCAGATGCAAAAGGGCAGGATGGAATGAAATTCGGTATGGACCACAGAACGCATCGCCTCAATGTCGGAAAATGGAGCGTTGCAATGCCGCGTTCGCGCGTCGGCAGGATCGCGACGGGCTCTGCGCTGGTGGTGGGCGGAACGCTGGGGTTCCTGCCGGTTCTCGGTTTCTGGATGATTCCGCTCGGTCTTGTGGTGCTGTCCCACGATCTGCCGGCGGTTCGCCGCCAGCGGCGTCGGCTGGCGGTCTGGTGGGCATCGCGGCAGAACCGCCGCGACACCCGCAATGGCGGCCGCCGGCAGCCTTAACCGCTGATGGAGCTGCTGATGCCCTGGCCAGCCCAGAAAGCGGCATAGGCGAGGGCGGCGAAATAGATCGCTGTGAGGCCGAGAAACAGGTAACCGCCGAGCACGGTGAGGCCGTCCCTCTGGATCATGCCGGCCGATAAAAGCAGGATGGCGACGCCGGGCAGGGTGTTGGAGAAGGGAATGAAGCCGAGCGGCATCATCAGCAACACGCCCGCCGTCATCAGGGCAAGCCCGTTTATCCTGTTGGCGATGATGCCCGTCGTCAGCGCGGGGATGCGCGGACGGATGAAGCCATCGAGCTTGGAGACGATGGCGACGCCTTTTTGAAGTGCGGGAACGAGCTTTGCCGTTTCCATCTGCCGGTCGAGGATCTTTGCGGGCAGCCAGGGCAGGCGGTTGAGGGTGATCGCCAGGCTGACAAGGATGATCGCGGCGCCGAAAACGGTGCTGACGCCGGGAATGGATACCGGAATGAGAAAGGGTAGAGAGGCGATCGCGCAGATGAGCAAGAGGCCCTGTTCGCCGATTGCTTCCATCAACTCGCGCAACGTGATCGTCTGGCCCTGCAGCTTTCCTATCAGCTTCTCAAGCGTCGTGCTGAGCTTCTCAGACGTATCAGTGAATGCGAATTCGTTCGTCATGCTGCTTCCCGGACGTTGTTTAACTCCCGGGGGTGATATCATTCATCCGGCCACATGCCTATCTCCGATGGAAAATCGGCATCGTCACGGCAGCCGTTCATTGGCTTCCGCTAATGGGAAACCCAGTTGCTGTAAGCGCCCGCAAGAAGCACAATCAGCAGTATGACAAGTATGACCGGATTGATCGACGTAATGAAGTTTACATATTCCATGATAACTTCCTCCTCTTTCCTCCACGTCTCATTCTACAGCAAAAAGGCGAGTTCATCTACCACAGGGTGAAATTTCGCATCGCAGCAACCGTCTATCGCCGGGGGTTGGAATCGCTTGCCTTTCCTGCTTTTTGCAATGCAGAATAAATTATCCGCCCTTTGCCATCCTCTTGCCTTGTCTCTCATCCTCTTTTCGCAGCTGTCCGCCCGCCGCCATCGGCAAAATGCAATATAAGCCTCGCTGAAAGGCTTCATCTTCCGCCCGCCTTCACTCCGCAATGCTCTTCCCCGGGGATATGAAATGCTGAAAAACCTCTATGCTTGGACGATGGCGCTGGCCGCCCGCAAAACCGCCGTCTGGTGGCTTGCGATCGTCGCCTTCGTGGAAAGCTCCGTCTTCGTCGTGCCTGCGGATGTGCTGTTCCTGCCCATGGTGCTGGCCAAGCCGAAAAAGGCGATGTTTTATGCGCTGGTGGCAACCGTCGCCTCGGTTCTCGGTGGCATTGCCGGCTGGTTTCTCGGCCATTACGCCTTTGAGAGCGTCGCGCGGCCCATTCTCGAATTTTACGGCAAGCTCGACAGTTTCGAGCATCTCAAGAGTTCGGTGAATTACGAAACCATCATTCTCCTGCTGGTGACATCGGGGCTCGCGCATCTGCCGCCGATCAAGGTCGTCACGATCCTTTCCGGCGCGGCCAATATCAGCCTCGGCCTGTTCATTCTTTCGGCCGTCGTCACACGCGGCGCCCGCTTTTTCATCCTCGCAGGACTGCTGCAGAAATACGGGGAATCGGTGCGCCATTTCATCGAAAAACGCCTCGGCGTCATAACGGCGGCAGCGGCAGGCGCCCTCATTGCGGTCTATGCGGTTTACGTTTTCGTGCGTTGACGGGAATAGGATGGCGAAAAATCTGTGCGGTTTTCACCTGAGGTCCCGCCGGACTTTATCGATGTGAATCAGGATGATTTCGGATCCGCCGGGGCCGAAATCACCTTAAGCCGGGCGCGATTTTTCTACTCTTACAATACTGTCGCATAACTTTCAGCTTACTGTCAGAATCCGTCTGTATCGGTTCTCTCGTTCAATCAGAGGGCCGTCTTATTATGAGAAGATTTTGGAAGTGCTCCTTTTGGGGCATGGGCATTGCTGTGCTTGCCACAGGCGGTTATCTCTACGGCATTCAGCTCCTGGGCAATTTTCATGAGGTGGTTGCGGGGCAACTTTATCGCTCCAACCAGCCGAGTACCGAGGAACTTGTCCGCTATACCAAGGATTACGGTATCAGGACCGTCATCAATCTGCGCGGCGCCAACGAATCCAAGGCCTGGTATCAGGGAGAGGTCGAAACCTCGCGTCAGCTTGGACTGAATCACATCGATTTCGGCATGTCGGCCAGCCAGGAACTCGACATGAACAGGGTCAACGAGCTGGTCGCGATCATGCGCGACGCGCCGAAACCCATCCTTATCCATTGCAAGGCCGGCGCAGACAGGACAGGCCTCGCCACTGCGCTCTATCTCAGCCGTGTTGCGGGGCTCGACGAAGAACAGGCGGAAAGCCAGCTTTCCTTCCGCTTCGGCCATATCGGCATCCCTTATCTGTCGGAAACCTACGCCATGGACCGGACCTGGGAAAACGCGGAAAAACTCCCCATCATCGACGACGTCGCCATTGCATCCAACGAGTACTGAAAGCGGCTTCCGGCACGCTGCCTGCATGATGATCTGAACGGATTTTGCGTTCCGTCCTGATGATGCATGTCATAGGGGCTGGCGCAAAGCCGCGAATTGCGGCTGGCTGGCTGAACACGCACCGGCACTACGCCATTCCTCACGCTCCACAAGCTGCACCCAAAACGGCTTGTGGAGTGCAAGCCTTCGGTTCAATCGCGCCCGATATCCGGCGTCCATCCGCGCGTATATCCCTTTCCCATGATGGCAACCGCAAGGGAAAGCTGTTCCTGCAAATGCTCGATTTCGCCGAGAAGAGCTTCGACAGCAGCCTTCGCATCGCCGTCATGACACTGGATGATATATCCCGCTATGTCGTCAGGCCGCATCGGGGTGATTTTTTCAGCGTTGGACATATTGGATGACCTCTCTTTTGTTCACTAAATGTTCTAATTTTAGCGGAGAGTCAACAAGGCAAATATGCGCGATCTTTCGACAGTCGGCGGCTTTGGAATTGAGGTTTTTCAGAAATTCAACCGGAGAATGCTCAGGAGAACGGCCGCAGCGCGGGATTTCTGCCCAAAATCCCTGCGGTGCCGCGAAATCAAACGTCAATGAACTGACGGGTCCTCGCCATCCAGGAAACTGCGAATCCCGTCTTTCTCGCAGGTGGCCAGAAATTCTTCCCAGGCGTCCTTGTCTGTCGCGAAAGGTTCATCCCAGGTGGTGACATCGTCGTGCTCGCTGATAACCTCGAGCGTCCAATCCTGCTGGGTGCCGGCCGGCCGGTAGATATCAACGAGGACCGTGATACCCTCATCTTCAAACTCGCCCGAGAATTCCGAGTGTTCTATTTTCGGTTTTTTAGCCATCCCGGCACACCTCATTCTCAGGCTTTGATAAACGCACACCCGAACCGGGTCTGTTAAATTCGCGCATGGCGCCGCTTACAAGAGAGCTGAAACAAATATAGCCAGCTCTGGGGGAACTGGCTATCTATCTGATTTAATGGTCGGAGCGGCGGGATTCGAACCCACGACCCCTTGACCCCCAGTCAAGTGCGCTACCGGGCTGCGCTACGCTCCGAACCTGAAAGCCGTTTATATATAAGCCAGTTAGGGCGCAAGCGGAAAATGGTCTTTTCATAAAAAAAGGAGCAAAGGGTGTGGACGGCGGGGAAGGGACCAAAACGGGGCGGGGTTTCCCGGCGTGAGAGGCCGTCAAACGCCTGACACATCCTCTTTTCATCATTGCCGGAACAAGCCGCCCGCTTCGGCGTTCAATCGCAGCGGAATTGAAACTCAGGGAGACGAATTATGTCTGAACTCGTCGTTGTTGGTTTTGACGGAACGGAAGAGGCCGATCGGGTCCTTCTGAAGCTTGCAGGCCTGAAGAAGGAATATCTGGTCGATCTGGAGGATGCCGTGGTTGTCGTGCGCGATGAAAACGGCAAGGTGCATCTGAAGCAGAGCGTCAATCTGACGGCGATCGGCGCAAGCTCCGGTTTCCTGTCCGGCGGCCTGTGGGGCGGTCTCGTCGGCCTGCTGTTCCTCAATCCGCTGGCGGGTTTTGCCATCGGCGGCGCAATTGGCGCCGGCACGGGCGCGCTGGCGGGATCGTTGACGGATTTCGGCATCGATGACGATTTCATCAAGTCGCTCGGTGAGACCATTCCCAATGGCTCTTCGGCGCTGTTCGTGCTGATCCGCAAGGTGCAGCCGGAAAAGGTGCTGGCGGAACTCGAAGGACTACGCGGGCGGGTCATCAAGACCTCGCTTTCGCCGGCGCAGGAAGCGCAGCTGCAAAAGGCGCTTTCCGGCGGAACCGAACCAGCCGCCGCGCCCGCCATCTGAATGGGTGAAGTCAGGAACGCTGCGGCATGTTTTACGCCGCAGCGGTTCGTTCAGCCATGTGGGCCTATACCGTCAGGGTGCCGTTTTTCGCCTGTGGCCAGGTGAGATAATAATAGCGGCTGCCGACGCTGCCGAAAAACGCATTGTCGCCGGAAATATTATCGACATAAGCGCCGCTGGCGCCCTTGGCATAGGCTGAGCCGTCGCGTTTGAGATGGTCTTTCAGAAAGTCGCTCCATCCCGTCAGGGCGATCTCGGTGGCGGGCTTGGACGTGGTTTTCGTATCGGACGCCACATCCCATGCCTTGATCTGCGCTCCCTCGGCGGGATCGGAGACCGTGAGCGTGCCCGCGGTCAAAGCTTGCAGCATGGCCTTTGCCTGTGAAGCCTTGTCGGGGTCCTTCGCCAGTTCCTCCAGCATCTTCTTCAGGTCCTTCATGAAGTCGGCCTTGCTGATGTCGCCGGAAGAAGGCTGCGTATCCGTACCGTCGGTCTGGGTATCGTCGCCGGAAGCCTGGCCATATTGCGCCAGAAGCTGTGCCAGCCGGGTATTGGTGGAAGAGGAGGCATCGAGCCCATAGGAGCCAAGGAGAGCCGTCCGCGACGAGGAGGATGCAGCGGCGGAATTGGTGTCCTCCTGCTCCTTGATGACCTTGAGGGCGAGCTTGGTGGCGGTGAGGCGTGTGGAGAGGTCGATGGAGGAGACCATTGCGCTAACTGTTTCCGTGATCGGGCGATACGCATCATTCGTACCGAGCCGGCTCGGCGGGCATCGATCCCGCCTTTCGTCTCCTCTCATAAGGAGACCGGGCATATCCCGGCCGTCTTCCGGCTTGGGATACACCCGGTCTTAATGGTCGGACTTTGCGCGACGCTTGCGTAGGCGAAACGGCCTGTCCCAAAACCGTTGCGCGGTTTTGGAGACGTGCGTCAATTCTCCTGAACGGAAACGCCGTTCGGGCCGATATTCATTTCGATCCCCTTCGGCTTGCTCTCTTCGTGCCAGACATAAATGCCAAGCCCTGCGACAACTACGATGAGTGCGCCGATGATGAGATAGAGATTATTGGTCCGCGTCATGGATGTTTCCCCGTTCGACAATCAAAATCGGGGGCTAAACGCATGAAATGGCGTAAGGTTCCGTAAGGGTAAGCGTTTTACGCGGCGCGTGCGCGCCGCCGCAGGCTTTCACGTTTTTCCAGCGCCATGCAGCCCCATAATATGCCGAGCAGCAGGAAGAAATGTCGCCAGTGGTCGGTATCGATGACGGCGCCGATCATCACATGCCCGACGAAGGTCACCCACGAAATGATCAGGAACGGCTGCCAGGGCCGCGGGCGCAGCAGCTGCCGGAAACCGGCGGCAATCGTCCAGCAGATGAGGGTGAGATAAATGACGAAGCCGAACCAGCCATGGGTGGTGAGGCTCTTCAGCCAGATATTATGTTCGGCGGCGGGAAAGATATTGTCGAACACCATCGGGCCGATGCCGAGCGGGTGCTCCATGGCGAGCAGAAAACCGAGATAGTGGCGGGCAAAACGCCCGAGATGGCCACCATCATAGGATTGCACCGCCGATGCGCGGCTGGAGAAGAGATCGGCCACCTGCTTGAATTGCAGCGCGACGATGACCGCGGCGACCATCAGGCCGGCGGCGATGAGAAACAGCACGAGGATTTTCAGGCGAAAGGCGGCTGTACGCTCCTTCAGCAGCATGACGAAGACGAGCAGGATGGTGGCGAACAGAAACAGGCCCCAGGCGGCGCGCGAAAACGACAGGAACACGCCAAGCGAAAGGATGAGCAGCCCGGCGATCCGCCATGGCGCATGCACCGCCTTGCCGGTCAGCAGGCCATAGATGAGGTAAAGCGACGGTGCCACCAGAAAGGGACCGAAGACGTTCGGGTCCTGAAACGCCCCCTTGGCGCGGTCGTAAAGGGTGAAGACCTCGAAACCCGGAATGGCGTGGAAATAGCCGATGATGCCGAGCAGCGAGGTGATCAGCGCCGCCGCCAGCCAGGCGCGGAAGATCAAAAGCAGCCGCTGGTATTTGTCCTCCACGATCGCCGCATAAAAAACCGAGGTCAGCGCCAGAAAGGTTGAGACGGCAAGGTAAAGCGGCCCCTCATCCAGATCGGCCATGGTGGTGAGCGAAAGATAACCGCCGACGTTAAAGGCAAGCAGCAGGCACAGAAGCAGGACAACGGTGCGCGACAGGCGAAGGCCGAGCAGGAACCACAAGGCCACCTGTCCCACCATCATCAGCTCGTAGGGCGCCGGTTCGGAGATGACGAAGCCGGAGAGGAACACGCCAAACGCGATAAAGAACGCACCGATGAGCCGCATGGTGGCCAAGGGCGCGTCAAAATCCGCCGTGTGCTGATAACCGGTGTGGGTCAATAGGCGTTTTCCGATTTGAGCAGCCGGATCGGCGTCAGGAACAGGATCTTGAGGTCGAGAAACAGCGACCAGTTCTCGATGTAATAGAGATCGTATTCGGTGCGGAACTTGATCTTGTCGCCATGGTCGATCTCGCCGCGCCAGCCATTGATCTGCGCCCAGCCGGTAACCCCGGGCTTGACCTTGTGGCGGGCGAAATAATGCTCCACCACCTCGGTATATTTCAGGTCTCCCGTCTGGGCGTGGACGGCATGCGGACGCGGTCCGACCAGCGAAAGATCGCCGTAGAGAACGTTGAAAAGCTGCGGCAGTTCGTCCATCGAGGATTTGCGCAGGAAGCGGCCGACCGGTGTCACGCGCGGGTCGTTCTTGGTAACGGCTTTTTTCGCCGTGGGATCGCTGAGTTCCGTGTACATGGAGCGGAACTTCCAGACATTGATCGTTTCATTGTTGAAGCCGTGACGCTTCTGCTTGAAGAGCACCGGGCCTTTCGAGGTCGCTTTCACGGCAATTCCCGCAGCCAGCATCACCGGCCAGAAAAGGGCGATCCCCATGACGCTGAAGGTGATGTCGAACACCCGCTTCGCCACCGAATCCCAGTCGCGGATCGGCTTGTCGAAGACATCGAGCATCGGCACCTTGCCGACATGGGAATAGGCACGCGGGCGGAAACGCAATTTATTGGCATGGGCTGCGATGCGGATATCGACCGGCAGCACCCACAGCTTGCGCAGAAGCTGGAGAATGCGCGCCTCTGCACTGAGCGGCAGGGCGATGATCAGCATGTCGAGCTTCGTCAGGCGGGCGAATTCGACGAGTTCGGCAAAGGTGCCGAGCTTGGGGTAACCGGCGACGACCTCGGGAGAACGCGCGCTTTTCCGGTCGTCGAAGATGCCGCAGATGCGGATATCATTGTCGGACTGCTGCTCCAGGGAACGGATAAGATCCTTGGCGGTATCGCCGCCGCCGACGATGACGGCACGGCGCTCCATGACGCCGTTGCGGCCCCAATGGCGGATGGCAAAGCCGAGGATCAGCCGTCCTGCGAAGATCGCAATGGCGCTCGTGGCGTACCAGATGGCGAAAGCCTGCCAGGAATGCAGCGTATCGGGAAAGAACAGGAGGAGGAAACAGGCAATGCCCACGAAGGAGAGGCAGACGGCGCCCTGAATGCGGGCGAACATCTTCAGCGGCGTACGCAGCGTCGGAAGCTGGTAGCAATCACCCGCCTGCAGAAGAAACACGCAGAGCGCCGCACCCAGCACACCGCTGCCAAAAACCGTCAGAAAGGTTTCAAGGCCACGATCGGCCGCAACGCCGTTGATGATGGCGGCGATGACCACGAGCATCGTGAATTCGAGAAGCCGCAACTGGCCGATGACCATGTTCGGCGAATGGTTGCCGGCGCGAAGCTGGTTGGCGATCTGCCGCGCCAGCGGATTGAGGACAACGGGTTCGGATGCCGAAGACAACCCGGCTTCGTAGTCGGAGATTTTCTTGCGCAATGACGCCAGATCGAATTGCAGTCTGTCCTTGTCAGTCTTGGTCATTGCTTTGGTCCGCACCCTCCAGCGCATCGGCCCGAAAGTCGCATTCGATTTTCGACCGGACGATACGCAACCTCAAAGTGGTAGAGCCTCCCGGTCACGCCTTGATGGACGCAGGGGGCTCCACGAGCTGGAAACTAGCCGAAACATGCTAAGAAACGTTTATGATGAATTTCTACAGGACGGCTGGAATATACAATTAAAAATCGTGTTTTTGAAATGACTTTAGGTGGTCAGCAGGTCACGATAGAGTTTCATCATCTCATCGGCCATGACAGGGGTTGAAAATTTCGCCTTGAAGCTGTCGGGATGGGGCATGACCCGCTTCGCCCAGTCGCCGTCTTCGGCGTCCCTGACCATGATCTGCGCCAGCGCATCCGCATTGCCCGCCGGCACGAGCGCTTCGCTGTCTTCTCCAAGAACTTCGGGAATGCCGCCGACATGCGAGGCAATGACGGTTTTTCCCGCTGCCAGCGCTTCGAGCACGATATAGGGCATGGCTTCGGCACGCGAGGGCACCACCACCGTCGTCGCCAGCTCGAATGCCTGTCTGGCGGGCATGGCGGCATGCATCGAAATCCGCCGGGAAAGCCCGGCCTTGTCGATCATGGCCGCATATTTGTCCCTGTCCGGCCCGTCGCCGACGATGACGCCCGACATGGGCTGGCCGATGCTGCGTTCCATCCTGGCAAATGCGTTGATGAAAACGTCCGGTCCCTTCAGGTCACGCAACATGCCGATATAGAGGAAGCGGGCGGCACCTTCGCGGGGAGGGACGGTCTTGAATTCGCTCTCCTGGACGCCGTTATAGATCATCGCCGTGCGGGTGCGCGGCTTGCCGACCTTGGCTTCGTAGGTCGCCTGCTCGAAATTGCAGACGAAACAGAGCGCATCGGTGAAATGCTCCTGAAACCGCTCCAGCCGCAGGAAGATCTGCCCCTTCAGGCTGTTGCGGGCATAATGCAGGCTGCCGCCATGCGGCGAATAGAGGCGGGCTACGCGATACCTGTTCGCCCGCAGGAGTGAGCCGATCAGCCGGGCAAGAGCGCCACCCTTGGCGCTGTGCCCGTGCAGAATGTCCGGCCGCAAACTTTTGATGTGGTTATAGGACTTGTAGAGCGCCGGCAGGTCGCCGGGGCTGATGGAGCGACGGATGGGAAGGCGGATAAGGCCAAGCTCCAGCATCGGCGCGATCTGTGCGAAAAGCCGTTCCTCATGCGCGCCGCCCGTCGAACTGTCGCAGACGATGCCGACCTTGTGGCCCTGTTTGACATGTTCCTCGATCAGATCGCGCACATGGCGGAAAACGCCGCCAACCGGGGAGCGGAAGCAATGAATGATGCGCAGGGGAGGGCCGTCATCCGACACGTTCGCCACTCCGTTTTCAGAAGAAGCGTTCGCGTACATAGACGGTGTCACCCGCCAGAATGGGTGCGGTGATCCCGATCCGGCCGGTCATCACCTCGGCATTGATCTTGCGGGTGATGTCGACATCGGCCTGATTGGCGCGTGGGGTGAAGCCGCCGGCAATGGCGATGGCGTTCTGCACCGTCATGCCCGGCACATAGGAATATTGGCCGGGACGACCCACTTCACCCATGATGAAGACGGGGCGATAACGGTCGATTTCGATCGTCACGTCGGGGTCGCGCAGATAACCCTGGCGTAGCTTGGCGGCGATGGCAGCCTCAAGCTGCGGCAGCGTCTTGCCGCGGGCCGGAACCTGGCCGACGAGCGGGAAGGCGACGTAACCCGCCTGATCAACGGTATAGGTATTGGTCAGCCCTGCCTGTTCGAAGACATTGATGCGTAGCCTGTCGCCGCTATCGACGTGATAGGGTTGCAGCGCCGCCTCATTGAATGAGCGCGGTGCGGGTTGATATGCCGCGCAACCGGAAAGGGCCGTCAAAACGGCAAGCGTCAGTGCGGTGACATGTCGTGATCCGGCGAGCGGCATCTCATCTGGCTCCGAGTCGATCTTTGATCATTCTTATCGTTCTGTTAGGGTTAATGCGCGGTAAACAGTCGGCGCGAGCGATGGTAATAGAGGCTTTATTTTGTCGGATTCGCCGGGATTAACGGTTGTGTTACCCGCAAGACTTAAACTTCGCGAAAATTGGCCATCTATATTTGAGCGCCCGAGGATTATCTCGGTTACGGAGCCCGCATGAACGGCGATCGCATTGACGACAGGGATGTGGATATCGACCTTGGGCGGCTCGTCGCGGCCATATGGCAGCGCAGGGGGCGGATAGCGGCCGTCACGCTGCTGGCCGGAGGCGCGGCCTTCGTGATCGCCAGCATGATGTCGCCCGCTTACAAGGGCGAGGCGCGCGTCCTGATCGAATCCCGCGCGGCCTCCTTCGGCGCATCGCAGCAGTCCAACGCGCCCGCCGAACCGGTGCTCGACGAGTTGACCGTTTCGAGCCAGGTGCAGATCCTGCAATCGGTCGACCTCATCAAGCAGGTCGCGAAGGATATGAAGCTTTACGAATTGGATGAGTTCGATCCGGAAGCGCATCCCTCGCTTGTCTCGCAGTTGCTGGTCGCGGTCGGCATCAAGAAGGATCCGCTTCAGGTGCTGCCCGAAGAGCGGGTGCTGAAGGCCTTCCGGGAAAAGCTGCAGGTCTATCAGGTCGAAAGCTCGCGCGTCATCACGGTCGAGTTTTCGTCCGAAGATCCGAAGCTTGCCGCCGCCATCCCCAATGAGATGATGAAGGCCTATATTGCGCTGCAAAGCGGCGCGAAGCTCGATACCAGTACGGAAGCGGCGCGCTGGCTGGAGCCGGAAATCGCCAATCTGCGCGAAAAGGTGCGTGACGCGGACAGGAAGGTTGCGGATTATCGCGCCTCGTCGGATCTTCTGTCGGCCGGGCAGGGGGAAACGCTCGCCACCCGCCAGCTCAGCGATATTTCCACTGAACTTGGTCGTATTCGCGGCGAGCGCGCCAACGCGGAAGCGCGGGCGGAAGGCGTGCGCAACGCGCTTGCAAGCGGTCGTCCGCTCGATACTTTCCCGGATGTCGTGGGTTCCCCGACGATCCAGAGGCTGAAGGAAAACGAAACGACGATCCGCAGCCAGATTTCCGATCTTTCCTCCTCGTTGCTGGAAGGTCATCCGCGCATCAGGGCGCTGCGCAACCAGCTTGACGGCCTGGAGCGGCAGATTCAGGAAGAGACCCGCAAGGTGCTGGCAAGCCTCGAAAACGAGGCGAATGTGTCGCGCCTGCGCGAGCGGCAGCTCGTCCAGCAATTGAATGTGCTCAAGTCGGAAAGCGTGCGCGCCGGCGAACAGCAGGTCGGCCTCAACGACCTCGAACGCGAGGCCTCGGCCCAGCGGCAGCTTCTCGAAACCTATCTTGCCCGATACCGCGAGGCGACGTCGCGCGCCGGATCGGTGGACTCCACCCCCGCCGATGCACGCGTGATTTCCACGGCAGTCGAGCCGCGCGAGCCCTATTTCCCGAAAACCGGCGCCATCACCATCGTCGTGACGCTGGCGGCCTTTCTGCTTTCCTCAATCGTCGTCATGCTGGTGGAACTTTTCACGGGCCGGGCCTTGAAGCCGGTGGGCAGGAGCCAGGTTCCGCCGCCCTCCGACCCGCCGCCGCCGGCACGCGCACCTGTTGATACGGTTGAGACCACGGATTTGCCGGAGCAGCCCGTCGCCGAGCGCCATGAGACTATGCCGTCATCCGCCGCGCGCGCGGTGCCGGCTGCGGCATACCAGCCCGTTGTCGAAGAGGAACGGCAGATGCCGGCCGAGGCTCCAGCTGCGATGCCTGTCCTGCCCAGGGAGGATGTGGCTGTTGCCCAAGAGGCGGCGGAAGAGGACGACGAAACCTCCGACGATTTCTCGATCGACGCCGTTGCGGGCTTCCTTGCCACGCGGCTTGCCAAACCGGTCGCCGCCGTCGTATCACCGGGCGGTGATAGCGGTTCGACCTCGACCGTGATGCTGGCGCGCGCGCTGTCCGAAATGGGCCGCTCGGTGGTACTCGTCGATATGACGGCGTCCGGCTGTCCAACACGGCTGATGGCGCCCGAAGCCGGGCTTCCCGGTGTCATGGATCTTCTGGCGGGTGCGGCGGCCTTCGGTGAAACCATTCACGGTGACCGGCTTTCCGATGCCCATATCGTGCCGCGCGGCAATGCGCAGCCGCGTGAGGCCATGCGCGCGATAGACCGCCTGACGATGATCCTCGGCGCGCTTTCCGACGCTTATGACACGGTTCTCGTGGAATGCGGCGCGGTGCAGATTGCAAGCCTTGAGAAAATGCTGCGCAATCTGCCGGCGGAAATCATCGTTTCCGTTCCCGGCAAGGATGGCGAGATGCTGGAAAGGACGCTGGGTGAACTGGTTGCCCAGGGTTACGAACAGGCATTGCCGATGACCGGCATGCGCAAGCCGGATCGTCTGAGCGCCGCCTGACGGGCGTCGCAACCGCTCAGTCGGCTGTGTCCGCCGCGTCCGTTCTTGGCCGACCGGCGCGAAAACGCTGGATAAGCGCATAGAGTGCCGGATTGGATTTGATCAGGCTTTTCGTCCGGGCAATGGCGACATAGGCGGACGCCGCTGCGCGGCCCTTCACCGTCACCGGCAGGAATATGTCGTGCTGCGACGTGGAAATCGGGCACCAGCTGCGCTTGTAGAGCTGGTCGCCGACGCCGAAATCGAAGATCGCCGCCTTTTCGCGGCATGCCCGTTCGATCATCAGCCAGAACAGCAATTCGCCGGGGCTGAGTTCCGACACGGATTCATCGATCGAACCGAACTGGCAGATGATGTGATCCTGCTTGCGCGAAAGACCGGCTATTGCGGCGATGAAGCCCTCGTTTGCACCATGCAGGCGAATGGCGTGCAGTTCCAGAAGGCTGTCGCTGCCCGTCTCGGGAAAATTGGCCAGATCGTAGAAGAAATTCTTCACCGACTGATTGCGAAAGACGTCCGGAATGCGCTGTGAGGCGAAACGGAGGGCTTTCTGCCGGAAGAATGTCTGCAGCAATTCGCATTTTTCCGATGGCGAGCGGGCGATCACATGGCTGTAACCACCCATTTCCTCGGTCCTGCGGCTCTGGATGCGGAATTTCTTTCGCCGTCTCTTGGCATTGACCTGCTTTAGCGTGGCCTCGAAGCTTTCCAGCAGCGGAAGCTGGAAGGCCGGGTTCTGGTTTTCGACGGAGGCCAGATGCGAGAGCGGGCTGATCCTGCCGCGCCAGATAAGCGGTATGTTCTGCAGGGCCAGGATATCGGCCCGGCCATGCAGCAGCTTCCGCGCCTCGCGGGCAATCGCCGCCGCGATCTCCTGTCCCGCCTGTTCGGCAAAGGCGGGGTCGAAAAGCCCGGTATTGATATTATTGAACCGGCCGCCGGGAAAACGCGCCTTGCGGATGCCGCCTTCCTGCACGATTTCGAGCGGCAGCAGGAAGACCGTCTTTCCGCCCTTTCGTCCACGAAGGGTGAGGAGGGCGTTTTTCTGTGTCTGTGCCCAGATGGAGCACCAGCCGAAACCCTGATGTAGTGAATTGAGCGGATCCTTCTCCAGCCGCTCCCAGTCGGAACGGACGGTTGAGGCGTCATCAACGAGATCGATCACCAGACGATCGACAGCCCGCCGCTCGCTTTGCACGGCGGTCGTCGCTTTGTCCTCGCTGATTGTGAGCGGCCCCTCAGCCACCATCCACTCTCTCCGGTTGTTTCGGTCGGACTATATCGTTGAGCGGCAAACAATCGGTTTATAAGATTGCGACCTCAGGGTGTCGAGCAACAGCCGGTGCTTATCCCTGTTTTCTGGGGCCGGCCATCCATTTGATGATCAGCATCGCGGGCAATATCCACAGAATCCCGCTCAGCACGAAATAAGCGAGATGCACCCACCAGGGCGATTGCGCCAGCGCCGCCGATGCAATGGCGGTCGCCACCACGGCGTAAACGACGACGAGGCCGATGATGACGATGGTGCCGATAAACGATCTGAGGCGAGGATGCATGAAATCTTCCGTCATTGAATGTCTGCGCGGGACTATACCGCCGCGACCGCATGCCGCAAACCCTGAGGCCTTGTTTTGTGGTGCCGGTTGGGGCTAATCAACATGACTGTATGAGGGAGACCTGAAAGATGCGTTCGAGCGGCATGACGATGGCAAATGGTTCTGCGGAAATGGTGGTGGAGGCCGCCCTGCAGAAACAGGAGAAGGACCGCCGCCTGCTGCGCATCTGGCTGCGCGTCGTGCTCTTCACGCTCTTCTGTCTGGTCCTCGTCGGCGGCGCCACGCGTCTCACCGAATCCGGCCTGTCGATCACGGAATGGAAGCCGATCCACGGCGCCATTCCGCCGCTTTCCGTCGCGGAATGGGAAGAGGAGTTTCAGCTCTACAAGCGCATTCCCCAATATCAGGAAATCAACAAGGGCATGTCGCTTGATGAGTTCAAGACGATTTTCTGGTGGGAATGGGCACATCGCCTGCTTGCCCGCACCATCGGCCTCGTCTTCGCCCTGCCGCTTGCCTTTTTCTGGCTCACCGGCCGGGTTGAAAAACGCCTTCGCCTGCCGCTGGTCGGCCTTCTGGCGCTGGGCGGCTTTCAGGGTTTCATCGGTTGGTGGATGGTGTCCTCTGGTCTCGTCAACCGCACGGATGTCTCGCAATATCGTCTCGCCACGCATCTGACCATTGCCTGCCTCATCTTTGCCGGCTGCATGTGGATATTGCGCGGCCTGTCGCATCACTCGCCGGAGGCTGCGGATGAGCGGACGGGCAGGGGCTTTGCCGCGCTGCTGACGGTGCTCTGTCTGTTCCAGATCTATCTCGGCGCATTGGTGGCCGGGCTGAATGCCGGCCTGTCCTATAATACCTGGCCACTGATGGATGGTTCGCTGGTGCCGGGTGATCTCTTCCTGCAGCAGCCCTGGTGGATCAACCTGTTCGAAAACCCGAAGACGGTGCAATTTGTTCACCGCCTGGGTGCTTATACGCTGTTTGCCGCCACGCTGTGGCATATGGTGTCGATGGCCCGCGCCTTGCCCGGCACGCCGCATGCCCGCCGCGCGGTGCTGTTCTTCGTGCTCATCTCCATTCAGGCAGCACTTGGCATCACCACGCTTCTGATGCATGTGGATATTCATGTCGCGCTCGCCCATCAGGGCATGGCGCTGATCGTGCTCGGCTTCTCGGTCGCCCATTGGCGCGGGTTCATCGGTGAATATCCGGCGCCCGTTGCGGTCGAAGTCAGGGACTGACCCCGCTCAAAACTGTTTGAGAACAGCCTTGATGGTTGCCGCGACGGCGAGTTCGTTGTCGCGCTCCTCCGCATTTTCGTCCTCTTCGTGCCATGCGGCCGAAAGGCAGCCATAAGCAAAGGCATATTGCAGCAACAGGCGCTCGTCCCGTTGCAGCGTTCTGGAAAAGATCGCGGCCATGGAGGCGATGCGCGCCTCGCTGCGAGTGAGGTCGAAACGGTCGAGCGGATTGGAGAACATGTTGGCGACATCAAGCGCCGCATCGCCGATCAGGCCAGCCGGGTCGATGATAATCCAGCCGCGTTCGCTGCGCATGATATTTTCGTGGTGCAGGTCGCCATGCAGCGGCTTGATATCCCGCTGCTGGTCGATGAGCGTCTGCGCAAGCCTTGCTGCTTCGACATAGGGGCTGTCCATGCCTTCGGCATGATCCTGCTCGGCCTTCTGGAACAAGCTCTGGAAATAACGCGGCAGCGTCAGCAGGCTTGAGGGCAGTGGCTGATCGGATGGCTGGTGATATTCGAGCAGGACATTGGCGGCGATTTCCGTTGCGGCATCGTCGTCGCCGTCACGGAACAGCACATCGCGCAATGTCTCGGTGCCGGCATGTTCCATCAGCAGAATGTCGTCCGCGCGGTCGAGCAGTTCCACGCAGCCGATACCCGCCCGCCAGGCGATGAAATCCGCACCGCGAAGGCTGTCTTCCAGGACCTTCTTTTTCAGGACTTTCGCGACGGCCAACGCGCCGTCGCCCTGCCTTACCTCGTAGACCACCCCGGCGGGCGTATCGGCAATCTGTTTTGCGGCCTCGATATTCCACGAGGCCGGAAAAGATGGCGTATTGCTGCTCATGCGGAGAGCATCAGCTCCATGTTCTGCACAGCAGCCCCGGATGCGCCCTTGCCGAGATTGTCGAGCAACGCAACGAGATTGATATGCTCGCCACCCGGCGTACCGAAGACGAAGAGCTTCATCGTGTCCTTGCCTGCCAGTTCCTCGGCGTCGATGCGGGAAAGCCCCTTGCTTTCGGCAAGCGGCACGACGCTGACGATGTCCTGACCCGCATAATGGGCGGTCAATGCCGCTTGGATCGTTTCAGTGGTCGTGCCTTCGGCAAGGTCCGCGGCAAACAGCGGAACCTGCACGATCATGCCCTGCGGGAAACGCCCGACGGACGGCGAGAAGAGCGGTGCGCGGTCAAGCTGGCCGTGAATGGTCATTTCCGGCACGTGCTTGTGCTTGAGCGTCAGGCCATAAAGGAAATTATTGGCGCTGATCGCGTCATCGCGGCTCTGGTCTTCCATCTGCGCGATCATCTGCTTGCCGCCGCCGGTATAACCGGAAACCGCATTGACGCTGACCGGATAACCGTCGGGCAGAATGCCGGCGGCGCGCAGCGGACGGATGAGGCCGATCGCGCCGGTCGGGTAGCAGCCCGGATTGGCGACGAAACGGGCGGAGCGAACCTTCTCGCCCTGATCCCGGTCCATTTCGGCAAAACCGTAAGCCCAGTCCTGATGGACGCGATAGGCGGTGGAGGTGTCGATGATGCGGACATTGTTGTTGCCAGCCACCATGGAGACGGCCTCCTTCGAGGCATCATCCGGCAGGCAGAGGATCGAAATGTCGGCGCTGTTGAGCATATCCTCGCGCATCGCGGCATTGCGGCGCTCGGCTTCGGGAATGGACAGCAACTCGATATCGCGGCGACCGGCAAGGCGCGTGCGGATCTGCAGACCCGTGGTGCCGTGTTCGCCATCGATGAAGATCTTCGCTGTCATGTCCTTGTCCTGACTTTTCAAAGGGTTGTAAGGGTATTCGGAATCATTTCGGCAAGTGCCGTTTTCTTTGTCAGCCAGCCTTCGCCAGCCGTTCGGCACGCAGGCCAAGCATATACATTGCAACGGTCGCTCCGGCAATGGCGGTGATATCCGCATGGTCGTAAGCGGGTGCAACCTCCACCACGTCCGAGCCGCGAATATCGAGCTGGCCAAGCCCGCGCAGAACCGAGAGAATCTTGGCGCTGGTCGGTCCGCCGGCGACGGGCGTGCCGGTTCCCGGCGCGAAAGCGGGGTCGAGGCAGTCGATATCGAAGGTCAGGTAGACCGGCATGCCGGCCGTGTGCTTGACGATCAGCGAGGCGATATCGCCCGTCCGCATTTCCTCCACCTCGTAACCGTGGAGAATGCGAATGCCGAAATCCTCCGGCGCGTGGGTGCGGATGCCGATCTGGATCGATCTGTCCGGATCGATCAGCCCGTCGCGCACGGCGCGCGCCACGAAGGAGCCGTGGTCCATGCGTTTGCCATCATCGAACCAGGTATCCTGATGCGCATCGAACTGCACCAGCGCCAGCGGCCCATGCTTGGCGACATGCGCCTTCAGCAAAGGCCAGGTGATGAAATGGTCGCCGCCCAGCGTCAGCAGATAATCCGTCTTGGAAATGATCCTGCGCGCTTCCTTTTCGATCGTGTCCGGCGTTTTCCAGTGGTTGCCATAGTCGAGCAGACAGTCGCCGTAGTCGATGGTCGGCATATGGGCGAAAAGATCACGGCCGAAGGGATATTGCGGATCATTGTCGAAAATCGCCGAGGCGCGGCGGATCGCCTGCGGCCCGAAGCGCGCGCCCGGCCGGTTGGAGGTCGCCGCGTCAAAGGGAATGCCCCACACGGCCGTCGAAACGCCCTTGAGGTTCTTGGTATATTTACGCCGCATGAAGGAGAGGACGCCCGCATGGGTCGGGTCGGTGGCAGCCGAAGTCAGGGTCGTTGCGGTAAAGGCATGGTCGATTGTTTTGGCCGGCATATATCACCCCATCGCGTTTTGAGCTGAAGGTGCTGCCTTCTTAGCGAAAAAACAAGGGAGGAGGGCCATGAAAAAAGGCGGAGCCGAAGCCCCGCCTTTCGAAGTTCTGAACGAACCGTTCCGATAAGCGATTAACGCTTGGAGAACTGGAACGAACGGCGGGCCTTGGCCTTACCGTACTTCTTACGCTCGACAACGCGGCTGTCGCGGGTCAGGAAGCCACCCTTCTTCAGAACGGAGCGCAGGCCCGGTTCGAAGTAGGTGAGAGCCTTGGAAACACCGTGACGAACGGCACCGGCCTGGCCGGAAAGACCGCCGCCTGCAACCGTTGCAATGATGTCGAACTGACCCGAACGGGCAGCTGCGACCAGCGGCTGCTGGAGGATCATCTGCAGAACCGGACGTGCGAAATACGTGGTGAAATCGCGGCCGTTGATGATGATCTTGCCAGAACCGGCCTTCACCCATACGCGGGCTACGGCGTTCTTGCGCTTGCCGGTCGCGTAGGAGCGGCCGAGGGTGTCAACCTTGCGGACGTGCACGGGAGCCGAAGCTTCCGATGCCGGGGCGAGGTCTTTCAGAGAGGAAA
The DNA here is from genome assembly GCF_027212525.1 of Agrobacterium sp. SOY23. Taxonomy (NCBI): domain Bacteria; kingdom Pseudomonadati; phylum Pseudomonadota; class Alphaproteobacteria; order Hyphomicrobiales; family Rhizobiaceae; genus Agrobacterium; species Agrobacterium sp. SOY23. Next base: position 186,037 of record NZ_JAPWDT010000004.1, on the reverse strand, counting down.
GATCGGCCATTATCAGGCGCTCCTTACGTTCTTCTTGTTAAGCGCGGCCACGTCGAGAACGGTGGGCTGCTGTGCTTCGTGCGGGTGGTTAGAGCCGGCGTAAACGCGCAGGTTCTTCATCTGGCGACGGCCGAGCGGGCCGCGCGGGATCATGCGCTCGATAGCCTTTTCAACGACGCGCTCCGGGAAGCGACCTTCGATGATCTGGCGAGCGGTGCGCTCCTTGATGCCACCCGGGTGACCGGTGTGCCAGTAGTACTTCTTGTCGGAATACTTCTTGCCGGTGAAAGCAACCTTTTCCGCATTGATAACGATGACGTTGTCGCCATCATCAACGTGGGGGGTAAAGGTAGCCTTGTGCTTGCCGCGCAGGCGGGTTGCAACGATGGTGGCGAGGCGACCAACAACGAGGCCTTCGGCGTCGATGATGATCCACTTCTTCTCCACCTCAGCGGGCTTCTGAACGAAAGTAGACATGGATTTCACTTTCTAACGTGGACCCGTCACACTCTTGATGAAAGAGCATACGGGCGTTTCTTGTTGCTTGATTTGGTTGCCGTTAAAGGCAACCGCAAATGACCCTATTCCGGCTGGAATCCGATCTGGCGCGCTTATACGGTGTGTGCACGAAAGCGTCAATATGACCGATTTTGTGGATCGTAAAAATAACTAAATAAAAACAGTGCGTTAGTTGTGGGGTATTATTTTACCCCATTGAAAGGCCCCATTTTAACCCAGTCGCATGACCAGAACACCCGCCGCGATGATGCCGCCGGCGAGATAACGCCAGATGCTGGCGCGTTCTTTAAGGATCACGACGGAGATCACCAGCGCAAACAGAATGGAGGTTTCCCGGAGTGCTGCGACGACGGCGACGGGGGCCTTGGTCATGGCGTAGAGCGCCAGACCGTAGGACAGAATGGAGCCGCCGCCACCAATCAGGCCGCGCCACCAGTTGCGCCGGACATGCTGCGCGACGGGGCCGACCCCGCGCTGGAAAAAGGCAAAACCGAACAGCAGCACCGGCGGCAGAAGCGACATCCACAGCGTATAGGAGATCGCGTTGCCGGAAAGCCGGGCGCCCACGCCGTCAACGAAGGTGTAGGAGGCGATAACGAAGGCGTTGAGCAGGGCGACGAGGATCGCCTTTCCGCCGCCGCGGCGCGCTTCGAAGGCGAGCGTGAGGATGCCGCCGGAAATGACGGCGATGCCGGCAAGGGCGAGCGGGCTCAACACCTCGCTCAGGAACAGGCTGCTCGTCGCCGCGACGATCAAGGGCGCCACGCCGCGCATGACGGGATAAACGAGGCCGATATCGCCGATCGTATAGGCGGCGGCGACAAGGCGGAAATAGGCAAATTGCAGAACGGCCGAGGCAATCAGAAAAGGAATGGCCACCGGCGCGGGAAAAGGCAGGAAAGGCAGGAAGGGCAAAGAGCAGGCCGCAGCCCCCGCCGCGATCAGCGACGCGTCCAGCGATTTGTCGGACCCGGATTTGACCAGCGCATTCCATCCGGCATGCAAAATCGCGCCCAGGAGCACCAGAAGAAGAATGTCGAATGTCACAATAGAGACTCGCTCGCGGGCTACTCTGCGCAACCTACAGCATCGGCTTGAAAACCGGAATCGATTTCAATGCGCGTGATGCGCCTTTTCCGATTGTCCGATGCCCTTCAGGCTCCCTTGTCGCAAACGGGACGTGGCCGCGACAGCGATTGCGACACGCGTAAAATTTGCCTTTTCTGCACGTCGTAAAAAGATGGAATGATTTTGCGCGAACTCCCCGTGTTGTTCTGCTCACGATTTCATCTGCCGGATGCTGGTATCAGCGTCGGATGCACAGCTTGCGGTTTCGCAAGGGAGCGTGTTTTGACCAGGAATACGAGCTGATTTGCGCTGTATTCTTGCTGGCCCGTCTGGCATTTCGAGACTGTGACTATATCAATTTGCTGGAGACGGTTTGAAAATAAATTTCATGGTTTTCTTAAATCGTCTCCTGTAACGTTGCAGTATTGTATATTGATTGATTTACAAAATAACTTTCTGAAAATTAGGCATCACTAATTCATCTGCGAACGGAATGAAAACAAACAGGAGACGAAGGGCGCATCTATTGCACGTTAATGTTGTTCGGAGCCGGCATTCGCGGCCATTTGCGCCATTTTTGAAAAGTGGATTAAAATACTCAATACAAGCGGTTTTCAGGCATTTTAGTGAAATCATTTTGCGTGAATGAAAACACGCTGTTTTGCGACGCGGGCCGTCCTGATCGCAGGTTACGGCGAGGAGGGGTTCACGAGAGCCATGACAATTCCTAGATGGGAATGACAGACGCCACAGAAGGCGTTGAGGATGGGCCTGCGGAATTATGCAGGATATGCTGTGCTCGCGCGGTTTTCGAATGGCGGGGTTGCGCGGGGAAGCCCGCAAATCATCTGATGTGCCGAAAGGAATAAGTTGACATGCAGCATGATGCTTATGAGCCCGACTACCTCAGGAAAATCCTGACGGATGTCAAAACCATCGCGCTGCTCGGCGCTTCCCCCAATCCGGACAGGCCGAGCCACGGGGTCATGCGCTTTTTGCTGTCCAAGGGTTATCGCGTGTTTCCGGTCAATCCCGGACAGGCCGGCAAGGAGATTTTGGGGCAGAAGGTCCATGCGCGGCTTGCCGATATTCCCGAGCCCGTGGATATGATCGATGTCTTCCGCGCGCCGGAATATTTGTCGGCAATCGTCGAAGAGGCGATCTTGCTGCCGCAACGCCCGAAAGTGATCTGGGGCCAGCTTTCCGTGCGGGACGACAATGCCGCCGCCAAGGCGGAGGCCTATGGCATGGAAGTTGTGATGGACCGTTGCCCCGCAATTGAGTATCCGCGTCTCAATATTGTGCGATAGTTGGTACGGATCGGACTTATCATTTGGCGGCAAGGCATTATGATCCCTCCAAAATTCCAATGGAGGAAACATAATGCCGAACAGCAATCCCGGATTTTCAACGCTAGCCGTTCATGCGGGCGCGCAACCCGATCCGACCACCGGCGCGCGCGCGACGCCCATCTATCAGACCACGGCCTATGCTTTCCGGGATGCCGATCACGCCGCCGCCCTGTTCGGCCTGAAAGAGTTCGGCAATATCTACACCCGCATCATGAACCCCACCCAGGCGGTTCTGGAAGAACGTGTGGCAGCGCTCGAGGGCGGCACGGCCGCGCTCGCTGTCGCTTCCGGCCATGCCGCGCAATTGCTGGTTTTCCACACTCTGCTGCAATCCGGCGATAATTTCGTCGCGGCGCGCCAGCTCTATGGCGGTTCCGTCAATCAGTTCGGCCACGCCTTCAAGGGCTTCGACTGGCAGGTGCGTTGGGCGGATGCGACCGATCCGGCCAGTTTCGAGCAGCAGATCGACGACCGCACGCGCGCCATCTTCATTGAAAGCCTCGCCAATCCGGGCGGCACCTTCGTGGATATCGCCGCGATTGCCGATGTCGCCCATCGCCACGGCCTGCCGCTCATCGTCGACAATACCATGGCGAGCCCCTATCTCCTGCGGCCGCTGGAGCACGGCGCGGATATCGTGCTGCATTCGCTGACGAAATTCCTCGGCGGCCATGGCAATTCCATGGGCGGCATCATCGTCGATGGCGGCACCTTCGACTGGTCGGCGACGGACAGATATCCGGCGCTGTCGCAGCCCCGGCCGGAATATTCCGGCGTCGTGCTGCACCAGACCTTCGGCAATTTCGCTTTCGCCATCGCCTGCCGCGTGCTTGGCCTGCGCGATCTCGGCCCGGCGATCTCGCCCTTCAACGCCTTCCTGATCCTGACCGGCATAGAGACGCTTCCGTTGCGCGTTCAGCGCCATTCCGACAATGCGCTGGCCGTCGCGAAATGGCTGAAGGCGCATCCGAAGGTCGGCTGGGTGCATTATGCCGGGCTGGAGGACAGCGACAACCACGCCATCCAGCAGCATTATTCGCCAAAAGGGGCGGGTTCGGTCTTCACCTTCGGCATCAAGGGCGGTTATGCCGCCGGCAAGGCGCTGGTGGAGGGGTTGCAGCTTTTTTCGCACCTCGCCAATATCGGCGATACGCGCTCGCTGGTCATCCATCCGGCCTCCACCACCCATGCCCAGCTGACGCCGGAACAGCAGACGGCGGCCGGCGCCGGGCCGGATGTGGTGCGCCTGTCGATCGGCATCGAAGATGTGAAGGACATCATCGCCGATCTCGAGCAATCGCTTGCCAAGGTCTAAGACGTTTCGTCGCGCCAGTCTGATACCGGCCTGACGGCCGACCTGTGATCACTTAACCGCCGAAAGACCTTGGAAACAAGGTGTTTTTGGCGGTTGCGTATTTTGTTGTTACGGCGTGGCCGGGCTTCACGTCGTGCTGCAACCGCCTGTTTGCATGTTGCTTATGTCTTCTGCAGCGTGCCGATGAAATCCTTTGAGATGGCGCAGGATTTATCCATGAAGCCGATGATGATCTCCAGTTGCGCCTCATCATAGTCTCCATAGAGCGCTTCCATCTTCTCCTGAAGCGGCGCGTACATTTGAAACAGCTCACGCATTTTCTCAGGATCTGGCGCTGCCAGCACGCGCCGGCGATCAGCAGGGTCGGGCAGACGTTTTATGAAGCCGGCCTTTTCCAGTCGATCCAGCAGCGCCGTCACCGCCCCGGTCGTGAGGCCGGTCGCTTTCGCAAGTTCGCCCGCGCTGGCCTGGCCCTGCATTTGAAGAATGTCCAGGCACTCCAGATCGGTGGTGTTCAACCGAGCCTTTGCTGAGATAGCCTGGCTTATAAGAAGGGACTGCGCACTGGCCCGGCGAAGCAGGTCGGTCAATTGCCGGTTTAAGATGTCTCTTGACATTAAAGTATCTCGATAATTAAGAAATCATAGTCATCAAGGTAATGAACCGGGCGTGATTGCGCCAGCGGTAAGTTCATCACCGAACTTGCTCTTGCAAGCATCACAGCGATGGTTTCTGGAAAAGGTGAGTGACGACAATGTTCGAACCCTCGGTTTTTTACGCGGTCATGATCGCCGGTATTCTTGGCACCATCGGGCTGGGTGGCGGCATTTACGAGACTTTCCTCGTCGATCGGGTATGGCCTTCGCAGCCGATGTTGATCCAGCCTGCAAGGGGCGGGATCAATCGAAAGCTTTTCTGGGGTCCTGCTCACGGGCTGTTCGAGGTGGTGTTGCTTCTGGCTGTCTGGCTGACATGGGCTCAGCCCGGCATTCGCATCTGGATATGGCTGGCGCTTGCGGCGCATCTTGCCACGCGGATCTGGTCCTTTGCCTATTTCATCCCCATGGCGCTCCGGTTTGAGACTGAACCGGCCGGTGACATTGCGACGGCCCATAAGGCTGCAACGAAATGGGTCCGATTGAGCCGCTGGCGGCTTCCCATCGAATTCCTGGCGGTGCTCTTCCTGTTCATTGCGCTTGCGAAATTGGCGGGAAATTGAGGTTGTGCACCGTCGCTTCCGGCGCCGAATCCGCCTAAGACAGATACTCCAGCGCTCCCACCACGAAAGACGTGTCAGATGGAAAACCGAACCGGACTGCTTCGAATCGTCAGCTTTTTCCTTGCGTTCGGAATTGCAGTCATGGCCGATGTACCGGGCGTTGCTCCGGTCCAGAAGGCGCAGGCTGAGGCGGAATATTTCCCGACGCAGCAGGATTTTGTCGGAAAATGGAAGCTCACCGGTGCGACCAGCCGCCCGCCGCGGGATATGAAGACCGAGCCGACCGCCCAGCAGGAAACGGATGCGACACTGTTCCAGGAAACGGTGACGACTTTTTATTCCGCCTTCGATTATCTGGAGATCACGGCTGACGGACGCTACAATTTCCATCAAGCCGGTGATCCGCCGTCCGCTTGCGTCTGGTGCGGAACATGGTCGTTCAACAAGAGCTCGTTATGGCTCAAGCTGGATACGGCGCCGAGGCTCGATATCTATGCGAAGGACGGCGATATGCAGATGACCTACACCGCCGAACCCGACAAGAAGTCGAGATACAAGTGGCTGGTTTTTGGCTGGACCAAGATCGAGTAAGTCGCAGCTTTCCGGAAGAAACGAGCAAGTATTCATCGTGGCTGGATCAGCAATCAATTTTAAGTTGTTGTTGTGGTTGAAGATGTTTGACGGCGCACTCACAATCGCGCAAAGCTATGGTACCAACCACATTTGACGGACCGGGATGCCATGACGAATTTTCTGTCTTTTGATGATGTCACCGAAGTGGAGCATGGCGCGCCTGCGCCGGAAAGGCTGATATCCGGTGATCCCAGATTCACGACATGGAATCTCGAAGAGGCTCCCGGCGGCATCTATGCCGGCATCTGGCAGTCCACGCCCGGCAAATGGCGGGTGGTCTATGATGAGTGGGAGTATTTCAGCATTCTCGAAGGCCATTCCATCCTGACTGAAGACGGCGGCACACCGCGTGATCTGAGGCCGGGTGATCGCGTCGTCCTGCGCCCGGGCTTTACCGGTACCTGGGAAGTCGTGGAAACCACGCGCAAGGACTACGTCATCCGGCTTTGAGGCCGGAGGACGGCTTAAAGCTGCTGTTGCCCATCGAATTCAAGAATCGATGGCAGGAGCCCGGGAAAGCGGGCTTCCATATCCTCCAGACGGACGACGCTGATATTTTCGACGCCCTGTTTATGGGTGCGGATCAATCCGGCCTCGCGCAGGATTCGCATATGGCTGGAAAGGGTTGAGCGCGGCATATCCTGACAGGGCGCTGCCGCGCCGCAATTTTGCCCGGACTCGGACCCCCATAATTTGCGGATGATGCCCATTCGTGCGGGTTCGCCGAGGGCAGCCAGCACGGCCGTGAGCGATATGTCCTCGCGAGCGGGATGAAAAAACTGAACCATGGATCGGCTCTAGCATATGGATTGACAGGCTTCAATATTTCAATAAAACCGAAATACCGAATTACGGTTATTCGGAAACTTAGATATGGAGTTTGCAATGTCTGGAATATTCAGCGGGCAAGTGGTCGTCGTCACGGGCGGATCGACCGGCATCGGCTTTTCAGTCGCCAAATTGTTTCTGGAAGGTGGGGCGTCTGCGGTCTATGTGACGGGCCGCAATTCGGCCAATCTCGATGCCGCCATCGCCAAACTCGGGAAGGGGGCAATCGGCTTCGTTTCTGACGTTGCGAAGCTCTCGGACCTGGAACAGCTCAAGAGCCGCATAGAGGCAGACGGGCGGAAAGTGGATGTGCTGGTCGCCAATGCCGGCATCGCGGAGAATAACGATCTTGGCGAGACCCACGAGGCACTTTACGACCGGATTTTCGATATCAACGTGAAGGGCGTATTCTACACGGTGCAGACGCTGTTGCCCGTGCTGCGCGACGGCGGTTCGATCGTATTGACGGGTTCGATCGTCGGCAACAAGGGCATGGAAAGACTGAGCGCTTACAATGCCTCGAAAGCGGCGGTTCGATCATTCGCCCGCAGCTTCGCCAATGACCTGAAGGGGCGCGGAATCCGCGTCAATACGGTCAGCCCGGGTGTCACCCGCACGCCGATCATGGAAAATGGCCTGAAGATGGACGATGAAAAGATCGCCGGTTTCAAGGCCTACCTGAAGGATGCGGCACCGATCGGCCGTATGGCCGACCCTGATGAAATTGCCGAGGCGGTGCTGTTTCTGGCCTCTTCCAAGGCCAGCTACATAACGGGTGTGGAACTCTCCGTGGACGGCGGATTGGCGCAGATCTAAGGGCGCTTCGCCCCTTGATTACCAACTGAGATCGAGCCGCTCCAGACCATGGAAGTGATAGACGTCCTTCACCTTGGGCGGCTCGGCAATCTTCAAGCCCGGCAGGCGCTTGAAAAGCAGGGGCAGGGCGAGATTGAGCTCCAGCCTTGCAAGCGGCGCGCCGATGCAGAAATGGATGCCGGCGCCGAAAGAGACATTGGCGCCTTCATTGCGGTCCGGCTGGAAGGCCAGCGGATCGGTAAACTTCGCCGGATCGAGGTTGGCGGCGGCCAGGATGAGGCTGACCTTGTCACCACGCTTGAACTGCACGCCGTCGATTTCGACCGGTTCCAGAACCCAGCGCTGGAAGATGTGGACGGGTGCGCAGATGCGCAGCGTTTCCTCCACCGTGCGTTCCGTGGCCGTCTCGTCGTTGAACAGGGTCTCGGGGGCGATGCCGCTTTCGAGAATGATGCGCACGGAATTGCCGATCTGGTGCACGGTCGCCTCGTGCCCGGCATTCAGGAGCACGATGGTGGTGGAGACCAGCTCGTCATCGGTCAGATATTGCCCCTTGTGCTCGGTGTGGATCATGTGGCTCAGCAGGTCGTCCTTCGGCTCGGCCCGCCGCTCGGCGATCACGCTGCGCACATAGTCTGAAAATTCCCGTGCGGCCCTGTCGGCCAGAAGCTCGTCCTCGGCGGTGCGCTTGAACATGTACATGCCGACATAGGCATGTGACCATTTCAGAAGCTGCGGCCCCATCTCCTCGGGAATGCCAATCATGCGGGCAATCATCGTCACCGGAATGATGTCGGCATAGGAGGAGAGCAGTTCCGTCTCGCCGTTCCGTTCGAAGGCGTCGATCAGGCGGTTGGCGAGTTCCTCGATTTCCGGCTTCATCTTGTCGACATGCCGCGAAACGAAGGCGCGGTTGATGAGGGTGCGCAGCCGCGTGTGTTCCGGCGGCTCCAGCTCCAGAAGCGAATGCTGCTCTGCCAGGTCGAAATGTCTTACATGCTCGAGCGGCTGGGGCAGGCCGATCTCTTCACGGCTCGCCACATGCAGGATCTGCCGGCCGAAGCGGCGGTCGCGCAGAAGCGCGCCGACATGGTCATAGCCGGTGAAGAACCATTGCCGCTGCTCTTCCCAATAAAAGGTCGGACATTGCGCATGCAGGGCGGCATAGACCGGATTCGGATCGTTATAGAAGGCCGGATCGCGGGCATCGAGCGAAACGCGGCGGGTCGTGGGGTCGATTTTGAGAAAGGGAAATGTCGCTGTCATGCCCAAGGTCTATTCTGCGCGCGGCGCTTTGGGAAGGGCGGGAACGCCTCTTGGGTGCTTCCCGACTGTCACCGTATGGTTACATCGTCACCGGCCGGCGATGGCCGAAATCCGGTTCAGCGCCGCGACCTGCCGGTCGGCATTGTTGTCCATCGGGCTTTCGTCCCGGTCCGGGGCGGGCACGACGACATTGGCGGAGTTCACGTGGATGACAGTCCGGTTGCGCCCGGCCTTCTTGGCGGCATAAAGCGCACGGTCGGCCTCAGTCATCATCACGCTCAGCTCGGCATCCTTGATCAGGGCTTCGGATATGCCGACGCTTGTCGTCACCTTGATGGCTTCGTTGCGGGCGGTGATCTTCGAAAGGCGCAGATTGCTACGGATGGACTCCGCAAGTGTCACGGTGCTGGAAGGGCTCTCGACTTCAGCCACCAGCGCGAATTCCTCGCCGCCCATCCGGACGAAAAGGCCGCGATCGCCGATCACGCGTTGTGCGATATTGCAGAAATGCACGAGTACGGCATCGCCGGACTGATGCCCGTATCTGTCATTGATCTTCTTGAAATGGTCGATGTCGAAAAGAACCAGCGCCACGTAGCGGTCGGAGCCGTGCGAGCGCTTCTTGATGCGTTCGAACTCCTCCAGCAGGCCACGCCGGTTGAGGACACCGGTCAGATGATCGGTCATGGCGAGCCGGTGGAGACGAATCTCTGTATCCTCCATGATGATCTTCGCGCTGATCATGATGATGGCCGTAAAGCCGAGCATGCCGGAAATGGAGAGCGCCGATGTCATGGGAATGGCATTGGGAACCGCGGCATTGGCCGGGATGACGATGGAGGCGACGATCGCTCCGGCAAAAGCCTGCAGGATCAGGATCGTGGCCAGTACCTTTCGGCTGCGTGATGCGCGCGCCCTGCTGGCGAAAAGCACGCCGGCGAGCATGAAATAGCCCGTGGCCGCGCTGGCATGATAAAGCAGGATGCGAGCAACCATGTCTTCACGCACTGAGGGCACGAACATTCCGGCGATCCACAGCAGGGCCGGAATGGCGATCCAGCCGCCGAGCTTACGCTGCTCGAAGCACAAGAGGCCCGCGAGCCAGAAGCCGAAGGCGGAAAGTGCCAGCGTATTGCCGACCTGAATGGACAGAAAACTGGGAATATCCCCGCGAAGTGCCACCATGACGGTGCCGAAGCCTGTGGCGAGGAAACCGGTGGCGAAATAGAGGTTATGCCAGCGGGAAGGGCGGTGCAGCCACAGCATTCCCAAAAGCACGGCCAGGGTGAACGTCTCCGCCGCCCATAGTAGCGTGCTCGTCTTTGCATCCAGCATTGCAAAATCCTATCTGCGCCATAATGCGGTAAAAAGCGGGCCCTTTCGCACGAGGTGCGTTATGCCCGCTGGAATTGTTGAGCTGCCATTTTGCCCGGAAGGGCCCATTCCCTGATGGGAACCGGAAATTCGCTGGGCAGTATCAGCAGCAAATACCTAACGAGTTCTTGCCGGTGAGAAGTTATATCTGTGCATGGCAAGCAATTTTTACCTCCGTCGCCAGCCATAGTAAAAAATTGGTGGCGGCGGGTGAAAGGGGGGCGGCCGGCCCCGTCCGGTTTGAAACCCCTGCCAGGCCGGGCCCCAACGGCCTGCAAACGCTGTTGAGCCGTTAAGGATATGCGGCTTCGTGTCTTGAAGTGCGGGGCAGGGACACTCTATGTAGGGAGTATGAAGGTTAGAAGTGATTCCGGAGCGGTTTTCCGCGAAGGGCAGAGTTTGACAAAGGACGGACATGAAAAATCCAGTTGATACCGCCATGGCTCTGGTGCCGATGGTCGTTGAGCAGACCAATCGCGGCGAACGCTCCTACGACATATTTTCCCGTCTTCTCAAGGAACGCATCATTTTCCTCACCGGCCCGGTGGAAGACCAGATGGCGTCGCTCGTCTGCGCGCAGCTCCTTTTCCTCGAGGCTGAAAACCCGAAGAAGGAAATCGCGCTCTACATCAATTCGCCGGGTGGCGTCGTGACCGCCGGTATGGCGATCTACGATACGATGCAGTTCATTCGCCCTGCCGTTTCGACGCTCTGCGTCGGCCAGGCCGCATCCATGGGCTCGCTGCTTCTGGCTGCCGGTGAGAAGGGAATGCGTTTCGCAACCCCGAACGCCCGCATCATGGTGCACCAGCCTTCCGGCGGTTTCCAGGGCCAGGCATCGGATATCGAGCGTCACGCCCGCGACATCATCAAGATGAAGCGTCGTCTCAATGAAGTCTACGTGAAGCACACCGGCCGCACGCTCGAAGAGGTTGAAAAAACCCTTGATCGCGACCACTTCATGGATGCAGACGAGGCGAAGGACTGGGGCGTGATCGACAAGATCCTGACCTCGCGCCAGGAAATCGAGGGCGCCGCCGCGAATTGAGGCGCGCCGCTTTCTGACGTTTGTTTGACCCCGCAAAAGTAATTTCGGGGCTTTCAACCGCAACAGAAAGCGATATTAGTATATATAAAGGCTATGTTGAGTTTTTATGACGTGGCCTTTGGTTTGATGGGGAATTCGTTGCAGCCGGTTGTCAGCTCCTGTATCTGATACGGCTAGTACCCCGGGAAACGAGGCGGATACGGCAATGCACCCCAAGGCGGGCCGTATCTGCGGGCGGTAAGTTGACCGCGATCCGTTTGGCGGACCTGCGGCGTGCTGGAAGGAAAGAGATATGAGCAAAGTCAGCGGCAGCAACGGCGGCGACTCTAAGAATACACTCTATTGTTCATTCTGCGGCAAGAGCCAGCACGAAGTCCGGAAACTCATTGCCGGACCGACGGTATTCATCTGCGATGAATGCGTCGAATTGTGCATGGACATCATCCGCGAGGAGAACAAGACGTCGATGGTGAAGTCGCGTGAGGGTGTTCCCACCCCGCAGGACATCATCAAGATCCTCGACGAATATGTCATCGGTCAGAAGCAGGCGAAGAAGATCCTGTCGGTGGCCGTTCACAACCATTACAAGCGCCTCGCGCACGCCTCCAAGAACGGCGATGTTGAGCTTGCGAAGTCGAACATCATGCTCGTCGGTCCGACGGGTTGCGGCAAGACCTATCTTGCCCAGACGCTCGCCCGCATCATCGACGTTCCCTTCACCATGGCGGACGCAACGACGCTGACCGAAGCCGGTTATGTCGGCGAGGACGTGGAAAACATCATCCTGAAGCTGTTGCAGGCTGCGGATTATAATGTCGAGCGCGCCCAGCGCGGTATCGTCTATATCGACGAAGTCGACAAGATTTCCCGCAAGTCGGACAATCCGTCCATCACGCGCGACGTGTCGGGCGAGGGCGTTCAGCAGGCGCTTCTGAAGATCATGGAAGGCACGGTCGCTTCCGTTCCGCCGCAGGGCGGCCGCAAGCATCCGCAGCAGGAATTCCTGCAGGTGGATACGACCAACATCCTGTTCATCTGCGGTGGCGCCTTTGCCGGCCTCGACAAGATCATCTCGGCCCGTGGTGAAAAGACCTCGATCGGCTTCGGTGCGACCGTCAAGGCGGAAGACGATCGTCGTGTGGGCGAAGTGCTGCGCGAACTCGAGCCGGAAGATCTGGTGAAGTTCGGCCTCATCCCGGAATTCATCGGCCGTCTGCCCGTTCTCGCAACGCTGGAAGACCTTGATGAAGATGCGCTGATCCAGATCCTGTCCGAGCCGAAGAACGCGCTGGTCAAGCAGTATCAGCGCCTGTTCGAGATGGAAGACGTGGAACTGACCTTCCACGAGGACGCGCTGCGCGAGATTGCCCGCAAGGCGATCACCCGCAAGACCGGCGCCCGCGGCCTGCGCTCGATCATGGAAAAGATCCTGCTGGATACCATGTTCGAACTGCCGACCCTGGAAGGCGTGCGTGAAGTTGTTATCTCCAACGATGTCGTCAGTGGCGTCGCGCGTCCGCTCTACATCTATGCGGATCGTCAGGAAGAAAAGACCAACGTTTCGGCCTGATCGGCTGGTCCGGTACTGTAATGAAATCAGAAGGCCCGCATTCGTGCGGGCCTTTTCCGTTGTCTGCGGCGCATGAAACTTGCGCCTAACTTGGCGAAGCCCGATTTTGCGTTTGGAGCGGATTGCGCTTTGCTGATAAAGTCTTACAACTGATTTGCAGCGCGATATGACGGAAATGTGAATTCCCGTCGGCGACCCGGTTCCCATGTCCTCAGGGATAACCGGAAATGTCGGGAGTATGAGCCGGCGCTGGGTTTTGTTGAATTTCACGGTCTTGCCGCTGCGCGAGACTGTCTGTTCCGGCGACTTGAAATCGGCGTTTCGAAACTCCACTTTCAGTCTCGAGAAATGAATGTGCCGGATGCCCCAAGCTGTCCGGCAAAGTGTCCCGAAAGGGACCAGGAAAGGAAATGATATGACGAACATCACGTCTGCGGCATCTGGCGGTACCTACCCGGTACTTCCCCTGCGCGACATTGTCGTTTTCCCGCATATGATCGTTCCCCTGTTCGTCGGGCGGGAAAAATCCATTCGTGCGCTCGAGGAAGTCATGGGCTCGGACAAGCAGATCATGCTTGTCACCCAGATCAACGCCAGCGATGACGACCCGACCCCCGAGGCCATCCACAAGGTCGGCACGGTCGCCAACGTCCTGCAGCTTCTGAAGCTTCCCGACGGCACCGTGAAGGTGCTGGTGGAAGGCAAGGGTCGCGCCCAGATCGACAGCTATACCGGCCGCGAGGATTTCTACGAAGCCTCCGCGACGCCGTTGCAGGAACCCGCTGAAGATCCGGTCGAGATCGAGGCGCTGTCGCGTTCGGTCGTGTCCGAATTCGAGAGCTATGTGAAGCTCAACAAGAAGATTTCACCCGAGGTTGTCGGCGCTGCCGGTCAGATCGACGATTATTCGAAGCTGGCCGATACGGTCGCTTCGCACCTGTCGATCAAGATCACTGAAAAGCAGGAAATGCTGGAAACCGTCAGCGTGAAGCAGCGGCTTGAAAAGGCTCTCGGCTTCATGGAAGGCGAAATTTCCGTGCTTCAGGTCGAAAAGCGCATCCGCTCGCGCGTCAAGCGCCAGATGGAGAAGACCCAGCGCGAATATTACCTGAACGAGCAGATGAAGGCAATCCAGAAGGAGCTCGGCGACGGCGAGGACGGTCGTGACGAGATGGCCGAGCTGGAAGAGCGCATCGCCAAGACCAAGCTTTCCAAGGAGGCCAAGGAAAAGGCCGAGGCGGAAATGAAGAAGCTTCGCCAGATGAGCCCGATGTCCGCGGAAGCGACCGTCGTGCGCAACTATCTGGACTGGCTGCTGGGCCTGCCCTGGGGCAAGAAGTCGAAGATCAAGACCGATCTCAATGCTGCCGAGACAATCCTCGACCAGGATCATTTCGGTCTCGACAAGGTCAAGGAACGCATCGTCGAATATCTCGCCGTGCAGGCGCGCGCTTCGAAGATCCGCGGACCCATCCTGTGCCTCGTCGGTCCTCCCGGCGTCGGCAAGACCTCGCTCGCCAAGTCGATCGCCAAGGCGACCGGCCGCGAATATGTGCGCATGGCGCTTGGTGGCGTTCGTGACGAGGCGGAAATCCGCGGTCACCGCCGCACCTATATCGGCTCCATGCCGGGCAAGATCGTCCAGTCGATGAAGAAGGCCAAGAAGGCGAACCCGCTCTTCCTGCTCGACGAAATCGACAAGATGGGCATGGATTTCCGCGGCGATCCGTCGTCGGCACTGCTGGAGGTTCTCGATCCGGAACAGAACTCCACCTTCATGGATCACTACCTTGAAGTGGAATACGATCTGTCGGACGTGATGTTCGTGACCACGGCCAACACGCTGAACATTCCGGGTCCGCTGATGGACCGTATGGAAGTGATCCGCATCGCCGGTTACACGGAAGACGAAAAGCGCGAAATCGCCAAGCGTCACCTGTTGCCGAAGGCGATCAAGGAACATGCCCTGCGTCCGGAAGAGTTCTCGGTTACGGATGAAGCTTTGATGGTCGTGATCCAGCAGTACACCCGCGAGGCGGGCGTGCGCAGCTTCGAGCGCGAGCTGATGAAGTTGGCGCGTAAGGCTGTCACCGAGATCATCAAGGGCAAGGTCAAGTCCGTGGAAGTCACCGCTGCCAACGTTCCGGATTATCTGGGCGTTCCGCGGTTCCGCCACGGCGAGGCCGAGCGCGAGGATCAGGTCGGTGTCGTCACGGGTCTGGCCTGGACGGAAGTCGGCGGTGAGCTGCTCACCATCGAAGGCGTGATGATGCCGGGCAAGGGCCGCATGACGGTCACCGGCAACCTCAAGGAAGTGATGAAGGAATCCATTTCGGCGGCGGCATCCTATGTCCGTTCGCGCGCCGTGGACTTCGGCATCGAACCGCCGCGCTTCGACAAGAGCGACATCCACGTCCATGTTCCGGAAGGGGCAACCCCGAAGGACGGTCCGTCTGCCGGTGTTGCCATGGCCACCGCCATCGTCTCCATCATGACCGGTATTCCGGTCTCGAAGGACGTGGCGATGACGGGCGAGATCACGTTGCGTGGTCGCGTGCTGCCGATCGGCGGCCTGAAGGAAAAGCTGCTTGCGGCTCTGCGCGGCGGCATCAAGAAGGTGCTGATCCCGGAAGAAAACGCCAAGGATCTGGCGGAGATTCCGGACAATGTGAAGAACGAGATGGAGATCATCCCGGTTTCGCGCATGGGCGAAGTCATCAGGCATGCCCTCATCCGCACGCCGGAGCCCATCGAGTGGGACGGCAGCATCGAGACGCCGGTGATCGCAACGGTCGAAGGCGTCGACGACGGCAGCCAGACGATCGCGCATTGATGGATGGCATCGTCGCGAGGGCGGGAATCGCCTTTCGCGACGGGCAATGCATAGAATCAATGCGTTAGGTGTCAGAGGGCGCGCGCGGTGCTCAGCTCCGCGCAACTGATGCCAAATTGGCACGAATATGTGGAAGGCCGGCAGAAATGTCGGCCTTTTTTGTGAAAAAAATCGCAGACCCCTTGTTTTTCAGGCGATTCCAGCGCTTTTGAGTTGCTGTGCGCGGATGCAAACGTATTCTGCGCCGGCTTAATTCCTAGTCGTTTCAAACCATTGAAAGGGGTGGAAACATGAACAAGAACGAGCTCGTCTCTGCTGTTGCCGAAAAGGCTGGTCTCACGAAGGCAGATGCTGCTTCCGCTGTTGATGCCGTATTCGAAACCGTACAGAACGAACTGAAGAGCGGTGGCGACATCCGTCTCGCTGGCTTCGGCAGCTTCTCCGTCAGCCGTCGTGAAGCCTCCAAGGGTCGTAACCCTTCCACGGGTGCTGAAGTCGATATCCCGGCTCGCAACGTACCGAAGTTTTCCGCAGGCAAGGGCCTGAAGGACGCCGTTAACTCGTAAGTTTTCCGGAAAGCCGCAACGCCCGGCGGCGGGCGGGCGGCTTTTCAGGTTCACGAGGAAGCATGTTGTGACGCGCTCATGCCATCAACCGGCATAAAGGGGCGGCCTTCGAAAGCTCTTTCGGGCGGCCCGGTTTCACCCGGTATGGTGTGGATTGAAGGTCTCGGCGCCTGCGCCTGTGTAGCTTTCCATCCGGACACACGGCGTTTCGAAACGCGGAATGTGCGCAGAAACACGAAAGCCCGGCCTTTACGGCCGGGCTTTTTGATTCCTGCAATGAAATGTCATGCCACTGTCATGTCTTTGACGCAGAAGCCTTGGGGTATTTCTGGACCCAAGGGGGATTAAAATGGCGTTCCGATTTTCTCAAATGGCTTTGACCGCGGCACTGCTCGCATCCGCTGCCTTCCCGGCCGCTGCCGAGCCGGTTTTCAACCGCATCGCGTCTTTCCCGGTGGCGAAGAACCTTCCCGCCGACAAGGACGCCAAATCCGTCACCTCGGCTGAAATCATCACCGCCAGCGAAGACGGCAAGACGCTGATCTATTCGGACAGCCCCCTCGGCGGCATCGGCTTCATCGACATTACGGACGCAAAGGCTCCCAAGGCCGGCGGCGCATTGCTACTGCAGGGCGAGCCGACCTCCGTTGCCGCCATCGGCGCAAAGGTTCTGGCCGGTGTCAACACGTCCGAAAACCGCGCCAAGCCCTCCGGCAAGCTGGTGACGGTCGATATCGCCACCAAGAAGATCGACGCGAGCTGCGATCTCGGCGGTCAGCCCGATTCCGTCGCCATTTCCCCGGACAAGACCTTTGCCGCCATCGCCATCGAAAACGAGCGCGATGAAGAGGTGAACGAAGGCGCATTGCCGCAGATGCCTGCCGGTTACCTGGTCACTGTCGGCCTGAAGGACGGTGTTGCCGATTGCGCAACGCTGAAGAAGATCGAGCTGACCGGCCTTGCCGAAATCTCCCCGGAAGATCCGGAGCCGGAATTCGTCTCGATCAACGCCAATGGCGAGATCGCGCTGACGCTGCAGGAAAACAACCACATCGTCATTCTCGACGGAAAAACCGGCACGGTGAAGACGCATTTCTCCGCCGGCACCGTCAATCTGGAAGGCATCGACACCAAGACCGACGGCCAGCTGAAGTTCACCGACAAGCAGGAAGGCCGCAAGCGCGAGCCGGATGCGGTGAAGTGGCTGGATAATGACCGTATCGTCGTCGCCAATGAGGGCGACTGGCAGGGCGGTTCGCGCGGCTTCACCATCTTCGACAAGACGGGCAAGCTCGTTTACGAATCGGGTGCATCGCTCGAGCACGCCGTTGCCGCCATCGGCCACTATCCGGAAAAGCGCTCCAAGGCCAAGGGTATCGAGCCGGAAGGTCTTGAGGCAGCGACCTTCGATGGCCAGAACTATTTCTTCGTCCTTGCCGAGCGCGCCTCCGTCGTTGCCGTCTACAAGGATACCGGCGCAGAGCCGCAGCTGACGCAGCTCCTGCCTTCGGGCGTTTCGCCGGAAGGTGCGGTCGCCATCCCGTCGCGCAACCTTCTCGCCACTGCCAATGAGGTGGATCTGATCGAAGACGGCGGCGTCCGCTCGCATGTCATGCTCTATGAGCGCGCCGAAGGCCAGCCGGCCTATCCGCAGCTCGTTTCCGCCACCGTCGACGGCGCGCCGATCGGCTGGGGTGCGCTCTCCGGCCTGGTTGGTGACGCCGAAAAGCCCGGCATCCTCTATGCCGTTTCCGACTCGGTTTATGGCAACCAGCCGTCGATCTACACCATCGACGCCACGAAGAAGCCCGCCACCATCACCAGCGTGTTGCGGGTGAAGCGTGACGGTATCGCTGCCCAGAAACTCGACATCGAAGGTATCACGCTCGACGGCAAGGGTGGCTTCTGGCTGGCGTCGGAAGGCGACAGCGCCAAGCTCGTTCCGCACGCGCTTTACAACGTCAATGCCAAGGGCGAGATCAAGGCTGAGATCGCACTGCCGAAGGAACTGCTTTCCGGCGACACCCGTTTCGGTTTCGAAGGCGTGACCATGATCGGTAAGGGCGATGACGCCACGCTGTGGATGGCCGTGCAGCGCGAATGGGGCACGGATGAGAAGGGCTTCGTCAAGCTCGTCTCCTACAATCCGAAGTCCAAGGAGTGGGGCGCCGTGCGTTACCCACTCGACAAGACCGAAGCAGGCTGGGTTGGTCTGTCTGAAATCACTGCGCAGGGCGAATATGTCTATATCGTCGAACGCGACAACCAGATCGGCGACAAGGCCAAGCTCAAGAAGCTCTACCGCGTCGCTATCGCTGACCTGAAGCCGGGCAAGATCGGCGGCGAGCTGCCGCTGGTGGCCAAGCAGGAAGCGCATGATTTCCTGCCCGACCTCAAGGCCCAGACCAATGGTTATGTCGTCGACAAGCTGGAAGGCTTCACCTTCGACAAGGCAGGAACCGCCTATGCCGTGACCGACAATGACGGCGTTGACGATTCTTCCGGCGAGACGCTGTTCTTCACCGTCAATCTGAAGGCGATCAACTGATCGCTCGATTGTGTCGCAAATAGAAAAGCCGGGCTGTGCCCGGCTTTTTTGTGGCGAGGAGTTTCCCGGGGGAGGGATCACCGATTTTGCGCCATCAGTGGGCCAAAGCCGCTGGAATCGGTTTTGGCGCTTCTGTGTCGGATTGTCGGGGGATTGTTCGGGGGCTGTCCGTGCAAATGCCTGGGATCTATGTGCAGGTCAGCGCCCCATGGAATTCCTGCTTTTGGGAGTATCTGATTTTTCCGAATCCTGCTGGACCCAGCGAAAAAAAATATAAATAGGCAGCGCAATAAGCGCGAGTGTTACAAACGCGTCGATCGACATGGTTTCATCCATCAGTTCAACCGTTCATCATGAAACGGTATGGAAACAATGCCTGAAATCTCTTTAAAAAGTCTGAATTTGCTTATTTTTCGGTATGTTACGGAGTGACACAGAGATTCGACGGAACTGTCGGAATCTGGAACAGAAGTGTCAATTTGGAATAGAAACGGGCCGGAAAAAACGATTCCCCCGGTTCGGAGCGCAAATCCTGTGCTTCGAAGACGAGTGGCGGGGCAGGGATGTCTGATTGCCGATGTAAATTCCGGACAGAACACAGCATGCGGAAGAAATATCCGGCGCGATAAGATCTGATTTAAGGAATTCGGGAAAATGGTGGGCGATGAGAGACTCGAACTCCCGACATCCTCGGTGTAAACGAGGCGCTCTACCAACTGAGCTAATCGCCCTTCGCGTCCTGCGGATCATGTCCGCCGCGTCGGTGGCCGTGATGTATTCGGATCGGAAAAAAACCGCAAGGGCTTTTGTGAAGTTTTTTTGTTTTTTTTCCGGGCCGCTTTTTTCTCCGCCGGAGGTTATCGGCAAAAAGCCGGGAACTGCGGGGTTTTTGGTCGAAACACGATACGATGGCGCCTTGACGGCCATGTGGAAATCCCGTC
The DNA here is from genome assembly GCF_027212525.1 of Agrobacterium sp. SOY23. Lineage (NCBI taxonomy): Bacteria > Pseudomonadati > Pseudomonadota > Alphaproteobacteria > Hyphomicrobiales > Rhizobiaceae > Agrobacterium > Agrobacterium sp. SOY23. Next base: position 166,141 of record NZ_JAPWDT010000004.1, on the reverse strand, counting down.
GCGGAAGCCGGTGGCTGTGGACAAGTTTTTTGTTTTCGTTGGGAAAAGCCCGTAAAACAGGGCGTTTGCCGCAATGGCGGTCAAAGGCCTCCCGGTTTTTCCCGATCAAAATGAAGAAGCTTATTCTTTTGTCGTGAAACCTGCTTGACACCCCCGCACGAACGCCGTAGTTAGCCGCTCATCGAACGGCCGAGGCTGGTTCGAGCGGCGGGACAAGGTCCTGTCGTCAGGAGATGCGGGTGTAGCTCAGTCGGTTAGAGTGCCGGCCTGTCACGCCGGAGGTCGCGGGTTCGAGCCCCGTCACTCGCGCCATCCTGTTCCTCGGAAAACACAGATGAATGTCTGTGGTGCGCGGGTGTAGCTCAGTCGGTTAGAGTGCCGGCCTGTCACGCCGGAGGTCGCGGGTTCGAGCCCCGTCACTCGCGCCATTTCTCTCTTCCGAAATGTCTCCTCAAAAGTGAAACAGACGTGTCCTGTACGCGCTCTGGTATTGGCATTTCCGGTGGCTGATTCCAGCGTTTTTATGCGCGATTTTTCCTGCTTTTTTTAGTCAGGTTTCGATTTCCGAAAACCGTCACTTCGCTGCCATTTCGACGTAAAATTCGTGTGACTTTTTTGCGGTTGCGTCCTTCAATCGATTATTATTGTATTTGAGGGGCTTAGGCCGGAATTGTGGCCCAAATTTGCGTCAATTCCGGCAATATTGTTGCCAATCAATGCGGCAGGTGTCTTGAAATGGAGCCTAAACTCTTGCAGAGAGGGCGCGGCTGCGCTAACCACTTTGGCGTTGCAACATATTTGTGCGCTCTTTGAGACCTTGGGTCGCAAAGGCAGGTCCGGCACCTGGCCGGGCAGGGAAGAGACCATGACTGAACTCCTCAGTTCCTATATTCCGATCGCAATCTTCATCGGTATCGCTCTTGTCATCGGCCTGGCGCTTCTCATTGCGCCTTTTGCTGTCGCCTATAAGGCGCCGGACCCGGAAAAGCTCTCCGCTTTCGAGTGCGGTTTCAACGCCTTCGACGATGCCCGCATGAAGTTCGATATCCGCTTTTATCTGGTATCGATCCTGTTCATCATCTTCGATCTGGAAGTCGCCTTCCTGTTTCCCTGGGCGGTGTCTTTCGGCGAGATGGGCTGGTTCGGTTTCTGGTCGATGATGGTGTTCCTCATCGTTCTCACCATCGGCTTTATCTATGAGTGGAAGAAGGGAGCGCTGGAATGGGCATGAGCCAGAACAACACCACGCTCGTTGCGCCGCAGCCGAAGGGCATCATCGATCCCTCGACCGGCAAGCCGGTTGGCAGCAACGACGCCTACTTCACGGAAATCAATGACGAGCTGGCCGACAAGGGCTTTCTCGTCACCTCGACCGACGAGCTGATCACCTGGGCGCGCACCGGCTCGCTGATGTGGATGCAGTTCGGCCTCGCCTGCTGCGCCGTTGAAGGCCTGATGCAGGCGTCCGGTCCCCGTTACGACATGGAGCGCTTCGGTGTCGCCCCGCGCGCCTCACCGCGCCAGTCTGACGTGATGATCGTTGCCGGCACGCTGACCAACAAGATGGCGCCCGCTCTGCGCAAGGTCTATGACCAGATGCCCGAGCCGCGTTATGTCATCTCCATGGGCTCCTGCGCCAACGGTGGTGGGTATTACCATTATTCCTACGCTGTCGTGCGCGGCTGCGACCGCGTCGTGCCGGTGGATATCTACGTTCCGGGCTGTCCCCCCACGGCGGAGGCGCTGCTTTACGGCGTACTTCTGCTGCAGAAGAAGATCCGGCGTACCGGTACGATCGAGCGCTAAGGGCAAAGGACGGATTTAGGAATGAGCGAAGCTCTCAACGATCTTGCTGCTTACGTTAAGGAAGCGCGCGGTTCTCTCGTGGTGTCGGCCGATATCGCCTATGGCGAGCTGACGCTGAACACGACGCCGGAAAATGTCATCGCGCTTTTGACCTTCCTGCGGGACGACGTGCAGTGCGGTTTCGTCAACATCATCGATATTTGTGGCGTCGACTGGCCGCAGCGCGAAAAGCGTTTCGATGTCGTCTATCACCTGCTGTCGCCGCGCCAGAACCTGCGCGTGCGCGTCAAGCTGCAGGTGGAAGAGGACGAGGGCGTTCCTTCGGCGACCTCCGTTTACATGGGCGCGGAATGGTTCGAGCGCGAAGCATGGGACATGTATGGCATTCCTTTCGAGGGCCACAAGGACCTGCGCCGCATCCTCACGGACTATGGTTTCGAAGGCCATCCGCTGCGCAAGGATTTTCCGGTTACCGGCTTTGTGGAAGTGCGTTACGATGACGTTCTGAAACGGGTTCTTTATGAACCGGTCGAACTGAAGCAGGAATTCCGCAACTTCGATTTCCTTTCCCCGTGGGAAGGGACCGAATATGTTCTCCCGGGCGATGAAAAGGCCAAGCAATGAGCGAAGCCCCCGCGACAGAGCATGCACAATGTCTTTGCGGCGCCGTTGGCTTCACGGCCACGATCGGTGCCCGCGAATTCGGCGTTTGCCATTGCTCCATGTGCCGCCGCTGGTCCGGCGGTGCTTTCATGGCTGTTGAATGCACTGGTATCACCTTCGAGAACGAGGAAAGCCTTGGCGTTTATTCCTCGTCGGAATGGGGTGAGCGTTGCTTCTGCAAGAACTGCGGCAGCACGCTGGTCTGGCGTTCCAAGGATGGCAAGCATTTTGCCGTTTCGCTGCAGGCTTTCGACAACCCTTCCAGCTTCAAGTTCGCGTCGCAGATTTTCACGGATGAAAAGCCTTCGAGCTATTCTTTCGCAGAAACCACGCAGAACATGACCGGCCCCGAATTCATCGCCATGATCACCTCGGCGGAGCACTAGAATGACTGAGCATAACGTCCGCAATTTCACGATCAACTTCGGTCCGGAACATCCGTCCGCGCACGGCGTGCTGCGTCTGGTTCTGGAACTGGACGGCGAAATCGTCGAGCGCGTCGATCCGCATATCGGTCTCCTGCATCGCGGCACCGAAAAGCTGATCGAGACCAAGACCTATCTGCAGGCCGTTCCTTATTTCGACCGTCTCGACTACGTGGCGCCGATGAACCAGGAACACGCTTTCGCGCTCGCCGTCGAAAAGCTGCTGGGCCTTGAAATCCCGATGCGTGGCCAGCTGATCCGCGTTCTTTATTCGGAAATCGGCCGTATCCTGTCGCACATCATGAACGTCACGACGCAGGCCATGGACGTTGGCGCCATGACGCCACCGGTCTGGGGCTTCGAAGAGCGCGAAAAGCTGATGGTGTTTTATGAGCGCGCCTGTGGCGCCCGCATGCACTCGGCTTATGTTCGTCCGGGCGGTGTGCATCAGGATCTGCCGCCGGAACTGGTCGATGATATCGGCAAGTGGTGCGATCCGTTCCTCACCGTTCTCGACAATATCGAAGGTCTTCTGACCGACAACCGCATCTACAAGCAGCGTAACGTCGATATCGGCGTCGTGTCGCTGGAAGATGCGTTTGCCTGGGGTTTCACGGGCGTGATGGTGCGCGGTTCCGGCGCTGCCTGGGATTTGCGCCGTTCGCAGCCTTACGAGTGCTATTCCGATCTGGAATTCGACATTCCCGTCGGCAAGAACGGCGATTGCTACGACCGTTACCTGATCCGCATGCAGGAAATGCGCGAATCCGTAAAGATCATGAAGCAGTGCGTCGATCTTCTGTCCGGCAAGCATCGCATCGGCCCGGTCTCCTCGCTGGATGGCAAGGTGGTTCCGCCGAAGCGCGGCGAGATGAAGCGTTCGATGGAAGCGCTGATCCACCACTTCAAGCTTTATACCGAAGGTTACCACGTTCCGGCCGGCGAAGTTTACGCCGCCGTCGAAGCGCCGAAGGGCGAATTCGGCGTCTACGTGGTCGCGGACGGTTCCAACAAGCCCTACCGCTGCAAGATCCGCGCGCCGGGTTATGCGCATCTGCAGGCCATGGATTTCCTGTGCAAGGGCCATCAGCTTGCCGACGTTACAGCCGTGCTCGGCTCTCTCGACATCGTGTTCGGGGAGGTCGACCGCTGATGCGTCTGCCGCTGGCCATTCCGGCTTTTCTTGCTGCGATGTCTGCCCCCGTTTTCGCCCAGACGGCGACGGACGAGGGCGGCGTATCGCTGTCGAGCGGCGGCTCTTCGACCATCAAGCAGCTTCTGTCCCTGGGATACGAGATCAAGGCCTCGGTTCCCAATGGCAGCAAGTTCATCGTGTTCATGCAGAAAGACAAGGCGGCTTACGCCTGCGAATTCGTCACGGTGGCGAGATCGCGTTGTGAGACGTTAAACTGAAAAGGCGTGAGGAAGTATGTCCGTTCGTCGACTAGCCGAAGATCAGTTCCAGCCCGTGGCATTTGCCTTCAATGCGGAAAACACCGCATGGGCGGAAAAGACGATCAAGAAATATCCCGAGGGACGCCAGCAATCGGCGGTCATCCCGCTGCTCATGCGTGCGCAGGAGCAGGACGGCTGGGTTACCCGCGCCGCCATTGAAAAAGTCGCGGACATGCTGGATATGGCCTATATCCGCGTCATGGAAGTGGCGACCTTCTATACCCAGTTCCAGCTGAAGCCGGTCGGCACGCGCGCCCATGTTCAGGTCTGCGGCACCACGCCCTGCATGCTGCGCGGCTCGGAAGCGCTGATGGATGTCTGCCGCAAGAAGATCCACCACGATCCGCTGCACACCAATGAGAGCGGCACGCTTTCCTGGGAAGAAGTGGAATGTCAGGGCGCCTGCGTCAACGCGCCGATGGTCATCATCTTCAAGGATGCCTATGAGGACCTGACGCCCGAGCGTCTGGAAGAGATCATCGACACATTCGAGGCAGGCAAGGGCGACACGGTCAAGACCGGCCCGCAGATCGACCGTCACGAGTCGGTCCCGGTCGGTGGCCTGACGACGCTGACGGAAGAGATCAAGCCGGATCGCTCCAATCTCGACAAGCCGGCCGAAGTGGCTGCGGATGCCGCTCCGGTTCCGCCGTCCAATGCCGCCAAGCCGAAGACGGACGCTCCGGAAACCGATCCGAAGCTGAAGACGCCGGCCAACGAGCCGAAGGCTGCGGAAGCCAATGTCAAGGCTGCTGAAAAGGAAGCTTCGGGTTCCGCGAAGCCGTCGCTCGATTCCAAGGATCGTCCGGCCGGCATCGAAAAGCCGGCGACGCCCGATGACCTGAAGCTCATTTCCGGCGTCGGTCCGAAGATCGAGGGCACGCTCAACGAGCTCGGCATTTTCACCTATGCGCAGGTCGCCGGCTGGAAAAAGGCCGAATGCGACTGGGTCGACGGTTATCTGAATTTCAAGGGCCGCATTGAACGCGACGAGTGGATCAAGCAGGCCGAGGCGCTCGCCAAGGGTGGCGAAGCCGAGTATATCAGGGTCTTCGGCAAGAAGCCGCGGTAAGAGGTGAAGCATGTTAAAAGATCAGGATCGCATCTTTACCAATCTCTACGGCCTCAAGGACAAGTCCCTGAAGGGCGTAAGAGCGCGCGGCCATTGGGACGGTACCAAGCAGATCGTCGAAAAGGGCCGTGACTGGATCATCAACGAGATGAAGGCTTCCGGCCTTCGCGGTCGCGGCGGCGCTGGCTTCCCGACAGGTCTCAAGTGGTCCTTCATGCCGAAGGAAAATGACGGCCGTCCGCATTATCTCGTCGTCAATGCCGACGAATCCGAGCCCGGCACCTGCAAGGACCGCGAAATCCTGCGCAACGATCCGCATACGCTGATCGAAGGCTGCGTGATCGCCGGTTTCGCCATGGGTGCGCATACGGCCTATATCTATGTTCGCGGCGAATATATGCGCGAGCGTGAAGCGCTGCAGGCAGCCATCGATGAATGTTACGATGCCGGCCTGCTCGGCAAGAACAACAAGAACGGCTGGGATTTCGACATCTACGTCCATCACGGCGCGGGTGCCTATATCTGCGGCGAAGAGACGGCTCTGCTCGAAAGCCTTGAAGGCAAGAAGGGCCAGCCGCGCCTCAAGCCCCCGTTCCCGGCCAATATGGGTCTTTACGGCTGCCCGACGACCGTCAACAACGTTGAATCGATCGCCGTTGCGCCGACCATCCTGCGCCGTGGCGCCGCCTGGTTCTCGTCCATCGGCCGTCCGAACAATGTCGGCACCAAGCTGTTCATGGTCTCGGGCCATGTCGAGCGTCCGTGCACCTTCGAAGATGCGCTGGGCCTGTCCTTCCGTGAGCTGATCGAACACCATTGCGGTGGCATTCGCGGCGGCTGGGACAATCTGCTCGGCGTCATCCCCGGCGGCGCATCCTGCCCCATCGTTCGCGGTGAGGACATGAAGGACGCCATCATGGATTTCGACGGCATGCGCGAAGTGAAGTCTTCGTTCGGCACCGGCGGCATGATCGTCATGGACAAGTCCACCGACGTCATCAAGGCGATTGCCCGCATCGCGGCCTTCTTCAAGCATGAAAGCTGCGGCCAGTGCACGCCGTGCCGCGAAGGCACGGGCTGGATGTGGCGCGTGCTGGAGCGCATGGTCAAGGGCAATGCGCAGAAGCGCGAAATCGACATGCTGTTCGAAGTGACGAAGCAGATCGAAGGCCACACCATCTGTGCGCTTGGCGATGCCGCCGCATGGCCGGTACAGGCGCTGATCCGCAATTTCCGTCCGGAAATCGAAAAGCGGATCGACCAATATACCTACAGGGCCATGGATGATGGCGCTGTTCTGGAAGCCGCTGAATAAGCACTCAGGCTTCAGGCGGAGCCGGAAATTTCCGGCCCCGCGACACCATGAAGCGTCTGGCGATTTTTCGGATGCCGGGCGCGATTAAGGATTTGTTGCGGACCGTGTGAGACATGGGACGAACAGGCAACAGGACGTAAGTAGAACCATGGCAAAGCTCAAGGTTGACGGTAAAGAGATCGAGGTTCCGGATCATTTCACGCTGTTGCAGGCGTGCGAAGAGGCGGGTGCTGAAGTTCCGCGCTTTTGTTTTCATGAGCGCTTGTCGGTCGCGGGTAACTGCCGCATGTGTCTCATCGAGGTGAAGGGCGGACCGCCCAAGCCTGCCGCATCCTGCGCCATGGGCGTTCGCGACGTTCGCGGCGGCCCGAACGGCGAATTGCCGGAAGTTTTCACCAACACGCCGATGGTCAAGAAGGCCCGCGAAGGCGTGATGGAATTCTTGCTCATCAACCATCCGCTCGATTGCCCGATCTGCGACCAGGGCGGCGAATGCGACCTGCAGGACCAGGCCATGGCCTTTGGTATCGCCGGTTCGCGTTACGCGGAAAACAAGCGCGCGGTTGAAGACAAATATATCGGCCCGCTCGTCAAGACGGTGATGAACCGCTGCATTCACTGCACGCGCTGCGTCCGTTTCACGACGGAAGTTGCCGGTATTGCCGAACTCGGCCTCATCGGTCGCGGCGAAGATGCTGAAATCACCACCTATCTTGAGCAGGCCATGACCTCCGAGCTTCAGGGCAACGTGGTTGACCTCTGCCCGGTCGGTGCGCTCACCTCCAAGCCTTTCGCCTTCACCGCCCGTCCGTGGGAACTGAACAAGACCGAAACCATCGACGTGATGGACGCTCTCGGTTCGGCCATCCGCGTCGATACCCGTGGCCGCGAAGTCATGCGCGTCATGCCGCGCGTCAACGAGGCGATCAACGAAGAGTGGATTTCCGACAAGAGCCGCTTCATCTGGGACGGCCTGAAGACGCAACGTCTCGACCGGCCTTACGTCCGCAAGGATGGCCGTCTGCAGCCTGCAAGCTGGGGTGAAGCCTTTGGCGCCATCAAGCAGGCTGTTGCCGCAACGTCTGGTTCGAAGATCGGCGCAATCGCCGGTGATCTGGCTTCCGTCGAAGAAATGTTCGCGCTGAAGTCGCTTCTCGCTTCGCTCGGCTCGGCCAATGTCGATTGCCGCCAGGATGGCGCAGCGCTTGATCCGTCTCTCGGTCGCGCCAGCTACATCTTCAATTCCACCATTGAAGGCATCGAACAGGCCGACGCCCTGCTGATCGTTGGTTCCAACCCGCGCTTCGAAGCGGCCGTGCTCAACGCCCGCATTCGCAAGCGCTGGCGTCGCGGCGGTTTCCCGATCGGCGTGATCGGTGAGGCTGGTGAACTGCGTTACAATTACGAATATCTCGGTTCGGGCGCGGAAACGCTTTCGGATCTGGCCAATGGTGCGCACAGCTTCATCGACAAGCTGAAATCCGCCAAGAACCCGTTGATCATCATCGGCCAGGGCGCTCTGGCGCGTGCCGATGGCGCTGCCGTTCTCGCGGCTGCTGCAAAGCTTGCCGTTTCGGTTGGCGCTGTTACCGAAGAGTGGAATGGCTTCTCGGTGCTGCACACTGCCGCCGCCCGCGTTGGCGGTCTCGATATCGGCTTCGTGCCGGGCGAGGGCGGTGTTGCCGTAGCCGAAATGGTCGCTTCGATGGACGTTCTCTTCCTGCTCGGCGCCGATGAACTCGACCTGTCCAACAAGGGCGCCAAGTTCACCGTCTATATCGGCAGCCACGGCGATCAGGGCGCTATGAACGCCGACGTCATCCTTCCGGGTGCGGCCTATACCGAGAAATCCGGTATCTGGGTCAATACCGAAGGTCGCGTGCAGGTGGGCAACCGCGCCGGTTTCGCACCGGGCGAAGCCCGTGAAGACTGGGCGATCCTGCGTGCTCTGTCCGACGTTCTCGGCAAGAAGCTGCCGTTCGATTCGCTGTCGGCGCTGCGCGGCCAGCTTTATGTCGCGCATCCGCATCTGGCGGAAACCGACGAGATCGCCGCCGGCAACGGTAAGGATATCGAAGCGCTGGCCGGCAAAACCGGCTCGCTCACCAAGTCGGCGTTTGCCTCGCCGGTAAAAGACTTTTATTTGACGAACCCGATTGCGCGCGCCTCTGCCGTCATGGCCGAGTGCTCCGCATTGGCCCGCAACAATTTCCAGGCTGCGGCAGAGTAAGGGTAGGGGATTTATGGAACAGTTTTTCTGGAGCTACGTCTGGCCCGCGCTGATCATGGTCGGCCAGTCCCTGCTGCTTCTCGTTTGCCTTCTCGTGGCCATCGCCTTCCTGCTGCTTGCCGACCGTAAGGTCTGGGCAGCCGTGCAGCTGCGCCGTGGTCCGAACGTCGTTGGTCCCTTTGGTCTTTTCCAGTCCTTCGCCGACCTCTTGAAGTTCATCCTGAAGGAACCGGTCATTCCGGCCGGCGCCAACAAGGCCGTCTTCCTTCTGGCGCCGCTTGTCGCCGTGACGCTGGCGCTCGCCACCTATGCCGTCATTCCCTTCGCCGATGGCTGGGTCGTCGCCAATATCAATGTCGGCATTCTCTACATCTTCGCGATCTCGTCGCTTGAAGTCTACGGCATCATCATGGGCGGCTGGGCTTCGAACTCGAAGTATCCGTTCCTCGGCGCGCTGCGTTCGGCCGCGCAGATGGTGTCCTACGAAGTATCGATCGGTCTCGTCATCGTCACCGTTCTGCTCTGCGTCGGCTCGCTGAACCTGACGGATATCGTTCTTGCACAGCGCACCGGCCTCGGCACCATGCTCGGCCTGCCGGCATCGTTCCTCGACTGGCACTGGCTGTCGCTGTTCCCGATGTTCATCGTGTTCTTCATTTCCGGCCTTGCCGAAACCAACCGTCCGCCCTTCGACCTTCCGGAAGCGGAATCGGAACTGGTTGCCGGCCACATGGTCGAGTACGGCTCCACGCCCTACATGATGTTCATGCTCGGCGAATATGCCGCGATCGTCCTGATCTGCTGCCTGACGACGATCCTGTTCCTCGGCGGCTGGCTGCCGATCGTGGATGTGTGGTTCCTGAACTGGGTTCCGGGCATTGTCTGGTTCGCTTTGAAGGGCTGCATGGTCTTCTTCATGATCGCGCTCACCAAGGCTTTCGTTCCGCGTTATCGTTATGACCAGCTCATGCGCCTTGGCTGGAAGGTGTTCCTGCCGCTGTCGCTCGCCATGGTCGTTATTGTTGCATTCGTATTGAAGCTGACGGGGTGGGCCGGTTGATGTCTGAACTCCTCGCTCAAAGATCTGGAGACTGAGATGGCAAGCCTCTCCCAAGCCGTCAACTCGCTGTTCCTGAAGGAATTCGTAGGCGCGATCTTCCTGACCATGCGCCACTTCTTCAAACAGAAGGCGACGATCAACTATCCTTTCGAAAAGGGTCCGGTCTCGCCGCGCTTCCGTGGTGAACACGCGCTGCGCCGTTATCCGAACGGTGAAGAACGCTGCATCGCCTGCAAGCTGTGTGAAGCGATCTGTCCCGCTCAGGCGATCACCATCGAAGCCGGCCCGCGCCGCAATGACGGCACCCGCCGCACGGTGCGTTACGACATCGACATGGTGAAGTGCATCTATTGCGGCTTCTGCCAGGAAGCCTGCCCGGTGGATGCCATCGTCGAAGGCCCGAATTTCGAATTCGCGACGGAAACCCGCGAGGAGCTTTATTTCGACAAGCAGAAGCTTCTCGACAATGGCGACCGCTGGGAGCGTGAAATCGCGCGCAACCTCGCACTGGATGCACCTTACCGTTAAGGTGCAACCGTCTTTCCGGGGGCGACCCCGGAGAGCGATGAAAAGTAAAATGCCTGCGCGGTTTTCGCCGGCGGGGACGAAACGGGTGAGGGGCCTTCGAGCCATCTTCTCCCGATGAGGACAAGAAGGCACCAAGATGGGTCTGCACGCTGTATTTTTTTATATATTCGCTTTCGTCGCCGTGGCGTCTGCGTTCATGGTCATCGCATCGAAGAACCCTGTTCATTCGGTGCTGTTTCTGATCTTGACCTTCTTCAACGCAGCCGCGCTGTTCCTGCTGACGGGGGCCGAATTCCTCGGCATGATCCTGCTGGTGGTCTATGTCGGCGCCGTTGCGGTGCTCTTCCTCTTCGTCGTCATGATGCTGGATGTGGATTTCGCCGAGCTTCGCTCCGGCGTGCTGCATTATGCCCCGGTCGGCGCGCTGATCGGTATCATCCTTGCGGCTGAACTGATCGTCGTTGTCGGCGGCAGCGTGCTGAACCCGCAGGCGGCAAAATCGATCACCATGCCGATCCCGCCGGTGACGGAACGCACCAACACGGCGGCGCTCGGCGATGTGCTCTATACCAACTACGTCTATTTCTTCCAGCTCGCCGGCCTCGTGCTGCTGGTGGCCATGATCGGCGCCATCGTGCTGACGCTGCGTCATCGCACCGACATCAAGCGGCAGGATATAACCACGCAGGTTGGCCGTAACCCGAAGACCGCCGTCACCACGGTCAAGGTCAAGCCGGGCCAGGGCATCTGAGGCGCGAACGGATCCAAGGAAACAGAATATGGAAATCGGTCTTTCCCACTACCTGACGGTCAGCGCCATCCTCTTTACGATCGGCGTCTTCGGCATCTTCCTCAACCGGAAGAACGTCATCGTCATCCTGATGTCGATCGAACTCATCCTGCTCGCCGTCAACATCAACATGGTGGCCTTCTCGGCCTTCCTGAACGATATCGTCGGCCAGGTCTTTGCACTTTTCATTCTGACCGTCGCAGCCGCCGAAGCGGCCATCGGTCTTGCAATACTCGTTGTCTTCTACCGCAACCGCGGATCGATCGCCGTGGAAGACGTCAATATGATGAAGGGCTGATAAGGCTATGATCTACAAGGCTATCGTCTTTCTTCCACTGATCGGCTTCCTGATCGCCGGCCTGTTCGGCCGCTCTATCGGCGCCAAGGCCTCGGAATATGTCACCACCGGTCTGATGATCGTGGTCGCCATCCTGTCGTGGATCGTGTTCTTCAACATCGCACTCGCCCACGGCGAGCCGGGCGAGGTGATCAAGGTCACCGTGCTGCGCTGGATCCAGTCCGGTGGCATCGACGTCGAATGGGCGTTCCGCATCGATACGTTGACGGCCGTCATGTTCGTCGTGGTCAACACGGTCTCGACCTTGGTGCACCTATATTCGATCGGATACATGCACCACGATCCGCATCGTCCGCGCTTCTTTGCCTATCTGTCGCTTTTCACCTTCGCCATGCTGATGCTGGTAACCTCCGACAACCTGCTGCAGATGTTCTTCGGCTGGGAAGGCGTGGGTCTGGCGTCCTATCTGCTGATCGGCTTCTGGTTCAAGAAACCTTCGGCCTCTGCTGCTGCCATGAAGGCCTTCATCGTCAACCGTGTTGGTGACTTCGGCTTCATCCTCGGCATTGGCGGTGTGTTCGTGCTGTTCGGTTCGATCAATTTGGAAACAATCTTCGCCGCCGCCGGCACCTATCTGCCGGCCGAAGGTGCCGCTTCCACCGAAACCGTCATCAACCTGTTCGGCATGCAGCTGGACAAGGCCAATGCGATGACGGGCGTCTGCCTGCTGCTCTTCATGGGCGCCATGGGTAAGTCGGCGCAGTTCCTGCTGCACACCTGGCTGCCGGACGCGATGGAAGGCCCGACCCCGGTTTCGGCCCTCATTCACGCCGCAACCATGGTTACCGCCGGCGTCTTCCTTGTCGCTCGCATGTCGCCGCTGTTCGAACTGTCGCATGATGCTTTGACCGTCGTGACGCTGATCGGCGCGATCACCGCCTTCTTTGCCGCGACCGTCGGTCTCGTGCAGAACGACATCAAGCGCGTGATTGCCTATTCGACCTGCTCGCAGCTCGGTTACATGTTCGTGGCGCTCGGCGTCGGCGCTTATGGTGCCGCCGTATTCCACCTCTTCACGCACGCCTTCTTCAAGGCCCTGCTGTTCTTGTGCGCCGGCTCGGTCATCCATGCCGTCGATGGCGAACAGGACATGCGTTACATGGGTGGCCTGCGCAAGCATATCCCCATCACCTTCTGGACCATGACCGTTGGCACGCTGGCGCTGACCGGCGTTGGTATCCCGGGCACGATGATCGGTTTTGCCGGCTTCTTCTCCAAGGACGTCATCATCGAATCCGCTTACGCGTCCCATTCGGTGCTGTCCGGTTTCGCTTTCACACTGCTGGTTATCGCTGCGCTGTTCACCAGCTTCTATTCCTGGCGTCTGGCCTTCATGACCTTCTTCGGCAAGCCGCGCGCTTCCGCCGACGTCATGCACCATGTGCATGAATCGCCGATGGTCATGCTGATCCCGCTCTTCATCCTCACCGTCGGCGCGATCTTCGCCGGTGTGCTCTTCGAAGGCTATTTCTTCGGTCATGAATATGCCGAATTCTGGAAGGGTGCTCTGTTCACACTTCCGGAAAACGAAATCCTCGAGGAATTCCACCACGTGCCGCTGTGGGTGAAGTGGAGCCCGTTCTTCGCCATGGCGCTTGGTTTCGTGACCGCGTGGTACATGTATATCAAGTCGCCGGAGACGCCGAAGCGTCTGGCAGAGACCCATCGTGGCCTCTACCAGTTCCTCTTGAACAAGTGGTATTTCGACGAACTCTATGACTTCCTCTTCGTACGTTCCGCAAAGGCGCTCGGCCGCTTCCTGTGGAAGAAGGGCGACGTCGCTGTCATCGACCACTATGGACCGAACGGCATTGCAGCGCGTGTGGTTGACGTGACCAACCGCATGGTCCGCCTGCAATCCGGTTACCTCTATCATTATGCCTTTGCGATGCTGATCGGCATCGCGGCGCTTGTCACCTGGATGATGCTCGGGAGTGCCTTCTGATGACCGATTGGCCCATTCTTTCAACGGTCACCTTTCTGCCGCTCGTCGGCGTGGTGCTCCTGCTTCTGACAAATGAGAACGGCCCTTACGGTCGCCGCAACATTCTCAATGTCTCGCTGCTGACGACCGTTTTCACCTTCCTGGTGTCGCTGTTCGTCTGGATCGGTTTCGACAATTCGAACCCCGGTTTCCAGATGGTCGAAAAACACGCATGGTTCGGCAATATCGCCGCCTATCATCTGGGCGTCGACGGCATCTCCATGCTCTTCGTCATCCTCACCACCTTCCTCATGCCCTTCTGCGTGCTGGCAAGCTGGGATTCGATCGAAAAGCGCGTCAAGGAATACATGATCGCCTTCCTGCTTCTGGAAGTCGTCATGATCGGCGTCTTCGTGGCGCTGGATACCGTTCTCTTCTACGTCTTCTTCGAAGCGACGCTGATCCCGATGTTCATCATCATCGGCGTCTGGGGCGGCAAGGATCGCGTCTACGCATCCTACAAGTTCTTCCTTTATACGCTGCTCGGTTCGGTTCTCACCATGCTCGCCATCATGGCGATGTACTGGCAGGCCGGCACGACGGACATCACCGAACTCCTGAAATACGGATTCCCGGCCGGCATGCAGACCTGGCTGTGGCTCGCCTGTTTTGCCGCCTTCTCGGTCAAGATGCCGATGTGGCCGGTGCATACCTGGTTGCCGGATGCACACGTTCAGGCACCGACCGCCGGTTCGGTCATTCTTGCCGGTGTGATGCTGAAGCTCGGCGGTTACGGTTTCATCCGTTTCTCGCTCGCCATGTTCCCGCTGGCGTCGGATTATTTCGCACCCTTCGTCTTCACGCTCTCGGTTCTCGCCATCATCTACACCTCGCTGGTGGCGATGATGCAGGATGACATCAAGAAGCTGATCGCCTATTCCTCCGTCGCCCACATGGGTTACGTGACCATGGGCATCTTCGCCGCCAATGTTCAGGGCGTGCAGGGCGCGATCTTCCAGATGCTGTCGCACGGCATTGTCTCCGGCGCGCTCTTCCTCTGCGTCGGCGTGGTCTATGACCGATTGCACACCCGCGAGATTTCCGCCTATGGCGGTCTCGTGAACAACATGCCGAAATATGCCGTGGCCTTCATGATCTTCACCATGGCCAATGTCGGTCTGCCCGGTACCTCCGGCTTCGTCGGTGAGTTCCTGACGCTGATCGGTGTATTCCGTGCCAACACGCTGGTCGCACTGTTTGCGGCAACCGGCGTCATCCTCTCGGCCGCTTACGCGCTGTGGCTTTACCGCCGCGTGATCTTCGGTGCGCTGGAGAAGGAAAGCCTGAAATCGATGCTCGATCTGTCGACCCGCGAAAAGGTCATCCTTTATCCGCTGGTTGCTCTGACGATCTTCTTCGGCGTCTATCCGGCACCGGTGTTCGATGCCACCGCCGCATCGGTCGATCTTCTGGTAAACAACTATACGGCTGCATTGCAGGCGGCGCAAAATGTTGCGCTCACTATGAATTGACGACAGGACCCGTTGGACATGACCGCTGAAATCCTTTTTGCCAGTCTGCACATCGCGACGCCCGAGCTGATCCTTGCGGTCGGCGCGCTGGCGCTGCTCATGATTGGCGTCTTCTCGGGCGACAAGTCGACAACGACGGTCACCGGCCTTGCCGTTGCCCTCCTGCTCGTCGTCGGTCTCTGGATCATCTTCGCCCCCGCATCGGGCGTGGCTTTCGGCGGTGTCTACATCGCCGATGCCTTCGGCAACTTCATGAAGGTTCTGGCGCTGATCGGCTCCATCACCGCCATGATCCTGGCCGTTGGCCAGGGCCGTTTCGAGCCGATCGGCCGTTTCGAATATCCGGTGCTGCTGGTGCTTGCGACGCTGGGCATCCTGCTGATGATCTCGGCCAACAACCTGATCTCGCTCTACATGGCGCTGGAACTGCAGTCGCTGGCGCTTTACGTCGTCTGCGCCATCAACCGCGAAAGCCTGCGCTCCACGGAAGCGGGCCTGAAGTATTTCGTTCTTGGTGCGCTCTCCTCGGGCATGCTGCTTTACGGCATGTCGCTGGTTTACGGCTTCACCGGCAATACCGGCTTTACTGAAATCGCACAGGTTCTGGCGTCGGAAACCCGCTCGCTCGGCCTCGTCTTCGGTCTGGTCTTCGTTCTTGCCGGTCTGGCATTCAAGATTTCGGCCGTGCCGTTCCACATGTGGACGCCGGACGTTTATGAAGGCGCGCCGACCCCGGTCACTGCCTTCCTGTCTGCCGCACCGAAGATCGGCGCCATGGCGATCCTCGTTCGTATCGTCGTCGAGGCTTTCCAGCCGGTCTTTGCCGACTGGCAGCAGATCGTCGTCTTCATCTCCATCGCTTCCATGCTGCTCGGCTCCTTTGCCGCAATCGGCCAGAAGAACATCAAGCGTCTGATGGCCTATTCCTCCATCGGTCACATGGGTTATGCGCTGGTCGGCCTTGCCGCTGGCACGCAGGCTGGTGTTGCCGGCGTTATTCTCTACATGACCGTTTATATGGTCATGACGCTCGGCACCTTCGCCTGCATTCTCTCCATGCGCCGCAAGGAAATCGGCAATGTCGAGACTGTCGAGGATCTGGCCGGTCTTTCGGCCTCCAATCCCTTCATGGCGGTTGTGCTGACGATCCTGATGTTCTCGCTTGCCGGCATCCCGCCGCTCGCCGGCTTCTTCGGCAAGTATTACGTCTTCCTCGCCGCCATCGAGGCAAAGCTCTATGCGCTCGCCGTCATCGGCGTTATCGGCTCGGTCGTCGGCGCCTACTATTATATCCGCGTCGTCAAGGTCATGTGGTTCGATGAGGCCAAGGACAAGTTCGAACGTCCGGCCGGTGAATTGAAGGTCGTTTATGCCCTTTCAGCCCTGTTCGTCGTTGCCTTCGTCGTCTTCGGCGGCGCGCTTGGCAATGCGGTGACTGCTGCGGCGAAGACCTTCTTTTGAGCAGCACACACAGGCATACGGGCCGGATGTCCATCGATGACTTCCGGCACGAGGCGATGGCGGAGACGCCGTCGACCAATCTGGAATGTTTCGCCCGGGCGCGGGCAGGTGATGGCGGCAACCTGTGGGTTACCGCCATCCGCCAGACCGGTGGTCGTGGCCGTCGTGGCCGTCCATGGGTCTCCGAACCCGGCAATCTTTACGCCTCGCTTCTTCTGATCGATCCCGCGCCGATGGAGCGCATCGGCTCCCTGCCGCTTGCTTTCGCGCTTGCGGTCTATCGCGCCATTCGCGCGGTGCTGCCGACGGGTGGTGAGCCGCTCGAAATCAAATGGCCGAACGATGTGCTGATCGGCCGCCGCAAGACCTGCGGCATCCTGATGGAGGCGGAGCTGCTGTCCGACGGACGGCGTGCCATCGTCATCGGCATCGGCATCAACATTGCCCATAAGCCGGACAATCCGCTCTATCCCGTCACCATGCTTTCCGAACATGGCGCGTCCTGCTCGCCGGATGAACTCTTCGCCCATCTCTTCCGCGAAACGGCGGAGGTTCTGCGGGACTGGGACGAGGGCAGGGGCGTTTCCGGCATCATGGCCGGCTGGCGGGCCGCCGCCTGCGGTATTGGCGAACACATCACCGTCAATTTTCCGGACCGTTCGATTGGCGGGCGTTTTGTCGGAATTGATGATAATGGTTATCTGCTGCTGGACGAGGACGAGGGCGCAAGGCGCTCCATCGCCGCCGGCGACGTGTTTTTCGGATGAGGTGAACGGTGCGGCCGAGGAGCCCGCGCCGAACCGGATCCCGGAGGTTGGAGCTTTCCTGCGGCTCATGAAATGCAGGGTGACAAACCGGTTCCGCATCGGCCCGGTCGATCAGATGGTTCAACAGGTCCGATGCTGGATAGAGGTGGCGGGCGCGGCAAATTGCCGGCGCCTGCGCGCTTTCGTGAATGGATAAGAAAAACAATGGCTAAACAGGACGAACTGGTCTTTGTGCCGCTTGGCGGCGTGGGTGAAATCGGCATGAATCTGGCGCTTTATGGCTACGGGCCGGAAAGCAAGCGCCAATGGATCATGGTGGATTGTGGCGTGACCTTCGCCGGCCTGGACCTGCCGGGCGTCGATCTGGTGCTGCCGGATATCAGTTACATCGCCGAGCAGAAAAAGAACCTCAAGGGCATCATCATCACCCACGCCCATGAGGACCATTATGGTGCGCTGAACGATCTCTGGCCCGGCCTCAACGTGCCGGTCTATGCCTCGCCTTTCACCGCCGGCATGCTGGAAGCCAAGCGCGCCTATGAGGGCACCCGTGCCGAAATTCCGGTGACGATCTTCAAGGCCGGCGACCGCATCAATGTCGGTCCGTTCGAAATCGAGGCGGTTGGCGTCAATCACTCCATTCCGGAGCCTATGTCGCTGGTTATCCGCACGCCGCTCGGCAATGTCATCCACACCGGTGACTGGAAGATCGACGAGGCGCCGTCGCTCGGTCCGTTGACGGATGAGGCGCGTTTCCGCGCCATCGGCGAAGAGGGCGTGCTGGCGCTGATGTGCGACAGCACCAATTCGGTGCGCGATGGTGTGTCGCCCTCCGAACACGAGGTTTCCGAAGGCCTGCGCCAGATCATCGAAAGTGCCGAAGGCCGCGTGGCCGTCACCACCTTCTCCTCCAATGTCGGGCGCATCCGCTCGATTGCGCAGGCGGCGGAAGCGGCCGGCCGCGAGGTGCTGTTGCTTGGCTCGTCACTGAAGCGGGTCGTCAACGTTTCGCAGGATCTCGGCATCATGGAAGGCATCAAGCCGTTCCTGGCCGAAGACGAATATGGCTATATTCCGCGTGACCGTGTCGTGCTGATCCTGACCGGTTCGCAGGGCGAGCCGCGTGCAGCCCTCGCCAAGCTTTCGCGTGATGAGATGCGCAATGTCGCGCTGGCGTCCGGCGATACCGTAGTGTTTTCCTCGCGTGCCATTCCCGGCAATGAAAAGGCCATTATCGATATCAAGAACGGCCTGATCGAGCAGGGCGTGCATATCGTCACCGACAATGAGGCGCTGGTTCACGTTTCCGGCCATCCGCGCCGCAATGAACTTCTGAAGATGTATGAATGGACCAAGCCGCAGATCGTCGTGCCCGTGCATGGTGAAGCGGCGCATCTGGTGGCGCAGAAGGAGCTGGCCGAACAGGCCGGTATTTCCCAGGTGCCGAAGGTGCGCAACGGCAATGTTCTGCGTCTGGCGCCCGGCCCCGCGGAAGTCATCGACGACGTGCCGCATGGCCGCGTCTTCAAGGACGGCAATCTCGTTGGTGACATGGACGAGATGGGCATCAGCAACCGCCGCAAGCTCTCCTTCGCCGGCCATGTCGCGGTTAATGTCGTGCTGGACAGCCGTTACGACTTCCACGGCGATCCCGATGTCGTGCCTTTCGGCCTGCCTGAGTTCGATGACGAGGACGAGGCGATGGAGGACACGCTTTATGACGCCGTGCTCGGTGCGGTCGAAAGCATTCCGCGTGCCCGCCGCAAGGATCTGGATCTGCTGCGCGAAGCGGTGCGCCGCGCCGTGCGCGCCGCTGCCAACCAGAGCTGGGGCAAGAAGCCGATCGTGACCGTGTTCGTCACGAAAGTCTGAGCCGGAGAGGCAGGAGCTTTCGGGCGATAGTATCATCCGCACTCCGTCACCCCGGACCTGGTCCGGGGGCCAGCGCGATCAAGTTCTTGATCGCGTAAAGACTCGTCTCACGGCGTAGACGCGCCGTGGCTGGATGCCGGATCAAGTCCGGCATGACGGAGGAGCGGTCGCACGCCTTCGTCAGCGACCTGACGGCACCTGCTCAAAGCGCGGTTCTGGTCGTCCTCCCAAGGCTTTTTGTGCTTCTTGCGGAGAAATGATTCCGGTTCTGCGATGAATGCGTTACAAGAGCGCATTGTGCAGGAGGATCACATGCCGCTTCTTTCGCTCTTTGCCGTTTATTTCATCGTCTGGTGGACGGTGCTTTTCATCGTGCTGCCTATCGGCTTGCGCACGCAGGCGGAGGAGGGCGAGGTGGCGTTGGGCACGGTGGCGAGCGCGCCATCGCGTTTCCGGGGCGGGCGGATCGTTCTGTGGACGACCCTGATCTCCGCCCTGATCTGCGGGCTCTGGTATGGCGGAACCTGGTGGTTCGACGTGAGCCTTGATGATCTTCCGAGGATCATTCCCGTTTTCGACTGAGGTATCGGTATTCGCCGGCAGCCTTGACAGGGCGCCTTCGTCACCAAGGCGAGGACGCCGAGAGAATGCACGGCCCTTTGCCTTCGACTTCAATGGAATGCAGTCCACCGAGACATCTAAACCGGACGACGGCGGCTGAAGCCGGCAGGGAAACGGTTACGACGCGCTAACGGCGCGGCCTGTTCCGCCAGGGAATGCGCGGAACACTGTCATATGGATGTCATCTCTGTCGTGCAAACAGCATGAGCGTGTCTGGCGGCTGATTCATCGCCATAATTTTACCGGAATAGCGGGCCGGGGCGCTTTTGTGTGCTGAGATCAAAAAAAAACAAGGCCTTTCAGCCTTGTTTTCCAGGTTTCGCGTGATCTGTAACCGTTGCCGGGGCTGCGAACGAGCGCGCCTAAGATCTGATCCTCCCAAGACTGACCGCGAAAATGACAAGAATTTAAACTTCCTGCCTCTTTTGTAAGCTAAAGCTAGCTCAAACCCCCATGCTTGTCATCTCATTTTTTGCATAATTGTTACAGTCGGCAAAAAATTCCCTGTGGTGCGATTTGTCGCACCGGATCAAGAATAATATTTCGACCAAAGCGTTTTGACGCGAATTAGCTGTCGTGAAAATACCCTGAAATGGCCTTTGATGCTCTTTTCATGGCGGGTTTTCTTCTTGGCGGGAAACGGCTATATCCGGCGCCAATATCCCTCTATTCGGGGCGATTCCCGCGCCTTTGGCGCTGTCGTCCGTATCAATGGAAGCCGTCATGCGTCTTAGCCGTTATTTCCTGCCCATCCTGAAGGAAAACCCCAAGGAAGCCGAGATTGTTTCTCACCGCCTCATGCTGCGCGCCGGCATGATCCGGCAGCAATCGGCTGGCATCTATTCCTGGCTGCCTCTTGGCAAGCGGGTGCTGGACAAGGTCAACAAGATCATCCGCGAGGAGCAGAACCGCGCCGGTGCCATCGAGCTTCTGATGCCGACGCTGCAGACGGCCGAACTCTGGCAGGAAAGCGGTCGTTACGATGACTACGGCAAGGAAATGCTGCGCATCAAGGACCGCCAGGACCGCCAGATGCTTTACGGCCCCACCAATGAGGAGATGATCACCGACATCTTCCGTTCCTATGTGAAGTCCTACAAGAACCTGCCGCTGAACCTCTATCATATCCAGCTGAAGTTCCGCGACGAGGTGCGTCCGCGTTTCGGCACCATGCGCTCGCGCGAGTTCCTGATGAAGGATGCCTATTCCTTCGACCTCACCAAGGAAGACGCGATCCATTCTTATAACAAGATGTTCGTGGCCTATCTGCGCACTTTCGAGCGTCTTGGCCTGCGCGCCATTCCGATGCGTGCCGATACCGGCCCGATCGGCGGCAACCACAGCCATGAATTCATCATTCTGGCCGATACCGGCGAATCCGAAGTCTTCTGCCACAAGAGCTTCCTTGACCGCGCCATTCCCGCCGAAAGCACCGATTTCGACGATGTCGCGGCGCTGCAGGGCGTGTTCGACGAGTGGACGGCCGATTACGCCGCGACGTCGGAAATGCATGACGAGGCCGCCTACGACGCCATTCCCGATGGCGAGCGCCTTTCCGCGCGCGGTATCGAGGTTGGTCACATCTTCTATTTCGGCACCAAATATTCCGAGCCGATGGGCGCGAAGGTGCAGGGCAAGGACGGCAAGGAACACCCTGTCCACATGGGTTCCTATGGCATCGGGCCGACACGCCTTGTTCCCGCCATCATTGAAGCATCGCATGATGAGAACGGAATCATCTGGCCGGCTTCGGTCGCTCCTTTCGATGTCGTGATCATCAACATGAAGGCTGGGGATGCGGCCTGCGATGCGGCTTGTGAAAAGCTGTATTCCTCGCTCTCCAACGTCGGCAAGGATGTTCTTTACGACGATACGGACGACCGTGCGGGCCAGAAATTCGCTACCGCCGATCTGATTGGCGTGCCGCTGCAGATCATTGTCGGCCCGCGTTCGGTTGCGAATGGCGAAGTCGAAGTGAAGGATCGCAAGAGCGGCGAACGGGAAACCGTGACGATCGAAGCGGCGATGAACAAGGTGCTTGGCTAAGCGCCAGGGAAAGATGGGAGCGGCTTCGGGCGAAGTCCGCTCCCCTTTCGCAGCGCGGGTGCCGCAGAAATAGAGGCCGGTTTTCGGAAAAGACCGGCCTTGCAGTGTGAGATCAGGGAGACGACATGGCACAAGCCGAGGCTGAAAAGGGTGCGGCTGTTTCCGCCGGGGCAAAGACCGCCCGGCCGTTTTCCGCTTTTGAACGTATGGTGGCCTGGCGCTATCTGCGCTCGCGGCGCAAGGAAGCCTTCATTTCCGTCATTGCCGGGTTTTCCTTTGTCGGCATCATGCTGGGCGTGGCGACGCTCATCATCGTCATGGCGGTGATGAACGGTTTCCGCACCGAGCTGATCTCCCGCATTCTCGGCATCAACGGTCATATGATCGTGCAGCCGATCGACCAGCCCTTCAACAATTACGATGAACTGGCGAAGAAATTCGCCGCCGTTCCCGGCGTCACCATGGCCCTGCCGCTGGTGGAGGGCCAGACGCTGGCCTCCGGCCGTGGCGGTGCGGGTTCCGGCGCGCTGGTGCGCGGCGTGCGGCAGGAAGATATCGACAAGGTCAAGGAAGTCGCCACCAACATCAAGACCGGCGATCTCGTCGGCTTCATGGCGGGTGATGGCGTTCTCGTCGGCTCGCGGCTCGCCGCCCAGCTGGGCGTGACGGCGGGCGACGATATCACGCTGATTTCGCCGGAAGGCGACGTGACGCCGATGGGCGTCAATCCACGCGTCAAATCCTACAAGATATCGGGCGTCTTCGAGATCGGTATGTCGGAATATGACGCCTCGATGATCTATATGCCGCTGTCCGAGGCGCAGCTCTATTTTAATGCCGACGGCATCGTGCAGTCCATCGAGCTTTATGTCAGTCGTCCTGATGATGTCGACGGCATCCGTCCGCTGGTGGAGCAGGCGGCCGGAAGGCAGATATATATCACCGACTGGAGACAGAGGAACCAGACCTTCTTCTCCGCCCTGCAGGTGGAACGAAACGTGATGTTCATGATCCTCACCCTCATCGTTCTGGTGGCGGCGCTGAACATCATTTCCGGCCTCATCATGCTGGTGAAGGACAAGGGCAGCGACATCGCCATTCTGCGCACCATGGGGGCAAGCTCGGGCTCGGTGATGCGCATCTTCTTCATGACCGGGGCAGCCATCGGCATGGTCGGTACCTTTGCCGGCGTGGCGCTTGGCGTCATCGTCTGCCTCAATGTGGAATCGATCCGCCAGTTCTTCTCGTGGATTTCCGGCACGGTGCTGTTCGATCCGCAGCTTTATTTCCTGAGCCAGCTTCCGGCTGAAATGGATATCAGCGAGACCATTTCCGTTGTCATCATGGCGCTCACGCTCTCTTTCCTGGCAACGATCTTTCCGGCCTGGCGGGCTTCCAAGCTCGATCCGGTGCAGGCCCTGCGTTACGAATAAGGACCGCTTCGCAATATGGCAAAAAAAACAGTGCTGCGGCTTACCGATGTCGAGAGAACCTATGGTCAGGGCGAGACATCGCTTTCCATTCTGCGCAAGGCCGATTTTGAATTGAAGAGCGGTGAGATGGTGGCGCTGGTCGCCCCTTCGGGCACCGGCAAATCGACGCTGTTACATCTGGCTGGGCTTCTCGAACATCCTGATGCCGGTGAGGTCTTCATCAACGGCGCGCCCTGCAACGGCCTGCCGGATGAAGCGCGTACCGCGATCCGTCGCAGCGATATCGGTTTCGTTTATCAGTTCCATCATCTCCTGCCGGAATTTTCGGCAGTGGAAAATGTGATGATGCCGCAGCTCATCGCCGGTCTCACGCAGGCAGAAGCCCGCAAGCGTGCCAGCGCGCTGCTCGACTATATGCGGGTCGGTCATCGCGGCGAACATCGCCCTGCCGAACTCTCCGGCGGCGAACAGCAGCGCGTCGCCATCGCCCGCGCCGTCGCCAATGCGCCGCTCCTGCTGCTGGCCGACGAGCCGACCGGCAATCTCGATCCGGAAACCGCGCATTATGTTTTCGATGCGCTGGAGGCGCTGGTGCGCCAGTCCGGCCTCGCGGCGCTGATCGCCACCCACAATCACGAACTCGCTGCCCGCATGGACCGACGGGTCACACTTGCTGACGGCAAGATCGTCGATTTCTGACCTCGTTTGCACGAGGCCGGTCCTCGTGCATCCCATGCGCCCGCAGCACTTGAGACGATCACTTCCGTCATGGAAGTGACGGTTCTGGAAGGGGTCATGTCGAGCGGGCGAGTCGGCCCGTCAGCACCCTGCAAGGGATGCCTGTTCTCCACATCTGAATTTTTTCCGAACCCGGAGGTGTTTTTGCCTCCGGGTTTTTTCGCTTTGGAGTCAGGGGCTTGTTGCACCTCATCGGGGAACCGGAGGCGATTCTGCTGCATTAGCAAGAGGAATATCAGCAGAACCCTGTTGACAATCGAACAAAATGAGAACAAAGTTGGAACATAACGAGTAAGGAGAGACCAATGACTGATTTCATCCGTGACGTTGCCGCTTTCGCCTCCATCGCTGTCTTCGTTGCCAGCTTTTCGGTGATCCTCACCGCCCTGTGAAGAAGACACCGGCGCAGAAGCCTGTATGGATACCGCAAAATGGTGGACATTAAGCGCCGGAAATCGGAAAATCGCCCCCTCGATTCAGAATGACAGGAAGACGATATGGGCGATACGGTTGTGCGTGGAGAGACCTCTGGCGAAACGCTGAAGACCCCCGGTTTTGTCCATCTTCGGGTTCATTCCGCATACTCCCTGCTTGAGGGGGCGTTGCCCCTCAAGAAAATCATGACCAAGGCGGTTGGGGACGGCCAGCCGGCCATTGCCATTACCGACACCAACAATCTTTTCGTCGCGCTGGAATTTTCCGAAAAGGCGCGGGACGAAGGTCTGCAGCCCATCATTGGCTGCCAGCTGTCCATCGACATGCAGGATGTGGCGGAGGATCGCCGCAACCATAACAGCCATCTTCAGAAACTTCCGGCCATCGTTCTCCTCGCCGCCAATGCGGAAGGCTATGAGCGGCTGGTGGATCTCGTCAGCCGCGCCTATCTGGACGGTGAGGGCAGCAGCCATTCCGTGCACATTACCCGCGCATGGCTGGAGGAAGCTTCCAATGCCGGCCTCATTGCGCTGACCGGCGCTTCCGGTGGCCCTGTCGATATGGCGCTGAAGGAAGGCCACGCCGTGCAGGCGAAGGAGCGGCTGCTGGCACTTAAGTCACTCTTCGGTGACAGGCTTTATATCGAATTGCAGCGCCAGTCCGGTTACGATCGCTCCCATGAGCGGCGCCTGATTGGCCTTGCTTATGAGCACGACATTCCCCTTGTTGCCACCAACGAGGCGTTTTTCCCGTCCAAGGCCGATTACGAGGCACATGATGCGCTGATGGCGGTGGCGCACAACGCCATCGTGTCCGATGACAGCCGGTTCCGCCTGACACCCGATCATTACCTCAAGAGCCGTGCGGAGATGACGGCGCTGTTTGCTGATCTTCCCGAAGCGCTGGAGAATACCGTCGAGATTGCGCTGCGCTGCTCCTATGTGCTGAAAAAGCGAGGCCCGATCCTGCCGCGTTTCACCGGCGCCAGCGAAGATCCGGAAGCGGCCGAACGTGCTGAAGCCGAGGAGCTTCGACGGCAGGCGGTGGAGGGGCTGGATCAGCGTCTTGCCGCCCTTGGCATGGCGCCCGGTTATACGGAACAGGAATATCGCGAGAGGCTGGATTTCGAACTCGGCGTCATCTCGCGCATGAAGTTTCCCGGTTACTTCCTGATCGTTGCCGACTTCATCAAATGGGCCAAGCAGCATGATATTCCGGTCGGGCCGGGCCGTGGCTCGGGTGCGGGCTCGCTCGTCGCTTATGCGCTGACGATTACCGATGTTGATCCTCTGCGCTTCTCGCTGCTGTTCGAACGCTTCCTTAATCCCGAACGCGTTTCGATGCCCGACTTCGATATCGACTTCTGCCAGGATCGCCGCGAAGAGGTGATCCGCTACGTGCAGGCCAAATATGGCCGCGAGCAGGTGGCGCAGATCATCACCTTCGGTTCGTTGCAGGCGCGTGCGGCTCTGCGCGATGTCGGCCGTGTGCTGGAAATGCCCTATGGCCAGGTGGACAAGATCTGCAAGCTGGTGCCCAACAACCCGGCCAACCCGACGCCGCTGTCGAAGGCGATCGAGGAAGAGCCGCGCCTGCAGGAGGAGGCGGACAAGGAGCCGGTGGTCGCCCGCCTGTTGGATATCGCTCAGAAGATCGAGGGGCTTTACCGCCACGCCTCCACCCACGCCGCCGGTATCGTCATCGGTGACCGCCCGCTCTCCAAACTCGTACCGATGTATCGCGATCCGCGATCCGATATGCCGGTCACCCAGTTCAACATGAAATGGGTGGAAAGCGCCGGCCTCGTCAAATTCGACTTTCTCGGCCTGAAGACGCTGACGGTGCTGAAAGTTGCCGTCGATTTTGTTGCCAAGCGCGGCATCAAGGTCGATCTCGCGGCAATCCCGCTCGAAGACGCCAAAACCTACGAGATGTTGTCGCGCGGCGAGACCATCGGCGTGTTCCAGGTGGAAAGTGCGGGCATGCGCAAGGCGCTGATCGGCATGCGCCCGGACTGCATCGAGGACATCATCGCGCTGGTGGCGCTTTATCGTCCCGGTCCGATGGAAAACATCCCGGTCTATAATGCCCGCAAACATGGCGAGGAGGAGCTAGAATCGATCCATCCGACCATCGACCATCTGCTGAAGGAAACGCAGGGCGTTATCGTCTATCAGGAACAGGTGATGCAGATCGCCCAGGTCCTCTCGGGTTATTCGCTCGGCGAAGCCGATCTTCTGCGCCGCGCCATGGGCAAGAAGATCAAGGAGGAGATGGACAAGCAGCGCGAACGTTTCGTTGATGGCGCCATCAAGAACGGCGTCTCGAAACCGCAGGCCGACACCATCTTCGACCTCCTGGCGAAATTCGCCAATTACGGCTTCAACAAGAGCCATGCCGCCGCTTACGCCATCGTGTCCTACCAGACCGCCTATATGAAGGCGCATTATCCGGTGGAGTTCCTCGCGGCCTCCATGACGCTCGATATGGCCAACACGGAAAAGCTGAACGATTTCCGTCAGGATGCCGGCCGTCTCGGTATCGAGGTCGTGGCACCTTCGGTGCAGACCTCTTTCCGGCAATTCGAGACGGGTGAAAACCGCATTTATTATTCGCTCGCCGCCATCAAGGGCGTGGGTGAGGGGGCGGTGGAGCACATCGTTGAAGTGCGTGGCGACAAGCCGTTCACCAGCCTGGAGGATTTCTGCCTGCGCATCGATCCCAAGCAGATCAACCGGCGTGTGCTGGAAAGCCTGATCAATGCCGGCGCCTTCGATTGTTTCGGCCGTGACCGCGCCGAACTGATCGGCGGGCTGGACCGCATCATCGGTTATGCCCAGATGGCGCAGAACAACCGCACCATCGGCCAGTCGGACATGTTCGGCTCCGGTGGCGGCAATGGCCCGGAAAAGCTGATCCTGCCCGCCTTCCAGTCCTGGCTCGCCTCGGAAAAGCTGCTGCGCGAATATCAGGTGCTCGGTTTTTACCTTACTGCCCACCCGCTCGATACTTACCGTCCGATCTTGGAAAAGTTGCGTGT
This sequence comes from Agrobacterium sp. SOY23, assembly GCF_027212525.1. Lineage (NCBI taxonomy): Bacteria > Pseudomonadati > Pseudomonadota > Alphaproteobacteria > Hyphomicrobiales > Rhizobiaceae > Agrobacterium > Agrobacterium sp. SOY23. The sequence goes on along the minus strand of NZ_JAPWDT010000004.1, from coordinate 138,570 downwards.
GCAGAATTTCGCCGATTTTTCCGCCGCGGTGAAACAGGGGGCCACCGCCGGGCGTCTGGCCGGCACCGTGACCGGCAAGCAGGAGCGCAAGACCCGCACCGGCAACAAGATGGGTATCGTCACCTTCTCGGATGCTTCAGGGCAATATGAGGCCGTATTGTTTTCCGAAGGGCTCGGCCAGTTCCGTGATCTGCTGGAAGTCGGCAAATCGCTCGTCATTACCGTACAGGCGGAGGAGCGGCCGGAAGGCATCGGCCTGCGTATCCAGACGGCTCAGTCTCTGGAAGAGAAATCCGTGCAGATGCAGAAGGCACTTCGGGTTTATGTACGTGATTCCGGCCCGCTGAAAACCGTTGCCCGTCACCTGAACACAAAGGGCGACGGATCGGTCTATTTCATCGTCATCAAGGATGAAGGCAGCCGCGAGATCGAGGTGGAATTGACGGAGAAATACCGCATTTCACCGGAGATCGCCGCCGCGTTGCGGTCCGCACCCGGCGTCGTTGATGTCGAACTGGTGTAGGGCGAAAGCCCTCACACCGGTCCTTCCTTGGTGACGGTGATGAAGTCCGTTCCCATGCCTGTCTCCAGCTGGTGACTGAGATCGGAAACGGTGATCGAACTGCCGCTTGAAAGCTCCTGCTCGATCCGGTTGCGTACCTCCGCGGGGATTTCGAGGCGGCTGAGCACACCGCTCAACTGGTCGAAACCGCCGGGCGCTTCGGTAACGGTGATGCCAAGCCGCTTGCGGGCAGCGGCCGGAAGATGATTTTCGAGCGTCACGCCGTTCCATTCGGCGGTTCCGGCTGCGCGATCCACGGAAACAGCCTCGAAGAAATGGGTTCCGAGCGCCACTTCCGGGTCCTTGATATCGATGGCCGCTTCAAACAGCGGCTTGAAGTCCTGTCGCACCATGATCTGGCCGTTCGGTGGATGATCTTCACCGGCGGAAGCGTAAAGCGCTGCCACAAAGGCGTCGGTCAGAAGCGGCCCGGTGGTTTTCAGCCCTTTCCACCGCTTGAACCCGTTAATGGCACTCACCGTCATCTCGCCGGCGTAACCATCGGCAGAACCGGCGTCGAAACCTAGACGCGTCAGCACGGTCTGGACGTCCATCACCTTTTCCCGCTCGCCACGCCTTGTAATGAGAATGCGCAGCGGCGAGGGGAGCTTGGTTTTTGCCACCGGTTTGATGGCTTGCGTCTTTTCATTGACGGCAACCTCGACCGTACCCAAAGCCGCATCGAAGGTCGCCGGGCGCAACTCTACATCCGAGAGAAGCAGCTTGCCGTCATCGGCATCCTCGCGCGGCGCAAACAGCGTCGGATGCTGCACGAAACGCAGCGAGACCGGGCGATCGGTGATGATGACATGCACGCCGGTCTGCGTGTCTCCGAAGAGTGACTTCGCGAATTTCGATGGCAGGCGCACGCAGCCATGCGAGGCCGCATAGTTCGGCACCTTGCCTTCGTGCAGCGCGATGCCGGACCATGTCAGCCGTTGCATGAAAGGCATGGGCGCGGCCGAATAGATATTCGACTCGTGGTATTTGCGCTTTTCCAGAATGGAGAAGATACCGCTCGGCGTCTCATGCCCCGGCTTGCCGGTGGAGACTTTCGAGGTGGCGATGATCTCGCCATTTTCATAAAGCGAGAGCGACTGGTCGCTTTTGGACACCAGGATCTGCAGCGATCGGCTGTCGGCGGCAAGCGCCGGAAAGGCAAGAATGCTGGCCGACAGCATGCCGGTCAGAAGACTGAGGCGAAGGGACATGACGCAATACACCACATGCACAAAACTTCCCTCACTCAACCATGCGAAGTTTAATGAAGTTTAAGGAAGCCGCGGCCGCGACATCACGAATTTGTGTAAAATCTAAAATACCTCGGGCACGAGGTGATGGTGGACGCGGGTGGACAGGTCTCGCGCATGGCCGCCTTAAGGTCCCTATTTGCGGGTGCCGAAGGTATAGCCGGTCTCGACGCTGCCCTTGCCGAACTTGTCGCGCAGCTTGTCCATCGCCGCTTCCGCCGCCGCCCGCCGCCCGGCTTGCCGGTCGACCAGATCGGGTGGATCGGCGAGGCCGGCGTCGCGCAGGTCGCTGACACCGATGCCGATGAGGCGGAATTTCGTGCCGTCGGTTTCTTTTTCCAGCAGCGCGAGGCCGGTCCGGAATATGCGGTCGGCTAGCTGGGTGGGGTCGTCCAGCCTGCGGTTGCGGGTGCGGCTCTTGAAGTCGGCCGTCTTCATCTTCAGCACCACCGTCTGGCCGGCAATACCGCTTTTCTTTAGCCGCCAGGCCACCTTTTCGGAAAGCGATCGCAGGATCGGAACGAGGTCCTCATGGCGGGAAATATCGTTGAAGAAGGTGGTTTCGGACGAGACGCTTTTGACCGGATCATTATTATGCACATGCCGTTCGTCAATGCCGCGCGAGAGCCGGAACAGCCGCTGCCCCATCACACCGTAACGGCGCATCAACTCGCTCTCTTCCATCTCCTGCAATTGCGCGATCATGCGGATGCCATCCGCCTCCAGCGTCGCGGCAAAGGCCTTGCCGACGCCCCAGATGGTCGTAACCGGCCGCGCCGCCAGAAAGGACAACGCTTCCGCTTCGCCGACAACCGAAAAGCCGCGCGGCTTTTGCAGGTCTGAAGCGACCTTGGCGAGAAACTTGCAATAGGAAAGCCCCGCAGAAACACTCACCCCCACCTCTTTTTCCACGCGCCGGGCGAATTTCGCCAGCACCCGCGCGGGCGGATCGTGATGCAGCTTCTCGGTACCTGAGAGATCGAGAAACGCCTCGTCGATGGAAAGCGGCTGCACCAGCGGCGTCAATTCCTGCATCATGGCCCGGATTTCGCGGCCGACACGGCTGTATTTTTCCATATCCGGCCTGATGACGACTGCGTCGGGGCAGGCTTCCAGCGCCTTGAACATGGGCATGGCGGACCGCACGCCGTGGATGCGGGCGATATAACAGGCGGTGGAAACAACCCCGCGCTTGCCGCCGCCAACGATGACCGGCTTGTCGGCCAGTTCCGGATTGTCGCGTTTTTCGACCGAGGCGTAAAAGGCGTCGCAATCGATATGGGCGATGGTCAGATCGTAGAGTTCGGAATGGTAGAGAAGACGCGGGCTGCCACAGGCGCGGCAACGCCTCAACCCCTCTGGCTGGCCGGCCAGACAGTCGCGGCAAAAACCGGGATCATAGCGGTGCGACGTGGACATGAGCTGAAAACAAAACCAGAACGTCGCCGACCATACTCCGGCCGTGGCGATGGCTCAAGGGGCGTCCCGTCAATACACACCCGAATCCAGCCCCGGCCCGGAAAAATGGTGCCAGGCGGCGGCCACCGTTTCGGGGGATGTATCGGTGGCGGCACAGAACGCCATCAGGTCCGGTTCATGGCTCATCAGGAAATCGGTGAGCCCGGCCAGAAAGCCGGGATCGGTGGCGGCCTGGCGCAGCATGTTGGCCTGCAGTCCGCTCAATGCCAGAAAACGTGCCAGCATGTCCGGTTCGTTTGCCAGCCAGCCAAGTATGGCGGCCGCCGTTTCTTGCGGATCCTGGCTGGCTTTGCCTTTGTTTTTCGTATCGCGCAGCATTTCTTCCCCGAAGTTACCTATTTTGAAACCAAATCCCTCTAGCCTTGCGCAAAATGGACGATGGAATCGGTTCTCTGGCAACTTATATGTCTGGAAGAAGGTTTCAAAGTGAAACGGGGACTGCTCACCATGCCCAAGCAGGTCATGATAGTCGAAGACAACGAGCTGAACATGAAGCTCTTTCGCGACCTGATCGAGGCGTCCGGTTATACGACGATCCAGACGCGCAATGGCATGGAAGCGCTCGATCTCGCCCGCAAGCACCGCCCGGACCTTATTCTGATGGATATCCAGTTGCCGGAGGTTTCGGGACTGGAGGTGACGAAGTGGCTGAAAGAGGATGACGAATTGCACGTCATCCCGGTCATTGCGGTCACGGCATTTGCCATGAAGGGTGACGAGGAGCGTATTCGTCAGGGTGGATGCGAGGCTTATGTGTCGAAGCCGATTTCCGTTCCGAAATTCATCGAAGTCATCAAGACTTATCTGGGCGATGCGTGAGGCGACTGGGGAACGGTTATGACGGCGAGAGTTCTGGTTGTTGACGATATTCCGGCCAATGTGAAGCTTCTCGAAGCGCGGCTTCTTGCGGAATATTTCGATGTGGTCACCGCCGAGGATGGATTCAAGGCGCTGGCCATCTGCGACGAGGAGCAGGTGGATATCATCCTGCTCGATATCATGATGCCGGGCATGGATGGCTTCGAGGTCTGCGAAAGGCTGAAGGCCGACCCGAAAACCGCGCATATTCCGGTGGTGATGGTCACCGCGCTCGATCAGCCCTCGGACCGCGTGCGTGGCCTGAAAGCCGGCGCCGACGATTTCCTGACCAAGCCTGTCAACGACCTCCAGCTGATCGCCCGCGTCAAAAGTCTGGTCCGTCTCAAGGCTGTCAGTGACGAATTGCGGCTGCGTGCCGAAACCGCGCGGCAGATCGGCATCGAGGAGATGCTGCGCAGCGACGGCCTGATGCAGACGCCGGGCCGCGTGCTGGTTGCCGATGGCCGCGCCAGTTCGCAGGAACGTATCGTCCGGGCGCTGAAGCCGGTTGCCGAGGTCGATGCCGTGACGGAACCGCAGGCGGCCTTGCTCAAGGCGGCGAGTAACCCGTTTGAGCTTGTCATCGTCAATTCGAATTTCGAGGACTACGATCCGCTGCGGCTATGTTCACAGCTTCGCTCGCTGGAGCGCACCCGGTTCCTGCCGCTGCTTCTGGTGGCGGAGCAGGGGGCGGATGACATGGTGGCGCGTGCGCTCGATCTTGGTGTGAATGATTACATTCTCCGTCCGATCGATCCAAACGAACTCGTCGCCCGGTCGCTGACGCAGATCAGGCGCAAGCGCTACAACGAGCATCTGCGGCTCAACCTGCAGCACACGATGGAGCTTGCCATCGTTGACGGGCTGACGGGCCTCAACAATCGCCGTTATCTCGACAATCATCTGAAGATACTCTTCGATCGCGCCGCCGTTCGTGGCCGCCCGATTTCCATCTGCATGACCGATATAGACCGCTTCAAGCTGGTCAATGACACCTATGGCCACGATGTGGGTGACGAGGTCCTGCGGGAATTTGCAGCGCGCATCCGCAGTACGGTGCGTGGCGCCGATCTCGCCTGCCGTTATGGCGGCGAGGAATTCGTCGTTGTCATGCCCGATACGCCGATGGAGCTTGCCGCAAGCGTTGCCGAGCGCCTGAGGGCGATCGTTGAGGACCAGCCTTTTTATGTTCGTTCCATCGATCGTGAATTGAGCATCACCGCTTCCCTCGGCATCGCCACCAGCAGCGGCGCCTTCGGTGCGCCGGACGAGATATTAAAGCAGGCCGACAGGGCGCTTTACGAGGCAAAACACGCCGGACGCAACCGCGTCGTGGCGGCGGCGGCCTGAGCCGGCAGCAACGGATAAAATAAAATAGTTCATTTTTCTCCGGTTTTTCCCGGCGAAATAGTCATTCAACAATCGAGGGCAGGGCTTGCGAGACTGCAAGCTGTTGACCTTGGATGTATTTTATCATTTTACAATGAATGGATGAAATTGAGCGAGATTAATAGAGTCCAAGTTGAAAAATACATTGAATTCAATCTCTCAGAGAACTATAGTGTGCCAGCTTGGTATATTTAACCATGTTTCCGAGGTGATGTATCTCTGGCTTAAGAATTTGTTGATTTTTATTTTACTTCTGCGCACACTCCCTATTGAGAGTAACAGTTCTTCCGGCGGTTTTTCCGTCTCGTGATGGTGGGATGATGGTGGCTTTGGCCGCCCGTGATTTCGCTGCTCAGGGGCTGGTATTGCGTAGTTTGAATGCCCCATGATGCTCAGGTCCGCCGCATCTCCTGAATCGTGGGGTCGGTCGGCTGACGATGTCCGAATCGGTTCCTCGTGCCGTAATCGCATCGTTGGCCGACCGCCTTCTTCCCGAAATTCGCCTGTTGCAGCGCTGCCCGCCTTGAGAGGGTGAACGGCGCTCTCGTGCTTTTAAGCGGCCTGTTGCGCTTTCCAGAGATCAGGTTCGATGTGCGGTCGCACTGGGTTCCCGCCCGTCGCGTGGGCCTGTTTGGCGTCGCTGGCGCATCTCTCGGGAGGGGCAGAATCAGAATATCGATGTTGGCTGAGTATGATTCCTGGATCTGCCGGTCGGGCAGGGGCCATGGCCTGCGAAAAAAGCAGGGTTGTTTCAGGCTGGGAGGGGCGCATTTGCGGCCAGCCGGTCCATACATGCACAAACAAAAAACGCGCCCATTGGGCGCGCTATTTGCCGGAATACCGATCAAGCAGATTACTTGATCTTGGTTTCCTTGAATTCAACGTGCTTGCGTACAACCGGGTCGTACTTCGTCTTCGTCATCTTGTCCGTGAACGTACGGCTGTTCTTGGTGGTGACGTAGAAGGTACCGGTGTCGGCTGTCGACAGCAGCTTGATCTTGATTGTTGTAGCTTTCGCCATGGTCGTCCTGCCTTTAAACAAAAGAGAAGCCAGGCGCTTCTCACCTCGGCTAAATCTGGCGCGAAACTACGTATCGCGCCCGAAAAGTCAAGCCTGTTTTGCCCGGAAAACAAAACGGACGACATAAAGCACCACGTAAAGCCCGAAAAATACGGCGAGCGACCAGGCAAAGCCATCGGTTCCGGCAATGTCCATGGAAATGCCGACAGCCTGCGGACCGGCAATCGTGCCGACGGCATAACAGAAGATGAAGGCGGCATTGGCGGCGACCAGATCGGCACCCTTCAGGCGTGAGCCGAGATGGGTTAGGCCGACCGTATACATGCCGGAAACAAGCCCGCCCCAGAACAGCAGCAAGGCCGCCACCAGCATCCAGCTTTCCACCAGGAAAGGCAGTGCCAGCGTGCCGCAGACGCCCGCAAAGGCCATCAGCCCCAGCATGGTTCGCCGGTCCTTCATGTGGTCGGAAAGCAGGCCGATCGGGATCTGGAAGACCATGTTGCCGATGCCCATCACGGTGAGCAGAAGGGCGGCCTGCGATTCGTTGAAGCCTTCACGGGTAGCGTAGATCGGAAAGAGTGAAAGACCGCCCGCCTGCACCGAGCCGAAGACGAAGGCCGCGGCGGAAGCCATGGGCACCAGCCAGACATAACGCACGAAATGGTGGTTGGGCCGCTCGTCCAGCTCCGGGCTTTCACTGCGCGCCACGAAGATCGGGATCGCCGCGAGCATGATGATCGCCGCACCCACCAGAAACGGCAGGATGCCCTCACTGCCGACCACGGAAAACAGCAGCGGCCCGACTGCAAAGCCGACAGCGAGGCCGGTGGCATAGATGCCGAGAACCATGCCGCGTTTCTTCGACGGCGCGGTCATGTTGATCCAGTATTCGGAGAGAATGAACAGCGTGGTGGTGGCGCCGTGGAAGACGATTCGGAGCGGAAACCACATCCAGAAGGCCTCGGCGAAATAAAAGCCGAGTGCGCTGACCGCCGAAATGAAGACCGCAAACAGCATGGTTCGCGCCACGCCGAAATCATGGGCGATCTTGGTGGTCACCGGTGCCGCCATCATCGCCGCGACGCCGGCCATGGCCGAGTTCACGCCGATCATGGTGGAGGAGATGCCACGCTTTTCAAGGATGATCGACAGGAGCGGCAGGCCAAGACCGATGGCGACACCAACCGCGCTGATGGCAGAAATCGCGGCGATCAGTGAGGGCCAGTGAATGGCGTCCGCTTCTTCGCATTTCATTTGTGACATGACGGCCTTTATACAAAGTCTCGAATGAACCGGCCGTGGCGCGTGACATAGAGCCGCGCGGGGCTTTCAAAGGGTAATGAGGGATCACCTATCATGAGTTTTGTGACATCTTCGAGAACCGTACGCGTGATTTTGGGCATGTTCAGACCGGAAAGGTCTGTCATGTCAAGCCATTGCACACCGTGCAACTCGTCGGAATCCCGTGTTAGCCGGGTATCGAGCCCCAATTCATCGGTATAACAGCAAAAGAATCGCGTGTCGTAACGTCGAACATTTCCGGGTGGGGTGATGGCGCGCGCCACATAACGAAAACGGGAAAGATCCGGACCGTCGGCGCTGAGTCCCAGATCCATGCCGGTTTCCTCGAAAAGTTCGCGCGCGGCGGCCAGCGCCAGTGCTCTTGCACCGGCGGCACTCAGGCGGCGCGCTGCGGAAGCGGTGAGGCTGTGAAGGACGGCGGGATGCAGATCGCCGGAAAAGGGCAGCGCATGGTCACGTGGATCGCGCTTGCCGCCCGGAAATACGTAAGCACCGGGCATGAAGACGTGGGCGCTGCTGCGTTGGCCCATCAGCACCCTGAGCTGCGGACCGGAACGGTCGAACAGGATGATGGAGGCGGCATCGCGCGGCCGCATGGGCGCGCCTGCCGTTTCGGCATCCCGGGAGCGCTGAGGCTCTTGCAAGGTCCCGCGCACCGTCAGTGAGACGAGCCGTCTATCTGCGCTTTTGGTTGTTTTCGGTCGAAGCCGTGCATCCTTAGCGCCCATTGCAGGCCGATGACGCCGCCCTTGATGGGCTGCAGCGTCAGGAGCGCGGCCAGGATGGTGATCGGCACCCAGATGGCGAAATGCACCCACATGGGCACGGAAAACACCATGTCTGTCATCATGAAGCCGCCAACGGCGATATGGCCGATGATGACGATGGAAATATAGGGCGGCAGGTCGTCCGAACGGTGATGGTGCATTTCCTCGCCGCAGGCCGCACAGGCATCCACCGGCTTCAGGAAGGCCCGGAACAGGCGGCCGCTGCCGCAGGCCGGACAGCGGTTGGCCATACCCCGCATGATCGAGCGGCCAAGCGGCCGTTCCGCACTGCTATCTCCGAAGGTGACCGTTTCCGAGCCCTGATGTGCACTCATCCCTAAGTCCTTCTCCCGCTTTCAACCGCCTGAAGCGGTTTTGTTATCGTCGCCTTCTCGGCGGCCTTGTTCCTGGCTTGGCGGCAAGACGCGATGTCCGCCGGCCCGCCTTGTGGAAAGAGCGCGCGCCGACCGGCATCTTGCGCCCCGGGCTCAACATATCGAACCGCAGCGCACCCGCCAGTGGCACGGCTTCCGCAAGCCGGACCTGAACCGTGTCGCCAAGCTGATAGCCGAGACCGGTCTTTTCCCCGGTCAGAGCCTGATGGGCTTCATCATACAGGAAATAATCGGTTCCGAGTGTAGATATAGGAACAAAGCCATCAGCACCAAACTGCGGCAGCGCGACAAATAGTCCCGCCTTGGTGACACCGCCGACGCGGCCTTCGAATTCCTCGCCCACCCGTTCGGACAGATGATGGGCGATCAGCCGGTTGATGGTGTCGCGCTCGGCTGCCATGGCGCGGCGCTCGAAGGTCGAGATTTCGGCGGCGATATCGTCGAGCGTCGCCTCTTCCTGCGGCGTGATGCCGCCTTCGCCGAGCCCCAGCGAGCCCACTAATGCCCGATGCACGATCAGATCGGCATAACGGCGGATCGGCGAGGTGAAATGGGCGTATTTCATCAGGTTTAGGCCGAAATGGCCGATATTTTCCGGGCTGTAGATCGCCTGGCTCTGACTGCGCAGCACCATCTCGTTGACCATGATCTGGTGCGGCGTATCAATGGCACGCGCCAGAATGCCGTTGAAGGAATTGGCACGCATGGCCGCACCCTTGGCCATGGAAATACCGATGGTGCCGAGGAATTCGCGCAGCACCTCCTGCTTGGAAAGTGTGGGAGCATCGTGGACACGATAGACCAGCGGCTGCTTTTTCTTTTCCAGCGTCTCGGCGGCGGCGACATTCGCCTGGATCATCATTTCTTCGATCAGCTTATGCGCGTCGAGCCGCTCGGGAATGACGACCTTGTCCACCGTTCCATCAGGCCGAAGCAGGATCTTGCGCTCCGGCATGTCGAGCTCCAGCGGCTGGCGACGGTCGCGGCCGCGCTTCATCACCTCATAGGCGTGCCACAGCGGCTTCAGGATCGGCTCCAGCAGCGGGCCGGTCTTGTCGTCCGGCCGTCCGTCGATGGCGGACTGCGCTTGGCTGTAGGAGAGCTTGGCGGCACTCTTCATCATGATGCGGTGGAAGGTATGGCCAGCCTTGCGGCCTTCCTTCGAGAAAGTCATCCGCACAGCAAGGGCAGGGCGGTCGACGCCTTCCTTCAGCGAGCAGAGATCGTTGGAGATGCGCTCTGGCAGCATCGGCACGACGCGGTCGGGGAAATAGACGGAATTGCCTCGCTTCAGCGCCTCGCGGTCGAGCGGAGAACCGGACCGCACATACCAGGAGACATCGGCAATGGCGACGGTGACGATGACACCGTCCGGATTGTCGGGCGAAGTGTCCGGTTCGGCATAGACCGCATCGTCATGGTCCTTGGCGTCGGCCGGATCGATGGTGATGAGCGGCAGATCGCGCCAGTCCTCGCGGTGCGACATGGTCGCGGCCTTGGCGGCATCCGCTTCGGCCAGAACATTCTGCGGGAAGATATGAGGAATGCCGTGGGAATGGATCGCGATCATCGAGATCGCCTTTTCCGAGGCCACGGAGCCGATGACCGAAAGCACCTTGGCGCGCGTCAGCCCGTAACGGCCGCTATTGCGCGAGGTTTCCACCTCGATCAGATCACCATCCCTGGCGTCACCAACGCCGTCGGGGTCGATAACCATTTCTTCGCCGCGCCGGTCGATGGGCATCAGCCTTCCGCCACCGCCCGCCGTTTCCTTGAACACGCCGAGCAGCGCATTCTGGCGGCGGTCGATCAGCTTGACGACGCGGGCCGTATAGGCCGGGCCGGAACTTTCCTTGGAGGGGAATATCTTTGCGAGAATGCGGTCGCCGAGACCGGCAGCCGGGGCCTTCTTGCCGCGATCCTGCGATGACTGGCGGATCAGCACGGCCGGTGCCGCGCCCTGATCCTCCGGCCATTCCGCCGGACGGCCGATCAATTCGCCATCCTTGTCGCGGGTGGTGATGTCGAGAACCGTGACGGGCGGCAGACCGCCCGGCCGCGTCAGCGACTTGCGGCTCTTCTGCACCATGCCATCGGTTTCAAGCTCCTTCAGCAGCGCCTTCAGAACCACGCGGTTTTCGCCCTTCAGCCCGAAAGCCTTGGCGATCTCGCGTTTGGAGGCCTGCTGCGGATGGTCCGCGATGAATTTCAGCAAAACTTCGCGGGAAGGCACCTCGCCATGGATGATGCCTTCACCTTCGCTCACTCGCTTGCCACGCCCGGTGCGTCCGAAACCGTCGCTGGCGGAACCTTGTCTCTGACGCGGCGCTTTGCTCACTCTGCTGCCTTCTTGGGTTTGGCCGCTGCCTTCGGCTTGGCGGCCGCCTTGCTCTTGGTTGCCGCCTTGGCCTTGGTGGCCTTCGGCTTTGCTGCCGCGTCGCCATCGGCCTTCTTGGCAGCCGTCTTCCTGCCCTTGGCAGGCTTGCCGCCGGTGCCGGTCTTGGCGATGCGCTCGGCAATCAGCACCAGCGCCTCGTCCAGCGTCACCGAAGCCGGGTCCTGACCCTTCGGAATGGTGGCGTTGACCTTGCCCCAGTTGACGTAAGCGCCATAACGCCCGTCGCGCACGGTGATGGCGCCGCCATCGGGATGGTCACCGAGTTCCTTCAGAGCAGCCGGCGTGCCGCTGCGGCCACGCCCCGGTCCCTTGCTCTGTTTTTCGGCAATGACGGTGACGGCACGGTTCAGGCCGATCGAGAACACGTCCTCGATGCTTTCGAGATTCGCATAGGAACCGTCATGCAAAAGGAACGGCCCGTAGCGACCGAGGCCGGCGGAAATCATCTTGCCGGTTTCCGGATGCTTGCCGATATCGCGCGGCAGGTTGATCAGCGCCAGCGCCTTTTCGTGGTCGATATCTTCCGGCTTCCAGCCCTTGGGCAGCGAGGAACGCTTGGCTTCCTTGCCATCGCCGCGCTGGATATAGGGTCCGAAACGGCCGGAGCGAAGCGTCAGCTCCTCGCCGGTCATCGGATCGGAACCGAGTGCTTTCGGCTCGTTCGAGGCCGCAGCCTCCGCTTCCGCACCATCGGAGGTGAGCTGGCGCGTGTAGTTGCACTCCGGATAGTTGGAGCAACCGACGAAGGCGCCATATTTGCCGAGCTTCAGCGAAAGATTGCCGGTACCGCAAACTTGGCAGATGCGCGGATCGGAACCGTCTTCGCGCTTCGGGAAGACCAGCGGCGCCAGAACCTCGTTCAGCGCATCCAGAACATTGGTGACCCGCAGTTCCTTGGTGTCTTCGATCTGGGCGAAGAAATCCTTCCAGAAATCACGCAGAACCTGCTTCCAGTCCAGCTCACCGGCGGAAATGCGGTCGAGTTTTTCTTCCAGCGCTGCAGTGAAATCATACTCGACGTATTTGGTGAAGAAGCTCTCGAGGAAAGCCGTCACCAGCCGGCCGCGCGAATGCGGAATCAGCTTGCGTTTATCGACGACGATATATTCGCGGTCGCTCAGCGTCTTCAGCGTCGCTGCGTAGGTGGAAGGACGGCCGATGCCGAGCTCTTCCATCTTCTTGATCAGCGAGGCTTCCGAATAACGGGGCGGCGGCTCGGTGAAGTGCTGGCTGGCGTTGATCTTCTGCTTGGCGAGGTTCTCGCGCTCATTGATCGGCGGCAGACGGCCTTCGTCATCACCGTCGTCGCTCTGTTCGCCATCTTCCTTCTGGTCGGTATAGGCGGCGATGAAGCCGTCGAAACGGATCACCGAACCGACGGCGCGCAGGCCCGCCTTTTCGCCGCCATTGCTGGCGAGGATTTCGACGGTCGTGCGCTCGATTTCGGCGGACGCCATCTGGCTGGCGATACCGCGCTTCCAGATCAGGTCATAAAGACGCAGCTGGTCGGGATCGAGATAACGCTTCACCTGATCCGGCGTGCGGTTGAAATCGGTCGGGCGGATCGCTTCGTGCGCTTCCTGGGCGTTCTTGGCCTTGGTGGAATAAAAGCGCGCCTTTTCCGGCACATAACGGCCGCCGAACTGCTCGCCGATGGCGCGCCGCGCAGCGTCGATCGCCTCCGGCGCCATCTGCACGCCGTCAGTACGCATATAGGTGATCAAACCGACAGTCTCGCCGCCGATATCGATGCCTTCGTAAAGCTTCTGCGCTACCTGCATCGTCCGCGAGGCACCAAAGCCCATGCGCGAAGACGCGGCCTGCTGCAGCGTCGAGGTGGTGAAGGGCGGGCCGGGGTTGCGCTTGACGGGCTTCGCCTCGACGCTCTCCACGACATAGCTCGCGCCTTCCAGCAGCACCTTCAGCCGGTTCGCATCCTCGCCGGTCTTGATCGAGCGGGCTTGCAGTCGCTTGCCGTCGGCGGAAACCAGCTTGGCTTCGAACTCGTCACCGCGCGGTGTCTTCAAAAGCGCGCTGATGTTCCAGTATTCCTCGGAGACGAAACGCTCGATCTCGGATTCACGGTCGCAGACAAGACGTAGCGCAACCGACTGCACACGGCCGGCGGAACGCGCGCCGGGCAGCTTGCGCCACAGCACTGGCGACAGGTTGAAACCGACGAGATAATCGAGCGCGCGGCGTGCGAGATAGGCGTCGACCAGCGGCACGTCGATGTCGCGCGGGTTCGCCATCGCGTCCAGCACCGCCTTCTTGGTGATGGCGTTGAAGACCACGCGCTTCACCGGCTTGTCGCCGAGAACGCGCTTTTTCTTCAAAAGATCGAGAACGTGCCAGGAAATGGCCTCGCCTTCGCGATCCGGGTCGGTTGCGAGAATGAGGCCGTCGGAGGATTTCACCGCATCGGCAATATCCTTCATGCGCTTGGCGGATGCGCTGTCGACCTCCCAGGACATTTCGAAATCCTGGTCGGGCAGCACCGATCCGTCCTTGGCAGGAAGGTCTCTGACGTGGCCAAAGGATGCAAGAACCTTATAGCCCGAGCCAAGATACTTGTTGATCGTCTTGGCTTTGGCAGGAGATTCTACGACGACGACATTCATATTGTTCTTCTCTGGAACTGGTCCGTTAACGTGGCCCGGTCACGGCGCGATGCCGCAATTGGCCTTCCTTATAATTCGACATGGACAGGTAATGCCCGCTGGTCAAGAGGCAAGCCCGATTTTATCGCTTCAAGGTGACTGCAACCTATGGATAATCTATTGTTGTATTGCAATCTTTGGTAAATTGGTTATGATGGGCAACATCATTTGAATCTACTTAAGCTCTTCGTTTCAGGCGGATATTGCAGGATAAATATATGGTCCCGAACGCGACAAACAATAATGCTGATAATGAAGGGACCAGAGAGAACTTGGCTTACATTCGCCAGATGCTGGCGGAGTTGCGCCAGGTCGCCAGCCGCGAGGGCGCGGACATGCTGTGTTATCTGATCGAGATGGCCTATGTCGAAGTCGGCGATATCCAGAGCGGACGGCGCAAGCTGTCAATCCGCGAGGAGCGAAACCCGTCCCCCGGCATGCCGGTTTAGGCGTCCCGCTATATCAAGCTCCAGCAGCACCAGATGAACGGTGGCAGCGGAAAAGCCCGTGTGTCGGATGATGTCGTCAATCTCCACGGGCGAGGGGCCGAGGGCGGAAGCGATAACGCTGCGCTCATCGTCTCCGGGAGGTGACATGTCCTCGTCGGAGCGCGGTTCCTCGATCTTGCGGTCATAGGGCAATTGCGGCTCCATCAGCGGTCGCAGCGCTTCGAGAATATCGGCCGCACCCGTGGTCAGCATGGCGCCTTCCTTGATCAGCCGGTTGGTGCCTTCGCAGCGTGGATCGAGCGGGGAGCCGGGCACGGCAAAAACCAGCCGTCCCGCTTCGCCGGCAAGCCGCGCCGTAATCAGCGAACCCGAGCGCTCCGCCGCCTCCACGATGACGACGCCAAGCGACACGCCCGCGATCAACCGGTTGCGGCGGGGAAAATCCCGGGCGCGGGGTTCCCAGCCAAAGGGCATTTCGCTGATCGTTGCGCCGCCCTGATCATATATGTCCTGCAGAAGCCCGAAATTTTCCGGCGGGTAAGGGCGGTCGAGGCCGCCTGCCAGCATCGCCACGGTGCCCGTTGCAAGGCTTGCCCGGTGTGCGGCCGCATCGATGCCACGCGCCAGCCCGGAGGCGATCGTATAACCGGCACGTCCACAGTCGCGTGCCAGCATGGCGGCGAATTTCGCGCCGTTGATGGAGGCATTGCGCGAGCCGACGATGCCGACGCACGGCCTTGTCGCTGCATCTGCCGAGCCCTTCATGGCGATCAGCGGTGGCGCGCCATCCATCTGCCGCAGGGCAGGTGGGTAATCCGGTTCGCCAATGCCGACGAAACGCGCGCCGCATCTCTCAGCGGTTTCGATCTCGCCTTCCGCTTCCGCCTGTGTGGCGATGCGCGGGCTGCGGGAGGAACCGCCGCGCCGCGAAAGCTCGGGCAGGGCATCGAGCGCCTTTTCGGCGCTGCCGAAATGATTGATGAGTTCGCGAAAGGTAACGGGACCGATATTGTCGCTGCGGATGAGCCTCAGCCACGCGACCCGCTGTCGCGCGGAAAGCTCTATGCCCTGCCGTGTCGTTTCCTCATGCGGCATGGCTTGTCCTCAAGATGGGCTCAGCCCTTTTGACCGATCCTGCTTTCGGTGCCCGCCAGCAGGCGCGCGATATTCTCGCGGTGTTTCCACCAGGAAATCACGCTGAGCAGCGTCACCAGCAGCGCCGTCTTTTCCGGACCAAGCACCCAGAGCGCCACGGGAATGACCAGCATGGCAAGCAGCGCCGAGAGCGAGGAATAACGGGTGATGAAGGCTGTCGCGAGCCAGATCAGCGCAAAGGCCAGCATCATCAGCGGTGCTGCACCCAGGAGCACGCCGATATAGGTCGCCACACCCTTGCCGCCCTTGAAACCCAGCCACACCGGAAACAGGTGACCGAGAAAGGCGAATAAACCGGCGACCAGCGATGCCTCGTAACCCCAGAGAGCATTGGCGACCAGAACCGCCGCCGTACCCTTAAGCGCGTCGAGCAGCAGGGTTGCGGCGGCGAGCTTCTTGTTACCGGTGCGCAGCACATTGGTGGCGCCGATATTGCCGGAGCCGATCTTGCGCACGTCACCCAGCCCCGCCATGCGGGTGAGGATGAGGCCGAAGGGGATGGAGCCAAGCAGATAGCCGATCAGCGCCGCCAGCGCGAGAAGGGCAGGCGCCGTCTGCCAGTCAGTCAAAGCACTCATTCAAACGTCCCCTCTGTCGCGCTGCCCGCGTGATCTCTGCCGGTGATCTTATGCCAAGGAATGAACGGCTTTGCCAGCCACATAAGTGGCGACGGCACGGCCGCTGAAACGGGCATCCTCGAACGGCGTGTTCTTGGATTTCGACACCAATTGTTCCTTCGCCACGAGCCACGGTTCGTCGAGATCGATCAGGGTGATATCGGCTTTCGCGCCAGCCTTCAGCGTTCCGGCGTCGAGACCGAAAATCTTGGCCGGGCGGGTGGAGAGCGCATCGATCAGCCGCATCAGCGGAACCTCGCCACTGTGGTAGAGGCGCAGCGCCGCCGCCAGCATAGTTTCCAGCCCCACCGCGCCGCTCGCCGCATCGGAAAACGGCAGGCGCTTGGTGTCGACATCCTGCGGGTCATGGGAGGAGACGATGATGTCGATCGTGCCGTCCTTCAGGGCTTCCACCATGGCCTTACGGTCGTCTTCGGCGCGCAGCGGCGGGGAAAGCTTGAAGAAGGTGCGGTATTCGCCGATATCGTTCTCATTGAGCGTGAGGTGGTTGATGGAAATGCCACAGGTGGCTTTCACGCCCCGTTGCCGGGCGATACGGATCGCCTCTGCCGATTCCGGTACGGAAATCTTGGCGGCGTGGTAGATCGCCTGCGTCAGGCCGGCAATGCGAAGGTCACGCTCCAGCGGAATGATCTCGGCTTCCTTCGGAACGCCCGACAGCCCGAGCCAGCTTGCGAAAAGCCCCTCGTTCATGTCGCCGCCGCCGATATATTTGTCGCGGGTCTCGAGCGCGATGACGGCGCCCAGTTCGCGGGCATAGGTCATGGCGCGGCGCAGCACCAGCGTGTCGGAAAGCGCCTTGCGACCATTGGTGAAGGCAACCGCACCGGCTTCCTTCAACATGCCGAATTCGGTCATTTCCTCGCCATTGAGGCCCTTGGTCAGGGCCGCTGCCGGATGGACATTGACGATTGCCTTGTCGCGCGCCGTCTTCTTCACATATTCGACAAGCGCGATGTCATCGATGACAGGATCGGTATCCGGCATCACGATGACGCTGGTGACACCGCCGGCCGCTGCCGCGCGTGAGGCGGATTCGATGGTTTCGCGGTGCTCGGCACCGGGTTCGCCGACAAAGACGCGGGCATCAACCAGACCGGGAACGGCCACGATACCCTTGCAGTCGCGCACCGTCGCACCTTCCGGCGCGCCTTGATTGTGCGCATCCTTGCCTGCTGCGAGAATGGTGCCATCGGCACCGATGACGATGCTGCCGGTCTCATCCAGATTGCGGGAGGGATCAACGATGCGGAGGTTCTTGAGAACGGTAACGGCACTCATACGCGCTCACCCTGGTTTTGCGAGACAAGCAGGGTTTCCATGACGGCCATGCGCACGGCAACCCCCATTTCCACCTGGCTTTCGATGACGCTCTGCGGACCGTCTGCCACGTCGGAGGCGATTTCCACGCCGCGGTTCATCGGGCCGGGATGCATGACCAGCGCATCTTCCTTCGCCGCCTTCAGCTTTTCGGCGTCGAGGCCGTAATAATGGAAATATTCGCGCACCGAAGGCACGAAGGAACCGGACATGCGCTCACGCTGCAGGCGCAGCATCATCACCACGTCGGCGTTTTTCAAACCTTCCTTCATGTCGTGGAAGACTTCCACGCTCATGTCGCGAATGCCCGAAGGCAGAAGCGTGGCGGGGGCGACAACGCGGACGCGCGCGCCCATCTGGTTGAGGAGGATGATATTGGAGCGGGCCACGCGCGAATGCAGCACATCACCGCAGATCGCAACCGTGATGCCGGAAAGTTCCCCCTTGGCGCGACGGATGGTCAGCGCATCGAGTAGCGCCTGCGTCGGGTGCTCATGCTGGCCGTCGCCGGCATTCACCACGGAGCAGGCGACCTTCTGCGCGAGAAGGGCTGCTGCACCGGCGGAAGAGTGGCGCACCACCAGCACATCCGGACGCATCGCATTCAGCGTCATCGCCGTGTCGATCAGCGTTTCGCCCTTCTTCACCGAGGAATTGCCGACCGACATGTTCATCACGTCTGCGCCGAGGCGCTTTCCGGCCAGCTCGAAGGAGGATTGCGTGCGCGTCGAGGCTTCGAAGAACAGGTTGATCTGCGTCAGGCCTCTCAGCGTCGAGGTCTTTTTCTCGCGCTGACGGCTGATTTTCACCGCCTCGTCGGCCTTGTCGAGAAGCAGGGTGATATCCTGATGGGAAAGCCCCTTGATGCCGAGGAGATGGCGATGGGGGAAGAAGACCATGCGGTTTGCCTCCTGACGGGCGCCGCATTTTCCCGTGAAAATGCCCGGAACGCCCGAATGCTGATCCGTGCGCTCCCATTCGCTGTGAACACGCCTCAGGAGTGCCGCGGAATTCGGTCCTGCGCTCTATAGAGACTGCATGGTCGCGGGGCAAGCGCCGGCGGCCCCTGAAATGAAAACACGACGATGTTTCCCCAACCCTCTAGACCGGCATTTCGGCGGGCGGTGATGGGACGAGCGCGTGTCATACGATGTCATGCTTCTTTAAAAGCGCCTGCTCGTCTCCCGACGCCCAGCCGAAAACTTTCGGCGGCCCGTCCAGCTCCTGTACGAAGTAGTGAACGTCGAAATCGATCGCGACATCGGGTCGGCCCTTGCGGGCGAAGGTCGCCGTCCAGGCGACATGGGCGACGCAATGATGTTCATCGATGGGCGAGATACGGATATGGCGTATCCGCATCTCCTTCGTTCCTATGGCCCGATAGCGCTCGTAACCCTTCGTCATGACCTGCTTCAGGTGGTCATCGTTCTTTCCGGTCATCACCCCGGCAGGGGATGCGGCGATGAAGTTGGAGGCGTAGAGGGATGCAACCTCCTCCATATTCATGTCGCCCTTGAGAGACTTGTTGAAAAACCGCTCATATCGTTCGAAGAGCTTTCTTGCGCTGGCCTCCATGGCTTCCTCCCTGTGCAGCCTTTCAGTAAGTCGCGAACCGAAAAAGCCTGCCGCAAGTTCCACACCGGGCGAAGGATTATGCAGAATGTTGATGATGGTGGTTCAAACGAGATCGTCCGAGAGCTGCAGGCGGGGACTTGCAATAGGCGGAACCCGAAGTTTGGTCAGAGTCGGGAATGCTTCTTCACTTGCCTTATATCAAGGCGCACCGCCGTGGCATCAGTCAGTTTCAGTTGGAGTTCAAAGCTAATTCCTGGCTACGACGCAGGTGATCGGACCTATCGAAATGTATTCCTATTCTGTTTTCGCTCTTGCCGTTCTGGCTCTGCTTCTGACGCCCGGCCCGACGAACACGCTTCTGGCCCTTTCCGGTGCCGGTCGTGGCGTCCGGGCGTCGCTGCCGCTGATGATCGGTGAAATCACCGGCTACCTGCTCGTCATCCTTGCCGTTGCCGTGCTGTTTTCCGAGTTTCTGAAAACGCATGCGGGCCTTGCGCAGGCAATCAAGCTCTGCGCTGCCATCTGGGTGGCGTTTCTGGCCGCCCGGTTATGGACGTTGCCGTCCTCAACGCCGATCGGGGAGGCGATAACACTTCGCCGGGTTTTCGTGACCACCTGCCTCAACCCGAAGGCGCTGATCGTCGGCCTCGTCCTGTTGCCGCAGGCCCCGCTGGCTGAAATCTGGCCGCATATCCTGCTTTTTTCGGTGCTGGTGGGTTTTGCGGCCCTCGTATGGCTATCGGCCGGGGCGCTTCTTATCCGCCATGCCGGCCAGTCTTCGCCGCGGCTGGTGCGCGGCACCGCTTCGGGCTTCCTCCTGGTGCTTTCGCTCGGTCTTGCCGGAAACGTGTTTGGCATTCTCTAGGCCGGATACCTAAATCAGGGTCACTCCCGAAAAATGCTGAAAGCGGCGGCTTAATCGTCTCAATCGCTTCCTGTGGGTGGAATTATGCAATATCACCCCACTATGCAATGCCAGTACAAAACAGCTAGAAGCAGCGGATGACCCAGAATTCCCGGACAGAAGAATCGCTCGCCGAACTGAACCAGCCTAGCCTCTGGTCCGGCATCAATGCCTATCGTTCCGATCCGCTGATCGTCGATCTCACCTCCGGCCTGTCGCGCAATCTGAGGGACGAGTACGATCAGCTCGGCCGCTACGTCACCTCGCATGAGGCGCAGGAGCTGGCGCGCATGGCCAATCAGGGCGTGCCGCAGCTGCACACCCACGGCCCGCGCGGCGAGCGTCTCGACCAGGTGGAATTCCATCCCGCCTGGCATGCGCTGATGCGCCGTTCGATGTCATCAGGCCTGCATTCCAGCGTCTGGGAGAACTCTCCCGATACGCGCGGCAATGAGCACAAGGCCCGCGCCACGAAATTCTACCTGACTTCGCAGCTGGAGGCGGGGCATCTCTGCCCGCTGACCATGACGAGCGCCTCCGTTGCCGCCATCATGGCTTCGCCGCGCGTACAGAAGGAATGGGCGCCGAAGATTCTCTCGCGCAAATATGATTCTGCGCAGAAACCGGCCCTGCAGAAAACCGCCGTCACCATCGGCATGGGCATGACGGAAAAGCAGGGCGGCACGGATGTGCGTGCCAACCGCACCACGGCCGAGCGGGTGGGCGAGGGCATCTATCGCCTGTCCGGCCACAAGTGGTTCCTCTCCGCGCCGATGAGCGACGGCTTCGTCATGCTGGCCCAGATGGGCGATGGCATGGGCTGCTTCCTCGTACCGCGTTATCTCGAGGACGGTTCGAAGAACGGCCTGCATTTCCAGCGGCTGAAGGACAAGCTCGGCAACCGCTCCAATGCGTCGGCCGAAGTCGAGTTCACCGATGCCTTCGGTTATCTGCTCGGCGATCCCGGCAGCGGCATCCGCACCATCCTGGATATGGTGACGTTGACGCGGCTCGATTGCGCGCTGGCATCATCAGGCATGATGCGCGCCTCGCTCGCCGAAGCCGTGCATTTCGCCCGCGGCCGTTCGGTTTTCGGCAAGATGCTGGTCAGCCAGCCGATCATGACGCGCGTTCTCGCCGACATGGCGCTGGATGTGGCCGCCGCGACGGCACTCTCCTTCCGGCTGGCGACGGCCTTCGATGCTGCCCGCAACAATCCGGCAGAAGCCGCTTATGCGCGGGTCATGACGCCTATCGTCAAATACTGGTGCTGCAAGATCGCGCCGGCGCTCATCTATGAGGCCATGGAATGCCTTGGCGGCAATGGATACGTGGAAGAGCGGCCGATTGCCCGCCACTATCGCGAAGCGCCCATCAACGCCATCTGGGAAGGCTCGGGCAACGTCATGGCGCTGGATGTGCTGCGGGTTCTCCAGCGCGGCAAGGATCTGTTCGATCTCGTCTTCCAGACGCTGGAGCGCGATCTCGGACCTGCCGGCAAGAAGACCACCGACGTGTTGCGTGCCGCAATCGCCCTTGCCGAACGCGACGAGGGCGCGGCCCGCCTGCTGGTGGAACAGTTCGCGCTTGCGGCCGCTGCTGCCGAGCTTTGCCGGCTGGGTGCCGGCAAGATCGCCGATGCCTTCCTCGAAACGCGTCTCGCAGGCGGCTGGCGCCACACTTACGGCATGCTCGATTCCCGCTTCGATCCGACTTATATAATCGATTTATTGTATCCGCCCGCATCCTGACCGATAAAGGGCGGAGAGCAATTGTTGCAGTCCCTGTGGGAGGGGTATCGGATTTGAGACGAAGCGTTGGTGTGGGGTGTATTCCTGTTTTTCAGGCGGTTGGCGCGTGTCCGCGCGTGAAGATGGAGGGTGCCTGCAAATGCTGACCTTCCGCTCCGCCCGCTCTGAAGATGAAGAGGCGCTCTACGCCATAAGCCTTGCCACCGGCGATGCCGGGCAGGATGCTACGGCGCTTTACAATGACGGCCACATGGTCGGGCACATCTATTCCGCGCCCTATCTTCATCTCTGGCCCGATGCCGTTTTCGTGGCGGAGGATGAGGAGGGTGTCTGCGGTTACATCGTCGGCGCGCTCGATACGGCTTCGCACGAAGAACGGCTGGAGCAGGAATGGTGGCCGCATCTGCGCGCCCTTTATCCCGATCCCGGTGGCGACCAGCAGACATGGGACGCCGACCAGCGCCGCGCCCATTTCATCCACCATCCGCGCCGCACGCCGTCCTGGCTTACCGATCCGTTTCCGGCCCATATTCACATGAACCTTTTGCCGCGCACGCAGGGCAAGGGCGGTGGCACCCGGCTTCTGTCCCGCTGGCTCGACATGGCGCGACAGAACAGCGTCTACGGCATTCACCTCGGCGCCAGCGAACGTAACCATGCGGGCATGCGGTTCTGGGAAACCCGTGGCTTCAAACGTCTCGACAGCCACGAAACGCCCGGCAGCGTCTGGTTCGGTATGGGGCTGGAGTGACATTGGCGGATTCCATGAGACATGGATTCGGGATTGTTCACGTCAACAACCCTTCATCCACAGGAACCTTCCGTTCATCCATCCCGCCACATTGTTCTTGTCTTCATGCTTTGTTAACCCGTTCAAAAGGCCTTTCAGAGAACGGGTAGGGAATCATGCTGGCGAACGCAGAGGCGATTTCAGCCGACAGACCGGAAAAGCGCATCAAGGATCGCGCTCAGACCGAGAAGGCGATTTTTAATGCGGCGCGGTCGCTGCTTGCCGAAGAGGGGTTTCAGGGCTTCGGCATCAATGCCGTTGCCCGCCGCGCCGGCTGTGACAAGCAACTGATCTACCGTTATTTCGGCGGCCTTGATGGTCTGATCGAGGCGATCGGCGAGGATCTCGGTTCCTGGGTGAAGGATCGCATTCCCGAGGATACCGGCGGCATGTTTCTGCTGACCTATGGCGACCTCATGGAAAAGCTGGCGCTTTATTTCATGGATGCGCTGCGCAGCGATCCGCTCGTCTGCAAGATCATCGCCTGGGAAGTGTCCGATGGCTCGCCGCAGGTGCGCCAACTGGCCGAAGCCCGCGCCAAGTCGCTGGGCAAATGGCTGGAGCGCATGCGCGGTTCGCTTGCTGCTCCGAAGGGCGTGGATACCGCTGCCGTCAACGCCGTACTGTTCGCCGCCATCCAGCACCTTGTCATCTCCGCTGCCACAAGCGGCCAGTTTGCCGGCGTGCCGCTCAAATCGGACCGGGACTGGGACAAGATCGCCACGGCCGTCAAAAGGCTGGTGCGCGGCGTTTACGGCTGAGCCGGTTTCACCGGCGGAAGTCAGCCGGCCTTCGGGGCCGATGGGGCATTAAAGAAAAATCAGCCATGTTTTCATCGGCAGGCAACCGCAGGGCAGGTCCATCCGTTGCTTCTGCCACGGGTTTTCCACACCCATGCCGGCCGCATTAACCATAATGACAGCTTTCATTTGCCTCGCCACGGCTGCGGGTCCAGTGTGTATTAATAAAGTGTTAACCATGCGCAATGACTGCGCATAAGGGAGCCGCAAGTGAGCCGCTGGACAGCCTTGGGCGTCATGATGACGTTTTTTGCTATGCTGCCGTTGGATATCGACGTGCCGGCGCTGAACCTGTGCCTTATGGCCGTGGTGCGCTGGGCGGTGCTTGCTGGCATTCCCGATACGATTTTTGCGCGAGGGCAGGCGGCATGAAGTGGTTTTTGATCCTCTGGGCCGGTCCCGTCGCGCTGCTTGGCAGCTGGTACTGGCTTTCCTATTACGACATGAGTTTCGGCTTCTATATGCTGACGCGCCAGACACATGATCTGGTATTCGAGATTTACGGCACTATTCTCGGCCTGCCGCCGGAAAGCCTGCCGCCGCTGGTGGCGCGTGCCATTGCGGTCGACAGCCTGATCGTTTTTGCGATCCTCGCCTTCCGCAAGAGAAAGCAGATCGCCGCCTGGTGGCAGGGCCGTCAGTCGGCCGCGCGGGTCAGCGCGGAAAGCCTGTCCAGCGCACCCTGAAGAATGAAGCTCGCGGCGGCCGAATCGATGCGTTCGGCACGCTTGGCGCGTGAGACGTCCATTTCCAGCAGCGCGCGTTCGGCCGCGACGGTGGAAAGCCGTTCATCCCAGAAAATGAAGGGCAGGGCGGTTTTTTCGCCCATGGTGCGCACGAAAGCGCGTGTCGCCTGCACGCGCGGACCGGCCGAACCATCCATGTTCATCGGCAGCCCGATGATGAAGGCGGTGACTTTTTCCTTTTCGGCAAAAGCCAGCAGCACTTCCGCGTCCTGCGTGAATTTCACTCGTTTGATGACGGGGCGCGGCGTCGCGAAACGCCGCGACAGGTCCGACATGGCAAGCCCGATGGTCTTCGTGCCAAGGTCGAGGCCGGCAATCGCCTGTCCGGGCTGAAGGGTTTCCGCCAGTTCCTCGATGCTGAGTATCGCCATGTCGCGCGCTGCCTTATCGTTTGCGGACGAATTCGGTGCGCAGCACCAGACCCTTGACCGCATCATGCCTGCAATCGATTTCTTCGGGATTGTCGGTCAGGCGGATCGACTTGATGACGGTGCCCTGCTTGATGACCGTGCTGGTGCCCTTGACTTTCAAGTCCTTGATCAGCGTCACGGAATCGCCATCCGCCAGCAGATTGCCGGCCGCATCGCGCACTTCCTTTGAGCGCGCCGCTTCAGCAGCCAGTTCGGAAGCCGGCCGCCATTCGCCGGTGGCTTCGTCATACACATAATCGTCATTGTCAGCGGCCATTGTCGCTTCTCCTAAATATCGGTAGTGCGGTTTCTCAAGCCGTCCTATGTCATACTACAAGGGCAATACAAGGAGAACTTCCCATGAAAATCACCTGGCTCGGCCATTCCGCCTTCCGCCTTGAGAACGGCAGAACGAAAATCCTCATCGATCCGTTCTTCACCGGCAACCCTGCTTTTGCCGGACAGGATGCGAAAACGGCGGCCGAAGGCATCACCCATATTCTCCTGACCCACGGCCATGGCGACCATGTCGGCGATACCGTCCAGCTTGCCCGCGAAACGGGTGCCACGGTGCTGGCGAACGCCGATCTTGCCGCGTGGCTTTCCGCAAAGGGTGTCGCGAAGGTCGATATGGGCAATACCGGCGGGACCGTGCATTTCGACGGTTTTTCCGTCACTTTCACCAATGCGCTGCATTCCTCGGCCCAGATCACCGAAGACGGCGTCTCCCATTCGCTCGGCAATGCCAACGGTCTGATGCTGCATTTCGAGGACGGTCCGGCCGTCTATCATATGGGTGACACGGATATCTTCTCCGACATGAAGCTCATCAACGAACTGCACCAGCCGGATATCGGCCTGGTGCCGATCGGTGATCGTTTCACCATGGGCGGTGCCGTGGCGGCGCTCGCCTGCCAGCGCTTCTTCAAGTTCGAGCACGTCATTCCCTGCCACTACGGTTCCTTCCCGATCATCGACCAGACGCCGGAAAAGTTCGTGGCCGGCATGGAAGGCGCGGAAGCGCGTGTCCACACGCCGAAGACGGGCGATACGCTCTCCTTCTGAGGCTCCCCCAGAGCATGTCGTTGCCGCAAAACCGCTCCGCAGTTTGACGCGACATGCTTTCTACCGTTGCGAAGGACGGACATGGTGATTATAGCGGGTAGGAAAATTCCTACCGGAGTAAAACCATGTCCGTCGATCTCGCCACCGTAAAGCGCGTTGCGCGCCTTGCCCGTATCGCTGTCAGTGAAGAAGAAGCACAGAATATGCTCGGCCAGCTGAACGGCATACTCGGTTTCGTGGAGCAGCTTTCGGAAGTGAATGTCGACGGCGTCGAGCCGATGACGTCCGTTACCCCGGTGGAAATGAAAAAACGTGCCGACGCGGTGACCGACGGCAACAAGGCGGAAGACATTGTCGCCAATGCGCCTGCGACCGACCGGGACTTCTTCATGGTCCCGAAAGTGGTCGAATAAGCGACCGCCTCTGCCGCCCGATTTTTCCGAGATTTTCGAAAGCCGTTGCCGACCATGACCGACCTGACGAGCCTGACCATTGCCGAAGCCCGCGAAAAGCTGAAGGCCAAAGAATTTTCCGCCCTCGAGTTGACCGACGCCTATCTCTCCGCCATCGATGCGGCGAACGGCGCCTTGAACGCCTATGTGGCGACGACGCCGGAAAAGGCGCGCGACATGGCGAAAGCCTCCGACGAACGCATCGCCGCCGGCAAGGCCGGTGAGCTGGAAGGCGTTCCGCTCGGCGTGAAGGACCTTTTCGCCACCCGCGACGTACACACGCAGGCGTGTTCGCATGTTCTCGATGGTTTCAAGCCGAAATACGAATCCACCGTCACCCAGAACCTCTGGGATCAGGGCGCCGTCATGCTCGGCAAGCTCAACATGGACGAATTCGCCATGGGTTCGTCCAATGAAAGCTCCTGGTACGGCCCGGCCATCAACCCGTGGCGCGCCAATGGTTCCGACCAGAAGCTGGTGCCCGGTGGTTCCTCCGGCGGTTCGGCGGCAGCCGTTGCCGCGCATCTGTGCGCCGGCGCCACCGCGACCGACACCGGCGGCTCCATCCGCCAGCCGGCAGCCTTCACCGGCACCGTCGGCATCAAGCCCACCTATGGCCGCTGCTCGCGCTTCGGCATTGTCGCTTATGCTTCTTCGCTCGATCAGGCCGGCCCGATCGCCCGCGACGTGCGCGACGCCGCCATCCTCCTGAAGACCATGGCGAGTGTGGATGCGAAAGACACCACCTCCGTCGACCTGCCGGTGCCGGATTATGAAAAGGCCATCGGCCAGTCGCTGAAGGGCCTGAAGATCGGTATTCCGAAGGAATATCGCGTCGACGGCATGCCGGAAGAGATCGAAAAGCTCTGGGCCAAGGGCGTGGAATGGCTGCGCGACGCCGGTGCCGAAGTGGTCGATATCTCGTTGCCGCACACCAAATACGCGCTGCCCGCTTATTACATCGTCGCGCCGGCGGAAGCCTCGTCCAACCTTGCCCGTTATGACGGCGTTCGTTACGGCCTGCGCGTCGACGGCAAGGATATTGCCGATATGTACGAAAAGAGCCGCGCCGCCGGTTTCGGCAAGGAAGTGCAGCGCCGCATCATGGTCGGCACCTATGTGCTTTCGGCCGGTTATTACGATGCCTATTACCTGAAGGCGCAGAAGGTCCGCACCCTTATCAAGCGCGACTTCGAAAACGTCTTCCATGAGGGCGTTGATGCCATTCTGGCGCCGATCACCCCGTCTTCCGCCTTCGCTGTCGGTGATGAGGAACTCGCATCCGATCCGGTGAAGATGTACCTGCAGGACGTCTTCACCATCACCGTCAACATGGCCGGTCTTCCGGGCCTTTCGGTTCCGGCCGGTCTTGACGGAAAGGGACTGCCGCTCGGCCTGCAGCTCATCGGTAAGCCTTTCGAGGAAGAAACGCTGTTCAAGACGGCCCATGCCATCGAGCAGGCTGCCGGCAAGTTCACTCCCACCAAGTGGTGGTAAGCGACCTCAAGCTCAGAGACATGAACGAAGCCGATCGCGATGCGGTCGGCTTCGTTGGTTTTGCCGCCTGGCGATCCGGTGAGGCCTTCGATGACAGTTATCTCGATCCTGATGTCATCGAGCGGGTGAGGGGTGAATTCGAGAATTTCGCCAAGTCTCCGAGCGGTGATGTCGTCATCGCCGAAATCGATGGCCTCGTTGTCGGCTGGGGCGCGTGCGATACAGCGCCTCATCATATTTCCGATCTGTGGGTGGACCCCAACTGGCAGGGCAAGGGGATCGGCAAAGCCCTGATCCTCCATTTTCTCGACAGGATGCAAGCGAAGAACCTGCCGCTTGCCACGATCGACACCCACGCCAGAAACCGTGCCGCCATCGGTCTTTATGAGCGCTGTGGGTTTCAGATCGTCTGGCGCGGCATGGAATGGTCCGGCATCATGAAAGTCGAGCTTGAAAAGGTGAAGCTGGAGCGCAGGCTCTCGCCTTAATCCCTTCTTCGTGCCGTGGCCGTCGCTGGATCAATGCCGGGCGACGGTGTGCCGCCGCCCAGCCAGTTCTATCTGTTGTCCAGCTCACCCCGCACGAGTTCCAGCCCGCGTGTGGTGATACGATAGGGCTTGCCGCCGGAAGAGGCTATTGCCCTCTTTCGCTTCAGCTTGCGGAAGGTGAGGAGATCGAGGCCACTGAAAATCCAGCCCTCGCGCGTGAAAAGCGAGAGTTTTTCGATTTTATGGGCGTCGTCTCGAACGAGTTCAATTCTGCCGCCCTGGGCGAGCAGGTGAAGAATGCGCTGTTCGGCGCGGGAAATGTCCATTTTTGGAAGTCCGGTCGGCGTCATCTAGACGCGTGAAAACAAACCCGGGTGCCGTTAGGGCAGCCGGCTCGATTTCATATGGCCCGGCGCGCAAGAAACTTGCGGGCAGGGCCCTTACCAGGACTCCGATTGAGCGAACATAAAAACTCCGTTCTTGCTCCTTTTGGGTAGCGGGCGAAACCGTCGCGGTCAAGTCCGCGCAAGCGCGACAAAACCCTGCTGGTCGAATCGCGCTGCCAATGGTTTACTTTCCACGGCCATGGAGGGCGCGGCTTGATCGTCATTCGCAATGCGCATGAACAGGAAGCGGAGGTTCTGGCGGCCATCGGCCTCAGGGCATGGCGGCAGGCAACAGCGGCGCTCGGCATCACACCGACGCTTTACGACAATGCGGCCAGTGCCTTTTCCAATTTCACCCGCTCGTCATGGTTGGCCATCCGCGTGGCGGAATTTGGTGGCGCGGTTGCCGGATGGGCGGCGCGGGAACATTTCAACGAGACGATATCCGATTTCTGGATCGATCCGGATTTTCAGCGGCGACGTATCGGTACCTTGCTGCTGGCGGATATGGAGCGATTGATCCGGGAAAGGGGGTTCGACGCCATCCTGCTTGAAACCCATGCCCAAAACGAGCCCGCCGTCGCGTTTTTCCGACATCATGATTACAGCATTCGCTGGCTTTCGGTTTCTTATGCCCCCAAACTCGATCGGGACGTGCAGTCGGTCGGCCTGCAGAAGCAACTGGTCGAGGCCGAGAGCGGCCTTTACGGCACGGAGTTCTGAAAGAGAAGCCCAAGGTCGTTTGCAAGCCGCGTCGGCCACGCCGGCATAATGACAAGGGATGCAACGAGGCCTGCCTGCACCATCACGATGAGTAGCAGGATGCTGCGGAAAGGTTCCTTGCGCGTTTTATGTCGCAGCAGGCGTTGCGCCGAAATCGCACCCATGCTGCCGCCCGCCAGCGCAAGCCATAGCAGGGTGCTTTCGCGAATGCGCCAGCCGCCGTTTCCCGCCGCCTGCTTGTCCCGCCAATAGACAAGAAAGACGAAAAGATTGAAGGCGATATAGATCAAGAAACACAGAATGATCGTCATCATGACCTGAATTGAAATCGAGAAGCGTAAAAAACCCGTGTCCCACGCCGCCGAAAAGCCGGTGCGTCGTGTCACAGGGTGCAAGATGTCTTGCGCCCGCGCGCCATTTGTTCTACCCACCAAGGCCAAAGAACCCGTATATCGTGAGCTTCAGATGACCCTTGTAGACGTGCGCACCCCCGACCCGAAACGCTTCATTCCCGGCGCCACCGGCGATTGGGAAATCGTGATCGGCATGGAGGTGCATGCGCAGGTTCTCTCCAATTCCAAGCTGTTTTCCGGTGCGTCCACCACATTCGGCAATGCGCCGAATTCCAACGTGTCGCTGGTCGACGCCGCCATGCCCGGCATGCTGCCCGTCATCAACGAGGAATGCGTCAAGCAGGCGGTGCGTACCGGTCTCGGCCTGAAGGCGAAGATCAACAACCGCTCGATCTTCGACCGCAAGAACTACTTTTATCCGGACCTGCCGCAGGGCTACCAGATTTCGCAGTTCAAGGACCCGATCGTCGGCGAAGGTACCATCACCATTTCGCTCGGTCCGGACCGTCAGGGCAATTTCGAGGATATCGAGATCGGCATCGAGCGTCTGCATCTGGAGCAGGATGCTGGCAAGTCGATGCATGACCAGCACCCGACCATGTCCTTCGTGGACCTGAACCGTTCGGGCGTGGCGCTGATGGAAATCGTGTCGAAGCCGGACATGCGTTCGTCGGATGAGGCGAAGGCCTATCTCACCAAGCTGCGCTCCATCGTGCGTTATCTCGGCACCTGCGACGGCAACATGGACGAAGGTTCGATGCGCGCCGACGTCAACGTTTCCGTGCGCCGTCCGGGCGAAGGTTTCGGCACGCGCTGCGAAATCAAGAACGTCAACTCCATCCGCTTTGTCGGTCAGGCCATCGAATATGAGGCGCGCCGTCAGGTCGCCATTCTGGAGGACGGCGGTTCCATCGATCAGGAAACCCGCCTGTTCGATCCGGGCAAGGGCGAGACGCGGTCCATGCGCTCCAAGGAAGACGCGCATGACTATCGTTATTTCCCCGATCCGGACCTGTTGCCGCTGGAATTCGACGATGCCTTCGTCGAGGCGCTGAAGGTCGACCTGCCGGAACTGCCGGACGACAAGAAGGCCCGCTTCGTGGCAGATCTCGGCCTGTCGGTCTATGACGCCTCGATCCTCGTTTCGGAAAAGGCGATTGCCGATTATTACGAAGCCGTTGCCGCCGGTCGCGATGCGAAGGCCGCCGCCAACTGGGTCATCAACGATCTGCTCGGTGCACTGAACAAGTTCGGCAAGGATATCGAGACGACGCCAGTTTCTCCGGAGCAGCTGGGCGGTATCATCGATCTCATCAAGGCCGAGACCATCTCCGGCAAGATCGCCAAGGACCTGTTCGAGATCGTCTGGAACGAAGGCGGCAATCCGGCTGAGATCGTCGAGGCCCGCGGCATGAAGCAGGTGACCGATACCGGTGCCATCGAAAAGGCCGTGGACGAAATCATCGCAGCCAACCCGGATCAGGTCGAGAAGGTCAAGGCGAAGCCGACACTTGCCGGCTGGTTCGTCGGTCAGGTGATGAAGGCGACGGGCGGCAAGGCCAACCCGCAGGCCGTGCAGGCGCTGGTCAAGGCCAAGCTCGGCATCGAGGACGAATAGGAACTGCGGGCCGGAGTGGCTCTCAGAAAAGGTTGAGAGAGACTGTAGACCTCTCCGTCGTCATCCTCGGGCTTGTCCCGAGGATCTAACGACCCACAAGATCAAACGTGATTACATCCTCGGGACAAGCCCGAGGATGACGTCGAGATTGGGGGCTGACATCGCTTGCTGCCGGGATCAACGCCCGGCTTTTTCTATTCTGAGACGGAGCCAGATCATGTTTTTCATCCGCACAGCCAGCCTGCGAGACATCGAGCCGGTACGCACCCTGCTCGCCACGACATGGCACGCCACCTATGACACGATCTACGGTGCGGACAAGGTGAACGAGCTGATTGCCGCATGGCATTCGCCGCAGGCCATGAAGGATCGTATCGAGAAAAAGGGTGGCGAGTTTCTGGTGGCCGATGACGGCAAGCGGATCGGCGGCATGGCCTATGGCTCCATGTCCACCAAGATGGCGAAGACTGCGCTGCTGCACCAGCTTTATGTGGCGCCTGATCTTCAGCGGCAGGGCGTGGGGCGCGATCTCTTCGCCGAGCTTGAAACCTGCTTTCCCGATGCGGAAATCATGCGTCTCGAGGTCGAACCTAAAAATACTGTCGCAATCGCCTTTTATGAAGGCGTCGGATTTGTCGAGGTAGACCGAATCGAGCGCATGGCTGGCATCGAGGGTCTGCCCGGCATCGTTATGGAAAAGAGCCTGAGACGATGAATGCGACATTGCAGACGCTGATTATACGCAGGGCACGCGAAGACGATCTGCCGGCGCTCGCCGCCATCTTTGCCGCCGACGAGATCGGTGGCCACGGCGATACGGCCGACGACTCGGCGCAGCCGGATTATCTCGCTGCCTTCCGGGCGATCGAAGCATCGCCCAGCGAAACGCTTTATGTGGCGGAACTGGATGGTGAGGTGGTCGGCACCTTTCAGACGGCGATCCTGACCAAGCTGGTCGGGCGAGGGGCGAAGTCGATGGTGATCGAGGCGGTGCAGACGCGTGCCGATATGCGCGGTCGCGGTATCGGCGCGGTGATGATCAATCATTGCCTGGAAGAAGCCCGCCGACGGGGGTTGAACGCCGCGCAACTCACCTCCAACATGGCCCGGCTGGACGCGCATCGCTTCTATGAACGGCTGGGTTTCGAGAAGCGGCATCTGGGCTTCAGGATGAAGCTGAAATAGCGCGGATATATCTCGAAATGCTGGACAATTGCCGTGAGGGGCGGCATAAGCATGTCTTGTGCCGTGCACGGAAAATCGCTGCGGCGCATTCAAGCCCGAGGAACGCATAATGAAGACTCTCCTGACGCAAATCTTCACCTGGTGGAACGGCCAGACGATCGGAACGCGGTTTCACACTTGGCGTTTCGGCAAGAAGGTAGGACAGGACGAGTTGGGCAACACCTATTATGAAGGTGGCACCACCTCATGGGGCATGCCGCGCCGCTGGGTGATATATAACGGTTATGCCGAAGCCTCCGCCATTCCGCCCGGCTGGCATGGCTGGATGCATTACCGCACCGACGTGCCGCCGAGCCAGGAAAGCTACGCGGCTCGCGAATGGCAGAAGCCGCACCAGCCCAACCACACCGGCACATCCAAGGCCTATCGTCCGCAGGGATCGTTGGCGGTAGCCGGCGAGCGTCCGCGCGTGACCGGCGACTACGACGCCTGGACCCCCGGCAACTGAGCATTTCAGATGCGCGGTGTTGTGCAAAACACCGCGCCGGCATCCGGCCCACCGGTTTTTGCCACATTCCGCCCTTAGGCGTTGATCCAGTCGGAATAGCGACACAGGCAAATTTTGGAGACCACTTTATGAGGAAAATCACGCGGGATCGTTCTTTGCGTGCGCTGACAGTCTCGCTGTTTGCGGCTGTCTCTGCTGTTCTCCTCGTCTCACCCGTCTCCGCCGCCCGTCTGGAAAACCGCGTTGCGGTGTTTTCCGGCATCGACAAGATCACCGGCCGCATCACTTCCTTCGATGTCTATATCGACGAGACGGTGCAGTTCGGCGCGCTTCAGGTGACGCCGAAGGTCTGCTACTCCCGTGACCAGACCGAAACCCAGAAGATCGACGCCTTCATCGAAGTCGATGAAATCACCCTCGACCGCAAGATCCGCCGTATCTTTACCGGCTGGATGTTTGCCGATAGCCCCGGCCTCAATGCCGTCGAACACCCGATCTATGACGTGTGGCTGACGGGTTGCAAGCAGGACTCCGAGGTTCCGGCTCCCTCCACGGCAAGCAAATAACCTAACGTAAAGACTAGAATTGCAGGCTCGGCCGGTTCACGGCGAGATCGAGCATCTTGGCATATTCCAGCTTCGGCACGTCTATAGCCCCGAATGTCTTCAGATGTTCTGTGGTGAATTGCGTGTCGAGCAGCACGAATCCCTTCGCTCGTAACCGTTCCACCAGATGCACGAGGCAAATCTTCGACGCATTGGTGCGGCGGGAAAACATGCTTTCGCCGAAGAAGGCAGCGCCAAGCGAAACGCCGTAAAGCCCGCCGACAAGCTCATCACCCTCCCACGCCTCGACGCTGTGGGCGTGGCCGATCTGGTGGAGCTCGGTATAAAGCCTGCGGATCGTGGCGTTGATCCAGGTGCTTGGCCGGTCCGGCGCTTCCGCCGCGCAGCCCGCCATCACCGCTTCGAAGGCGGTGTTGAAGCGTATCTCGAACGGCTTCTTGCGTATCGCCTTGGCGAGGCTTTTGGAAACATGGAAATCATCGAGCGGAATGATACCGCGTATTTCCGGCTCGACCCAGAAAAGCTCCGGATCGTCTGCCGAATCGGCCATGGGAAACAGGCCGGCGGAATAGGCGCGCAGCAGGATATCGACCGTTATGCCGTTATTTCTGCTGCGCCGCCCAACCATATCGTCTTAGTGAGACGCGTCACCGGCCAGGTATTTTTCCAGCCAGTGAATATCGTAATCGCCCTTCAGGATATCCTCGTTCTGGAGGAGGTCCTGGAAAAGCGGCAGCGTGGTCTTGATGCCATCAACGACGAATTCGTCGAGCGCCCGACGCAGGCGGCGGATGCACTCGTCACGGTCACGACCGTGAACGATCAGCTTGCCGATCATGCTGTCGTAATAGGGCGGGATCTTGTAGCCCTGATAGGCGCCCGAATCGACACGTACACCAAGGCCGCCAGGCGTATGGAAATAGGTCAGCGTGCCCGGCGAGGGAACGAAGGTGCGCGGGTCTTCGGCATTGATTCGGCATTCGATGGCATGGCCATGGAATTCGATATCCGCCTGCGTGACCGACAGGCCCTGGCCCGAAGCGACCCGGATCTGCTCCTGCACGAGATCCATGCCGGTGATGGCTTCCGTGACCGGATGCTCCACCTGCAGACGGGTGTTCATTTCGATGAAATAGAACTCGCCGTTTTCATAAAGGAACTCGATGGTGCCGGCGCCGCGATATTTCAGCTTGCGCATGGCGTCGGCGCAGATTTCGCCGATCTTCATGCGCTGTTCGACGGTCAGCGCCGGGGAGTTTGCTTCTTCCAGCACCTTCTGGTGACGGCGCTGCAACGAGCAATCGCGTTCGCCAAGGTGAACGGCATTGCCTTCACCATCGCCGAAAACCTGCACCTCGATATGCCGCGGCTTGCCGAGGTACTTTTCCATGTAGACGGCATCGTTGCCAAAGGCTGCTGCCGCTTCGGAACGGGCGGTTGCAACCGCTTCTTCCAGATCGGCTTCGGTCTTCGCCACTTTCATGCCGCGGCCGCCACCGCCTGCCGTCGCCTTGATGAGGACCGGGAAGCCGATCGTCCGGGCGATTTCAAGCGCGTTTTCGGGCTTCACTTCACCGTCGGAGCCGGGAACGACGGGAATGCCGAGTTCCTGCGCCGTCTGCTTGGCGGTGATCTTGTCGCCCATGATGCGGATATGTTCGGCGGTCGGCCCGATGAAGGTGATGCCGTGCGCGTCGAGAATATCGGCAAACTTGGCGTTTTCCGACAGGAAGCCGTAACCGGGGTGAACGGCGTCCGCACCGGTGATTTCGCAGGCCGCAACGATCTGGTGGATGTTGAGGTAGCTGTCACGCGAGGGCGGCGGGCCGATGCACACGCTTTCGTCGGCAAGGCGCACATGCATGGCGTCCGCGTCGGCCGTGGAATGCACGGCGACGGTGGGAATGCCAAGCTCTTTCGCGGCGCGCAGGACGCGCAGCGCGATTTCGCCACGGTTGGCTATGAGGATCTTCGAAACCATGCTGAACCGCCTTTATTCGATGACCACGAGGGCTTCGCCATACTCCACGGGCTGTGCGTCGTTGACGATGATTTCCACGACCTTGCCGGACTTGGGTGCCGGAATCTGGTTCATGGTCTTCATGGCCTCGACGATGAGGATGGTCTGGCCTTCCTTGACGGTCGCGCCAACTTCGATGAAGGGGCGGGCGCCAGGAGCAGGCGACAGATAGACCGTGCCGACCATCGGCGAAGAGACGGTGTTGGCCGGGTTGCGGGCCGGTGCTGCAGACGCCGCAGCTGCGGCCGGGGCAGCAACTGCCGGTGCGGCTGCAGGCGCTGCTGCTGCCGGCGCGGGCGCATAAGCGGCGGGTGCTGCGGCATAGACCGTGGCGGGAGCGGGAGCCGCGCGGGAAACGCGGATACGCAGGTCTTCCTGCTCCACTTCGATTTCCGAAAGGTCGGTATCATTGAGGATATTCGCGAGTTCGCGGATCAGTTCCTTGTCGATACCCTGTTTCTTTTCAGACATGACAAACCCTATTCTTTGTTTCTTTTTATGCCGTGATGTTCTTCAGCGCGTGAAGCGCCATGACGTATCCATATGGTCCGAAACCGCAGATCATGCCCTTGGCTGCGGGCGAGACCATCGATTTGTGACGGAATTCTTCCCGTGCATGGATATTGGAGATGTGCACTTCGACGACCGGCGTCGAAATTGCGCGAATGGCGTCGTGCAGGGCGATGGAGGTGTGGCTGTAAGCGCCGGGATTGATGACGACACCCGCCGCCCGCTCGCCCGCCTCGTGCAGCCAGTCCACGAGCACGCCCTCGTGGTTGGATTGGCGAAACTCCACCGAAAAGCCGAGATCGGCTCCGGCGTTCACGCAATCGTTTTCTATGTCTTTCAGCGTTTTGCCACCGTAGATACCCGGTTCCCGTTTTCCCAGCATGTTGAGATTGGGGCCGTTGATGACGATGATGATGTTGCTCATTCGCGTTTCCATAAGAAAATCAGCGACACCTATAGACTGCGCAGCCGTCAAGGAAAAGCCCCTGCAAGCCCTAAAGCGCAGGGGCTGGCCCTTATCTCACAGGCAATGAGGCCCTTGCGCGTGAATCACGAGCAGGTGGCTTTACCGCAGCTGCGCATATTGGCGATTTTTTCCTTCAGCGGGTCGGCACCAACAGCACCAAAAACCGCCTCGTTGCCAACGATGTAGGAGGGTGTTCCGGTGATGCCGAGGCTGTTTGCCAGCTTGTAGGTTTCCTGAACCTGCGCGTCATTGGGGTTTTCCGCCATCGATTTGCGGATATCGGCTTCCTTGAGGCCAAGCGAGGTGGCGACTTCCATGGCGCTGTCCTCGTTGGCCCGTCCACGGCCACCGAGCAGGGTGCGCTGGAATTCGGCATATTTGGCGGGCGCCAAAAGCTTCACGGCGTTGGAGACACGGTGTGCGGCGACCGATTCCGGCCCGAGGATCGGAAACTCCTTGAGGACGACACGGACCTTCTTGTCGCCCTTCAGGATATTGTCCATATCGCCCATGGCGCGTTTGCAATAGCCGCAATTATAGTCGAAAAATTCGACCAGCGTGACGTCGCCGTCGGGATTGCCGAGCGCCATGTCGTATTTCGATTCGAAGATGGCCTTCTTGTTGTCGGCAACCGCTTCTGCGGCCTTGGCGTTGCGCGAAGCATATTGCTTGCGTTCAAGCGCATCCTGAACCTCGAGCATGATTTCCGGGTTCTCGATCAGATATTGCTTGATGAACTCGCCCATTTCCTTTTTCTGCTGCTCATCGAGCGCATGGGCGGGCAGGGAAGCGAATACCGTTGAAAGGGCCGTCACGCTGGCGAGAAGGGTGGAACGGAGAAAATGCGCCATATCGGTCCTCATTCTGTTCGGCCGGAGCCTCTTGAAATCTTATGAAGGCAATTACCTTACTTTAAGCCAAATGCCATACGGCAAAAATACTTGTCCGCATTATGATCGCATGATTGTGAAGATTGTGATTCTGCGGCAAGTCTCTGAAATATGGTTCAGGAAAGAGCATGCCCTTGATTACGATGTCGAAGCGGAGCGCAGTCGAACCCTTTCACGCCATGGATATCCTGGCGGAAGCGAACAGGCGCAGGCAGGCGGGACGCCCCGTCATTTCCATGGCGGTCGGCCAGCCTTCCCATCCCGCACCGAAAGCCTCGCTGGAAGCGGCTCAGGAAGCGCTGAAACACGGGCGCATCGGTTATACCGACGCGCTCGGCCTGCGTGAACTGCGCGAGGCGATCGCCGGCCATTACCGGCTGCGCCATCAGGTCGCCATCGATCCGGCGCGCATTGCCGTGACAACAGGTTCGTCCGCCGCCTTCAATCTTGCCTTCCTCAGCCTGTTCGATGCCGGCGACCATGTAGCTATCGCAAGGCCCGGTTACCCGGCCTATCGCAATATTCTGAAAGCGCTCGGCCTCAATGTCGTGGAAGTGCCGGTCACGGCCGAAACCGGCTACACGCTGACACCGGCAAGTCTCGAACGCGCGGAAACGAAAGCCGGCTGCAAGCTGAAGGGCGTGCTTCTGGCAAGCCCCGCCAATCCGACCGGCACAGTTACTGGCCGCGAGGCGCTAAAGCGGCTGGCGAGCTACTGCGAAAGCCGCGACATGGCCTTCATTTCCGACGAGATCTATCACGGACTGACCTTCGTCGGGGAAGAGACGAGCGCGCTCGAAATCACCGATAGCGCCATCATCATCAATTCCTTCTCCAAATATTATTGCATGACCGGCTGGCGTATCGGCTGGATGGTGCTGCCCGAAAATCTCGTCCGTCCGGTCGAGTGCCTGGCCCAGAGCCTCTATATCTCACCGCCGGAACTCTCGCAGCTTGCGGCGACCGCAGCCTTTTCGGCGGCGGAAGAGCTTGATGTCTACCGGGAAAGCTATCGTACCAACCGTGATTTCCTGATGGCGCGCCTGCCGGAAATCGGCCTGCCGCTGGCATCCCCGATGGACGGGGCTTTTTACGCCTATGTCGATACCAGCCGTTTTTCCAATGACAGCATGGATTTCGCCAAGCGCATGCTGGCGGAGATCGATGTGG
The DNA here is from genome assembly GCF_027212525.1 of Agrobacterium sp. SOY23. Classification (NCBI taxonomy): domain Bacteria; kingdom Pseudomonadati; phylum Pseudomonadota; class Alphaproteobacteria; order Hyphomicrobiales; family Rhizobiaceae; genus Agrobacterium; species Agrobacterium sp. SOY23. Next base: position 100,054 of record NZ_JAPWDT010000004.1, on the reverse strand, counting down.
CGGCGACGCCGGGCATGGATTTTGATCCCGAGGAAGGCCACAGGGCGCTGCGTATTTCTTATGCGGGTTCGGTATCTGACATTGCCGAGGCGGTGGGACGTATTGCCGGCTGGCTGAAATAAGCCAGCATGCCCGCCTCCTTCCGAAATCAGGCGGGCGTGCAGCCAAAGGTGCTGACAAAGGCCTTTTCGCCCTTTGCGGTAAAGGTCAGCACACGGCCGTTTCCGCGCCGCAGCCAGTCGCGCTGTTGCATGGCCTCAAGCAGCGATGCGCCGAGCCCGCCGCCGAGGTGATGGCGGCGTTCGCTCCAGTCCAGGCAATGCAGGCACACCGGCCGCCGCGCCTTTTCGAGCGGCGAAAGATCGATGCCGAAGTTCGAGAAGAAATCGCGCCCATCATCCGTCAGCGCCGGGTCGTCACCGGGCGTCACTAGCCCCTTCGCGGTGATGGCGGCAAGCAGTGCCACACCGCTTTCCCCTGCCAGGTGATCGTAACAGATGCGTGCTTCACGCAGCGCCTTGTCCTTGGGCCCGGTGCGCACGCGGACCGCGCCCGTGCGCTGTGCAAGCCCCATCAAGGCTTCCAGAACCTGCGCCACATCTTCGTCGGAGAGACGAAAATAACGATGCCGCCCCTGTTTTTCCGCCTTCAGCAATTGTGCCTCGGAGAGCTTGGAAAGGTGCCCGCTGGCAGTCTGCAGGGTTACGCCGGCGGCTTCCGCAAGCTCGCTTGCCGTCAGCGCACGTCCATCCATCAACGCCGTCAAGATGTTGGCGCGGGCAGGGTCGCCGATCAGGGCGGCGACATTGGCGATAAGAGGTCCGTCTTTCATGCTTCGATGATAGCCGAAGCATTGCTGCAAGGCAACGGTGTAGAAAGGAGAGACAAAACACGAGGAGAATAACGATGCTGACCTGTTTCATTCGCTACGAGATCGACCCCTTCAAGGTCGAGGCCTTCGACCAATATGCCCGCAACTGGGGTGAGGCGATCCCGCGCTGCGGTGCTGATCTCATCGGTTATTATGCGCCGAAGGAGGGATCGAGCACGATTGCCTACGGTGTCTACAACGTTGAAAATCTCGCTGCTTACGAAGCCTACAGGGCGCGGCTTGCCGCCGACCCGGCGGGGCGGGAAAACTATGAATTCGCCCGCCGCGAGCAGTTCATCCGCCGCGAGGACCGGCTGTTCCTGCGCCTCGCTTCCGGCCCGCAGACGGGAGGCGGGCAATGATCGCCGTCATCTTCGAGGTCTGGCCGGCGGAGGGCGAGAAACAGCATTATCTGGATATTGCCGCCGGCCTGCGGGCCGAACTCGAAACCATCGATGGTTTTTTGTCCGTCGAAAGGTTTCAGAGCATCAGCAATCCGCAGAAGATGCTCTCCCTGTCCTTCTTCCGGGATGAGGAGGCGGTGCGGGCATGGCGCAACACCATGCCACATCGCGCAGCACAGGCGCTGGGCCGATCCGGCGTCTTTTCCGATTACCGGCTGCGTATTGCACATGTGATCCGCGACTATGGTCTGCAGGAACGGGAGGAGGCGCCAGCCGACAGCCGGAACGCCCACCCGGCAGAGGGGAGCAGTTTGGGCTGAGATTTCCAGCATCAGTTTTTCTGCATGGGCTGCAAGGCTTTCTGGTTCGAACTCGCCTTTGAAACCCGTTATAGATGGGCCAATATGGTGCAGGACACCCGTCGGATTGGACATGGAGAAAAGCGATGTCGGCAGAAAAAGTGGCGATTGTAACGGCAGGTGGCAGCGGCATGGGCGCGGCCGTGGCGAAACGTCTGGCAGCGGATGGTTACAGCCTCGCGATCCTGTCCTCTTCCGGCAAGGGAGAGGCGCTGGCGAAGGAACTGGGCGGTATTGGTGTCACCGGTTCCAACCAGTCCAATGACGATCTCCAGCGACTGACGGATCAGACGCTCGAGAAATTCGGCCGCATCGACGTGCTGGTTAATAGCGCCGGGCATGGCCCGCGCGCCTCCATTCTCGATATTACCGACGAGCAATGGCACACCGGCCTTGATGTCTACCTGATGAACGTCATCCGCCCGACGCGGATCATCGCGCCCATCATGTTGAAACAGAGGGCGGGTGCGATCGTCAACATCTCGACGGCCTGGGCTTTCGAACCGAGCGCCATGTTCCCGACATCGGCGGTGTTCCGCGCTGGCCTTGCCTCCTACACCAAGATTTTCGCCGATACCTATGCGGCCGACAATGTGCGCATGAACAATGTCCTGCCCGGCTGGATCGACAGCCTGCCGGCCACGGAGGAGCGCCGTGAACGCGTGCCGATGCAGCGTTACGGCAAGAGCGAAGAAATCGCCGCCACCGTGGCGTTTCTTGCGTCTGAAGGGGCGGGGTATATCACCGGCCAGAACATTCGGGTTGATGGCGGTTTGACGCGGTCTGTTTGACGGACGGTTATATCGCCCCTCATTCCTGTGCTTGTCGCAGGGATGAGGGAGGGGCGCGATTGTAAAAAAGCAAGCTTTTCGCCGAATTTATGGGCTCGATCTTCCGTGGTTTGTACTTCGGAAGCCAATCGACTCGGTGCGCTTCGCCGTCTCAGCGTAAAAACCGCTCGTTCGTGCACCGACAAAACAAAACGCCCGCAACCATGTTGCGGGCGTTTTTATTCAGTATCACTTCTCTCAGAAGAAGCCGCGGCGCTGCCACCAGCCGCCCTTGCGCGGCTTGGGCTCATCGCCTTCCGGTATTGCAGGCGAACCGGAAGAGGTCACCACCGGCTCGGAATGCGAGACGTTGCTGCCCCGGTTCGCGCGAACCTTTTCTTCGCTCGCCGGTGCTTCCGCTTCCGGAGTGAGATCGGCCGGAGCTTCGCTCACTTCTTCGACGGCGACGTCAACAACGGTTTCCTCGACGATCACCGGCTCGACCGTTTCGACGGCTTCGGCCTTCGGTGCTTCCTCGGTTTCCGTCTTGGCCTTTGCCTTGCGGGTGCGGCGCGGCTTTTTCGGCGCTTCCTCTTCCACAACCTCGGCGACCGCGCTTTCCACCACTTCGGCGGCGGTCGGCTCTTCGCTCACGGCTGCTTCGGCGGAAACTTCTTCGCTTTCGCCTTCACCCTCGTCTTCGGAATCGGCGGCGTCGAGAGCCTCGTCTTCCGCACGGTTGCGGCGGCCGCCACGCTTGCCACGACGACGGCGCTTGCGCTTGCCATCCTCTTCGGAAGTTACCGCTTCCGTCGTGCCGTTTTCGGCGTCTGCGCCTGCCTCATCGGCTTCGACGCCATCGTCGTCACCTTCGGCATCATCGCCTTCCGCATCAGCGGACTGGCCATCGAGCGCACCGTTCTGGTCACCCTGACCGCCCTTGCCGCGACGGCGGCGGCGACGCTTGCGTTTACGCTTGCCATCCTCACCATTTTCGCCCTGCGGCTGCTGGCGTGGTTGGGCGCTCTCGGCCTTGACGATTTCTTCCTCGTCTTCGTCCTCTTCCACCTCGGCGACGAAATCGTCTTCCTCTTCGACGAAGTTCGGCAGCATCTGGATGAGGCTTTCGATCTTCACCGGATTTTCGACGGCTTCACCGCGGTCGATGGCGAAATGCTGGGCGCCGACGCCTGAATCGGCAGCGATGATGATCGACACGCCGAAGCGGCCTTCATAATCGACGATCGTTCCACGCTTGTGGTTGAGCAGATAAAGCGCCGTTTCCGGCGTGGTGCGCACGGTGATGTTGTGGGTGGTGTTGCGCAGCAGATATTCCTCGATGCCGCGCAGAACATGCAGGGCGATGGAGGATTCCGAGCGCACATGGCCCGTGCCGCCGCAATGCTGGCAGACCTGCGTGGTCGATTCCAGCACCGAGGCGCGGATGCGCTGGCGCGACATTTCCAGAAGGCCGAAATGCGAGATGCGGCCGACCTGGATGCGCGCGCGGTCGTTCTTCAGGCAATCCTTGAGCTTCTTTTCGACAGCGCGGTTGTTGCGCTTTTCTTCCATGTCGATGAAGTCGATGACGACGAGGCCGGCAAGGTCGCGCAGGCGCAGCTGGCGCGCCACTTCTTCCGCAGCCTCGAGGTTGGTCGTCAGCGCGGTTTCCTCGATGGAATGCTCGCGGGTCGAACGGCCGGAGTTGACGTCGATCGAAACCAGCGCTTCCGTCTGGTTGATGATGAGGTAACCGCCCGACTTCAGCGTGACCTGCGGCTGCAGCATCCGGTCGAGCTGGGCTTCGATGCCGGAGCGCGAGAAAATCGGGTGAATGTCGCGGTAGGGCTGAACCACCTTGGCGTGGCTCGGCATCAGCATCTTCATGAAGTCTTTCGCTTCACGATAGCCGTCTTCGCCCGAAACGATGATCTCGCCGATATCCTTGTTGTAGAGATCGCGGATCGAACGCTTGATCAGCGAGCCTTCCTCGTAAACGAGGCAGGGCGCCGTGGAATTCAGCGTCAGCGTGCGGACATTTTCCCACAGGCGCATCAGATATTCGAAGTCGCGCTTGATTTCGACGCGGGTGCGGTTGGCGCCTGCGGTGCGCAGAATGACGCCCATGCCCTGCGGCACTTCCAGATCGCGTGCGATTTCCTTCAGGCGCTTGCGGTCGGTCGGCTGGGTGATCTTGCGGGAAATACCGCCGCCACGCGCCGTATTCGGCATCAGCACGGAATAACGGCCGGCAAGCGACAGATAGGTGGTGAGTGCGGCACCCTTGTTGCCGCGTTCTTCCTTGGCAACCTGTACCAGCAGAATCTGCCGGCGCTTGATGACTTCCTGGATGCGATACTGCTTGCGCGGCTTGCGGGCGACCCGATCGGGAACTTCTTCCATGGCGTCTTCGGCGCCAACGGATTCGATCACTTCCTTTTCGTGATGGTCGTCATCATCGTCGTCGTCATCATCGTCATTGCCGCGGCGAAGACCTTCGACTTCCTCGGAAATCGTGTCGGTATCGACCATGGCGGCCATTTCGCCACTGGTGCTACCATCGTCTTCGGAAGATGCTTCGGCAGCCTCGGCCGCTACGGCTTCTTCTTCCGCGGTCTTCTTCTTGGCGCGGGGGCGGCGGGTGCGCTTCTTCGGCTTTTCTTCCTCGGCGGGCGCTTCTTCCGCAACCGCTTCTACGGCCGCTTCCTCGGAGACAGCTTCCGCGACGGGCGCTGCTTCTTCCGTGACGACGGTTTCAGTGATTTCATCCGCGGAAACAATGCCGACATCCGGCTGATCCACCTGGGAAAGGTCGATCATCGGTGCTGCGGGCTCGGGTGCGTCGGCGGATTCGAAATCGTCGCTGCGGCGATGATCTTCGGCTTCCGCCTTCAGGAGGGCCTGACGGTCGGCAAGCGGGATCTGATAATAATCCGGATGGATTTCCGCAAAAGCGAGAAAGCCGTGGCGATTTCCACCATAGTCAACGAAAGCCGCCTGCAGCGAGGGCTCAACGCGCGTGACCTTGGCAAGGTAGATATTGCCGCGGATCTGCTTCTTGTGCTCCGATTCGAAATCGAATTCTTCGATCCGGTTCCCACGGACAACGACTACGCGTGTCTCCTCTTCGTGGGAGGCGTCGATAAGCATTTTGTCTGCCATGTAAGCTGTGCTCCTCGGCGCAGCCTTGTTTTATACGAGAACAGGCCCGCCACACGGACGAGCCTTTCATATGAGTGCAAGGATGTGCCGGAAATGAAGTCTCCTGCCGGGCCTCTGTAAACTGGCAGCATCCGGACCGACGGCGAGGCGCTTGGCCTGCTCCTGGTATCCGGTTCATGTGAAAACTGCTGCGACATCATTGGCCAGGCGGAACGACAATAATATATAGACCCCTTGGGGTCCGATGAATTTGCTCTCCTCAGAGCGGCGGTGGCGGCGCCACCGGGTAGGTCTCCGGCCACAGCCGGAATTGATCCAGTTTCAGGATAAATGTAACGACGGCAGATGATTGCCCGATGTGCAGCGCCAGCGTCTTTTTCGATTGGCAGCCGGCGGGCATCTATCCCGTCAACACTTTTAACCCTCATCCGTGTTGTATGTTTTCTCTGTCATAATAGCAATAGGCTGGCTAAATATGCCATATTATTGGTGGAATTTCCGGGTTAACAATTGGTTCACCAAGGCCTGCGATTGTGGGGCGCAAATGCGCAAACCATCGTTCGGCGTGGTTGAAAAGGCATCGTTACCGGTGTTTTTCCGCGCCGTTTATCGAAAACGACTGAAATACGGAATTTCTTGAAGATCATGAATTTCACGCGCAGCGCAGCGATATCGGGTGGGGCAGGGCGGCTTGGTGCGCGAATCGCGCGGCTTGCGGCGGCTTTCGCGTTTTGCCTTGTCGCCTCCGTTTCCGCCATCCCGGCAGCCCATGCCGCCGAACCGATCGTCGCGCAGCAGGCGCGGATCATCGGCGACGAGGCGCGCACGCGCATCGTTCTCGATTTTGCCGAGGAGCCGGAATTCGATGTGCATTATCTCGATTCGCCTGCCCGCATCGTCGTCGACTTTCCGGCGGTGAATTTCCGCTTCCCCGCCTCCGACCTTAAACCGACCGGCCTTTTTTCAGATATCCGCTTCGGCAGTATCGGCCAGAACAGCGCCCGCATCGTGTTGACGGCCAAAAAGCCGGTCCAGGTGGCGGTTGCCGAAACAAAAAAGGGTGATGACGGCGCATCTTTCCATTTCATTCTGGATAGCGAGATAACCACCAAGGGTAAGTTCGCCGAGCTGGTGAAGGACCAGCAGTGGCAGGCACCGGCGCCGGTAACCACCGCTGCGATCGCGCCGGACGACAAGACGTCGCGCCCGGCGGAATTCGTCATCGCGGTCGATGCCGGCCATGGCGGCATCGATGCCGGCGCCACCGGCGGCACGACGGGCACCGAGGAAAAGGTCATAACGCTGACCTTTGCGAAGGAACTTGTGGAACGGCTGAACCGCGAACCCGGCATAAAAGCGTTCCTGACGCGGGATTCCGATACTTTCCTTGCTTTGTCGGAGCGGGTGACGATCGCCCGCCAGAACAATGCCAATCTCTTTATATCCCTGCATGCCGATACGCTTAAGCAGAAGGGCATTCGCGGCGCGACCGTTTATACATTGTCGGACCGGGCATCGGACCGGCAGGCGCAGGAGCTCGCCGAGCGCGAAAACAAATCCGACCAGATCGCCGGTGTCGCGGTCTCCAGCGAGCCGCCGGAAGTGGCCGATATCCTTCTCGATTTCACCCGCCGCGAAACCCAGGCCTTTTCGGTGACGCTCGCCGAAAACATCGTCTCTTCCTTCGAGGGGCAGGTGGGTCTCATCAACAATCCGCACCGTTACGCCGGTTTCATGGTGCTGCGCGCCCATGATGTGCCTTCGGTGCTGCTGGAACTCGGTTTCCTTTCCAATCCGGAAGACGAAAAGCTGCTTCTCGATGCGGAATGGCGCAAAAAGGTCGCCGATACGCTGGCAACCGCCGTCGGGCGATACCGCGCCAAGGCCGTGGCGAACGGCGGCTGAGACATGGGGCGGAGGGTGGCCATACTGTTGCCGCCCTGCCATTGGCCGCCGAAAAGCTGTTCAATTCTTGGGGCTTGCGGCTGATTAACATCCGCGAGCCCTATTTTACTCACATTCCCCGCGTTACTCGGAAAGCGGATTCGGTGGCGATGCGCATGGCGGCTGAAGCTCGATTGCGACGGTTGGCCCGGTAACATATCGGCGAATGCTGCCGTATCCGGCTTGTCATCGAAGGTATGGTGTGCAAAACGGCACGCGATATGCAAGGATGCGCCCGTATCATCGGGCGTTGATGGTTACGATTCGAATTATCGGTAGCTTGGTATGATCAGACTGATTGGATATTTTTTCGGCTTGGCCAGCGTGCTCTTCCTGTGCGCCGCCGTCGTCGCTGCGATTTATTTGCACGGCGTGACGAAGGACCTGCCGGATTATGCCGTCCTGAGCACCTACGAGCCGCCGGTGACGACCCGCGTTCACGCCGGCAACGGTGCGCTGATGGCCGAATATGCCCATGAAAAGCGCCTGTTCCTGCCCATCCAGGCCATTCCCGACCGCGTGAAGGCCGCCTTCCTTTCTGCCGAAGACAAGAATTTCTACAATCATCCGGGCGTCGATGTCTTCGGTCTCGGCCGCGCCATCCTCGTCAATATCCAGAATTTCGGCTCCGGCCGCCGTCCGGTCGGCGCTTCCACCATCACCCAGCAGGTGGCGAAGAACTTCCTGCTGACCAACGACCAGACCATCGACCGCAAGCTCAAGGAAGCCATCCTCTCCTTCCGCATCGAGCAAACCTATTCCAAGGACAAGATTCTCGAGCTTTATTTGAACGAGATCTTTTTCGGCCTGAATTCCTACGGCATCGCCGGTGCGGCACTTACCTATTTCAACAAGTCGGTGACGGAACTGACCATCGCCGAGACCGCTTATCTCGCCTCGCTGCCGAAGGGGCCGGCCAACTACCATCCGATCCGTCGCGAAAAGGCCGCTCTGGAGCGCCGTGACTGGGTGATCGACCGCATGGCCGAGAACGGCTACATCACTGTCGCAGACGCCGCTGACGCTAAAAAACAGCCGCTTGGCGTCAATCTGCGCCGCGGCGGCGCGCATATTTTTGCATCCGATTATTTCGCCGAGGAAGTCCGCCGCCAGATTGTCGAGAAATATGGCGAGGAAGCGCTTCTTGAAGGCGGCCTTTCGGTCCGCACCTCTTTCGATCCGCAAATCCAGATGGAGGCGCGCAAGGCGCTTCAGGACGGGCTTGTCCAATATGACGAGCGTCGCGGTTTCCGCGGACCCGTTGAAAAGATCGAGACTACGGGTGACTGGACGGCGGCGCTTGCCAAGGTCAAGGGCCTGCGCGACGTTCCTGAATGGAAAGTAGCGGTCGTGCTCGCCGTTGGTGCCGATGGCGTCGATATCGGCGTGCAGCCAGATACGGAAACGGAAGATGGCGACACGCGCACGCGCGGCCATATCTCCGCGGAAAACATGCGCTGGGCCTATCGCGATGCGACCGGCAAAAAGGCGACCGCCAAGTCGCCGGTCGGCGTCCTTGCTGCTGGTGATGTCATTTATGCGCAGCCGCTTGCCAATTCCGGCAATGAATACCGCCTGCGCCAGCCGCCGAAGGTGCAGGGCGGCATGGTGGTGATGGACCCGCATACCGGCCGTGTTCTGGCCATGGTCGGCGGTTTCTCCTATGCGCAGTCGGAATTCAACCGCTCCACGCAGGCCATGCGCCAGCCGGGCTCCTCCTTCAAGCCGTTCATCTATGCGGCGGCGCTCGACAACGGCTATACGCCGGCATCGGTTATTCTTGATGCGCCGATAGAGGTGGTTTCCGGCAATCAGGTCTGGAAGCCGCAGAATTACGGCGGCGGTTCCGCCGGTCCGTCGACGCTGCGTCTCGGCATCGAAAAATCCCGTAACCTCATGACCGTGCGCCTGGCGCAGGACATGGGCATGAACCTGGTGGCGGAATATGCCGAACGCTTCGGCATCTACGACAAGATGCCGCCGCTTCTCTCCATGTCGCTCGGTTCGGGTGAAACCACCGTCATGCGCATGGTCTCGGCCTATTCGGTCATCGCCAATGGCGGCAAGCAGATCAAGCCGACGCTGATCGACCGTATTCAGGACCGCTACGGCAAGACGATCTTCCGCCACGAGGAGCGCGCCTGCGAAGGCTGCAATGCGACGAGCTGGCAGAACCAGGACGAACCAGTCGTCGTCGACAATCGCGAGCAGGTTCTCGACCCGATGACCGCTTACCAGACGACCTCGATGCTGGAAGGCGTCGTGCAGCGCGGTACGGCGGCGGGCAAGATCAAGGTCGATCTGCCGGTTGCCGGCAAGACGGGCACGACCAATGATGAAAAGGACGCCTGGTTCGTCGGTTATACGCCGGACATGGTTGCGGGCCTCTATATCGGCTTCGATTCGCCCGCACCGCTCGGTCGCGGCGGCACAGGTGGCTCGCTGTCGGCGCCGATCTTCGGTGAATTCATCGCCGATGCGGCCAAGCACATGGAGCCGAGCAAGTTCATCGTGCCTGCCGGCATGAACTTTGTCGCAGTCAACCGCAAGACGGGCATGGCGGCGGCTGAAGGCGAACCGGACACGATCATGGAAGCCTTCAAGCCCGGCACGGGTCCAGCTTCCACCTTCTCGGTGATCGGTGCGGAAGGCTATATGTCGCAGGAAGACATTCTGAAGACCTCGCCGCAGGCACAGCAGGCCATCACCGGCGGTGGCGGCGGTCTTTATTGATCTCAAGTTCCGGGATCATCGGGGGGCGTGGGTCTTTACATCCGCGCCCCCCGCATTTATTTGAGCAGCAAGTTTCAATGAAGGCGAAGAACCAGCGAAATGCGCAATGAAATCGTGAACGTAGTCGACGAAATCAAGCAGGCCATAAGCCTGCTGAGGAGGCATCTTTGACTGGGACCAGGCGATAAGACGACTGGACTGGTTGAATAACAAGGCAGAGGATCCGACCCTCTGGAACGATGCCTCCGAAGCCCAGAAGCTGATGCGCGAACGCCAGCAGCTGGATGACAGCATCAACGGCGTCAAGGCGCTGGAGCAGCAGCTCAAGGACAATATCGAGCTGATTGAACTCGGCGAGATGGAAGGCGACGACGAGATCGTCAAGGACGCCGAAGACGCGCTGAAGGCGCTGAGAAGCGAAGCGAACCGCCGTCAGGTGGAAGCCATGCTTTCCGGCGAGGCCGACAGCAACGACACCTATGTGGAAGTGCATTCCGGCGCAGGCGGCACCGAAAGCCAGGATTGGGCGAACATGCTGCTGCGCATGTACACCCGCTGGGCCGAGCGTCAGGGCTTCAAGGTCGAAGTTCTCGAAATCCATGACGGCGACGAGGCAGGCATCAAGTCGGCGACGATCCTGGTCAAGGGCCATAACGCCTTCGGCTGGATGAAAACGGAATCGGGCGTACACCGCCTTGTTCGCATCTCGCCCTATGACAGCAATGCCCGGCGTCACACCTCGTTTTCTTCCATCTGGGTCTATCCGGTGGTCGATGATTCGATCCAGATCGACATCAATGAAAGCGATTGCCGCATCGATACATACCGTTCGTCCGGTGCGGGCGGCCAGCACGTTAACACCACCGACTCGGCCGTGCGTATCACGCATATTCCGACCGGCATCGCCGTTGCCTGCCAGCAGGAGCGCTCCCAGCACAAGAACCGCGCCAAGGCGTGGGACATGCTGCGCGCCCGTCTCTATGAGGTGGAACTGCAGAAGCGCGAAGAGGCTGCAAACGCCCAGGCGGCATCCAAGACCGATATCGGCTGGGGCCATCAGATCCGTTCCTACGTTCTGCAGCCCTACCAGCTGGTCAAGGATCTGCGCACCGGCGTGGAAAGCACCGCGCCCGGCAACGTGCTGGACGGTGACCTGAACGAGTTCATGGAAGCCGCACTCGCTCACCGCATCAGCGGCGGCGCGGATGTGGAAGTCGCGGATATCGATTAAGACGCCCGATGCGTCGATCGGAAAATTGCCTCTCGCAACCCACTGCGAGGGGTTTTTCGTTGGAGGGATGCATGAAACAGGTGCTCTACATCGTCGACGTTCAGCCGAGCTTCAATCCGCCGGCCGCATTGGTGGCGGAGATTTCCGCACTTGCCGGAACCATGCCTAGCATTGCCACCGTCGAGCGCCATGATGAAAGCGTGATACCCTTCGAACGGCAGCTTGGCTGGAAACCGGGCAGGGATGACTGCTCGCTTGTCGCGGCGGACCACATCTTCATCAAGCACGGTTATGCGCCGCCGAAAGCGGCGATCGACCATCTCCTGTCTCTCAAGCCGGAGCGAGTGCTGGTCTGCGGTATTCAGGCCGATACCTGCGTGCTGGCCGCCGGTTTTGCCCTCTTCGACGCGGGGCTGCATCCCACGCTTCTGCCGTGGCTGACGGTGGGCTCCAGTCTCGACCGCAGCGGTGAACTCGGGGCGAGATTATGGAAGCATCATTTCGGAGCAGTGCTCGCCGGGCCGCATGAGCTGAACGACTAGAGTATTCCAGTACGGCTGTCAGTCCTGAAACTGCTTTGGATCAGGCAACGAATGCACCCTATACTTCGACTAGCATTTTCCTTTTCCGTCATGTCGGCCTTGTGCCGGTATCCAGTCGACACCCGTCGGCGCGGCGGGAAAGTCCCTTCGGCCCAAGGACTTGGGCTGACTAGTTTCCGGCTCAGGGCCGGAATGACGGAAGAGAGTGAACCCACAATACCGGGTTAGTTCGAGGCTTTTTCGACCTTCATCTCACCGAGCTCGTCGATCAGGATCGTCCAGCTTTCCGCTTCCTTGGCCATCGGGTCCGTCTTCAGATAGACGGTGACGAACAGGCCGGGCGAGGCGGGGGCGCCATTCGAGCTTTCCGGACGGATATCCGTGACATAGGACTTCATCTGGTTGAATTCTTCCAGCTCGATATTTTCGAGGAGGCTAGGGCCATCGGCGGTAAAGACGATGCGCTGCAGGTAGATTTTCGCCGTGCCGTCGCCCTGGCGGATCGCAATAACCTTGTAATAGCCCCGTGTGGGCGAGGCAGGCGGTGGCCGCAATTGTCCGTCAGGGCCTTTTACCGGCTCAAGGTTCCGATCTTCCCACATGCCGCTGCTGACGACGAATATGGCAGAAACAGGCAGCGTGTCGATCGCCTGCGTCTGCGCCCGCGCGGGCAAGACGGTCGTGGCAACAAGCAGGGCAGCTAGGAGGGATTTTTTGGCGTACATGGCTATCGTGGTGGTTGGTTTAGTTGTTGAACTGTTCGGCCAGAACCCGGTCCGACCATGAACGATCCGGATCCGAGAGAATTCTCGCCGTCCTGTCCTGTGATTGTGCGATCCTGACGTGACGAACGGATTTAACCTCGGTGTGGTCGGCCACCGCGTTCACTGGGCGCTTGTCGCGTTCGAGGACATGAATATCGACCGTTACCTTGTTCGGCAAAAGCGCACCGCGCCAGCGCCGCGGACGGAACGCACTGACGGGGGTGAGTGCCAGAAGCGGCGATTCGAGCGGCAGGATCGGCCCATGGGCGGAGAAGTTATAGGCTGTCGACCCTGCCGGGGTCGCCACCATCATGCCATCGCAGATAAGCTCCTCCAGCCGCACCTTGCCATCCACCTCGACACGCAGCTTTGCGGCCTGGTGCGATTGCCGAAACAGACTCACCTCGTTCATGGCAAGGGCGGTAAACTCGTCGCCGTCGGAATCCGTCGTCGTCATGCGCAGGGGATGGAAATCATTGCCGCTCGCCACCGCGATGCGCTGTATGAGGCCTTCCACCCGATAGTCGTTCATCAGGAAGCCGACGGATCCCCGGTTCATGCCATAGACCCGCTTGCCCGAATTCATTGTCTGGTTGAGGATTTGCAGCATGAAGCCGTCGCCGCCAAGCGCGACGATCACGTCTGCCTCATCGAAAGGCGTATCGCCGTAAATGTCCTTCAGTTCTTTCAGCGCCGTCTGAGCCTCCTCGGTTGCCGAGGCGACGAAGGACAGTGAATAGGTAGAATGCGACATCCGCTTCCCTCGACAACGGCGCAGACCGGACCCGGCCCGCGCAGGACGCTGTAACCCGTTGAAGCGGCTCGAAATCTTCAAACCCCGATGAAGAGGCCGATAACAAGCCGCCAGACGCACCCTTGGTACATGAAGACGGCGGCAGGCCACAAGGCCTTTCGGACCCGCAGGCGTTCCGTTGCGATCGGTCTTGTCGTTCCGGTCCACAGCTTCTTGATTTGCGGCTGCCAACAAGGGTTGCGATGCGGGGCGGCCTGATGCAGTTTGCCAGGGCAGCCGGAATGACGAGTGGCAGGAGACGGATGTGGCGCTGAACTACGATATCTACGATGTCTTTACCGAGACGAAAATGGCGGGAAATCCGCTGGCGGTCATGTATGACGCCGATGATCTTCCCCAGGACACCATGCAGGCAATTGCGCGGGAAATGAACCTCTCCGAGACGGTTTTCATCAACCGCTCGACCAATCCGGCACATGCCGCTTCGCTGCGCATCTTCACGCCTTCGGGCGAATTGCCTTTCGCTGGCCACCCGACCGTCGGCGCGGCCGTCGCCATTGCCGAGCGCAATCGCAGCGAGGGCGATGACGATATCGACATGGTTTGCGTGCTGGAAGAAAAGGTGGGGCCGGTGCGCTGCGCCGTGAAAATGCGCGCGGGCGCGGTCAGCTTTGCGGAATTCGACCTGCCGCGCAAATCCTCCCGCGTCGAGCTGCCGCTCGATCATACTGCGCTTGCCGACGCGCTTGGCGTCAGCGAGGGACATTTAGGCTTCGAGAATCATGTGCCGTCGATCTGGACGGCCGGCGTGCCTTTCCTGCTGGTGCCGATGCACAATATCGCCGCCGTGCGCGACATGGATTTCGACGCCAATCTCTGGCTGCGCACCGCGCCTTTGGTCGAAGGCCTGCTGACGGCGGCCTATATCTACTGTCGCGGTGGCGTCAATCACGCGGCAAAATTCCATGTGCGCATGTTCTCCCCGGAAATGGGGATTGCGGAGGACCCCGCCACCGGCTCGGCCGCCGCCGCCCTTTCCGGTGCGATCCACCATTTCGACGGACTGACGGACGGTCACCATCCGCTCCTGATAGAGCAGGGCGTGGAGATGGAAAGACCATCCCACATCCACCTGCGCATGGACATCAAGGACAACGAAATCGCCCGCGCCCGCATCGGCGGCCACGCGGTGCGGGTTGCATCGGGTACGTTCGAGATTTGAGGTGAACGGAGCAGGATAAGTTCGCGCCGTTGAGGCGCGACGAAAAAGCCAGAAAGCTAAAAGAAAAACCCCGGTCTTGACCGGGGTTTTGTCATTTCAGCATCTGTCGGTCAATTAAACCGGCCCGCCGCATGGGCAAGCATCGTATAGACCTTGCCGGTATCGGAGGTGAGGTAGGACTGGGTGACGGTCCGGTCGCGGTCGGTGCGGGCCACGTCGGCCAGCAGTTTCTCGAAATCGGTGATGTAGCGGTCCACGGCGGTGCGGAATTCCGCTTCGCGCTCGTATTTGCGCTTGATCTCGTCAAATGTCGTCTGGCCCTTCAGCGTGTAGAGGCGACGGGTGAAGACGTCGCGCTCGCCGCGCTGGTAACGGCGCCACAGTTCCACCGATGCGTCGTGATCGATGGCGCGGGCGATATCGACCGAAAGCGAGTTCAGCGATTCCACCATGTGGCGCGGATTGCGGGTGTCGGCCGCACGGGTCGGCTGCTGCTCAGTGCCGGCGCGCGGTGTGGACGCTGTGGGCGTCTCCTGGGACGCACCGCGCAGCAGATCGCTGATCCAGCCGCCACCTTCTTCCCGGCGCCCGGCCGGGTTGGTCGCGACCGGCTGTGCCGGGGCAGGTGCCTGGCGGTTTTCGACCTGGCGGTTCTCAAGCGGCAGCGCACCACGCAATGCGGGGGCAGGCTGCGCCTGCGCCGGGCGCTGCTGCACCGGAGCGGCTGCTGCCGGCTGCGGACGCGGCTCGACGCGGCGTTCTGCGGCGGGCTGGGTTGCCGCAATGGCCCGGGCGACGGGTTCGGACACTTCCATCTGGTGGGTCGAGCGACCGACGAGCTGGGAAATATCCTGCAGGGCCTTGATCTGTTCGGAAACGGCGCGGCGCATGGCAGCCGCACTTTCCTTGGCTTCTTCCGGCAGGTCGAAGGCTCCGCGCTTCAGTTCGGCGCGGGTCGCATCCAGTTCGCGGCGGATATCGTGGCTGGAGCGGCGGATTTCGTCCGTCGCACCGGCAAAGCGGCTGACGGCCTCCTCGACGGCCTGGCGCAGCGTTTCCTTGAGGTTGGCTGCCGCGGCGTTGGATTTTTCCGAGGCACTGCCCAGAAGGTTGTCGACTTCGGAGAGCGAGGATTCGACACCGCCGCGCAGGCGGTTGACCAGCTCGTCGGAATATTTCTGCGCGTCGGAGAGCGTGCTTTCGATCGAGCGGCTGGCATCCTGACCGGCGGAGAGCAGGGCGCCCCGCATGGTCTGTGCCGCCGAGCGGGCGCGCTGTTCCGTCTCGTCGAGCGAGCGGCCGATATCGGAGAAGGAGGCCTGCAGATTGTCACGCAGATTACCCGCGACATTCTGCGAACGCTCCTCGGCCTCGTTGAGGGTGTTTTCCACGACGCCGACGACGTTGCGCATGGCGCTTTCGATTTCTTCGGAACGCTTGACAAGGCCGACCGACAGGCTGCGAAGCGCGTCCTGACGTTCTTCCAGCGTGCCGACGAGGCTCGACTGTGCTGCATTGAGCAGTTCCGACGCCTGGCTCAGTACCTTCGAATGTTCCTCGAAGCGTCCGACGATGCCGGCAACCTGCGCCAGCGTCTGACCGGAGATATTCGACAGGCGGTCGATCTTTCCTTCGAGCAGACGGCTGGAACTGGAGACCATGTCGGCGGCCTGCGAGGCGGATTCGGAGAAGCGGGTCGCAGAGGCGTTCAGCGCTTCATCGGCCGCGCCGAAGCCCTGAGCGGCACGCTCGACGGCGGAGTTGAAGTTGGTTGCCGACTGCTCGACGATTTCGGCCATACTGTTATGGGTCTGCGACAGCATATCCGTGCTCTGCCGGGTGGCGGCGACCAGCTTGTTGGCCGCATCGCTGCCGGCGCGAGCATATTTGTCGATACCCTGTTCGACGGCATCCGCCATGGCGGTATGGGTCTCGGACAACATGTCGGTGCTCTGGCGCGTGGCGGCAACGAGCTTGCTTGCCGCATCCGTTCCGGCATTGGCATAATCGCTGATCGCCTGCTCCACCATGCCGACCATGCCGCTATTGCTCTGCGACAGAAGATCTGCGCTCTGCTGGGCAGCGGAGACGATCTTTTCGGCAGCTTCCCGGCCGATATTGGCATATTCGTCGACGACGGGTTTCGCCTTCTCTTCGATCAGGCGCGACAGTTCGGCAGAACGGCTGGCCAGCATCGAGTTGAGTTCGCGGGTGCGGTTGTCCAGCGCCGAGCGAATGGATTCGCCGCGGGCATCGAGGGCGGATTCCACACCCGTCAGCGTCTCGGAAATGACACCGACCTGAGAGCGCACGACGGCTTCGGCTTCGGCCACCTTGTTGACGATGATGTTGCCCGCTTCGGAGAAGGTCTGGGCGACTGCGGCGGCCTGACCGGAGAGGCGTGTCTGCGCATCGGAAATGCGGTTGACGATCTCGCCGGAGCGTTCCTCGATGGCCTTGGTGAAGGCCTCGTTCTGCGCCTGCACCTGTTCGGCGAATTCCGAGCCGGACTTGGCGAGCAGGGCAGAGGAGCGAGCCGCTTCGTCGCCGATATTCTGGGTGGCGGAGGTGACCGCGCCACGCAGGCTGACGGCCAGATCGCTCGCCTTGCCTTCGATGGTGCGGTTGACATTGTCGAGGCCGATCGTCAGCGCCCGGTCCATGGTGCCGAGGCGTTCGTCGATACGGGCCGTGCCGGCATCGAAGGTTTCGGCCAGACGGCTGGTGCGGTTTTCGAACGTGTCTGCGACACGCGTCGTCTGCTCGTCCAGAATGCCGGTGATGCGCTCGGCGGCCTCATCGCTGGTGCGGGCGAACACGGCCGTCTTGTCTTCCAGTGCGTCAGCAAAGCGGCGGCCGGCATCCTCGATCGAGGTGTTCACATTGGCCAGATCGCCACCGACGCGTGCCTGCAGCGTATCGAGCGACGTCTCGATACGGGAGCCGGTCTCATCGAGACGGGCGGTGACATTGCCGATGGAGGTCTCGATTTTCGAGGACAGGGCATCCGTCGCGCCGCCGATTTCGCGGGCGGCTTCACCGATCTTGACGGCGATGTCGCCGGCGCTGTTGCGAAGGCGCTCTTCCAGCGTTGCGGCACTGCCGTCGATCGCCTTCTGCAACGTGTCCTGCTGGGTTTCGAGCGACAATTCGAGCATGCTGGCGCTGGAGGCGACCGTGGTGCCGATCATCATCGCCTGCTCGGAGAGCATGTCGCCCATCTGGGTGGTGGCGGAGGTGAGCGTGGCGGCGATGTCCGCGTGGCGCTGTTCGAGCGTGGTGCGGATATCCTCGTGAGACTGCGACAGATTGCTTTCGAGGCGCGAGACGCCTTCTTCCACCGTCTGGGCAAAACGGCTGCTGCCGTCCTCCACGACGCTTTCGATGCGGTTGGCGGCACCCGAAACGCTCTGCTCTATCAGACCGCTATTGCGTTCCAGCGAACCGGCAATGCGTTCGGCCTGCGAGCCGAGCATGGTTTCCAGCCGCTCGTGGCCGCTGGCAAGGGCGTTTTCAAGCGTAAAGGCGGTTGCCTCGAGGCGCTGGCCGACGCCGGCAGCGGCGAGCGAAAGCGACGAGGCCCTCGCGTCCATCGCCTCGGCGATCCGCTCTTCGACGCCCGAAATCGTCATGTCGAGCGCCACGGTGCGGCTGTCGAGTGCGTCCGCGATGCGCTCCTCCGCGCTGGAGACAATGCCCGAAAGGGCCGAAGTGCGGCTGTCGAGCGCGCTCGCGATGCGGTCCTCGACGCCGGAAACGGCACTGTGCAGGGCCGCGGTGCGACCGTCGAGAATATCGGCGATCTTTTCTTCCACACCGGAGAAGCTCATGTCGAGCGCCATGGTGCGGCTGTCCAGCACATCGGTGATCCGCACTTCCGCGCCGGAAACGACGGTCTTCAGCGAATCCGTGCGGCTGTCGAGCGCGCCGGCAATGCGGGTCTCGGCGCCTGCCACCAGCTCGCCAAGGGCTGCGGTGCGGGTATCGAGCGCTTCGGTGATTTTTTCCTCGGCGCCGGAGAAGGCCATGTCGAGCGCCATGGTGCGGCTGTCGAGTGCATCGGCAATGCGCTCTTCGGCACCCGAAACCACGGCGTTGAGGGCTGCGGTGCGGCCATCGAGCGTTTCGGCGATACGGGTTTCGGCACCGGCAACCACGTCGCCGAAGGTGGCCGTGCGGCTGTCGAGCGCGCCGGCGATCTTTTCTTCGGCACTTGCAACAATGCCGGTAAGGGCGGAGGTGCGGTTGTCGAGCGTCTCGGAAAGCCGCTCCTCGACATTGGCGAAGGTCATGTCGAGAGACAGAGTGCGGCTGTCCATGGTGTCGGCAATGCGTTCCTCGACACCGGAAATCGCGCTGGAGAGAGCGGCGGTGCGGCCGTCAAGCGTATCGGCGATACGGCTCTCCGCACCGGCGACGACGTCGTGTAGGGCGGCCGTGCGGCTTTCCAGCGTGTCGGAGATACGGTCCTCGATGCCGGATACCGCGCCAGTGATGGCGGCGGCGCGGGTTTCGAGCGTTTCGGCAAGGCGACGCTCGACATCGGCGACGACGCTGTTGATCGCGGCTGCGCGTTCATCGAGCATGGCGGCAAGACGCTCGGCCGTGCCGGAGACGGAGCCGGTAATCGCCATCGAACGGCTGGCGAGCGCTTCGTCGAAACGGTTCTGGCTGGCCGAAAGCGCGCCGAACAGGGCATTGCTGCGTTCCGCCAGCACGGCGTCGATCTTTTCGTGCGAATTGGCGAAGGCATCGGTGATTTCGGCGGTGCGCTGGCCGATGGCGTCGCTGAAGGCCTGTGTCCGGCTTTCAAGCGCACTTTCCAGCATTTCCTGACCCGTTCCCAGCGCGGTTGCGAGCGCCAGCGACTGATCGGTCATGGTGGTGCCGATGCGCTCCAAACCGGCGCTCAGCATGGTGTCGAGCGCTTCGGAGCCGCCGGCAACGGTTTCGTTGATGCGGGCGAGGCTTTCCATCAGCTTGCTGTCGAGGCTGCCGGCGCGCTGGTCGAAGGCGCTGGCGAACTGCGCCACATGCTCGTCGAAGGCAGAGTTGACCTGCCCGACCGTCGCCTGCATGCGTTCTTCGTAGAGGCCGGAGCGAAGATCGAGATCCATGATCGCATCGTCGGCCGTGCTCTGCAGGCTCTGGCGGAAGGAGAGGCCCTTTTCTTCAAGCGTAGTCGAAAGCTTGTCGAGAACCGTATCCAGCGAACCGCCGATGACCTGCTGGCCACGTTCGATATTGCGGTTAAGTTCCAGCGAGCGGTTGGACAGCGTTTCGTTAAGCTGGCGGGTGCGCTCCTCAAGCGCGCTGTTGAGGCTTTCCACGCCGCTATCCAGCGTCGATGCATGGATTGCGAAACGCTCCAGCAACACTTCACCACGCTCGTCGAGCGTCGAGGTGAGGTTGTGCAGGCGCATGTCGAATTCGTTGGAAATCGTCGTGCCGGAGGAGTTCAGCGCCTGCAGCAGGTTTTCCGTCTTGGCGGCGATCAGGCTGCCCATCGCTTCGGTCGAGGCGCGCGATTTTTCGAGCAGCGCGGCCGAGCGCGTGTCGATCATCGAGGCGAAAGCTTCGCCGGTCGTGGCGATCCGCATCGAAAGCTCTTCGCCGACGATGGAGAGTTCTTCCTTGATCTGTTCCTGCGCGCCGACGATGGAGGAGCGAATGCGCTCCGCATGGTTGACGATGGCGTCACGCTCGGCGGTCAGTTCCTGCACGAGGCTGCGGACACGCAGTTCATTGTCGGCATAGCTGCGCTCAAGCGCGTTGACTTCGGAATGAACCAGCGTTTCGAGTTCCGTCGCACGGGCAATGGTGCGCTCGATGCCGTCATTCATGGCCGAGACTTCGCGGCGAACCGCCTGACCAACGGACATGATGCGGTCAGACGCCACCGTTTCCGGTTCCGCAAGGCGAAGGGCGACTTCGGCCATGGAGCGGGCGGCATTCCGCAGATCGCGGGCGCGCGCCATCATGATAGCGAAGGCGAAGAACAGCATGACGGGAACGAGGATGCCGACGACGATCGCCATCAGGCCGGGGATCGCGGTAAGATCGGCCAGAGAACCGATGTTCCACAGCGCATTGCCGTAAAGGAGATGTGCGATGCCAAGGCCACCGAGCGCCCAGATGACCGACATGATCGTGGCGTTGCGGAGCGCGCCGCCGATGGAGCCGCCTTCCAGCGATTTCAGGATCATGGCCGGGCTGCGCTTGGAGCCGTCATTGGCGGCTTCGAGATTGGGCGATCTGGGCGTCTGTTCGGCAGGCGCGCGGGCGGCCTCGGGAGCAGGGGTCTGTCTGCTTGCTTCCTTCACTCTGGCCTCCGGCTGCTTCGGCGCTGCAGTTTTCCGCGATTCCGGCTTTTCTTCGAAAGCGCCAAGCTGCAAGGCATCTTCCAATGCCTGGAATGCAGTCTCGTCGACAGAGTCGCTGATCTTGTTATTCGCCATGCGGTTACGCCTCGTTACACATACGCCCGGCTTCATGCCGTTGACCACTTGCTATCCGCAAGCGGACTGCCGCCATCATGCCAGCGGAACATTATCTCTTACGAGAGAACAATTCCGCCATTACCAAATCCCGAATTGCTGGTGGTCCAGCTTTCGGGCGAAATTACATCACTGTGCCGCAATAACAAAGCTTGAGCTTAAGCCCTGTGAGAACGGCAGTACCGTAGTGACACATTTAGGTGTTCGAAACAATTAATGCGGATTTGCGGCGGCGGCGAAGTGTCGGCTTTTTAACAGTTTTTAAACCTGAGTTTCGCGCTGAACGCCTTGTTTCGCATAAGTTTAACATAAATTAACCATAGCAGAAGATTTTCGCCTGCGTCACGCCGTAATTTAAGCCGATAGCAGCCGCCGGCATGCGTGAATACGACACATATGTGACACGAAACAGGAAACGGTGAGACAGGATTCCAGCCATGGCAGCGGTCAGTATTGTTTTCGAAGCTCCCGATAATTACGGCGGCGTGTCTGCCGCCAGCAAGAAGCCAATCGATTTCGATCATCTCGCCCGGCAGACCATGGGTGACAAGGATCTGGAGATCGAGGTGCTGCAACTGTTCAGCCGCAACGCCCGCGCCGCCCTGCATGAAATGGCAGGCGCAGACGCCAAGGCTATCACGGCAACGGCCCACCGTCTGAAGGGCGCGGCGCAGGCCGTCGGCGCCTCCGCCGTGTCCGCGGCCGCAGCGGCGGTTGAGGAAAAGGGCAATGACGGCGCGGCGATCGCAAAACTCGCGGCGGCCATTGTCGAAGCCGAAAATTTCATCCTCAAGCTCTGCCGCTAAGGCGCAGGCGATCAAATTTGCCATTTTGCAAGGCCGGTTCAGCCTGTGCGCCCCTGAAGCGGGTTGCCAAGGCGAACCGGCCTTTCTATGTGTTTAGAACAATTCTCAGATCACATTTTGGATTTCCGGCATGACAAAACTGACCATCGTTGCCTTTGACGGCACGCCCCATGAACTCGACGTGAGCAACGGCTCCACCGTCATGGAGAATGCGGTGCGCAACTCCATTCCCGGCATCGATGCGGAATGCGGCGGCGCCTGCGCCTGCGCGACCTGCCACGTCTATGTCGACGATGCCTGGGCAGAGCGCGTCGGCGGACCGGAGCCGATGGAAGAGGATATGCTGGATTTCGCCTTCGACGTTCGCCCCACCTCGCGGCTTTCCTGTCAGATCAAGATGAATGACGAGCTTGACGGTCTCGTCGTTCATGTTCCCGAACGCCAGGGCTGAAAGCTCTCGGTATGGTCTGAGATAGAAAAAGCCCCGCTCACCTGTTAGCGGGGAGCGGGGCGAGGCGGGTACGCAGCATGCAGGCGAGGGAGGAAACACCTGCGAGCCCTCAAGCGCGCACCGGGAGAACCGGAGACGGTTGCAACCGTCGGACCCGCCGTGGGCCGCAACCATTTCAAACCGTATGAACAAGCTACAATGAGTCTTGCCGGCCGCACCATGACGAGAATTCACGGGTGATATCGGACATGACGTTACGTCATGTCCCTGTTGTTGCTTGGGATTTGGAAGGGGCAGCCAACAAGCGTCAGCGGCGGTTCTGACCCTGTTCCAGCCGGTTCTTTAAAAGCCTAGTCATGCGGGTATCGAAGTTTCTCGATTCCACCACATCGAAGCGCAACTGATCGCGATCGTGCTCATCCATCACCGTCTGGGTGATCTTGCCGACCATTTCCTGCAGCGTCTCGCAGTTTTTCTGCGGGCGAAGGCCCGTCAGCTGCCTTTCGAGCGAGCGGGCGTGGGTGCGGGCGATTTCCGCGTGACGTTCCTCGTGGCGCTTGATATCGGCAAGCAGCGTATCCCAGATGAAGGCCAGTTCCGCCGAGGTGCGGCGGCGGTTTTTCCACTGCGGCAGGAGAATGCGGGTGTTGAGCAACACCTTGGCCGTGCCGACGCTGCACAGGCCGTTTTTCTCGACATAGGTGAGTTCGCCGCCAAATTTGATCTCGGTGGCACCGGGATGGCGCGCGCCGGTATTGCGGGTCAGCGGGCCATGTTTGGAAAGCTGCTGGTCGAGATCGGCTGCGGTTTTGCCGCCGATCGAAAAATAGGAATAGGTCTTGCGGACGATGGTTTCGGAAAAAGCCGGTCCGGACAGGGAAAGGGCCAATGCGCCTGCAAAAACGGCGCAGAGAGCGCGTGATGATTTGGTCATGACCCGGCCTTCCGGTTGAACTTGAAAAAGGTTTGCTGCATAGGCGGAGCGGAACTTATAAGAATTGGCATAACACTCCGTTATTCCCGAAAGGCGCGTGTTACGTGATAACAGTCGGCAGCAACGCGTGGCAAGCGGCCCATGGCCGCTCCCTGAAACTTGATGGGCGTGGCCGTATTATGGCCATCGTCAATGCAACGCCTGATTCCTTTTCCGATGGCGGCCGTTATCTTGCCGTCGATGCGGCTTTTTCCCATGCGCTGACCTGCGTGGAGGAGGGCGCCGACATCATCGATATCGGCGGCGAATCCACACGGCCGGGTGCGGCGGCGGTCACGGGGGCGGAGGAGCAGGACCGGGTGCTGCCGGTCATTGAAAAATTGCGCCGCGAGACCGATGTGCTGATTTCCGTCGATACCTATCGCGCTTCGACGGCAAGGCTGGCGATCAGTGCCGGCGCCCATATCGTCAATGACGTCTTCGGGCTGCAAAAGGATGGGGAAATGGCGGGCGTGGTCGCCTCCACCCGCGCGGGTGTCTGCGTCATGCATACCGGCCGCGACCGGCAGAAGCTTGCCGATGTCATCAAGGACCAGTTCGAATTCCTCAATCGCTCACTCGAGATCGCCGAGGATGCGGGAATTGCCCGCGATGCCGTCGTGCTCGATCCCGGTTTCGGCTTTGCCAAGGACGAAAGCGAAAATGTCGAGCTGATGGCACGTTTCGGCGAACTTGCCGCTTTCGGCCTGCCGGTTCTTGCCGGCACGTCGCGCAAGCGTTTCATCGGGTCGCTGACGGGCAGGGATGTTGCGGAGGAACGCGATATCGGAACGGCAGCGACCACCGCAATCCTGAGGCTCGCGGGTGCTTCGATTTTTCGCGTGCATAATGTCGCCGCGACCCGTGATGCACTGGCTATTGCCGATGCGGTTCTTGCCAAAGCGTCGGCAAAGGCCGATGCGTAGATCAACGAGTGCCGGAATGCCGTGTCCTGAAGATGGCGCGGCTTTCAGGCGAAACAGTCCTGCCATGGAGGCGATGCGATGAGCCGCTATACCATCATCCTGAAAAACTGTTCCTTTTTCGCCCGTCATGGCCTTCTCGAGCAGGAGGAGGTGCTGGGTCAGCGCTTTTTCGTCGATGCCGAGATGGAAGTCGAGGCCGGTGATGCGCTGGAAACCGACGATATCGAAAACACCGTCGATTATGGCGTGGCTTTCGCCGTCATCGAAAAAAGTGTTGTCGGGCAGCGCCGTTATCTCATCGAGGCGCTGGCGAATGATATCGCCAAGGCGCTTCGCGCGCGTTATCCGCAGATCGTCTGGCTGCGCATCACGGTGCGCAAGCCATCCGCGCCGGTTCCGGGCATTCTCGACTATGCGCAGGTGAGCGTTGAGCACCATGCCTGAGAAAATGACCGTCGCCGCGTTGGGCCTCGGAGGCAATATCGGCGATCCCGCCGCCGCCATGGCGCGGGCATTGCGCGAACTCGACGGGCATGGCGATTGCCGGGTGCTGGCCGTTTCCGGCCTTTACCGCACGCCGCCCTGGGGCAAGACGGATCAGGCGGATTTCTTCAATTGCTGCGCGCTGGTAGAAACCTCGCTTTCAGCGCCCGCGCTGCTGCAACTGTGCCTCGATATCGAAAAGGGCATGAAGCGGGTGCGGACGGAGCGCTGGGGCCCGCGCACCATCGATATCGATGTGTTGACCTATGGGAATGAGGTTCTCGTTACGGAAAGCATCGAAGTGCCGCATCCGCGCATGACGGAACGGGCGTTCGTGCTGATGCCGCTCGCCGACATCGCCCCTGACCTCGAGGTCAAGGGTAAGCCCGTGCGGGAATGGCTTCAGCAGGTGGACAGGAGCGGCATTGTCCGCGCAAATGAAAAGCGGGAGTGGTGGACACTCCCGCTCGGTGATGGCTGAGAAGATTACGGCTTTTACGGCTTGATCGAGCCGACGGCGATCTGGTCGATATCACGGGCCAGCGTGACGCCGATCACCGGGATCATCTGATCGGCGACCTTGACCGAAATGGTGATGTTCATGGAATTGTCGTTCGAAACGCGGGCAACCATGGCGCCGTTGAGCTTGGCGCGGTTGATGCCAACGACGACCTTGTCACCGCTCACCTGACCGGAAGTGATGTCAAGACCCTTGCCGGCGGCGCCATCAAGGAACTTGCCTTCGTAGCTGCTGCCGTTCTGGGTGATGACGGCGGACATGGGTTGGCTGAAGACACCGACGCGGCAGGTGCCGCCGAGCTTGATGCCGGTCTGCTTGTCGTCGAGCGGTTCGCCCGTCAGGTCGCAGGTGAATTTGGTGCCCTTGTATTTGCCGGCGACGATTTCGCCCGGACCCTTCCAAACTCCGGCCACGGAACGGAAGAAGACGTCGTCGCGATCGCGCGATGCGGCATGGACGTCAGACATGCCGAAGCCGCCGCTGACGGACAAAATGGCGGCAAGTCCGCCCACAAGCGAAAAGAAGCGCGAATACATGATACTTTCCCCGGCGAAGAAGCCTGTTCGATAGGCTGCAATCTACCGGCGGAATGGTTAATGCTTGGTTTATTTCACTCTCATTTGCGGCTTCGTCCGTAACCTTTTGAACCGTCCGAGCCCGGCAAATCAGGCTTTCTCGCCGCTTTTTCCACCGCTTAAATCGGGCGTGAGATCGGACATGAAGTCGCCGATGCCCGGCCGCTTCACGGCCCTGAACGGCAGCGGACGGCAAAGATCCATCGCCGCAATGCCGATTCGCGCCGTCATCAACCCGTTGATGACACCTTCGCCGAGACGGGCGGAGAGTTTCGAGGCGAGACCGTGGCCGAGGACCTGCTGGGCAAGCCCGTCGCCGACGGCAATCGACCCCGTGACGGCCAGATGGGCAATGACATCGCGCAGCAGCTTCAGCATGCCGAGCGTGCCGGGGCGGCCGCCATAGAGCTCCGCCATGGCGCGCACCAGCCGCGTCACTTCAAACAGCACATAAGCAAGATCGACCACCGCGCGCGGGCTCACCGCAGTGACGACGGAGACACGCTTGGAGGAATTGAGAATGAGGGCACGGGCCTGCCGGTCTAGCGGCACCAGCAATTCGCGTTCGGCAAGCTCGATCAGATGTGGGCCGTCGATGACGTCGTTTTCGGTTTCCTTCAGCGCCGCGCGGCCCTTGGCCGTTTCGGCCCGGTGCGAAAGGACGGCATTGAGGCGGGTGACGATGGCACGGGCGGGTTTCGGGCTCTTGTCGAGGCTCGCCTTCTCGGCGTCTGCCTTGAGAGACTGCACGGCATTGAGCCGCATGATGCCGAAGACTTCGCGACCGACGAGGGCAAGAACCGCAAAGAGCGCCACGATGAGCGCGATCGTCGCCGTGTAGCCCAGCCAGTCGGAGCGGGAGAAGAGATTGCGGATAAGCTGATCCGCCCAGAGCCCGAAGGCGAGCGAGAACAGGACGCCCAATGCGCCGAGCGCGAGCTTGCCGAAAGAGAATCGGCTTTTCTTCGGCGTCGCGACCGGTAATGCGGCGGCGTCGATCTCTTCAGGCGCCAGAAACGGATCATCCTCGTCGGGCGTCAGCGAAATCTCGGCACCGAAACTGCGCGGCGCACGTTTCTGCGTGGCGGATGGACGTGCCGTCTCCTCGGTATCGAGCGTGAAAGCCGCGGGACGGCGCGTCTGCGGGTCGTTTTGTGTGGGAGCTTTCATGCGAGCTTGTCTCCGAACAGGAACTGCATGGCGCGGTCGAGCCTGATATGGGGAACGGAAAGCCGGATGCCGCCGCTTCCCGGCTCGTCAATATTGGGCGGACGGAAACGCACGACATTGACATCGGGCAGCGATGCCTTGTCGCCACCCCTGTCGATGCTGCGGAACAGCGGTTCCGGGTCATCCGGCAGGTCACCGGGGAAGATCGCCGTCTTGCGATTGCCGTCGAAGGTCTCGCCATTGATGGTTTCACCGGCCATCGGTGTGCCGACGATAACCGGCAGTTCGTGGCCGTCCTGCCGCACGCTGGCCTCTCTGGTGGCACGCACGGAGGCAAGCGCCATGACCTCGATGCCGGCGCCATTCATGCCGATGGTGGTGATGGCGCGGTCCACCAGACGGCGGGTCAGGCGCTCCAGCCGGTCATGGCTTTCATGGTGCAGATGGTCGGCCTTGGTGGCGGCGATCAGCACCTTGTCGATGCGCCGGCCAATCAGCGACGACAGCAGGCTGTTGGTGCCGGGGCGGAAACAGGCAAGAACATCGCCCAGCGCCCGCTCCAGATCCTGCACGGCCTCGGGACCGCGATTGACCGCCTGCAGCGTGTCTATCAGCACGATCTGCCGGTCGAGCCGGGCAAAATGTTCGCGGAAGAAGGGTTTCACCACGATCGATTTATAGGCGTCGTAGCGCCGTTCCATCATGGCGCGCAACGAGCCTTTCGGTGCTTTCTCGTCGGTCAGGCCCGGAAGCGGCGCGAAGGTCAGCGCCGGCGATCCTTCGAGATCGCCCGGCATCAGAAAGCGCCCCGGTGGCAGGGTGGAGAGCGACCTTTCGTCGGATTTGCACGCCTTTAGATAGGCAGCGAAACTTTCCGCCAGACGACGCGCCGTCATTTCATCGGCGGGTGCATTGATATCGAGCGAAGAGGAGATCGCCAGCCACTCCTGCGCGAGCTCGGCGCGGATGCCGGTTCCGGCCAGTGCAACGGTCGCATCGCTGAACTGCTTGTAATCCTGCGACAACAGCGGCAGGTCGAGCAGCCATTCGCCGGGATAGTCGACGATGTCGATGGAAAGCTTGCCGGCCGAAAACCATCGGCCCCAGCCGCTGGCACTCTGATAATCCAGCGTGATCCGAAGTTCCGAGATCGCCCGTGTCGAATCCGGCCAAAGCCTGTCGCGCACCAGTGCCTGGATATGGTCTTCATACTGGAAGCGGGGAATGGCGTCGTCCGGCTGCGGCTCCAGGCGCACATTCGAGACGCGCCCGGATCGCATGGCCTCGAACAGCGGCAACCGACCGCCATTCAGGAGGTTATGCACGAGGGAGGAGATGAAAACCGTCTTGCCCGCCCGCGAAAGGCCGGTGACGCCAAGCCGCAATGTCGGATGGGTGAGGTTGCTCGCACGGTCGGCCAGATTATCGAAAGCGATAAGCGCGCTGTCTGTCAGGGACGTAAGAGAAGGCGGCAATGGCAGTTTCCTGGCTGTGTTTCACGGTCACGGCTGCATATAGGAAGTTGCAGCTGCCCAAAAAAGAAGCGTGCCGGCGGATTTTCAGCGTGGCTGCTTGCCCGGCATCCTTGTTGAGCGCTGCGGCGATTATTTGCCCGGTGCGAGGAAGTCGACCAGCCGCCAGCGGTTTTTGCCATTCGTGGCGCCGTCGTCGTGGTCGAGAACCGCAAGGCCGGATGTGGGGAAACCCGAGGGCAGGGCGGCGTGCAGCAGATCCTCGCCGATCATCGCCTCCAGCGTCGCCTCCATAGTGGGATTGTGTCCCACCAGCATGACCGACTGCACGTCCGTCTGCGCGGCGATGAGGGAAAGATAGGTCTCGCTGCGCGCATTATACATCTCATCGACGTAGAAGACGTCTATGCCTTCGTTGAAGGCCCGCTTCCAGGCCTGTGTCGTCTGCCGGCAGCGCGCAGCCGTGGAAGACAGGAGAACGTCGGGGTGGTAGCGCCGGTCGGCGGCAAGGTCGGCGATGATCTCCGCCTCGGCAAAACCGGCCTCGTTCAATCCCCGGTCGAAATCGCGTTCTCCCGGCGCCGCCCAGGCGGCCTTGGCGTGGCGCAGAAGATAAACTCGGCTGAGGGGAGAAGCTGTCAAGGGCAGGGACCGGCGTTCGAAACTCTAGGGCACGGCCTGAATGCTACAGGATAGGATCACGGGACCGCAAGTCCTCTTTCCTGTTGGCAAGTCGCACTTAAGTGATCGAAGAAGAGATCGCTCCTACGCCAATAACGGATAAAAATTAGTCATTTAGATGATTTTTGTGTCAGTTTTAAAAATGCCTGAAAACTGATCTGTAGACTTGAACCGGCCTATATCATTGGAGTATACACCGCCGCATTGAGATGTTCTTCGAGGAGAATCGCGTTGAGTGAGAAGATCGATCTTAGCAAATATGTACTCTCGGAAGACGACGAGTTCATGAATGCCAGCCAGCGTGCCTACTTCCGCGCGAAGCTGGTCGCCTGGAAAAATGACATCCTGAGAGAAGCGCGCGAGACCCTCGGACATCTCGCCGAAGAAAGCGCCAATCACCCCGATCTCGCCGATCGGGCCTCCTCCGAAACAGACCGGGCGATCGAATTGCGCGCCCGCGACCGTCAGCGCAAGCTGATCTCGAAGATCGATGCAGCCCTTCAGCGGATCGAAGACGGCACCTACGGTTATTGCGAGGAAACGGGCGAGCCCATCGGCCTCAAGCGTCTGGACGCCCGCCCGATCGCAACGCTTTCCATCGAGGCGCAGGAGCGTCACGAGCGTCGCGAAAAAGTCTACCGCGACGAATAAGGCGTTTCGGCCAGCAGGCCGGAAAACCGCATCACCATTTAAAAAAGGGCACGGAAACGATTTCCGTGCCCTTTTTGCTGTCCTGATCCCGTCGCCGGAACCTACGTCCATGGAACGTCTCCGGGAAAAGTGGCCCCCGGCTTCCCGTCCGGAAATGCGACGACATGGAGTTGGCGTGTCGTCGCATTTCGAGGGGAAACGCTCTAGCGGTCGCGGGTGACGGAAAGCTCTCCGAAAATACGCGCCATTTCCTTCTGTACGTCACCGTCCGGTGAAGCGCCGGTGACGGGCGGCGAGACGGGCTGCGCCTTGGCCTGTTTTTCGCCGGCAGGGGCGATTGACGGCTCATTATCCGCTTCCTTGCTTTTGGCGATCTCCGCCTCAAGAAAGCTTTCGAAATCGCTCGCCAGTTCGTCGGAAAATTTCGGCTCGGCGTCGTTGGTGGCCATGGCCGGATTTTCAGGCTTCGGCGCGAAGGCGGCGGGCGGCGTATTCTGTCCGGGCGTCAGGCCGGGAAGAACCCGCTCCCGTGCGGCATCGAGGAAATCGGCGGCGATGGATTGGTCGATCACCGGCTCGCGTGCGGTAAAGACCGGCGGCGCAAACTCGGACGACCGTTCTTCCGCCGCCCTTGCCTGCTGAGGCACCTGGACGGTCTGGGCAGGGATGATGGGCGGCGCCACGGGCGCTGGGGCGGATGCGGCAGGCTCGGAACGCTTCTGCTCGGGCCGTTCCGCAGCCATGTCGAGCGTTGCGGCGGCAGCGGGCAAAATGGCGGCAGCCGGGGCGGCGACAGCCACCGGTATCGGCGGCGGCGCGGGGCGCGCGGTTTCCCGCTCGGGTGCCGCCGGTCTTGCCGGGGGAACGGGTTCACGCGCCGTTACGGGCGCAGCGGTGGGTTGCGGCGGTGCCGACGGGCGGGGCGGCGGCGTAACCGTTGCGGAGACCGGGGCAGGGCGCGGAGCCGGGGCAGGAGGCTCAGGCCGCTGCGGCTGCTTCACGGGTTCTTCGGCGACGGAAACGGGCGCTGCGGCTGGAACCGGCGCTTGTTGCTGCGGCAGGGCGGCGCGACGTTCCTGGGGAATCGGCGGCTCGGCTCTTTTCTGCTCGCTTTCCTGGCGCGGCAGCGCCTTCAATTCCGGCTCCTGCACGTCCCTGACGATGGGGATCGCACCGATACCGCTTTCGATGACGATATCGGTCGGGCCGCCGATCATGACCAGATGTTCGACATTGTCGCGGCGCACCAGCACCAGACGGCGGCGGGCATCCACGGCCGTCGCATCGAGAACCTGCAGGCGCGGCTGGCGGTTGCGGCCGCCGCGAATAAAGGGAGCCGAACCGTTGCGCCTGCGCAGAAGCCACAAAGCGATCGCCAGAACGAGAAGCGCCACACCCACACCGACGACGGCGACGATGAGATTGTTTCCATAGGTGCCGATAAAATCTTCCATCATGGAGATCATCCCTTCAGATTTTTTGGCTTTTAGTTTCTTGGGCAATTAATATTGCCGTGGTTCCTATAACGTGAACATCAAGCAGGAAAAGACGATTTTTTTGGGCGCGATACAAGGTTTATTCATTTCGCCCCACAGGATCACCGTATCAACCGGACGACGCCACCAAAACACCATATCCCGTCCTTCAATGCTGAAAGACAGTGAAGGTTGCAATTCTTTCGCCCCAGGAGCGGTCATAAATGATCAGGACATTGCATGTTGGCAGGTCTCCTGCATCCTGTCTCTTTGCCGCGTTTTTTTTGTTGCTGCCGGCTTTCGTTTTTCCGTATCAGGCTGCGGCAGATGACAAGGCGCCCCAAAACGCCGCCACCATGGCGGAATTCGTGCGAGACAATCCGTCCTGCCTTGATTTCACGGACGGATGCTCGGTTTGCACCGTCACCGATGGCAAGATCATTTGTTCCGCGCCACGCATTCAATGCCAGGTGAAGGAGCTGACCTGCACCCGGCAGTGATCTTTCAACGCCTTTATACACCTTTCAGGCCGTTTTCGCTGTGCGTTTTTAAGCCTTTGTGTCGTGGCGGAGCTTTTTGACGGTCAAGTGAGTTGCTACAAGAAATTCTGCTGCCCGATTCCGTCGACGGAATAAGGCTGACCGAATGACGACCTGCACGACTGCGAGGCCAAGATGACACGGGTGCGCGAGACAAGCGACAACGACCTTCCGCTGGTGGACAGGCGTGCCCGTTCCGGCACGGTCTTGCGCATTCTGCTTCTGGCGCTGGTGCTGATCGCGGCGGCGGCCGCCTTCGTTTATTTCAAGGATTCGCTGGAAAACGAAATCGTGCTCGGCATTCTCGGCGTGCTGGCCATGATGGGCATCTTTTTTCTGGTCTCGTCGATCATCGGTTTCATCGAGGTCATGCCGCAATCGCAATCGGACGGGCTTGCCCGCCGGTTTCTCTCGGCCCATCCCGACGGCACGCTGATCACCGACGCCAAGGGGCATATGATCTATGCCAACGCCACCTATTGCCGCATGAGCGGCACCACCAGGGCGAGCGACATACAGAGCCTCGAGACGCTTTTGTCGCGCAGCCGGGAATCGACCGAAGCGCTGTACCGGCTCATCAACGTGCTGCGTGAGGGCCGTGACGGTTACGAGGAATTCCGGCTGCTGAAGCCGCTCGGAGAGGATTCCGGCAAAGGTCCGCATTGGTACAGGCTGAAGGGCCGGGTGCTGAAGGATGCGGGCGGCGAGGGGCTGCACGTTTTCCAGATCGCCGACATCACGCCGGAGCGCGAGGATCAGGAACGCTTCTTTCGCGAATTGCAGAATGCCATCGATTATCTCGATCACGCGCCGGCCGGTTTCTTTTCCGCCGGCCGCAAGGGCGAGATCGTTTATCTGAATGCCACCCTTTCCGAATGGCTCGGCATCGATCTGGCGCAGTTTTCGCCGGGCTCGATGACCATTTCGGATATCGTCGCCGGCGAAGGCATGGCGCTGATCGAATCGGTGCATCCCCAGGGCACGGCAAAGCGCACCGAAATCCTCGATCTCGACATGCGCCGGGTGAACGGCCAAAGCATGCCGGCCCGTCTCGTGCATCAGGTCACCGCAAGGGATGGCGCGCCGGGTGAGAGCCGGACGATCGTTCTGATGCGCCCGAAGGGGCAGGAGGACACGGAATCCTCCTCTGCCATGCGCTTCACGCGCTTCTTCAACAATACGCCGATGGCGATCGCCTCGCTTGACGGCGAAGGCCGCATCCTGCGCATAAATGCGCCTTTCCTGAAATTGTTCTCCGGCGTCGTTGGGCGCGACGATATTGATCGCGGCGTGGCACTTGAAACCGTCCTTCACGACAACGAGAAACCGAGGCTCGAGCAGGCGCTGGCCGAGGCCAAGGATCGCCAGGGCGATATTGCGCCCTTCGATTCCCGCCATCCGAGCGACGAGGGCCGTCACTTCCGTTTCTACGTCAACGCCGTCATCGACCAGGACGATGAGGCACCAGAAGAGGTGGCGATCGTTTATGCCATCGAGGTGACAGAGCAGAAGGCGCTCGAGACCCAGATGGCGCAGACCCAGAAGATGAATGCGGTGGGTACGCTTGCGGGCGGCATCGCCCATGACTTCAACAACGTTCTCACCGCCATCCTGCTCTCGTCCGACCATCTGCTGCTGCAGGCGCGGCCCGCCGACCCGAGCTTTGCCGATCTCATGGAGATCAAACGCAACGCCAACCGCGCCGCCGTGCTGGTACGCCAGCTTCTCGCTTTCTCGCGCAAGCAGACGATGCGTCCGGCCGTCCTCAACCTGACGGATGTTATCGGCGATCTGCGCATGCTGGTGGACCGGTTGATTTCCGGCACCAATGTCAAGCTGGAGGTCGATTACGGCCGCGATCTCTGGCCAGTGAAGACCGATCTTTCGCAATTCGAGCAGGTGCTCATCAATCTCTGCGTCAATGCGCGCGACGCCATGCCGGATGGCGGCAAGATCACCATCCGGACGCGCAACGTCGATGCGGAGGAAGTCGCAGCGCTTGGCCGACCCGAATTCCCGGCCGAAGACATGGTCATGGTGGAAGTCGCCGATAACGGTACCGGCATTCCGCCCGAGATCATGGACAAGATCTTCGAGCCCTTCTTCACCACCAAGGAAGTCGGCAAGGGCACGGGCCTTGGTCTGTCCATGGTCTATGGCATCGTCAAGCAGTCGGGCGGCTACATCTATCCCGAATCGGAAATGGGCAAGGGAACGGCCTTCCGCATTTACCTGCCGCGCCATGTCGTGGAGGCCGTTCAGGCCAACGGACAGCAGCCCGGCGAGGCAGCACTTGCTCCGGTCGTCGCAGCCGAGCCGGTGAAGGAAGAACCGCTGGACCTCACCGGCAAATCCGCCGTCGTGCTTCTCGTGGAAGACGAGGAGGCGGTGCGGCGCGGTGGCAAGCGCATGCTGGAAACCCGCGGCTACACCGTGCATGAGGCCGGCTCAGGCACCGAGGCGCTGGAGGTGATGGAGGAGCTGGAAGGCAAGGTCGATATCGTCGTCTCCGACGTCGTGATGCCGGAAATGGACGGCCCGTCGCTGCTGCGGGAATTGCGCAAGTCTTATCCGGACCTGAAATTCATCTTCGTTTCGGGTTATGCCGAGGATGCTTTCGCGAAAAACCTGCCGGCGGACGCCAAGTTCGGCTTTCTGCCAAAACCGTTCTCGCTGAAGCAGCTCGCCATCGCCGTTCGCGAAATGCTCGACGACAAGGAGTAGGGCTGGCGGCGGCGAACGGGATTCGCCTGCGCCATGACCTGCCCCTGCGTTTATGTCCGGGCTGAAATGTGCCGTTCCTGCCGGTTCGTCTCTCCTTGCGCCGCTTGCAGCCTCCGCAACCGTACTTTTCCCGAGGTTTGCCTCTTCGCAAACGCAATAGTGATTGCACCGTTTCGCAAGGGGCTTAAAATCGCGTCTTAACGACCTAGATATGAAGAGGCGAAGTTCTCCCTCCTGGCAAAGAACTGTCGGTTTGAGAACAGTTTGGAGAATGATGAAAGATGATCGCTAAGCCGATCTACATGCAGGGCGAGGGCGAAGGGGAAGACGGGGGCGGCACCAACCGCGGAACGTCTGTTATCACCCGCGTCAAGCCAAAGACGAAAAGACCGAATTTGTACCGTGTTCTTTTACTGAATGACGACTACACTCCCATGGAATTCGTCATCCATATTCTGGAACGGTTTTTCCAGAAGGATCGCGAAGCGGCAACCCGCATCATGCTGCACGTGCACCAGCACGGCGTGGGCGAATGCGGGGTGTTTACATATGAGGTCGCAGAGACGAAAGTAAGCCAGGTCATGGATTTCGCCCGACAGCACCAGCATCCGCTGCAATGCGTCATGGAAAAGAAATGAGGATCGCAACGTGCCAACTTTTTCCCCAAGTCTCGAGAAGGCGCTGCACCAGGCACTGACCTTTGCAAATGAGCGTCACCACGAATATGCGACGCTCGAACACCTGCTTCTGGCGCTGATCGACGACGCGGATGCCGCCGCCGTGATGGCTGCCTGCAATGTCGATCTCGATGCGCTGCGCAAGACCGTCAGCGACTATGTCGACAATGAACTGACCAACCTCGTCACCGGTTACGACGAGGATTCCAAACCCACATCCGGCTTCCAGCGCGTCATCCAGCGCGCCGTCATCCATGTTCAGTCATCCGGCCGCGAGGAAGTGACCGGCGCAAATGTGCTCGTCGCCATTTTCGCCGAGCGTGAAAGCCATGCCGCCTATTTCCTGCAGGAACAGGAAATGACCCGGTATGACGCGGTCAATTACATCTCCCACGGCATCGGCAAGCGCCCGGGCACGTCGCAGACGCGCGCGCCGCGGGGTGCCGATGAGCCGGAAAGCGAAAACAAGGCGAGCCGCAGCAATCCCGAGGAAGATGGATCTTCCGCCAAGAAGCAGCAGGATGCGCTGAAAGCCTATTGCGTCAACCTCAATGAAAAGGCGAAAAACGGCAAGATCGATCCGCTGATCGGCCGTCATGACGAGGTCAACCGCACGATCCAGATTCTTTGCCGCCGCTCCAAGAACAACCCGCTTTATGTGGGCGATCCCGGCGTGGGCAAGACGGCGATCGCCGAAGGTCTGGCCAAGCGCATCGTCGAGGGCAAGGTGCCGGAGGCTCTCGCCAATGACACGATCTTCTCGCTCGATATGGGCACGCTGCTTGCCGGAACCCGCTATCGCGGTGATTTCGAAGAACGCCTGAAGCAGGTCGTCAAGGAACTCGAGGAGTTTCCGGGCGCGGTTCTGTTCATCGATGAAATCCACACCGTCATCGGTGCCGGCGCCACCTCCGGCGGCGCAATGGATGCATCGAACCTGCTGAAGCCGGCGCTGTCCTCGGGTGCGATCCGCTGCATCGGCTCGACCACCTACAAGGAATATCGCCAGTTCTTCGAGAAGGACCGCGCGCTTGTGCGTCGTTTCCAGAAGATCGACGTCAACGAACCGTCCATCGATGACGCCATCGCGATCATGAAGGGCCTGAAGCCCTATTTCGAGGATTACCATCACCTCAGATATTCCAATGAGGCGATCAAGGCTGCCGTCGAGCTGTCGGCCCGCTACATCTCCGACCGCAAGCTGCCGGACAAGGCGATCGACGTGATCGACGAGACCGGTGCGGCGCAGATGCTGCTGCCGGCGTCCAAGCGCCGCAAGCTGATCACCGAACGGGAAATCGAGGCCACCATCGCAACGATGGCCCGCATTCCCCCGAAGACGGTCTCCAAGGACGACGAGATGGTTCTCGCCAATCTCGAAAAGGAACTGCGCTCGGTCGTTTATGGTCAGGACATCGCCATCGAGGCGCTGGCCACCGCCATCAAGCTGGCGCGCGCGGGCCTGCGCGAACCGAACAAGCCGATCGGCTCTTACGTCTTCTCCGGCCCCACGGGCGTGGGCAAGACGGAAGTGGCCAAGCAGCTTGCCGCCTCGCTCGGCGTCGAGATGCTGCGCTTCGACATGTCGGAATATATGGAACGGCATACCGTGTCTCGCCTGCTCGGGGCACCTCCCGGTTATGTCGGCTTCGATCAGGGCGGTCTCCTCACCGATGGCGTCGACCAGCATCCGCATTCCGTGGTGCTGCTGGACGAAATCGAGAAGGCGCATCCGGATATCTACAACATCCTGTTGCAGGTGATGGACCATGGCTCGCTGACCGACCATAACGGCAAAAAGATCGATTTCCGCAACGTCATCCTCATCATGACGACCAATGCGGGTGCGTCCGAAATGGCGAAATCGGCGATCGGTTTCGGCTCTTCGCGCCGCACGGGTGAGGATGAAGAGGCAATCAACCGCCTGTTCACGCCGGAATTCCGCAACCGTCTGGATGCGATCATTCCGTTCTCGCCGCTGCCGACCGCCGTTATCCACAAGGTCGTGCAGAAGTTCGTCATGCAGCTGGAAACCCAGCTCTCCGAGCGCAACGTCACCTTCGATCTGCATGAAGATGCGATCTCCTGGCTGGCGGAGAAGGGTTACGACGAAAAGATGGGCGCTCGCCCGCTGTCGCGCGTGATCCAGGAGAACATCAAGAAGCCGCTCGCCAATGAAATCCTCTTTGGCAAGCTGAAGAAGGGCGGCGTCGTCAGCGTCACCGTTGGTAAGAAGGATGACGGCTCCGACGGTTTGATCCTTGAGGTTCTGCCGGAGACCGCACCCGTGAAGCCGCAGCCGGAAGCCGAGCTGAAGGCGGCGAAATCGCCGGGCAAGGCAAAGGCCAAGGCAAAACCGGCCTCGAAGGCGGCGAAGGCCAATGAGGATGCGGATGTTCTTGTTGCCGAGGCGGACAAGGCGGACGAGGACAAGCCGCGCCGCAAGACCAACACGGTGCCGAAGGTGCCGAAGAAGAAATAACCCTGGTGTTTCACCAATAAACCGATGCCGGGCGAAAGCCCGGCATTTTCATGCATAGTGGAAGCCGAATGCAAACTGCCGACAGCGATGCCATCCCCCTCAGCGGCTGGTTCTTCCGGGGAATGCGGGGCATATTTTCGCTACCCTCGCTCATTCTCATGACATCTTTTGTCGGTTTCAGCGCCTTTGCGCTGGAGTCGGGTGTCGCGCGTGGCGAAGCGGTGTTCATGACGCTGGTGATCTGGGCCCTGCCGGCCAAGATGATCCTGATCGGCTCCATGGTCGGCGGCGCCAACCTTGCCGCCTGCTTTCTGGCGGTCACCCTATCTTCGGTCCGGATGATGCCGATGGTCGCCTCCATCGTTCCGGAAATGCGCGGTGCGAAGACGCCGACATGGATCTTGCTGTTTCTCTCCCATTTCGTCGCAATCACGGCCTGGGTTTTTGCCACACAGAATCTCTCCAAGGTGCCGCGTGAAGCGCGCGCCGCCTGGTTTGCCGGTTTCGGCATCACGCTCACCGTCGTTAATGCCATCATTGTCGGCCTGTGTTACGGTGTTGTCGCTGCCTTTCCGCCGCTCGTTGCGGGTGTGCTGTTCTTCCTGACGCCGGTTTATTTCATCGCATCCATCTGGGCTTCGGCCCGTCATTCCGTTGTCAAAGTCGCCTTCGTCATCGGCGTCATCGCCGGACCGGCCTTTGCGGTGATCGCGCCGGAATTCGACATTCTTTATGCCGGCATCGGCGGCGGGACGGTGGCTTATCTCATTGACCGCTTCGTTTTCCGTCGCAGGATCAAACCCGTTTCACCAGAGAGCGAACCATGATGAGCGAGAACTGGTGGGCGCCCTATCTCTTCATCGCCATTGCCGGCTGGCTGGCGACCGATTTCTGGCGCTGGCTCGGTGTGCTTGCCGGCAACCGGCTGAAGGAGGATTCCGAGGCGCTTTATTGGGTGCGGGCGGTTGCCACAGCACTCGTCATGGCCGTCACTGCGAAACTCATCGTCTTTCCGACCGGAACGCTGGAAGCCTCGCCGATGTGGCTGCGCATCGGTGCGGCTTCGCTTGGTTTCATCGCATTCCTGATGGCGGGCCAGCGCGTCATCGTCGGGGTGGCGGTTCCGATCCTGCTCCTGGCCGGTGGGCTGTTTGGGCTCGGTTTCTAACACCGGCTGATTCGATGTCAGAGATCGCTTCGGTGTGCCTCCGCCACCAGCCAATCCGCAAGAAGCCGGGCCGGCGCACTCATCTCTTCTGCCTCCATCAGCCAGTAATATTTTTCCGTATCGGCGGCGCGCTCGAAAAGCACGGTCAGTTGGCCATTGGCAATTTCATCGCGCAAAAGCGCCGTCGGGCAAAGGCCGATTCCTTGTCCCGCCTTGAGGGCGGTCACGAGCAGGTTGAAATCCGCAAAAACGGGGCCGGCGCCATCCGGCAGGGACAGGCCTTCGGCTGCGAACCAGTCCCGCCATGCCGCCTCGGTGTCGTCATGCAGCAGTTCCGCCTGCAGCAGGCTGGCAACCTCATCGAAAGGGCCGAACTCGGCGGCGTAGCCCGGTGCGCAGGTCGGGCGTGTCTCGGCACTGAAAAGCGCCACGGCATTTTTACCGGAAGCCACCCCATGCCCTATGGTCAGGTCGGCCGACTTTGCCTGATGCGCCCCGGAATAGCTGATTGATACCTGTATGTCGGGATGCAGCGCCCGGAAGCGCGGCAGGCGGGGTGTGAGAAAATACGTCACCACCGAGGGCAGGCTGGCAAGCCGGACAGTCTTGCGTTCGCGGCCCTTACGGATGCGTTCCGCGCCGGAAGCGATCTGCCGCAGGCTGGCCGAAACCGTGCCGCCGAATTCCTTTCCGGCCGGGGTGAGTGCCACGCCTCTCGCGTGCCGTTCGAAAAGCGGAACGCCGAGCCATGCTTCCAGATTGCGCACATGCTGGCTCACGGCGGTCGCCGTCATGCCCAGTTCCTGCGCGGCCAAAGAAAAACTCGTTCTTCTGGCGGCGGCTTCGAAAGCGCGGAGGGTGGCGAGCGGCGGAAGCGTCATGATCGCAAGGGTAAGTGAGGCTTGGGCTGAGCGCAAGAAAAACCCGTCTTGCCAGATAGGCCTTCATGCCGCAATTTCGCAGCGATATTTCATCGCTCCGAGGATTTCATGCCCGCCATGCCCCCAATGCCCAATGCCGAACCCGTGGATGCCGCCACGCGCCGAGCCGTCCGTCCCGTCGTTGTCTACCCGAACGGCACGCTGGAGGTGCCGGACCTTGCAAGGCTGCAAAGGGCCAGGGAGGGCATGGAAAAGATCGATGAGGTCATCGTGCCGCCGCGCGACGGCCGCAGCTTTCATGTGCCGAAGGGGCATTTCTTCCGCATCGTCAGCATCGAAGGGCCGCAGGTCGGAGATTTGAACCTGTGGAACGCCCATGATCTGAGCGAGCGCTTTTTCAGCGGCAAGACCCGTGCGCTGCATGCCACCCATGTATCCGTCGGCAACCGGCTGTGGAGCAATCTGCCATCCCTGCGGCCGATGGCGACCATCACCCATGATACGCTGTCATGGTATGGCTTCGACGAGGATGGCGGCGGTGTGCATGACGTGATCGGCACACGCTGCGATCCTTATACCAACAAATTGCTGAGTGGCGGCGACTATCACCATTGCTGCCATTCGAACCTTACGAATGCGCTTGCTTCGGCCAAGGGCCTGTCGTTCCGCGAGGCCGAGCCGCATGCGCATGATGTACTGAATGTCTTCATGTGCACGGGTTTCACCCGCGATACACATCAATATTTCATGAAGGCAAGCCCGGTGCGGCCCGGGGACTATCTGGAGTTTTTTGCGGAAATCGATCTCATAGGCGCGCTTTCCGCCTGCCCGGGCGGTGATTGCAGCGCCACGCATTCGAGCGATACGGCGGCCTGTTATCCGCTGAAGGTGGAAATCTTCCGGCCGGATATGACGGTGCTCGAAGGCTGGCCGTGGCCGGAGAGGAACGCGTACCGTCCTGTCGAGTGATAAAAAACACCATTGTCGTCATGCCGGACTAGATCCGGCATCCAGCACGGCGCGTCTGCGCCGTGAAAGAGTCTCCCGCGATCAAGGACCTGATCGCGCTGGACCGCGGATCAGGTCCGGGGTGACGGCCTGCGGATACCGTGGTCCTGCTGCCAAACGCCCATGCGTCTTGACGCTCTTCACGAAGCGAGCGCCGCCCTAATCTTCTCCGCGTGGGCCTTCAATACTTCGCCATCGGCCATCACGCCGGAATGCGGCTTCAGCGGCTCGCCTTCCTTGCGCGGAATGACGTGGAAATGCAGGTGGAACACGGTCTGGCCGGCCGCCGGTTCGTTGAACTGGGCGACAAAGACACCATCTGCATCGAAGGCTTCCTTCGCCGCGACGGCGAGTTTCTGCACAACGGGAATGGTCCTCGCCAGCACTTCCGGGTCGGCATCGAGCAGGTTGCGGGAGCCGGTTTTCGGAACGACGAGCAGATGGCCGGGGGCCTGCGGCATCACATCCATGAAGGCCAGCGTGTGTTCATCCTCGTAGAGCTTGTGGCTCGGAATTTCGCCGCGCAGGATTTTCGCGAAGATATTGTTGTCGTCATAGGCGCTGGCCGTCATCGTGGTCTCTCCTCTATGCGGACTATACGTCCGGCTCCTGTCTCTCGCCCTTGCGGAAGGGCGTATGGTCTTCCAGATAGTCGCCGATATGCTCGACCTCTTCGCGCTCGCGCTGAAGATAATCGGCAATGGCGCGGCGCAGGCCCGGATGGGCGATGAAATGCGCCGAATGGGTGGTGACCGGCACATAAC
Organism: Agrobacterium sp. SOY23; assembly: GCF_027212525.1. Lineage (NCBI taxonomy): Bacteria > Pseudomonadati > Pseudomonadota > Alphaproteobacteria > Hyphomicrobiales > Rhizobiaceae > Agrobacterium > Agrobacterium sp. SOY23. The sequence goes on along the minus strand of NZ_JAPWDT010000004.1, from coordinate 58,375 downwards.
CGCGCGCCAGCTTGTGTTCGCCCTGGGCTCCGGCTTCGACCCGTTTCAATCCCCTGGAAAGCGCGAAATCGATCGCCTGATGGTAACAGACTTCGAAATGCAGAAAGGGATGGTCCTCGATGCAGCCCCAATGACGGCCATAAAGCGCATCCGAACCGATGAAGTTGATCGCGCCAGCAATATAGCGCCCCTCGCGTTTCGCCATGACCAGCAGTACGTCATCGGCCATGCGTTCGCCGATCAGCGAATAAAATTCCCGCGTCAGATAGGGCCGGCCCCATTTGCGGCTGCCGGTATCCATGTAGAAGGCGAAGAACTGGTCCCAGATATCCTCGGTCAGATCGCTTCCGGTCAGCCAGTCGATCTCGATGCCGTGTTCCAGCGCCGCGCGGCGTTCCTTTTTCAGCCCCTTGCGCTTGCGTGAAGAGAGGGCCTCGAGAAAATCATCATGGTCGCGATAACCGTCATTGATGAAGTGGAATTGCTGGTCGGTCCGATGCAGGAAATCGTGCGGCAGAAGAGCGGAGAGGTCGTCTTCCTGCAAAAACGTGACATGTGCCGAGGAAACGCCGATCTTTTCCGTCACCTGCGCGAGACCGGAGGCCAGAAGCGGCTTGAAGCGCGTGGCGTCGGCCGTTTCGGCAACAAGCAGCCGCGGGCCGGTCGCAGGCGTGAAGGGAACCGAACATTGCAGTTTCGGATAATAGTGGCCGCCAGCCCTTTCGAAAGCATCCGCCCAGCCATGGTCAAACACATATTCGCCCTGGCTGTGGTTCTTCAGATAGGCCGGAACAGCGCCGACGAGCGTGCCCGCAGTATCTTCGAGCAGCAGATGGTGTCCAAGCCAGCCGGTCTTTGCCGTCGCCGAGCCAGACTCCTCCATGGAGGATAGAAATTCATGGGAAATAAATGGGTTGTAGTATTTTCCTGATGCATTACGTGATGTCCCGGAAAGCCGTTTCCAGCTTTCCGGATCGATATCCGCGAAGGATTGCGCAATGCTTATGGAATAGTCGTCTGTCATGCCGTGGCGGAGGGGTTCTCTCTCGGGTCGAAACCTTCGAATGTCATCTGGTCCGCATATTTATAGGTAGTCGCACGCGCATTTTCATCCCTGACAGTCCAGGTAATCACCGGAAGCCCGAGTTTTCTTTGCGCTTCGATGAAGCTGTTGGGCAGGTGCCCCCAATGATAGGAGATGAAATCGAGCCCCAGCTGCATCGCTTCGTCATGTTTGAAGAAGTCTTCCGGCTTGTCGCCTTCGGCGGTCAGCCCCAGCGGCCAGGGCGAACCCGCAGCCTTCAGGTCCTTCAGCAAATGATGATCGAAGCTCATCAGCGCCACATGGCCCTTGTAGCCCTCGAGGTCTTCCAGCACCGCCTCGGCAAAACCGTCATCGACACCTTCGCCGGCACGGCCCTTCAGCTCGATGACCAGCGGCACCTTGCCGGCGCAGAGCGCGAGAAGCTGCTTGAGGGTAGGGACCCGGTCGCCGGTCTGGCCAACGGCAAGCAGCGACAGCTCGGCCGATGTGCGTTCCCGCACATCGCCCTTGATGCCGGTCAGCCTTTCCAGATCGTGGTCATGGAAAACCACTGGCACGCTGTCCGCTGCCAGCTGCACGTCGCATTCAATGGCGAAACCGGCCTCGATGGCGCGAGAAAAGGCGGAGAGCGTGTTTTCCCATACCGCCTTGTTGAGATCATGATAACCGCGATGGGCGACGGGCTCAGCCGTCAGCCAGGAGAGTTTCAGCGTCATACGTCGATTTCCACGATGGCGTCGATTTCGACGGCGGCATTAAAGGGCAGGCAGGCCATGCCGACGGCGGCGCGGGCATGTTTGCCGGGCTCACCGAGAACATTGGCAATGAGATTGGAAGCGCCGTTGATGACGAGGTGCTGTTCCACGAACTCCGGAACCGACGCAACAAAGCCGTTCAGCTTGACGACGCGGCGAATTTTCGAGAGGTCGCCATTCAAAGCGGCCTTGACCTGTGCGAGAATGTTGACGGCGCATAATTCGGCGGCGCGCTGGGCGCCCGCGACGTCTACATCGCGGCCAACGAGGCCTGTCACCGCAATCTTGCCCGATTCCATCGGCAGTTGACCCGATACATAAAGCAGATTGCCGCTGATGGTGAACGGAACATAGTTTGCGGCTGGTGCTGCCGCGACAGGAAGCGTAAAGCCAAGTTCCTTGAGGCGGCCTTCGATGACGTCCGACATTTTCGTCTCCGGTTTTGTTGTAAATCCTTCAAGAATCCGGCATTCAGAAGATGTTGATCCAAAAGCCGGGCGGTTGCTTGTACAATATGAGCGGCGAGTCCAACAGGAGATATTGCATGTTTGTCAGGACGCTTGGTTTCGTTGCCGCAACAGGGCTTATGACCGGCCTGTCGAACGCCGCCAATGCCTTGCCAGTCGCGGTTCCGGATCTCGTAGCGCACCGCGCCGTCTACGACCTCGAGCTCAAGGATGCGTCCGATCGCTCCGGCATCGAGGGCATGACGGGGCGTATGGTCTATGAATTCACCGGCTCGGCCTGTCAGGGTTACAAGACGGATTTCCGTTTCGTGACGCAGATCAACACCGGCGACGCCGTGCGCATGACCGATCAGCAGACCACGACCTTCGAGGATCTTGCGGCGAAGAAATTCACCTTCGAGACCAAGTCCTACACCGACGACAAGCTGGACAAGGAAGTGCAGGGGGCTGCGACCGACAATAATGAGGGCGTGAAGGTCGATCTGACCCGCCCGGATGCCCGCCAGGTCAATCTCGTCGCCAGCGAGTTTCCAACCCAGCACATGTTCCAGGTCATCGAAAACGCCAGGCAGGGAAAGCGCATCTTCGAATCGCGCATTTTCGACGGGTCGGATGACGGCGATGAAAGCCTGATCACGTCGACGCTGCTCGGCAAGTCGCAGATGCCGAAGGATGGCGATGCGGAAGCCGGCAAGGCGGGCGAATTCGGCAAAGCCGCGTTCTGGCCGGTGACGATCGCCTATTACAACGATAAGACCGGCACCGACGCCCTGCCGATCTACCGCATGTCGTTCAAGCTTTACGAAAACGGAATCACCCGCGATCTGACGATGGATTACGGCGATTTCGTCCTGACGGGAAAGCTTGCGAAGCTTGATATTCTCAAGCCGGAAACCTGCGAAAACAAGCCGGTTCGCTGAAACACGGGCCGTTCTCGCGGTTTTTTCGCATAAATGCTTGCATTTTCATGCGGGCGACTGTATGCGGCTCACCATTCCACACGCGAAGCTTGGGATGTTCCGGGAGAAATCCGGTCCGTTCCGCCCGGTGGTGTCGATGAAAATCGGCGCTGTTCGCTTCGCGGGGGTTAAACCGGAAAAGGAGTAACAAGGCATGGCATTGCCCGATTTTTCTATGCGTCAGCTTCTGGAAGCTGGTGTTCACTTCGGCCACCAGACGCACCGCTGGAACCCGAAGATGAAGCCGTACATCTTCGGCGACCGTAACAACATCCACATCATCGACCTGGCTCAGACCGTTCCGATGCTGTCGCGCGCCCTTCAGGTCGTGTCCGACACCGTTGCCCGTGGTGGCCGCGTTCTGTTCGTTGGCACCAAGCGCCAGGCGTCGGAAATCATCGCCGACAGCGCAAAGCGTTCGGCCCAGTACTACGTCAACTCCCGCTGGCTCGGCGGCATGATGACCAACTGGAAGACCATCTCGAACTCGATCCAGCGCCTGCGCAAGGTTGACGAGATCCTGAACTCGGAAGCTTCCGGCTACTCCAAGAAGGAACGCCTGAACCTCGAGCGCGAACGCGAAAAGCTTGAAAAGGCTCTCGGCGGTATCCGCGATATGGGCGGCGTTCCGGACCTGATGTTCATCATCGACACCAACAAGGAAAAGATCGCGATCGAAGAAGCCAAGCGTCTTGGCATTCCGGTCGTTGCGATCATCGACAGCAACTGCGACCCGGACCACATCGACTACCCGATCCCGGGTAACGACGATGCTTCGCGCGCCATCTCGCTCTACTGCGACCTGATTGCCCGCGCTGCCATCGACGGTATCGCCCGTCAGCAGGGCGCTTCCGGCCGCGACATCGGCGCTTCTGAAGAAGCTCCGATCGAGCCCGCTCTCGAAGACGAGGCTGGCGCCTGATTTAGGCCCTGTCTGGCGGCGATTTCGATCGCCGTCTCCTCGACCAGGATATGACAAGGCCGTCAAAGACCTTTCACGGGTTGACGGCCTTGTTCGTTTCATACCGCTCCGTCACGTTTTTGAGGAAACCGCTGGCGTCTGATGTGGTTGAAACGGAAGGCAGTCTTCATAACGCTGTCACACTTCAGCGGCACCCATCATTTCGATGCATGGAGACGCCGCAGCACTTGGGAATGCGCATGCCCCTTTCCTGAAATCCTCTCCGGTTTCAGAGGGTGTGCGGCCGGGTACAGTCATCACCCAGAACTTCGGCACGGCAAATTCCGCCGGCTGACCGATCGAACCGATAAGAGGCAAACAATGACCGAAATCACAGCCGCAATGGTGAAGGAACTGCGCGAGAAGTCTGGCGCAGGCATGATGGACTGCAAGAAGGCTCTTGCTGAAACCAATGGCGACATGGAAGCGGCAATCGACTGGCTGCGCGCCAAGGGCATCGCAAAGGCCGACAAGAAGTCTGGCCGCACGGCTGCCGAAGGTCTGGTCGGCGTTGCCACCATGGGTCACAAGGCTGTTGTTGTCGAGCTGAACTCCGAAACCGACTTCGTTGCCCGCAACGACGCGTTCCAGGACCTCATCCGCGGTATCGCCCAGGTTGCCCTCACCACCAACGGCACCGTTGACGCTGTTTCCGCTGCCACCTATCCGGCAACCGGCAAGTCTGTTTCCGACAGCATCAAGGACGCGATTGCAACGATCGGCGAAAACATGACGCTCCGCCGCTCGGCAGCGCTCGAAGTTCCGCATGGTGTTGTTGCGACCTACATCCACAACGCTGCCGGCGACGGCATCGGCAAGCTCGGCGTTCTCGTTGCCCTGAAGTCGGAAGGCGACAAGGCCGTTCTGAACTCCATCGGCCGCCAGGTTGCCATGCACATCGCTGCGACCAACCCGCTCGCCATCCGCGCTGAAGAAGTTGACGCCGCCGTTGCCGAGCGCGAGCGCAACGTGTTCATCGAACAGGCCCGTGAATCCGGCAAGCCGGAAGCCATCATCGAAAAGATGGTTGATGGCCGCATGCGCAAGTTCTTCGAAGAAGTCGCCCTTCTGTCGCAGGCTTTCGTCATCAACCCCGACCTGACCGTCGGCGACGCCGTCAAGGCAGCCGAAAAGGAAGCCGGCGCTTCCATCGAAGTGACGGGCATGGTTCGCCTGCTGCTCGGCGAAGGCGTTGAGAAGGAAGAAAGCGATTTCGCAGCCGAAGTCGCAGCCGTCGCCAAGGGCTGATTATATTTACCCAATCTTGGGAAAACGGGAGGGCATCGCGTGACAACGCGGTGCCCTTCGTGTATCCGCGTTTCGGTTACATTTCCGAGGAGTCATGATGTCTTCCAAGCCGATCTACAAACGTGTTCTTCTCAAGGCTTCCGGTGAAGCCCTCATGGGCGATCAGGGTTTCGGTATCGATGTGGCGGTGGCCGACCGTATCGCCTCCGATATTGCCGAGGCGAGGGCGATGGGCGTCGAAGTCGGCGTTGTCGTCGGCGGCGGTAATATTTTCCGCGGCGTGGCCGTGGCGTCCAAGGGCGGCGATCGCGTTACCGGCGACCATATGGGCATGCTGGCCACCGTCATCAACGCGCTGGCGCTTGCCACCTCGCTGCGCAAGCTCAGCATTGACACCGTCGTTCTTTCGGCAATCGCCATGCCTGAAATCTGTGAGAGCTTCTCGCAGCGCGCAGCGCTCCATCATCTCGCGCAGGGTCGCGTGGTGATTTTTGCCGGCGGCACGGGCAATCCCTTCTTCACCACCGATTCCGCCGCAGCACTCCGCGCCGCGGAAATGGGCGCCGAGGCGATCTTCAAGGGTACCCAGGTTGACGGCATCTACTCCGCCGACCCGAAGAAGGATCCGACGGCCACCCGTTTCGACGAACTGACCCACAGCGAAGTGCTCGGCAAGGGGCTCGCGGTCATGGACGTCGCCGCTGTCGCGCTTGCGCGCGAAAACCACATCCCGATCATTGTTTTCTCGATCCACGAGAAGGGTGGTTTTACGCAGATATTGACCGGCGGCGGCCGCAAGACCATCGTGCACGACAAATAATCAAAACGATGCCGCCCCACGGGCGAATTACGGCCGCCATGGCCGACAAGATGGAGTATCAAGATGAGTGGTATTGACCTCAACGATATCAAGCGCCGTATGGATGGTGCCATCAATGCGTTCAAGAGCGATATCGCATCGCTGCGCACCGGCCGCGCCTCGGCCAATATTCTCGACCCGGTGACCATCGATGCCTATGGCTCGCGCGTGCCGCTCAACCAGGTTGCGAACATCACCGTTCCGGAGCCGCGCATGCTCGGCGTCAACATCTGGGACAAGTCGATGGTCAATGCCGTCGACCGCGCCATCCGCGAATCCAATCTCGGTCTCAACCCCATTGTCGACGGTCAGAACCTGCGTATTCCGCTGCCTGAACTGAACGAGGAACGCCGCAAATCGCTCGTCAAGGTGGCCCACGAATATTCCGAAAAAGCAAAAGTGGCGATTCGCCATGTGCGCCGAGACGGCATGGACGGTCTGAAAAAAGCCGAAAAAGACGGCGATATCGGTCAGGACGAAAGCCGTGGACAGTCGGAAAAGGTGCAGAAAATCACCGACGACACGATTTCGGAAATTGACCGCTTGCTTGGCGAGAAGGAAAAGGAAATCATGCAGGTCTGATATCGCTTGCGATAGACCTGTATTTTATCCGTTTTAATTCCGCGCTGCCTGTTACTGGATCGATATGCCGACGACGACACGTTCCTCCATACCCGAGCACGTTGCCATCATCATGGATGGCAATGGCCGCTGGGCAAAACAGCGCGGTCTTCCGCGCGTGATGGGGCATCGCCGCGGGGTGGAGGCCGTGCGCGAGACCGTGCGTGCGGCCGGTGAATGCGGAATACGCTATCTCACGCTGTTCGCCTTCTCCTCGGAAAACTGGCGCAGGCCCGAAGCCGAGGTGAGCGACCTGATGGGGCTCCTGAAGGCTTTCATCCGGCGTGACCTGGCGGAACTGCATCGCGAAAACGTCCGTGTGCGCATCATCGGCGACCGGCAGGGACTTAAGAACGATATACGCTCCCTTCTTGAAGAGGCGGAGCATATGACGGCGGACAACACCAAGCTGACGCTGGTGATCGCCTTCAATTACGGTAGCCGTGACGAGATCGCGCGTGCGACAGCGTCAATCGCCCGCGATGTCGCCGAAGGTCGACTCAGTGCCGACGCCATTACGCCTGAGATGATTTCGGCGAGACTCGATACCTCGGGAATGCCGGATCCGGATCTGATTATCCGCACCAGTGGCGAAGAGCGGCTGTCGAACTTCCTGCTCTGGCAGGCTGCCTATTCCGAGTTCCTGTTCGTTCCCGAATATTGGCCGGACTTCGACCGGAAGCTCTTCTTCTCCGCAATCGAGCAATATGCAACGCGTGATCGCCGCTTTGGCGCAATCACGGAGCAGGTTGCCGTGGCAGGCGCCTGATGAGCCGTGAACTCAGACTGCGGATCGTGTCCGCAATCGTCATGGCGGCGGTCATTCTGGCCGCGACCTGGTATGGCGGCATCTTGTTCCGCATCGTCGCGGGCCTTCTGGCGATCCTCATCTATTATGAGTGGTCGACGATTACCCGGCTGTCCGAAACCAATTCCACCGGCAATGCCTGGGGCTGGTTCGCGGTCGCCGTCATCGCCGGCAATACGATTTTTGGCGAACCTTCGCTCGATCTGCCGCTTTTATCCGGATTCACGTTGACCGCGGCGCTGTTTCCGGTCTTGCGCGGCAAGAACTGGTGGCTGGTGGGCGGCATTCTTTATGCGGGTCTGAGCGGCATAGCGCTCGCCGCCATTCGTGGTGATGAACTGACGGGTTTCGTCTCCATCCTGTTCATTTTCGCCGTCGTCTGGTCGACGGATATCCTGGCCTATTTCGTTGGACGCGCCATTGGCGGGCCGAAGCTTGCACCTTCGATTTCGCCCGGCAAGACCTGGTCCGGTGCCATTGGCGGGGCGGTGGCGGCGGTGATCGGCGGTGCGGCGGTCTCCATGGCCTATCATGGCAGGATCAGCCTGCTGGTGCTCGGGCTCGCCCTCATCCTCTCGGTGTTCAGCCAGATTGGCGATCTTTTCGAATCCTTCGTGAAACGGCGTTTCCAGGTCAAGGATTCCAGTCATCTCATTCCGGGCCATGGCGGCTTCATGGACCGTGTTGACGGTCTTGTTTTCGCCTGCTTTACGGTATTCCTCATAGCTTTCGTGCATGCAGCGGCAACTGGCGACGTGCCCGGATCGGGCGGCGGTCTGCTGCCGGGCTTCTAGGCGGCGCGAAAGGTCACGACATAAAGGGCAGATTGTCATGAACACAGTAATGGCGGCGACGGGTTTTCTGACCGGCTATATCGTGCCCTTCATCCTGGTGCTTTCCCTGCTCGTTTTCGTTCATGAAATGGGTCATTACCTTGTCGGCCGCTGGTGCGGCATCCGCTCCACGGCATTCTCCATCGGTTTCGGCCCGGAGCTGATCGGTTTTACCGACAAGCGTGGCACGCGATGGAAGGTTTCGGCGATTCCGCTCGGCGGCTACGTCAAGTTCTTCGGCGACGAAGATGCGGCAAGCAAGCCGGACAGTTCCGGCCTGTCGCATATGTCGCTGGAAGAGAGGGCGCAGACCCTTTCCGGCGCAAAGCTGTGGAAAAGGGCGGCCACGGTTGCTGCCGGCCCGATCGCAAATTTCATCCTCGCAATTCTCATCTTCGCGGTGCTCTTCGGTGTCTATGGCCGGATGATCGCCGATCCGGTCGTGGCCGAGGTGCGTGAAAACAGCGCCGCCGCCGCCGCCGGCGTGCGCCCGGGTGACCGGCTGGTGGCGATCGACGGTGAAAAAGTGACGACCTTCGAGGATGTTCGCCGTTATGTCGGCATCCGGCCGGGTACGCCGATTACGGTAACAGTCGAAAGGGCAGGCGAGGCGCTTAAGCTGCCGATGGTCCCGACACGCACCGAAACCACCGACCAGTTCGGCAACAAGCTGGAAATGGGTATTATCGGCATCGTCACCGACCAGACCAGCGGCAATTTCCGTCATATCGAATATTCGCCGTCGGAGGCTCTGGTTGAGGGCGTGCGCGAAACGGGCCACGTCATAACCGGTACCGTCAATTATATCGGCAATCTCGTGACGGGGCGCATGAATGCCGATCAGTTGGGCGGCCCGGTGCGTGTGGCGCAGGCCTCCGGCCAGATGGCGACGCTCGGCATTTCCGCCGTTATCCAGCTCGCCGCCGTTCTTTCCGTCTCGATCGGTCTGTTGAACCTGATGCCTGTGCCGGTTCTGGACGGTGGGCATCTGGTATTCTACGCCATTGAGGCCATCCGCGGCAGGCCGCTCGGCGCGGGCGCGCAGGAAGTGGCGTTCCGTATCGGCATGATGATGATTTTGGGTCTTATGGTTTTTGCAACATGGAATGATATCAGCAGCTTGATCGGCTGAGGATTGTGTTTTAACGGTTTTGTTAGTTATTTGTTTACCGTGTTTTTATGCCGAAGTGGCGAATGAGCCACTCTGGAGCACGAAGTAAACAGAATTTAACGTTCACGCTTGCTTGTAGGGGAAAAGCAGGTAAAACGACGCACATGGCCGGAGTCGGGTTCCGCCCGCTGAGGGACAACGTAAAAAGGTAAGAATTGAAATGAAGGCTGGTTCAAGATTTTTGAACGCTGTGTCGGCGGTTGCTCTGTCTGCCGGTGTTTCTTCGGTTGCGGGCCTTGGCGTGCTTGCCTCTGCTGGTGCTGCAAATGCAGCTGTCATCAGCAAGATCGATGTTCGCGGGGCTGAACGGTCCGGTGCGGACTCCGTGCGTTCCAACATCACCATTGCGCCGGGTAAGAACTTTTCCAATTCGGACATCGATGAATCGGTGAAGCGTCTTTACGCCACCGGTTATTTCTCGAATGTCTCCATGCGCGTTTCCGGCAGCACGCTGGTCGTAACGGTCAACGAGAACCAGATGGTCAATCAGGTTGTCTTCAACGGCAATCGCAAGATCAAGGACGACAAGCTCACCGGCATTGTGCAGACTCAGTCGCTCGGCCCGTTCAACCAGGCCATCGTGACGGCGGATATTGCCCGCATCAAGGAAGCCTACGCCGCCATCGGCCGTAGTGATGTCGAAGTCACCACGCAGACCGTTTCCGTCGGTCAGGGCCGCGTGAACATTGCTTTCGTCATCAATGAAGGCGAGCGCACGAAGATTGGCCGTATCGACTTCGTTGGCAACAATGCCTACAGCGATGGTCGTCTGGCTGCTGTCATCAATACCAAGAAGTCCAACATGCTGTCGTTCCTGACGCGTAAGGACGTTTATAACGAGGACAAGCTGCGCGCCGACGAAGAGGCGCTGCGCCAGTTCTATTACAATCGCGGTTATGCCGACTTCCGGGTCGTGGGTTCCGAGGCTGTGCTGGACGAGTCCAAGAACGAATACAACATCACCGTCACGGTCGATGAAGGTCAGCGTTACAACTTCGGCGGTGTCGCGGTCGAATCGACTGTTCCAGGTGTCGACGGTTCGGAGCTGCAGGGCCTCGTGGAAACCCGCCAGGGTGCGAGCTACAGCGCCAAGGAAGTTCAGCAGAGCATGGAAGCGATTTCCAAGCGCGTTGCCGGTGAAGGTTATCCCTTCGCCCGTGTTACGCCGCGCGGCGACCGCGACATGGCTGGCAACACCATCGGCGTGACCTACATCGTCGATCAGGGCGAGCGCGCTTATGTCGAGCGTATCGAAATCCGCGGCAACACCCGTACGCGTGACTACGTCATCCGTCGCGAGTTCGATATTTCCGAAGGCGATGCGTTCAACCAGACGGTCATCACCGCTGCAAAGCGCCGTCTCGAAGCGCTCGGTTATTTCTCCAAGGTCAATATCTCGACCGCCGGCGGCAGTGCGCCGGACCGCGTCGTGATCGTTGTCGATGTCGAGGACCAGTCGACGGGTTCGTTTGGTATCGGTGCGGGTTACTCGCAGAACGACGGCGTTCTGCTCGAAGCATCCATCGAAGAAAAGAACTTCCTCGGCCGTGGCCAGTACATCCGTCTCGCGGCGGGTGCGGGTGAAGACGATGCGCGCACCTATACGCTGTCCTTCACCGAGCCTTATTTCCTTGGCTACCGTCTGGCCGCAGGTTTCGACCTGTTCAAGAGCCAGAGCCGCAGCGAAGATTATTACGACTACGACGAGCAGGGCTTCTCGCTGCGCGTGACCGCGCCGATCACCGAGGACCTCTCGACGACGTTCAAATATACCTACAAGCAGCTCAACTATGATGGTGAGGGCGACTGGGAGACCGGCAGCAACCTTGCCGAGCCCTACAAGGATTTGATTCGCGGTGGCGACTGGACCCAGTCCATCATCTCGAACACGCTGAACTACAATACGCTCGACGACCGCAACATGCCGCGTGAAGGCTGGCAGGCTGCTCTGACGAACGAATTTGCAGGTCTCGGCGGCGATTCCGAATATTACAAGGTCTACGCCAAGGCGCGCTTCTTCTACACGCTGTCAGACGAGTACGATGTCATCGGCTCGATCACCGGTCAGGCGGGTCATGTCGTGCCGACGGGCGACAATCTGCTGGTCTTCGATCAGTTCAAGTTTGGCGGTCGTCAGGTTCGCGGCTTCAAGAACGACGGTATTGGCCCGCGTATCGGCTCCGACTCCATCGGCGGCACGACCTATTTCGCGGCCTCTGCTGAAGTCACGGCTCCGATGCCTGGTGTTCCGGAAGATTTCGGCCTGCGTCTTGCTGGCTTCGTGGATGCCGGTACGTTGTATGGCAACAAGGTTGCCAACAGTGCAGGTGTGAAGGATGATAACTCCATCCGCGCCTCTGCCGGTGTTGGCGTGATGTGGGCGTCGCCCTTCGGTCCGATCCGCGTTGACTATGCTGTACCGATCGCCAAGGAAGACTACGACGAGGAACAGCGTTTCCGGTTTGGCATGTCCAACACTTTCTGATATCGGCAGTCCAGAACTGCAACTTTGAACGTTCTGGAGTTTCCGGCTGATGGAATACAACGCCTTTTTTCCGCCCCACGAGGGACTGCGATTGAAAGATATCGCAGACCGTTTTGGGGCGGAACTGTCTGATGAAACGGCAGGGGAGCGGATCATTCGGTCCGTTGCGCCGGTCTACCGGGCAAAACCGGACCAGCTCTGTTATATTCTTTCGCGCAAGAGCCGCGATGAGCTGCAAACCTGCGAAGCTGGCGCCGTCATTTGTGACGCGGCGCTTGTAGACATGCTTCCGTCTCACACCCCTGCGCTGATATCGAAAAACCCGCACACGCTTTTTGCGCAGGTTGGTGCCTTGCTGCATCCTTCCGCCATGCGTCCCGGTCCGATAGCGCGGATGGAAGCTGAAATTTCTCATGCGGCACATGTCGATCCATCGGCGAAGCTGGAGGCTGGTGTCATCGTCGAGTCGCTCGCGGTGATCGGGGCTGGCGCCCATATCGGCGCCGGCACGCGGATCGGCCCCGGCGTCATCATCGGGCAGGATGTGCAGATCGGGCGCGATTGCACCATTGCCGGCGGCGCAAGCGTTCTTGCCGCGCTCATCGGTAATAATGTGATTATCCATAATGGTGCGCGCATCGGTCAGGACGGGTTCGGTTATGCGCCCGGTCCGCGCGGCATGCTGAAGATCGTGCAGATCGGCCGGGTGATCATCCAGGACAATGTCGAGATCGGCGCCAACACCACGATCGATCGCGGCACCATGGATGACACGGTCATCGGCGAAGGCACCAAGATCGACAACCAGGTCCAGATCGGCCACAACGTTCGCATCGGCCGCCATTGCGGCATCGTCAGCAAGGTCGGCATTGCGGGCAGCACCCGCATCGGCGACGGTGTGATGATTGGTGGCGCGGCCGGCATCAATGGCCATATCACCATTGGCGACGGCGTGCAGATCGCGGCGATGAGCGGTGTTGTGGCGGACGTACCGGCAGGCGCCCGTTATGGCGGAACGCCTGCGCGACCGATGAAATATTTCCTGCGCGACATGGCCGAAATTCTGGCACGCGCTGAAGGGCGTGATAAAAAAACAGGAGAGAAAAATAATGACTGAAGAAACGAAGACGACGCTTGGCGCGGCTGACATTCTGGAAGTCATGAAGCTTTTGCCGCATCGTTACCCGTTCCTGCTGATCGACAAGATCATCGAGATCGACGGTAATAATTCGGCGATCGGCATCAAGAATGTGACGGTCAACGAACCGCATTTCACCGGCCATTTCCCGGACCGGCCGATCATGCCGGGCGTTCTGATCGTCGAAGCCATGGCCCAGACAGCAGGTGCGATATGCGCTCGCAGCCAGGGCGAGGGTGGTCACCTGGTTTACTTCATGACGATCGACAATGCGCGTTTCCGCAAACCCGTGATCCCCGGTGATCGTCTGGAAATCCATGTCACCAAGCAGCGTCAGCGCGGTAATGTCTTCAAGTTCCATTGCGAAGCGAAGGTGGACGGTGCGCTGGTGGCGGAGGCAGATGTCGGCGCCATGATGATCCCCGAGGACCAGCAATGAGCACGATCGCGGCCTCGGCCAGAATTCACCCGACGGCCGTCATCGAAGACGGAGCGGTCATCGGTGAAAACGTTGTCGTCGGTGCGCTTGCCTATGTCGGACCGAAGGTAACGCTGCATGACGATGTCCGGCTTCACAACCACGCCGTGGTGTCCGGCCTCACCGTCATCGGCCGCGGTTCGGTCATTCATCCCATGGCGGTTATCGGCGGTACGCCGCAGGCGGTTCGCCACGACGGTTCGGAAACGACGCTCGAGATCGGTGAGCGCTGCATCATGCGCGAAGGCGTGACGATGAATGCCGGCAGTTCCGATGGCGGTGGCAAGACGATTATTGGCGACGACAATCTCTTCCTGGCCAATTCACATGTGGCGCATGATTGCCGCCTCGGCAGCCATATCATCCTGTCCAACAATGTGATGCTGGCGGGCCATGTCACCATCGAGGACCGCGCCATACTGGGCGGCGGTTGCGCTGTGCATCAGTTCACCCGCATCGGCCGTCAGGCCTTTATCGGCGGGCTGTCGGCGGTCAATTACGATGTGATCCCTTACGGTATGCTGAACGGCAATCCCGGCATCCTCGGCGGCCTGAATGTCGTGGGCATGACGCGCGCGGGCATCGAGCGCGCGGATATCCACAAGGTCAGACGCGTCTACAAGGCGATTTTCGAGGCCGAGGGTACGATCCGCGGCAATGCGGCGGCCATCGACCGCAATGACTATCTGGATTGCCCGCAGGCGCTTGAAGTCATCGATTTCATCGGCGCGGGCACCGATCGCGCGATTTCTTCGCCCAACCGGGGCAAGTGAGCCGTGACAGGCGGCGGGCGTCTCGCCATCGTGGCCGGCAGTGGCCAGTTGCCGCTTTATGTGGCGGCCGCCGCCCGTGAGATGGGTGAGAACCCCTTCATCGTGCGCTTGCGCGATGATTCCCGTTTCGACTGGAGCGGTTTCGACAATGCCGTCATCAGCGTTGGCGATGTCGCCGGGCTTGGTCGTCTGCTGCGCGATAACCAGGTAGATCGTGTCGTGTTGTCCGGCGGTGTCGCCCGGCGGCCGGAATGGCGTGAAATCCGCCCCACAGCCGGCATCCTGCTGAAATTGCCATCCATCGTCAAAACGCTGCTTTCGGGCGGCGATGATGCGGTTCTGCAGATGGTGATCAAGATCATCAGCACGCTCGGCGCAAAGGTCATCGGCGCGCACGAGATTGCACCCGGCCTTTTGGCAACGACAGGCCCTTTCGGCGGGCAGAAGCCTGCCGAGGAGGATCAGAAGGATATTCGCAAGGCTGCCGAGGCGGCGCTTGCGCTTGGCAAGCTCGATGTCGGGCAGGGGGCGGTCTCCGTTGGCGGCCGTATCGTGGCGCTGGAAGGCGTCGAGGGTACGGATGCCATGCTGGCGCGCGTCGCGGCGTTGCGTGCCGAAGGCCGCATATCGCCACGCCGTAAGGGGGTGCTGGTCAAGCTCTGCAAACCGCAGCAGGATGTGCGCGCCGATCTGCCGACCATCGGCATCGAAACCGTGGAAAACGCGAAAAAAGCCGGGCTGGCGGGCATTGCTGTCGAAGCCGGGCGAGCATTGGTGCTTGATCGCGAGGCGATGTTGAAAGCGGCGGATGAGGCGGGCATATTCGTCTGCGGCATCGATACGTCACTCGGTGGCGACATGGTTGGCGGAGACATGAACGCATGACGGCGGCACTCAAAGTGGCGGTTATTGCCGGTGAGGTGTCCGGCGATCTTCTCGGCGCGGATCTGATCCGGTCGCTTAAAGTCCAATATCCGGGTCCTGTGGAGCTGGTGGGCGTTGGCGGCGAAGCGCTGGAGGCGCAGGGGCTCACCTCGCTGTTCGATTATTCCGAACTTTCCATCATGGGCTTCACGCAGGTTCTCAAGAAGCTGCCGAAGCTCATTGCGCGGATCAACCAGACTGCGCAGGCGATCATTGCCGCAAGGCCGGATGTTCTGCTGATCATCGACAGTCCGGATTTCACCCATCGCGTCGCGAAAAAAGTCCGCAAGCAACTGCCGCCTCTGCCGGTCGTCAATTATGTCTGCCCCAGCGTCTGGGCGTGGAAGGAATATCGCGCCACCGCGATGTTGTCCTATGTCGATCACGTTCTGGCGCTGCTGCCCTTCGAGCCGGAGGCAATGCGCCGCCTTGGTGGCCCGCCGACAACCTTCGTTGGCCATCGCCTGAGCGTTGATCCCGATGTGCTGGCGGTGCGGCAGAGGCGAGCGGAGCGGCCTCTGCCGGAACAGGGCCAGTCGAAGACCATTCTTCTCCTGCCGGGATCACGCTCCACCGAAACGACACGGCTGATGGAGCCATTTCAGCAGGCGGCAAGAGCCTTCGTGGAACGCAACGGCCCGACCCGTTTCGTGCTGCCCACCGTTCAGCGTCAGGAAAACCGTCTCCGTGAACTGGCCGCGACATGGCCGGAAGATGTCAGGCCCGAGATCGGCATAGATCCCGCCTTCAAGTGGAATGCGTTTGCGCAGGCCGATGCGGCCATAGCCGCTTCCGGCACTGTCATTCTCGAACTGGCGCTGGCCGGTGTGCCGACAATTTCCGTCTACAAGACAGACTGGATTTTCACCATGCTGAGCAAGCGGGTGAAGACCTGGACGGGCGCACTGCCGAACCTGATTGCGGACTATGCCGTGGTGCCGGAATATTTCAACGAAGTGGTCCGGGCAGGTTCGATGCTGCGCTGGGCCGAACGCCTGTCTTCCGATACCATCGAACGACAGGCGATGCTGGAAGGTTATGCGCTGGTGCAGCAGCGTCTGCGCACGGACGTCCCCCCAGGCGAAACCGGTGCGGCCATCCTTCTCGATGTCCTGAAGAGCAAAGATAGCCGCTCAGCCTGATCACATCTTCATGTTCGAGGTGCCGGAATTGCGGTTCGCCAGCGGGCGAAGCTCACGGCCATCCTGCTGCGGATCGAGGCAGACGAGGGGCCTGTTTTAACGCATTTGATCGTTAGGGCGGCAGGCAATGCACCGTCAAATGGCCAATAGTCTCTAGATTTACGTCTGGCACGGCTCTTGCTTTCAATCTTGTATGCAAGATAGCCATACATCCGAAAGCGCCCAGAGCGCGGTAGAAGACGCCATCATCTCCGGCATTCTCTCCGCGCGCATTCGTCCGGGCACCCGCCTCAGCGAGAACCAGCTCGCCAGCCTTTTTGGCGTGTCACGCACGCGCATCCGCGAGGCGATGATGCGGCTTGAAACGCGTGGCATCGTCACCGTCAGTCCGCGTCGCGGCTGGTTCGTGGTGGAGCCTTCTGCGGAAGAATCCATCAAGGTCTATGAGGCGCGCCGCATCATTGAATATGGGCTTCTGCGCAATCTTTCCGTTGTCAGCCCGGAAGGCATCTCCATCCTTGCCGGTCACCTCGACGAGGAGAAGGCGGCCATCGCCAAGGGTGATCGCCAGCGCCTGACCTGCCTGATGGGTGATTTCCATATCCGCATCGCGGAAATCGCCGGAAACGACATCATCGTCGAAACGCTCCGAGACCTGACCGCCAGAACCATCCTCATCTCCATGCTCTATCAGTCTGATTTCCATGCGCAGCAATCGCATGACGGGCACTGCCGCATCTTCGAGGCGATCCAGGCGGCCGATTTCCACGCCGCCGCCGAACTCGCCATCCGCCACCTCGATGAGGTCGAAACCGGTCTCGATCTCACCCGCAGGCCGGACCCGCTCTACGAGCTTCGCAATTCCCTTTCACTGCAGCCGCTTTTCTCAAGCCCCAAGGAGTAGTCTCCCATGTTGTCCAGACGTTCATTGCTTGCCATTGCCGCGATTTCCGCAACGATTGGTTTTTCATCTGCTGCCCTTGCCGATACGCTCGGCGATATCACCTCCCGCGGCACGATCCGCGTTGCCGTCCCACAGGATTTTCCGCCCTTCGGTAGCGTCGGTACGGATATGGCCCCACAGGGCTATGATATCGATGTCGCCAATCTGATCGGCGAGAAGCTGGGCGTGAAGGTCGAGCTGGTGCCGGTCACCAGCGCCAACCGCGTTCCCTATCTGCAAACCAACAAGGTCGATCTCGTGATTTCGAGCCTCGGCAAGAACCCGGACCGTGAAAAGGTCATCGATTTCTCCACCGCCTATGCACCTTTCTTCAATGGCGTGTTTGCTCCGGACTCGGTTACCGTCGCCAAGGCAGAAGATCTGGCGGGCAAGACCATCGGCGTCACCCGTGGCGCGGTAGAAGATCTGGAACTGACCAAGGTCGCTCCGGCCGACACGACCATCAAGCGCTACGAGGATAATAACGGCACGATCTCCGCCTTCCTCGCCGGCCAGGTGGAAGCCGTGGCCACCGGCAATGTCGTGGCTGCCGCCATTCTGGCCAAGAACCCGCCGAAGCGTCCCGAGCTGAAATTCCTGATCAAGAATTCGCCCTGCTATATCGGCCTGAACAAGGAACAGCCGGCGCTGCTTGAAAAGGTCAACGCCATCATCGCGACTGCAAAGACCGATGGTTCGCTGAACACAATCGCACAGAAGTGGCTGAAAACCGATCTTCCGAAGGATCTCTGATCAACCCGGCAAATCCACGCGCCGGTCCTGTCTGATCCCGGTCCGGCGCATGGTTTGTCCTCCCCGAAAGGAAACATCGGGTGAAATATACATTCGATTTTGGATGGCTTCTCGATTATTACCCGCAGATCGCCAAGGGCATCGTCATCACGCTGGAATTGATCGCCGTCGGCGGCGTTCTTGGCATCGCGCTTGGCATATTCTGCGCCTGGGTGCGCGCGCTTGGGCCTAAATGGCTACGGCCGCCGGTCGCGACCTATGTGGAGCTCATTCGCAATACGCCATTTCTCATACAATTGTTTTTTATCTTTTTCGGCCTGCCGTCGCTTGGCCTGCAACTATCGGAACTGAGTGCGGCCAACATCGCCATGGTGGTCAATCTCGGAGCCTATAGCTGCGAGATCATCCGTGCCGGCATTCAGGCGACGCCGAAGGGGCAGTTCGAAGCGGGGGCAAGCCTTGCCATGACCCGTTTCGAAACCTTCCGACATGTGGTGCTGGTGCCGTCCCTGCAACGCATCTGGCCGGCACTGTCCTCGCAGGTGGTGATCGTCATGCTCGGCTCGTCGGTCGTATCGCAGATCGCGGCCGAGGACCTGACCTTCGCCGCCAATTTCATCCAGTCGCGCACCTTCCGCGCCTTCGAAGCCTACATGGTCTCCACCGTCATCTATCTCGTGCTGGCCATTCTTCTCCGGCAGGTGCTTGTCATGGGCGGCAACCTTATCTTTCCGCGCAGGAGTGTCCGATGATCGAATTCTCCACCTGGGATATTCTCAGAAACCTGTTGCTCGCCACGCGCTGGACCGTGCTGCTCTCGCTCGTTTCCTTTGCCGGCGGTGGCCTTGTGGCGCTGCTTCTGCTGTTCATGCGCATTTCCCGAAAAAAATCGATGCGGGCTTTTGCGCGTTATTATGTCGAGCTTTTTCAGGGAACGCCGCTGCTGATGCAGCTCTTCATCGCCTTTTTTGGCCTTGGCCTGTTCGGCATCGATGTGCCGGCCTGGCTGGCGGCGGGCCTGACGCTGATCCTCTGGGCCGCTGCCTTTCTCACCGAAATCTGGCGCGGCTGCGTCGAATCCGTCGCGAAAGGCCAATGGGAGGCATCGGCAAGCCTTGCCATGGGCCGCCTGCAGCAGATGCGTTACGTCATCCTGCCGCAGGCCATGCGGGTCGCCATTCCGCCAACCGTCGGTTTCTTCGTCCAGGTCATCAAGGGCACGGCCGTGACCTCGATCATCGGCTTCGTGGAACTGTCCAAGGCCGGCACGGTCGTCACCAACGCCACCTTCCAGCCCTTCACCGTTTATGGCCTCGTCGCCCTCATCTATTTCGCGCTGTGCTGGCCTCTGTCGAAGAGCAGCCAGATCCTCGAAAGGAAGCTCAATGTCGCTCATCGAAATCACTGAAGTCCGCAAAAGCTATGGTAGCAACGAGGTTCTGAAAGGCATCAACCTTGATGTGGAGCCGGGTGAGGTCATCGCCATCATTGGCAAGAGCGGATCGGGAAAGTCGACCCTGCTTCGCTGCATCAACGGGCTGGAGACGATATCGGCCGGTTCCATATCGGTCGCCGGTGCGCAGCTTCTCGAAGACGATCTGCATCTGAAAGCCCTGCGGCTGAAGGTCGGCATGATTTTCCAGCAATTCAATCTCTTCCCGCACCAGACGGTCGGCGGCAATGTCATGCTGTCGCAGACCGTTGTGAAGAAGACGCCGAGACCGGAAGCGGAAGCCGTTGCGCGCAAGATGCTGGAACGGGTCGGGCTGGCGCATAAGTTCGATGCCTATCCCGATGAACTTTCCGGTGGTCAGCAGCAGCGCGTTGCGATTGCCCGTGCACTCGCCATGCAGCCGATCGCGCTTCTTTGCGACGAGATCACCTCGGCACTCGATCCCGAGCTGGTCTCGGAGGTGCTGGCGGTGGTGCGTGAACTGGCCGGCGAAGGCATGACGCTGCTGATGGTGACGCATGAAATGAAATTTGCGCGCGACGTCTGCTCCCGCGTCGTTTTCATGCATGAGGGCAGGGTGCACGAAATCGGCCCGCCGGAAGAGGTGTTCTCCAATCCGGCCACGCCCGAACTCAAGCAGTTCCTGGGCGTTGCTGCGCGCCATTGAGAGCTATTGGGACGACATTCAACAAAAAGGCCGGCGGGTGAAAACCTGCCGGCCTTTGATCTTGCTGGGTTTCGTCGCTTAGCGCTTGGAAACCGGAACGTAGTCACGCTTGCCGGCGCCCGTATAGAGCTGGCGCGGACGGCCGATACGCTGCTGCGGATCTTCGATCATTTCGTTCCACTGTGCGATCCAGCCGACGGTGCGGGCGAGAGCGAAGAGAACGGTGAACATGGTCGTGGGGAAGCCGAGCGCCTTCAGCGTGATGCCCGAATAGAAGTCGACGTTCGGGTAGAGCTTCTTTTCGACGAAGTAGGGGTCGGAAAGGGCGATCTTTTCCAGTTCCAGCGCGACCTGCATGATCGGATCGTCGGAGTTGCCGGTGGCTTCCAGCACTTCGTACATCGTCTTCTGCATGATCTTGGCGCGCGGGTCGTAGTTCTTGTAGACGCGGTGACCAAAGCCCATCAGGCGGAACGGGTCGTTCTTGTCCTTGGCGCGGGCGATATATTCCGGAATACGGTCAACCGTGCCGATTTCGTTGAGCATGTTGAGCGCCGCTTCGTTGGCACCGCCGTGAGCCGGGCCCCAGAGGCAGGCGATGCCAGCCGCGATACAGGCGAACGGATTTGCACCCGACGAACCGGCAAGACGCACCGTGGAGGTGGAGGCGTTCTGCTCGTGATCGGCATGCAGGATGAAGATGCGGTCCATGGCGCGGGCCAGAACCGGATCCACCTTGTAATCCTCGCACGGCACGGCAAAGCACATGTGCAGGAAGTTGGAGGCGTAATCCAGATCGTTCTTCGGGTAAACGAAGGGCTGGCCGATATGGTACTTGTAGGCCATGGCGGCGATCGTCGGCATCTTCGCGATCATGCGCAGCGAAGCGACCATGCGCTGGTGCGGATCGGTGATGTCGGTCGAGTCGTGGTAGAAGGCCGAGAGAGCGCCGACCGTGCCGCACATGACGGCCATCGGATGCGCATCGCGACGGTAGCCGGTGAAGAAGCGGCTCATCTGCTCATGCACCATGGTGTGGCGCGTGACGCGGGTGTCGAAATCCTTCTTCTGCGCAGCCGTCGGCAGTTCGCCGTAAAGCAGCAGGTAGCAGGTTTCCAGGAAGTCGCCCTGTTCGGCAAGCTGCTCGATCGGGAAGCCGCGATGCAGCAGAACGCCCTCGTCACCATCGATATAGGTGATCTTGGATTCGCAGGAGGCCGTCGACGTGAAACCCGGGTCGTAGGTGAAGGAGCCCGTGTGCTTGTAGAGCGTGGCGATATCGACGACGCTTGGTCCAATCGTGCCTTCCCTGACCGGGAGTTCCACCTGCTTTTCGCCAAGTGTCACTGTAGCGCTTTTTTCCGTCATACTGATCCTCCGAGAACATGCGGGTGGAGGCGTTGAGACACGCCTCGCGGTTAAGCGTCTACCGATTAGCTATATGATCCTGGCGCCGATGCCAAGCTATCCAAAGGTCAAATTGTGCATTGCGGCAAACGCAATCGCGTTGCTTTCAGCTTTATCGGCAATAGCAATTCAATCTCGGTCAACGCAGGGTTAAAGGAAAGCATTGCAATCCCGCGCGTCCATCTGCAAACCTGTTTCCGGTGCGGCAGGGGCGCGGCGCAGATTGCTTGATCAAGGGGAAAAACAGCATTTCGGATATGCCGAAACGATGCAGGGCGGCTTGCCCCGCACGGTGGATATCCTGTCTCCGCTGCGCCGGACCGGCGAAGTCGCAACATATGATCTGCCGGCCATTGTCAGCAAACCGAAACTGCAAACTGCGGTTCTCCAAAAAATCACCATCTGCCTCGCCGAAGAACGCGCATTCGGCCATGATTTTCTTTTTGTGCCGGTCTTCATCGGCTGTGGAGCGATCCTCTGGTTTTCGCTGGATGCCACACCTTCATTGCTGCTTCTGGCTATCGCATTTTCGCTTGCCGCCAGCCTGGCGCTAGCCACCCGATATCGCGCGCGCCTTGCAGCCACGGCCTGCAGCCTCGCTGCGCTGCTGTTGCTGGGCATGCTTTTCGCCGGGTTCGAAACCTGGCGGGCAGGGACGGTGCTGCTGGATACGCCCGTTACCACCACCATCACCGGCACGGTGATGCGTCGGGAGGTCGATGCGCGTGGTGACTGGCGGTATGTCGTGCAACTGGCTGCGACGGAAGCGCCGGCATTGTCACGCCCGCCGCAGAAGGTTTCGTTGCTGGCCCGCGGCGGGGGTGAGCCTGTTACACTCGGCGCGACCATCCGCGGCAAGGCGCGGCTTTCTCCACCATCCGGTCCGGCCTTGCCGGGTCTCAACGATTTCGCCTTCGCCTCCTATTTCAGGGGCATAGGTGCGACAGGCTTCTTTTATAAGCCGCCGCAGGCCGTAGCCCCACCTGACATCGACGCGATAACTGGCTGGCTGGAATGGGCCGATATGCGGCTTTATGGCCTGCGCACCGCCATTGCAGAGCGCATTCGCAACACCATCGGCGGTGATGCCGGCGCTTTTGCCGCCTCCATCGTCACCGATGAGAGACAGGCCATATCGGCCGGGACGATGGAAGCGTTGCGGCTTTCCGGTCTTGCCCATATCGTCGCCATATCCGGGCTCAACATGGCGCTCGCTTCGGGCATATTCTTCGTGGGACTGAGGCTCGCCTTCAGCCTGTTTCCGGCTTTTGCGCAGCGCTGGCCGGTGAAGAAGATGTCCGCCTTCGCAGCGCTCCTGATGACGCTTGCCTATTATCTGATTTCCGGTTTTGCCGTCTCCGCCGAACGCGCCTGGCTGATGATGTCGGTGATGCTGATTGCGGTGTTGTTCGACCAACCTTCGCTCAGCCTCAGGAATGTTGCGCTTTCCGCTCTGGTCATTCTCGCCCTTTCGCCTTCGGAAATCATGGGGCCGAGCTTTCAGATGTCCTTTGCCGCAACAATTGCGCTCGTTTCCGCCTATGCCGCCTGGAGCCGCTGGCGCAGAGATCGTGAGCGTCTCGTCATCGGTCGCAAACCGGCGTGGATGACGATTGCGCAAACGGCAGGCGCCGTTGTTGGCGGGGTCGTCACCACATCGCTGATCGGCGGGCTTTCGACGGCGATCTATTCGGCCGAACATTTTCAGCGTGTCACCACCTATGGACTTTTTGCCAATCTGGCGGCGATGCCGCTGATGTCGCTGATCGTCATGCCTTTCGGCCTCATCGCCATGCTGCTGATGCCCTTCGGGCTCGATGCGCCTTTCCTGAAGGTCATGGGTTATGGCATGGCGCTCGTCATCGAGGTCGCGCAGGAGGTGGCGTCCTGGGGCGGCAGCGCTGCGACCGGGCGGCCGCATGGCTGGTTCATCGGCATTGCCTCTGTGGGCTTTCTGTTGCTGACATTGCTGCGCACCCGTCTGGCGCTTCTCGGAATTCCGCTTCTGCTCTTTGCCTTTGGCCTGTCCGGAGCGGTCGCCCAACGCGGCCTGCCTGATCTGCTTATTCATGAGGAAGGCAGGCTGGTCGCCCTTCTGGACGAGGGCAAGGTCTATACCACAAAAACGCGGCCGCAGGGCTTCATCTATGAGCAATGGCAGAGGGCGCTGCTGTTGCCTGAGAAACCGCTCTCACCGGTCCTTCTCAAGTCGGGGGTTCCGGCAACCACCGTTGCTTTAAGCGCAAAATCGAAGCTTGCGCCGGAAGAGATGAAGGCAGTGGTGTGGGAGATGACGGCCGCCCTGAGGGACGCTGCGCCGGGAGCCTTTACCTGCAGGACAGGCATCTGGTGCGTGGCGCGCGCGAGAAGCGGCGAGTGGATCATAGTGCTGGAGGACGGCCGGTTTGCCGGGAAAGCCTGCGACATTGCCGATATCGTCATTGTTTCCCGCAGAACCTCGTTTGCGCAATGCCGCTCGGGAGCCTTGCTGCTCAACCGCGATATTTTACGGCGCATCGGTTCGGTGGAGGTCAATTTCGCCGGAAGCGATCAAACCGGGGTCGTCGGAGGGATGCGCGCGGCAACCGCGGGAACCGACAGGCCTTGGAGCGAACATCGCTTCTACGACTGGAAAAGCGGCCGTTTTGACCATGAGGTGCCCGAAGCCGTCACCCGGCTGCTGGCGGCGTCACAATGAATGCCGCCAGCGTGATTCATCAGGCCTTGACGCGCAGATCAGCGGTCAATTCGCCAATGCCGCCGACTTCCTCTTCATGGGGCAGATCGCGCCAGATTTCCTTCAACCCTGCTTCGTACCATTCGCGCATGGCCGGCAGGTCGAGCAGCCGGTCGCAATAGGTTTTGGCCGCCGGCGAGAGGTCGGCGCCATAGGTCTGGAAACGGAATGCCACCGGGCAGAAGAAAGCATCGACCGCCGTGAATTTCTGACCGGCGAGAAAAGGTCCACCGAATTTCGTGAGGCCTTCGCTCCAAAGCGCATCGATGCGCTTTATATCGGCCGCAAGCCCGGCGTCGCCGCCTTTCGGCTTTACCCGGATGCCGACTGACATGGGATAGAGATTGCGCAGCGACGAGAAGCCCGCATGCATTTCACTCGCCGCCGAGCGCGACCAGGCCCTTGCCTGCTTGTCGCTCGCCCACACACCCTGATGTCTTTCGGCAAGATACTCGGCGATCGACAGCGTTTCCCAGACCGTCACGCCCTCATCGACAAGGCAGGGCACCTTACCGGTCGGCGAAAAGCTGGAAAATGAGACGCCTTCGCCAAAGGGAACGAGTTTTTCATTGAAGGCGATGCCGAGCGTGCGCATCAATATCCAGGGCCGCAGCGACCATGAGGAATAGTTCTTGTTGGCGATATAAAGATCGTACATGGCATGTCTCCCCGATATGACGCGCATTTCTATACCGGCAATGCGGTCCGGAATATTGCAAATAATCCATGGCTTCCATAAGCCGGATTGATGAATGGCGGCCGGGCAGGGGAAAGAATTCCACACACATCACCACCTGGAGACGACCGAAAAGGTGCGAGGCGATTGGCTGCCCATGGCTCGCGAAGAAGGGAAATGCGCCTTTTCCGCGATTGCAGCCAGCGTCATTTTGCCGTTGCGCCTGCAGCGCAACCGAAACATCAAGCGTGAAAGCTGGAATTGCTCTTCGCAGGAAACGGCATGTCGATCCGACGGATGGTGCGTCCCCTCATGAACGCGGTAAACGCGCCGTTCCTCGGACCGGCGGCCATGCATCACAAGAGACCGTCCTCTCGCCATCGCGAAAGGGACGGGCTCGATATCACCCATTCAATGGTAACGGCGGATCAGTCCCACCAGCTTGCCCTGGATCTTCACCCGGTCCGGCCCGAAAATGCGGGTTTCATAAGCGGGGTTGGCCGCTTCAAGCGCAATGGAGGCACCCTTGCGGCGGAAACGCTTCAACGTCGCTTCTTCATCATCCACCAGCGCCACGACGATATCGCCCGGATTGGCAGTGTTGCCGTTGCGGATGATGACGGTGTCGCCATCAAAAATGCCGGCCTCGATCATCGAGTCGCCTTTGACTTCCAGAGCGTAATGTTCGCCCGAACCCAGCATGTCGACCGGCACGGCCACATCATGGGTGTTGTTCTGGATAGCGGAAATCGGCACACCGGCGGCAATGCGGCCCATGACCGGCACGGTGACCGCACCGCCGAGATCGTTGGCAGGCGCCTTGGGGGCGGGGGCAGGTTCCGGCGTCTTCGGCTTGCCGAGGCTGCCTTCGATGACGCTTGGCGAAAAGCCGCGTTGCGGCCTCGCACCCGGCGTGTAGGCCTCCGGCAATTTGATCACTTCCAGCGCTCGCGCCCTGTTAGGTAGCCGGCGAATAAATCCGCGCTCCTCGAGTGCGGTGATCAGCCGGTGGATGCCGGATTTGGAGGCAAGATCGAGTGCGTCCTTCATTTCATCGAAGGAGGGCGGCACGCCGGACTCTTTCATTCTTTCATGAATGAAGAGAAGCAATTCCTGCTGTTTGCGCGTGAGCATGAGGAAAACACCCTTGAGAATCGTCGTTGAAGTCGCGAAACAAATACAGAACGAACACTATATGTTCCATATGTGTTCCGCAATCCCCTAAAATTTCGTGAAGGGTGTATCGCAGATGGTGATTTGATCGTCGAAACCGTGAACAAAGCGGATTTGATTACTTAAGCGAGGTGTCTCGAACGCCAAAACCACCGGCCGGGGAGAATCGGCCGATGGTTTCCCTTAGCGTTTTGCTGCGGGCTGAATTTCAGTAGATCGTGAGCGCAGGAATGAAGCTGACCGCGATGAGAAGCAGCATCGCCATGGTGAAGAACGGCCACAATTCCCTCGTCGTCGCGCCGAGCGGTGCTCTGGCAATGGAGGACGAGATGAACAGCGTGGTGCCGATGGGCGGGGTGTAGAGCCCGATACCCAGATTGATCACCATCATCATGCCGAGCTGCACCCGGTCGAGCCCTATCATATCGGCCAGTGGCACGAAGATCGGTCCGAGCAGCAGGATCGAAGGCGGCAGATCGAGCGGCATGCCGATGATCAGCATCAGGATGTTCATCATGAGAATGATGAGGATCGGGTTCGAAATATTCTCTGCCACCCAGGTGGCGAAATGCTGGGGCGCCTGATCGAAGGTGAGGACCCAGCCCACCGCGGCACTTCCCATGATGACCAGCATGACGACACCGGTTGCCGAGCCTGCCTCGACGAAATTGTCGCAGAAACGTTTCCACGTCAGATCGCGATAAAAGAAGATGCTGAGCACCAGCGAATAGACGACGGAAAGAACGGCCACTTCCGTCGGCGTTGCAAAACCGAAGCGCAGGCCGAGGATGATCAGGACCGGCAGAAGGATTGCCGGCAGGCTGCGGAATGCAAGGAGCGCCAGATCACGCTTGCGGATACTTTCGTCGCGCACCGCATAGCCCCGCCGCACAGCGATGGCCCAGCAGACGAAGATGAAGCCCACTGCCATGAGCAGGCCCGGCAGAATGCCGGCGATGAACAGGTTGGCGATGCTGACGCCGCTGACCAATGAATAGAGGATCATCGGGATCGACGGCGGAATGAGCACATCGATGACCGCGGAGGTGGCGTTGTTCGCCGCACAGAGAGGCGCGGGGTAACCCTGACGCTTCTGCCATGGAATGAGCACCGAACCGAGCGCACTGGCATTGGCGACCGCCGAGCCGGAAACGCCGCCGAACACAACCGAAGAAATGACTGTCGTGGAAAGCGCGCCGCCGCGCCAACGCTGCATGGCCTTGGAAGCGAGTTCCAGAAGCTGGGTTCCGAGTTTGCCGCCGAGCATCAGCGTGCCCGCGAGCATGAAGAATGGCAGCGCCAGCATGGGGAAGGATTGGGTCTGGTCGTAAACCTGCTGCGCCACGATCGAAAGCGGCACGTAACCGTTCCACAGCACGGCGACGCCCGCAGAGATGATCAGCGCATAGCCGACCGGAACCGCAATCATCATGAGAATACAAAATGCAATGATCATCACGATGGTCATAGCGGCATCTCCTCGGTTGCACCGTGCGGGCGGGCATGCCAGCCGCCGGAGAGAATGCGCAGGCTGGCCGTTGCGGTGGTGACCGAAACCAGTGCCGCGCCGAAGGCGATGGAATAATAGCCGATGCTGTTGGGCAGCTGCAGAACCGGGCTGATTTCCGCGCCGGCGATCTCGGCGACGACAAGCGCCTGCTGCGCGAGAATGATGAAGCTTGCGACAGTGACGAGATTGGCGAACAGCAGAACGCCCACCTTGCCGCGTTCGTCGAACTTATCATAAATCCATTCCACCGCCATATGCGCGCCGCTCTGTGCGGCAAGGGTAATGCCGGCGACGATGAACCATGGAAACAGCATGGTCGGCAGTTCTTCCGCAAAATCCAGACCGCCGGATGTCGATAGATAGCGGACGATGACGTTTGCGGTCATGATGACCGTGAGCAGAATGCCGGATGCCACGATGATGATGCGGCAGAGGATGGCGATGAAACTGTCAACGCGATTGGCGGCGGACAAGGCTCCTTCGAGCATTGGCGCATCTCCTGAAAACTGAAACCGTATGAATGTCGGCGTGAGCGAGGCTCCCGCCGATCCTGTCGGTGGACATGAAGGCGAGGCCGGGCGGCATGAGCCGGCCCGGCATCCTGATCGTCAGCCCTTGGCGGCCTTTTCCAGCTCAGCGACGAAATCGCCGAAGGGCTTCTGTTTCCATGTCTCCAGAACCTGCGCGGTGGCCTTCGCGAAAGCGGCGTGGTCGATGTCTTCCACCACCTCGATAGCGGCATTGGCCTTGAAGGCGGCCAGCGATGCGCTTGCCTTTTCAGCCGAAAGTTTGCGTTGAAGCGCCCCGGCCTCCTTCGCAGCCGCCTTGACCGCTTCAAAATCCTTGCCCAGCCGCCCCTCGGCGAATTTGGACATCAGGAATGGCGTGGATTCCCATTTATGAGCGGTGAGGCTGATATGTTTGTTGACCTCGTAAAGCTTGGAACTTTCGATGTTGACCAGAGGGTTTTCCTGCCCGTCCACAACGCCCTGCTGAAGCGCGATGTAAAGTTCGCCAAAGGCGATCTGAACCGTCGCCGCATCCAGCGCCTTGAAAATATCCATCGTCATCGGGTCGGCGGGCGTGCGGATTTTCAGGCCTGCAACATCCTGCGGCCTGGTGATGGCGTGTTTGGAATTGGAAACATGGCGGATGCCGTTATCCCACCAGTCAAGCGGCACGATGCCGACTTTCTGGAAGCGCGCATCGAGTGATGCGCCGACATCGCCCTCAAGCACCTTGATCGCCTGATCGGCATTGCTGAACAGGAAGGGCAGGCCGAGCGCCGCGAGTTCTGGAACAACGCTCGAAACTGGACCCTGGCTATTGGCGGTGAAATCCAGTGCCCCGGTGCGCAGGCTGGTCAGCATGGCGGCGTCGCTGCCAAGCGTTTCCGAACCGGCGACGTTGATCGCCACTCGGCCTTCGGTTTTCTCTCCAACGAGTTCCGCGAATTTCGCGGCTGCGAGCGTGCGCGGATTGCCCGGTGCCGCACCATGACCGAGCGTCAGCGTTGTGGCGGCCCGGGCGTTGCGGGCTGCCGTCAGAATGGCCGGTGCCGCCAGTGCCAGTCCGGTACCGGTCAGGAACATGCGCCTGTTGATGGAAATACTCATTTTTTCCTCCCTGGATTTAAATACCCTCAGCGTTGTCCGATCATGCGGATAACGCGCTCCACTCCCTTAAAACCGCCGGCTCCCCCCGGCTGATTCTGCGCGATGTCTTTACCTCAGCCTTTAGACCGAACCGCGCGGTACTTCAAAACCTTCATTCTCCAGCCAGCCTCTAACGCGCGCCACGATCGTTGTCGTCGAGATGCCGTATCGGTCGTGCAGGGTGGGCAGCGCACCTGCATCCAGAAAGGCATCGGGCAGGGCGATATGCTGCAGTCGCGGCGCCCGGCCGCTTTTCATCAACGCCATTGCCACGGCCTCTCCGAGACCACCTATTTCGCTATGGTTTTCCGCCACGATGACAAGACGATCGGCCTTGTCCACCTCCGCGAAGATCGAGGCGGTATCGAGCGGTTTGATGGTGGGGGAGTGCAGTACGGCGCAGCCGACGCCCTCCTTCTCAAGCAGGGCAGCCGCTTCGAGAACCCGCATCGTCAATATGCCGGACGATATGAAAAGGACCTGCGCACCATCACGAATGAGTTTGGCCTTACCGAGTTCGAACCTGTAGCCATATTCTTCGAGTACCACCGGCACCTGGCCGCGCAACAGGCGCATATAGACCGGGCCGTTGTAAGCCGTAATCGCCGGCACCGCGCCTTCTATATCGGTCGCATCGCATGGGTCGATGATCGTTATGTTCGGCAGCGCGCGGAAGATCGCCAGATCGTCGGTCGCCTGATGACTGGGGCCATAACCCGTTGTCAGGCCGGGCAGGGCGCAGACGATCTTCACCGGCAGGTTTTCTTCGGCAATCGCCATCGCGATGAAATCATAGGCGCGGCGGGCGGCGAAGACCGCATAGGTGGTCGCGAAGGGCACGAAGCCCTCGCGCGCGAGACCGGCGGCGGTGCTCATCAGCAGCTGCTCGGCCATGCCCATCTGATAAAAGCGCTCGGGAAAGGCTTTGGCGAAAATATGCAGGTCGGTATATTTGCCGAGATCGGCGGTAAGGCCGACAATATCCTCGCGTTCCTTCGCCAGCTGAACAAGAGCATGACCGAAGGGCGCGGGGCGTGTCGACTGACCTTCGGCGGCAATGGAGGCGATCATCGCCGATGTGGTGAGGCGCTTCTGCGGGGCTGCTGCACTCATGACGGCCGTCCTTCCTCAAGGGCGTCGAGCGCCAGTTTCCATTCATGCGCCTCCACGCGAATGAAATGGGTGATTTCTCGGTTTTCGAGAAAGGGCACGCCACGGCCCATTCGGGTATCGAAGATGATGGCGCGCGGCCTGTCATCGGCAAGTGACATGGCGATGTCGAAAGCCTCACGAACCTTGTCGATATCGTTGCCGTTGACGCGTTGCACATGCCAGCCGAAGGCCGCGAATTTGGCGTCGACGGGTTCGGAGGACAGCATTTCGCGGGAAGGGCCATCCGCCTGCTGATTGTTGAAATCCACGAGATTGATGAGATTGCCGAGCCTGTGATGGGACGCGCCCATGGCGGCCTCCCAGGTCGAGCCTTCACCCAACTCGCCATCCGACATCAGGTTTATGATGAACCGGTCTGAATTCTTGCGCTTGAGGCCGAGAGCCATGCCAACGGCAATGCCAAGCCCGTGGCCGAGCGAACCGCCGGTGATTTCCATGCCCGGCGTATAGGAGGCCATGCCGGACATGGGCAGGCGCGAGCCGTCGCAGCCATAGGTCTCCAGCTCGTCTTCCGGGATGACGCCCGCCTCGATGAGTGCTGCGTAAAGTGCAATCGCATAATGGCCGATGGAGAGCAGAAACCGGTCGCGGCCCTCCCAGTGCGGATCGTCCGCCCGGTAGCGCATGGTGTGAAACCACGCCACGGCCAGAACGTCGGCAATACCGAGCGCCTGACCGACATAACCCTGTCCCTGAACTTCACCCATCAACAGGGCGTTGCGCCGGATGCGCCAGGCGCGTTCCGCCAGCGATACATTCGCCAGCGCCGCTTCCCTCGTTGCATCGGTATCCGAATACGCCTGATCCATGGTTTCCTCCTCCCGGTCAGAAAATCGAAGCCGGTTTCCCGGCTTCGAAAGATGGTTTTCAGTGAATGAGCATTCCGCCATTCACGTCGACGACCGCACCGGTGACGTAGGAAGAGAGATCCGAGGCGAGGAAAAGATAGATATTGGCCACATCGACGGCGTCGCCGAGGCGGTTGAGTGGAATGCCCTTGAGAATGTCGCGGCGCATGTCGTCGGTGAGCTTGCCGCCGGTAATGTCGGTCTGGATCAGGCCGGGGGTAACGGAGTTGACGCGAATGCCGTCAGGGCCGAATTCACGCGCCATGGCCTTTGCGAGACCGAGAACACCGGCCTTGGCCGCCGAATAATGCGGCCCGCCGAAAATGCCACCGCCGCGCTGCGCGGAAACCGACGACATGCAGGCAATCGAACCGCCGCCATTGTCGCGCATATTGGGGATGAAGGCCTGGCTGAAATTCAGCACACCGGTCATGTTAACGTCGACGATGCGCTGCCAGTCCGTGGCGGTAATGTCGAGCGTCTTCACCGGCTGAGTGATGCCGGCATTGTTGATGAGGATATCGATCTTGCCGAAAGCGGCGATGACTTTTTGCGCGGCCGCCTCGCAGGAGGCGCGGTCTGCGACATTGCCGCCGACGCCCAGATGCTCGCCACCAGCCACTTTTTCAAGCGAGGCCGCAGCTTCGATGCTGCCGGCTTCGTCGAGATCCACGATGGCGACGCGGGCGCCGTGGCGGGCGAAAAGTTCCGCCGTGGCGCGGCCGATGCCGCGTTTGCTGGCGGCGCCTGAAATAACCGCGGTCTTTCCATTCAACAACATGAGCAATCCTCCCAAGCCGGACGGGCCGGCTCCATACGCTTGACGGCGGTGCTCCCGACCTGCCGCCGCATCCCGTCCTGCGACGAATGCAGCCTCGATATTGCAGATGGGCAGAGGGCGCTTCAAACGCGAAGTTTACATCATCTCATGAATCTGCTTCACTAATCGAATGTTGAACGGCATTTCACTTACCTCCATCCGCGCCTTCGAATCCGCCGCCCGGCTCGGCTCCTTCCGCGCCGCTGCGGATGAGCTCAACCTGTCGGCCAGCGCCGTCAGCCATGCCATCGTCAAGCTCGAAAGGGTGCTCGGCACGCCGCTTTTTGAACGCACGACGCGGACCGTGCGCCTGACGGCGGCGGGGCAGACGCTTCTGACCCATGCATCGAACGCCTTCGAGGAGCTGCGGCAGGGCATCGAGGTGGTGTCCTCCAATCGCTCGCATCTTCTGCGCCTGCACTGCGCGCCGAGCTATGCGGCGCAGGTGCTGTCTCCGCGCCTGCCTGAATTTCTAAACGCCAATCCGGGGATCGAGGTGCGGCTTGCCGCGAGCACCACCTACGTGCGTTTCGTGGATGGTGAATTTGACGCCGATATCATCTATGGTGAACCGCAGGGAGACGACCTGATCACCATTCCGCTCGGTAGCGAGCGTGTCACGCCGCTTTGTTCACCGGCGCTTGCGGCAGAGATCCAGACGCCGCGTGATCTGAACCGGCAATTGCTTATTCGAAGCGACAACAAACGTCTGCAATGGCCGGACTGGTTCGAGGCCAATGGGCTCGGCAAGCCGCCCATTCAGGCCATGAGTTTCGACCGCAGTTTTCTGGCGATCGACGCCGCCGCCAATGGCGTCGGCGTGGCGCTGGAATCGACGCGGCTTGCCCATCGCGAGATAAAATCCGGGCGGCTGGTCGCCCCCTTGAGCGGCGTGACGCAGGATCTTCACTATGTCGGGCATTATCTCGCTTACCCGAAGTCCGGCAGCCAGCGCAGGCTGGCCCGGCGGTTCGCCGACTGGCTGATCGATGACCCGCAGGATGCCGCCTCCGAATAGGAGTGTGGCTGTTACATGAATTGAATTCACTGGCGCGTTAATTTTTTCCGCTTGCTCGCGAGCGGACCTCTCCGTCATTTTCCGATCGGAATAATGAGGTTGCAGCGTGATCGGCATCGTCCCTTCAGCTGCGGCTCAAGGGAGGATTGCATGGAAGATCGCATCATATCGGCGTCCGGCGCGCCATATGACGGCTATGGGCGCGAGGAGATGCTGGAGAGCATCGCCAAAGTCGGTTTTTGCCATGTGGAGCCTGCCTTTATCGTCGGTTACACCGAACCCTTCGACGAAAGCGCCTTCCTGCCGGCTGAAATGGCATCATGGCGCCGCTCGCTGAGCGATGCCGGGCTCGGTTGCCATGCCATGTCGTCGCATATCGATCTCGGACTGGACAATTCCGTTGAAATTTTCACCGGTAGAATGGCTTTTGCGGCGGGAATCGGCGCGAGGGTTATCGCCACCAATGCGTCGGCCCGGCAGCGCGAAGGACAGTTCCTGCGCAATATCGAGGTGCTTTTGCGCCGTGCCGAAGCCTTCGGCATCGTGATCGCGCTGGAAAATCCCGGCGACGGCAGCGACAACCTTTTCAATATCGCGCAGGAGGGTATCGCGCTCACGCGGCGTTTCGGCTCGCCATGGCTGGGGCTGAATTATGACGCGGCCAATACCGCGTCCCACCGTCCGCAACTCAAGGATTTTGCCGACGACGCGGTGGCAGCACTGCCCGCCTCGGTCCACGCACATATCAAGGATGTGAAACGCACGCCGGAAGGCTGGTTTTTCGCGCCGGTGGGCGAGGGCGATATCGATTGCCGCAAGCTGCTCGGCGAGATTGCGCGAAAGCCGGAGATGCCGATCAGCATCGAGTTTCCGGCCCGCCTTCACCGTCGCGCGGATGCCCAGCCGGTAAGGCGTATCAGCCCCGCATCGCTTAGGGAAATAGAGGAAGCGCTGACGGCTTCGCTTGATGCGGTCAAAAGAGGATTGGCCGGGGGCGGAGCCGAAAGCTCGGCCGCTGTCGCCTGAGAAGCGGCAAGCGCTGGCGCGTAGACGGCATAAAGGAGGAGAGTAATGCAGAGATTTGTGAATAACCCCGACGAGGTGGTTGAGGATACGGTGAAAGGCTTCGTCAAGGCCCATCGTGAGATCGTGCGTCTTGCGGAAAATCCACGTGTCGTCGTTGCCAGGGGCGCACCGGTTGCCGGCAAGGTTGGGGTGGTCACGGGTGGTGGCTCGGGGCATGAGCCCGCCTTTATCGGTTACACCGGCCGCAACATGCTGGATGCCGTCGCCGTTGGCGAATTGTTTTCATCACCCACGGCCAAGAGCTTTCACGACGCCATCCGCGAGGCTGATGGCGGCAGAGGCGTGATCGTGCTCTACGGCAACTATGCCGGCGACAACATGAATGTGAAAATGGCGACAAAACTTGCCGCCAAGGACGGCATCGAGATCGCTACCGTCGTCGCCAATGACGACGTATGCTCCGCCGCACCCTGGGAGCGTGAGAAACGCCGCGGCGTCGCAGGCGAAATCTTCATGTGGAAGATCGGCGGCGCCAAGGCGGCAAGCGGCGCTTCGCTGGAGGAGGTGCGGGCGACCGCACAGAAGGCCATCAACAATTGCCGTTCGATTGGTGTCGGCCTCGGTCCCTGCACTCTGCCGGCGGTCGGCCATCCGAACTTCGAGATCGCGCCCGGCACCATGGAAGTGGGCATAGGCCACCACGGCGAACCCGGCGTTCGCGTCGAGAAGCTGAAATCCGCCGCCGACGTGGCAAAGGACATGTGCAAGATCGTGCTCGACGATCACAACCTGCCCGCCGGCAGCGAGGTGGCGGTGCTGGTTTCCGGCCTGGGCGCAACGCCGGTCAATGAACTCTACATCCTCAACGACACGATTGAGGCTGAGATTTCCGCACGCGGCCTGAAAATCCACAAAACCTATGTCGGCAACTATTTCACGTCTCTCGAGATGGTCGGCGCGACTTTGACCGTGATGGCGCTGGATGACGAGTTGAAGCCTTTGCTCGATGCCGAGGCAGTTTGCACCGTTACGCTGTGAGGGGAAAAATCATGCAATCTTTTCAGAACGCAAAGGCCGGAGACATCGTTCTGTCCATGGCTGAGAGGATCATCGAAAACCGCGCCTATCTCAGCGAGATCGACGGCAAGATCGGTGATGGCGACCATGGCGTGAACATGGCCAAGGGTTTCGGCATGGCGGCAGACCGGCTGCGCGGGCAGGACGCCTCGCTGGCTGAGGCGCTGGATACGCTCGGAACGGTTCTGATGACGGAAATCGGTGGTTCGATGGGGCCGCTCTATGGCGTCATGTTTACGGAATTCGCCGAGAAAATCGAAAATGCCGAGGCGATCGATGCTGCCTCCTTCAGCGGAATGCTGCATGCGGGCCTTGAAGGCGTCGCCTCCATCGGTTCCGCGAAGGTGGGCGACAAGACGCTGATGGATACGCTGGTGCCGGCCGTTACGGCATTCGACGTCGCCATCGCTTCCGGCTCGTCGTTCCACGATGCCGCTCTGGCACTTGTGGCTGCGGCCGAAACCGGCAGGGACTCAACCATCAATCTGGTTGCGAAGATCGGCCGCGCCAGTCGCCTCGGCGACCGCTCGCTGGGCGTTCTCGATGCGGGAGCCACCTCCTGTGCGCTCATTTTGCGCAGCCTTGCCGAAGGTGCGCAGGCCAGATTGCAATCGTGAAAACACAACATATCGGTCGCAGCCGGTCAGGCTTGCGCAGCCAACGGGAGATTTCAAAATGAGAATTGTCGCGGGCGCCGATAGCGCCGGAAAACCCCTGCTGGATGCGGTGCTCGCCCATCTCTCCGGCAGGGAAGGACTGACGGTCGTGGATCGAAGCCAGGACGGGTTTTATGCCGATCTCGCCGAAGCCGTTGCCGGCAGCATTCTTTCCGGCGAATTCGACCGCGGCCTGCTTTTTTGCGGAACCGGTATCGGCG
The DNA here is from genome assembly GCF_027212525.1 of Agrobacterium sp. SOY23. NCBI lineage: Bacteria > Pseudomonadati > Pseudomonadota > Alphaproteobacteria > Hyphomicrobiales > Rhizobiaceae > Agrobacterium > Agrobacterium sp. SOY23. The sequence continues at coordinate 21,895 of NZ_JAPWDT010000004.1, read as the reverse complement.
TCTGTATCTCGGCCAACAAGGTGCCGGGAATTCGCGCCGCCTTGACCCATGATACCTATTCCGCCGAACGCGCGGCGAAATCCAACAATGCCCAGATCATTACCATGGGAGCGCGCGTGATCGGCCCGGAACTCGCAAAAGCCATCGTCGACACCTGGCTGGTTTCGGATTTCGATCCGCGAGGATCTTCGGCGCAGAATGTGGAGGCCATCAACCGCCTCGACGCCTGCCGGTAGTGGAATTTGGATTGGATCGGGGCGGGGCCGCATCGGTCGCGATAAACCGGCGCGGCCCGCAACTCACCTCCCACCTCGTACAGTCTGGATAAGCCAAAGCAACGCAGAAGAGTGACATTGTCTGCGTTGCTTCCTGTTGTGCGCATTGATGCGCGCTGAGCCGGTGACTGCCTATTTCACGCCATTGGACAGGAAAGCCTGCAGCTCGGGCGTTTGCGGTTGTTCGAACAGCTGTTTCGAAGCACCCATTTCCCAGATCTTGCCTTGATGCATGAAGACGGTCACGTTTGCGACACTGCGGGCAAAGCTCATTTCATGTGTCACCAGCAACATCGTCATGCCCTCCCGCGCCAGCTGTTCCATGACAAGAAGCACTTCTCCCGTCAGTTCGGGATCGAGAGCGGATGTCACCTCGTCGAACAGCATGACTTTCGGCCGCATCGCCAGCGAGCGGGCGATGGCCACGCGCTGCTGTTGTCCGCCCGACAGCATGTCGGGATAAGCGTCGAATTTTTCCGCCAGCCCCACTTGCGCCAGCACCTTGCGCGCCAGCGCATCGGCCTCCGCCTTTGCAACATCCTGCGTTATCTTCGGAGACAGCATGATGTTTTCGCCGACGGTCAGATGCGGAAAGAGATTGTAGCTCTGAAAGACGATGCCGACGTCCTTGCGCAGCTGTCTGAGCTTGGTCTGGTCCTGCTCCACCCTGTGTCCCGCGGCGGTGATATTGCCGGACTGAAACTCTTCGAGACCATTGATGCAGCGCAGCATTGTGCTCTTGCCGGAGCCGCTGCGCCCGATGATGGCGACGACCTGTCCCGCCTCGACGTTCAGCGATACGCCCTTCAGAACTTCAAGGGCGCCATAACGCTTGTGCACCTGATCAATTGTTACGACCGACATGGAGAACCCTTTCGAGATGGCGGCTGAGGCGCGATAGCGGGAAGCAGATCGCGAAATAAAGAAGGGCGACAACGAAGAACACCTGGAAGGGTCTGAACGTCGCATTGTTGACGAGCTGGCCCGCCCGGGAGAGTTCCACGAAGCCCACCACCGATACGATGGAGGTGTTCTTGACCAGTTGGACGAGGAAACCCACCGTCGGAGGCAGTGACAGCCGGATGGCCTGCGGCAGGATGACGTAGCGGTATTGCTGGAAGCGCGTGAGCGCCAGCGAAGCTGAGGCCTCCCATTGCTGATGGGGCACCGCCTGGATGGAGCCGCGCCAGATTTCCGCCAGATAGGCCGAAACATAGACCGACAGGGACACTGATGCGGCGAGCAGCGGCGGTATTTCGAAGCCGAACAATGTCAGTCCATAATAGGACATGAACAGGATCATCAGCACCGGTATCGATTGGATGACGGTGATATAGCTTGCGGCGACGCTGCGGACCGATCCGTATTGCGAAAGCCGCATGATGGCGAAGAAGCCGCCGGCGATAGAGCCGATGCTGAAAGCGATGGCGGTCAGGACGATGGACCAGCCAGCCGCACGAAGCAGGAAAAGAAATTCCGGCCAACCGAATGTGGACATCAGGCAATTCCTTCCTTGACGGTCATCGCGGACACGACATTGACGCGGCGGCGGAACAGCCAATGACCGATCCATGCGAGGATGATTTTCAGCGCCAGCGCGAGAAGGAGGTAGATGACGGTCACGACGATATAGGTCTCGAAGCTTCTAAACGTCCGTTGCTCGATGATCGAAGCCGCGCCGGAGAGCTCCGGCACCGAGATGAAGGAGCAGATGCTCGATGCCAGAAGCATCAGCACGAACTGGCTGGACAGCGCCGGCCATATTTTCGCGAAGGCGGGTTTCATCACGACGTAACGAAACACCTGAAGGCGGCTGAGCGAGAGCGACAGGCCCGCCTCGACCTGGGAGCGGTGTATGGACTCCACCCCGGCACGAATGATCTCCGTCGCATAGGCCGAAAGGTTGAGCGTCATGGCAAAGAGCGCCGCCTGGGTTCCGGACATGCGAAAGCCCACGAGCGGCAGCCCGAAGAAGACCATGAAGAGCTGCACGAGAAACGGGGTGTTGCGTAGCAGTTCAACATAGGAATCGACACCCAAGCGGGTGGCTCCGTTGCCGAGACTGCGCATGGCGACCAGCGCCACCGCGATCATCGTGCCGAGGACGATGGCAGTTGCCGACAGGCCTATCGTCAACATGATGCCGCGCCAGATCAGATCCGATTCAGCAAACACGGCCTCGAAGTGAAGTGAAAAATTCATGCTGGCTCCTCTCGAATAAGCTGTTCCGGCGCGCCTGTGGAAGGGCGCGCCGGAGTTTTGCCGTCCGATCAGAATGTCGGGAGAACGGGCAGGGGCGTACCGACCCATTTGCGGGCAATCGCGTCCAGCTCTCCATTCTGCTTGATGTAATAGATCGTATTGTTCAGCCATTGATGCAGGTCGGTGGCATCCTTGCGAACGGTCATCGAGTTCGGCTGCATGGAGAAGAAGAATTTCACTTCTGTCGTCGTATCGCCGCGCAGCTTGATGGCCGCGTTGGCCTGCGCATCCGGCCCGGCGATCGCCTGCACCTGACCCGAGAAAAGAGCCTGCATGGTCGTTGCGTCATCATCAAAGCGCAGGATCGTCAGGCCAAGTTCCTTCTCGCGGTTGACGAATTCGCGCTCGACGCTCGATCCGCGATTGACCCCGACAGTCATGCCCTTGAGGTCTTCCCACTTTTCAATCTTGGTATCCTTGTGGGAGTAGATCCCCACCTGGAAGGCGCTGTAGGGGTTGGTGAACATCACCGCCTTGGCGCGCTCCGGCGTCGGCGCCAGCGTCGCGACAAGGAAGTCCACCTTGCCGGATTCCAGAGCCGGAATGCGCGATGGCGGTGTCAGCTGGACCATCGTGACCGGTACGCCGAGATATTTACCGACAAGCGTTGCGACATCGGCGTCATACCCAACCGGATTTCCCTGCGCATCCACCGAGCCGAAGGGCGGCGCACCCACCAGCACGCCGATCTTCACCGAGCCGCGCTTGACGATGTCATCGACGCTCTGTGCATTCGCCGAAAAACCGGTGAAGATACCGGCACAAACCGCGATCGCGGCAGCGACGGATTTAAAAGACTGAAAGATGCTCATCACTCTCTCCCTGGTTGATTGAGCTGTAGTTTCCGGCCGGCTCCTCCCGGCCATGCGTTGATCTGCTATTCAGACGCGGTGCGGACGATGTTGATGCAGTCTTGCCCCTTCAGCCGCCGATTGACGTTTTCCGCGATTGTCTGCTGACGTCGCCGCACCGTTCCGCTGGTCCAGCCGGACATGTGCGGCGTCATGATGATGTTATCGAGTTGATTGAATGGCAGTGCGGAGGGTTGTTTCGTCGGCGCGTCGGTGGACGGATAGGCGTACCAGGTGTCGATGACCGCGCCGCCGATCGTTCCGCCCTTCAGCGCGTCGTAGAGCGCCTGTTCGTCTATGGTCGGGCCGCGTCCGACATTGATGATGACGGCACCGGATTTCATCGCTGCGAAAGCCTCCGCATCGACGATCCCGCGCGTCGTGTCCGTGAATGGTACGGAGACGACGATGAAATCTGCGGTCGGCCAGAATTCGTTCAGTTGATCCAGTGTGAAGGAGCGGTCGACCAGATCTGACGGTTCCACGCGGCTGCGATTGGCGACGCTGACCTGCATTCCGAACGCCTTCGCGCGGACGGCGATGGCCTTTCCGATATGGCCGAAGCCGAGAAGGCCGACGGTCTTTCCGGAAATTTCGTCGTGCAGGCGCTCCGCTGAACCGGACCAGTAGGCCCATTGGCCGGCGCGCAATTTGTTGTCGGCATCGCGCAACGGAACATGGCGGTTCAGAATGGCTGAAAACACATATTCGGCAATCGCGGGATCATGGCCAAAGCAGTTGCACACGACGGCAGTTTTCGGCAGCAGATCGAGATTGACGGCGTCATAACCGGCACCGGGCACATGAAACAGCGTCAGTCTCTCAGGCATCGGCAACGATGCATCAAATTTGACGCCGACGATGATATCGGCGTTGCGATAGGCGTCGCGGTCTTCCTCGGTGGCTAGCTGATCCGGCAGCAGAGCGATTTCCGCGCCGCCATCGACCAGACTTGTGAAGTGATCGCTGAAACAGGCGGCATTTTCGCCGTGAAAAACGATCCGTTTTGACATGTTTATTCTCCCCGCTGCGGATATTTCTGGAGATTGAAAAATGGTTGCGCTGGTGCAGATCCGGTCACGATCACGACCGGATCCGCTCGCCCGTCACGGTCGAAAACAGGATGGCCTGATCGGGATCGATCGTCAGCGAAACCTCCTGCCGCAGTGAAAGCGTGCAGTATCCGGGAACAGTCACCATCACCGCATCCATATCGCCGTCTTCGTCATGCGCCGTGCGGCCGTCTTTGAGGCGAACGGCGATGATCGAATCCGCACCGATATGTTCGACCATCACGACCTCGCCCCGCAGGGAAGCCTCGGTCGGCTCTGCCGTCAGGGAGAGGGCGTTCGGCCGGACGCCCAACAGCACGGTGGAAGCCGTCTCTGACTTCGGCGCATCTATGCGAATGGGGGTTGAACCGACGAAGAGGCCGTCCGGCTTTCTGTCCGCAACGATCAGGTTCATCGGCGGCGTGCCGATGAAGCGGGCGACATAGGTATTGGCCGGATCGGTATAGATTTCGCGTGCCGTTCCGAATTGCTGGATGATGCCGTCGCGCATCAGGGCGATTTTTGTGCCCATGGTCATGGCTTCGACCTGGTCGTGCGTCACATAAACGAAAGTGCCGCCGATCTCCTGGTGCAGCCGTGAAATTTCCGAACGCATGGAGGTCCGAAGCTTGGCGTCCAGATTGGAGAGCGGCTCGTCCATCAGGAACACTTCCGGCTCCCGCACCATGGCCCGCCCGAGGGCGACACGCTGGCGCTGTCCACCGGAAAGCGTGCGCGGGAAACGGTCGAGCATCTCCGTCAGTCCGAGGATTTTTGCGATTCTGGCGACCTTTTCGACAACTGCAGGTGATTTCTCGATCCGGCGTTTCGCCATGCCGCCAATGACCGGCAGGTGGTGCCACCAGCGAAACTGCTGCATCAACAGCGGGAAGGACATGTTCCTGCGCACGGAAAGATGCGGGTAAAGCGCGTAGGACTGAAACACGAAGGCGATATCGCGCTCGCCGGGTGGCAATTGATCGACCCGCCTGCCGCCGATCAGGATTTCCCCGCCGGAAATGCTTTCAAGGCCTGCGAGCATACGCAAGAGCGTGGATTTACCACAGCCAGAAGGACCGAGAAGGACGAGGAAATCTCCCTCTTCGATCGAGACATTGATGTCGCGAATGACTTCCTTCGCGCCGAATTTCTTTGAGATATTGTTGAGTTCAATAGCGGACATCTGGTTTTCCTGTCAGCCTTTGACGCTGCCGGCGGTCATTCCGGCGACCACATAGCGTTGGGCAAAGAGGTAAAAGACGATGGCGGGCAGGGTGTAGATCACCCCCACTGCCATGACGGAATGGATGGGGGTGGAGAGTTCGCCCACGAAACTGGCGAGCCCGACGGAAGCCGTCCTGAGGTTTTCACTGCTGATCAGGGTCTGCGCGAAGACATATTCGTTCCAGCCGTGGAAGAAGGAGATGACGGCGGCGGCAGCCAGCGTCGGTGCAATCAACGGAATGATGATGCCGAGCACAATATCGAAACGCGAGCAGCCATCGACCCTTGCAGCTTCTTCGATCTCGATCGGAATGCCGTCGATCGCGCCCTTGATGATCCAGGTGATGACAGGCACCACGAAAGCGGTGTTTGCCAGCACGAGGCCAGGGATCGTGTTGAGCAGGTTGAGGTCGCCGAATATCGAATAGAGCGGCACGACGAGCATGGCTTCCGGCAGCATCTGCGTTGCGAACAATGCAAAGCCCAGTATGGCAAGTCCCGCAAAACGGAAGCGGGAAAGGGCGTAAGCCGGCAGGACGGCAAGCATGATGCTGAGAATGGTGGTTCCGGCCGCGACCAGAAAGCTGTTCTTCAGCCATGTCGTCACCGGAATGGTATCAAAAACCTCGAGATAGATTCCAAGCTGCGACCAGTCCGGTACGAGCCGCGGAAAGGGCGCGAAGAGTTCCGATGACGGCGTCATGGAGGTGACGAACATCCAGTAGATCGGAAAAGCCGCAAAGCCGAGCATGAAGAGGACGGCAAGGATGCGGACGTGGTGGGCGTTGCCTGTGGTGTTCATCAACGCTTCCCCTGTGCCTGTTCAGTCATCCGGGTGACCTTGAAATAGATGACGGTGACCAGAAGCGCGATCGACAGGCCGATCATGCCGATGGAGGCCGCCGATCCGAGATCACGATAGACAAAACCCTGGCGATAAAGCTCGATGACGAGCGTGTTGGTCGCGCCGATAGGGCCACCCTGCGTCATCAGCCAGATGAGGTCGAAGCGGCGCAGCGACCAGATGGTGACGAACAGCGTCAGCATCAGCACGGTCGGCTGGATGGTCGGCCATGTGGCGGTCTTGAAGATGTTAAGCCGGTCCGCGCCATCGATGACGGCAGCCTCCTTGAGCTCATGCGGCACGCCCTGCAGCGCCGCGAGGATCACGACGGAAGAGAATGGAAATATCTGCCAGACGGTGGTGAGCAGGATAGCCGGTAGGGCGAGGCTTGGATCGTCGAGCCAGTTCTCGCCGCCGAAGGGAAGGCCGAGACCGGTGAGAACCCGGTTGAAAATGCCGTATTGCGAATTGAATATCCAGGTGAATACCAGCGCGACGGCAACGGACGGTGCGGCCCAGGGAACGGTGATCAGCGCTCGAGCAATACCCCGGCCGAAAAAGGGGGAATTGAGCAGCATGGCCGACCCGAGGCCCGTGCCGATCGCAAAGATCACGCAGGCGACGGTATAGATCGCCGTGATCCACAGCACCTTCCACAATTCGCCATCCTCGATCAGGAAGGAATAATTCTCGATACCGACGAACGGGTTGACGTTGGGCGTCAGCAGGTCGGTGGCGGTGAAGCTCATGAAGAACTGCTGGACCAGAGGGTAAAACTGAAACAGCAGTAGATAGATGCCGACCGGTGCGGCGAAGAGATAAGGAGTCAACGGATGACCGTCGAGCCTTGCTCTTGCGAGCTGGGCACGTTTCATAACTGACCTCGATGGAAATAGAGCCGGGGTTGCGGAGGCCGTTCAGGCAGCCTCCGCATCGATTTCAGCGAAGCACGCGCCGCTCCACCAGCGATTGGGCGCGATCCATGGCGTCCTTTGGATCGGCGTTTTCGAGAAGCACCTTCAACACCTGCTCGAGCACGATCTGCTGGATTTCGGGCGTCTTGCCCTCATGTCCCATCACAAGCTGCGGAAGGGCATTCTGCATCTGGCCTTCATAGACCTTCAGCCATGGCCGCTTCGCCTGCTCTTCGGCAGACATGTCGATCTTGGTGCCGACACCCGTACCCATGGCGGCCTGAAGGCCTTTCTGGTTCTCGGGGGCATAGGCCCATTTGATGAAGGCGCCCGCCGCATCCTTGTGCTTCGTGTTGGCGTTGACCACGAGAGCGGTCATGATGAGGCCCTGTGCCTTGTCCGGGAAAGGCGAGGGGGCTGCTGCGAAATTGAGCTGCGGGGCATTCTGGTTGAAGATTGCCGCCACGCCGCCATTGTCGACGTTCATGGCAATCTTGCCTTCCCAGAACATGCGGCGATAGGTGGCCGCATCCGCACCGCGTGGCGTCACGGCGGCGTCATAAACCTGCTTGTAGGCGGTAACGCCCTTGATGACGTCAGGGCTGTTGAGCGTGAGCTTGCCGTCCTTGTCGCTCCAGCGACCGCCAAATCCGAAGACGTAGTTGCAGAGATCCTGCCAGAAACCGGCGCGCTCCGCCATTGTGGCGCGGTAGGCATAACCATACACGCCGTCCTTGGTTTTCTCCTTGGCGGCCGCCAGGAAGCTTTCGAAATCCTTCGGCGGTTCCGGCAGGATGTCCTTGTTGTACAGCAGCGCATAACCCGTCGTGTCGAACAGCAGACCGTAACGGACGTCCTTCACCTTCATGAAGCGGTCCGGCCCCAGGAATTCGTGATCCTTGTCGCTGATCAGATCATCGAGCGGCAGCAGGCGTCCGGATGGGATAGCAGCGAAGAAATCGGTCTGGTCGAAGCGCACGAGGTCCGGTCCACCGCCGCCGCCCATCTGGGTGAAGACGGTGTTGGCAAGGCTGGAAAACGGAATTGCGATGGGTTCAACTTCGACCTTGTCCTGACTTTCGTTGAACTTCTGGATCCAGGCCTTGACCCGGTCGCCACGTCCGGCTTCCGCAAAAACCGCGGCTGCGAAGGTGATCTTGTCCTTGGCCAGCGCAGGCGCTGCCCAGGATGCGAGTGCCGTCGCCATTGTGGCCGCAATCAAGGATTTTACGATATTGCTCATCCATGCTCCTCCCTGAGCTTTTTAGCGGCGCCTCCCGAGCGCCATAAGTCATTGTAAAATATGTATTTCAGAAATCTTTCTTCGTGGCGGCCGGATGTCGGGCATCCAATGGCGCCGCTGTTTCAAATCTTGAAAATCGGTTCGATGCTGCAATCCAGCAGGCGAGGGTCTATGCCCGTCTCCATTTCGTCGAACATGGAATCGACGAAGCCGACCAATGCGTCCGTTGCGGCAAGTGCCGTGTCCAGATGGCGGTTCGCGACGGCGTTCAAGACCGAAAGATGGCAGTCGACGGTCTGCGTCAGGTCGGATTTTCCATGTGTCACCGTATGGTGAATGAAGCCGATGCGCCGATAGATCGTATGCAGTGGCCGCAGCGTATGTTCGAGGAACGGCTCGTTCGCCGCCGCCAGCAATATCTGGTCGATCCGACGGTCGAGCAGGTTGAATTCGCTGAGCGTGATCTGCTCCCGCCGTTCACGCAGGGCGCGTTCGATATGCAGCATCTGATTGCGATGGGAGAGGCTTGCCCGTTCCACCGCCAGCCGCATGACGAAGCGCTCCATGTCCCGGCGAAGCTGCAGCAGAAGGCGCTCGCGCGCCAGATCGATCGGCGCGACCCTGAGGCCATGGCGGGGCAACACCACCAGCAGCGTATCGGCGGCAAGACGGCTGACGGCATTATGAACCGGCGTCCGGCCCAGACCCGTGACGTCCTGCAATTCCTGCAACGTCAGTTGTCGGCCGGGCTTCAGCTCGCAATTGATCAGCAGTTCCTCGATGCGCTCATAAGCGAGATCGAAGAAATTGACGCGGTTTGCCCGCTTGGGCTTTTCGCCGTCTTTTACCAATTCCGGCTTTGTCTGCTTGCGTGCCATCTCCGGTCTCCTCCCGTCGCGGTCAACGAACTCAGTACATAAATCGCTATAAAACATGTTGTGAAATTTTACAAGCAACATTATTGTCCTGATCGAGACTGGCTGGGAGGCTGGTCAGTCAATCGGGAGACGCGACCGAGCCGGGCGCGCGGAGGAGCTAATGAAGATTACGTCTGTCGAAACTTTGCGGACCGAGGAGTTCTCAAATGTGCTTTGGGTGCGCATCCACACCGATGCCGGGGTGATCGGGCTGGGTGAGACATTCTATGGCGCAGGCGCGGTCGAGGCTCATATCCACGATGTGCTCGCCGGTCGCCTGCTTGGCCGCGACCCGATGCGGATCGAGGCACATTCCCGCGAATTGGTGAATCTGCCGATGGCGCAGGCCTCGACTGGCGCCGAATATCGCGCGGCTTCGGCGATCGATCTGGCGCTCTGGGATATTTTCGGCAAGGTCTGCAACCAGCCGGTCCATCAGATGCTGGGCGGCCTCTGCCACGATCGTATTCCCGTCTACAATACCTGCGCCGGTTACGGTTATGTGCGGTCCAACAAGATCAAGCCGGTCGATACCTGGAATTTTCGCGACGATGCAGAAGGCCCCTATGAAGATCTCAAGGCTTTTATGACGGATGCGGGCGCGCTTGCCGAAAACCTGCTGGAGCAGGGCATTTCGGCCATGAAGATCTGGCCGTTCGATCCTGCGGCCATCGAAAATGATGGGCGTTACATCACGAGCGAACAGTTGCGCGCAGCCCTTTTGCCGTTCGAGCAGATACGCAAACGTGTGGGTGATCGTATGCAGATCATGGTGGAGTTTCACAGCCTCTGGAACCTGCCGACGATCAAGAAGATTGCCCGCGAACTCGAAGCCTTCGACCCGACATGGTACGAGGATCCGATACGGATGAATTCGGTATCCGCCCTTTCGGAACTGGCCGCCTCCACCAGCGTGCCGATCTGTGCCTCGGAAACGCTCGGTTCCCGTTTCCCCTACAAGGACATGCTGGAAGCCGGTGCGATCGGCATCGTGATGACCGACCTGGTCTGGACCGGCGGTCTGACCGAAGGCCGCAAGATCGCCGCACTGGCCGACACCTACCATCGCCCTTACGCGCCGCATGATTGCACCGGGCCTGTCGCCTATGCAGCGGCCGTTCATTCCTCTTTTTCACAGACCAACACCATGATCCAGGAGTCGGTGCGCGCTTTTTATACCGGCTGGTACAGCGAGCTGGTAACAAATCTGCCCGTCATCGAAAACGGTTTCGTGCTGCCGATGGAAGGCCCCGGCCTCGGGACCGAATTGTTGCCCAAGGTCTTCGAGCGGCCGGACCTGACGGTCCGCGTCAGCACGCTGTGAGGAGGACGCCATGACCTATCAGACCATCTTTGATCTCGGCGGGCGCACTGCGCTTGTTACCGGCTCTTCACGCGGTCTTGGCCGCGCAATGGCGGAAGGGCTTGCCGTCGCGGGGGCACGCATCCTCATTAACGGCACGGATCCGTCGCGTGTCGCGCAAACGGTTCAGGAGTTTCGCAATGCCGGCCATGATGCCGAGGCGGTCGCCTTTGACGTCACCTCCGAAAGTGAAATCATTGAGACCTTCGCCAGACTTGATGAGCAGGGGATAGAGGTCGACATTCTCGTCAACAATGCCGGCATTCAGTTCCGCAAGCCGATGGTCGAGCTCGAGACGGCGGACTGGCAGCGGGTGATCGACACCAACCTCACAAGCGCCTTCATGATTGGCCGTGAGGCGGCAAAGCGGATGATCCCGAGAGGATATGGCAAGATCGTCAATATCGGCTCGCTGACCAGCGAACTCGCCCGCGCGACAGTGGCGCCCTACACCGTGGCCAAGGGCGGTATCAAGATGCTGACCCGCGCCATGGCGGCGGAGTGGGCGCAATATGGCATACAGGCCAATGCCATCGGCCCCGGCTACATGCTGACCGACATGAATCAGGCGCTGATCGACAATCCGGAATTCGACGCCTGGGTGAAGGCGCGCACGCCGGCGAAACGCTGGGGCAAGCCGCAGGAACTCGTCGGAACCGCTGTATTCCTTTCTGCTTCGGCCTCCGACTACGTCAATGGCCAGATAATCTATGTCGACGGTGGAATGCTGTCGGTTCTTTAGGGCCGCCGTCATCCTTGATGCCAACAGAAATTGACGGGAGGAGACGCGCATGCGCGGAGTCGTCATTCATGCAGCAAAAGACCTGCGGGTAGAGGACGTTGCCGGCCAGCCACTTGCCGCGGACGAGGTGCGGGTGGCTGTCGCCGTCGGTGGAATTTGCGGCTCGGATCTGCATTATTATAACCACGGCGGCTTCGGCACGGTGCGCGTGCGCGAGCCCATGGCGCTTGGTCATGAGTTTGCCGGCACGGTGGCTGAGGTGGGCAGTTCCGTCTCGCATCTCGTGCCCGGCATGCGCGTGGCGGTCAATCCGAGCCTGCCTTGCGGCACCTGCCGCTATTGCGGTGAGGGAATGCAGAACCAGTGCTTGGACATGCGTTTCATGGGCAGCGCCATGCGCTCCCCCCATGTTCAGGGCGGTTTCCGTGAAGTCGTGACGGTCCATTCGACGCAACCGGTACCGATTGCCGACGCGCTTTCCATGGGTGAGGCAGCGATGGCCGAACCTTTGGCCGTGTGCCTCCATGCCGCGCGGCAGGCCGGGTCGCTTCTGGGCAAGACGGTACTGATAACCGGCGCCGGACCGATAGGCATGCTGAGCCTGCTCGTTGCCCGTCTTGCGGGCGCCGCCCATATCGTCGTTACCGACGTCGCCGATGCGCCGCTCGATCTGGCGCGACGTATCGGCGCGGATGAAGCAGTCAACATCCTGCGCGATGCCGGCACGCTTGAAAAATACCGGTTTGAAAAAGGCGCTTTCGATGTCTTGTTCGAAGCCTCCGGCAATCAGGCGGCTCTGGTCTCGGCGCTGGATCTGCTCCGACCGGGCGGCGTGATCGTCCAGCTCGGCCTTGGCGGAGACTTCACCATCCCGATGAACCTCATCGTTGCCAAAGAGCTGCAACTGCGCGGAACGTTCCGCTTCCATGAGGAATTTGCGCAGGCGGTGAACATGATGGGACGCGGCCTGATCGATGTTAAGCCTTTGATCAGTGCCACATTGCCGTTTGACCGCGCCCGGGAGGCTTTCGATCTTGCCGGTGACCGCGCAAAAAGCATGAAAGTGCAGCTTGCCTTCAGTGGAGCAGCCTGATGAAGCCCGTTGTCGCCACGCCGCTGACAGCGGAAGCCTTCGCTCCATTCGGCTCTGTCGCCGACATCTCCGCACTTGAAAATCTGGTGTCGCTGACGGATGCCTATGAGGGAACCGGCGACGCAAGAACGCCGGTGCTTCAACTCGTGCAGGCGAAGGCGATGTCGGGTTCGCCAGTCATTTCGCAAATGGAAATACATCCATTCTCCAGCCAGACTTTTCTGCCGCTCGACCAGGCGCCATCTCTGGTCGTGGTCTGCGAGGCCGGTGAAAACGGGATGCCGGATGAAACCACCTTCCAGGCCTTTCTGGCAGGCCCCAGCCAGATCGTCACCTATCGTTGCGGTGTCATGCACCACAGGCTGACACCGCTTGCGCCTTCCGGCCGATTTGCCATGACGATGTGGCAGACGGGAAGTGGTGGAGACAACGTCCTTTACCCGCTGCAAACGCCTGTATCGGTGGATATGTCCAACATTGCTTCGTGAGTGTTTGCCTCGGGATGCGCGAAATATCCGGGATTGCCGATTTGCATTCCTGGCGCCGTTCGTGCTTTTGTCTGCCGCAACAGTCCGGTCCGGCGCCGGAGGCAGGCCGAAGGGGCGGAAATCATGGATGACAAGCGAAGCGTCGATCATCTCGTCCTGCCCGTGCGGGATATCGGTGTTGCTGTTCGTCGACTTGAAGCTCTCGGCTTTACGGTCGCGCCGCCGGCTCTCCATCCATTCGGCACGCAAAACGCCTGCGTTTTCTTTCAGGATGGCACCTATATCGAGCCGCTGGCGATTGCTGAGCCAGCTAATTATGACGCCTCGATAGAAAAGGGTGATGTCTTTACCGGCAGGGATCGGGCGTTCAGACAACATCATGGGCAGGAAGGTTTTTCGGCTCTCGTCGCCAAAACAGACGACGCTATTGCCGATCACGAACGGTTCGTCGCGGCGGGCCTGTCCGCCGGTGATCGCTTTGATTTTTCGCGGCCGGTTCAGATGCCGGACGGTTCGCGCAGCGAGGCGGCCTTTCGGCTGGCCTTTGCGGCAAGCGGGGCGCCGGCGGATTTTTTCCTGTTCAACTGCCAGCGGCTGAAGGCCTTGCCGGGTGACCGCACGGCGCTCGAGCGGCATGCCAATTCTGCCACGGGTCTCCGCGAAATTGTCCTGTTTCCCGGAGGGGACGCAAAGGCGGCTCGCCTGATCGAAACGGTCTTTGGCTGTGAAGCGACCATATCTCCGGACGGAGATACGGTTTTCGCAACCGGCAATGCCAGGATCCGATTGACCGAAAAGCGGGCCTTCGCCAGCGTCGGCCCGAATGCTTCAAATCGAGAGGACGGCGGGCTGCACGGCGCGAGCGTCGTCTTCTCCGTCGACGATCTTGCCGTGACAGCGGCAGTACTTGCTGCTAATGGCGTTTCGAGCATGGAAGCGGGCGGCCGTCTGGTGGTGCCCGCAGCACCCGGTCAGGGCGTTGCATTCGCCTTCGAGGAAATATGATGAGCGTTACCAACAATCTCAAAGTCACCGCTGGCGATGGCGCCAGCAAGGTTTCTTTCTCCAACGTCGAGCGTTTTTCGCTGATTGCCGGTCCCTGCCAGATGGAAAGCCGCGAACATGCCTTCATGATCGCGGGCGTGCTCAAGGAGCTGTGCGACAGGCTGGGCATCGGCCTCGTTTACAAATCCTCCTTCGACAAGGCGAACCGCACCTCGCTCTCCGGCAAGCGCGGCATCGGCCTGGACAGCGCGATGGAAATCTTCGCCGATCTCAAGAAGGAATTCGGCTTTCCGGTGTTGACGGATATTCACACCGAAGAACAATGCGCCGTCGTCTCCGAAGTGGTGGATGTGCTGCAGATCCCGGCCTTCCTCAGCCGCCAGACCGATCTTCTCGTCGCCGCAGCAAAGACCGGCCGCGTCATCAACGTCAAGAAGGGCCAGTTCCTGGCACCCTGGGACATGAGGAACGTGCTGGCCAAGCTGAATGACAGCGGCAATCCGAATGTGCTTCTGTGCGAACGCGGCGCATCCTTCGGTTACAATACGCTGGTTTCCGACATGCGCTCGCTGCCGATCATGGCTTCGCTCGGCGCGCCGGTCGTTTTCGACGCCACCCATTCGGTGCAGCAGCCGGGCGGGCAGGGCGGTTCCACCGGCGGCCAGCGCGAATTCGTCGAGACGCTTGCGCGCGCGGCAGTGGCTGTCGGCGTGGCCGGCCTCTTCATCGAGACCCATGAGGACCCGGACAATGCGCCTTCCGACGGCCCCAACATGGTGCATCTGAAGGATATGCCGAAACTGCTCGAGAAGCTTCTGGCCTTCGACGCCATCGCGAAAGCCTGAGGAACGGGCGCGGTTCGTGCCAATCGATTTTAAATGGCGGGCGGTCCGTTTCTGCCGCCCGCCGTCATTGTAATTTCTTCGCCATCGTCTAAGACAGGCGACGGAAAATATCTGTTCCATTCCCAAGGGAGAGACCATGACTGCCATTACCGATATCATCGCGCGCGAAATCCTCGACAGCCGCGGCAACCCGACCGTTGAAGTCGATGTCTATCTCGAAGACGGCTCCATGGGCCGTGCAGCCGTTCCTTCGGGCGCCTCCACCGGCGCGCATGAGGCGGTTGAGCTGCGTGATGGCGGCAAGCGTTATCTCGGCAAGGGCGTGGAAAAGGCGGTTGAAGCCGTCAATACGGAAATCTTCGACGCCATCGGCGGTTTCGATGCTGAAAACCAGATCCAGATCGATCAGCTGATGATCGCGCTTGACGGCACGCCGAACAAGTCGCGCATTGGCGCCAACGCCATTCTCGGCGTTTCGCTCGCTGTCGCCAAGGCTGCCGCTGAAGCTTCCGGCCTGCCGCTTTACCGTTACGTTGGCGGCCCGAACGCGCATCTGCTGCCGGTTCCGATGATGAACATCATCAATGGCGGCGCGCATGCTGACAACCCGATCGATTTCCAGGAATTCATGATCCTGCCCGTTGGCGCGGAAAACATCCGTGAAGCCGTGCGCATGGGTTCGGAAGTGTTCCATACGCTCAAAAAAGAACTGTCCGCACAAGGCCATAACACCAACGTCGGTGACGAGGGCGGTTTTGCTCCCGGTCTCGAAAGCGCACCGGCAGCGCTCGATTTCATCATGAAGTCGATCGAAAAGGCTGGTTACCGTCCGGGCGACGACATGTTCATCGGTCTCGACTGTGCCGCGACCGAATTCTTCAAGAACGGCAATTACGTTTATGAAGGCGAAGGCAAGACCCGTTCTCCGATCGAGCAGGCCGAATACCTGGCCGAGCTGGTCGCGAAATATCCGATCATCTCCGTCGAAGACGGCATGGCGGAAGACGACTGGGATGGCTGGAAGGCGCTGACCGATCTCATCGGCAACAAGTGCCAGCTGGTGGGCGACGATCTCTTCGTCACCAACTCCGCCCGCCTTCGCGACGGCATCAAGATGGGCGTTGCAAACTCCATCCTCGTCAAGGTCAACCAGATCGGTTCGCTTTCCGAGACGCTGGATGCGGTTGAGACCGCGCACAAGGCAGGCTACACCGCCGTCATGTCGCACCGTTCGGGCGAGACGGAAGATTCCACCATCGCTGACCTCGCAGTCGCCACGAACTGCGGTCAGATCAAGACCGGTTCGCTTGCCCGTTCCGACCGGCTCGCAAAGTACAACCAGCTGATCCGCATCGAGGAAATGCTGGGCCCGCAGGCCGCTTACGCCGGCCGTTCGATCCTGCGCGGATAATTCTCGGTTTGGTTTTGCGGATGAGGCCCGCCGTCCGGCGGGCTTAATTCCAGGAGTGAGCGGTCTCATCCGCACTCCGTCCTCCCGGACTCGATCCGGGATCCAGCGCGATCAAGTCCTTGATCGCGAAAGTCTCTCTCACGGCGCAGACGCGCCGTGGCGGGATGCCGGATCAAGTCCGGCATGACGAGGTTTATGTGACATCACTGCCTTTCTCAGCCCGCCTTCAGGCGGGCTTTTTCATGCCCCATCCCCCGATTGGAATTTAAGGTCAACGGATAGTTAAACAATCCGGCTTAGTCTCAGAATCACGTTGTGCGTTTTAAGGCTTCTCTCCGGCATGTGGACCAGACATCATAAAAAGAGACGATTCGGCCGTTTGATCGTTCCGGCCATCACGATCGCTTTTCTTTCCTATTTCGGTTATCATTCCATTCATGGCGACTTCGGCCTTCAGGCGACGGAGCGGCTGGAGCGGCAGCGTATTACCCGGACGGCTGAGCTTGCAAAGCTGACGCAGGCCCGTGTGGCGCTGGAGCGGCAGGTGGAATTGCTGAGTGATGGTTCGCTCGAGCGCGACATGATCGACGAGATTTCCCGTTACCAGCTGAATATGTCCCGCACGGACGAAATCGTCATCATGAACACTTATTTCTAATTAACCGAAATCATGTTAATTTAACATTTCTGATTTATTCACAGCATCTTAGCGTGAATATGTGCCATGCGTTTAAAGCATTGCTGCATGGCATTTTCTTGCATATGGTACGCGCCACTCTATCCATTCAAACGGCAACTCAGGGAGGGATGAATGGCGCCGCGAAAACCAGCGACCGTATCCGGCCGCAAGACCACGGCAAAGTCCGCAACCGAATTCACCGGCAAGAACAGCCCGGACTTCTCGAAGGACGAAGAGCTTCACGCCTATCGTGAAATGCTTTTGATCCGCCGTTTCGAAGAAAAGGCAGGCCAGCTTTACGGCATGGGCTTCATCGGTGGTTTCTGTCACCTCTACATCGGCCAGGAAGCTGTTGTCGTCGGCATGCAGATGTCGCAGAAGGACGGCGATCAGGTCATCACCGCTTACCGTGACCACGGCCACATGCTCGCCTTGGGCATGAGCGCGCGTGGCGTCATGGCCGAGTTGACCGGCCGCAGGGGCGGCCTGTCGAAAGGCAAGGGCGGCTCCATGCACATGTTCTCCAAGGAGAAGCATTTTTACGGCGGCCACGGCATCGTTGGCGCGCAGGTTTCGCTTGGAACCGGTCTCGCCTTCGCCAACAAGTATCGCGGTAACGACAATGTCTCCGTGACCTATTTCGGTGACGGCGCCGCCAACCAGGGCCAGGTCTACGAGAGCTTCAACATGGCTGCTCTCTGGAAACTGCCGATCATCTATATCGTCGAGAACAACCGTTACGCCATGGGCACCTCGACCGCCCGCGCCACCGCCCAGTCGAACTATTCGCTGCGCGGACAGTCCTTCGGCATCCCCGGTGTTCAGGTGGATGGCATGGATGTGCGCGCCGTCAAGGCCGCCGCCGACCAGGCGCTGGAACATTGCCGTTCCGGCAAGGGTCCGATCATCCTGGAAATGCTGACCTACCGTTACCGTGGTCACTCCATGTCGGACCCGGCGAAATACCGCTCCAAGGACGAAGTGCAGAAGATGCGCTCCGAACATGACCCGATCGAGCAGGTCAAGGCACGGCTTCTGGACCATGGCTGGGCAAGCGAAGACGAATTGAAGGCCATCGACAAGGATGTCCGTGATATCGTCGCCGACAGCGCCGACTTCGCCCAGAACGACCCCGAGCCGGATGTCTCCGAGCTCTACACCGACATTCTGCTCTGATCGGGAAAGGGAAACCCATGCCTGTAGAAATTCTTATGCCCGCCCTTTCCCCGACCATGGAGGAAGGCACGCTTTCCAAGTGGCTTAAAAAGGAAGGCGACAAGGTCACCTCCGGCGACGTGATTGCCGAAATCGAGACCGACAAGGCAACCATGGAAGTGGAAGCCGTGGATGAAGGTGTTATCGGCAAGCTGCTGATCGATGCCGGCACCGAAGGCGTCAAGGTCAATACGCCGATTGCCGTTCTCATCCAGGAAGGCGAGAGCGCCAACGATATCGCTTCGGCGCCGAAGGCGGAAGCCGCCAATTCCGGCTCGGATGCCGCTGGCGGCAAGACTCGCGAAGCCACCGAAGAGCCAAGCGCTGACAAGGAAGCCGCCAAGGTTCCGGCGGCACCCAAGATTGAAGTTGCTGCCGATCCGGATATTCCGGCCGGTACGGAAATGGTGATGACGACGGTGCGTGAAGCGCTGCGCGACGCCATGGCCGAAGAAATGCGCTCCGACGAAAAAGTCTTCGTCATGGGTGAAGAAGTCGCCGAATATCAGGGCGCCTACAAGATCACTCAAGGCCTGCTGCAGGAATTCGGCGAGCGCCGCGTCATCGACACTCCGATCACCGAGCATGGTTTTGCCGGTATCGGCGTCGGCGCTGCGATGACGGGCCTCAAGCCCATCGTCGAATTCATGACCTTCAACTTCGCCATGCAGGCGATCGACCAGATCGTCAACTCGGCGGCAAAGACGCTTTACATGTCGGGCGGCCAGATGGGTGCACCGATGGTGTTCCGCGGTCCTTCCGGTGCTGCTGCCCGCGTTGGCGCACAGCATTCGCAATGTTACGCCGCATGGTACAGCCATATTCCGGGCCTCAAGGTCGTCATGCCTTACACGGCAGCCGACGCCAAGGGTCTGCTGAAAGCAGCTATCCGCGATCCGAACCCGGTCATTTTCCTGGAAAATGAAATTCTCTACGGCCAGAGCTTCGAAGTGCCGAAGCTCGATGATTTCGTGCTGCCGATCGGCAAGGCGCGTATTCACCGCAAGGGCAAGGATGCAACCATCGTTTCCTTCGGCATCGGCATGACCTATGCGATCAAGGCGGTTGCGGAACTCGAAAAGCTCGGCATCGATGTCGAACTGATCGACCTGCGCACCATCCGCCCGATGGATCTGCCCACCGTCATTGAATCGGTCAAGAAGACCGGTCGTCTCGTCACGGTCGAGGAAGGTTTCCCGCAGTCATCGGTCGGTGACTTCATTGCCAACCAGGTCATGCGTGCCGCTTTCGATTATCTCGACGCGCCGATCCTGACGATCGCCGGCAAGGATGTTCCGATGCCTTACGCGGCAAACCTCGAAAAGCTGGCTCTGCCGAACGTCGATGAAGTCGTTCAGGCCGTCAAAACCGTCTGCTACAAGTAAGGGGAGGCGTTTCGATGCCGATAAACATCACCATGCCTGCCCTTTCTCCAACCATGGAAGAGGGCAATCTGGCCAAGTGGCTGGTCAAGGAAGGCGACAAGGTCGCACCCGGTGACGTGATCGCCGAGATCGAGACCGACAAGGCGACCATGGAAGTGGAAGCCGTCGACGAAGGCACCGTTGCCAAGCTGGTCGTTCCGGCCGGCACCGAAGCCGTCAAGGTCAATGCCCTGATCGCGATCCTCGCTGCTGACGGCGAGGATGTTGCCGAGGCGGCAAAGGGCGGCGCTGCCGCTCCCGCCAAGGCGGAAGCTCCGAAGCAGGAAGCTGCCAAGGCCGAAGCGCCGAAGGAAGAGGCTGCACCGGCCAAGGCTGAGAAGCCGGCGGCCGATCAGGCAGCGGCACCTTCCACGCCGGCTCCGGTTGCAAAGTCCGGCGAGCGTATCTTCGCTTCGCCGCTTGCCCGTCGTCTTGCCAAGGAAGCCGGTCTCGACCTTTCGGCCGTCTCCGGTTCCGGCCCGCATGGCCGCATCGTCAAGACCGACGTGGAAAAAGCTGCCGCTTCCGGCGGTGCGAAGGCTGCTCCGGCCGCCGCGGCATCCGCAGGCGCGCCGGCTCCGGCACTTGCCAAGGGTCCTTCCGACGAAGCCGTTCTCAAGCTGTTCGAGCCTGGTTCCTACGAGCTCGTGCCGCATGACGGCATGCGCAAGGTCATCGCCAAGCGTCTGGTCGAATCCAAGCAGACGGTTCCGCATTTCTACGTTTCCGTGGATTGCGAGCTCGACACGCTTCTGGCACTGCGCGCCCAGCTCAACGCGGCGGCTCCTGAAAAGGACGGCAAGCCGGCCTACAAGCTGTCGGTCAACGACATGGTCATCAAGGCGCTTGCTCTGGCGCTGCGCGACGTGCCGGATGCCAACGTCTCCTGGACGGAAAGCGCCATGGTCAAGCACAAGCACTCGGATGTCGGCGTTGCCGTTTCCATTCCGGGTGGCCTGATCACGCCGATCATCCGCAAGGCGGAAGAGAAGTCGCTCTCCACCATCTCCAACGAGATGAAGGACTACGGCAAGCGCGCGAAAGAGCGCAAGCTGAAGCCCGAGGAATATCAGGGTGGAACGACCGCCGTGTCCAACATGGGCATGATGGGCGTGAAAAGCTTCTCCGCCGTCATCAACCCGCCGCATGCCACCATTCTGGCGGTTGGCGCGGGCGAACAGCGCGCTGTCGTGAAGAACGGCGAGATCAAGATCGCCAACGTCATGACGGTCACGCTTTCCACCGACCACCGCTGCGTCGATGGCGCGCTCGGAGCCGAACTGATCGGCGCCTTCAAGCGCTATATCGAAAACCCGATGGGCATGCTGGTTTGATTGGAGAGTGAGATGGTGAAGTCGGTCCTCTGCTTTGGTGATTCCCTGACCTGGGGATATGACGCGGAAACGGGTGGCCGGCACAGCCATGACGATCTTTGGCCGAGCGTCTTGCAGAAGGCGCTCGGTTCCGACGTGCATGTGATCCACGAGGGTCTGGGCGGCCGCACCACCGCTTATGACGACCATACGGCCGATTGCGACCGCAACGGGGCAAGACTTCTGCCAACGCTGCTGCACAGCCATGCGCCGCTTGACCTCGTCATCATCATGCTCGGCACCAACGACATGAAGCCGTCGATCCACGGATCGGCCATGGTGGCAATGAAGGGGATCGAGCGTCTGGTGAAACTCACGCGCAACCATGTCTGGCAGGTGCCGGATTGGGAAGCGCCTGACGTGCTGATCGTCGCGCCGCCGCAGCTTTGCGAAACGGCGAACCCCGTCATGGGCGCGATCTATCGCGATGCAATCGATGAATCGGCGATGCTGGCTTCCGTTTACCGGGACCTTGCCGACGACCTCGATTGCGGATTTTTCGATGCCGGGTCCGTCGCCCACACGACGCCGGTGGACGGCGTTCATCTCGATGCTGAAAACACGCGGGCCATCGGGCGCGGGCTGGAGCCCGTCGTCCGCATGATGCTCGGACTTTGACACTCATTCTCGTTTCGGAGCGGTTTACCGTCATCCGAACAAGACAAGGCAGGATTT